>CAYOCP010000013.1:0-111609 GCA_964402505.1 uncultured Geminicoccaceae bacterium
CGCCTTCGTTCACCTCGCCGCTATCCTCATGTGGCTTTGAAAACAGGACCTAGTCCCCGAGCGGGCCCAGCCTCGCGTAGGTGCCGTCATTGTCGTGGATGCTGGTCCAGGATTTGGTCGATGCGGCCTCGTCCTCGAGGTCCGGCCAGTTGGCATCGGCGGCCTCGATGTTGCCGTCGACATCGGCGGTCCAGAAGCCCTGCACCGTGGGCGTGATGTTGACGTAGAGGCGGCCGTCGACGATGCGCCAGAGATTGGGATTGGCCGGCACCTTGCCGCCCTGCGCCACGCCGTAGGCGCAATGCCCGTCATAGGCGGGTGCATAGGCCTCGGGATCGGTCAGGAATCTCTCGCGGTTCTCCTCGCTGGCGAAGGCCCAGGTGGCACCGTTCCAGTCCGCCGTGATGTCGGCACGTCCCGGCACAGCCGGCAGCTGCTCCTGACCCGGCGGCGCCTGCGGCAGCGAGAAATAGGCGACCGGATCGTAGCCGCTCAGCGCATAGCCGGTCTCGTCCACGTATTGCGGCCCGGCCAGCGCCATGCCGGTGCTGGCCAGCACCAAGGCTGCGGCCAGGGCATTCTTCTCGAGCATGACAGAGGATCCTTCCTCGCTGTTCGTCATGCCCGGGATCTAGGCAGCACCCCGCGGCAGCGGCAAATCGCGTCTCGTAACGAATCCGTGGGTCGGCCGTGAGGGGAGAACCCCGCTTCGCTCACCCGACCTGTCGCAGGATCAGCGCGAAGGCGATCAGGCCCAGGAGGAACTGGAAGAGCGCCATGGCGAGGTTGGCCCGGTGCAGGTGGATCGCGGTCGCCATGCCGGACCGCTCGCCGGCGAGGCCGCGGCGGCCATGATGCTCGATGGCGGGGGCGAGCCAGAGAAGCTGGAAGAGCAGGGTGATGCCGATCAGCACGAGCAGCACGCCGGCCAGATGGCCGATCGCCAGAACGCCGGCGATGAGCGCCATGGCCGCGGTGGCCCGCTGGCAGGGCGGCTGGATGGCGCGCACGAAAGGTCCGGCCGTGGCCGGGGCGAGGTGGCGGGCGGCGAGGCGCGGCAGCACCACCGAATAGGTCACCATCGCACCCAGCAGCATGCCGGTGAGGAGAAGCGCTGCGAAGGCGGCCACGGGCCTGCCGTCACACGATGCCGGGCCGCCCGCCCTCCGCGCCCTTGGGCGGCTCGCGGCGGATCTGGGTTCCGATGCCGTGCTCGGTGAAGAGCTCGAGCAGGAGCGCGTGCGCCACCCGCCCATCCAGGATGGTCGCCGCCCCCACCCCCGCCTCGACTGCCGCCATGCAGGTCTCGACCTTGGGGATCATGCCGCCCTTGATGGTGCCGTCGGCGATCAGCCGGCGCACCTCGGCCAGGGTCAGCATGGGCAGGAGGTTCTTCTCGCCATCGAGAACGCCCTTGACGTCGGTGAGCATCAAGAGGCGCCGCGCGCCGAGCGCGCCGGCAATGGCACCGGCCGCCGTGTCGGCATTGATGTTGTAGGTCTCGCCCGCCGGCCCGGCGCCGATCGGGGCGACCACCGGGATGATCTCCGAGCGCGCGCAGAGATCGAGGATCGTCCGATCGACGGCCACGGGCTCGCCGACGAAGCCGAGATCGACGACCTCCTCGATGGCGCTCTCGGGATCGCGCCGCCTGCGGCGCAGCCGCTCGGCGGTGATCAGCCGCGCGTCCTTGCCGCAGATGCCGACGGCCTTGCCGCCGGCCGCCTGGATGGCGCTCGCGATCTCCTTGTTGATCCGCCCGGCGAGAACCATCTCGACCACCTCCACCGTGGCGGCGTCGGTCACCCGAAGCCCGTCGACGAACTCGCTCCTGATGGCGAGGCGGTCGAGCATCGCCTTGATCTGCGGCCCGCCGCCATGCACCACGACCGGGTTGATCCCGACCTGCTTGAGCAGCACGACGTCATGGGCGAAGTCGCGCGCCAGATGCTCCTCGCCCATGGCATGGCCGCCATACTTGATGACGAAGGTGGCACCGGCATGGCGCCGCATGTAGGGCAGCGCCTCGATGAGCGTGCTGGCGATGGCGTTCTCGTCGGTCGGGCCGGGCATGGGATCTCGCTTTCGGGGGAGGTGCCGCTCCGCTTCTAGCAGCCGGCTTGCCCTGTTGCATCCCATGCAACATTCGGGCTCGGGTTGTTGCATATTCTGCAACGTGAGCGCGCGGCATGTTGCATCTCGTGCAACCGGCGGCCCGCCGATGTTGCGCATTACGCAACATCCCGCCGCTCGATGTTGCACATGATGCAACATTGCCGACGAACGAACCCACGGAATCGACGTTCGAACCCGGCAAAACGACGTTCGAACCCGAGGATTTCCCGAAACGAACCCGAAAAAACCGAGGAAATTCACCAGCTCCGAACCCATGAGCCGGATCGGGGCAACAATCGCCGAACCAACCCGAAACCCTCGACAGGAAGGGCGTTTTAGGCTATTATTCCTTTGATGGATCGATCAGCAGATCGGCCAGAAGGCGGCGCAGCGCCTCGAGGCCCTCCTTCCTTCTGGCACTGGTGACCAGCACCTCGGGCCGGGCGGCGGGCTTTCTGGCGAGGGCGGCGAGGATGGCCGAGCGGCGCGACTCGAGCTCGCCGGCATTGACGAGGTCGGCCTTGGTGAGCACGAGGACGAACGGCACCGCCGCCTTGCCGAGCAGCGCCATCGCCTCCTCGTCATTCGTCTTGAGGCCGTGCCGGGCATCGACGAGGAGGACGACGAGGCGGAGCGGCGCACGGCCGCGAAGATAGGCGAAGACGAGCTCGGTCCAGGACCGGACCTTCTCCCTGGGCGCCTTGGCATAGCCGTAGCCGGGCAGGTCGACGAGCCGGAGCCGGCCGTCGAGCTCGAAATAGTTGAGCTCCTGGGTGCGGCCCGGGGTGTTGGAGGTGCGGGCGAGATCGGTGCGGCCGGTGAGGGCGTTGATGAGGCTGGACTTGCCGACATTGGAGCGGCCGGCGACGGCGATCTCGGGCCCGGCCGCCTCGGGAAGCTGGTCGAGGGCGGCAACGCCCCTGAGGAAGACCGGCGGCCGGGCGAAGAGCAGCCGCGCCGCTTCGTCCGGATCCGGCGCTTCAGCCACCACCACGCTCGACGAGGCCGATGAAGGGCAGGTGGCGGTAGCGCTCGGCATAGTCGATGCCGTAGCCGACCACGAACACGTCCTCGATCTCGAAGCCGATGAAGTCCGTCTCGAACGGCACAACCCGCCGCGACGGCTTGTCGAGCAGGGCGGCGCTCCAAATCCGCCGGGCGCCGTTCTCGCGCAGGAGGTTGGCGGTGAAGGTCAGCGTGCGGCCGGTGTCCTGAATGTCGTCGATGAGCAGGACGTCCTTGCCGCTCACCGTGTCCGGCATGCCGCCGATCACCTTGACGCGGCCGGTGCTCTCTTGCTCGAGGCCGTAGGAGCTGACCTGCAGGAACTCGACATAGGGCTTGAGCCCGTGCCGGTCGAGGGCGCGGATCAGGTCGGCCGCGAACATGAAGCTGCCCTTGAGCAGGCCGACGACGGTGACCTCGCGGGGCACGATCGCGGCGATCGCCACCGCGAGCTCGTCGATCCGCGCCGCGATCGCCGCCGCGGTGAAGAGCGGCACCACCCGTTCGCCCGTGGTCATGGTCAGCTCGCCGGCACGCCCATGCGCTTCATGATCAGCCACTGCTGGCAGATCGAGAGCAGGTTGTTCCAGGTCCAGTAGATGACGAGGCCGGCCGGGAAGGTCGCGAAGAGAAAGACGAAGATGAAGGGCAGAAGCCCCATCACCCTGGCCTGGATCGGGTCGGCCGGCTGCGGGTTGAGCCGGAACTGCAGCCACATGGTGAAGCCCATGACGAGCGGCCAGACGCCGATCATCAGGAAGTGCGGCGGCGTGAACGGCAAGAGCCCGAAGAGATTGAAGATGGTCGTCGGATCGGGGGCCGAAAGATCGTGAATCCAGCCGAAGAAGGGCGCGTGCCGCATCTCGATCGAGACGAACAACACCTTGTAGAGCGCGAAGAAGACCGGGATCTGCAAGAGAATCGGCAGGCAACCCGCCATCGGGTTGACCTTCTCGCGCTTGTAGAGCGCCATCAGCTCCTGCTGCATCTTCTGCTTGTCGTCGGTGTAGCGCTCGCGCAGCTTGACCATTTCCGGCTGCAGCTTCTTCATCTGGCTCATCGACCGGTAGGACTTGTTGGCCAAGGGAAAGAAGAGCGCCTTGACCAGCAGGGTCAGGGCGAGGATGGCGAGCCCGTAGTTTCCGAAGACGTTGTGGTAGAAGAAGGTCAGGATGTAGAAGAAGGGCTTGGTCAGGAAATAGAACCAGCCGAAGTCCACCGCCCGATCGAAGAGTGGAATGCCGTAGGTCTCGCCGTAGGCATCGAGCAGGCGGACCTCCTTGGCGCCGGCGAAAAAGCGATCGGTCACGGTCACCGTCTGGCCGGGCTGGATCACCCGCGCCGAGCCCAGATAGTCGACCTGGTAGCGGTCCTGCCCGTCGCGCACGAAATGGCGGAAATTCGCCTGCAGCGCCTCGCTCTGGTCGGGCACGAGCGCCGTCAGCCAGTACTTGTCGGTGAAGCCGGCCCAGCCGCCGGTGCTGGTCAGGTTGATCGGCTCCACCCCGTGCAGATCGTCGTAGTCGATCTCCTTGAGCGTGCCGTCGAGCACGCCGATCGGCCCCTCGTGCAGGATGTAGTAGCCCGAGGTCTTGGGCGTCCCCCAGCGGCTGACGAGGCCGTAGGGGAAGAGGGTGACCGGCTGATCCGCGGCGTTGGTGACCGAACGCTCGAGCGTGAACATGAAATTCTCGTCGACCGAGACCTGCTTGGCGAAGACGAGACCGGCACCGTTGTCCCAGCGAAACCCGCTCGGCGACTGGGAGGTCAGCTCGCCCCCCGTGGCCTCCCACGGCGTCTCGGCGTCCGGCACCGCGACCCCACCCTCCGCCACCCAGCCGAACTCGGCGAAATAGGTATGGGGAGCGCCGACCGGGTTGAGCAGCTCGATCGCCGGCGAATTCGGTGCCACGGTCTGCCGGTAGTCGGTGAGCGTCAGGTCGTCGAGGCGGGCACCGGTCTCCGCGATCGAGCCGTGCAGCCGGGGCGTGTCGATCTCCACCCGTGGCAGACGCGCCAGCGCCTCGGCACGCGACGTTTGGGTCCCGGGCACGGGACCCTGGGCGGCACCCACAGGCGCGCTGCCGCCCGCGGCCGTGCCCGCCGGCGCTGCCGTCTCGCCGGGGGCCGGCTGCACCACGCCCTTGCCCGGCTGGGCCGTCTCCTGGCTCTCGGTGAGCTGCTGCTGCTTCTCGAGCCGCGGCATCTCGTAGAACAGCTGAAAGCCGAGGATGATGCCGACCGATATGACGATCGCGAGAATGAGATTGCGTTGGTCTGTCATCATTCCTGGCCGATCGGCTCCTGGCTGTCTGGGGTCGGGCGGCCGGAGCGCCGGTGGTCGCGCTGCGGCGCCACGGCGGGCACCGGATCGTAGCCGGAGCCGCCCCAGGGATGGCAGGAAGCGAGGCGCCGCAGCGCCAGGCCCCCACCCGTGATGGCACCGTGCCGAGCCAGGGCCTCGAGGGCATAGGCCGAGCAGGTCGGCGCATAGCGGCAGCCGCGCGGCAGGACCGGCGCCAGAAGGTAGCGATAGGCGAGGATCAGGAGGCGCAGCAACGTCACCACGGTCAACCCGAGGGCTGCCCCGAACGCCTGCCACCACGCTCCAGCTCCGAGAGCGCCGCCAGCAGATCGGCGCGAAGGCGATCGTAGGCGCATGTCAGCACCGGCGTCCGGGCGACCAGGACATAGTCGAACCCGTCGCGCGCGGCCTCCGCCATGACCTCCCGAGAGATCGCCCGAAGGCGCCGCTTGGCGCGGTTGCGCTGCACGGCACCACCGACCTTGCGCGACGCGGTGAAGCCGATGCGCCAGCACCCGTCTCCACCGGCCGTGCCGGGGAGGTCCTCGGGCTTCGGCGCCATCTGCAGGATGAACGGCGCGCGTACCGCCTTGCGACCTCGCGCCACCCTGAGGAAGTCCCGACGCTTCTGGAGCCGACGAAGCAGGCGATCACCGGAGCTGGCGGTCTGGCTCAGGCGCTCAGCCGCTTGCGGCCCTTGGCCCGGCGGTCGCGGATCACCCGCCGCCCGCCGACCGTGGCCATCCGCGCGCGGAAGCCGTGGCGCCTTTTGCGCACGAGCCGGCTCGGCTGGTACGTTCTCTTCACGGTCAGATCCTCGTTATCGGCAAGAAAACAGGAATGGCCGGCCGGCGAAGACCGACCGCGGCGCACACATAGGGGGAGCGGCGGTGCAAGTCAAACGAGGAGGCATGCACGATCATGCCGGCGCCTCGCGTGTTGAGCAATACCGGAGGCAGCGCTATGACCGTCGGCCGGACGACGCTGCCGATCGAGGCTCCTTGACCCGCCGCCGCCCCCTGTGGGGTCACCGTTCGCACCACAACCGCCCGCGCCCCTTGCCGGACGGGCGCTCCGCTTCGGGCGGCGGATGAGACCGCCCACCGATCATCCACCACCCGGCCGCAGCCTCTCGGCGCGCCTCCTGCTGCTCACGGTGGGATTCCTGCTGCTCGGCGAGGTCCTGATCTTCGTCCCCTCGATCGCCCGCTTCAGGCACGTTTATCTCGAGGAGCGCATCGCCGCGGCGCATCTCGCGACCATCGGCATCACCGAGCGCGGCCGGCCGCCGTCCCTGGCGCTCGCGGATGCGCTGCTCAGCCATGCGGGCGTGCTCTCGATCACCATCGAGCGCGAACGTCCGATCCTGATGCTCGGCATGCTGCCGCCGGTCGACCGGACCATCGACATCACCGATCGCGGCTGGATCGGTCTCATCCTCGAGGCCGTCTCGACCCTCTATCACGGCGGCCGACGGGTGGTGCGCATCGTCGGCCCCTCGCCCATGGAGGTCGGCACGACCGTCGACATCACGCTCACCGAAGCCGTCCTCTATGCCGAGATGATCGACTACGCGAGGCGCATCATCCTCCTCTCCTTCGCGCTCTCGCTGATCGTCGGGCTCCTGCTCTTCGCCAGTCTCCGCTGGCTTGTCGTCCAGCCGCTGGCACGGATCACGACGAAGATCGCCCATTTCCGCCGACAGCCCGAGGACCAGTCGATCGACGCTCCGCCGCTGCGCCGCAGCGACGAGATCGGCATCGTCGATCGCGAGGTTGCGGCGATGACCCGCGACCTGCGCCAAGCTTTGGCGCAGAAGACCCGGCTGGCGGCCCTCGGTGAAGCGGTCGGCAAGCTGCACCACGACCTCCGCAACATCCTGGCGACGGCCCTCCTGATCTCGGATCGGCTCGAGCACAGCGCCGATCCGGCCGTGCGGGCGGTGACCCCGCGCCTCGTCCAGACCCTCGAGCGCGCCATCCGCCTGTGCCAGGAAACCCTCGATTTCGCCCGCAGCCGTCCGCCCCGGCCGCGGGCCATCCCGGTCGTGTTGCGCCCCCTGGTCGACGAGGCGACGACCCTCCTGCCGCCGACCAGCGTGCCGGCGACCGTGGTCAACGAGATCGACCCAAACCTGTCCATCGTGGCCGATCCGGACCAGCTCCACCGCCTCTTCCTCAATCTCGCGAAGAACGCGCTGGAAGCGATGCCGGCCGGCGGCCGGCTGGTGCTTCGCAGCCACGGGCGTGCCGGCGAGACGGTGATCGAGGTCGAGGACACCGGGCACGGCCTCCCCGAAATGGTGCGGGAGCATCTCTTCGAGCCCTTCACCGCCTCGACATCCTCGAGCGGCACCGGCCTCGGTCTCGCGATCTGCCGCGAGATCGCGAGGGCTCATGGCGGCGATCTTCGGGTGCGGAAAAGCGATGCTTCGGGTACCATCATGGTGCTCACGCTGCCGGCCGCCGCCGGCAGGGCCGACCGCTGAAGGGAAGCTCACCGATGCGTCTCACCGTGGGATGGGCGATTCTGCTCATGGCGCTGGCCGGCTGCGCCGGCGCCAATACGATCGCCGGGCGCGAGGGCCTGGCCTTCAGGATCAAGAATTACTACGCCGACAACGCCACCGAGAGGGGCGGCATCTGCCCCACACCCATCATGCGCGCCATCACCCGGGCAGACGTGCTCGAGGAGACCGATGATCGACTCGTCCTGCAGGTGCGCTACAGCTACCAGGACCGGTCGTTCGATTCCCTCGACATCGACGCCTTCACCTTCACGAACCCCTTGGGCTGCTCCGGCTTCGCCACGCGCACCTTCACGATCTCCACAGGTCCCACCGGCGGGGCGGCCGAGGTCCTCGACATGACCGGCGAGCGGCGCAACGTGCGCAACAATTTCGGCGTCGGCGGCCGCACGCCGCCCAGCCCCTAGAGCACCTCAACCTTCCTTGAAGGCGCTCGCCTTCACCCGGGTCAGGCTGTCGGTGAAATAGGAGAGAAGCGTCCGCTCGCCGATGCGCAGCTCGACATCGACCGCCATGCCCGGCAGCACGGGAAGCTTGCCCTCGGCGTCGAGCTCTTCCCGGTCGGTGGCGATCCTGACCGCGAAGCTCGGCGGCTCGCCATGGGTGTCGGCGGCGATCGCATCGGCACTGATCTGCTCGATCGTCCCTTCGATGGCGCCGAAGCGGGCGAACTCGTAGGCGCGGATCTTGATCGTGGCCGGCATGCCGACCGCGATCCGACCGATATCCGAATTGCTGACAAGCGCGTTGATGACGATGCCGTCACCGGTCGGCACGAGCTTGAGGATCGTCTCGTTGGCGGCCAGCGACTGTCCGATCACGGCGGGCTTCAGCTCCTGGACGATGCCCTCGACCGGCGCCGTGAGCACCAGCTCGTCGAGCATCGCGGCTTTGGCCCCGAGCTGCTCGGTCAGGCGATCGCGCTCGGCCGAGGCTTCCGCCAGGCTCTCGAGAAGATGACGGCGCCAGTCCTTGGCGAAGCCGGCGAGCCGGCTCCGGCTCTCTGCCAGAGCCGCACGCGCCGAGGCCTCCGCGGCGCGCGCCTTGACCAGCTCCGCCCGGCTGTCCGCCAGTTGCCGCTCGACATCCATCATCTTGAGGCGCGGGTACAGGCCGCGCTCGGCGAGCGCGCGCACGGCGGCGAACTGCTCCGCGAGAAGCCTGCCGCCCTGCTCCAGCCGCGCCACCTCCGCCTCGGCGCTGCGCAGCGCCGACTGGTGACCCTCGACGTTCCGGCCGAGCGCCTCCTGCTCGCCGTCGCGCGCCTCGCGACGCGCCTCGATCAGGGTGCGCGCCTGCTGGGCGAGATCGGGGCGGGCCGCCTCGATGTCCTCCCCCAGCGCCAGCTCCGTGTCGTCGATCTCGGCGCGCAGGCGCTGGATCTCGGCGGTGCGGACCTGCCAGCGGCCGAGGAGCTCGGCATGCTCCTTGGCGTCGATCTCGGGCGCGAAGGTCAGGAGCACCTGGCCGGCGGCGACCCGATCACCCTCCGCGACCTCGAGCGTCGCCACCCGGCCGCCATGCGGATGATTGATGAGCTTGACCCGTGCCACGGGCTCGACCTTGCCCGCCGCGCGCACCACCTCGTCGATCTTCGCCCAGGCCGTCCAGGCGAGCCCGGCCGTCAGCAGGAGCGCCACGCTGCCGATCAGGAGCCCGGCGACGGGCGATCGGCGGGACTCGAGAAAGGCGCGCATGTCGGCCGGCCGCGGATCGTCCTCCTCCGCGCCGCTCGTCTCGCGGCGGATCGGCACGTTAAGGGTTCTCGCCATCTGCCGGTTCTCCTCATGCCCTGGCGGCATCGTGCGCCACCGGCTGCCGCGCCCGTCGGGCCACCTCGGCGGGTGCGCCCGTCATCACCAGCCTGCCGCCCTCGAGCAGGATCGCCCGGTCGCACATCTCGATGACCGAAAGCCGGTGGGTGACCATCACGATGGTCCGACCCTTGCCGGCACGCCGCAGGTTGCGCAGGAGGTAGCTCTCGCTGGCGAGGTCGAGGGCGCTCGTCGCCTCGTCCAGGACCAGCACGCGCGGGTTGCGGACGAGGGCCCGGGCGATGCAGAGAAGTTGCCGCTGCCCGAGCGACAGGCCGTTGCCGCGCTCGCCGAGCTGCGTGTCGTAGCCGTCCGGCAGACGCTGGATCGCGTCGTGGATGCCGACGAACTTCGCCGCCGCGATGATACGGTTGAGCGACCGGTCGACCGAGGCGATGCCGATGTTCTCGGCGATCGTCCCGGCGAAGAGCTGGATCTCCTGCGGCACGACGCCGAGCTGCGCCCTGAACGCGGCGAGGTCGAGGTGGGCGAGGTCGACATCGTCGACCAGCACGCGGCCTGCCTCCGGCCGCTCGAGGCCGATGAGGAGCTTCGCCAACGTGCTCTTGCCGGAGCCGGGCGGGCCGACGACGGCGAGCATGCAGCCGGGCTCGATCTCCAAATCCAGCCGGTCGAGCGCCGGCGGCTTCGCCGCCTCGTAGCCGAACCGGACAGCCTCGAGCCTGAACCTGCCGCTCAGCGGATTGGGCAAGGGCAGGCAGGTGCCGGCGTTCTCGGCGGGCTCGCGCATCAGGTCGCCGAGCCGGCCCATGGCGTCGCGCGCTTGCTGCAACTGGTGCCAGGCGAAGAAAATCTGGCGCATCGGCGCCAGGGCACGGGCCGAGAGCAGGCTGCAGGCGACGAGCGCGCCGACGCTGAGCTCGCCCGCGACGATCATGCGGGCGCCGAGATAGACGACGAGAAGGCTCACCACATGCTGGAAGACCTGCCCTGTGGCGGCCACGCCGTTGGCGAGGCGGCTGGCCCTGAACCCAGCCCAGGCGCTCTCCACCTGCCGGTCCTCGAAGCGGCGCTGCATTTCGGGCTCGAGGCCGAGCGCCTTGACGGTCAGCGCCTGCGCCACGGTCTCGGCGAGGCCGGTCGACTTCTTCGCGGTGGCGCGGAAATTGGCCCTGACCAGGCGGCTCTGGCGGAGCTGCGCCAGGGCCGAGAGGGCCATGAAGAGCGGCAGCGCCAATAGCGTCACCCAGCCGAGCATCGGGCTGAAGACGAAGATGGCGGCAATGAAGAGCCCGACGAATGCGAAATCGACCAGGAGCAGAGGCAGGTTGCCCGAGAGAAAGGTGCGCAGCTGGTCGAGCTGCCGCAAGCGCTCGAGGAGCTGGCCGCTCGGCATGGATTCGAACACACGATACGGCAGGCGCAGGAGATGGTGCACCACCTCGCTGCTCAGCGCCAGATCGAGCTTCGCCCCGGTGTGGCTGACGACGTAGCCACGCAGCGAGCGCAGGAGGAGCTCGAAGCCGAAGAGCGAGATCATGCCGAGGGCGAGGACGTCGAGGGTGCCGACCGAGCCCTGGCCGATGACCTTGTTGTAGACGGTCATCATGAAGAGCGGCATGGCGAGGGCGAGGAGATTGATGCAGACCGAGGCGAGGCCGACCTCGAGGAAGACCGGCCGCAGGCGCTGCCAGACCGCTTCCCGCCAGAGCGCCCGGCCGCCCTCGGCCGCCGTCTTGCGGAGGCGGGGAACCAGAAGGCGGGCCCCGCAATCCTGCAGCTCGCTCGCCGTAACCGGCCGGGTCGCGCCGTCCAGGGGATCGACCAGCATGAGCCGCGTCCTGATCCGGGCGCGGACCAGCCGACAGCTCGACCCCTCCTCGCCGATCAAGAGAAAGGGCGGTCGCACCGTCTCGAGGCGAAACCGTGTCGCCGGCAGGAGCTTGATGTCGAGGCCGAGCCGGTCACCCAGGCGGACGAGGGCTGCCGGGTCCGCCATTCGGTCGCTGCCGGCCACCGCTTGCAGCTCCGCTTCGGGCAACGGCCGGTCGAGCTGGGCGCACAGCCGCGCGAAGCCGGCAATGAGGGCGTTCGGCGGCGTTGACGCAAGGGGTCGCTTGGCAAACGCGGCTCTGTAGCTCGACAAAGGCTCGATCCCGGCTGCTCGACGCACCAAACCGGGCTAACGTATATTGCGATATTGTTTCACATTCAACAACCAATGGTTGCGGTTGCTGCAATCCTTCCGTCAATCGAGAGCGTAGGCTAGAAATTTCAGATAGGCCGTCTCCGGCAGGGCCGGGTGGATCGGATGGTCCGGGGCCGCACCCGCGGCATGCAGCAGCCTCGCCCCGCGCCCGGCGGCCCTGATGCCGGCGAACACCTCGGCCGCGAACATCTCGGGCGTGACGTTGTGGGAGCAGCAGGCGATGCAAAGGAAGCCCGCCTCGCCGACCAGGCCCGCCGCCTCGCGCGCGAGCTTGCGATAGCCGCGCAGGCCCGAAGGCAGGTCCTTTCTCGTGCGAACGAAAGCCGGCGGGTCGGCGATCACCAGGTCGAACCGGGCCTTGGCGGCGACCAGGCTCTCGATCACCGCGAAGGCCTCGCCGGTGCGCGTCTCGAAGCGGTCCGCCATGCCCTGGGAAAGAGCGCTCTCGGCGGCCAGGCCGAGCGCCCCCGCCGAGCGGTCCACGGCGAGCGCTGACCTTGCGCCGCGGGCCAGCGCGGTCAGCGCGAAGCCGCCCGCATAGCTGTAGAGGTCCAGAACCCTCGCATCCCGGGCCAGGCACGCGGCGAAGGCACGGTTCCTCGACTGATCGTAGAACCACCCCGTCTTCTGGCCGTCGCCGGGGGCGACGGCGAAGGCGAGGCCGTTCTCCTCGACCGCGACCCGCTCTGGCACGACGCCCCGCAGCACGCTCGTCTCCACCGCCAGCCCCTCCAAGGTCCGCCCCGCGGTGTCGTTCCGGGCCAGGATCGCCTTCGGCCGCAGCACCTCGTCGAGTGCCGCGACCAAGGGCTCGACCAGCGCCTGCATGCCGGCTGTATTCAGCTGGATGACCAGAAGATCGTGGTAGCGGTCCACCACGAGGCCCGGCAGGCCATCGCCCTCGGCATGGACCAGCCGGTAGTACGGCACGGCATGGAGCTGCTCGCGAAGGGCGAGTGCCCGGGCGATGCGGCGCTTCAGAAACAGCGCGTCCACGACCGCGTCCTTGTTGCGGCTCATCACGCGGGCAGCGATCAGCGAGTGCGGGTTGAACTGGGCCACGCCGACGATCTTGCCCGAGGGCGCCATCAGCCGAACGAGGCTGCCGGGCGCCAGCGACCTCGCCTCGCTGTCCATGCGCAGCTCGTTCGAGTAGAGCCATGGCGCACCGGTGTTGATCCGGCGGTCACGTCCGCCCTGAATCTTGATCGTCGGATAGGAGGTCATGTCGCGATCCCGAATTGGCCGGCCTACATGCCCGAGCCGGGCATGAGCGGCAAGGGCGGACGACCCTGAACCCGGCCGACCAGGCGAGAAGGAGCCGACCATGCTGATCCGTGCCATGCTTGCGATCTCGGTGCTGGCCTTGGGCAGCGCCCATGCGGAAGCGCCGCTGCAACCGGAATCGACCATCGGCCTCACCAAGCGCGAGGCCGTCACGAGTGCCGGCTTCATGGTGAGCACCGCCCATCCGGAGGCATCGAAGGTGGGCCGGGCGGTCCTCGCCGGCGGCGGCAACGCGATCGATGCCATGGTGGCCGTGCAGTTCATGCTGAACCTGGTCGAGCCCCAGTCCTCCGGCATCGGCGGCGGCAGCTTCCTGCTCTATTGGGACGCCGGCGAAAAGCGGCTTCGGACGTTCGACGGCCGCGAGACGGCGCCGGCGGCGACCGGTCCCGATCTCTTTCTCGACCCCTCGACCGGCGAGCCCATGGGTTTCTGGCAGGCGGTGGTGGGCGGCCGGTCGGTCGGCGTGCCCGGCACGCTGAAGCTCCTCGAGGCCGTGCACGAGCGCTTCGGCAGCCGGCCCTGGGCCGAGCTCGTGGAGCCGACCATCGAGCTCGCGGAGAAGGGCTTTTCCGTCTCGCCCCGCCTCGCCGGGTCCATCGAGGAGGCCATGGAGCACGAGCTCGGCCGGTTCGCCGCGGCGCGCGGCTATTTCCTCGATGCCGACGGCGCACCGCTCGCCGCCGGCACCACGCTCGCCAATCCCGCCTTCGCCGCGACCCTGCGGCGCATCGCCGAGGAAGGCAGCGCTCCCCTCTACACGGGCGAGCTCGCGAAGGAGATCGTCGCCGCCGTGACCGGCGCCGAGGGCAATCCGGGGCGGATGAGCCTCGAGGACCTCGCCGGCTACGCGGTGATCGAGCGCGATCCGGTCTGCGTCGACTATCGTCGGAACACGGTCTGCGGCATGGGCCCACCCTCCTCGGGCGGCCTCACCATAGGTCAGATGCTGGGCCTGCTCGACCACGTCGATCTCTCGGGCCTCGGCTACTCGCCGACCGCCGTCCACCTTTTCCTCGAAGCCTCGAGGCTCGCCTTCGCCGATCGCGCCATGTACATGGCGGACGCCGATTTCGTGGCGATGCCGACCGCCGGCCTCCTCGATGCGACCTATCTCCTCCTGCGCGCCCAGGCGCTCGACTTCGAGGCCAGCATGGGCAAGGCCCGGGCGGGCAACCCGCCCTGGCGCGATGCCCAAAGCCAAGCGCCGCAGGACCAGCCCGAGCCGGGCGGCACCACCCATGTCTCCATCGTCGACGCCGGGGGCAACGCCGTCTCCCTGACGAGCTCGATCGAGACCGGGTTCGGCAGCCGGCTGATGGCCGGCGGCTTTCTGCTCAACAACGAGCTGACCGATTTCTCGTTTCGCCCGATGGCCGGCGACCGCCCGATCGCCAACCGGGTCCAGGGCGGCAAGCGGCCGCGCAGCTCCATGGCACCGACCATCGTCCTCGATCCCCAAGGCGATCTGCGCCTCGTCATCGGCTCGCCCGGCGGTGCCCGGATCATCAACTATGTGGCCGAAGCCCTCGTTGCCGTGCTCGACTGGGGCATGGACATCCAGGAGGCGATCGATCTTGGCCACTTCAGCAACCTCAACGGCGACACCACGCTCGAGGCGGCGAGCGGCGCCGAGGCGCTGGCGGCAGCGCTCGAGGCGCTGGGCCACACGGTCCGGCTCGCCGATCTCAACAGTGGGCTGCACGGCATCGAGCGGGTGCCCGAAGGCTGGCGCGGCGGTGCCGATCCGCGCCGCGAGGGCCTAGTGCTGGGCGATTGAGCAGTCGGGAACTTTCAACCAAGACGCGAGCGGTCAATCGCCGCAGCGGGCGATCGCCACCTTTTCGCAGGCCCGGCCGATGATATCTCGACGCGGGGCTCGCCCGAGCCGCAACGCGAGAGGACCGGCATGGGTCGCACAACCGCCTTCGATCGACCGGTGGGCACGGTGGACGAGCTCGAGCACGAGCTGCGCACACCCCTGACGTCGATCCTTTCGATCACCGAGCTCTTGCGCGACCATCCCGACATGAGCGAAGGCGAGCGACGCCGCTTCATCGAGGCGATCCTCGCCGAGGGCGAGCGCCTCACGGCCCTGGTCGAGCTCTTGCTGCGAAGTGGCCGGCTGGAAGCGGCGACGCTCAGTCGCGAGGCGGCTCCGCCGGCGCCAGGACGCCACCCAGCCTGAGCGGCTCGATGCGGGTTGCGAGGCCGCTCTTCGCATCCGTCTCGACGTACACCGCACAGAGCGTGGCGGCACCGTCCGCCGGCTGCAGGCGCGGCCCGGGCACGCTCGACCGCCAGCGCTGGAGCGAGATCCCCTTGTCCATGCCGATCACGCTGTCGTAGTCGCCGGTCATGCCGACATCGCTGATATAGGCGGTGCCGCCGGGCAGAACCCGATGGTCGGCGGTCGGCACATGGGTGTGCGTGCCGACGACGAGCGTCACCCGACCGTCGAGAAGGTGGCCGAGCGCCGCCTTCTCGCTGGTCGCCTCAGCGTGGATATCGACGATGATCGCATCGGCATTGCCGCCGAGGAACCAGGACGCGAGCGCCTCCTCCAGTTGGCGGAAGGGATCGCCGTAGAGGCCCATGAAGAGGCGACCCATGACCTGCAGCACGGCCACCTTGCGGCCGCGCGAGGTGCGCAGCTCCGCCACGCCCTGACCCGGCGTTCCCGGCTGCATGTTCAAGGGGCGGATGATCCGGGGCTCGCTGCCGATATGCCCGATCAGCTCGCGCTGGTCCCAGGCATGGTTGCCGAGGGTGAGGATATCGGCGCCGGCGGCAAGGAGCTCGTCGGCGATCGCCGGCGTCAGCCCGAAACCGCCCGCCGCGTTCTCCGCGTTGACGACCACAGCATCCAGGGCGAGCCGCTGGCGCAGGCCCCAGAGCTCAGCCTTGACGATGGCCCGGCCCGCCCGACCGACGACGTCTCCGACATAGAGGATGCGCAAGGCTCGCTTCCCGATTCCCTGGTGGTTCACATGAAGCGGCGCACGTCGGACTCTGTCACGATGGTCCGCAGCCGCCGGTCCGTCGGCAGCGCCGGCACCAGCGGCACCTCCTGCGCCGTGAACGCGAGCCCCACCGCCTCGACATCCTCGCCCAGAGCCGCCAGGGTGCGGTCGTAGTAGCCGCCACCATAGCCGAGCCGATGGCCCCTGCGGTCGAAGGCGAGCAGCGGCACGACGACGATGGAAGGCGAGCACGCGGGCGCCTCGGCCAAAGGCTCGAGCACGCGCATCGGTCCCTCGAGCAGGGCGTCGCCCGGCCGAAAGCCATGGTACGCGAGAGGCCTGCCCGGGCCGTCCATCCGCGGCAGGCAGGTCACGACGCGAAGGGCCGACAGGGCCCAGAGCAGCGGCCGGCAATCGAGCTCGGGTTCGAGCGGCCAATAGGCGGCGACCCGGCTCTCCGGGTCGAGGGGCAAGAACGCCATCAAGCGGACCAGCGCCTGCCGACCGGCCGCGGCGCGGAAGTCGTCGCCGAGCCCCTTCCGCCGCGCCGTCGCCTCGCGGCGCAAGAGGCGCTTTCGGCCGAGCACGTCCTCGGGCATGGGCACGCGGTGATCCGGCTCGCGGCTCATTCGCGCACTGGCGGCGAGGCCGGAGCGCGCCGCGCGAGCCGAATGAGCGAAGCGGAGCCACCCTGGCCGTTGACGTCGACGGTGTCCCTGGGGCCTGACGAGCAGGTGGGCGCCGTAGTACCTGGACCAGGGCCCAGGCAGGCACAGCTCCCGTAGGAACACATTAGGCCCAGAGCGTGATGAAGACGCTGACGCACCGGGTAGCTCCACGCCCAAGTTAGGCAGTCTCGACCGCCGCCGCAAGCTGCTCCAGACGTTCCGCCAGCCGTTCGATCAAAGCGGCCGTGGCACCGTCGTCGGCAGCCTCGGCACGGCTCATCCCGCTTTGCAGCCGCTTGATCTCGGAAAGCGCGTCGTCGAGCTCGTCGGCGATCAGGAGGCTGGTCAGGACCAGGAGCCGGGCATCGCCGATCTGGCCGTGCGCCGCCGCCTGCTCGCGCACCCGCGCGTCGACATAGGCGGCGAGACGCTTCAGGCGAAGCTCCTCGCCCTCGCCGCATTGAACGCCGTAGGTACGGCCGTGTATCAGGATCTCGAGCCCAGGCATCACGCTGCACCGTCCCCCATCGTCATGCGCCGCGACCCCGCCTCACCCTTCGACCAGCGAATCGAGCTCGGCGATCGCGGCGTCGAGCCTGCCCCCCATCGCCGTCATCGAGCCCTTGAGCCGCTCGTGCCGAGCCTCGGCATTCGCGAGACGCTCGCGCAACGCCGCGCACTCGTCGCGCAGACCCTCGACCTCGCCGGCCAGAGCCGCATCCGCCTCGGGCACGTGCGCCCGCCGGGCCGCTATCGCCCGCTCGAGACGGGCGAGTGCCGCCTCGAGGCGGGCTTGTGCCTCATCGATGGAAGACATGACGGCGATTTCACGCGGTTGACACTGAATGGTTGCCGTTCGATGACATAGCCACCCGCGCCCGTCAACCGACGGGGGCCGCCATGGCGGCTGTGCCTTGGCAAAATCGCCGTTGATTTTTGCGGCGGTTGGGCCACTCTTCGCGGCGTTTGCCACTCTCTGCGGCATCCGCCGGCCGGCCCGGCGCCGTCGTCGGCGAGAGGACGGGCTCGCGCGCAGGCTTTCGGGTGACGACCGGCTCTCGAGCAGCGAATTGAGGAACGATGACCGATTCGGCCCCCTCCCACGCGGATCTCGCCAACGCCATTCGCGTTCTCGCCATGGATGCCGTCGAGCGGGCGAAGTCGGGCCATCCAGGCATGCCCATGGGCATGGCCGACGTCGCGACCGTCCTGTTCACCCGACATCTGCGCTTCTCGGCGGCACACCCCGAATGGCCGGACCGCGACCGTTTCATCCTCTCGGCCGGTCACGGATCGATGCTGCTCTACGCGCTCCTGCACCTCACCGGCTATGCGGATCTGACGATTGAGGAGCTCGAGCGCTTCCGGCAGCTCGGCTCCAAGACGGCGGGCCATCCCGAATACGGCCATGCCGCCGGCATCGAGACGACGACCGGCCCGCTCGGCCAGGGACTCGCCAACGCGATCGGCATGGCCATCGCCGAGCGCCTCCTCGCCGTGCGCTACGGCGCCGATCTCGTCGACCATCGCACCTGGGTGATCGCCAGCGACGGCGACCTGATGGAGGGAATCAGCCACGAGGCGGCCTCCCTCGCCGGTCACCTGGGGCTCGGCAAGCTGACCGTGCTTTTCGACGACAACGGCATCTCGATCGACGGCCCGACCTCGCTGTCCTGCTCCGACGACCATCCGACACGCTTCGCCGCCTATGGCTGGCACACGAAAAGGATCGACGGCCACGATCCGGAAGCGATCGACGCGGCACTCCGGGAAGCGGAAGCGGACACCCGGCCGAGCCTGATCGCCTGCCGCACCACGATCGGCAGGGGTGCACCGACCAAGGCCGGCAAGTCCTCGAGCCACGGCTCGCCACTCGGTGCCGCCGAGATCGAGGGGGCGCGCAAGACCTTCGGCTGGGACCACCCGCCCTTCGTCGTGCCGGACCCGATCCGCGAGGCCTGGCTCGAGGCGGGACGCCGGAGCGAGAGCCTGCGCGTCGAATGGGAAGGACGGCTGCAGGCGGCACCCGAGGACGTTCGGGACCTCTTCCTGCGCACCCTCGAGGGTCACCTGCCGGCGGGCCTCGGCGAGGCCGTGGCCGGGATGAAGAGCCGGCTCCTCGTCGAGCGGCCCAACATCGCCACCCGCAAGGCGAGCCAGAACGCCCTGACCCTCCTGACCAGGCTCGTGCCCGAATTGGTCGGCGGCTCGGCGGACCTCACCGGCTCGAACAACACGGACACCCCGAGCACGCCGCCGCTCGACCCGGTCTCCTTCGAGGGCCGCTACATCCATTACGGCATCCGCGAGCACGGCATGATCGCCGCCATGAACGGCATGGCACTGCATCGCGGCATCATCCCCTACGGCGGCACGTTCCTCATCTTCACCGACTACGCGAGGCCGGCGATCCGGCTCGCCGCCCTGATGCGGCAGCGGGTCGTCATCGTCGCCACCCACGACTCCATCGGCCTCGGCGAGGACGGGCCCACGCACCAGCCGATCGAGCAGCTCGCCTCCTTGCGCGCGGTGCCGAACCTCCTGGTCTTCCGCCCCGCCGACGCGATCGAGACGCTGGAATGCTGGCATGCGGCGCTCGAGCACGGCACCGGTCCGTCCGTGCTGGCCCTGACGCGACAGAACCTGCCGACACTCCGCTCCAGGGACGAGCGAGAGAACCTTTCGGCCCGCGGGGCTTACGTGATGGCCGAGGCGACGGGAAGCCGCGCCGCCACGATCATCGCGACCGGCTCGGAGGTCGCCATTGCCATGGAGGCCAGGACGGATCTGGAAGCCGGGGGCGTGAACGTCGCCGTCGTCTCGATGCCCTGCATGGAGCTCTTTGAGCAGCAGGACGCTGACTATCGGGCTGCCGTGCTGGGCGAGGCACCGCGCATCGCGGTCGAGGCCGCTTCACCTTTCGGCTGGACGCGCTACGTGCAGGACGAGGATCGTTTCCTCGGCATGAGGAGCTTCGGCGCCAGCGCGCCCTTCGAGGCCCTGTACGATCATTTCGGCATCACGGCGGCCGCCGTCGCGGAGCGCGTGCGCGCCCTCGTCTGAGCGGCCGGGACATCCAGAGGAGCAAGAGCATGACTGTTCGCGTCGCGATCAACGGATTTGGTCGAATCGGCCGCAACATTCTGCGCGCGATCGGCGAGAGCGGCCGCACCGACGTGCAGGTGGTGGCGATCAACGACCTCGCGCCACCCGCCACCAACGCCCACCTCCTGCGCTACGACAGCGTCCACGGCCGCTATCCGGGCAAGGTGACCCTCGAGGGCGATGTGCTCGACGTGGGAACCGGGCCCATCAGGGTCTTCGCCGAGCGGGACATCGCCAACCTGCCCTGGGGCGACGTCGGCTGCGACATCGTGCTCGAATGCACCGGCATCTTCACCAGCCGCGAGAAGGCTGAGGGCCATCGCCGCGCCGGGGCGAAGAAGGTGCTCATCTCGGCACCGGGCACGGGTGAGGACATCACCATCGTCTACGGCGTCAATCACGAGAAGCTGAAGGCGGAGCACACCATCGTCTCCAACGCCTCCTGCACCACCAATTGCCTGGCGCCCGTGGCCATGGTCCTGAACCAGGCCGTCGGCATCGTCCGTGGCCACATGACCACCATCCACGCCTTCACCAACGACCAGAACCTGCTCGACGTGTTCCACAAGGACCTGCGGCGGGCCAGGGCCGCCACCGCGTCGATGATTCCGACCTCGACCGGTGCCGCGAAGGCCGTGGCGCTGGTCCTGCCCGAGCTCAAGGGCAGGCTCGACGGCGTGGCCATTCGCGTGCCGACGCAGAATGTCAGCCTCGTCGATCTCACCTTCGATGCCGGCCGCTCCACCTCCATCGACGAGATCAACGGCGCCTTCAAGGAGGCGGCCAGGGGGGCGCTCGAGGGCATTCTCGCCGTGAGCGAGGAGCCTCTCGTCTCGATCGACTACAACCATCAGCCGGCCAGCTCGACCGTCGATCTGCAATCGACCAAGGTGGTCGACGGGACGCTGGTCCGCGTGGCGAGCTGGTACGACAACGAATGGGGCTTCTCCAACCGGATGGTGGACACCGCCGCCCTGATGGGCCGCCTCTGAGACCCTGCCGCACGCAGCTGTGATCGGGCGCATCTGGCGATGCGGATGCGGCCGATCACATAATCCGGGTCGAACCCGACTCGAGAGTTGAGAACGTGCGGTACCCACTTTTGGCGATGGCGATGTTGGCGCTCCTGGCCCTCTGGGGCGCAACACCGGCGAGCGCGGCGAGGCAGGCGACGATCGAGGTCGTGATCGATCCGGCGAGCGGCCTGCCCCGCTTCGAGCCCGGGATCCTCTTCATCGAGCCGGGCGACGAGGTCCGCTTCAAGAGCTCGGGCAGTGCCTATGCTAGCCGCGGCATTCCCGGCATGCTGCCCGACGGCGTGGAGCCCTGGTGGGGCCAGATCGGCACCGACATCGTCGTGACCTTCGCCGAGCCCGGCCTCTACGGCCACAAATGCGGCGCCAGCTATCGCCTCGGCCTCGTCGGCCTCATCGTCGTCGGCGACGATCCGCCCGCGAACTTGGCGGCCGCCCGCGCCGTCCCGCACCCGGCAGCGGCAGCAGCCGAATTCGACAAGCTCTTCGACGAGCTCGACCGGCATTACAGAGGGGAATCGGCGAAGCACGAAAGCGCCCTCTAGCCCGGGGCAGCTTGCAGCGGGTCGCGCCGGAGCTCACCAGGCTCGTCGGTGCGTTCCACCGGTATCGCTGGCCGAAAGGAGCCGCCGTCGCCTCTCTGCATGTCGTGCCTGCGTGAGGTGCTCGCATGAGCTTGATGCAAGAAGCTCAGCACGTTCCTCTGATCTCCGGCCGACGGTTTCGTTCTTGCTCGCGTGGCCCGGCTTGATGGGACTTTCGCCGTCAGGCCGATTGCGGGCGGATTTCGGCCGAGCGCATGCGGCGCCATGGGATTGGGTGGATTCCCTCTCCAGGCGCGGAGGCACCAGGGTGCTGGAAACGCTTGGCGGTTGGGAGGATGAGCGCAAGTCGATACCGACGTCTGACGCTCGGCCAGCGGAAGCAACTCGCGGCCTCGCGGCTGGAGGGGCCGGTCAGGCCGTAATGGCGCGGCAGCTGGGGCGGTCATCGTCGGGGGTCAATCGCGAGCGGACGCGTAATCGTCTGCCGTTGGGTGGCGACAAGCCGAGCTTCGCGGAAGGGACGTATCTGGCGCGGCGGGAACAAATCGTGATGCTCGGCGCGCTCCTCGCCGAGTCCGGCGGTCGCTACCGGGCGAAATAGGCAAAGGGGGAAAGCGGTCCATGGCCGCGGGCGCTGTCGTGATGGCCCGGATGGGCCGCCATGCGCAGGAGATGCTCGCGCATGTCCTCGCAATTGCGGATCGGCGTCGTGTGCGCGCCGCCGGCCCGGTGGCTGGCCAGCACCAGGGCGGCGAGGCCGGCGACGAACGGGGTCGCCATCGACGTGCCGCTGAGCCTGGCGTAGCCGCCCTGGCGATAGGTCGACCAGATATCGTTGCCCGGCGCCATGAAGTCGATCGAGGCACCCCTCGACGAGAAGCCGCTCGGCTGGCCGAACCGGTCGTGCGCCGCCACCGTGATCACGCTGCCGTAGCGGCCCGGGAAGCCGATATTGTTGGCGAAGAGCTCGCCGGTATTGCCGGCGGCGCAGACGATGATGACGCCCTTGGCAAGGGCTTCGTGGACCGCCCTGTAGAGCGAGGGGCTGCCCACCGTCGAGCCGAGCGACATCGAAAGAATGTCGGCACCCTCGGTCACCGCCCATTCGACCGCCGCCGCCACCCCTTCGATCGAGCCACCGCCGCTGCCATCCAGCACCTTGCCGACGAGCAGCGAGCTCAGCGGCGCCGTGCCGACGAAACCGAGCCCGTTCGCCCGGGCGGCGACGATGCCGGCGCAGTGCGTGCCGTGGCCGTTGAGATCCTCGATGCCTTCACCGGTGAAATCGCGCGTCCGCTCGATGGCGTCCGCGAGGTCGGGATGATCCGGATCGATGCCGGTATCGAGGACCGCCACCCGCACACCCTCGCCGCGTGTCAGGCGCCAGACCTCCGGCAGGCGCAGGAGCTCCTCCGCCCAGCGCAGCCGCTCCGGCTCACGTACGGCGACCTCCTCGAGCGCGGATTCGCCATGAACGAGCTCGATCACCTCGTGAAACGGCAGCCGGGTGTCGCGGCAACGGCCCGGACGGTCGACGGACATCGACGAACCTCATGATGCGGATGGCATGTATGAGGTTTATATACCTAGGACTGTCATCCGTCAACCGGCTGCCGCCTGACGTAGATCTCGACCCTTCGATTGGCCCGGCGGCCCTCGATCGTCGCGTTGGAGGATACCGGCCGGTCCTCGCCCAACCCCTCGGTTTCGACCCGCGCCGGGTCGACCCCGTACTCGGAGACGAGAACGTCCCGCACCGCGTCGGCGCGCAGGAGTGAAAGGCGGCGATTGATCGCGGCATCGCCGTAGCTGTCCGTGTGGCCGACGATGCGCACCGGTGCTTCGTCGAAATAGCCGAGCAGAGCCGCCACCTGCGCCAGGGCCTGTTCGGAGCCGGGCGCCAGTTCGCCGCTCCCGGGTGCGAAGTCGAGGCCTTCCGGCACGGCCATCCACCAACCGTCGCCGGTATCGACCGCATTGAGCTGCCCGAGAACACCGCCGGCAGCCCCTTCCGTATCCAGCGAAGCGACCTGCAGCCCGGGTGTCGCCGCGTCGCCGCCCCCATGCAGCGCTGCCAGCTCGTCCGCCATTCGGCTGTTCTCCGCCTTCGCGGCCGCCAGCTCCCGCTCGAGCACGCCGAGCTGCTGGGCGAGCGCGTCGGGATCGCCGGCCTCACCGAGCGCCACCAGCTGCTTGTCCCGCGCGATCAGCTCCTCGTTGAGCGCCCGCATCTGCTCGCGCGCAGCGGCGAGCTCCGCATCCAGCGTCTCGACCGCGGCGTCGCTGGCGACCAGCGCCACCGGCCCGTCCTCGCCATCCCCCTCGCGTATCGCCGCCAGCTCCGACGCATAGATCTGCACATCCTGGCGCATGGCGGCGAGCTCCTGCTCCAGAGCCGAACGGCTGGCGCGGGCCTGCTCCAAAGCCGCACCAAGCTCGTCATTCTCCTTCAGCGAAGCCAGAAGCTGCTCGCCCAGGCCCTTGACTTCAGAGACCGAATTGCTCGCGACCTCCCGAAGCGCCGCAAGCTCGCGCTCGAGCGCTCGCGTCGCCTCCCTGGCCTCGGCAAGCGACCGCTCGGCAGCCGCGGCCCGCTCCTCGGCGGCCTTCCCGGCCTCTTCGGCCCCGGCCAGCTTCTCCCCCTCCTCGTCGAGCCGCGCCTCGAGCATCCGCTTCGCCTCGTCGGCCGCCGCCAGATTGGCCTGGAGCTCGGCGAGCCTCGCCGCATGCGCCGCCTCGTGCTCCTCGAGCGCGGCCCGCTTCGCCTTCAGCTCCTCCTCCACGCCGGAGAGCTTCTCGCGAGCCGCCACCAGCTCGGCATCGAGGCCGGTGAGCCGTTCGGCATCTTCCCGCGCGCGCGCTGCTGCCGCCGCCTCTCGCGTCTCGCTCTCGGCTGCGGCGGTCTTCTCCCTTTCCAGGGCCTGCGCCAGCGCTTCCCGCGCCTCCGCCTCGCGCTGCCCGGCCTCGGCGACGTCGGCGGCGAGCTCGCGAACCCTCGCCCGCTCCGTCTCGAGAGCGAGAATCAGGGCTTCCCGCTCGCCCCGCAGACGACTGGCGCTCTCCGTCAGCTCGGCCAGGGCATCGCGCGCGGCCTTCAGCTCCGCTGCCAGCTCGCCGCCGGTGCTCTCACGCTCGGCCTTCTGCTCCGCCACCTGCCGCCGGATCGCCTCGATGGCTGCCTGCAGCTCGGTGGCCGAGACGGTCGCCGGCACCTCGCCCCCGCTCTCCGCCTCCTGCGCCTGCAGCCCCGCGGGACCGAAGCCGGCGATGAGCAGCGCCAGAAGACGCGAGCCGATGGACGCACGAAGCATGAAAAGAGACTTCATGGACATTCCCCTGGCGGCGGCCCCGGCATCCGCCTGGCACCTTCTAGACCACGAACTGATAACGATTCGTGAACGAGGCTTCAATCGCCCGGCGCCTTGACCGCGCCATCGAGGAGGGGCACCGCCGGCCGCTCCGTCGCCGCACCAGGCAGGCGAAGGACATGCCGGCGTTTGCGGGCTTCGTGGCCGAGACCGTGTGCCGAGCTCAGTTGGACATCAGCACCGGCAGGTTGGCCTCGGCGAGGATGTGGCTCGTCGCGCCCCCGAAGATCATCTGGCGCAGGCGGCTTTGCGTGTAGGCGCCCTTGATCAGCAGATCGCCGCCAACGGCGCTCGTCTCGTCGAGGATGGCCTTGCCGACCGAGCGGTCGCCGAGCTGCACCTCGCGAAGCTCGATCGGGATGCCGCGCCTCTTGAGATTGTGGGCGAGCTCGGCACCGCTCGGCCCGGGCACGGAACCCTTCTCGACCGTGATGACCGTGACCCGCTCGGCATCGATCAGGAACTGATGGGCCAGGCCGATCGTGCTCGCGGTCTCCGTGCTGCCGTTCCAGGCGATGACGATATGCTTGCCGAAGGCCGCCGGTGCGGCGGGCGGCGCCACCAGGAGCAGCCGGCCGCTGTCGAAGAGCGCCGCCTCGAGCGCCGCGATGCTCGGGGTCACCTGGTCGGCCAGGGGCCGGCCGACCACGATGAGATCGAAGATACGCCCCCGATTGCCGAGCGCCGTCGGTCCGCTCGCCGTCTCGACCCGCCAGTCGGCGGCGAGGCCCGGCGCCTCCACCTCGGCCGCCCGCCTGAGATCGTTCTCGGTCATGAAGGCCTGGAAGAGCTCCGTTGCCCGCTCCGAGCGCTCCTTGGCCTCGCGCTCGAAGCCGGCGACGAGGTCGGGTGCCGCCGCCACGAAGCCGTCGGCGCCCGCCGCGATCACATCGGGCTGGCCCGGCCGCATGTGAAAGCCCTCGATATAGGACGCGTAGCGCCGGCCGACGATCAGTGTGCACGCGAGCACCGAATCGAGCACGGGGCTGATTTCGAGATGGGCCAGAATCGTCCGCATCTGGGCCTGCTCCGACTGTTGTGATCTTTCCTGGCGTGCGCGGCTCCGCCATGCCTCAAGCGTTGCCCGACCGCCGCGCCCGCGTCAATCGCCTACCCCGCAAACGGCACGAGCGGCTTCTGCAGCTGACGATAGAGCTCGGGTCGTCGCACCGCCGGGGGACATCGAGCCCCCGTCGCAACGTCGAGGAGTTCGACATCGCCATGCGTGGCGCTGTCCGCAGGCCACCCGTCGGCATTGGCCGCGGCACAGACGCCGCCGGCACCGAGAAGAAGGACCGCGGCACCGTTCTCCAGGGCCCTGACCCCGGCGAGCGCGCGCATGTCCGGTGCCGGATCGCCCGCCGCGTTCGCGACGACACCGATCAGGACCTCCGCGCCGAGCGCGCTCAAAGCCCGTCCCACCTCGGGGACCATGGCATCGAGCCCGGCCAGAAGGCCCATGCGAAGCTCCCCGAACCGGGCGATGGTCAGCCAGTTGCCGGGACTCCAGCCCTCGTCGAGCGCCGCCTGGTCGAGATGGGCGGCACGGCCATTGGCGGTCGCCCGGCCATCCTCGAGGACCAGCTGCAAGGCCAGATGCGTGTTGCCGCTGCACGCTTCGTCATAGGCGAACAGGATGGCGATGCCGGCTTCCTCGGCGCACCCGCCGATATGCGCCGCCAGGGGACCGTCGCAGGCTTCGCTTTCCTGTCCGATGAGAAAGGGCAGCAGCAGAAGGTCGGCCCCGCCCGACGTGGCGGCCCGCGCCATGGTGGCTATGTCACCCGCCCTTATCCGGCGCCTGGGAACGGCGACCCTCAGCATGACCGCCTCAGGCGCCCTTTCGACGTGACGGTGATTTCATGCGACGGCCACCCGGACGCGAGGAAGCCTTCCCATCTTGCCCGAAGGGAGCACGCTCGCGCGTCCGAAGCTCTGGCGCCCATTCGAAGCTCTGGCGGTCACTGCACATCGAGGCCATATGTCGGGTATGAAGGTTCTGGTCATCGAGGACGACGTCGCCGCGGCGTCCTACATGATTCGCGGGCTGGAGGAAAGCGGCCATGTCGCGAGCGTCGCCCATGATGGCCGCGACGGGCTGATGCTGGCGGCCAGCCAGTCCTTCGATGTCCTCGTGATCGACCGCATGCTGCCGGGCCTCGACGGGCTCGGGGTGATCCGCACCCTTCGGGCGTCGGGCAACCGTACGCCGGTTCTCGTCCTCTCCGCACTCGGCAATGTCGACGACCGGGTGGAGGGGCTCAGGGTCGGCGGCGACGACTATCTGGTGAAGCCTTATGCCTTCAGCGAGCTGCTCGCCCGCCTCGAGGCGCTGACCCGCCGCGGCCAGCCCAATGGGGAACGGGTGCCGACCACAACCCTGAAATATTCAGATCTCTCGATGGATCTCCTCGGCCGCCGGGTCGAGCGGCGCGGCAAGCGCATCGACCTGCAACCTCGGGAATTCCGCCTCCTCGAAGTGCTGCTGCGCCATCCCGAGCAGGTGCTGACCCGGACCATGCTGCTCGAGAAGGTTTGGGACTATCGTTTCGACCCGCAAACGAACATCATCGATGTCCACATCAGCCGATTGCGGCAGAAGATTGACAGAGATTTCGAGCCGCCACTCATCCAGACCGTACGGGGGTCGGGCTACGCGCTTCGCCTTCCCGACCCGACTGCTTAATTCCTCCACCTTTCGCCTCGCGGTCGGCTACTTCGCGATCTTCAGCGTCTCGGCCCTGGCGCTGCTCAGCTTCGTCTACATTGCCTCGGTCGATTTCATGGAGCGGCAGGCGGAGGAGACCATCCAGGCCGAGATGACCGGGCTGCGGGAGCAGTACCGGGACCTCGGCATCTTCGGGCTCGGCCGCATCATCGCCCAGCGGGCCGCTGCCGAGAAGGGATTCGACAGCGTCTACCTCCTGATCGACAAACGGGGCTCGCTGATCGCCGGCAACCTCCCCGCCTGGCCGACCGATGTCGAGACCGTCAGCAACCGCTTCCGCTTCTCCCTCGACATGCCGGGCAGCCCCGGACCCAGGCGCTATCTCGGCCGCTCGGTGGCACTCGACGAGGGCTTCCTCCTCGTCGCCCGCGATATCGAGGACAAGCTCCGCACCCAGAACCTGCTCGTCAACGCCATTGCTCTGGGCAGCGGCCTGATGCTGGTCTTCGGCATTGTCGGCGGGTTCGTCATGAGCCGGTGGATGCTGACGCGCATCGAATCGATCAATCGGGCGACCGCGCAGATCATGGCCGGCGATCTCGGCCGCCGCATCGCCGTGGACGGCTCCGGCGACGAGTTCGACGAGCTCGCGACCAACCTCAATGCGATGCTCGAGCGCATCGAGCGCCTCCTCGCCGGCATGCGCGAGGTCACCGACAACATCGCCCACGACCTGCGGACGCCCCTGACCCGCCTGCGCTCGCGGCTGGAAGTGGCGCTGATGACGGATATCGATCCCTCCGAGGCGCGCCGCCTGCTCGAGGAAACGGCCGCCGACGCCGAAGGCCTCATCGCCACCTTCAACGCCCTTTTGAACATCGCCCGGGCCGAAGCCGGCGAGCAGCGCGCCGCATGGGAGCTGGTCGATCTCGGCGAGCTCGCCCAGGACATCTTCGATCTATACGAGCCCCTGGCCGAGGAACGCGACATCCGCCTCTCGCTCGCCAACGCGCCCGGCATCAAGGTGGCGGGCAATCGGCAGATGCTCGCCCAGGCCCTGGCCAATCTCACCGACAACGCCATCAAGTACACGCCCGTGGGCGGCAGCGTCGCCCTGTCGGCGACCCAGACGCCGGAACACGCGCGGAAAATCGCGCGGCTGACGGTCGGCGACAATGGCCCGGGCATCCCCGAGCCCCTGCGCGAGAAAGCGCTTCAGCGCTTCGTGCGGCTCGAGCCCGAGCGCCACACCCCCGGCAACGGGCTTGGCCTCAGCCTCGTCAGCGCCGTCGCCAAGCTGCACGATGCCCGCCTCGAGCTCGAGGACAACCACCCGGGCCTGCGCGTCTCGCTCGTCTTCGAGCGGCCGGTCGAGGCAGGCTCGGGCGGCGCCCATCCCGCAGGAACGGCAGCTCCGGCATGACCTCGGCGCGACGGTAATGCCCCGCGCCCGAAGTGAGTGGCGCGGCGCGTAGCGGCCCTCTATCGTGCATGGCCCGAGGCCGGTTCGAGCGTTTGCGGATGCGATGCATGCCCCAGGAACAGAGATTGCTCACGCCGGGTCCCCTGACGACCCCCGAAGGGGTCAGGCGGGCCATGCTGCGCGACTGGGGCTCTCGCAACCCGGATTTCATCGAGCTCAACCGTGAGGTCCTGGATCGCCTGGTCGCCCTTGTCGGCGGCGATCCCGATTTCGTCGCCGTGCCCATGCAGGGATCGGGCACCTTCGCCGTCGAGGCCATGCTGGGCACGCTCGTGCCGCGCAAGGGCAAGCTTCTCGTCATGGTCAACGGCGCCTATGGCGCACGCATGGTCGAGATGGCGAGGCGCATGGGTCGGGCCGTCGTGGCGATCGAGGACGCCGAGGACCGGCCGAGCGACACCGTGCGATTGCAGGAGATGCTGGCCGGGGACCGCGGCATCAGCCACGTCGCGGCGGTCCATTGCGAGACCACGTCCGGAATCCTCAATCCGGTGGAGGAGATCGCGGCGATCGCCGCCCGGCACGGACGGGACCTCCTGATCGACGCGATGAGCGCCTTCGGCGCCCTGCCGCTGGATGCCCGAAAGACAAGCTTCGCGGCCATGGCGGCCTCGTCCAACAAGTGCCTCGAAGGCGTTCCCGGCCTCGGCTACGTGCTGGTGCGCGCCGACATCCTGGCCGGGAGCGGAGGCAATTGCCATTCCCTGGCACTCGATCTCGCAGCCCAACACGAGGCGATGCGTCGCACCGGCCAATGGCGCTTCACGCCGCCGACCCACGTGCTCGCCGCCTTCCGCGAGGCCCTGGCGCTGCACGACGCGGAGGGCGGCGTCGAGGGGCGCGGCAAGCGCTACAGGGCGAACTGCCGCATCCTGGTCGAGGGCATGCAACGACTCGGCTTCGAGCCGCTCCTGCCGGCGGAATTGCAGGCACCGATCATCGTCACCTTCCGCATGCCGCGCGACCCGGCCTTCGATTTCACCCGATTCTACGACCGTCTCGCCGCCCGGGGCTTCGTCATCTATCCCGGCAAGCTCACCGTGGCACCGAGCTTCCGCATCGGCTGCATCGGCGCTCTCGGCGCCGAGGACATGCGGGAAGCTTTGGCGGCGATCGCAGCGACACTTCAGGAACTGGGCGTCGAGAGCGGCCGGCCCTGATCGCGACCGGCCGAGGTTGGAGGGAGAGCACCATGCACGCCTATCGCTGGCAGCGCCGTTATGTAGGGCCGATTCGTGCCGTGATCCTCGACGTGGCCGGCACCTTGATGGACTTCGGCTCGCGAGCGCCGGCCGGGGTGTTCGTCGAGGTCTTCGAGCGCCACGGCGTGGCGATCAGCCTGGCGGAGGCGCGCGGCCCGATGGGCGCGGAGAAGCGGCGGCACATCGAGATGCTGCTCGAGCTCCCCGCCATAGCCGAGCGCTTCAGGGCGGCGCATGATCGAAGCTGGACCCAGGAGGACGTCGACGCGCTCTACGCCGCCTTCATACCGCTGCAGATCGAGAGCCTTCCCGCCTTCGCCGAGCTGGTGCCGGGAGCGCTCGAGCTCGGCCGGGCGCTGGCCGCGCGCGGCATCGCGGTTGGCGTCAACAGCGGCTACTCGCGCGACATGCTGGAGGTCTGCCTCGCCGAGGCGAAGCGGCAGGGCTTCTCCTGGCAGAGTGCGGTTGCCGCCTCGGACGTCCCTCGTGCCCGTCCCTGCCCCGCCATGTGCCTGCGGAACGCGGCCGAGCTAGCGCTCGAGGATGTCGCCGCGGGAATTAAGGTGGACGACACGATACCGGGCATCGAGGAGGGCCTGGCCGCCGGCATGTGGTCCGTCGGCGTCGCCATCAGCGGCAACGAGGTCGGGCTTTCGCAGGCCGACTGGCAGGCCCTTTCGCCGGAGGCGCAGGATGCGCGGCGAAAGCGGGCGCGAGAGCGCCTTCTTCGGGCCGGAGCCCATTGCGTCGTCGACAGCATCGCCGATCTCTTGCCCTGCATCGACGCCCTCGAGGGCCGGCTCGCCCGCGGCGAGCGGCCTTGAGATCCAAAGGGCATTCGGCCGTGGTCGCACCCGATGTCCGTCTGCCGCGCGATTAACCGGAAAGCTTCAGGATTCGTTAAGAGACTTCGGGTCAGATGCGCCACGTTAAGAGCGTGGTAAGGATTTCCGCTATGCATCGGCCTGTGGAGCGATTCTCGGTCAATCTGCGCGACCCGATCGGCGAGACCCGCGCCGGGGTCGGTCTTCCTTCGAGGTCCGGCCCGCATCCGTTCCTGCTCCTGCTGCCGGTTGCCCTGGTCCTCGGCATGACCTTGGCCTTGCTCCTCGGCCTCGACCGCCCGCCCGCGCGGACGGTTCCCCTGGCGGCGGAGCGGCCGGACGCGGCCGGGCTCGGGGAGATCGAGCCCGCGGCAGGCGGCGACGCCATGGACTGGTTCGGCGATTTCCTGCCCGCCGTCCTCTCCGGCTCCAGGTCGGGGGGCCGAAGCACGGGCTGGCCGGTCATCCTGCATCGCGCCGGCGACGGCGCCTTCTATGCCGATATCATGGCTGGCGGAAACGCGGCCCATCTGCGCGTCGATCCGACCGGCACCGCCTCGCGCCTCGCCGAGGAGGATCTGCCTCGAGGCACCGTCCTGAAAGCCGGCAATTGGAGCGGCGTGGAGGTCGAGCTTCAGCATTTGCGCCTGCCCGCCGTTACCTTCGAGATTGTCGAAAAGCCGGCTGAAGCGGTCCTCGGCATCGCCGGTCTCGAGCCCGCGCTCGACGTCGAGGAGACATTGCAACGGCTCCGCCTCACCCGGGCAGGACGCTAGAAAGAGGCGTCGGCGAGCCCGGCCCACCCGCCCGGGCCTCGCCGCCGAGCGGCCCGATGATTTGGCTCCCGCCGTCGCCAGCGCTCAGCCTGTCGCCCGGCAGACCGAACGTGTAGCCGAGGATGGCGCCGGCCACCGCGACGCCGGCCAGGAGCAGGGCACCTTCGCTCAGGCGCGCCATCCGATTGGTCAAAGCAGGTTCCCTGACATAGGTGCGAAGGCCGCTCGGCAGCTCGACGAACGCCCGCCGCTGATCGCCCTGTTCCTCGATGTGAACGAGCTCGACAGGCTCACCGGTCTCGCGCAGCACGAGCGTCCGGGCCCAGCTCGACAGGCGAAGCACCATGTTCTGATCCGATGGCATCGACCATACCCCGTTGACAATTCGTTGATAGGTTTATCGTCCTATATCTCTTCCTCGGCCCCGTCAAGAGCCGAACTTCGGCGAACGGCCTAGAGCAATGGCGATAAAGGAAGCGTTAACGTCGCGCCGGCCGGGGACGATCCCAGCGCGTTTCACCCTGTCCGGACGTGCAGAGCAGGCTTGCGACGGTGGTCGACCTTTGACAGGCTTGGCGCCAGAATGCCGGTGGACCGGCATCGCCGGTCGCCCGTCCGCAGCACGCATCGGTCATGCAGCCCAGGTGAACGAGAAAGCCATCTCCCGCCCCTTCTACGCCACCCAGCCCGGGCCCTGCCCCTATCTTCCGGGCCGCGTGGAGCAGCGCATCGTCACGCCCTTCTCGCCGACGGACGGGCCAGCCCTCTTCGATCACCTCAACCGGGCCGGGTTCAGGCGCAGCCACGGCTTCCTCTATCGGCCGGCCTGCCCGGGCTGCCACGCCTGCGTGCCGGTCCGGGTGGTGGTCGACCGCTTCGTCGCCAGTCGCCGGTTCCGCAAGGTCCGCAACCGGAACGCCGACCTCGCCGCCGTCTGCCTGCCGGCGGTCAGCAGCGACGAGCAGTACGTCCTTTTCAAGCGCTACCTCGAGGCGCGCCACGACGACGGCGGCATGGCCCGCATGACCCGCGACGAGTACGCCGAGCTGGTCGAGCGGGCGACGGCGGAAACCTTCCTCGTCGAGTTTCGCCAAAGCGACACCCTGGTTGCCGTCGCCATCACCGATCGGCTGCTTTCGGGCCTCTCGGGCGTCTACACCTTCTTCGATCCCGCCCTCGCCTCCCGCAGCCTCGGCACCTACACCATCCTCTGGCACATCACCGAGACGGCGAGGTTGAAGCTTCCCTTCTTCTATCTCGGCTACTGGATCGAAGGCACGCGCAAGATGCGCTACAAGACCCAGTTCCACCCCATCGAGCAGCTCACGCCGACCGGCTGGCGGGAGCTGCCGGCCGAGACCGCCATCGACGGCTGAGCAGCTGCCGATTGTCAGTGCCGCCCCGAGCCGCTATGCAGCGTCCAAGAAGCCGCAACCGACCGGCGCCGTTGAACCACCCGGGGCAAGGGAGCAATGATTTGAATCGCCGCAAGATCGTCAAGTCACTCGGGATCGGGGGTCTCGCATCGGGCGTCGCCGCGGCCTCGACCTTTCCAAAGCCCGCGCTTTCGCAAAATCTTCGGCAATGGCGGATGGTGACGGCTTGGCCCGCCAATTTTCCCGGGCTCGCCACCGGTCCCAAGCTGCTCTCCGATCTCATCGGCAGGATGTCGGACGGCCGCCTCACGGTCCAGGTATTCAGCGCCGGCGAAATCGTCCCGGCCTTCGAGGCAATGGACGCGGTCGGCGGCGGAACCGCGGAGATGGGGCACGGCGCACCGTATTACTGGCAGGGCAAGGTCAACGCCGTGGCCTATGTCTCGGCCATACCGTTCGGCCTCACCGCGCAGGAGCAGAACGCCTGGTTTTATTTCGGTGACGGGCAAAAGCTCGCCGACAAGATCTATGCCGAGATGGGCACCAAGTTCTTCCCCTCGGGCAATACCGGAACCCAGATGGGCGGCTGGTTCAACAAGGAGATGAACGGGCTCGCCGACTACCAGGGCCTGAAAATGCGCATCCCGGGGCTCGGCGGCAAGGTGGTGGCGGCCGCCGGCGCCAATGTCGTCAACCTGCCCGGCAGCGAGATCACACCGGCCCTGCAGTCCGGCGCCATCGACGCCATCGAATGGGTCGGCCCCTACAACGATCTGGCCTTCGGGCTCTACCAGTCGGCCAAGTACTACTACTATCCGGGCTGGCAGGAGCCCGGGGCGGTGCTCGACTGCTTCGTCAACCTGGACGCCTGGGAGAGCCTGCCCGATGACCTGAAGGCCGTCGTCGAGACGGCGAACCGCGCGGTCAACCTCACGGTCCTCTCCGAGTTCACCGCGCGCAACAAGGATTCGCTCGAGGTTCTGGTCGACGAGCACGGGGTCGAGCTTCGCGCCTTCAGCGACGAGATCCTGATGGGCCTCGGCAAGCTCTCCGGCGAGGTGATGAACGACGACGCCTCCCAGGATCCGCTCTCGCGCGAGGTCATGGACAACATCATGAAGTTCCTGGGCCCGTCGGTGACCTATGGCGACATCGCCGAGCGGGCGGTCATGGCCGCGCGCATGCTCCCCTACGAGCGAGCCGGCCCATCCGGCGGCTGAACTGGCCCGGCAGGCTCCAGGGATTCCCGGTGTGGCCATTCCACGATCCGATCCTCGAGCGAGTCCTCGGTCGTCTCCAGCTCGCTGACGACGCGGCCCCGGACCGATCTTCCAGCGGCGTGGATGGTGCACCTGTCGCCCGAGACGAGATGGTGCCAGTCCGGCAGCCCCCGCCCCTCGGCCAGCCGGCGATAGGCGCAGCTCGGCGGCATCGCCGCCAGGAGCTCGAGCCGGTCGGGGCCGAGCCGGCGGCAGCCCGGCACGCGCCGGGTGCGGTTGGCGTAATCGGTGCACCGGCAGGTCCGCAAGTCGAGCAGGCGGCACGCCACGTCGGTGAAGTAGACCGTATCCGGCGCCTCCACGTCCTCTAGCTTGACGAGGCAGCACTTGCCGCACCCGTCGCAGAGCGCCTCCCACTCCTCCGCCGTCATCTCGCCCAGCGCCTTCACTCGCCAGAAGGGCCTCGCCACCGTGCCGTCCGTCATTTCAGGACCACGGATGGCAGCCAGGTCGCCATGGCCGGGAAGACGGCGAGCAAGGCGAGGCCGATGAGCTGGATGATCACGAAGGGCACGATGCCCCGGTAGATGTGCATGGTCGTGACCTCGGGAGGGGCCACGCCGCGCAGGTAGAAGAGCGCGAAGCCGAAGGGAGGTGTGAGGAAGCTCGTCTGCAGGTTCATCGCGATCATCACCCCGAGCCAGATCGGATCGAGCCCCATCACCAGGAGAACCGGGCCGACGATCGGCACCACGACGAAGACGATCTCGATGAAATCCAGAAAGAAGCCCAAAAAAAACATCAGCGCCATGACCACGAACATGGCACCGAAGGCCCCACCCGGCATCTCCGAGAGCACGTCCTTGACGATCTCCTCGCCGCCGAGGCCGCGAAAGACCAGGGAGAATACCGAGGCACCGAGCAGGATCACGAACACCATGGACGAGATGCGGGTCGTCGCCCGCATGACCTCGCGCAGGGTGGCGAGATCGAGCCGGCCCCGCAGCAGGGCCAGGATCATCGCGCCGACCGCACCGACCGAGGCGGATTCGGTGGGCGTGGCGATGCCCGCGAGGATCGAGCCGAGCACGGCGATGATCAGCACCGCGGGCGGCAGGAGGGCCGTCAGCACCTCCCGGCCGAGGCGCTGGTCGACATCGACGACCAGCGGCGGCGCCCGCTCCGGCTCGCGGGTGGCGACGAAAACCTGCCAGGCGATGTAGAGGCCGACCAGCATCAGGCCCGGCAGCATGGCGCCGGCGAAGAGGTCGACCACGGAGACCGGTGTCGGCGCGAAATTGCCGAGGGCCAGTTGGGCCTGCGCGTTCACCCCCTGCATGATGTCGCCCAGGATGACGAGGGCGATCGACGGCGGGATGATCTGGCCGAGCGTGCCGGCGGCACAGATGGTGCCGCAGGCCAGCTTCGGGTCGTAGCCGGCCTTGAGCATGGTCGGCAGGCTCATCAGCCCCATGGTGACGACCGTCGCACCGACGATGCCCGTCGATGCCGCGAGGAGCGCGCCGACGATGGTCACCGAAACGGCGAGGCCGCCGCGCACACGGGCGAACAGCATCCCCATGGTCTGCAGGAGCTGGTCCGCGATCCGCGCCCGCTCCAGCATCACCCCCATGAAGACGAAGAGCGGAACGGCGACCAGGACCTCGTTGACCATCACACCGAAATAGCGGGACGCGAGACCGCCGAGCAGCCTGAAATCGAAGATGCCGAGCCACCAGCCGATGACGGCGAAGGCGAGGGACGTTCCGGCCAGCGAGAAGGCCACGGGAAACCCCAGCATCAGCACGAGGCAGGTGGCGGCGAACATGACGAGGCTCATCACCTCGCCGAGGAATCCGGAGCTCAAACGCCGACTTCCGCGAGGGTCCGCTCTTCCGGAGCGAACTCGGGATGACCGGCGAGCACCAGAAAGCTGCGCCCGGCGAGCGACAGCCCCTGCAGGCCGATGAGGACGCAGAAGACCGGAATCACGGTCTTGTAGAGAAAGAGCCCCGGCAGACCGCCGGCCTCACGGCTCGCCTCCAAGCGTGTCCACGAAGCCTCGACATAGCCGAGTGATGCCCAGAGCACGACCGCGATCACCGGCAGCAGCAGGATGAGCGAGCCGAAGAGATCGACCCAGGCCTTGAAGCGGTGGCCGGCCGGCCGATAGAACACGTCGACCCGCACATGCCCGTCGTGCAGCAGCGTGTAGCCGGCCGCCAGCATGAAGACGCAGCCGTGCATCCAAACATAGGTCTCCTGGATCCACACCCGGCCCCAGGAAAAGCCGTAGCGGGCGACGACGACGAAGAACGTGACCAGCACCATCGTCAGGGTCAGCCACGAGACGGCCCGCCCAATGGCATCGTTCAGTCGGTCGACGGCCCGCACGAAACGGACGAGTTTCTGCATATCCGGTCCCGCGGCTGCCGAAGGCTCCTCACTTCCACGCCCGTTCGAGCAAGAATCGCGGCCCTCGCGCCAAGACACCGGCGAGGCGACCTCATCCCCACCAGAGCGCCGGCCGCCGGCCGAAGCAGGTCCAAGCCCCGGCCCTCGCCCTGCCTTCCCACCCCGGCTCACCCCGAGGCGATGCCGACCCTGATCCTTGCTCGAGCAGGCTTTCGATCCCGCTGCTTCTACACAGCCCTCCGCGCCAGGGCAACGCGCTCCGGCCGCGCCGGGGCAAGCCGCGGCACCGCATTCCCCTGCGCCCTCCTCGACAGCCTCCGGGGACGCGGCAAGACGCCGGCAACGGGGCGTCCGGCCGAGCTGCCACCCGATCGCCCGTTCTCACACCCGGCTCAGCCGGTGTGCCGCGTGCCCGGCCAGCCATTCGGGCACCATCGCTGCGGGCATCGGCCGGCCGATGAAGTCGCCCTGCAGCTCGTCGCAACCCATGGCCGCCAGATGATGAGCCGCACGCTCGCTCTGGACACTCTCGGCGATCACCTTCAGGCCCAGGCCGTGCGCCATCTTGACGATCGAGCGGATGATCACCGAAGCGTTTCGCCGCTCGAGAAGTCCGCTCGTGAAGGTCCGGTCGATCTTGAGCGCCTTGATCGGCAGGCGCTGGAGGAGCGGCAGGGAGGAGTAGCCGGCGCCGTAATTGTCGAGGACGATGCCGATCTCGAGCCTCGCGAGGCCCTCGAGCGTGCGGATAAGCCCTTCCGGATCGAGCATGACGGCGGATTCCGGCACCTCGATCATCAACCGCTCCGACCTGCCCTGCCAGTTCTGCAGGAGAAGACCGAGGATCCTGGGGAAATCCCTCTCCTTCAACAGCCTCGCCGAGACCTTGACGGCCACCGGCACCTCCTGACCGATATGACGCCAACCCTGCTGCGCCTCGAGGCACTGGTTGAGCACGCCGAGCGTCAGCGGCATGATGAGGCCGGTGTGCTCGGCGATCGAAAGGAAATCACTGGGCTTCAGCATTCCTTCCACGGGATGCTGCCAACGGACGAGTGCTTCCAGCCCTTGGAGCGCCCAGCCGGCGGCGGCGACCCTGGGCTGAAGAAGGACGAAAAGCTCGCGGCTTTCGATGGCCGGGCGGAGGTCACGCTGCAGCGTCAGGCGCCTGGCGCTGCCGATCGCCTGCACCGTGTCGAAGACGCTGAAGCCGAGACGCTCGCGCTTGGCCTTGTACATCGCGACATCGGCATTGCGCAGCAGCGTGTCGAGGTCGGTGCCGTGCTGCGGATAGAGCGCCACGCCGACGCTGACCCCCAGCTCCAGGCTCATGCCGTCGACGGTGATGGGCTCGACCAGGCTCTCGGACAGGCGCTCGGCACTCGCCGTTGCCCGCTCGAAATCCACCGCCGGCGGCAGGAGCACGGCGAACTCGTCGCCGCCGAGACGCGCCAGCGTGTCCGACTTGCGCAGGGCCCCTGAGAGCCTCGGGCCGATCGCCTGCAGCAGGCGGTCGCCGGTCGCATGGCCCAGCGTGTCGTTGATTTGCTTGAAGCGGTCGAGATCGAGCAGCATCACGGCGAGCGACTGGCCATGCCGCTCCGCCGCCGCGATCGCCTGGCGGACCCGGTCGCCGAAGAGGCTGCGATTGGGAAGGCCGGTGAGCGCATCGTGAAGGGCCAAGCGTTCGAGCTCGACGAGACGCTCGGCTCGCTTCGACACGTCGGTCAGCCGCGCCTGGCCGCGCCATCCCGGCCGCCCGTCGCTCGCCCAGAAAGCCGCCTCGACCCGCAGAAAGCGGCTGGATTCGTGCTGCAGCTCGGTATCGAACCGGTGACCCAGAAGGTCGCCGGCGACGGGACAGCTGCGGGCGAGGCGCGGCAGGTAGCGATAGAGACTCTTGCCGACGGGCTCGCCGCCGAGCATCCGCCGTGCCGTGGCATCGGCGGCGAGGATGGTGCCTTCGGCATCGAAGGTGAGCGCACCGTCGCCTCGAACCTCCGCCGGCGCCTCGGTCGATCCCGCGTCGACCGGGATCGCGCGATCGACTCCGGCATCGGTCATCCGGCCGAACGAGCCGGTGGGCACGAGAATGAGAGCGAGCCCCATGAGCAGCGCCGGCTCGATGGCGCCGAGGAGGCCGCCGCTCAGGATCGAGCCGGTGAGCAGGGCCGCATTTCTGGCGCGGGGCCGCGAAAGGCGCAGCAGCCCTTTCAGGGCCATGGGAATGAAGAGCGCCAGGAGCACGGGTGCGAGCCGCCCGTGCGCTGCCAGAACGCCCCATCCGCCCGGCCAGAGGCGGGCGAGCGCCGCGGACAGCGGTGCCGCCGTCGGGCTCAGGATGGCGGCCGCGGCAGCGCCGATTGCCGCGACACCGAGTGAATAGGACAGAACCCGCCACACGTCCGAGCGATTCCCCATGGCCCGCCCGCTTTGGGCCGGCCTTCTTCTTCGAGCTCGGGCAGTCTAGCGTTGAAGGCTTAAGATCGGGTTGAGAGCCTGCGCCCGGGGCCGACCGGAGCCGGGGACCGGTGGCGGCTCAGAATTCCTGGCGGTAGTTCGGGGCCTCGCGCGTGATCGCCACGTCGTGCACATGGCTCTCGCGGGCGCCGGCGGCCGTGATGCGGACGAACCGGCAGCGCTGCTGCATCTCCTCGAGGCTGGCGTGGCCCGTGTAGCCCATGGCGGACTGCAGGCCGCCGACGAGCTGGTGAACGATGTTGGCGACCGGCCCGCGATACGGCACCCGGCCTTCGACGCCCTCCGGCACGAGCTTGAGCTGGTCTCGAACCTCCTCCTGAAAGTAGCGGTCGGCCGAGCCGCGCGCCATGGCACCGAGCGAGCCCATGCCCCGATAGGACTTGTAGGAGCGACCCTGGTAGAGGAAGACCTCGCCCGGCGCCTCGTCCGTCCCGGCGAGCATCGATCCCAGCATGACGCAGTCGGCGCCGGCGGCCACCGCCTTGGCGAGATCGCCCGAGGAACGGATGCCGCCGTCGGCGACGAGCGGAATGCGCTGCGGCCGGCAGCGTGCCGCGACATCGAGGATCGCCGTCAGTTGCGGCACCCCGACGCCGGCGACGATCCGCGTCGTGCAGATCGACCCCGGGCCGATGCCGACCTTGATGGCATCGGCGCCCGCGTCGATCAGCGCCTGCGCGCCATCGCCGGTCGCCACGTTGCCGGCGACGATCCGCGCGGCGTTGGCCTCGCGGCGGATCCGCCTCACCGCGTCGAGAACACCCTTCGAGTGGCCATGGGCGGTGTCGACGACGAGCACGTCGACGCCGGCCTCGAGGAGGGCGAGCGCGCGCTCTTGCCCGGCGGCCCCGGCACCCGTCGCCGCACCGACGCGCAGCCGCCCCTGATCGTCCTTGGCGGCCAGAGGAAAGCGCTCGGCCTTCTCGATGTCCTTGACGGTGATCAGCCCGATCAGGCGCCCGTGCCCGTCGACGACGAGGAGCTTCTCGATGCGATGGCGGTGCAGAAGCTCCATGGCTTCCCGGCGCCCCACACCCTCGGGCACCGTGATCAGGTTGTCGGCGGTCATCAGCTCGCGCACCGGCCGGCCGCTCGCCGGCACGAAGCGCACGTCGCGGTTGGTGAGAATCCCGACCAGGCGCTTGTCGGTGCCGTCGACCACCGGCAGGCCCGAGATCCGGTGCCGCTGCATGAGCTGCAGAGCGTCGGCGAGCGGCGTCTCGGGAGTGATCGTCACGGGATTGACGACGAGGCCCGCCTCGAACTTCTTCACCTGGCGGACATGCGCCGCCTGCTCGCTGATCTGGAGATTCTTGTGGATGATGCCGAGAGCGCCGAGCTGCGCCATGGCGATCGCCATGGGCGCTTCCGTCACCGTGTCCATGGCGGCCGAGATCAGCGGCACCCGCAAAGGAATGTCCGAGGCCAGCCGGGACTGCACGTCGACCGCGGCCGGTAGCACTTCCGAGTAGGCGGGCTCGAGAAGGACGTCGTCGAAGGTCAGGGCATCGCGAATGGCAAGATCGCCCGCAGGCTGCATGGCCGGGTCCCGAGAGATGGAGGCCGATCGACCCGTGACGATCGCCGATCGGCCGTTGGGACACCTCTATAGTCAGCCTGCTTTCACCCCGAAAGCCCGACCCGACCCCGTGGCGAGGCTAAATGACGGCGAGGGAGGCCAGCACGCGCCGTGCGGTCGCCTCCTCGTCCTTGAGAAAAGCCGCGAAATCGGCGCGCGCCCGATACAGGGGCTGCCAGCCATGGCGCCTGCGGACCTCGGCCCATTCCGGCGAGCGATCGAGCTGGCCGAGCAGGGCGGCATGCGCATCCGCCATGGCCGCCGGCAAGTGCGGGGGCCCGAAGAAGCCCCGCCAGTTGACGAAGGTGACGTCGTGACCGAGATCCCGAAAGGTCGGCAGGTCCGGTGCCTCGGGAAGCCGCTGCGGTGCCGTGATGGCGAGGATCCGGATGTCGCCGCGGTGCGGCGACGTCAGAAGCTCGCCGAGACCCGTGGCGAGCACCTGGGTCTGCCCTCCCAGGAGGGCGTCGAGCGCCTCGCCACCCGCATCGTAGGGAAAGTAGATCAGGCTCCGCGGATCGACGCCCGCCTCGATGCTGAAGGCCCGCGCCGCAACGAGGTGATCCATGCCGCCCCGGATCGATCCGCCGGCGATCCTGATGCTCGCCGGATCGCGGCGAATGATCTTGGCTAGCGAGGCGAAATCGCGATACGGGCTGTTCGCGCGCACGGCGATCGCGGCGTAGTCGCCGATCAGGGCGGCGATCGGCGTCAGCTCGTGATAGGTGCTCGGTGCGACGCCGCGCACGGCGCGCAGCACGATCGGCGTCGAGCTCACCATCAGCGTGCCCTGCTGCCGCTCCGCCGTCGCCACGAGATAGGCGATCGCCCTGCCGCCACCCTCGCCCGAGAGGTGCTCGAAGGTGACGCTGTCGACGAGATGGTTTCTGGTCAGCGAACCGGCGACGGCGCGGGCGGTCTGGTCCCACCCGCCGCCGGCCGCGGCCGGGATGAGGAAATGCAGCCGCCGCCATTCCTCGCTCCACCCCGGCAGGGGTGCTCCCGCCGCGAGAAGAGCGGCGCCGAGGCCAGAGAGCGCCTGGCGTCGCGAGAGCGCCGGCGCGACGGCGGGAATCCGGCGATGAGGTCGGGTCTTGCAGTCCATGAGCCGATTGGCCTCCAAAAGGATCTTCGATGATCAGCATTCATCGCCGCCGCGACCGATACAACCGGAAAGTTGAATGTCGCTTCATCGGGCGAGGCGCATGCGCTCCGGCCGCAAGAGCGGCGCGCACCCGCCCTTCCCCTTCCGGCGAAGCCCGCATTGCGACGGCCTGGCGAGTGATGGTAAGGGCTTCTTCGGTGTTCATCCAGAACTCTTAAGGGAGACGGCTCGTGGCCGAGAACGGGAAGCGGCGCCTGCGCAGCCAGGATTGGTGGGACAACCCCCACGAGCCCGACATGACGGCGCTCCACCTCGAGCGACAGCTCAATTACGGGCTGACCAGGGAGGAGCTGCAGTCCGCCCGGCCGATCATCGGCATCGCCCAGACCGGCTCCGACGTCGCCCCCTGCAACCGTCACCACATCGATCTCGCCAAGCGGGTCGTGGACGGCATCCGCGATGCCGGCGGCATTCCGCTCGAGTTCCCCGTCCATCCGATCCAGGAGACGCTCAAGCGCCCGACCGCCGCCCTCGATCGAAATCTCCAGTACCTCTCGCTCGTGGAGATCCTCTACGGCTATCCGATCGACGGCGTCGTTTTGACCACGGGCTGCGACAAGACCACGCCCGCCTGCCTCATGGGTGCTGCCACCGTCAACATTCCGGCCATCGTGCTCTCCGGCGGGCCCATGCTCAACGGCTACTACAAGGGCGAGCTCGCTGGCTCCGGCATGGTGGTCTGGCATGCCCGCCAGCTCATGGCCAAGGGCGAGATCGACTACGAGGAGTTCATGGCGATGACCTGCGCCTCGGCCCCTTCGGTCGGGCACTGCAACACCATGGGCACGGCGAGCTCCATGAACGCCATGGCCGAGGCGCTCGGCATGTCCCTGCCCGGCTGCGCCGCCATCCCCGGCCCCTATCGCGAGCGCGGCCAGATGGCCTACGCCACCGGCAAGCGCATCGTCGAGATGGTCGAGGAGGACCTGAAACCGTCGCAGATCCTGACCAGGAAGGCATTCGAGAACGCCATCTTCGCCGCCGCCGCCATCGGCGCCTCGACCAACTGCCCGCCGCACATCATCGCCATCGCCCGCCACATGGGGGTGGAGCTCGAGATCAAGGACTGGGAGATGGGCTACGACATCCCGCTCCTCGTCGACATGCAGCCCGCCGGCCGCTTCCTCGGCGAGGACTACTACCGCGCCGGCGGCCTCCCGGCTGTGGTGAAGGAGCTCATGGGCAAGGGCCGCTGGCACGAGGATGTCCTGACCGTCACCGGCAAGAGCTATCGCGAGAATATCGAGAGCCTCGACCTCTATGTCGATCGCAACGTCATCCGGCCCTATGACGACCCGCTGATGCCCCAGGCGGGCTTCGTCATCATCAGCGGCAACATCTTCGATTCCGCCGTCATGAAGACCTCCGTGGTGACGAAGGAATTCCGCGAGAAGTATCTCGAGCATCCGGAGCATCCGGGCGTCTTCGAGGGCCGGGCCATCGTCTTCGAGGGGCCGGAGGACTACCACGAGCGAATCGATGATCCAAGCCTCGAGATCGACGAGGACTGCTTCCTCTTCATCCGCAATTGCGGGCCCGTCGGCTATCCGGGTGCGGCGGAGGTCGTGAACATGGCGCCGCCGGCCGCCCTCATCAAGAAGGGCATCAAGGCCCTGCCAACCATCGGCGACGGCCGGCAGAGCGGCACCTCGGAGAGCCCGTCCATCCTGAACGCCTCGCCGGAGGCGGCCGTCGGCGGCAATCTCGCGATCGTGCAGACCGGCGACCGCGTGCGCTTCGACCTGCCGGGCCGCCATCTCGACCTCTTGCTCGACGCCGACGAGATCGAGCGGCGCCGGGCGAAGATCGAGCCGAGCATCCCGCCCAGCCAGACACCCTGGCAGGAGATCCAGCGGAGCATGGTCGGCCAGCTTTCGACCGGCGCCTGCCTCGAGCCCGCCGTCATGCACCTGCGCGTGGTCCAGACGCACGGCACCCCGAGGCGCAATCACTAGCGAAGGCGGTGCGGTCCGCCGCGAGACGAGCGGTTCGCCATCTTGCCCTCTGGCTGCTGCTCTGGACGGCACCGGCCCGCCTCTCGGCCGCCGATGGCGAGGCCACGACCTGGCGCGAGCTGAACGGGCAGGGAATGGCCGCGGCCGATGCGATGAGCTGGGGCGCCGCCGGGATGGCGCTCCGCCGGGCACTCGACCTGCTCGAGAAGGAGGCGCCGAAAGCGGCATCGGCACCGGACGATGACGTGCGCGTCGCCGTGGTGGCCGCCAATCTCGCCATGGTCGAGCTGGCGGAGGGCGACGTCGCCGAGGCACGCAGGCTCTTCGAGCGGGCGCTGACCATCCGCCGGACCGCCTTCGGCGAGGACGAGCCCGGCATCGCCGCGCTCCTCAACAACCTGGGCGAGCTCGAGCGGTCCACGGGCCATCCGGAGCGCGCCCGCGCGCTGCACGAGAAAGCGCTCGCCATGCGCCGCGCGCTGCGCGAGCCGGGCCATCCCGAGATCGCCCAGAGCCTCAACAATCTGGGCGTCACCCTGCGCGACCTCGGCGAGATCGACGAGGCGGGGCAACTCGTCGGCGATGCCCTGGCGATCCGGCGGGAGAGGCTCGGGCCCACCCATGTGGCGACGCTCGAGAGCGCCGCGAACGCGGCGGCGATCGCGATCGAGAAGAACGATCTCGCCGGTGCCGAAGCCCTTCTGCGGTCCACCCTGGAAGCGGTGGGGAGCGATACGGGCCGCGGCGCTTCTCACGACGAGCTCGTGGCCTATCTCAGGCGCAGCCTCGTCGAGGTGCTCCTGCTGCAGGGCCAGTCCGATGCCGCGGTCGGCGCCTGCGAGCCCATGGCGAATGGGTTGGCGACCCCCGATCTGGCCACCGTCTGCGCCCGGGCTTTCGCTCGGGCCGGCGATCCGGAGCGGGCCCGCCAACTGCTCGAAGTGCAGCTCGAGCGCGTTGCCGCCGAAGCCGAGCCGGCGCCGGAGGAGCTGCTCCAGTTGCACTGGTCCCTGGCGGAGGCCGCGGCCGGGACAGGCGATCTCGAGAAGGCGCTCGCGTGGATCGATCAGGTGATCCCGCCGCTCGAGGCGAGCAACGATCGCCGCCTGCCGCTCGCCTTGAACAATCGGGCCTATATCGCCTTCGAGCTCGGCCGGCCGCTCGATGCGGCCGCGGATCTCCGGACCGCGCAGGGTGCCATCGAGGCGATGGCGGAGCCCCACGACCTCGACCTCGAGCGCGACATCCTGAGCAATCTCGCGAGCGTGCTCCGGGCGCTCGATCTGGACGACGAGGCGGCCGCCATCGAGGAGCGGCTGCTCGAGACGGTGCCGGCAGCCGGCCCGCCGGCAGCCGAATCCGCCCCCGCCCAAACCGCGCCGGCCCGCGACGCCCCAAGCGAGCCCCCGCCCGCAGAGCCCGCCGTCACCGTGCCGCCCTCAGGCGGCTGACCCTGCGTTGCTATCGGGATCGACCGCCTCGATGTCGAAGGCGGCCGCCATCAGCGAGCGGGTATAGGGCATGGCGGGAGCTGCGAAGAGCCGCTCCGCCGGTCCCTGCTCCACCACCTTGCCGCGCCGCAGCACGATCACCTCGTGGCTCAGCGCCCTGACCACGCGCAGATCGTGGCTGATGAAGAGATAGGCGAGGCCGTGGCGGGTCTGCAGGTCGCGCAGGAGATCGACGATCTGCGCCTGCACCGACATGTCGAGGGCCGAGGTGGGCTCGTCCAGGACCACGAAGCGGGGCTTGAGCACCATGGCACGGGCGATCGAGATGCGCTGTCGCTGCCCGCCCGAGAACTCGTGCGGGTAGCGGTCGCGCATCGAGGGATCGAGCCCGACCTCGGCCATGGCCAAATCGACCAGCTCCAGCCGCGCGCGCGCATCGGTGCCGCGCTCGTGGAGGACCAGCCCCTCCTCGATGATCTGGCCGACCGACATGCGCGGGCTAAGGCTGCCGTAAGGGTCCTGAAACACGATCTGCATCTCGCGGCGCAGCGGCCGCAGCCGCGACCACGACCAGCCCTGGATGTCCTGCCCCGCGAACGTGATGCCGCCGGTGCTCGGCAGGAGCCGCAGAAGGGCGAGGCCGAGCGTCGTCTTGCCCGACCCGCTCTCGCCGACGACGCCGACCGTCTGCCCGGCCCGCACCTCGAGCGTCACCCCGTCGACCGCCTTGACGTGGCCGACCGTCCGCTTGAGGAGGCCACGCTGGATCGGAAAATGCACCTTGACGTCGCCGCCGCGAAGGATGACCGGAGCCGAGCCGTCGGCGACCGGCGGCGCCCCCTTGGGCTCGGCCGCGAGCAGATGGCGCGTGTAGGCGTGTTCGGGGCTCGTGAAGACGGTCTCCGTCGGCCCGGTCTCGACGATCCGGCCCTCGGTCATGACCGCCACGCGATGCGCCACCTTGCGGACGATGGTGAGATCGTGGGTGATCAGCAGGACCGCCATCTCGAGCCGTTGCTGAAGCTCCGCGATCAGCGCCAGGATCTGCGCCTGCACCGTCACATCCAGAGCCGTGGTCGGCTCGTCGGCGATCAAGAGATCCGGCTCGTTGGCCAGCGCCATGGCGATCATCACGCGCTGCCGCTGGCCGCCCGAGAGCTGGTGCGGGTAGGACTTGAGCCGGGTCTCCGCCTCGTCGATGCCGACGAGCTCGAGCAGCTCCAGGACGCGCCGCCGGATCGCTGCACCCCTCAGGCCCCGATGCAGCTCCAGGACCTCGCCGATCTGCAGCTCGACCGTGTGCAGCGGGTTGAGCGAGGTCATCGGCTCCTGGAAGATCATCGAGGCGCGGTTGCCGCGCACGCGCCTGAGCACGGCATCGGACTTGCCGAGGAGCTCCTCGCCGTCGAGGCGCACGCTGCCGGAGGGATGCCGGGCCTTGGGATAGGGCAATAGCTGGAGGATCGAAAGGGCGGTCACCGACTTGCCGGAGCCGCTCTCGCCGACGAGCGCCAGGGTCTCGCCCTTCTCGATCCGAAAGCCGACATGGCGCACCGCCTCGATCTCACCTTCGCCGCCGCCGAAGCTGACGGAGAGATCCTCGACCTCGAGCAGGCTCAAGCTCGCCTCCCCCGGCCCAATGCGGCCTCCCTCGCCTCACCCTGCGCGCCCTCCCTTGGCGCCGCTTCGCTCGCGAGCACGGCGAAGGTCTTGCGCGGATCGAAGGCGTCGCGCACCGCCTCGAAGATGAAGATCAGGAGCGAGAGCATGACGGCGAGCACGAGAAAGCCGGAGATGCCGAGCCAGGGAGCCTGCAGGTTGTTCTTGCCCTGCGCCAGAAGCTCGCCGAGCGAGGGCGATCCGGGCGGCAGGCCGAAGCCCAGGAAATCGAGGCTGGTGAGCGTGGTGATCGAGCCGTTCAGGATGAACGGCATGAAGGTCAGGGATGCGACCATGGCGTTCGGCAGAATGTGGCGGAACATGATGGTCACGTTGCCGACGCCGAGGGCCCGGGCGGCACGCACGAAGTCGAGATTGCGGGCGCGCAGGAACTCGGCGCGGACCACGTCGACCAGGCTCATCCAGCTGAAAAGCAGCATGAGGCCGAGGAGCCACCAGAAGTTGGGGGTGACGACGCTGGCGAGGATGATCAGGAGATAGAGGGTCGGCAGACCCGACCAGACCTCCATGAAGCGCTGGAAACCCAGATCCACCCAGCCGCCGAAATAGCCCTGCAGGGCACCGGCGATGATGCCGACGATCGACGAAAGCACTGTCAGCGTCAGCCCGAAGAGCACCGAGATGCGAAAGCCGTAGATCACCCGCGCCAGGACGTCGCGTGCCTGGTCGTCGGTGCCGAGAAGGTTCTGCCGGCTCGGCGGCGACGGCGCCGGCACGCCCAGATCCCGGACGATGGTGTTGTAGCTGTAGGGAATGGGCGGCCAGAGGATCCAGCCCCTCTCCTCGATGAGCTCGCGCACGAAGGGATCGTGGTAGTCGGTGTCGGTCGGGAAGAAGCCGCCGAACTCGGTCTCCGGATAGCCGACGAAGACGGGAAAGTACAACCGGCCGTCGTACGAGACGATCAGCGGGCGCTCGTTGGCGAGGAACTCTGCAAAGAGGCTGAGCACGAAGAGCAGGACGAAGATGTGCAGCGACCAGTAGCCGCGGCGATTGGCGCGAAAGTTTCGGTAGCGCCGCTCGTTGATCGGACCGAGGCGCAGCCGCCATCCCAGGAGGCGCGCCTCGCGCGCGACGCCGCGGGATCTCATCCGCGCCGGCTCTCGAAATCGATACGGGGATCGACCAGGACGTAGGTGAGATCCGAGATCAGCTTCACCACGAGGCCGAGCAGCGTGAAGATGAAGAGCGAGCCGAACATCACGGGATAGTCCCGGCGAAGTGCGGCCTCGTAGCCGAGCAGGCCGAGCCCGTCGAGCGAGAAGATGATCTCGGTCAGCAGCGCGCCGGTGAACAGGATGCCGATGAAGGCGCCCGGGAAACCGGCGATGACGATGAGCATCGAGTTGCGGAAGACGTGATGGTAGAGCACGGCACGCTCGGTCAGGCCCTTGGCCCGCGCGGTCACCACGTACTGCTTGTTGATCTCGTCGAGAAAGCTGTTCTTCGTCAGCATGGTCAGGCCCGCGAACGCGCCGATGCTCAGCGATAAGAGGGGCAGCGTCATGTGCCAGAAATAGTCGACGATGCGCATCGGCCAGGTGAGATCCCACCAGTTGTCCGAGACGAGGCCGCGCAGCGGGAACCAGTCGAGATAGCTGCCGCCGGCGAAGAGCACGATCAGCAGGATGGCTAAGAGGAAGCTCGGGATGGCGCTGCCGACGATGACCACGCCGGTCGTCCACACGTCGAAGGCGCTGCCGTCCCGCACCGCCTTCCTGATCCCGAGGGGGATCGAGACGAGGTAGGTGACGAGGGTCGTCCAGAGCCCGAGCGAGATTGAGACCGGCAGCTTCTCGCCGATCAGCTCGATCACGCTCTTGTCGGAGAAGAAGCTCTTGCCGAAATCGAGCCGCATGTAGTTCCAGAGCATCAGGAGGAAGCGTTCGCCGGCCGGCTTGTCGAAGCCGTACATCCGCTCGATCTCCCGGATGAAGCGGGGATCGAGACCCTGGGCTCCCCGATACTTGCTGCCGGACGCCTCCACGGCGCGCGGTCCCCCGCCCGCCTCGCCGCCCCCCCCGCCACCGGTCAGGCGCGCCGTGCTGGAGACGGCCGTGCCGGAAATCTCGGCGATCATCTGCTCCACCGGACCGCCGGGCGCGGCCTGGATGACGATGAAATTGACCACCATGATGCCGAGCAGCGTCGGGATGATCAAGAGCAGGCGGCGAACGACATAGGCGAGCATCCGCTGAAGCGCGCCTCGCTACCGGCCGGTTGCGTCTGGCGTCAGCGCCCGCTTCTGGCCCGCCACCTCGCGCTCCTTGCCGCTGTCGATCCACCAGGCGTTCAGGTCGATGGCATAGCGCGGCATGACGTCCGGATGGACGAGCTTCTTCCAGTAGGCCACCCGATTGACGCGGCTGTGCCAGTTCGGGATGACGTAGTAGCCGGCCAGGAGTACGCGATCGAGGGCGCGGGTCGCGGCCACCAGATCCTCGCGCGAGTCGGCGGCGATGACACGGTCGATCAGGGCGTCCACGACGGGATCGCAGATGCCGGCGAGGTTGCGGCTGCCCGGTGTCCCGGCGGCCGCGCACGACCAGAAGTCGCGCTGCTCGTTGCCCGGCGACAGCGACTGCGCCCACACGTTCACCACCATGTCGAAATCGAACTCGTCCAGCCGGTTCTGATACTGCGCCGTGTCGACGGTGCGCATGGTCGCATCGATCCCGAGCCGCTCGAGATTGCGCAGCATCGGCCCGACGATGCGCTCGAAGGCGGGGTTGACCAGGAGGACCTCGAACCGCATGGGCTCTTTGGTCTCGCCGTTCACGAGCTTGCGCGTCTTCGGATCGATGACCCAGCCGGCCTCCCTGAGCAGGCCCAGGGCGGTCCGCAGGTTCTCCCGCAGCTCGCCCGAGCCGTCGGTCGACGGCGGCTCGTAGACGGTCGTGAAGACGCTTTGGGGAAGCTCGGAGCGGAACGGCTGCAGGATCTTCAGCTCGCGCTCGTCCGGCAGCTCCCGCGCGGCGAGCTCCGAATTGGAGAAGTAGCTCTTGGTCCGCGAATAGAGCCCGTAGAACAGCGTGCGGTTGGTCCATTCGAAATCGAAGGCATAGGCCAAAGCCTCGCGCACCCGCGGATCCTTGAAGATGTCGCGGCGCGTATTGAAGACGAAGCCTTGCATGCCGTCGCCGCTCTCGTCCGGGATCTCCTCCTTGACGATCAGCCCGGCATCGATGGCCGGGCCGGTATAGGCGGTGGCCCAGAGGCGGGCGATGTTCTCGACACGGAAATCGTACTGTCCGGCCTTGAAGGCCTCGAGCGCCACATTGGCATCACGGTAATACTCGTAGCGCATGCGATCGAAATTGTAGCGTCCCGCGTTGACCGGGATATCGTTGCCCCAGTAGTCGGGATCGCGCTCGTAGGTGATGGACCTGCCCGGATCGACCGCCGCCACCCGGTAGGGACCGCTGCCGAGCGGCGGCTCGAGGGTCGTCGCCTCGAAGTCCCGCCCCTCCCAATAGTGCCTCGGCAGGATCGGCAGCTCGCCGACGATCAGCGGCAGCTCCCGGTTGAGCTGACCGTCGAAGTGGAACAGCACGCGGCGTTCGCCCGCCGCCTCCGCCCCGGTCACGTTGGCGTAATAGGCGCGGTAGAGGGGGTGCCCCTTCGTCTTCAGGGTTTCGAGGCTGAAGATGACGTCGTCCACCGTCACGGGCTCGCCGTCCTGCCAGCGCGCCTCGGGCCGGAGCGTGAAGGCGACCCAGGAGCGATCCTCCGGCATCTCGATGGTCTCGGCGAGAAGGCCGTAGGCGGAGAAGGGCTCGTCGAGCGCCCGCGACGTCAGGGTCTCGAACAGGATCCCGACGCCGGCCGCCGGCTGGCCGCGCAGGATGAAGGGATTGAGGCTGTCGAAGCTGCCGAGCGCCGAGAACACGACCTCGCCGCCTTTGGGCGCTTCGGGATCGGCATAGGCGAAATGCGTGAAGCCCGGCGGGTAGGCGAGATCGCCATGCATGGCCACGCCATGTGCCGGACCGGTCGCGGGGCCGGGCGCCGGGGTGGCCGCTGCCGCGGCATCGCTCGCCGAAGCGATGGCCAGCATGGCGACCAGTGCCATCAGTGCCGTGCGGATCATCCGTTCCTCACATCTGCAGCCAAGGTTCTCCCGGCTACTGCTTTAGCGGCGCGCCGCGCGGATGCAAATGAACGTTCCCGCACGTACGGGACATCATCCCACAATCTCTGTGAAGAAATCCTTGAAAGGGCAGCGCCTCACTGGCCCTCGAGCGGCACCGGCGAGTTGCTCAGCGAGTGCAGATAGGCGATGAGCGCCGCCCGGTCGTCCTCCTTGCGAACGCCCGCGAAGACCATCTTGTTGCCGGGCGCGAACTCCTTCGGGTTCTCGAGATAGTGGTTCAGCTTCTCGACGTCCCAGCTTCCGGGAATGTCCAGAAGCGCCTGCGAATAGTTGAAACCCTCGGCGGTGCCGACATCCCGGCCGTAGACGCCCCAGAGCGCCGGCCCGACCCGGTTGCCGCCGCCCTCGTCCGGGCTGTGACAGGCGGCGCACTGCCGGAAGAGCTTCTTGCCGGCCGCCGGATCGGCCGCCTCGACCTTGGCGAGGAACGGATCGGCACCGCCGCCCGAAGCAGCGCCATCGCCCTCGCTGGAACCCGCCGCCGCATCCCCTCCGGCCGATGCGGCTTCCTCGGTCTTCGTCCCTTCCGCCGAGGCATCCTCGTTGGATGCGACCTCCGCCGGCGCCTGCTCGCCGGAGGCGGTCCCGGCCGCCTCCCCGGCCGGCGCCGCCTCGGTGGTCCCCTCCGCCGGTGCCGCCTCGGCCGCCGCCTGCTCGCCGGAGGCGGTTTCGGCCTGCTCCTCCGCCGGTGCCGCCTCGGCCGCCTGCTCGGGCTGGCCCGTTCCGGCTGCCGCCTGCTCGCTTTCCCCGCCGCCGGCCGCCTCGGCCGCGGGCTCTTCCGCCGGGGCCTCGGCCGCTGCCGCCGTCGGCAGCGGCACGGGGTTGTCGGACAGGGTGTCGAGATAGGCGATCAGATCGGCGCGCTTCTTGTCGTCCTTGATGCCGGCAAAGCTCATCGCGGTGCCGGGAACGTCCTCACGCGGCGCCTTCAGGAAAGCGTTCAGCTTGTCGAAGGTCCAGTCCCCATCGACCTGCTTCAGGGCGTCGGAGTAATTGAAATCCGCGACGCTGGCCACATCGCGGCCGACCACGTCCCAAAGATGCGGCCCCACCTTGTTCGGCCCGCCCTTCTCGAAATCGTGGCAGGCGGCGCACTGGCGGGTCAGCCCCTCGCCGGCGGCCGGATCGGCCTCGGCGAGCAGCGTCTCGAACGGCACCTCGGCCTCCGCCTCGGCGGTCTCGGTGGTCGGTTCCTCCGGCGTCACGCTGAAGGCGTGCGTCTCGGGCTCATGCGGCGAATAGAGCATGCCGGCGATGATGCCGGAGCCCGAGGCGATGATGCCGGCCGTGAGAATACCCGCGATGACCTTGTTGAGTTCGAGGGATGATGCCATAAGAAAATCTGTTCCCCAGTCTGCCGAGGCCGCCCGCTTGCCGCCGCACCACGCGCGTTGTGCTCTTGTCCAGGCAGAGTGGTCGGTAGCGGACCGGGGCGTGGACCGTCAAGCCGCCACCATGTCGCTTCGCAGGGACAAATCGACCGGAGCCGAAAATTGAGTTCTGCGAAAACCGCCGCCGACACCCTCTCGCGCAACGTCGTGCTCATCCCGGCCCGGCTCCGCTCGAGCCGTCTTCCGGACAAGCCCTTGGCCCTCATCGGGAGCGAGCCGATGATCGTCCACGTGTGGCGGCGGGCCGTGGAGGCGGCGATCGGGCCCGTGATCGTGGCCTGCGCCGAGCCCGAGATCGCGGCCGCGATCGGGAAGGCCGGGGGGCGGGCCGTGCTCACCGATCCGGCGCTGCCGTCCGGCACCGACCGCATCTGCGCGGCGCTCCGCGAGATCGACCCCAAGGGTGAATTCGAGCGCGTCATCAATCTCCAGGGCGACATGCCGACCCTCGATCCCTCCTGCCTGCACGATGTGCTCGCCCCCTTCGGGCTGCCCGGCATCGAGATGGCCACGCTCGCCGACGCCACCGAGGACGAGGCGGAGAAGACGGATCCCAACACCGTCAAGGCGATCATCTCCTTCCGCTCCCCGGGACTCGGCGAGGCCCTCTACTTCACCCGCGCCAACGCGCCCTGGGGCGAGGGCCCCGTCTATCATCATATCGGCCTCTACGCCTTCACCCGCGCCGCCCTCGAGCGCTTCGCCGCCCTGCCGCCGAGCCCGCTCGAGCGGCGCGAGAAGCTCGAGCAGCTCCGCGCCCTCGAGAACGGTATGCGGATCGGCGTCAAGCTCGTAGAAGCGGTGCCCTTCGGGGTCGACACCCCGGCGGACCTCGCAAAGGCACGGAAGATTCTCGGGCATGGATGAGCAGGCGAGCGACGACCCCTCGGCAAAGGCCGGTGCAGCCCAGCAGCGCATAGCGTTCCAGGGCCGGCCCGGTGCCTACTCGCACATGGCCTGCCGGCAGGCCTACCCCGAGCTCGAGCCCCTGCCTTGCGAATCGTTCGAGGCCGCCTTCGCCGCGGTGCGCGACGGCCTCGCCCGCTACGCCATGATCCCCGTCGACAACTCGGTCGCCGGTCGGGTGGCGGACGTGCACCACCTGATGCCCCATTGCGGCCTGCACATCATCGGCGAGCAGTTCCTTCGGGTGAACCATCACCTCCTCGCGGCACCGGGTGCGACCATGGCGACGGTGCGCTTCGTGCACAGCCACGTCCACGCCCTGGGCCAGTGCCGCAGGTTCATCCAGGAGCACGGGCTGAAGCCGGTGGTGGCCGCGGACACGGCGGGCGCCGCCGCCGATCTGGCGCAATCCGGCGATCTCGAGAGCGCCGTCATCGCCTCGCATCTGGCCTCGGAGATCTACGGCCTCGTCAGCCTGACCGCCGATGTCGAGGATGCCGAGCACAACACCACGCGCTTTCTCGTGCTCGCCCAGGAGCCCCGCTATCCCGGGGCCAGGGACGGACAGGCCATCACCAGCTTCCTCTTCCGGGTCCGCAACGTGCCGGCCGCCCTCTACAAGGCCATGGGCGGCTTCGCCACCAACGGCGTCAACATGCTGAAGCTCGAGAGCTACATCGACCCGACCTTCCAGCAGGCCCAGTTCTACGCCGACATCCTCGGCCACCCGGATGAGGAGGCGGTCCGCTTCGCCATGGAGGAGCTCCGCTTCTTCGCCCACCACATCGAGATCTTCGGCGTCTATCCGGCGTCACCCTTCCGCCAGCGATTCCGCTAGCGGCTGGCCCGCCCCTCCTCCTGCGCCGGTCCCTCGAGCCGGCGCGTCCAGTCCTCGACCTCGCCCCGCTCGAGCCGTCGTGCCGCGACGTTGCGCCACGACGGCGACAGGAGCTCGAGCGCCTTGATGCCCTCGAGCGCAGCCCGGTTCATCCGGTCGACGTAGAAGGCCCGAAGAAGCCGCGCGAGCGGCCAGTCCGGATGCGGCCGGTCGACGAGGGCGAGCGTGTCGCCCGGAGCGATCCAACCGGGCTCGAGCACGCGGTAGTACCAGCCCGTCCGGCCGCTCGTCTGCACCCGCAGCACCATGTCCGCCACGCCGAAGCGGTGATTCAGCTTCCAGCAGGGCTGGCGCGCCTGGCTCACCTGCAGCAGCACCGTGCCGAGGCGCCAAGCATCGCCCACGCACATGTCCGCCTCGGTCAGCCCGAGGGTGGAGAGGTTCTCGCCGAAGGCCCCCGCAGCCTCGAGGCACGAGGGCGACACGGGTGCGAGTTGCGACCGCCAGTAGGAATAGTGGTCGAAGGCGTAGTGATGGATCGCCTTCTCGGGACCGCCATGGTGCCGCGGGTCGCCCTGCTCGTCCAGGAGGAGGCCCGCCGGCCCCACCTCGACCGGCCCCTCGAGGGGGCGCTTGCCGATGGCGCTTCGCGCACCCGGCCGCCCGAACGGCACGGCGTGCCCCACCAGCACCCTTTCGACCTTCACCGCCGAAGGCCCACCCCCGGGATCGCCCTCGCTGCCCCCAGCCCTTGCTCCGGCCTCCACGATTCTCCTCCTCGCCCGCTTTCAGAAGCCCCTGCCACTCTCTTCGCTCAACCCGATGGCGGATCGCGCAGCATCCGTGCCCGTCTCAGATAGGTGGCGACCAGCCAGCAGAGCACCGCCCAGCCCGCGCCGAGCGACCAGCCGGCCAGCACGTCGGAGGGCCAGTGCACCCCCAGATAGAGGCGCGAGAACCCGACCAGGAGGGTGACGCAAAGGGCGAGGCCCATGATGTAGAGCTTGACCCGGCGGCTCTTCTCGAAGCTCGCCATGAGTGCGCCGAGAGTCAGGTAGACGGCGGCGGCACCGCTCGAATGGCCGCTCGGAAAGCTCGCCGTGGTGACCCGCACGGCGTGCGGCACGAGATCCGGCCGCGGGCGCGAGAAGCCGAGCTTGAAGAGCTGCGTCCAGAGCACCGCGCCCAGGGAGGCCACCAGGATGAAAAGGGCGATGCGCGGCCGGCGGACCAGGATAAAATAAACCGCCGTCGCGGCCGTCACAAGGCTCAGGATGGTGTAGCCGCCGAGCGCCGTGATGTCGCGCATCGTCGAGGGCAGCCAGGCGGGGCCGATCGGCGTCTGCGGATCACCGGCCGAGCGGAGCGCCATCAGGAGCATCGTGTCGACCGTCCGCGTGTCGCCCTCCACCACCTCCTCGGCGAGCTCGACGAAGCCCCAGGCGAGCGCGCCCAGGAACAGCACAGCGAGAAGAGCGCGAAGCTCCAGAAGCGGCCTGAGCCATACGACGATGCGCCGCAGCCACTCCTCAGTCACGCCGTCGGACCCGTCGCTCGCGCCGGTCCAGATGACGCTCCACCTCGTCGAGGCCGATGCCCTCGGCGGCGAGCCGGATGAGCGTGAAATAGAGGAGATCGGCGGCCTCCCAGACGACCTCGTCGCGGGATGCCGCCGCGTTGAGCTCCCTCGCCTCCTCGGTGATCTTGGCTTCGAGCCGCGCCGGGTCGGCCAGAAGCCGTGCCGTGTAGGAGCCTTCGGGCGCACTGTCCCGCCGCTCGAGCAGCCGCCGGTGCAGCCGGCCGAGCCCCCCATCCTCGCCGAAGCAGCCCCGCGTGCCGAGATGGCAGAACCCGCCTCCCGCCTGGCGCACCGTGAACCGCACCGCATCGCGGTCGCAGTCCGGCGTCACCCGCAGGAGCTCCTGCACGTCGCCCGAGCTCTCGCCCTTGCGCCAGAGCCCGCGGCGCCGCGAATGGTAGATGCCCCGCCGCTCGCCGATCGCGGCCCTGATGCTCTCCTTGCTGGAATGGACCAGCCCGAGGGCCACGCCCCGCTCGTCCGTGACCACGGTCGGGATCAGCCCGTCAAGCCGGTCGCTCCTGAAGATGCCGGCCACCGCCTCCCCGAGGTCGAGCCGGCCCGAGTAGAGCGCCATGCCGACCTGCGCGTCGGCGCCCATGGCGTCGAGCCGGGCGATCTCCTCCGCGGTGGTCACGCCGCCGGCGATGATGACCGAAGCCGGCGCCGCCGCCTCGACGATGCGTTGCGCCAGCGCCATGTCGGTGCCGGCCATCCGCCCCTCGCGCTCGACGAAGGTGACGAGGAAGGCCGAGACCAGGTGCTTGAGCTCGGCCACCCGCTCCAGGATGCCGCGGCCGGTGCCCGCCTTCCAGCCCTCGACCACCACCTCGCCATCGCGCGCGTCGAGCGCCGCGATCAGCCGGTCCCGCGGCAGGGCCTCGAGGATTTCCGGCTTCGCCATGGTGCCGAGAATGATCCGCCTCGCCCCCGCATCGAGCCAGAAGAGCGCCTTCTCGATATCGCGGATGCCGCCGCCGACATGGCAGTCGAAGCGCCTGACCAGCCCCCCGATCAGCTCGCCGTTCGAGCCCTGGCCCATGGCGGCGTCGAGGTCGATGACGGCCATGGGTCCGGCCACGGCGAAACGCTCGGCGATCGGCGAGGGATCGCCCGCCTCGATCGCCATGGCCTCGCCACCGACGAGCTGGACCGCCTGCCCGCCCATGAGATCGATCGAGGGGATGATCATGGCCGAACCGCCACCCCGGCCTCCATGAGACGCAGCTTCACGTCGCTCACGGAGAGGTCGCCGTCGTGGAAGATCGAGGCGGCGAGCACCGCATCCGCCCCGGCGGCGAAGGCCTCGATCACATGGCCGGCGTGATCCGCCCCGCCGGACGCGATCACCGGCACGTGCACGGCCTCGGCCACCGACCGGGTCAGGACGAGATCGTAGCCTTCCCGCGTGCCGTCCCGGTCCCATGAGGTGAGCAGGATCTCCCCGGCACCACGCTCCTGCGCCTCCCTCGCCCAGGCCACCGCGTCCCTGCCCGTGCCGTCGCGCCCCCCCCGCACCAGGACCTCGAAGCGACCGTCGCGCCAGGCGGCATCGATGGCGACCACGCAGCACTGGCTGCCGAAGCGGCCGGCGATGGCACCGATCAGGGACGGGTCGGCGACGGCGGCACTGTTGATCGAGACCTTGTCGGCGCCGGCCTCGAGCAGCGCCTGGGCATCGGCCGCCGTCCTGATCCCGCCGCCCGTGGTGAGCGGGATGGCGAGCCCCTCGCGCACCCGCTCGACGGTCGATAGCTGGTGGCCCCGACCCTCGGGTGTCGCCGAGATGTCGAGGATCACGATCTCGTCCGCACCCTGGAGCTGATAGGCGAGCGCCAGCTCGACCGGATCGCCGGCATCCCGCAGGCCCTCGAAGCGCACGCCCTTGACCACCCGCCCATGGCTGACGTCGAGGCAGGGCATGATCCGCTTTGTGAGCATCAGCCCAGCTCCAGAAAGCGCGACAGGAGGGCGGCCCCGTAATCGCCCGAGAGCTCCGGGTGGAACTGGCAGCCGATCACCCTGCCCCGTTCCATGGCGGCCACGAAGGGGCCGCCATGGCGGGCCGTGGCGACATGCCAGCCCCGAGCCGCCGTGGCGCGGTAGGAATTGGCGAAATAGGCGAACCCGCTCTCCAGCAGGCTGCAGCCGTCGCCCGCCTCGACCTCGTTCCAGCCGAACTGCGGCACCCGCACGCCCTTCGGGAACCGCGTCACGCGCCCCTCGACGATGCCGATTCCGGATACCTCCGGATCCTCCTCGCTCGCCTCGAAAAGGAGCTGGTGGCCAACGCAGATGGCGATGGTGGGAAGGTCGGCTTCGATGCGCCGCCGCAAGGCCTCGACGAGTCCCAGCGCCTCGAGCCGCTCCCGCGCGGCACCGAAGGCGCCCACGCCGGGCAGCATGACATGGCTCGCCCGCGCCAGTGCCGCCGCCGTCTCGACCACCACCGGCACCGCACCGAGCCGGCGAAAGGCGGCCTCGACCGACGCCAAATTGGCGGTGCCGGTGGGCAGGATGGCGACCTCTCGCGTCACAGGACCCCCTTGGTGCTCGGCACGTCGGCGTGCTCGGCCCTGGCCACGGAATCCCGAAGCGCCAGCGCCAGCGCCTTGAAGGCCGCCTCGGCCCGGTGATGATCGTTGGTGCCCTTGAGCACGTCCACATGGCAGGCCATGCGGCCGGCCATGGCGAAGGAATGGAAGAAATGCGCGAGGTTCTCGGCCGCGACATCGCCGATTTGGGGCCTCAGGAGGCCGAGTGTCACATGCGGCGCCGGCCGGCCCGAGAGATCCACCACCACGCGTGCCAGGGCCTCGTCGAGCGGAGCGTAGGCATGGGCGAAGCGGCGAATACCGCGCCGTTCGCCCAGCGCCTGGTCGAGCGCCTGGCCGAGCGCCAGGCCGCAATCCTCGATCGTGTGATGGTCGTCGACGTGCAGATCGCCCGAGCAGGCGAGCTCGAGGTCGAAGCGGCCGTGCCTGACGAGCGCCGTCAGCATGTGATCGAAGAAGCCGAGCCCGGTCTCGACGCTCGCCGTCCCCTCGCCATCGAGGGCCAGCGTCACGCGGATCCCGGTCTCCGAGGTGTGCCGCTCGACCGTCGCCCGGCGGCCCTGCGCAGTGCCCGTCATGGCACGATCTGCGCGATGCCCGAGACCACGATATCGGTCCCGCCCCGCTCCTTGATGCGGCGGATCAGCGCCGGCAGATCGGCCCGCGGCACCGCCGCCTTGACCGCGAAGCCGCCCTCGCCGTGCAGGGGCGAGATGGTCGGCTCGCGCATGCAGGGGAGGACATCGACCACGGGCTCGAGCGCTTCGCTCCCGACGTTCACCTCGAGCATCACGCGAAGCCGCGCATCCAGGACCGAGCGGATCAGCAGCGCGAAATGCTCGATCACCGGCCGCTTCGCCGGATCGTCGAGCGAGCGGGGATGGGCGTAGAGCCGGGTCGAGGAGCGCAGCAGATCGTCGAAGATGACGAGCCCGTTCGCCTTGAGGGTAGCACCCGTCGCCGTGTTGTCGACGATGCAGTCGGCGTCCTCGGGCGGGAACACCTCGGTCGCCCCATAGGAGCGGACGATCCGGGCGTCGTAGCCGTGCGTCACCAGCCAGGCCGTGGTCAGCCTCTCGTACTCGGTGGCGACGATGAAGCGCGCTCCGGGCGGCTTTCCGTCCACCAGAAAGCGGTGGTCGGCGGCGGCGACGATCCGCACCGGATCGAGCTCCGTATCCACGAGCTCGACGAGATCGACCGACTTCTCGGCGACCCAGTCGGCACCGGCGAAGCCGAGATCACGGCTGCCGACATCCAGCATCTCGACGATGTTCTGCGGCTTCAGGATTTTCGCCTCGAGCCCCTCGAGCGAGAGGGACGGCCGATAGCCGCGGCGGTCGTAGGTCAAGCGGATGCCGGCGTCGGCCAGGAGCCGGACGACGGCCTCCTGCATGCGGCCCTTGGGCAGGGCGAGATGGACCAGGGGGACGGGACCGGCTGCGGGCGAGCTCACGTGTGGCGGGGCCTTGTCGAACGATGGCGTCGGGTGCCGCGCAACCGAGGCCGCGCGGCACCCGACGCTATAGAGAACCCGCCCGGAACCGTAAAGCGGCGCCGGCCCCGGCGTCAGGCGCGATGCTGCTGCGCCTCCTCGCCCGGAACCCCGCGCAGATCGTCGCCGTCGGGCATGAGAACGCCTTCCTCGGGTCCGATCCAGAGCGGCTCGCTGTGCATGAAGCTCAAGATCATGTCGTCCGTCCCGCCGACGGCGTGCGCGGGCGGACCCGCGTCGAAATCCTGACCCCCTTCGTCCTCGTAGAGGGCGAATGCCGCGTCGTGCGCCGGCGGCGGCTCGTCGAGATGCGCGGGATCGAGGATGTCGTCGGGTGCATCGACCGACTGGGGCCCGAGATAGATGTCGAGCAGATCGCCCTCCGTCGACGCCGCCGGGCCCTCTGCCACGGCCCTGCCGAGAAACGTCTCGAGCGGCACCGTGCCGGAGGCCGTCTCGATCCCCGCGAAGGCCTCGGGGCGACCCACGTAGTCGGCGATCCGCACCACCTCGGTGCCGCCGTGATCGAAGACCAGATCCTCGCCCTCGAGCCGCGCATCGAGGTCCGCCGGGTCCTCGAGCCCGTCGAAGCGCAACCGGTTCACCCCCTCGTGGTCGAAGATGGTGGCACGCCCGTCCTCGGCGAGCCCGAAGGCGTAGAGATCGTCGCCCTCGCCGCCATGGAGCTCGCTCTCGCCGAAGCCGGCATGGAGCAGGTCGTCACCTTCGTCACCGAAGAGCACGTTATGGCCGGCGCCGGCATGAAGCGTGTCGTTGCCCGCCCCGCCGTGCAGCGCGTCGTCGCCGCCACCGGCATAGAGGATGTCGTCGCCGCCCTCGCCATAGAGGTGGTTGTCGCCGTCATTGCCGGTGATGACGTTGGCCCGGTCGTCGCCCATGACGTCGTGCGCGTCGCTGCCGACGAGGTGCACGTTCTCGATGTGAGGGTTCACCTGGTGGCGATAGGCATCGACCTCTGCCGGAAAGGTCCGATCCGGCAGGTCGCCCATGACGAAGGTGGCGGTGCCGTCCGGGGCCAGGGACGGGAACCGGCCGCGCAGCGCGGCACCGAAGCCCGCCGCCACCTCGAGCGTGTCGTTGCCGCCGCCGTCGCGGCCCTGGCCGGTCTCGAGCACCACGTCGTGCGGGTCGTTGATCACGAGCGTATCGTCCCCCGTTCCGCCCTCGAGCCAGTCGCCGCCGGTCCCGCCATCGAGCCGGTCGTTGCCGCTGCCGCCATAAAGCTTGTCCTTGCCGGCGCCGCCGATGAGCAGGTCGTCACCCTCGTCACCGTAGATGATGTTCCGCCCTGCTCTACCCTCGATTGTATCGTTGCCCGCCCCGCCCCGCAAGACGTCGTTGCCCGGCCCGCCGAGCACATGATCGTCACCGGCGCCGGCGAGAACGGTATTGTTGCCGCCACCCACGTCGATGACGTCGCTGCCGTCGGTGCCGACGAGGTAGTCGTTGCCGCTGGTGCCGGTGATGCGCTGGCCGGTCAGCGTGCCGGCCGCGTTGCCGCCTGCCGTTGCCGACGAGCCCTCCGCCTCGTCGCCACCGATGATGGGCGTGCGCTCGATCAGGCGCGGATCGCCGAGATCGCCCAGGTTCTCCTCGGGGAGATCCGGCTCCTCGGTCGCGTAGGTCGGCAGCTCGAACGGTGCCTCGCTGCCGAAGGCGACGGTGACGCCGCCGATGGCCGGCGGGACCGGTGGCGCGGATTCGGCGACCGCGCCCGCCGCGACCGGCAGGGCTTCCGCCTCCGGGGAGGACGTGTGCCGCCCGGCGGGCGCGGTCTCGCCCAGCCTCGTCAGTGCCGCCGTATCGACGGCACCCTCCATCCCGGCCGGCGTCGCCGTCGCGGCCACCGGCATGCCGGGGCCGGCCGCGACGAGCGCCAGCGGCGCGGCGCCGGTGCCTCCGGCGGCGCCGGCGGACGCGGTATCGCCACTCGGCCGCGGCGACGCGTCCGCCGGCTCGGCCACGGTTTCGCCCGCCGCCTCGGCCTCGCCGCGCATCAAAAGGAGGCCCATGAAGCTCGCCGAGAGCGGGGCGCCGAGCGCCAGCGCCCGACCGCTCGAGCGCCGGGCCGTCGGTGCTGGCCGGCCGCTCTCGGCGAGCCGCCCCGGCATTGCCACCAACGGCTTCTTGCCGTCACCATGCTGGTTCAACATCATCATTCGGTGCTCCCACCCCGATTATCACTCGGGCGTTGGTGTCACTCGATGACGAGCCGATGGGACCCGGCGGTTGTGGAACGTCAGACGGTGCTTTCCCTTGCTCCGGACCATAGAGAGCTAACCGGCTATTTTCAAACGTTTTTTTGGAAATCTTTCATCTTATGGTAGAACCTTAAAGGTTAAATGTTTAACCAAAGGTTCTGAAGCGTAACACGAGGAGTCGATGACAATGCGATGGACTGGCAGGTTTTACGGCGAACCTCGGCGTCCGACGGGCAGGGTTCCCGCCCTTCTTGCGGTCGCGCTCGCCGCCAATATCGGCGCCTGCGGACCGGAAGCCGAGAGCCCGCTCGAGCCGCCGCTCGTGCCCGTGGGGGCGATCGAGGTGACCCCGGAGCTCTACATGGTGCCGGCCGGTGCCGATGCGTCGGGCTGCCCGATGTTCCAGCCCTGGTCGCCGACGCTGCTGGTCGTCCAGGCGCTGCACTGGCGCAGCGCCGACGGCAGCTTCACCCTCGACCGAACCACCGCCGACTGCCCGCCCCCGACGCCCTGACCGGCCGGCCCGGGGCAGCGGTGCTGAACCGCTCCCCGGTCAACCCTCCGCGCCGGCCGCGCCGATCATCCGTCGGCGATGGAGGCGAACCGGAGACACGGACAGGCACACGAGAAATGGGCACGTGAAGCGATCTTCGACCTCTCCATCCCGGAGGGGCCGGCGTCACATCGGATGCGGAAGCGGTCCCGCCGGGTCGAAAGGCCCCAGCGCTTCGCGTTTAAACCTCCGGGAAACGGGCGCTGGAGGTAACAGCCTGCTCGAGGCGTTTAGGGTGTTTCATGAGCTCGGCAGCGAGCAGATGCGAGGAGTTGATCGGCCGGCGATGCGGCGCTTTTGTGGCAGACTGTGTGAAGATCCCTCCTTCCGCTAGATTATCGGCAGCGGTTTGGAGGCATTGATGGCTGGTTTCATTGCGGGCGAGGATCGGCGGCAGACGGTGCTGTTTCCCGAGCTGCTGGATGATCTGGTGCCTGCGGATGCACTGGCTCGGGTGATCGACTCGTTTGTTTCGGGGCTGGATCTGCCGGTCCTGCGCTTCGTTCGGGCGCAGCCGGCCGGGATCGGGCGGCCGGGTTATGATCCGGGCGATCTGCTGCGGCTCTACATCTACGGTTACCTGAACGGGGTTCGCTCGAGCCGGGCGCTGGAGTGGGAGTGCTGGCGCAATCCGGAGCTGGCTTGGCTGTTCCGGCGATTGCGGCCGGACTTCAAGACCATCGCGGATTTCAGGAAGGCCAACGGCGCGGCGATCGCCGCGGCGTGCCGGGCGTTCGTGCGCTTCGCCCTGGCGCGCGGGCTGATCGGGGGCCGGGTGGTGGCGGTGGACGGCAGCCGGTTCGCCGCGGCGAGCAGTGCGAGGAAGCGGCAGCAGCGGTCGGCGGTCGAGGCCGAGATCGCGGCGCACGAGGCCGAGATCGAGCGCTATCTGGGAGCCGTGGCCGAAGCCGATGCGGCGACGGATGAAGCCGAGATCGAGGCCGAGCGGGCAAGGGTGCTGGCAGCGGTGGAGGAGCTGCAGTCGGCGGTCGAGAAGAAACGCGATGCCCTGGCGGCGACGCCGGCCGGATCGCTGGTGGTGGACGAGCCGGAGGCGGTGATCTTCGGCCAGGTCCGGAGCCGGCAGCCGAGCTACAACGTCCAGCTGGTCGTCGATGCCGCGACGCAGGTGGTGATCGACGCCGAGGCGGTGGCGACGCCGACCGACACCGGCCAGCTGGCGCCGGGCGCCGCCCGGGCGGCCGTGGTGCTCGGGGTTCGCTTGCCCGGAGCCGGCGAGCACCCGCCCGCCGTCACCATCCTCGCCGATGCCGGCTATTCCAGCGCCAATGATGCCATCGCCTGCGAGCGGCTGGGCCTGGCCCCCGTCTTCCCGGTGACGCGGACCGTCAACCCGCACGGGCGCTACTTCAACCGCACAGACTTCGCCTGCGATGCCGACAAGGACCGCATGATCTGCCCGGCCGGCAAGGTCCTGAAGCCCTTGCCGGCCCCCGATCGCGCCGCTGTTCGCTATCGGGCCCTAAAGTCCGACTGCGGCGCCTGCCACCTCGAGCCGCGATGCACCACCGCCAAGGCCCGCACCGTCCATCGCCTGATCAACGAGGCCGCCCTCGACCGGGTCGGTGCGCGCCTCGCCGCCGATCCGGGCTTCTTGGCGCAACGCGCCCAGAGCGTCGAGCCCGCCTTCGCCACCCTCAAGCGCTGGATGCACGGCAGCAGGTTCCTGCTGCGCGGCAAGGCCAAGGCGACCACCGAGATCAAGCTCGCAGCCCTCGCCTTCAGCCTCAATCGCCTCGCCAGCATCCACGGCGCACAGACCCTGATCCGGGCGTTCGCCTGACGGGCGAGGCGACTGCAGCAGACGCAGCGACAAGCCGATTGCACGGCCGAGGTCAGCCGACCAACGGGTTCTCACACAGCTTGTTACGGGGTCCCCGCGGCCTCGCAAGCCGCCAGGCTCACCTCCGGTCGGCTTGCGGCCGGCTCCGGCTTCGTCGCCGGCGCTCACCCGTAAGCCGATGCAAGGCCAGAAGGCCTTTCATCCGATCGTCGAAGGAGACGCGGCCAGCAGGCCGCGGAGGGAAACACCATGAAAACGCCTCGAGCAGGCCCTAAGGCCGCTTTGGGCTCGCCGGCGGCGGGCCCGGTCAGAACGGCAGACGCCAGGCGAGGCCCAGCAACAGCTCCGGCTCGGCCGAGGCGTCGTGGTCGGGCTCGAGGCGCAGCAGCGCCGCAGCCTGCAGCCGCGCCCGGCCGATGCCGAAGCCATAGGCCAGCTCGAGATCGATCTCGCGGCCGTCCGGCGCCAGGTCGGCGTCGCGGCGATCGAAGAGCACGGCGCCCGTGGCGTCCTGCGCCACCGGCACATCGAGCTCGGCCGTGCCCGCCTCGACCCGCAGGGGCTGCAGCACGGTGAAGCCGAGCACGTCGGCCGGCTGCAGCAGGTCGCCGGCGGTGACGCCGATGGCGAAGGCGCTGCTTCGGATGCTGCCCGCGCGGGTCAGCACGCCGTCGCCGCCCACCCCGCCGGTCGAGCCGAGCTCCGCCCGGCCGAAAAGGCCGATCCGCTCGCCCAGCGCCAGCCGGCCGGTCAGATTGACGTAGCGCGTCACCGCCCCGCTGGTGGCGAGCGCACCCTCGCCGCTGCTGCCGAGCGGCCCTTCGGCCTCGTCGAGCACGCCGAAGCCGAGGCGCAGGCTGAACGCCCGGCCGAGGCGATGCTCGAGGCCGAGCTCGGCGAGCCGTGCGCCGGCGCTGAGCTCGCCGTCCTCGACGCTGCCGGCCCGCAGATCGACCATGGCCCGCCAGTCGTCGCCCAAGGCCGTCTCCACGGCCAGGCCGGCATCGTCGGCGAGGCCGGCGAACCCGTGGCCGCTCGGCAGCGACGCCCCGCCCGCCCCGCCCATGGCGGTCTCGCCGCGGCCGGCAAAACCCTTGAGCGCCAGCCTTTCGCTCTCGCTCCAGACCGCCCGGACGCTGCCGAGATCGCTGCCGGGAACCACGGGCTCGGCGTCGCTGCCGGGCGCCAGCCGGGCGATGTCGACCACGAAGCCGTCCGCCTCGCTCCGCTCGATCCAGCCGATGCGATGGCGATCGACCAGATCGGCGAGGGCGGTCCCGACTCGACCCCCCGCCTTGCCGCCGGTGGCCATGTCGATGCTGTAGCCCCTTCCAAAGGAATCGAGCGCCAGAACGGGTCCGACGGCGAGCGGCCGCTCGCCGAAGGCGGCGCCGAGCCTGAGACCGGAGGCCTGGGCCGGCGCCGAAAGAACGCCGCCGGCCACCACCGGCACCACGAGCGCCCCGACCGGCGCCAGCGCCCGATCGAGATCGAGCAGGCCCCTGCCATAGACCGGATCGGTGCCGGGCGCACCCAGGTCGCGGGCCGTGCCGAGCAGGATCTCGACCACCTCCTCGGCAGCGAGATAGGGTGCCGCATCGAGCACCGCCGCCGCCGCGCCGCTCACCAGGGGGGTCGCCACGGAGGTTCCGGAAGCCAGCACCTCGCCGTCGCCGACGCCCGCCGTCCGCAGGTTCTCGCCGGGCGCCACTATGAAGACATCGGCCGTGTCGCCGGCGCGATTGCTGAAGCTGCTGATGACATTGTCGGCATCGACCGAGCCCACGATCAGGGCACGGCCGCGCGCCTCGGCGCGCCTTGCGAAGCGGCCGGGCTCGTGCGGGCTCAGCGCCCCCTGATTGCCGGCGGCGAAGACCAGGACCGTGCCCGCCTCGGCCGCCGCCCCGAGCGATCGGCGAAAGCCGCGGGCGAGCTTCGGCGTGTCGCCCAGGCTGAAGTTGAGGACTCGCGCGCCATTGGCCACGGCATAATCGGTGGCGGCGGCGAGGTCCGCCTGGCGGAAGAGGCAGGCATCGGGGCAGCTTCCGGCCGTGTCGGCGCGCACCACGAGCAGCGTCGAGTTGAAGGCGACGCCATGCATGGTCCGGCCGTCCTTGCGCGCGCCGACCAGACCCGCCACCGCCGTGCCGTGGCCCGAACCGTCGCCGAGCACATCGCCGCGCACCAGATCGATGCTGGCCGGATGCAGGGCGCCGGCGAATTCCGTGTGACCGGTGTCGATGCCGGTGTCGATCAGGCCGACCGTGACCCCCACACCGGTGCCACCGGCGGCATAGAGCGAGGCGGCACCGATGCGCGGCAAGGGACCGCTCGCCCGGTACTCCGCGGTCTCGAAGCTGGCCGGGTCGGCGACGCGCGGCAGGTCCAGCCCGCCCAGCGGTGCCGGGCCGCCCGCCCCGCCGCCTGCACCACCACCGGTGCAGGCGCCAAGGGCGAGGAGGCTGGTCAGGCAGGTGCCGATCACGCGCATGGCAAGGTTCCCGAAGCCCCGTCCACCGGGACCGTCATGGCGACAACGAAAGAATCCCTGAACTAAACTACTGGTTGATTATCGGCCTGTCCATCCCTTAACGCGTGGCGGGCGCTTTTGGCGCAGCCGACCCACAGCGGAGCGGCACGCGGACGGGATGCGTCCGCCACGACCGGGCGGCCATGACGGAGGTTGGGGCACCGTTCCCCGCCTTCCGGTCAGCTTCGGCATGCCCGCCGCAGCGCGCCCCCGCCGAGGCCGACCGCCACCCCACGGGATCGGCCGGCCCCCGGACATGTCGGCCCTCTCCTCTCCCGGCTCCGCGATCGACGGCAGACCGAGGATTCTCGGCACAGAACGACACTTCCACCACCACGACCTCGGATGACGGCCCGATGCAGTGCGGCGATCCCGGTCATCATCAGCGGCGCAACGTCCAGCCACGCAATGCATCGCGGCTGCGCCCGAGAGGCCCCAACGGTCGCGATCGTCCCCGGCTGGCCCGGCGGATTGTCCTCCCCCGAGAGCGGTCAGGCCCTCGGCGCGCCGTAGCGAGCCGGTGACGGGCTCTCTCGGACCACGACCGGGCAGGAAGGAGCGGCGCGATAAAACCCGCCTCGCGACCATTCCGGGCGGAGCCCTCTTCCTTCGACAACCGGCAAAATTGGGCATGGGGCGAGGTGGCGCCCGGTCCACGCGTCATGACCGCCGCAATGAATAGCCGATGATCCGGTTCGGCATCGTTCTGGACCTGGCATTGCCCAAGAGACGAAATCTCTTTCTCTCGGACGTTCGAGCCAGCAATTGAAGTGATCTGTAACTTCAGGAATTGCCTCGAGAACGTTGAATGGGAGGCGTGGATGCAGGGTGAACCGGCTTGCGCCATTGGCGATGAGATGCAGCAGCGGGCATCGGGAATGGAATGACCAAGAGGGATTGTGCCCACGCGGCTGCTCATGTCCTCCCCAAGAGCCTGTGCGGGGCCGTTTCGGGGCGTTTCTGGCGCTTGGCGGCGAGCGGACGCGAAGGGTTGCCGGCGATGCCGATGCTCTCCTGCGAGGGCTGCGGGATCCCACCGGCCCCGCAAGCCGCCGAGCTCACCTCCGGTCGGCTTGCGGCTGGCTCCGGCTGCGCCGTTGGCGCTCGCCCGCTAGCCGATGAAAGGCCAGCCGCCCGCGGCCACGAAGCGCTTTACCGTCCTCCGGCTGCACCCGAGCTCCTGTCCCAGCCGTCGCGTCCCGCAACCGCGACGATGCGGCCCCGTCATCGCCGCCACCTCGTCCGGCTCCGGCATGCCCTCCCTCCGCGGATCCCTGACCCGCACAGGCCCTGCCAGAGGCCCGTCATCCATTCTCGACTCCTCGACTTCAAAGGGAACAGTTCTCGGCGTCGTCAGAGGATCGGTGTTGCCGTGTCGCCCGAGAGCAACCTTGCCCGGCTCCGCCTCTGCAACCGAGACGGGCGCCCTTTCGGCTAACGCATCCGGTGCCAGGGACTTCGGAGAACGATGCAGCGATCCGAGACTCAAGACGGTGCAGTCGCGACTCGAGCCGACGGGTGGCGCCATGACCCGCCCTTTCGGGCTCTGGGGCGCAGCGCTGGCTTCACGAAGCTCGAGGCTGCCGGATCGAAGCCGTCGGACGATCAGAAAGGGCGGGCCCTCGCCACCGCCCTATCGACCACTCGGCACCTTCGTGCCCGCGCCGGCATTTCCGTCAGCTGCGGGATTCGACCGGCTCTGCGGCCGGGTGTCGCTGCTCCCCGGGTCCGCGGACCTGGCCGGGCTCGCAGGCGACCCCGGCGCCGCTGCTGCCCTCGGGTGCTGGCGGTCGGCGTCGTGACAACCGTTGCTTCCGGCGAGAACGGGCGGGTTGCTGCGGCGCGCTCAACCGGACGGGGAATCGGCCCTGGCGACGCGCTCCTGGAGATGCGCGAGCAGCGGGCGGATCGAGTCGCCATTGCGCTCGATGATCGACGCGAACTCGTTGCGCTGGGTGAGCAGCATGCTGACCCCCTCGACCACCACGTCGACCACCACCCAGTCCCGGCCATCCTCCTCCAGCCGCCAGTCGATCGCCGCCGGGCGATTGCCGACCAGCCTGGAGCTCACCATCACGCCGCCCTTGACCGGCGCGGCGGATGCCACCTCGAGCCGCTGGCCGGTGTAGGAGTCGACCAGCCGCGCGTAGGTTGCGAGGACGTAGCGGTCGAAGAGCTCGGCATAGGCGGCCTGCTCCGCCGGATCAGCGCTGCGCCAGTAGCGGCCCAACGCCAGACGGCCGATCCGCTCCAGCGCGAAGCGTCGGCGGACGAGCTCGGCCAATGCGGCCTCGCGCGCCCCTCGCTCGAGCCCGGCATCGCGCAGGATGGCCACCGCCTCCTCGCCGAGCCGGTCGACCGTGGCCAGCGCCTCGCCCAGCCCCCGATCCTCCGCGGCACCGGCCGGCACGGCGGCGCCGAGCGCCATGAGGCCGAGCACCAGTGCCAACCCGCGGAGCCGCAACGTCCGCCAGATACCTCGCATCCGCTTCCTCCCGGCGCCGCGCGCCCTCCAGGGTCGACCGCTGGCATGATGGCGCCAAGCCGATGAATAGGGCGTTAAGCCGCGCCGACGCTGTGACCCTTGTCACACTCGAGGACGCATCGGGCGGGCGGCCGGCGACCGGTGACGGGCTGGCTCGGCAATGCTAGGGATCCGTCATGCCGTCCGCCGCGCTGGAGCCTTCGCCATGTCGCTTTCCAATCCCGCCCTCTCGGTCCTTCTCGCCCTCGTCGTCCTCGCGGCGCCCTCGCCGGCGGCCTTCGCGCAGGCGAGCTGGGAGGAGGACCTCGCCGCCGAGATCGAGCTCATGGAGGACTGCACGGTGAGCTTCCTCAGCCAGATCGTCGAGCGCCAGATCGACGGCCGCTCGCTCGTCATGGCCAAGGTGCATTGCGAGGACGGCCGCACCTTCGATGCGACCCGCGACGACAGCTTCGCCGCCTTCACGTTCCGTGCCTGCGAGCCGAAGGGCGCGCCGGCCGCCTGCTGAGGCCCGCCTCAGCCCGCGATTCGGCGGCGCCGCTCGTGGCAGCGCGCCATGGCGGTCACCTTCGGACCGGTGAAGAGAATGGTCGAGACGTGCCGGAAGCGCGGCAGGAGCTTGAGCCGGGCGCGGGGCAGATGCCCTGCATACCAATGGCCGTGCTCCGGCGCCACCACCCCGTCCTTCAGGCCGTGGACGATACGCGCGGGGCAGGCCAGCGTCGCCGGATCGAGATCCCAGGGCGTGGTCAAAAGGCGAAGATCGGTGAGCACACCTTCGGGCCCGTGCGCGTTGCCGGTGACCCACGAGCGCGCCATCCGCCGGGCGAGGAGCTGCATCGCCGCCGTCGAGGGCAGGAGCGCCCGCTCCGCCGTGAGCGTCATGCGCAGCCAGCCATTGGCGACGAGCGGCCGGCTCAACAGCTCGCGCAGCCCCGGCACCACCTTCTCGCGCAGCACCGGATGCTCGGCGAAATCGACCAGCAGCCGCATCGGCAGCCCAGCCGCGCGCACGAGGTCCGCATGCGCCACGCCGCCGACGAGACAGAGCTCGCGCACGCGCGACCCGAGCCGGAGGGCGGCGGCGAGGGCGTAGGGTGCCCCGGCCGAGACCCCCATGATGCAGCAGCGCTCGATGCGGAGGGCGTCGAGCGCTGCCGCCACGTCCTCGCCGTAGCGGGCGAGCGACGGCCGCGGCAAGGGGTCGCTCAGCCCGTAGCCCGGCCGGTCCAAAGCGATCACGTCGTGCACCGGCTCGCCGGCGATGAAGGCCTCGAGCCTCGAGCCGAGGATGCCGTGCATGTAGAGCACGGGCTCGGCCGAGGGCGGCCCGGCCCGACCGACCCCGACATGCCGGCCGTCCGGCAGGCGAAGCCGCGCCTCGCTCACCAGGGCCGTGCCCCGGAAGGGAAAGACGCGCTCGGCTGGAGGACCTCGCCCGAAGGCCTTGAGCGCAGCACCCCTGACGTCCAACCCCCGCCCTCCGCCGCCTGGCGACCCTTGTCACCGCCCGACCCGCCGCTAGAAAGAAGAAGCGCCACGCGAATGGCAAGGGGTGGAGAGGATGGTTTGATGGAAAGCGAGCCGTCGCTCCTGATCGGCAAGGGCGAGAGGGAGCAGCGCCTGCTGCTCCGCTTCGCCAACCGGCACGGGCTGATCACCGGTGCGACCGGCACCGGCAAGACCATCACCCTGCAGATCCTGGCCGAGGGCTTCAGCCGTGCCGGCGTTCCGGTCTTCTGCGCCGACGTCAAGGGCGACCTCTCCGGCATCGCCATGGCCGGCGAGCCCAACCCGAAGCTCGAGGCGAGGGCCGCCGAGCTCGGCGATGCCGACTATGGCCCGGCCCCCAACCCCACCCTCTTCTGGGACCTCTTCGGCGAGACGGGCCATCCGGTGCGCGCCACCATGAGCGAGATGGGCCCGCTTCTTCTCGCCCGGCTGATGGAGCTGAACGAGGTCCAGGAAGGTGTCCTGACGATCGCCTTTCGCGTCGCCGACGACGAAGGCCTCTTGCTGCTCGATCTCAAGGATCTGCGCAGCATGCTCGGCTTTCTCGCCGACCACGCCGATGCCGTGGCCAAGACCTACGGCAATGTCAGCCGGGCCTCGATCGGCGCCATCCAGCGCCGCCTTCTCGTGCTCGAGGAGGAGGGAGCGGACCGCTTCTTCGGCGAGCCTGCGCTCTCGCTCGCCGACCTCATGCGCACGGACGAGGCCGGGCGGGGCATGGTCAGCGTGCTCATGGCCGAGCGGCTGATGCGCTCGCCCCGCCTCTACGCCACCTTCCTGCTCTGGCTCCTCTCCGAGCTCTTCGAGACCCTGCCCGAGCTCGGCGATCCAGAAAAACCCGTGCTCGTCTTCTTCTTCGACGAGGCGCACCTCCTCTTCGACAACGCACCCAGGGCACTTCTCGAGAAGGTCGAGCAGGTGGTCCGGCTGATCCGCTCGAAGGGCGTGGGCGTCTATTTCGTCACCCAGAACCCGATCGACGTGCCGCCGGTCGTGCTCGGCCAGCTCGGCAACCGTATCCAGCACGCGCTCCGCGCCTTCACGCCGAGGGACCAGAAGGCCGTCAGGGTGGCGGCCGAGACCTTTCGCCCCAATCCGGCCTTCCGGACGGAGGACGTCATCACCGAGCTCGGCGTCGGCGAGGCTCTGGTCTCGACGCTCTCGGGCAAGGGCGAGCCCTCCATCGTCGATCGCGCCCGCATCCTGCCGCCGCGCTCGCGCATGGGCCCCCTCTCGTCCGGGGAGCGGCAGGGCCTGATCGACAGAAGCCCGCTCTTCGGCCGCTACGAGGACGGCGTCGACCGCGAATCGGCGCACGAGATGCTGGAGGCGCGGGCCGCGGAGCAGGCGCGCGAGGCGGCCGCGGCCGACCTCGACGCGGCCATCGCCCGCCAGGCGGATCTCGGCGAGCAGCTCAACTCCTCCCGGCGGATCGGCAGCCGCAGCCGGAGCTCCTCGAGCGCCGGCTCGGAGGGCGGCATCCTCGCCGATATCCTGACGGGCGGCGGCCGGAGGCAGGGTGCGGTCGAGGCCATGGCCAAGTCGATGGCCCGCAGCGTCGGCAGCCAGCTCGGCCGGACGCTGGTCCGCGGCGTCCTGGGCGGCCTGCTCAAGTCGCGCTGACCGACGGGGCGAGGCGCGCGGCCTTTCAGGCGGCGAGCGATGCCGCGAAGACCGAGCTCGTGCGCGCGGCACTCCGCTCCACCGCCGATGCCGCCGTCCGCGATGGCGGCGCCGTCAGCACGTGGCGCGTCGCCGCCATCAGCGCCCTGATGTCGCGATGCGCGGAGGAGCGCGGCGCGAAGCCACCGATCCAGTTGCCGGCGTCGAAGGCCTGGGCGAACAGCTCCGAGCGGCGGATCGGCGGCGACAGCACCGAGGGCACGCGGATCGCGAGCCGCCGAAGGCCGCCATCGTCGAACCACCCGGCGTCGATGCGGGTGGGAACGACGAGGCTGCGCAGCGTCCCTACCCGCCGCTCGGCGGCGGCGCGGGCGACCCGCTGCAGGGTGCGGGTGGTGGCGGTGAGGTCGATGCCGGAGGAGCTCGTCGGGATCAGCATGAGATCGGCGAGCAGCAGCGCCGAGGCCAGCGCCGCGCCCAGGACCGCCGGCAGGTCGACCACGACGAAGGCGTTGTGCCGCCTGATCTCCTGCAGCTCGGCGATCCAGGCGGGGGTGGCGGAGAAGTCGCCGAGCGGCGCCTCGAAGACGCTGGCCGGCACCTTGCGGCCGCGCAGCCAGCGCGTCGCGGTGAGCTGCGGATCGGCATCGATGACCAGCGTCGGCTCGCCGGCGGCGGCGAGCGCGCAAGCCAGATTGACGGCGATCGTGCTCTTGCCCGTGCCGCCCTTGAGATTGCCGACCGCGATCACCGCGGCGCGTCGCTCGTCCATCGTCCAGGCCTCCTGCCCCGCACGGCGCCCGTCGACCGGGCATGGCCCATGCCGTCTCGCACGAGGGCGCGTCTCGGCATGAGCATCCCGATCCTGGCTTTCGGGCTCAAGCGGCCCGCGTCCATGTATGTACGTGCCTATGTATCAGTGGAACGGCAGCGTTAACCAGAGGCAGCACCGCCATGCGCTCGAAAGCGACGGCAACCCCTTGCGCTTCTCGCGCTTTTCGCTAGAACCCCATCCCGTTGCGGTCGTGGCGGAACTGGTAGACGCGCAGCGTTGAGGGCGCTGTGGGCCTGGCCCGTGGAGGTTCGAGTCCTCTCGACCGCACCACCTTCCCCGCGCACGGCGCGACCAGCCGGACTTGCGCGACGACCTGGCAAGCCCGGCCGAGGCCTCTCGCGATCGCCTCAACCGCCTTCCGGCCGTCCCTCGCACGTTTCGAGCCCGGCCAGAGCGCGTGCGTGCCCGGGCACCAGCTCCAGCGCCTGGCGGTAGCAGGCCGCCGCCTCGGCCCAGCGCCTGCGCTCCTGCAGCCGCGCCCCGGCACCGCAAGCCGCCTCGGCGCAGGCATCCTTCAGGTCCGCCCGGATGCCCTCATCCAGCGGCGCCAGAAGATGCGCCCGCCCCAAGGTCTGCACCGCCTCGTCCACCCGACCGAGCGCCAGAAAGGCCCGTCCCAGGCCGCGGCGGATGGTGCCGTCGCCCGGCTCCAGCAGCACGGCCTCGCGATAGTGTCCGAGCGCCGCGACGAAGGCTCCGCAAGCCGCCAGCATCTCGGCGAGATCGAAGCGCCGCCGCGCCGAGCGCGGCCCCAGCGCCACGGCCCGCGCCAAGCAGGCCAGGCCGGCAGCCGGCCGGCCGAGCCGATGCTCGAGCACGCCGAGCCAGTGCAGCGCATCGCCGTCGTCGACCAGTCGCTCGACGAGCTCACGGTAAAGATCGCGCGCCGCCTCGAGCTCGCCCGCCTCGCGGGCGGCGCGGGCCGACTTGCGCAGGCGCCAGACCAGCTCCAGCCCCGGATCGATCCGTGCCACCCGGCCGCCCGGCCGCTGAGCCGGCCCCGGCGCGATGCCCGACCGCAGGGTCATGGCCGACAAGCGACGATCCGACACCCCGTCACTCCCCTCCCGAAGGGCTGGCGGCGCGGCCCGAAGCCGCTGCCAGTCAAGGGAAAGGCCGCGAGACGCGGTCCGGTTCCCGCACGGCCGCAACGGACATCATGAAATTGTCGTGAACGGCGCCAACGACAGGAACGCGACGGGCGCGGCGCGGAAGGGATCCCGCGCCCTCACCCGGCCGCGGACGGCGCCGTCTCGCGCCAGCGCGTCACCCGGCCCGTGTCGATGCCGAGGAGATCGAGCGCGCGGCCGACCGTGTGGTCGACCAGGGCCTCGATATCCGGCGGCCGCGCGTAGAAGCCCGGCACCGGCGGCGCCACGACAGCACCCATTTCTGTGACCGCCACCATGTTGCGCAGATGACCGAGATGCAGCGGCGTCTCGCGCACCATGAGGACCAGCCGCCGCCGCTCCTTGAGCGCGACGTCGGCGGCCCGGGTGAGCAGGTTGTCGGTCACGCCCGTGGCGATGGCGGCGAGCGTGCGCATCGAGCAGGGGGCGACGATCATGCCCCGGGTCGAGAAGGAGCCCGAAGCGATCGATGCCCCGACATCGCCGATCGGATGCACGACCGACGCCAGCGCCTTCAGCGACTCGACGTCGGTCTCCAACTCGTACGCCACGGTCAGCGCCGCCGAGCGCGTCATGACCAGATGCGTCTCGACATCGAGCGGTTGCAGCGCGCGCAGGAGCCGCTCGCCCAAAATCACCCCCGAAGCCCCCGTGATGCCGACAACCAGCCGCTGCATGGCCCCTCGCCCGATGACCGGACCCAAGGCTAGCAGGCCCCGGCCTCGCGTTCCATCAGTGCTTCGGCGGCTCAGGACCGGCCTGGCCCGGCTCGGCGAGCCCCGGCCGGTCGTCGAAGCTGACCAGGAGGCAGCTTTGCCCGTCGCTCGGCATCGGCAGCATCTCGACCACGAGCCGCCGCGGCATGCCGCCCCCGCCGCCGCCGGCCGGCTGCGAAAGGATGACCGGCTTTCCCGTCCGGCGCACCCGGCTCATGGCCGAGGCCAGAAGCTCGCGCAGCGGCTCCTCTACCATGTCGAGCACGGCGAGGCTGGGCCGGCCCTGCGGCTGGCGCAGGTAGCGTCCGGCATCGCCGAAGGAGTGCACCACGAGCCCGGCGCCGTCGACCAGAAGGGTGGGCGGCACGTAGCGGTCGAGCAGAAGCTCGTGGGCCATGGTGAGACGCTGATCGCGGCGCTCGTGTCGCGCGGCAGCGCCCGCCCCCGAAAGCGGGCCCGGTCCTTCCACGGCTCCGACCGCCGCCGGCGACGCCGGATCCTGCCGCGCCGGCCGATTGCCGCCGGCTCGCCGGCGATAGAGCCTGACCTTCTCCGCCACCGGCTCGAAAGCCCAGTCCAGCGGGCCCGCGTCCTCACCCGGGCCGAGCAGCAGGTGGCCCCCTTCCTGCAGGGCCAGGGCGAAGCCATCCAGCACCTTCTCCCGCGCCCGGCTTTCGAGCTGGGTCAGGAGTTGGCGGCAACTGACCAGGGCGAGCCGCGGAAAAGGCGGGTCCCGCAGGAGATCGTGCGCGCTGAAGACGATCGGGCGGCGCAGCGCCGGGCTCACCTGATGGCCGCTGCCGCGTCGGCTGAACCAGGTCTCCAGCCAGTCGGCCCGAATGCCGCGCACCGCCTCCTCGCTGTAGAGACCGGCCGCCGCCACGGCGAGCGAGCGCCGGTGCACGTCGGTGGCGAAGATGCGCAAAGGCGGATCGTCGGCCGGCCTTCGGCACCGGGCGAGGATCAGCATGGCGAGGGAATAGGCCTCCTCGCCGGTCGCCACGGCCGGGACCCAGACCCGCACCTCGCGGCCGGCATCGAGCTCCGCCGCCAGCGCCGGCACCACCTCCTGCTCCAATGCCAGGAACGCCGCCCCGTCGCGAAAGAACCCGGTCGTGCCGATCAGGAGCTCATGGAAGAGCGCTTCCTGCTCGTCAGCGTCGTCGGCGACCAGCTCGGCATAGTCCTCGATCCGTTCGAAGCCGCGCAGCAGCATTCGCCGCTGCACCCGGCGCCGCACCATCTCCGCCCGGTAGCTGGCGAGATCGAGGCCGAACACCGAATCCAGGGTCAGGACGAGCCGCGCCGGCAGGCCTGCGTCCAAGCTCGGGCCGCGCCGGGCGGCCGGCCGCTGCCTCGCCTCGATCAGGGCACCCGGCATCGCCTCGGGCGGCATCACCTCGCGTCCGCAGCCGGCCTCCACCACCGCCTGCGGCATGCTCGAGAACTTGGCGGTGGCGGGGGTCTGGACCAGGACCCGCCCCCCTGCCCGGAGGATCGCCCGCGCACCGCGACTGCCGTCGCTGCCGCTGCCCGAGAGCACGACGCCGATCGCCGCCGGACCGAGATCGGCGGCGAGCGCGAAGAAGAAGTCGTCGATCGGGTGATGCGGAAAGCCGCGGGAATCGCGGTCGGCGAGCAGCAGCACCCCACCCTCGATGGTCAAAGACTTGCCCGGCGGAATCAGGTAGATCGCGTTCGCGACCGGCCGCGCGCCGTCCTCCACGCGCCGCACCTCGAGCCGGGTGCGCCGGCTCAGAAGCTCGCGCATCAGGCTCTTGAAGTCCGGCGACAGGTGCTGGACGATGACGAAGGCCAGCCGGCTCGGTGTCGCCACCTCGCCGAAGAACCGCTCGATCGCCTCGATGCCGCCGGCCGAGGCGCCGATCGCAACCAGTGCAACGGGTGCCGGACTCGCCTCGGCCCCGACGCCGCCGGCCGACCGCAGCCCCGCCTCAACCGTCGACACTCCCACCTCCGGACCAGCCCCACCGCAGTCGGGGATTCTAGTGCGCCCGAAACCCTTTGAGAACTCCGGGCGTGAAGATCCCTAAGCCCGGGTTGCGCAGCGGTTTACCGAGGCGGCGGCTTCAGAAACGCGCCTCGATCAGGTAGGGGCCGGCCTCGGCCAGGCCCCGACGGATGGCCGCCGTCAGCGCCGAGCGGCTCGAGGCGGCCTCCCCCGGCACCCCCATCGCCCGGGCGAGCCCGACCCAGTCCAGCTCGGGCCCCTCGAGGGTGGTGAGGCCCCGGGCGATCGGGCCCGCCTCGATGCCGGCGCGCTCCTGCTCCATCTCGAGGATGCGATAGCGGCGGTTGGCGCAGATCACCGTCACCACCTTGGCACCCAGCCGCGCCTGCGACCAGAGCGCCTGCATGATGTAGGCACCGCTGCCGTCCGCCTCGAAGGCGATCACCTGCCGGTCGGGCGCCGCCACGGCGGCGCCGAGCGCCAGCGCGAGCCCCTCGCCGATGGCGCCGCCGGTCAGGGCGAGCTGGGTGTGCGGCGGTGCATCGAGCGCGAAGCGGCCGTAAGGCGCCGCACTGCTGACCGCCGTGACCACCACGATCGCGTCCGCCGGCTGCTCCGCCGCCAGCACGGCGCCGATCGTGGCGGGATCGAGGGCCTCGCCGCCGGAGGCAGCCGCCAGCGGCGGGTCTTCGGCACGCTGCCGCTCGCTGCCGCCGGCCGGAAGCTCGGCGAGCAGCGCCTCGAGCGCGGCTCGAGCATCCCCCTCGTCATCCGCCAGATGCACGACGTCGTCCCGCCCCTCCAGATAGCGCGCCGGCTTGTCGTGATAGCCGAAGAACGAGACCGGCAGCTTCGTCCCGGCGACCACCACCGCATCGAATCCGCCGAGCAGCCCGGCCGCCTGCTCCGGAAAATAGGGCAGGCGCTGGACCCGGGGCAGTCCCTTGCCCACTGCCATCCGGGCGAAACCCACCTCGCCGATCAAGGCGGCACCCGTCCGCTCGGCCAGCCGGCCCGCCGCCTCGAGACCGGCACCGAAGAGGGCGGCACCCCCCAGGAGCAGAACCGGCCGTCGCGCCCGAGCCAGGAGGAGTGCCGCCGCCCGCACCCGGTCGGCATCGACCGCCGGCAGGCGTCGGACATGCGCTACGGCAGGCGCCGCCGCCGCCACCTCCTCGAGCTGCAGGTCGTGCGGCAGGATCAGGCTCGCGACCTGCCCCCGGCCGCTGGTCGCGGAACCGAGCGCATCGGCGAGATCGCGGCCGAGATCGGCAGCCCGCGCCGACCGCCTCGTCCAGGCGCCGGCCCAGCCCGTGAGCCGCTCGATCTCGCTGTGCAAGGGTGCGTCGGCCGACTGGTGCCAGGTCGCGTGCTCGCCGATCAGGTTGACGACCGGCGAGCGGGCGCGCCGCGCATTGTGCAGATTGGCCAGGCCGTTGGCGAAGCCGGGTCCGAGATGCAGGAGCGTCAGGGCCGGCTTCTCGGCGATCCTGGCATAGCCGTCGGCGGCACCGGTGCAGACATTCTCGTGCAGGCCGGGCACGCCCCGGATCACCGCGTTCCTGATCCCGCCGATCCGATCGAGCGCGTTGACGAGCGGCATCTCGGTGGTGCCCGGATTGGCGAAGCAGACCTCGAGCCCGAGATCGCACGCCACCCCCATCAGGAGCTCCGCCCCGTTCATCGTCCTCTTCCCCTCGCCCGCCTCGGCATCGGCCCGTGTCCGGGCAGTCCTGACCCGCGAGGTGCCGGGCTGACAAGCCAAAAAAAACGGCCGACCCGCGATCCGCGCATCGGCCGTCCTCGAGTTGGTTCAGGGAGGCACGGCACGAGATTAACATTTAATGAACGCCGCCCTGTGACGATTGTCACGGGTGGACGCTTTTTCCTTGGCCCGTGCAGCACGGCAACAGGCGGAAGGGGTTGCCAGGCTCGGCGGATTGCGCTCACTTGGGGCCCTGCGGCAACGCAGGATAACAGCCCGGGAAGCAATCGTGGCGGACCGCTTGCCCTCCAGCCTGCGCCATTCCAAGCTCTTCGGCGCGCTCGACACACCCGTCTTCGACGCCGTGGCCGCCGTGCTGCGCATGCAGAGCTTCGAAGCCGGCAGCACGATCTTCGCCCAGCTCGACACCAGCCACGATGTCGATTTCGTCACCGAAGGGCGGGTGCGCGTCACCCTCTACTCGCGCTCGGGCAAGGAGGTCACGTTCCGCGACCTCGGCATGGGCGACATGTTCGGCGAGCTCGCCGCCCTCGACGGTGAACCCCGCTCGGCGCATGTCATAGCGCTGACACCGGTGACCATCGCCTCCATGAGCAATGCCGACTTCCACCGGCTGCTGCGCCAGCATCCCGATTTCGCCCTTCTCGTCCTCAAGAAGCTGAGCAATCTCGTCCGCGCCCTCAGCGAGCGCGTCTACCAGTTCAGCACGCCGGTGCCGACACGCATCTGCGCCGAAATCCTGCGCCGCGCCACGGAGGCGTCGATCGCCGACAACGTGGCGCGCATCGTGCCGGCGCCCAAGCATGCCGAGATCGCGAGCTGCATCAACACCCACCGGGAAGCCGTGTCGCGGACGATGAGCGAGCTGGCCCGCCAAGGCATCCTGCGCCGCGCCCACGGCGAGCTCATGGTGCTCAAGATGGACGAGCTCCGCCACCTCGCCGACCACTGATCGCCGCCCTATCTCCCCCCTGGCGACGCTCGGAAACGGGAGATGGACATGCGCTTCGCCCGCCTCTTCGCGGCCTGCCTCCTCGGCGCCGGCATCTCGATGTTCACTTCCTGCGGCAGCTTCCAGTTCGGCAGCGCCGTCGGTGCCAGCGAATTGCCGGCCGGAGTGCGAAGCGAGGGGGCGACCTTCTCCGTCGAGAAGGTGACGCCGGGCCTCGAGCATCCCTGGGGCATGGCGTTCCTCCCCGACGGCCGCATGCTGGTGACCGAGCGGCCCGGGCGGCTGCGGCTGATCCTGGCCGATGGCCGCCTCGATCCGACACCCCTTGCCGGCGTGCCGACCGCCTTCGCCCGTGGCCAGGGGGGTCTGCTCGACGTGGCGCTGCACCCCGAATTCCAGGAGAACCGGCTCGTCTATCTGAGCTTCAGCCGGCTCGACGGCCGCGGCGCCGTCACCGCCGTCGCCCGGGGCGTGCTCGGCGATGGGGGGCTCGAGCGAACGGAGGTGATCTTCTCCTCCAACGGCAGGACGGCCCACACGCGCCATTTCGGCTCGCGCCTCGCCTTCGACGAGGCCGGCCGGCTCTGGGTCACCCACGGCGACCGGGGCGAGCGCGACCTCGCCCAAGACCCCGGCAGCCACGCCGGCAGCGTGCTTCGGCTCACCGAGGAGGGCGGCGTGCCCGCCGACAATCCGTTCCTCGGCAAGCCCGGTGCCGTGCCCGAGATCTACTCCATGGGCCACAGGAACCCGCAGGGCCTCGCCATCCACCCCGAAACCGGCAGGGTCTGGATCCACGAGCACGGGCCGCGCGGCGGCGACGAGGTGAACATCATCGAGGCCGGCGCCAATTACGGCTGGCCGGTGGTCAGCCTGGGTCGCGAGTACGCCTCGGGTCGGCCGGTCGGCGTGACCGGGGCGCCCGGCATGACGCCGCCCATCCATGTCTGGGATCCCTCGATCGCACCTTCCGGCATGACCTTCTACGAGGGCGACGCCTTTCCCGCCTGGCGGGGCGATCTCTTCGTCGGCGCCCTCGCCCATCGTCTCCTCGCCCGGCTCGAGCTCGAGGACGAGCGGGTGGTGCACGAGGAGCGCCTGCTCGAGGGCGAGCTCGGCCGCATCCGCGACGTGGCGGTCGGGCCGGACGGCTTTCTCTATCTCCTCACCGACGAGGCCGATGGCGGCCTCTTCCGGCTCGTGCCCGCCACCGCGCCCTAGATCCGGGCCGATCTTCGATCAGGCCGTGGCCCTGGCGCCGCTTTTGGCCCAGCGCTCCAGCGCCTCGTCGGGTCGGTCGGGCAGATGGATCTCCAGACGCACGAGCTGGTCGCCCTGCCGGCCGGCCCGGCGGATGCCACGACCCTTCAGCCTGAGCGTGCGGCCGGAGCTGGTCCAGGCCGGCACCGTCACGGCCACCGGCCCCTCGATCGTCGGCACCGTCACCCGGCCGCCGGCGATGGCGAGGTCGAGCGGAATGCTCTGGTCGAGATGGATGTCGAGCCCCTCCTGGCGAAAGCCCTCGTGCGGCCGCACCCGCACCTCGATCAGGGCATCGCCGCCGGCGATACCCTGGCCCTTGAGGCGCAGCACGCGGCCGTTCTCGGTGCCCGCCGGAATCGTGACGTCGAGGGACCGGCCGTCCGGCAGGTTGACCCGCCGCTTGGCACCCTTGGCCGCATCGAGGAAATCGACGCTCACCTCGAGCTTCAGGTCCTCGCCCCGCGGCCGCGCCCGACCGCGGCCGCCGACGCCGCCCATGTCGCCGAAGAGGTCGCTCAGAACGTCGTCGAAGCCGCCGAAGCCGCCACGCCCGCCGCCCGCGTAATGGGAGGCCCGGTGCGTGCCGCCGCGCCGGCTGCCCTGCGCGCCGAACCCGCCCCCCAATCCACCAAAGCCCCGCTCGTTGCCGTCGGCGTCGATCAGGCCCCGGTCGTAGCGCTTGCGCTTCTCGGGGTCGCCCAGGATGGCATAGGCACGGCCGAGCGCCTTGAAGCGCTCCTCCGCCTTCCGGTCGTCGGGATTGGTGTCGGGGTGGCAGGTCTTGACGAGGCGCCGATAGGCTTTCCTGATCTCCTCGTCCGAGGCCGTCCTGCCGACCCCGAGGGTCCGGTAGAGATCGTCGCTCATCCCGCGCTTTCCAGAGGAATCGTGTCGGGTGCCCCGAGGATCGGGCACCCGTCCCGTAAGTAGCCTGGCGGGCCGCGACCCGCCAGGCTTTCAGATGGTCCTCAGCGTCCTCGGGCGACGGTCAGGCGGCCTGCTCGACCGCCGGCGCCGCCGGCTCGCCCTTCTCGGGGGCGGCGATGGCGATGGTCCGGGGCTTCATCGCCTCCGGCACGCGCCGCTCGAGCTCGACCCGCAGGATGCCCTTGTCGAGGGTGGCACCCGCGATCTCGATGTGCTCGCCGAGCGTGAAGCTCCGCTGGAACGACGCCCGGGCGATGCCGCGCCGGATGTAGTTGGCGCCGTTGCCGGCCTTGGGCTCACCCTTGACCACGAGCTGGCGCTCCTTGACCGTGATCTCGAGCTCGTCGAGATCGAAGCCCGGCACGGCTACGGCGACGGCGAAACGGTCCTCGCCCTGGTCCTCGATGTCGTACTCGGGCGCGAACCCACCCCGGGCGCCGAGCAATTCGTCGGTCATCCGGTCGAGGTCACGGACGGTGCGGAAGAAGGGATCGAAACGAACAGTGCTCACGGTATCCTCCTTATGAGCGATACTGGCTGGACGGGCGCTCCATTTGGACACGCCCTTCTCAATGCTTGCCGAACTCGCGAGGCGACCTTCGGCACCCGAAGATGTGGGAAGGCCGGGGGCCGATTCAAGAGGCTCGACGCCATCCCGGCATCGGGCCGGACCGCAGGCCGCCCATGCCCCTGAGGCGCCCCGCCCCCGGCCACGACTGCCCCCTCTGCCCGAGGCTGGTCGCCTTCCGTGAGGCGGCCCGGGCCAGGGAACCCCGTTGGCACAACTCACCCGTTCCCTCCTTCGGCGATCCGGCCGCCCGGCTCCTGGTCGTCGGCCTCGCCCCCGGCCTCGGCGGCGCCAACCGCACGGGCCGGCCCTTCACCGGCGACGGTGCGGGCTTCACCCTCTACCCGGCGCTCGCCCGCTTCGGCTGGACCAGGGGTACCTTCGACGCCCGCGTCGACGACGGGCTCGAGCTCGTCGACTGCCGGATCACCAATGCCGTCCGCTGCGTGCCGCCCGCGAACAAGCCGATCGGTGCCGAGATCGCCACCTGCCGCCGCTTCCTCGAGGGCGAGATCCTGACGGAGCCGAGGCCGGCCGCCGTCCTAGCCCTCGGCCGCATCGCCCACGATTCAGTCATCCGCGCCCTCGGCCGAAAGCCCTCCGCCCACCCCTTCGCCCACGGTGCCCTGCACGAAATGGCACCCGGATTTCTCGTCGCCGCCTGCTATCACTGCTCGCGCTACAACATGAACACGGGCCGCCTCACGGAGCCCATGCTCGACGCCGTGCTCGAAGGCTTGCGCCGCCATCTGGACGCTCGCTAAGCTTCCCGCCGACGACTGAAGGGAGACCGCCTTGGGCATCCTGCTCGGCTGCATCGCCGACGACTTCACCGGTGCCACCGACCTCTGCAACACGCTGGTCAAGGAGGGCATGCGCGCGGTCCAGCTCATCGGCGTGCCGTCTTCCGGCCTCGCCGTACCCGAGGCCGATGTCGTCACCATCGCCCTCAAGTCGCGCACCGCCCCCGTCGCCGACGCCATCGACCAGTCGCTCGCCGCCCTTCGCTGGCTCGAGGCCGCCGGCGCCGGGCAGATCCTCTTCAAGTACTGCTCGACCTTCGATTCGACGCCCGGGGGCAATATCGGCCCCGTCGCCGACGCGCTCGGCGACGCGCTCGGCGCCGGCATCGCCGTCGTCTGCCCGGCCTTCCCCGAGACCGGCCGCACCGTCTACCAGGGCCATCTCTTCGTCGGCCAGAAGCTCCTGAGCGACACCCACATGCGCCACCACCCGCTCACCCCCATGACCGAGAGCGATCTCGTGCGGGTGATGGCAGCACAGTCGAGAAAGCCCGTGGACCTCGTCGCCTTCGCCACCATCGACGCGGGGCCGGACGCCATCCGCGCCCGCTTCGCCGAGCTCGAGGCCGCCGGCATCGCCTATGCCGTGACGGACGCCGTCGCCGACCGCCATCTCCGCCATCTGGGCGAGGCGATGGAAGGCCAGAAGCTGATCACCGGCGGCTCCGGCATCGCCCTCGGCCTGCCGGAGACTTTCCGCCGCCAGGGTCGTCTCGGCCAACGCGACGCCACGGCGATCCCCGCCGTCGACGGCTTCGAGGCCGTGCTCGCCGGCTCCTGCTCCACGGCGACGCTCGACCAGGTGGACCACATGGAGGAGCGCCATCCGGCGCTCCGGCTCGATCCCTTCGCCCTCGCCCAGGGCTACGCCGCCGAGCTCGCCATCGACTGGGCGAAGGAGCACCTGGCGCGGGGTCCCGTCCTGATCTACGCGAGCGCGCCCGCCGACGATGTCGCGGAAGCGCAGAAGGTGCTCGGCCGCGAGCGTGCCGGCACCCTCGTCGAGGACGCCTTGGCGGCCATCGCCCGGGGCCTCGTCGAGACCGGCGTGCGCCGTCTCGTCGTCGCCGGCGGCGAGACCTCGGGGGCGGTCGTGAAGGCGCTCGGGATTCAGGGCCTCGCCATCGGCCCGCAGATCGATCCGGGGGTCCCCGCCTGCACCAGCCTCGGCGATCCGCCCTTGGCCCTCGCCCTCAAGTCCGGCAATTTCGGCGGCGTCGATTTCTTCACCCGCGCCTTCACGAAAATGCCGGGCGAGCGGCGCCGGCCATGAGCGAGAGCCGGCTGCGCGACGCCATCTGCCGTTTCGGCCGCTCGATCTTCGATCGCGGCCTCACCTTCGGCAGCTCCGGCAACATCTCCGTCCGTCTCGACGACGGCTGGCTGATGACCCCGACCGGCGCCACGCTCGGCACGCTCGATCCGGCCCGTCTCTCGAGGCTCGATGCCGACGGCCGCCACGTCTCGGGCGACAAGCCGACCAAGGAGACCTTCCTCCATCTCGGCATGTACAAGGAGCGCAAAGGCGCCAGGGCCGTGGTCCACCTCCACTCGACCCACTCCGTCGCCGTGAGCTGCCTCGCCGAAGTCGACCCCGCCGACGTCATCCCGCCGATCACCGCCTACTACGTGATGCGCGTCGGCACCCTGCCGCTCGTCCCCTACTACCGCCCGGGCGACCCGGCCCTCGGCCCCGCCGTGGAAAAGCTCGCCGGCAGGCACCACGCCGTGCTGCTCGCCAATCACGGGCCCGTGGTCGCCGGCACCAGCCTCGAGAACGCCGTCTTCGCCACCGAGGAGCTGGAGGAGACGGCCAGGCTCTGGCTGCTGCTCCGCCACGAGAGGATCCGCCCCCTCACCGCGGAGCAGGTGGCCGACCTCGAGGCGCATTTTCCGGGCTGAGCAGCGACTCCAGAGCGGCGAAGCTGTCCGCCTCGGCGGGCCGCTTGTCCCATCTCAGCCGCGCGATGCGGGGAAAGCGCATCGCGATGCCGGACTTGTGCCGCTTCGAGCGGTTCAGCCCCTCGAAGGCCACCTCGAGCACCAAGCCGTGCCCCGGCTCGGCCCTGACCGCCCGCACCGGGCCGAACCGCTCCACCGTGTTGTCGCGCACGAAACGGTCGATGCGCAGCAGCTCCTCGTCCGTGAAGCCGAAATAGGCCTTGCCGACGGGCGTCAGGGCACCCTCGGCGGTCCAGACGCCGAACGTGTAGTCCGAGTAGAAGCTCGACCGCCGCCCGTGCCCGCGCTGCGCGTACATGAGCACGGCGTCGATGACGAAGGGGTCGCGCTTCCACTTGAACCACGGGCCCTTCGGCCGTCCGGCGAGATAGGCGCTGTCCCACCGCTTCAGCATGACCCCCTCGACCACCGGGCTCGGCGGCGCGTCGCGAAAGGCGGCGAGCTCGTCCCATTCCTCGAAGGGGATGAGGGGCGAGAGATCGAGACCCTCCGACCCCGCCGCCGCGACAACGGCCTCCAGCCGCGTCCGGCGGTCGCGAAAGGGCAGAGGGCGCAGATCCTCGCCCGCATCGATCAGCAGGTCATAGGCGCGTATGAGAGCGGGATAGGCCGCCAGCGTCGCCTTGCCGACGCTCTTGCGGTTGAGGCGCTGCTGAAGGGCCGCGAAAGGCGCTATTCCGCCTTCGCCCCGCACCAGGAGCTCCCCGTCGATGGTGCCCTCGAAGGCGATCGCCTCCAGCGCGTCGGGAAAGGCGGCGGAGATGTCGTCGCCGCTGCGCGAATAGAGCCGCCGCACGTCCCGGTCCGAGACCACCTGCACCCTGATGCCGTCCCATTTCCACTCCGCCGCGTACGCCGATGGCTCGAGCACCTCCTTCTCGCGCTCGACGAGGGGTGTCGCCAGCATCACCGGCCGAAAGGGCCCGAGGGCCGCGTTGACCGGCTTCGGCGCCTTCCCGTCCAGCCAGGCCAGAAGCTCCCCGTAAGGAGGAGCGAGCCCGTGCCACAGCTCCTCGATCTCGGCCACCGGCACGCCGCCATGGGCCGCCAGCGCCACCTTCGCGAGACGCGCTGAGAACCCGGTCCTGAGATTGCCCGTCACGAGCTTCAGGAGCGCGTAGCGCGACGCGGCGTCGAGCCGGTCGAGAAGATCGCCCACGGTCCCGACCGCCGCGCCTCGCCGGGTGGAGGCCAGCCGTGCGACGACCTCCGACAAGGGCAGATCGCGGATCTCGCCCCTGGCCTCCCACATCAGCGCGATGGTCTCGGCGAGATCGCCCACGTAATCGTAGGAGAGCCGGAACAGCACCTCGTCCACCCGCTCCGCCACGAGCGCGCGCAAGGCCGCGGGCTTGACCGCCGGAATCTCGAGGCCGTCCGTCAGCGCCGCCAGCGCGTAGCCCCGATCCGGGTCCGGCGTGGCGGCGAGATAGCGCCGCACGAGGGCGATCTTCTCGTTGCGGGACGGTGTCAGGATCAATCGGTCGAGAAGCCCGGCAAACGCCTTCATGCCGGCTCCTCCTCGTAGCCGACGAGGTGCAGCGGTCGCGCCTCGATCCCCTGCAGCTCGCACCAGCGCACCAGCGCCTCCTCCTGGCCATGCGTCACCCAGATCTGCGCGGCACCGACATCCCGGATCGTCCGCGTCAGCTCGGGCCAGTCGCCATGGTCGGATATGACGAGCGGGAGCTCCACGCCGCGTTGCCGGATGCGCGGGCGGACCCCCATCCAGCCCGACGCGAAGGCGACCAGGGGGTCGGTGAAGCGCCTCGCCCAGGACGTGCCGAAGCTCGAGGGCGGGCCGATCACCAACCGCCCCGCAAACCCGTCCCGCGGTCCACCGACCGTCGCCGGCAAGAGCCTGCCGAGCGCCACACCCCGCGATTCGTAGTAATCGCAGAGACGTTGCAGCGCGCCGTGCAGGAAGATCGGGGCGTCATAACCGGCGTCACGCAGGAGCCGGATGACGCGCTGCGCCTTGCCGAGCGCATAGGCGCCGACCAGGTGCGTCCGGTCGGGGTTCGCGCTCAGGGAACCGATGAGCCTGGCGATCTCCTCACCGGCCGGCGGGTGATGGAAGACGGGCAGGCCGAACGTCGCCTCGCTGATGAAGATGTCGCATGGCACGAGCTCGAATGCGGCGCAGGTCGGATCGACGCCCCGCTTGAAATCCCCGCCCGCGACGATGCGCCTGCCGGCCGCCTCCACCACGATCTGCGCCGAGCCGAGAATATGGCCGGCCGGAACGAAGCGCACGCGGCAGCCGCCGAGCGTGATCCAATCCCTGCCCGCGGCCTGCGTCGCCCGGGCGAAGCCGGCGCCATGGCGGATCGCCATGATGTCGAGCGTCTCCGCCGTCGCGAGAACGGCCCCGTGGCCCGCCCGCGCGTGGTCGCTGTGACCATGCGTGACGAGCGCGCGCTCGACCGGCCGTACCGGGTCGATGAAGAAATCGCCCGCCGGACAATAGAGCCCCTCGGCCAGCGGCAGGAGGGGCGGTGCCGCCATGGGGAGACCGGTCGCCGGAAACGCCGCCGGCGCGCCGCTAGGAGCCTGTCCGACTAATGGACACGCTCCTAGCCCCGGCCGATGAACGGCATCTTGGTCGCCATCACCGTCACGAACTGGATGTTGGCGTCGAGCGGCAGGCTCGCCATGTGGACCACCATGTCGGCCACGTGCCGTACATCCATCCTGGGCTCGACCTTCATCTCGCCGGTCGCCTGCGGCACGCCCGCCGTCATCCGCTCGGTCATCTCGGTCGCGGCATTGCCGATGTCGATCTGGCCGCAGGCGATGTCGTAGGCCCGGCCATCGAGGCTGGTCGAGCGGGTGAGCCCGGTGATGGCGTGCTTGGTGGCCGTGTAGGGGGCCGAGAACGGCCGCGGCACATGCGCCGAGATCGAGCCGTTGTTGATGATCCGCCCGCCCCGCGGCTGCTGCCGGCGCATCATCCCGAAGGCCTCGCGCGTGCAGTAGAAGGCGCCGTTCAGGTTGGCGTCGACCACCTTCTGCCACTGCTCGACCGGCAATTCGTCCATCGGCACCGGCGGCGAGCCGGCGCCCGCGTTGTTGAAGAGCACGTCGAGCCGGCCGAAACGATCGGCGCACGCCTCGAAGAGCGCCGCCACCGATCGGGGATCGCCCACATCGGTCGAAACCGCCAGCGCCTCGCCGCCAGAAGCCTCGATCTCGGCCGCCACCGCATCCAGCGGCTCCTTCCGCCTGCCCGCCAGCACCACGGCATAGCCGGCCCCGGCGAGGCCCAGGGCCGAGGCCTTGCCGATGCCGCTGCCGGCACCCGTCACCATCGCCACCTTCGTCATGATTCCCGCTCCATCATAAGCCCTTGGCGCTACGTCTTGCGGTAGGGCCGAAACCAGCCGAGCCCGTCCTCGGTCCGCCCTTTCGGGTTGTACTCGCAGCCCACCCAGCCGGCGTAGCCGATCTCGTCCATCACGCCGAAGAGATAGGGATAGGCGATCTCGCCCGTATCCGGCTCGTGCCGGTCCGGCACGCCGGCGATCTGGATGTGGCCGATCACGCCGATCAGCTCCCTGAGATGCATGGCGAGGTCGCCTTCCATGATCTGGCAGTGGAAACAGTCGAACTGCAGCTTCAGATTGGCGGCGCCGACCCGCTCGATGATCCGCCGGCCGTCACGCTGGTAGTTCAGGAAATAGCCCGGGATCGAGCGCGTGTTGATCGGCTCGATCAGAATGGTCACGTCCTCGGCTGCCGCCCGCTCCGCCGCCAGCGCCAGGTTCTCGAGATAGGTGCTCGAATAATGCGCCCGGTCGTCGTCGGCGCCGATCAGCCCCGCCATGCAGTGCAGCCGCTTGGCACCGATCACCCCGGCGTAATGCAGCGCCTCGTCCAGCCCGTCCCGGAACTCCGCCTCGCGCCCCGGCAGGGCCGCGAGCCCCCGCTCGCCCTTGGCAAAGTCGCCGGGCGGCAGGTTGAAGAGCGCCTGCTCCAGCCCCGCCGCGTCGAGCGCCGCGCGGATCTCGGACGCCTCGTGCTCGTAAGGGAAGAGATACTCGACCGCCGCGAACCCGGCGGCCCCGGCCGCGGCGAAGCGCTCGAGGAACGGGCGGTCGGTGAACATCATGCTCAGATTGGCGGCGAAGCGCGGCACGTCTCTTCCCTTCCCTGGCTCTCTGGCCCCGGCCTTCGGCCCCGGTTTGCGGCAAGCGGCGCGGATGAGCAAGAGGGTACGCGGAAACACGGTTGAGATCCGTTCGTAACGACGAGCGTTAAACGACCGTTAACAACTCTGCGCCATGATGCGCGCCTCATCCGTCGATGCGCCCGCCTTCGGGTCGTCGGCACCGTCTCGGCCGATCGGAACGAGCTCGTGCCCATGCCCTTGTTCAAGCCAGCCCTGACTCCCCTGCCCGGCGATATCCGGGCCTTGACGTCGCTCCGCTTTCTCGCGGCCTTTTGGGTGCTGACCCTGCACTACACCGACTTCATGCCTCTGGATTTCGCGGCGCTCACCGGCTTCTTCGCCGAGGGCAAGCTCGGCGTCGACTTCTTCTTCGTGCTCTCCGGCTTCATCCTGACCCACGTCTACCTCGACCGGCTGGAGCGCGGCGCCTTCCTTTGGCAAGGCTTCATGCTGCGTCGCTTCGCCCGCCTCTACCCCCTTCATGTCGCGACTTTTTTCGTGGTCGTAGCCTATGTGACGACGGGCCGCCTCGCCGGCATCACGTTCAGCGTGCCCGAGGCCTACACGCTTGAGGCCGCCTGGCCCAACCTCCTGATGCTGCACGCCTGGGGCATCCAGGACCACATGAGCTGGAACTACGTCTCCTGGTCGATCAGTGCCGAGTGGTTCGCCTATCTCCTCTTCCTGCCGCTCAGCCTCGCCGTCTGCCGCCTGCCGTTCGGACCTTTGGGCAAGATCATGGCGGCCGTGCTCGGCCTCGTCCTCGCCGCCCTGCTCGCCGAGCACGCCGTCGGCCGGCCGCTCACCCATCTCACCCACGATTTCGGCATCCTGCGCATCCTGCCGGAGTTCGTGCTCGGCATCGCCCTCTACCATGCCGTGCGCGTCTGGGACCTCGAGCCGCGCCACGCCGGAAAGGTCCTCGCCATCACGCTCGTCACCCTTCTCGCCGTGGTGCACTGGCGGCAGGGCGGCGTCTACGCCGTCCTGCTCCTGGCGTTCCTGATCTTCGCCGTGGCGAGCCTCGCCCGCCAGGGCCGCCTCGCCCTGCTCGCCCGGCCCACCTTCGTCTATCTCGGCGAGATCTCCTATGCGATCTACATGACCCACGCGATCGTCTTCATCGTCTTCTTCCGCGGCTGCGGCATCCTGCTCGGCGACGGCGCCTCGCCGCATCTCTGGTGGCTCGGGCCGATCGCCCTGGCCCTCACCCTCGCCGCCGCCATGCTCGCTCACCATCTGGTCGAGCGCCCCGCCCGCCGGTGGCTCAATGCCCGCTTCGCCCGCCGCCGCCGGGCATCGTCCGCGGCCGCCGCGCCCGGTGCCGGCCACGGGATCGCCGGCCAGGGCCGCCCGGCACCGACCTGAGCCCGCGCCACCCGGCACCCCCAGAGCGCCCGTCGATGCCGGCGCCGACCGGCAGGCCAACAGCCGCGATCCGTGCTAGGAGGCGGTCCTGGACGTCGCAATCCGAACCGGCACGAGGAGCGCCATGCGTCTGGCCGACCATCTGGCCGCAACGGTGATACGGCTGGCCTGGGGGCTCACCGGCCGGCTCTCGCCGGAGCAGGCCTCGGCACTCGGTGCGGGCATAGCCGCCCGGATCGGTCCGAGGAGTCGCAAGCACCGCATGGTGCTGGCGAATCTCCGCATCGTCTTTCCCGACCGCCCGCCGGCCGGGATCGAGGCGCTCGCCCGGGCGTCCTGGGCGCATTTCGGCCGGGTGGTCGCCGAGTTCCCGCATTTCGAGGCGCTCTCCCGACCGGACCTTTCGGGCCGGCTCGAGGTGGTCGATCCGCATGGCGTGCTCGAGGCCGCCCGAAGCGGTCGTCCGGCCATCCTGGCGAGCGGCCATTTCGGCAATTGGGAGCTTCTGGCCGGTGCCGCCATCCGTCTCGGCGTGCCGCTCACCGTCGTCCATGCCGCCCGCGCCAACCCGCTGATCGAGCAGCTCGTCGAGCGGCAGAGGCGGGCGCTGGGCTGCGAGTTCATCGAGCAGGGCGAGAGCGTCCACAGGATGCTCGCCGCCATCCGCCGGGGCCGCTCGATCGGCGTGCTCGTCGATCAGCGCTACGATGCCGGCGAGCTGGTCGAGCTCTTCGGCCGGCCGGCCTCGGTCGCCACCGGCCCGGCGCTGCTCGCCGCCCGCCTCGACCTGCCCTTCGTGCCGGCGCACTGCGAGCGCATCGCCTCCTGCCGCTTCCGCCTCACCGTCGAGCGGCCCCTGGTCCCGAGCCCGGGCCTCGTCCAGCCACGCGACATGGCCCACGACCTGATGCGCCAGCTGCACCGCCATTTCGAGCGCTGGATCGAGGAACGGCCCGAGCAGTGGCTCTGCATCAAGCGCCGCTGGCCGAAAGGGTCCGCCTGAGCGACGCCCGGCTCCGCAGCCCGGCACCGCGACCAAATGGTGGCTGGAACCCGCGAGACATGTGCCCCAGTTTAGGGGTTCGAGATCCCGTTGCCGCCGAAGGTGATAGAGCGTGCCGTCGACCCCGATGCCGGCACCGGACGATCGGAGCCGCACCGCCGGCGATGCCGAGGTCCGGCCCGCTGACTTCCATCCCTGCCCCATCGACGATACCTGCCCGCATTGCCTCGGCACGGCTGCGGCACCGCCCGACTGGTCATGGCTCGATCGCGTCTATTGCATCTCGCTGCGCGAGCGTCCGGACCGCGCCGCCGCCGCCGCCCGCGAGCTGCATCGGGCGGGGCTCTGCCGCCTCGTGCTCTTCCATCGCCCGGCGCGGCATCCGACCCGGGTCATCGAGGGCATCTGGGAGGCGCATCGGGCCGTGCTCCTGCATGCCCTCGCCGGCAATGCCGAAACCGCCCTCGTGCTCGAGGACGATGTGCATTTCACCCGCCGCCTGACCAGGGCGCGGGTCACCCGGCTGGCGGCGGCCATGCGCCGGCTGCCGGAGGGCTGGCGCCTCTTCTTCCTCGGCCACTGGACGTTCCGCGCGCGCTTCGTCGGCCGGCGCATCCTCGAGACCCGCTCGGCCTGCGCCCACGCCTACGTGGCGAGCCGCGCCCTCATGACCTGGGTCGCCGAGCGGCCCTTCGGGGCGCGCGGCAAGGACTACTTCAAGACCGCCGGCGGCGGCATCGACGCGGCCTACGCGCTCCAGCCCGGAGCTTATGCCTATTTCCCGATGCTCGCCGTCCAGGCGATTCGCGGCAGCGACCACGTCGCCGAGAAGCTGCGCACGCGGCCGGTGCGCAAGCTCAAGCACGTCATCACCCGAACGCGCCTCAACGAGGTCGCCATCTCGCGGCTGATGCGCGCCAACGAGATCGTCATGGTGAGCCTGGGCGCACTCGCCGGTGCCGGCGCCTGGCTGCGCAACCGCGTCCGCCAGGCGCACTGAGCCCCCTCGCCCGCACCGGCGGCACCTGTTAGAAGCCGCCCCGTCAGCAGCAAATGGCCAGGAGCAGCCGGGACCGGACGCCATGCAGGAGGACTTCTACCCCCGCGACATGCGCGGCTACGGCCGCACCACCCCCGACCCGCAATGGCCGAAAGGGGCGAGGCTCGCCGTCCAGCTCGTCCTCAACTACGAGGAGGGCGGCGAGAGCTGCATCCTCGACGGCGACCCCGCCTCCGAAGCCTTCCTCTCCGAGATCATCGGTGCCGCACCCGTCGCCGGGATGCGCCACATGAACATGGAATCGATCTACGAGTACGGCAGCCGCGCCGGCTTCTGGCGCCTGCACCGCCTGCTCGCCGGACGCGGCGTGCCGGTCACGGTCTTCGCCGTCGCCCAGGCACTCGAGCGCAATCCCGAGGCCGCGGCCGCCATGATCGAGGCGGGCTTCGAGATCGCCAGCCACGGCTGGCGCTGGCTCGACTACCAGCACGTCCCGAAGGAGGTGGAACGGGCCCACATCGCCAAGGCCGTCGAGGTCCAGGCACGCCTCACCGGCCAAAGGCCGCTCGGCTTCTACCAGGGCCGCACCAGCCCCGAAACGCGCCGCCTCGTCATCGAGGAAGGCGGCTTCCTCTACGACGCCGACTCCTACGCCGACGATCTGCCCTACTGGGTCGACAAGCCCGGGGGTGGCCACCATCTCGTCGTGCCCTACACGCTCGACGCCAACGACATGCGCTTCGCCACGGCCCAGGGCTTCAACGCCGGCGACCAGTTCCTGAACTATCTCGTGGACAGCTTCGACGTGCTCTGGAGGGAAGGTGCGACGGCGCCGAAGATGCTCTCGATCGGCCTGCATTGCCGTCTCGCCGGCCGCCCTGGCCGCATCGCCGCCCTCGAGCGCTTCCTCGACCACGTCGACCGCCACGACGGGGTCTGGCTCTGCCGTCGGGTCGACATCGCCCGCCACTGGCACGCCCACCACGCGCCCACCAGCCCTTGAGCGCCCACCAGCTTCCGCCACGCACCTGGCTGATGCTGGGCGGCAAGGCCGGCGACAACACGCAGATCATCGCCCTCGCCGAGGGGCTGGGCTGGCCCTTCGAGACCAGGCGCATGGCCTACCGTCGGACCGAGATCCTGACCAACCTCCTCGCCGGCCCGACCACGGCCGGCCTCGTGCCGGAATGCTCCGACCCGCTCGAGCCGCCCTGGCCCGAGCTCGTCATCTCCGCCGGCCGCCGCAACGAGCCCCTGATCCGCTGGATCCAGCAGCAGGCCGGCCGCGAGAACGTTCGCCTCGTCCATGTCGGTCGCCCCTGGGCGCTGCACGAGTGCTTCGACCTCATCATCACCACGCCGCAATACCGCCTGCCGACGAAGCCCAACGTCCTCCAGAACGAGCTGCCGCTGCAGCGCGTCAACACCGGGCGCCTCGAGCGCGAGGCGGCACGCTGGCGAGACCGTCTCGCCCACCTCCCCGGTCCCCACATCGCCGTTCTCATGGGCGGCCATGCCGGCCCCTACAATTTCGACCGCGAGAACGGCGCCCTTCTCGGCTGGCATGCCAGCCGCATGGCCGAGGAGCTGGGCGGCTCGCTGCTCGTCACCACGAGCGCCCGCACGCCCGAGGCCGCCATCGACGCCTTCGCCGCCCAGCTCCGCGTCCCCCACATGCTGCACCGCTTCGTCCGCTTCGAGCCCGAGGCCGAGAACCCCTTCTTCGCCTTTCTCGGCCTCGCCAGCGAGGTCGTCGTCACCGCCGACAGCATGTCGATGCTGGCCGAGGCCGTGGCGACGGCCAAGCCCACCCACATCTTCGACCTCGCCCGCGGCCGCGGCAGCAACCGCCCGCGCCGCCCGGCCGACGGCAGCATCGAGAAGCGCAGCGTCGGCGAGCGCCTCGCCGATTTCCGCTTCCAGGCCATCATGTACCGGATCGGCATGCACGCGGTGCCGAGGCGCCTGACCCGGGACGTGCGCATCATCCACGAGCGCCAGGTGGCGGCCGGCCGCGCCGTCTGGCTCGGCCAGCCGTGGCGCCGGGACCGCCCGCCCCCGCCGCCGCTTGTGGACCTGCCCCGCGCCGTCGAGGCCGTCCGGCGCCTCTTCGATACCGACCCGCCGGCGCGGCCGGCACTTCCGCGGAGCCCCTGGCCCGAGCTGATCCAGCGGGTGTTCCAGGGTTAGCGGCGCGGAAAGGACCATGAGCGACGCGCGCGGCAAGACCCTTCTCCTCCCCGCCCTCGCGGCCGTCATCGTCCTCGCCCAGGCGCTCGCCCTCCATTTCATGGGCCAACCCTGGATCTGCGAATGCGGCACCGTCCGCCTCTGGGAGGGCGACGTCGCGGGTCCGGAGAACTCGCAGCACCTGACCGATTGGTACAGCTTCAGCCACATCATCCACGGTCAGGCCTTCTACCTCCTGCTGCGGCTCACGGCACCAAGGCTGCCGCTCGCCGCCCGCTTCGCCATTGCCATCGGCCTCGAAGCCACCTGGGAGATCGCCGAGAACTCGACGATGGTCATCGAGCGCTACCGCGAGCAGGCCCTGGCCCAGGGCTATTTCGGCGACAGCATCGTCAACTCCGTCACCGACACCCTGGCCGCCGCCATCGGCTTCGCCCTCGCCCGCCTCCTCCCGGTCAAGACCTCGATCGCCCTCGCCATCGCCCTAGAGCTCCTCGCCGGCTACATGATCCGCGACAACCTCACCCTCAACATCATCCAGCTCATCCACCCGATCGAGGCCATTTCCCGCTGGCAGTCAGGAAGCTAAAAGGGGTCAGGACTCTTTTCGCGACGAGCGCCGACGCCGCCGCTTCCGGTCATGCGCGCCGCCGTCCCGAGCCCCCTGCTCGAGGCGGGAGCAGTCGGACGGGAACCTGGCCCGGCGGCTTCCACCCGGCCCGAGCCACCGAGCCAAAGGGCTTGCGCCACGAGGCCGCCAGGGCGAGGCTCGGCCTCCACCCGTGCCACCGGAGTGCCGCCGATGCAGGCCCTCGTCGCCACCTGGCAGTTCTGGGCCCTGGGCGCCGCCGTCCTCGCGGCGCTCACCGCCATCTTCGCCAAGATCGGCGTCGAAGGTGTGGCACCCGACCTCGCCACCTTCCTGTGCACCGTCTTCATCCTGGGCGTCGGCGCCGCCATCGTCACCACGACCCGCCAATGGCAGCCACCCGCGAGCATCCCGCCCCGCACCTGGCTCGCCCTAGCCCTCTCCGGGCTCGCCACCGGCGGCTCCTGGCTCTGCTACTTCCGGGCGCTCCAAATCGGCGACGCCGCCCGCGTCGCCCCCATCGACAAGCTGAGCGTCGTCCTCGTCGCCGTCCTCGGCACCCTTCTCCTCGGCGAGAAGCTCAGCCCCGCCAACTGGCTCGGCGTCGTCCTGATCGCCGCGGGCGCCATGCTGGTCGCGTGGCGGGGGTGAGCGCGGCCGGCAGGCGGCGCCGGCTCAGCCGCGCAATGCCGCATTCTCCGGGTCGTACGGGCTCTCGGCGATGATCCGCGCCGGGCGGAGCTCGCCCAGAACGCGCACCCGGCACTCGGTGCCCACCGTCGCGAAGCCGCTCCGCACATAGCCGAGCAGCAGCGACTTCCTCACATGATGGCCGTAGCCGCCGGCGGTGGCGCGGCCGACCACCTCGCCGTCCACGAGGATCGGCTCGTTGCCGAAGGCATCGGCATCGTCGGCGTCGATCTCGATCGTGGAGAAGCGATGGGGGATGCCGGCCTCGATCTGGCGAAGGAGCGCCTCCCTGCCGGTGAAGGGGCCCTTCTCGAGGCGGACGAAACGGTCGAGCCCGGCCTCCAGCACCGAGTTCTCGGCATTCAGATCGGCGCCCCAGAGACGGTAGCTCTTCTCCAGCCGCATGGAATCCATGGCCCTCAGCCCGACATGCGCGATGCCGAGCTCCCGGCCCGCCTCCAGAAGAGCCTCGAGGAGATGGCGCTGGTACTCGATCGGATGATGCAGCTCGAAGCCGAGCGAGCCCACGAAATTGACGCGAAGCGCCTGCACGCTCGGGCAGAAGCCGATCGCCATGTCCCTCGCCGTCAGCCAGGGAAAGGCCGCGTTCGTCACGTCGGCATCGGCGAGCTTCTCCAGCACCTTGCGAGCGTCCGGCCCGGCGAGCACGAGGACACCGAGCCGGGTCGTCGCGTCCTCGAGGTCGACGGAGCCGTCCCTCGGCATCGCCTTCTCGAGAAAATCCAGATCGTAATCGTGCGCCGCACCCGGCCCGACCAGGTAGAACCGCTCGCCCCGCCGTCCGTCCGACAGCCGCGTGACGGTGAACTCGGAGCGGACCGAGCCCGAGCGGTTGAGCGCATGACAGAGATGGATGCGGCCCACCTTCTCGGGCACCGCATTCGCCACCAGCCCGTCCAGAAAGGACCGCGCCCCCGGCCCCTCGACCGTGAACTTCGCAAAGGAGCCGAGCTCCATGAGGCCGACCCGCTCCCGCATGGCCTGGACCTCGCGCCCCACATGGACGAACCAGCGCGCCCGCCGGAACGACCAGTCGTCCTCGCGCGCGACGCCTTCGGGCGCGAACCACATGGGCCGCTCCCAGCCGAAGCGCTGGCCGAACACGGCACCGGCCGCCTTCAGCAGATCATAGGCCGGCGGCGCCTTGGCCGGCCGGCAGGCGGGCCGCTCCTCCATCGGGTAATGAACGACGAAGACGTGGGCATAGGCCTCCTCGTTCTTCCGCCGGGCGAAGTGCTTGGTGACCACGCCGAAGCGCCTCGGATCGACGCCGATCATGTCGACCGAGGGCTCCCCCTCGACGATCCAGTTGGCGAGCTGCCAGCCCGCCCCGCCGGCGGCGGTGACGCCGAAGCTGTGGCCCTCCGAGATCCAGAAGTTGGGCAGGCCGAAAGCCGGGCCCACCATGGGATTGCCGTCCGGCGTGTAGGCAATGGGCCCGTTCACGATCTCCTTGATGCCGGCATGCTCGAAGGAGGGCACGCGCTTCATCGCCGCCTCGACATGCGGCATCAGCCGCTCGAGATCGCCAGGGAAAAGGTCCTTCTCGAAGCTCGCCGGCACGCCGTCGACCAGGCAGGCGGGCGCACCCTTCTCGTAAGGCCCGAGAATCCAGCCCAGCCGCTCCTCGCGCAGGTAATAGGAGGCGTCGCTCTCGCGCAGGATCGGCAGCTCCTCGGCCCCCGTCGCCCGATAGTCCTCGAGGACCGGGTCGACGTCGGTCACGATGTACTGGTGCTCGACCGGAACGACCGGGATCTCGAGCCCGACCATGCGGGCGGTGGTGCGGGCGTAGTTGCCGGTGGCGGCGACCACGTGCTCGCACCTGATGTCGCCCCGACCTGTCTTGACCCGCCACTCGGCGCCCTCGCGCTCGATGCCCGTCACCTCGACCTTCTGGACGATCTCGGCACCCATGGCCCTGGCCCCCCTGGCCAGCGCCATGGTGACGTCGACCGGAGCGATATGCCCGTCGGTCGGATGCCAGAGCGCTCCCACCAGCCCCGCCCTGTTGACCAGCGGCCAGAGCTTCTTGACCTCGTCGGCACCGATCAGATGACATTCGACGCCGATGGTCTCGGCGGTGCACTGGTAGTTGCGGTACTCGTCCATCCGGTCGCGATTGGTGGCGAGCCGCAGATTGCCGGTCGGATGGAAGCCGACATCCTGGCCCGTCTCGGCCTCGAGCCTCTTGTAGAGCTCGACCGAGTACTTGTGGAGCTGGCCCACCGAATAGGACATGTTGAAGAGCGGCAAGAGGCCGGCGGCGTGCCAGGTCGAGCCGGCGGTGAGCTCGGTCCGCTCCAGAAGCAGGCAATCGGTCCACCCGAGCTTCGCCAGGTGATAGAGGGCGCTCACCCCGACCACGCCGCCGCCGATCACCACCACCCTCGCCGTCGTCCGCATGGCACCTTCCCCCCGCCTCGCCATCCGCTCCTAGCAGTCCGGGCCCGGCCCCGGGCTCGCGCCTGCGACAGGGAGGCTCGCCGAAGCGACAAATGGCAGGCGGCTTGGCAGCCGCCGGCGGCTCGCCCATAAAAGCCCGCCACGCCGCGGCACCGGGAGACGCGACCGATGCACCGAGACCCCTTCTCCGCCAGAAGCCCGTCGGATGTCCGGGGCCCGGCCCCCGTGATCGCCCTCCTGATCGCCCTGACGCTCGCCCCCCTTTCGGCAGCGCAAGCCGACGATGTGGCGGTCACGAGCCGGATCACCGCCGTCACCGTGCAGCTCGACCGGGCGACGGTGCATCGCGAGGCGACGCTGAACCTCGAGACCGGCGAGCATCGGCTGACCTTCCCGGACCTGCCGGCGGCGCTCGACCGGCAGAGCCTCCGCCTCGCCGTGCTGGGCAGCGGCCTCGATCTCGGCCTGCCGGTCTTTCGCGAGGTCGAGACGGCAAGGCCGGTCAATCCCGCCGCGGCGCGGCTGACCGACGAGCTCGAGCAGCTCCAGCGCCGCCGCCGCGTCGAGGAGGACCGGATCGCAGTGCAGGAGCTCCTGCTCGACGTCCTGCGCCGGCCCGACGCGCGGCCGGCGACGGAGGGCGGGCAGGCGGTCGCCGAGCTCGACTCGCTCATCGGCCTGATCGAGACCCGGAGCAGCGAGGCGTTCAGCCGGATTCGCTCGGCCAGGGAGGATCTCGAGACGATCCTCGCCGATATCGACCGGACCCGGCGCGAGCTCGACCGGCTCGGCCCCGACCCGATGCGCCGGCTCGAGGTCGCCCTGCCGGTGGAACGAAGGGCGGCCGGACCGGTGGGGCTCGAGCTCGCCTACGAGGTCCGGAAGGCCTCCTTCACCCCCTCTTTCGAGGCGAGGCTCGACAGCGACACCGGCGAGCTGACGCTTCTGGCCCTGGCCGAGGTCATCCAGAGCACGGGCGAGGACTGGCCCGCGGTCGAGCTCACCCTCTCGACCGCGGTGCCGGGCTGGCGCACCGCGGCACCCGAGGCCGAGCCCTGGTACATCGACATCGAGACCGGCAAGCCCGAGCCGGCACCGCCGGCGGCCCGCGCCGGCGCCGAGAAGGCCTTGCTCCAGGCCGACGTCGGGGCCGTGGCGATCGACCGGACGGGGTTCGATGCCACCTACAGGCTGACCCGGCCGGTCACCATCGAAGCCGACGGCACCGCCCACCGGGTCACCATCGAGACCGTTCGCGGCACGGCCGATCTCGACTGGCGGGCATGGCCCGAGGTCGATCCGCAAGCCTGGCTGACCGCCTCCTTCGACTATCCGGGCGACGCGCCGCTCCTGCCGGGACCGGTTCTGCTCTACCGGGACGGTGCCGCAATCGGCGAGGCGGGGCTTTCGGGCCTGCAGCCCGGCGAGCCGCTCGAGCTCGGCTTCGACGCCGATCCCGCGATCTCGATCGAGCGGCGGCTCTTGACCGACGAGCGCTCGGCCACGGGCCTGATCGGCACCACGCGCCGGCACGAGCGCCGGTTCGCCACCACCGTCACCAATCGCCGCCCGGATCCGGTCACGCTCCAGCTCCTCGACCGCCTGCCGGTGCCGCGCGACACGCGGATCACGGTCGAGCGGCTGCAGGACACCACGCCGCCGACGACAACCGCACCCGACGACAAGCCCGGCGTGCTGGTCTGGCGGCTCGAGCTGCCGCCCGGGGCCAGCGAGACCGTCACCTTCGGCTACCGCGTCAGCCACCCGGCGGACCTCCGGATCACCGGCTTTTGAGGACCGGCCGGTGACGGGAGGAAGCAGCAGCCTCGAAAGGCCGGCCCCTTGCGCCGCATGAAGCGTCGCCTCTTCCTCAAGCGACGCGCGAAGCCGGGAGCGGCACCCGGCCTGCTCATCCACGACCCCACGGCGGCGGCCACCACCATCGCGGCCATCGCCTACGGTCCGGATCACCTCCACGAGATGCACGCCTGCGAGCCGGGCCGGATCGCCGGGCTTCGGGGATCGGCGCCGGTGCTCTGGGTCGACATCTCGGGCCTCGCCGACCACGCCGCGATCAGCGAGGTGGCGGCCGGCTTCGGCGTGCACCCGCTGGCCGTCGAGGATGCGGTCAACGCCCATCAGCGGCCCAAGGCCGAGAGCTATGACGGGCACGTGTTCGTCGTCTTCCGCATGCTGACCGAGGAGAGCGGGGCGGAGGGCGAGCAGGTGGCGATGGCCGTCGGCCGCGACTTCGTCCTCACCTTCCAGGAGCGTCCGGGCGACTGCTTCGAGCCGGTCCGCCAGCGCCTGCGCCACGCCAAGGGACGGATCCGCCAGCTCGGCCCCGACTATCTCGGCTACGCCCTGATCGACGCCGCCGTCGACAGCTACTTCCCCTATCTCGAGACGCTCGGCGAGGAGATCGAGGAGCTCGAGGATCTGGTGGTCAAGGAGCCGGATCCGAGCCAGGTCGAGCGCGTGCATCGGGTCAAGCGCGACCTTCTGAGCCTGCGCCGGGCGGTCTGGCCGATGCGCGAGATGCTGAACGCACTGCTGCGCGACGAGCACGAGGAGATCGGCACCACCACGAGGACCTATCTCCGCGACGCCTACGACCACGCCATCCAGCTCATGGACATGGTCGAGACCTACCGCGAGATCGCGACCAGCCTGCTCGACGTCTACCTCTCGAGCCAGAGCACGCGCATGAACGAGATCATGAAGGTGCTGACCATCATCGCCACGATCTTCATCCCGCTCGGCTTCGTCGCCAGCCTCTACGGCATGAACTTCGACACCTCCTCGCCCTGGAACATGCCGGAGCTCGGCTGGCGCTTCGGCTATCCCCTGGTGCTCGGGCTCATGGCGGCGATCGCCACGGGCCTGCTCTGGTACTTCCACCGCAAAGGCTGGCTGCGCCCCGACCGCGACTGATCCCCCCAAATCGGGGACATGAGAGGCAGTTGCAAAACGGCATGAAGGAGCGGAATCGCTCGGTCACCGAGGGGTGAAGCGTGGCGCCATTCAGCTGCCTCCGCCAGGCTGATGCTGTCGAGACAAATCCAATCAGGAGGGACCGACAATGCCACGGGACGGCAGCTCATCCGAGCACTGGCGGCGTGTCCAAGGCGAGCTGTTCTATTGGCTGGAGGAGCATGTCGGGCCACCCGGCAGCATTAAAGGGGTCAGGACCCTTTTAGGCAACCTAAAAGGGTCCTGATCCCATAAGCGCTAAGATTGGCACACCCACCACGGCATCGGAGCTGAGCCCGACCGACCACCACCGTCGCTCGATCGAAGGGAGGACATGAACCTTGTTCGAATCTACCGTGTGACAAATCGAGTGGCGCTGCCCGTTGCTCTTGGTCTTGCGCGATCGGCTGCGAACGACACGGACACCATCCGGCCGCGCGCGTGCGAGCCTGACGGCGATGCGGACACCCGTGGTGGCGAGCGAGCTTGGGCAGTGGCGCTCGGGCCTTTCTTGGGCCCCGCCGCGTCCTGCACCACGCCCAGAGACGGGACCTTCAATCACCGCCGGAAGCCGCGTCCAGTCAGTCTCATGAGCAAAAGGGTACAAGTGCGACATCTTTGTCATGGCACCCGATTCCATCCCGAAGTAGAAAATCTATCTAGAACTCTCTTTATGAGCGAGGGAAGATGGTCTCATTGACCAAGGGACAGGCCATATCTCTGGAAAAGACGACAGGCAAGACCTTGACCCAGGTTGTCATGGGCCTTGGATGGGACGAGCGAACCCAGAAGAAGGGCGTTCTCGCCAAAATTCTCGGAAGGAAGTCTCAAGGTATCGATCTCGACGCCTCCTGCATCATGTATGACGCGGCGGGAGAGGCGGTGGACGCCATCTGGTTTCGCCAGCTGCGGAGCATGGATGGCTCGGTCGTCCACACGGGAGACAACCGAACGGGAGCGGGCGACGGCGACGACGAGCAGATTATCGTCGACCTATCCCGTGTGCCGGCAACAGTGAAGACGCTGGTCTTTGTCGTGAACTCATTCACCGGCGAGACATTCGACATGATCGCGAACGCGTTCTGTCGGCTCGTCGACAAGAGCACCGGCAAGGAAATCGCCCGTTACGATCTCACGGGCAGCGGCTCTCACACAGCCCAAATCATGAGCAAGGTCTTCCGCTCGGATCAGGGCTGGACGATGCAGGCAATCGGCGAGATTGGCCGCGGCCGCACTTTCGCCGACCTGCTGCCGATCATCCGCCCGCATCTCGCCTGATTCGAGCCGGGGGACGGATCCACACCAAAATCCAGGCGTGCTGCGATCCGGTTCAGGCTCGCCGGACGGCCTACGTGCGGAGACAGACCATGTGGATGTTCCGGTACTTCACCGGCGCCTTCATTCTCACCGGCCTCGGCCTAGCCGCTGGTGCCGCACTCGGCTGGAACGCTTCCGGCACGATGTCTGGAACCACGTCTATTTTGCTGATCGTCACCGTTCTCTGCGTGCTCGAGATCAGCCTCTCCTTCGACAACGCGATCGTCAACGCCACCATCCTCAAGGACATGGAGCCGAGGTGGCAACGTCGATTTCTGACGTGGGGCATCACCATTGCCGTCTTCGGCATGCGCATTGTCTTCCCGCTGCTGATCGTCGCGATCGCCGCCCGTTTGGGCCCGATCGAGGCGGTCACGCTGGCGGTGCTCGAGCCGGATCGCTACGCCCGCATCCTCACCGACGCGCACACGGGCATCGCCGCCTTCGGTGGCACGTTCCTGCTCATGGTCGGCATAAAGTATTTCCTCGATGCGGAGAAGGAGGTGCACTGGGTCGACGTCGTCGAGCGTCATCTGGTGAAGTTCGCCAGCCTCGAGGCGATCGAGATCGTCGTGGCACTCATGCTGCTCTATGGCTTCAGCCGACTGCTGCCGGCGGAGGAGACGCTGACCTTCCTGACCGCTGGCATCTTCGGCCTCGTCACCTTCATCGCCGTGCATGCTCTGGGCGACTTCATGGCGGTGCCCGAGGCGCAGATGAAGGCCGTCCATCGGGCCGGCTTCGCCTCCTTCCTCTATCTGGAGCTGCTGGACGCCAGCTTTTCGTTCGACGGCGTGATCGGCGCCTTCGCGCTCTCCAACAACCTCTTCGTCATCGCCATCGGTCTCGGCGTCGGCGCCATGTACGTCCGCTCGATGACCGTCATGCTGGTCGAGCGCGGCACGCTCGCGGAATACCGCTATCTCGAGCATGGCGCCTTTTGGGCGATCCTGGCGCTGGCGCTCATCATGCTGACGCAAACCGTCCAGCACATCCCGGAAGTCGTCACCGGCTTGATCGGTGCCACGCTGATCGGCGCCGCCCTGGTGTCGTCCGTTCGCCACAACCGCCGACGCGTGCCAAGTGGCGGCCAGATCTCCGCACTCGTCCAGAAGCCGCTCTGACCGCCCAGCACCCCTTGCGACCGAACCAGGGCCCATCATGATCGAATTGAGGAGCAATCGATGACCGTTTCGCTTTCCAAGGGTGGCAATGTCAGCCTGTCAAAGGCCGAGCCCGGGCTGACGAGAATTCATATCGGCCTCGGCTGGGACACCCGCGCCACCGACGGCGCCGAGTTCGATCTCGACGCCTCTCTCTTCATGCTCAAGGAGAACGGCAAGGTGGCGTCGGACGACGGCTTCGTCTTCTACAACAATCTCGTCTCCTCGGATGGCTCGATCGAGCATTCGGGCGACAATCGCACTGGCGATGGCGATGGTGACGACGAGGTTATCAAGGTCGGGCTCGACCGCGTTCCGGCAATTTTCAAGAAGCTGTCGGTGGCGGTGACCATCCACGACGCGGAAAGTCGCGGGCAGAGCTTCGGCATGGTCGAGAACGCCTTCATCCGCATCGTCAACGACGCGAATGACCGCGAGATCGCCCGCTACGACCTCTCCGAGGACTACTCGACCGAGACCGCGCTGATCTTCGGCGAAATCTATCGCCACGGCGGTGAATGGAAGTTCCGTGCGGTGGGACAGGGCTACGCTGGCGGCCTGGCCCCGCTCGCCCGCCATTTCGGCGTCAGTGTCGGTTGAAGCCGGGTCCATCGCACCCTTTCAGCGACCGATCACGTCCTCCTTTCAGCAATCGATCAGGAATGCCGCCATGCGCCGCCTGCCCGTCTACCTCGTCCTCGACATTTCCGGCTCGATGCACGGAGAGCCGATCGAAGCGGTGCGGACGGGCATGCAGACGCTCCTCGGCACGCTCAGAAGCGATCCCTACGCGCTCGAGACCGCTTGTCTGAGCGTCATCGTCTTCGACGACCGGGCCCGGCAGATGGTGCCGCTCACCGAGCTCACCGCCTTTCAGCCGCCGAGCATCGAGGCCGGCACGACGACCGCCCTCGGCGCGGCGCTCGAGCTCACCGCCGCCTGCATAGCCCGCGAGGTGCGGCGATCCACGGCCGAGACGAAGGGCGACTGGAAGCCGCTAGTCTTCCTGATGACCGACGGCCGGCCAACGGACGATGTCGCCAAGGGTCTGGCCGCCATCCGCAAGGCCGGCGTCGGCATGATCATCGCGTGCGCCGCCGGCCACGGAGCCGACACGGACGAGCTGAAGAAGATCACCGAGTGCGTCGTCGCACTGGACACCGCGGACTCCAGCACCATCGGCGCCTTCTTCAAATGGGTGTCGGCGAGCATCTCGACGACCTCGAAAAAGGTCGACCTGACCAAGTCGGACAGCACGAGGCTGCACGAGCTGCCGCCTCCGCCGCCGGAAATCACCGTCGTCCTGTGACCGTCGCGACACCAGACCCATCATTGGAGAGGTCGTGAGAAAGCTGCCCGTCTATATCCTGCTCGACACCTCGGGGTCGATGCGTGGCGAGCCGATCGAGGCGCTGAACACCGGGCTGCGGGCAATGATCAACGCCCTGCGCCAGGACCCGCACGCCCTCGAGAGCGTGCATATCTGCATCGTCACCTTCGATATCGAAGCCAGAGTGGTCGTGCCCTTGACGCCGCTCGACAGTCTCCTGCCACCAGACATCGCGGCACCCCAATCCGGCCCGACGCATCTCGGCCTGGCGCTCGAGATGCTGGCCGCACGCGTGCCGAAGGAGGTGGCGCGCTCGACGCCGCAAAGCAAGGGCGACTGGGCGCCGCTCCTCTTCGTCATGACCGATGGCAAGCCCTCCGACATCATGCTGTTCGAGAACCTGTGCCCACGGATCAAGGCGCTGGGCTTCGCCAACATCATCGGCTGCGTCGCCGGCCCCAAGGCGCGTGAGGCAGACCTGCGGCTGCTTTGCGATCACCTGGTAACGCTGGACACCATGGATGCATCGAGCTTCGCCGGATTCTTCAAATGGGTGACCTCGACCATCGCCAGCGGCAACCGCTCGCTCGGTGCCACCTCCGAGGTCGTCCTGCCGCCGCCGCCGGTGGCGATCCAGCTCGTCTATTGAGAACCAGTCCGAGGAGTGGCGATGCGCCGGCTTCCTGTTTTCTTTCTCGTCGACGTCTCCGAATCGATGATCGGCAGCAGCCTCTATGCACTGGAGGAGGGCCTCGCCGATATTGTCAAGGCACTGCGCGCCGATCCGCATGCGCTGGAGACGGTGCATGTCTCGGTGATCGCCTTCGCCGGACAAGCACGCACGCTCACGCCTCTTTGTGAATTGACGGCGTTCCACCCGCCAAGCCTCCCGGTCGGTGGCGGCACCGCGCTCGGCGCCGCCCTGCTGCATCTGATGGACGAGATCGACGGCACGGTTCGGAAGGCGACGACTGACCAGAAAGGCGACTGGCGGCCGATCGTCTTCCTGATGACCGACGGCCACCCGACCGACGATGTCGGTCCCGCTGTCGACCGCTGGAACGCCAGCTATCGCCGCTTCGTCCAGTTGGTCGCCGTCTCCATCGGCGGCACCGCCGACCACCGGGTGCTGGCGCGACTGACCGACCACGTGCTGGTCCTCGACGACACCGCCCCTGACGCCTTCACCGGCTTCATCACCTGGATCAGCCGCTCGATCCAGTCGCAGAGCCGCAGCGTCGGGGTCGGCAAGGACGAGACCGTCAGCCTCGCCAAGGCCGATCCGAGGATCATGGCCCCCGCCGCGAGCGCCGATGGCCTCACCCCGTTCGCCGGCGTCGATGAGCGCTTCGCGATCTTCCTCGGCAAGTGCCAGGAGAGCGAGCAGCATTACATCGTCAAGTACGAGCAGCATCTCGGCCGCATCGAAACCCGCGATCCGGTGCTCGCCGGGCTCCTCCAGACCCGCCGCTACATGCTGAAATGCACGGTCCCGGTCGCCCGAAGCTACTTCGACCTCGCGGCCGAGGAGCCCATGGCACAATCGGTCAATTCGCAGGACATCATCGGCCAGCCCTCCTGTCCCCACTGCGGCTCCCGGGCGGCGATGGCCGTCTGCGCCTGCGGCGGCGTCCACTGCGTCACCGGCCCGGGCGAGCAGACCTGCCCTTGGTGCGGCGAGACCGGCCATTACGGCTCGTCCGGGTGCAATGCGAGCTTCGACATCGGCCGGAGCCAGGGATGAGCGACGGTTCGCGTCCGTCGCCGGAGATCACGGCGTTCATCGATGGGCTCAAGGATGTCATCGAAAATGCCGCCGTTCCCGATGAGAGCGATCCCGATGGATGCGCGATTGCTGCACAAGCAATATGGCGCAACGTGCAACACCTGTCGGGCCATCTCATCAAGCACGAGCGACGGCGCAAAGACAGCGGTTGCCAGCAGGAGCGAAGAATCGAAGCGTATAAGTTTGGCTTGAGGGATCTCCGGGATAGAGGCATCGGCTCATCGGCAAGACAGCAAGCCGATCTGGACAAGACCGAGCCCGCGGACAGCCAACGGTTGCAGTGGCCCGCGCCGGCCGCGCAACCGCGCGAGGAGCGGACTACCACGCCGCCCCTTCGGGTCGGCGAAGGGTCGATTAATCTGCCCAACGCGAAGGTTGGCCAACCCTATGAATATGTGATCCCTATCAGCGGTTGGTCGAACGCACGGGTGGAGGACGGCCACGGCTCGGATATCGACGCCACCATCGAGGGCGAGACCGTGAGGTTCGGCGGAATTCCACACAGGCACGGCAGCTTTCAGATACGCGTCTCCGGCCTGCTCGAGGACACGCCGGTGGAGATGAAAGCCGGGCTCTGGGTGAACCCCGACCCGCGGACCCTCTGGCGGGACGAGCCGAGCGACCAGGCGGCGCCTTACGCGAAGCCCGACGAGGCCTTCGCCAGGGTCGACGGGTCCCTGTTCGGCGCGGGCGCCAGCAAGCGGGGTCGATCGCACGCCCATGAGGGTCTCTATCGCGAGGACGATTTCGGTCTCTCCAAGCCGACCTCGAGCGGCTGGCAGTTCGCCGTCGTCGCCGACGGCGCCGGCAGCGCGCCCGTGTCCAGGCGCGGGTCGCGGCTCGCCGTGGAGACCATTCTCGAGCGCCTGCCGCCGCTGCTCGACGACCTGCTCGGGCCGACGAGGATCGAGCACCTGGTGACCGAATTTCGCGCGGGCAAGGAGGATGCGGCTCGGAGCATCGAGCTCGGCCTGCACGCGACCATCGTCGAATCGGCACGGCAAGCCGCCCTGGCGATCGAGAAGGAGGCCGAGGAGAAAAAGCGATCGGCCGGTGATTTCTCGACCACGTTGATCGTCTGCATCGCCAAAAGGGTTTCCGCCGGCTGGTTCTTTGCCGGCTTCTCGATCGGCGATGGCGGGGCCGCCGTGCTCGACGCCGAAGGCGGAACGGTCAAGGTCCTGGCCGCACCCGACAGCGGCGATTTCGCGGGCCAGACGAGATTTCTCCATTCGTCCGAGTTCGAAGGCGGCAACGATGCTCTGGCCAAACGCATCTTCTTCGACGTGCGCGAGCGGTTCAGCGCGCTTTTCGTGATGACCGACGGCATCACCGACCCGAAGTTCCCAACCGATTCCGCCTACACGGACGCCGGTCAGTGGTGCACCTTCTGGCAAGACGACCTGGGCAAGAGCGTCGATCTTCGCCAGGACAATGCCGAGCTCGAAAGGCAGCTTCTGGGCTGGCTCCAATTCTGGTCACCGGGCAACCACGACGATCGAACGCTCGTCGTGCTGGTCCCCGGCGACGCGGCGGGCGCATGACCGCCATTCACCTTTCGACCACGGACGGTCGGCAGATTTCGTTCGTCGACGTGATGATCGGCCAGGGCGGCATGAAGGACGTCTACATGAGTCCTGGCCGCGACTACGTGGTCGCGTTCTTCCGCGACAAGCTCGACCCCACCGCCAGGGAGCGGCTGAGATCCATCGTCACGACCTATCGGGACGGCATCTTCGAGCGCGAAGGCGGCGACTACTGGCGGAACCTCTTCTGCTGGCCCACCGGCATCGTCGAGCACGACAGTCTTCTCGGTGTCGTCGTGCCGGTCTACCCGCCGCACTTCTTCTTCGAGCACGGTTCCGTCAACGGCGATTTCCTCGGCATCCGCGGCAAGGAGAAGGAGGGAAAGTGGTTCGCCAGCGCGTCGAACCGGTCACGCTTCCTCGATCCGCGGGAGAAGGGCGACTGGCTGAGCTATCTGCGCATCTGCCTCCTGATCAGCCGCGCCGTCCGCCGGCTGCACGCCGCCGGCCTCGCCCATAGCGACCTCTCCTACAAGAACGTGCTTGTGGACCCGGCCGGCGGGCACGCCTGCATCATCGACATCGACGGACTCGTCGTGCCCGGCAAGTTCCCGCCGGACGTCGTCGGCACCCCCGATTTCATCGCCCCGGAAGTCGTCGCCACCCAGCACCTCGACCGCAACGATCCGGCCCGCAAGCTGCCCTCCATATTGACCGACCGGCATGCGCTGGCGGTGCTGATCTACATGTATCTCCTCTATCGACACCCGCTGCGCGGCTCCAGGGTCAACGACATCGATGCGGCCAGGGACGAGGAGCTGTCGATGGGACGGCAAGCGCTCTTTGTCGAGCACCCGAAGGATCACAGCAACCGCATCCGCGTCGACCAGGTACGCGCCTCAGAGCTGCCCTGGGCCGACACTGACAGGTTGCCTTTCACGATGGCGGGCCCACTGCTCGCCGAGCTATTCCAGAAAGCCTTCGTTGATGGCCTGCACGACCCGCGGCATCGCCCGACGGCGCAGGAATGGGAGAATGCGCTGGTGCGTACCGTCGACCTGATCCAGCCTTGCGCCAATGCCGCCTGCGAGATGCGCTGGTACGTCTTCGACAATACCACCAGACCCACCTGCCCGTTCTGCGGCACTCGCCATGTCGGCAAGCTGCCGGTCCTGAACCTCTACTCCAGCCGCCACAGCGGCAAGTTCCTGCCCGACAACCACCGGCTCATGGTCTGGAGTGGGCAGTCGCTCCACGCATGGCACGTCAACCGCCGCATCTTCCCCAACGAGCGTCTCGGAACCGAGCAGAAGAGGCGCGTCGGCTATTTTCAGCACCATCAGGACGCGTGGTATCTGGTCAATGAGCGGATGCACGAGATGCACGACATCTGCGCCGGCAAGGACGTGCCGGTCGGCGGTCACGTCCGTCTCGCCGATGGCGGCCGGATTCTCCTGTCGCGCGATGACGGTGGCCGGCTCGTGCAGGTGCAGCTGATCGACACATGACCTCTGCGGGCGGCTCCTTCTCGATGCCGATCAATGCCACGACCGCTTGAACCTCCAGAGCATCAGGCTGCTGGCATCCTCGACGGGAACCTTGATGGTCAGCAGCCATCCGCATCGCGCCCGACCTCGCCTGCAGCCGTCCATCGACTGCCTCTCCAGCTCCTCAAATGGAGCCCCGTAGGGCAGCGCTCACCCGCGCGGCCGCCCTGGGAACAGGCAAAAACAGGCGCAGCGAGCAAAAGCCCGCCAACCGGCCAAGAACCGGCCATCAATGCTCGTGAAGATGAGGATTGCGCGCACTGCCATCTGCTTTCGTCGCCTCCCGCCGCGCGACGGAGCACGACATGGGCACTGCGGCCGCCGCTGCGGGAGGACGCGCAGAAGCGCTGCCGGCGCATCGTCGAGCCCCTGCTGCATCTGTCGGAGGACGAGTGCCCGAGCGGGCTGGACGTGTGGCGAGCGGCGACGCTCGTCGAGCGAACCGGAGCCTCGTTATCGTCCTGGCGCTCGTGATGGCCGTCGCGCTCACCGCCCTCCTCGGCTGGCGGGAACGCCTCATGCAAAGCGTTTCGAAAGACAGCGCAGCCCACTTCGCCCGACCCTTCATCGCCCTCGCCAGCGAGTGCCTCGAGCAGGTTGCCGCCGCCCTCGTCCGAGTCTGGCGCGACCACATCCCGGACGTGCGGGGGAGCCGCATCGTCGACCGGGCGATCGGCAGCAGCGAGGGCGTGACAGTGCCCGCGTCGGCCAGGGCCGTCGTCCTCGCCTTCGACAGCCCGCCCGGCACCAGGTTGTCACCCGTGTCTTAGGTACGAGCTGTTACCCATGTCTCCGTAAGCGTCCGACCTGACCCGCCCTATCGAAGTGGCTTCTGCTCTGCTGAGATG
>CAYOCP010000014.1:0-109248 GCA_964402505.1 uncultured Geminicoccaceae bacterium
CAGCTCAGCACACTACCCTTCCGATTATCTTAGCGCGTATGAGTCCTGACCCCATTAGCTCGCTCTCAAGCGCGGCTTCGGGCGGTGGCCTGCGCGCAGCCGATGCCGAGCAATGCGGCGAAGGTGAGGGCGACGGCGGGCATCAGGAGGCTGAAGTCGGTGATGGCGTGGAGCGCGACGAGGCAGCCGGCGCCGGCGCCGACCAGGGGGTAGAGCCGCCGGCGGCGGCGGGCGAGGGCGCCCACGACGCAGAGGCCCCAGACCAGGAAGAGGGCGAGCCAGAGGGCCGACGCCGCCACGAGGCCGAGCTCGGCCGCGGCCTGCAGCCAGTCGTTGTGGGCGTAGTCGAAGAGGCCGTTGCCGAGCTCGACGCCGTGCAGGAGGTAGTAGACCTGGAGAAAGGCGCCGTGCCCGTAGCCCAGGAGCGGGCGCTCGCGGATGGCGTCCAGGGTCATCTGCCAGGCGAGGAGCCGGCTCTCGCCCTCCGCCAGATCCATGGCGCCGAACCGCTCGAGCAGCGCGGCGCCCGTGAGCCAGAGGACGAGGCCGCCGCAAGCGAGGCTGCCGATGATGACCCAGAGCTTCGTTCCGGCCCTCACGCGGCTGACCAGCAGGGCCAGGAGGAGCACGAAGGCGGTGGCACCGAAGAGGCTGAGGAAGCCGCCGCGCGAGTTGCTGCCGATCGAGGCGAGCAGCACGATGAAGGCGGCCATGAGGGGATAGCGGCGCTCCTCGACGAGGAGCGTGATGGTGGCGGCGAGACGGCGGGCGAGCCTTTCGTGGCGCTCCTCGGAGCGGCCGCGCAGGAGGGGCTCGATGACGAAGCCGAGGGCCGTGACGAGGCCGAGATTGGCGTAAGTGGCGAAGTGGTTGCGGTTGACGAAGGTCGAGGTGACCGTGCTGTTGAAGCGGGCGGCACCGGCGAGGCGCCAGGCGAGAAGCTGGTCGGCGAGGCCGTAGGCCGCATAGGCGGTGATGATGGCGAGGATGGCGGCGAGGAGGAAGCGGGCGTCGCTCTCGCGGCGGGCCAGGGCGAAGGCCAGGATGAACATGCCCGAGGCGGCGAGCAGCCGCATCAGCGCGTCGCCCGAGGCGGAGCGGTCGAGGCTGACCACGCCCTCCAGATCGAAGCCGGCGGCCGCGGCCCTGGCCCAGATCGGATGGTTCCACGCCTCGGGCAGGATGCCGGGCGTCACCTGCAGCAGGCTCCAGGCGGCGACCAGGAGCATCAGCAGGGCCGCCGGCAGGAGGACCCAGGGCACGGGCGGCACCAGCGAGCGGCGGGTTGCGACGATGCACCAGGCGAGCAGGAGGGCGCCGATCAGGCAGGCGGCGAGCGAGGCCGCCCAGTCGGCATGGCCGCCGATCGGCAGGGGCACCCAGGCGAGCAGCGCCACCGTGGCGTAGAGCAGGACTTTCGGCAGGCCGGCGGTGCCGTGGCGGTGCCGGGACCTGCGGCGGCCGCCTCCTGTCCTTCGGACCCTTCGCCGCCGCTCCGTGCCGCCCTCGACCTCGACCTCTGCTGCTGCCATCCTCGCCTCGTGTCTCCATGGGAGCGCATGCGCGCCATCCGGCCCGGCCGGTCCGCGCCTCGACAGGAGCGGTCCTGTCGAAACATCATTGCCGCTCGGGGTGCTCCTGCCTAGTCTTGCCGCCGACACGACCGCTCCAGGCCAGCGGCGCCACGAAAAAAGCGTCCATCGGGAGCGGCAAGGGAGAGGACACGCGGATGCGGATGAAAGAACTGGCGCTGGCGCTGGCGACGGGCCTGGCGGCCGCCGCCTTCGGGGCACAGGCGCAGGAGCCGATCGTCATCGGCCTCTCGGCGCCGCTCACCGGCGATTACGCCGAATACGGCAACAACTTCAAGCGCGCCATCGACCTGCATGTCGAGGAGATCAACGCCGCGGGCGGTGTCGCCGGGCGGCCGCTGCAGATCATCGAGAACGACGATCGCTCGGATTCGGCGCAGACCACGGCGATCGCCCAGCGCTACGTCAACGATCCCGAGGTCCTGGCGGTGATCGGCAGCTTCGCCTCGACCCCGTCCATGGCGGCGGCGCCGATCTACCAGCGCGCCGGCCTCGTCCAGCTCTGCCCTTCCTGCTCGCACCCCGACTACAGCAGGATCGGCGACTACATGTTCAGGAACACGACCACGCAGGAGATCGAGGCGCCGGCGATCGCCGAGTACGTGGTCGACAAGATGGGTGCGAAGCGCATCATGATCGTCCACCGGCAGGACGACTGGGGGCTCTCGGCTTCGGGCAACTTCACGAAGAAGGCCGAGGAGCTCGGTGCCGAGATCGTCGCCGACGAGGCTTTTCTCGAGACCGAGCGCGATTTCCGCCCGGTGATCACGAAGCTGCGCGAGCTCGATCCGGACGTGCTGCACATCGCCATGTTCTTCACCGAGGCGGCGATCCTCTCGCAGCAGCTCGAGGCGGCGGGAATCGACATCCCGGTCGTCACCACCACCTCGATGTTCAACCCGCAGTACATCGTGCTCGGCGGCGAGGCGGTCGAGGGGCAGATCGTGCCGGCCACCTTCTTCCCCGGCAACCCGGACCCGAAGGTCCAGGCCTTCGTGAAGGCGTACGAGGACCGCTACGGCATTCACGCCGACAGCTTCGCCGCCATCGCCTATGACAGTGTCGGCATCCTGGCGGCGGCGATGCAGTATCTCGCGGATCACGACGAGGAGATCACCCGCTCGAACATCAAGGACGCGATGTTCGAGATGGAGCCCTACAAGGGTGTGACCGGCGTCGCGGCCTTCAACGAGGACGGCGACGTGGTCAAGGAGATCACCTGGCTCACCATCGAGAATGGCGAGTTCGTCCTGCTCGAGCGCTGATCTCCGGGGCTGCGTTCGAGGCCCGGGCGGTCGGGGGGCGCGTGACTGAGCTTCTGAGCCAGATCGTGAACGGCCTTGCCATCGGCAATGTCTACGCCATGCTGGCGATCGGCTTCGTCCTCGTCTTCGGCGTCGCCAATCTGATCAACTTCGCGCAAGGCTCGCTCTTCGTCGTCGGCGGCTATCTGGCCTACAGCGTCGCCGTGCTCCTGGGCCTGCCCATGATCCTGGCGGCGGCCCTCGCGGTGGTGCTGACGGCGCTTCTGGGTCTGGCGCTCGACTGGGCCTTTCTCAGGCCGCTCGAGCGGGGGCCGCGCATCGCACCGCTCCTCGCCACCCTCGCCATCGCCGTGATCCTGGACGAGACGGTGCAGCTCGTCTGGTCGCCGGACACCAAGCCCTTTCCGAGCCCGCTCGCCGCGACCACCTGGCAGCTCGGCACCGCCTACATCTCCGCCGTCGACCTCTTGATCCTGGGCACCGGCCTCGGCACCATCATCGCCCTCACGCTCTTCTTGAATGGGAGCTGGACCGGCCGGGCGGTGCGCGCCACCGCCATGGACCCCGAGGCGGCGCAGCAGATGGGCGTGAACGTGGCGGCGATGCGCAGCCTGACCTTCGGCATCGCCGGGCTCGTCGGCGGCGTGGGCGGTGTCCTGGTCGGCTTCTATTACCAGTCGATCTGGCCGACCATGGGCCTGCCTCTGGGGATCAAGGGCTTCACGGCGGCCCTGCTCGGCGGCATCAGCTCGATCCCGGGGGCCATCGTCGGCGGTCTTCTGCTCGGCGTCTTCGAATCGCTGACCAGCGGCTATCTGGGCTCGATCTACCGCAACCTGATCGCCTACGCGCTGCTCCTGCTCGTGCTCTTCCTCCGCCCGCAGGGGCTCTTCGGCCGAAGTGGCCTAGATGCGCTCGGTGGTGCGCAGGCGGCGGGGGGTGCCGTGCCCTCGACCTCGCTCATGGCGAGTCCCTTCCAGGGGGCGGAGCCGCCGGCCGTCACCACGCCTTTCTGGCTCGCCCTCCTCCTTTTGGCGCTGGCCGCGAGCTTCCCGCTCTGGGCGCCGGATACGACCTGGGTGCACATTCTCGGCCTCGCCTTCGTCTACGCCATCCTCGCGGTCAGCCTCACCGTGGTCGCCGGCACCGCGGGCCAGGTCTCGGTCGGCCATGCCGGGATCTGGGGGGTCGGCGCCTATGTGGCGGCGATCCTGACCACCCGCTACTGGCCGGGCATGCCGGTCGAGCTCACCCTCCTTCTCGCCGGCGCGGCCGGTACCGTGGCCGGCGTGCTCTCCGGCTTCTTCGCGGCGCGGCTCTCGGGCCACGTGATCGTCATGGCGACGCTGGCGGCGGGGCTGATCCTCTACAGCGTCATGCTGGTCTGGATCCCGGTGACCCGCGGGCCGATGGGCGTCTTCGCCATTCCGCCGCCGGTCCTGGGCCTCCTCGGCGGCATCGAGCTCTGGCAGACGCAAGAGCTGTACTGGCTGGCGCTGGCCGTGCTGGGGCTGGCGCTTCTCGTCGCCAGCCGGGTGCTCGGCTCCGATGTCGGCCGGCTCTGGCGGGCGGTGCGCGAGGATCGCCTGGCGGCCGTGGCCTCGGGCGTGCCGGCGATCCGCTACATCCTCATGGCCTTCGCTTTCAGCGGCTTTCTGGCCGGTGTCTCGGGCGCTCTCTACGCGCACTACGTCACCGCCATCTCGCCGGGCTCGTTCCTCGTCCTCGTGTCCTTCCAGATCCTGGCGATCGTCGTTCTGGGCGGGCTCGGCAACCTCTCTGGCGCCGTCCTCGGCGCCGTCGTCCTGATCGCCGTGACCGAGGCGCTGCGCGGCTTCGGCGACTACCGGATGGTGACTTATGGGGTGATCCTGCTCGCCGTGATCATGTTCCGCCCGCGCGGGCTTCTCGGCAGCCGATGACGGCGGTCCCGCGCCTCGCCATAGCCGGCCTCGCCAAGTCCTTCGGCGGGCTCAAGGCGGTCGACGGCGTGAGCTTCGATCTTGCCGCCGGCGAGACCATCGCCGTGGTGGGTCCGAACGGCGCCGGCAAGTCGACGCTCTTCCAGCTCGTGAACGGCGTCATTCCGGCCGATGCCGGCTCGGCCCGGCTCGACGGCAGCGAGCTCGTCGGGCTGGAGCCCGAGGCGGTGGCGGCTCTGGGTGTCGGGCGCACCTTCCAGACCAGCCGCGTCTTTCCGGCCCTCTCGATCTGGGACAGCGTGCGGGTCGGGCAGACCCCCGCCCTGATCGGCGGCGGCCGCCACGGCCGGCGGCGCGATCCCGTGACGGAGCTTCTGGCGGCCATCGGTCCGGGACGGCGGGCCGGCCACCGGGTGCTCGACGAGAAGGCCGAGGCGGTGCTCCGGCTCTTCGGCGATCGCCTCTGGCCGCGCCGCGAGGACCGGGCCGACAGCCTCTCCTACGCCAATCGCCGCAGGCTCGAGATCGCGCGGGCGCTGGTCGGCGAGCCCTCGCTTCTGCTGCTCGACGAGCCGACGGCGGGGATGAACCCGACCGAGACGAAGGAGCTCGCCGAGCTCATCGGCCGCATCACCCTGGAGCGGCCGGCGATGTCGACCATCCTGGTCGAGCACAAGCTCGACGTGGTCCGCAACCTCGCCCGGCGGGTGGTCGTCATGGACATGGGTCGGGTGCTGGTCGAGGGCCCGCCGGACGAGGTCTTGGCCGATATGCGGGTGATCGAGGCCTATCTCGGCAAGCGCGGCGCCGAGGAGGCACGGGCGATGGGGCTCGCACCGTGAGCGTTGCCGACGAATGGGCGGTCGCCGACATCGAGCCCGAGCGGCGCGAGGCCAACGAGGAGCCGCGTTCGGACGATGTCGTGGTCATTCGTGGCGTCGACGTCTTCTACGGTGCCGTGCAGGCGCTTTTTTCGGTTGATCTCAGGGTCGGCGCCGGCGAGACCGTGGCGGTCCTGGGCGGCAATGCGTCGGGCAAGTCGACGACGATCAGGACCGCCCTCGGCATGGTGCAGCCGCGGCAGGGCAGCGTCGAGGTGCTCGGCCGACCTCTGGCCGGGCTTCGGCCCTATCAGGTGATCGGCCGGGGTGTCGGCTCGATCCCGGAGGGCCGGCGGGTCTTCGCCGAGATGAGTGTCAGGGAGAACCTCCTGATGGGCGCCTACGTGCGCCGCCGGGAGGCTCGAGCGGATCTCGAGCGCGAGATCGGCGAGGCGACCCGGCTCTTCCCGGTGCTCGAGGGCAGGATGGGCCAGCTCGCCGGCACGCTCTCGGGCGGCGAGCAGCAGATGCTGGCGATGGCGCGGGCGTGGATGCGCAAGCCCCGCCTGCTCTGCATCGACGAGCCGTCGATGGGGCTCTCGCCGCTCTATGTCGATCGGGTGTACGAGGCGATCGCCGCCTTGAAGGCGCGCGGTGTCACGATCCTCATGGTCGAGCAGAGCGCCAACCGGGCACTCGAGGTCGCCGACCGCGCCTATGTGCTAAGGTCCGGCCATGTGGTGGTGCGCGGCCGGGCGGCGGCCCTGGCCGGCGATCCGGCGATCCGCCGAGCCTATCTCGGCGAGCGCGCCATCGGGTAGAGGAAGAACGGTCAACGGAGAGGAAAGGAGACCAAGGATGTCGGAAGCGAAGCTCAGGGAGGAGCTCTACGGCTCCTTCAAGAACCGCGCCATGATCTACTACAACATGTACAGGACGCTCTCGGCCGAGCTCGGCAAGGAGAAGGCGGCGGATCTCATGCGCGACGCCATCTACAAGCGCGGCGTCGAGCAGTCGCAGGTGCTGGCCGGGCTCGACAACAAGGACGTCAAGGCGCTGATGGAGAAGTTCCTCTCGATCATCCCCGATGACGGCCGGATGTTCGGCCCCGAGATCCTGAACGTCCAGGACGACGCGGTCGACATCAAGTTCCACCGCTGCCCCTTGAAGGAATGCTGGCTGGAGGCCGGCATCCCCGAGGACGAGGTGGCCGAGCTCTGCCAGATCGCCGCTCGCGTCGACAACGGCCTCTTCGAGGGGGCCGGGTTCAAGTTCCATGCCGAGACCTGGAAGCCCGGCCGCGACGGCTGCTGCCACCTGCATTTGCGCCCGGGCGATTGAGAGCTTCTCGAGCAGGCGCCAAGAGCCTGACAGGCATCCTAGGGAGGACACGAACCATGAAACGCACCCTCTATGGGGCATCGCTCGCGGTGCTCGCGCTTTCGTTCGCCGGCAGCGTGGCGCACGCCGACACGGCCGACAAGCGCATCGCGCTCTCCAACAACTACGCCGGCAACTCCTGGCGCCAGGCGATGCTCCGGAGCTGGGACAAGGTGACGAGCCAGGCGGTGGCCGATGGCGTGGTCGCCGCCGCCGACGCCTTCACCACGGCCGAGAACCAGGTCACCGAGCAGGCGGCCATGATCCAGAACCTGGTGCTGCAGGGCTACGACGCCATCGTGCTCAATGCCGCCTCCGCCGACGCCCTCAACGGTGCCGTGCGCGAGGCCTGCGACGCCGGGGTCGTGGTCGTCTCGTTCGACGGCACCGTCACCGAGCCCTGCGCCTGGCGGGTCTCCTACGACTACCACAGCATGGGCACGGCCGAGATCGACTTCCTCGCCGAGCAGATGCCGGAGGGCGGCAACCTGCTCGAGATCCGCGGCCTCGCCGGGGTCATCGTCGACGACCAGATCTCGCAAGGCATCCACGACGGCGTGGCGGCGCATCCCGGATTCGAGATCGTCGGCACGGTGCACGGCGACTGGGACCAGGCCGTGGCGCAGCGTGCCGTGGCCGGCATCCTGCCGAGCCTGCCCAAGATCGACGCCGTCGTCACCCAGGGGGGCGACGGCTACGGCGCCGCCCAGGCCTTCGCCGCGGCCGAGCGGCCGATGCCCTTGATCATCATGGGCAACCGCCAGGACGAGCTGCTCTGGTGGAAGGAGCAGAAGGACGCGAGCGGCTACGTCACCATGTCCATCTCGAGCGCTCCCGGCGTCGGCACGCTGGCCTTCTGGGTGGCGCAGCAGATCCTGGACGGCCAGGAGGTGCCCAAGGACATCATCGTGCCGCTTTTGCGCATCTCGCAGGACGAGCTCGAATCCTTCCTCGAGAGCACCGAGCCCGGCGGTGTCGCCAATGTGGAGTACACGCTCGAGGACACGCAGGCCGTGATCGCCAAGGCGGCCGAATGACCCTCCCGGTCGCATTCGCGCTTCCGTGAACGGGGTGCCGGCGGTGGCGGCGCCGATCGTCGAGCTCGACGGCGTCACGAAGAGCTTCGGCGCCGTCAGGGCTCTCGCCGGTGTCGACCTCGCGGTCGATGCCGGCGTCTGCCTCGGGCTCGTCGGCCACAACGGCGCCGGCAAGTCGACGCTGATGCAGATCCTGGCGGGCACGCTTGCCGCCGACGAGGGACGGATCGGCGTCGCCGGCCGCGACCTGAGCCGGGGCTACGACGTGGCGACGGCTCAGCGTCACGGCATTCGCTGCGTCTTCCAGGAGCTGTCGCTCTGTCCGAACCTGAGCGTCGCCGAGAACGCGCGGGTCTTCCATCCCGCGATCCGGGGCACGGGCTGGCGGCGGCGCGCCGCCGAGCTCGTCCGGGCCGGGCTCGACGCGATCTTCCCCCGCCACGGCATCGAGCCCCACGCGGTGGTGGGCGATCTCTCCATCGCCCGCCGGCAGATGGTCGAGATCGCCCGCGCGTTCTCGGTGACCGACACGCCCGTCCGCCTCGTCATCCTGGACGAGCCCACCTCCTCGCTCGACGCGCTGGTGGCGGACCAGCTCCTCGCCTTCGTGCGCCGCTTCGTCGCGGAAGGCGGCAGCACCATCCTGATCTCGCATCTCCTGGGCGAGATCCTCGAGACCGCGGACCGGGTCGTGGTGATGCGCGACGGCGAGGTGGTCGAGGCGCGGCCGGCCGGCGATTTCAGCCGGGCCTCGCTCGTCGCCGCCATGGGCAGCGTCGCCGAGGCGGCCAGGACCGGCGGCGCGGGCTTCGTCAGCAAGCGCCGGGGCGAGCCCCGCTGCCGGGCGCGTCCGGCCGGGGAGCACGCGGGCCCCGAGCTTCTCGCCCATCCGGGCGAGGTGGTCGGCCTCGCCGGCCTCGCCGGGCACGGCCAGACCGACATGCTCGTCGCCCTCTTCGAGCGGCTCGGTCCGAAGGTCGCGGCGATGGTCGCGGGCGACCGGCAGACCGACGGCATCTTCCCGCTCTGGTCGATCGCCGCCAACATCTCGGTCGGCTCGCTCCGCGACATGGTCCGCCATTTCCTGATCGAGCCCGGCGCGGAGCTGGAGCTCGCCCAGGAATGGCGGCGGCGGATCGGCATCCGCACGCCCGATCTGGCGAACAACATCCTCTCGCTCTCCGGCGGCAATCAGCAGAAGGCGCTCTTCGCCCGCGCCCTCGGCACGACCGCCACCGTCGTTCTGATGGACGATCCGATGCGCGGCGTCGATGTCGGCACCAAGCAGGAGGTCTACGCGATCATCCGCGCCGAGGCGGCCAAGGGCCGGACCTTCGTCTGGTACACGACCGAGATGGACGAGCTCGCGCACTGCGATCACGTCTACGTCTTCCGCGACGGTCGGATCACCGCCGAGCTCACCCTGGAGGAGCTCACCGAGGAGAAGGTGCTGCACGCCTCCTTCGCGGACGAGGCGGCGTGAGAGCGGCTCTTCCCGCCCCCCGCACGCTTCGGGCGATCCTGCCGGCGGCGTCGCTGGCGCTGCTGCTCGCCGCCATCTTCTGGCTGCAGCCCCGGACCATGAGCTACACCGGCCTCAACCTGATGCTCAACCTGGCGATTCCGATCGCCCTCGCCACCATCGCCCAGATGTTCGTGCTCTGCGTCAACGAGCTCGACCTCTCGATCGGCGCCTATGTCGGCTACGTCGCCTGCGTCACCGCCACCTGGCTGGTCGACGTCCCGCCGCTCGGCATCGCCGCCCTTCTGGCCGGCATTCTGGCCTATGCCGCTTTGGGTGCCCTGATCCACCTGCGCGACCTGCCGTCCATCGTCGTGACGCTCGGCATGAGCTTCGTCTGGCTCGGGGTGGCCGTGCTCATCCTGCCGACCCCGGGCGGCACCTCGCCCGCCTGGATCCGCTGGCTGATGAAGCTGCACACCCCCTACGTCCCCTTTCCGATCATCGCCGCCCTCGTCATTGCGGTCGTCGTCCACGTCGCCCTGATGCGCACCGCCTACGGCTCGATCCTGCGCGGCGCCGGCGGCAATGCGCGCGCCATCGACCGGGCCGGCTGGTCGCTCCTGAAGATCAAGGTGGTGATGTTCGGTGCTGCCGGCCTCTTCGGCATGCTCGCCGGCATGGCGCTGATCGGCCTCACCACCTCGGGCGACGCCAACATCGCCGCCCGCTACACGCTGCTGTCGATCGCCGGCGCCATTCTCGGCGGCTGCGAGTTCGTGGGCGGGCGGGTCTCGCCGACGGGTGCGGTGATCGGCGCCATCACGCTCACCCTGGCGGGCTCCTTCCTTTCGTTCCTGCGGATCTCGCCGGACTGGCAGATCGGGGCCACGGGTGCCATCCTGATCCTGGTCCTCGCCCTTCGGGCGGTGATCAACCGGGCGGAGGAGCGGGAATGAACGGCGCCCGGGGCACCTTTGCCCGGCTCCTCGAGAAGCCCTGGCTCTGGGCCTTCGCCGGCGCCTCCCTGGTCTGGCTCGCCACCATCCCCTTCACGCCGGGGCGGGGGGCGGAGGAGGTGCTGGTCGCCGCCTTCACCTTCGCCACCTTCTTCGTCATCGTCGGCATCGGCCAGATGTTCGTGATCACGCTGGGGCCGGGCAATGTCGACCTCTCCATTCCGGCGACCATCACGCTCGCGGGCTCGGTCGCGACCAAGCTGATGGCGAGCCAGGATGCGCTGATCGCCTTGGGCCTCGTCGCCGCCGCGGGCTGCGGCCTCGCGGTCGGTGCGGTCAACTACGCGCTGATCCGGGCGCTGCGCATTCCGCCCATCATCGCCACCCTGTCGTCGAGCTTCATCATCCAGTCGACCGCCATCGCCTATGGCCGCGGGCTGCGCATCAAGCCGCCGCCGGCCTTGGCGGACTTCACCACGGGCCGGATCCTGGGTTTTCCGGTGCTGGCGATCTGCGTCATCGCCCTCGCCGTCCTCATGGCGGTCGTGCTCCACCGCACCGTCTACGGCCGCTCGGTGATCGCCATCGGCCAGAACCCGCGCGCGGCCAGGCTCGCCGGCATCGCCGTCGACTGGACCCGCTTCGCCACCTACGTCATGAGCGCCCTTTTCGCCTCGCTCTGCGGCTACCTGCTGGCCGCCTTCTCGGGCGGCGCCTCGCTAAACATGGGCGAGGAGTACCTTCTCGCCTCGATCGCCGTCGTGGTGATCGGCGGCACCTCGGTCGCCGGCGGCTTCGCCAACCTGCCGGGGCTCTGGGGGGCGTCGCTCTTCCTCTTCCTGATCGTCACCATGCTCAACACCTATGGCCTCGGCGCCGGCATCCGCTACGTGCTCACCGGCCTCATCATCATCGCCGTGATCACCGCCGCCGGCGGCCGCAAGCCCGTGAGCTGAGGACGGCCCGACAGCCGAGGATCGAATGACCGACCGGCCCAACCTCCTCTTCCTCTTCTCCGACCAGCACGCCCAGCGTGTCGCCGGCTGCTACGGCGACCCCATCGCCCAAACACCCCATCTCGACGCCCTGGCGGCGCGCGGCGTCACCTTCGACAACTGCTACTGCCCGTCGCCGATCTGCGTGCCGTCGCGCATGGCGATGCTGACCGGCCGCCATCCCTCGGCCCTCGGCTGCTGGACCAATGACGATCACCTGCCGACCGATGCCGCGACCTTCGCCCACGCGCTCGGCGCGGCCGGTCTCGGGCCGACCCTCGCCGGCCGCGCCCATTTCATGGGCCCGGACCAGCTCCACGGCTACGTCGAGCGCTTCGTCGGCGACCACAGCCCCAATTTCGCCGGCCTGCCGCCGCACGACCTCGGCGTTCTCGCCAGGGCCAACGATCCCTGGCGCGAGAGCGTCGTCCGCTCCGGTGCCGGGCAGTCGGCCTACCAGCTCAAGGACCAGGCCACGACCGATGCCGCCGTGGCCCATCTGCACGAGCTCGGCCGCCGCCGGCGGGCCGGCGACGGCGCGCCCTTCGCCCTCACCGTCGGCTGGATCCTGCCGCACGCGCCCTTCGTCGCCACGCCCGAGGACTACGCCGTCTTCGACGGCCGGGTGCCGCCCCCGGCACTTCCCCCGCCCGCCTCGGCCGAGGAGCACCCCTGGCTCGCCTGGTGGCGCCGGAGCCGCGGCATCGACGATGTCGCCCCGGCCCCGATGCGGCGGGCGCGAACCGCCTACTACGCCCTGGTGATGCGCCTCGACCGGATGATCGGCGAGGTGCTCGACGCCCTGGAGGCGGCCGGCCTCGCCGACGACACCCTCGTCGTCTACGCCAGCGACCATGGCGAGCAGATCGGCGAGCGCGGGCTCTGGTGGAAGCACACGCTCTACGACGATTCGGCCAAGGTCCCCTGCATCCTCGCCTGGCCCGGCAAGCTGCCCGAGGGCGAGCGCCGGTCGGCGGTGGTCAACCTCACCGACCTCACCGCCACCATGCTCGATGCCGTGGGCGCACCTTCGCTGCCGCGCGCCCGGGCCTCGAGCTTCCTCGACGTGGCCGTGGACGCCAGGAGCCCCTGGCTCGACATGACGGTCGCGGAATACTGCACCGACGCCGTGCCCGCCTGGACCGGCGGCATGGCGGTCCAGCAGCGGATGCTGCGTGCCGGCCGCTTCAAGCTCATCTACCATCACGGCTACCCGCCCCAGCTCTTCGATCTCGAGGACGATCCGGGCGAGCGGCACGACCTCGCCCGCAACCCCCGTCACCGGGCGATCCTCGAGCAGCTCCGGCACCGGATCCTCGCCGATTGGGATCCCGACGCCATCGCCCGAAGGATGCGCGAGCGGCGCCCTGACAAGGACCTGCTGGCGGCCTGGGCCGCCGCCACGCTTCCCGAGGAGCGGTATCGCTGGCCGATGCGCCCGGAGATGAACCGCCTCGACGAGGCGACCGCCGATGCCGAGGCGGACGAAAGCGGCTGAGCCGATGCCCTCCCTGCTCAGAAATCCCGGGGCTTGGCGACCGGGACCGGCGGCGGCAGCAGGGGCCCGCGGTCGACCACGAAGCTCACCGGCCGCACGGCCGCCGAGGCCAGGAGATCGCGATAGATGTTGCGCCCCTCGACCACCCGCTGCACGTAGTTGCGCGTCTCGCGAAAGGGGATGAGCTCGATCCAGTCGATCACGGCGTCGCGGTCGAGCGCCCGCGGATCGCCGTTCTGGGCGATCCAGGCCGAAACCCGCATCGGCCCGGCGTTGTAGGCGGCGGCCATGAGCTCGATCCGGCCGTCGTAGCGCTCCCCGAGCATCGCCAGATAGCCGGCGCCGATCCGGGCGTTGTAGTGCGGATCGCGCTGCAGCAGCCGCTCCGAGAAGGGCATGGCGTAGCGCTCGGCGACGGCCCTGCCAGTGCCCGGCATCACCTGCATCAGCCCGACGGCACCGGCAGCACTCGCGGCGGCGGGATCGAAGTGGCTCTCCTGCCGGGCGATGGCGAGCAGGAGCGCCGGCTCCACGTTCGCCTGATCGGGGTAGAGCAGGCCGTCATGCGCCGGAACGGGGTAGCTCACGAGCGGATCGACCATGCCGGCCGCCACCCCGTGCTTGCCGAGCTCGACGACGAGGTCGGGGCGGGCGCAATCCTGGGCGAGCCGCACGACCCGCGCCTTGTCCTCCTGGTCGAGCATCAGCCGCTGCAGGAACGGCACGGCCCGGTCGGCGACCTCGAGCGCGCAGAAGAGGCGGACGAGCTGGACCTGCGGCTGGCCGTCGAAGAGCGGATCGGCGACCGGCGGGACGGCGAGGCGGGAGGCCTGGACCGCGAGGGCCAGAGGCTCGCCGAGCTCGCCGAGCGCCAGCTGGCCGTAATAGGTCGTCGGATGCTCGGCGGCGAGGCGGTACCAGCGCGACGTCGCCCGGCGGTCGCCCAGAGCCGCCGCCGCCCGCCCGGCCCAATAGGCGGCCCTGGAGCGGCTGATCGGGGTGCGCACGGCGTCGTACATCTGCGCGAACCGGCCGAGCGCCTGGGCCGGCTCGTCGGCGTGGCGCAGCGCCAGCCAGCCGAGCAGCCATTCGGCCTCGGCGAAGGCCGCGGCGTCCTCGGGGATCTGGCCGTGCCCTTTGGCGAGGGCGTAGGCGATGGCGAAGTCACCGGCGGCCAAAGCTTCGCGGATTTGGTAGGCGCGCTCGTTCCACCACGCTGTCGGCCGCTCGAGCTCGCCCGGCGGATCGAGCAGGATCTCCCTGGCATCGGCGTCACGTCCCTTCAGCCGCCGCCAGCGCAGCCGGTCGTAGAGCAGGCCCGGATCGCGGGCGAGGCTGCGGGGCACCGCCTCGAGCCTTCTGTCGACCCCGGGCTCCATCTCCTGGAGGGCCAGGCGGGCCTCCGCCAGATGCCGCATCCCGCCATCGACCCGCCGGAACATCCGCCGCACCTCGTCCTGCCGCTTGTCCCAGAGCAGGCGGCGCAGGCGCGCCTCGTCGTCGTCCGGCGTCAGGAGATGGCCGAGCTGCCCGAGGAAGAACGTCTCCTCGCTGGCGCTGAAATTGTCGTGCACCCAGGCCTCGCGGGCCAGCTTTCGGCCGCGCTCGAGGCTGCCGACGGCGAGCTCCGCCTCGGCCAGCCTGATCCGCCCCTCGCGTGTGCGCGGCGGATGCCCTTCGAAGAAGGCGCGCCTTTCGGCATAGCCGATGGTCGCATCGAGGCGGCGCTCCGCCTGGACGCGGATGGTGCCGAGGCGCGGCCAATCCGCGTGGCTCAGGAGAAAGGCGCGGTAGCGGCCGAACGGGATCGGCTCGCTGCTCTCGGCGAGCTCGCGCCAGTCGATATAGGTGAAGAGGAGCGGCGAGCGCAGCTCCAGCACCGCCTCGCGGGCGGCACGCCATTGCTGACGATCGGTGGCATCGAGGGCCCGGACGAGCGCCGCGCGCGCGAAGGCGTCGGGCGGCCGTGTGGCCGCGGCCCGGGCACCGGCGGCTCCGGCGAGGATGGCCAGAACGAGAAGGGCGAGCGGCGCCAGGCGACGGCCGGCCCCTGCCGCGATCCGCGCGAGGCAGCGCCAGCGCGCCGCTTGCCGGCCCGCCGGCGGCGCTCTATCCTCCGCCATGGAGCCGTTCTCCGCGAGGGCCTGCGGCAGCATCTTCATCCGCGCGCCTCCGATGGTCGGATCGCCGCCACGACGGCAGCGCCGCCGATCCGGCCGGCCGATGCGTGAAGCCGGCCGCGGGAGACCCGATCCAGGCCCGTTATCGCCCCGTTGCTGCAAGGAACCCCCGCATGTTTCGTGGATCGTTCGTCGCCCTGGTCACGCCGATGCGCGCCGGCGCCATCGACGAGAAGGCCTTCGCAGGGCTGATCGAGTGGCATATCGAGAGCGGGACGCACGGCTTCGTCCCGGTCGGCACGACCGGCGAGAGCCCGACCCTCGACCACGCCGAGCACAGGCGGGTGGTCGAGCTCTGCGTCGAGATCGTCGCCGGCCGCCGGCCGGTGATCGCCGGCACCGGGTCGAACGCGACGGCCGAGGCGATCAGCCTGACCCGGCACGCGAAGGAGGCCGGCGCCGATGCGGCGCTGATCGTGACACCCTACTACAACAAGCCCACGCAGGCCGGCCTCCTCGCGCATTACAAGGCCATCCACGACGCCGTCGAGCTGCCGATCATCATCTACAACATCCCGGGCCGCAGCGTCGTCGACATGACGCCGGAGAGCATGGCACGTCTCGCCGAGCTCCCTAACATCATAGGGGTTAAGGATGCGTCAAACGATATCACACGGCCGCTCGCGACGCGCGCCCTTTGCGGCCCGGAATTCTGCCAGCTCTCCGGCGAGGACGGCAATGCCCTGGCCTTCCTCGCGCATGGCGGGCACGGCTGCATCTCGGTGACCGCCAACGTGGCGCCGGCGGCCTGCGCCGCCATGCAGGACGCCTGGGCGGCCGGCCGGGCGGAGGAGGCGCTGGCCATCCAGGACCGGCTCTTTCTCCTGCATCGCGACCTCTTCCTGGAGACGAGCCCGGCACCGGTGAAATGGGCGCTTCAGCGGCTCGGCCGCTGCGGCCCGGAGCTGCGCCTGCCGTTGGTCCCGGTGCGCGAGGCGACGGCCCGTGCGCTCGAGGCCGCCATGCGCCATGCCGGGCTGCTCGAGGGGGCCTGAATCCGGGACGGGATCGATGAACGAGCGGTTGCAGGCACGGCGCAGCGTCGCCCGGAACCGGCGCGCCTTCCACGATTACAGCATCGAGGACCGGATCGAGGCGGGGCTCGTTCTCGCCGGCACCGAGGTCAAGTCGCTGCGCGAGGGCCGGGCCACGATCAACGAGGCGCATGCGGGCGAGATGGAGGGCGAGCTGTGGCTCTTCAACGCCTACATACCCGAATACAAGGCCGGCAACCGCTTCAATCACGAGACCAAGCGGCCGCGCAAGCTGCTCCTGCGCCGGCGCGAGATCGACCGGCTGCTCGGCGCCGTCAGGCGCAAGGGCATGACCCTCGTCCCGCTCGCCCTCTACTTCTCGCCGCGCGGCTTCGCCAAGGTCGAGCTCGGCCTCGCCCGCGGCAAGAAGGCCTACGACAAGCGCCAGGCCGCCCGCGACCGCGACTGGCAGCGCGACAAGGAGCGGCTGATGCGGCACGCGGCACGGGACGGCTGAGCCGCGCACGGTTACGGAATCTTAAGACGGAGGGGCTAGAACCCGAACGCGCGGCCCGGAGCGGGTCGCGCGAGCGGGAGCGGCAATGCTTGCGATCATCGGCATCGTTCTGGTCATCGGCCTCGTCTTCGGCGGCTACTCCCTGGCCGGCGGCAAGTTCGGCATCATCGTCAAGGCGCTGCCCTTCGAGTTCATGATGATCGGCGGTGCCGCCGCCGGCACCTTTCTCGTCGCCAACGGCATGGGCACGGTCAAGGGAGCGCTCGGCGACCTGAAGCGCGTCTTCGGCGGCCCGCGCTGGAAGAAGGACGACTACCGCGACGTGCTCTCGCTCATGTACGTCATCGTCAAGCTCCTGAAGACGCGCGGCGTTCTGGCCCTCGAGCCGCATGTCGACGACCCGCACGAGAGCAGCCTGTTCGCCAAGTACCCGCGCATCCAGCACGACCATTTCGCCCTCGACTTCATCACCGACACGCTCAGGATGATGACCATGAGCATGGACGACCCCTACCAGGTCGAGGACTGCATGCAGCGGCAGCTCAAGAAGCACCACAAGGAGCTGCACGGCCGCGCCCAGGCGCTGCAGAACATCGCCGATTCGCTGCCGGCGATCGGCATCGTGGCGGCCGTGCTCGGCATCATCAAGACCATGGCGTCGATCGACCAGCCGGTGGACATCCTGGGCGGCATGATCGGCGGCGCGCTCGTCGGCACCTTTCTCGGCGTCTATCTGGCCTATGGCTTCGTCGGGCCGATGACGGCGCGGCTCAACCAGACCTACGACCAGGACGGCCAGTTCTACGCCATCATCCGCGACTGCCTCGTGGCCTACCTGCAGGGCCATTCGGCGCCGATCGCGGTCGAGCTCGCCCGCGGCAACGTGCCGACCGAGCTGCAGCCGAGCTTCCAGGAGATCGACGAGGTGCTGCAGGCGCTGCCGGCCGATCCGCTCGCCTCCTGACCGGCCGAGAGCCAGCCCCATCCGCCATGGCCGACAACAGCCCCATCGTCATCCGCAAGATCATCGAGGAGGACGGGCACGGCCATCACGGCGGTGCGTGGAAGGTGGCCTATGCCGACTTCGTCACGGCGATGATGGCCTTCTTCCTCATGCTCTGGCTGCTCAGCACGGCCGACGAGCAGCAGCTCAAGGGGCTCGCCGAGTATTTCAGCGACGCGGCCGAGAACCGCAGCCAGCCGGGCGGGATGGGCGGCGTGCTCGACGGCATCTCCTTCGTCACCCCGGACATGGCGATAGAGGCGCCGGTCTCGCCCTTCGCACCGTCGAGCCTGCCTTTGACCGCAACGCCCGAGGAGGCCGATCCCGACGATTTCGCGCTGGATCTGACAGAGGCCTTCGGGCCCGAGGGCGCAAGGGACGCGGCGGAACGGCAGCCGCTCGACGACGAGGCCTTCGCCCGGGAGCAGCGACGCCGCGAGCAGGAGGCCTTCGACGAGGCCAGGAGGGAGATGCTGAACGCGCTGGCCCAAAGGCCGGAGCTCGCCGCCTTCACCGACAGCCTGATCGTCGACGACACGCCCGAGGGCCTGCGCATCCAGATCGTCGATCGCGAGCAGAACGCCATGTTTCCGAGCGCCTCGGCCGAGATGCTCGACAGCGCGCGGGCCCTCATCGCCCTCGTCGCCGACGCCATCGAGGACCTGCCGAACCGGCTCTCCATCCGCGGCCACACCGACGCCCGGCCGTTCGCCAGGGATGCCCGCTACGACAACTGGCGGCTTTCGGCCGACCGTGCCAACGCCACCCGCGAGGCGCTGGTCGAGGCCGGCGTGCCGGCCTCGCGCGTCGCCGACATCATCGGCAAGGGCGCCTCCGAGCCGCTCTTCCCGGACGACCCTTTCGACGCGCGCAACCGGCGGATCTCGCTGGTCCTTCTGCGCGAGCCGTCCTCGCAGGCGGCAAGGGACCCGGGCGATGGCTGATCCGGCCAGCACCGGGCCGGCCTTTCGGCCGCCATGGTCGCCTTCCCTTCCGGCCTTCGCCGCCGCTCCCGTTCCGCCTGAGCCGGGGGGCCACCGCCCGCCCTCGGACGATGCCGGCCACGGCCCGGCGCCGGCGAGGCGCCTAGAGGTCGATGCCGCTCTCGGTCGGGCGCGGTGCCGGTTGGACGATATCGCCCGGAATGGGGCGGGCCAGCGGCATGTTCACCGGTGCGGGATCGCCCACGAGCGGCGCTGTGTCCGCCGTCCCGACGGCCGGGCGGCCGGCCGGTGGCTCGGCGAACGCGGCCGGAAGGAGGCGCGGCCCGGAATCGGGCTCCGCCTCCACCTCGCCGCCCACCGCCGCGGCCCGGTCGCCACCTGCCGCCGGCGCGGCGTTGCCGTCCTCCGCTGCGGCGAGGTCGCGAGTGGCCGCCGGCGGCGTGTCGCGGCCCTCCGCCGGTGCCGCGACGCGGGTCCGCGCCGCCGCAACGTCGCCGTTCTTCGCAGGCACCACGCGGCGGCCCTCCGCCGGCACCACGCGGCCGGTCTGCGCTGTCACCACATCACCGATCTCCGCCGGCGCGCCGGCCGACGCTGCCGCGCTGTGGCCACCTTCCGCTTGCACCACGTCGCCGGTCTGCGCTGTCGCCACGTCGCCGATCTCCGCCGGCACCGCGCGGCCGGTCTGCGCTGTCACCACATCGCCGATCTCCGCCGGCGCCGGGGCGCCGGCCGACGCTGCCGCGCTGTGGCCACCTTCCGCTTGCCCCACGTCGCCGGTTTGCGCTGTCGCCACGTCGCCGATCTCCGCCGGCATCACGCGGCCGGTTTGCGCTGTCGCCACATCGTCGATCTTCGCGGGCACCGAAGCGCCGGCCGGCGCTGCCGCCGTTCCGCCTTCCTCGGCCGGTGCAGCTTTGGCGCCTTCCGCCGGCACCACGCGGCCCATTCGCGCTGGCGCGATCTCGCCGGTCTGCGTCGGCAACGCCTTGCCGACGTCCGTCGCCGCCACCTCGGCGCGCTCCGCCAGGGCCACCTCGCTCGCCTGTGCCGGGGCCGTGTCGCCGCCTTTGGCGGGCCCGGCGTCGCCGCCATCGGCCAGGGCCGGCCCCACGGTCGGCGCTCTGGCGGCCGCCGGCCTCGGCTCCGGCAAGGCCCGGCTGGTCGTCAGCGGGCGCGGGCTCACGGCGGGGGTCGGCGGAGCGGGTGGCGGGGTCGGCTCGGGCAGGGCGGTCGGCTCGGGCACCGGCACGGGCGGCGGTGCGCCGGCCGGCGTCAGGGGCTCGCCGGCCTCGTCGCGCGGCGGCTCGGCGGCGCGCATCCGGTCGCGCAGCTCCTCGCTGATGACCCTGGCGTCGTCGGCATTGCGGATCACCCGGGGCGTGATGAAGACGATGAGCTCGGTGCGGCGCGAGAGATCGTTGGTGCTGCCGAAGAGGTTGCCCAGGACCGGTATGTCGCCGAGCCCCGGCACGCTGTCCCGCCCGCGCACCGTGTCGTCCTGGATGAGGCCGCCCAGGACCACCGTCTGGCCGCTGGTGACGTTGACGCTGCTGGTGATGCGCCGCTGCGCGATGGTCGGGTTGCCGAACTGGTCCTCGGTGCCCTGCACCCGGCTGACCTCCTGCGAGATCTGCAGCGAGACGATGTTGTTGACGTTGATGCGCGGCTTGACCTCGAGGATGACGCCGGTCTCGCGATACTCGATATTGGCGACGATGGGCGAATCCGGATTGTCGACGCCCTGCGAGGTGCGGGTGATGAGCGGCACCTCGTCGCCGACGGTCAGCACCGCCTCGCTGTTGTCCTGCACCACGAGCGAGGGCGACGAGAGCACCTGCACGTCGGTCACCCGGGAAAGCGCGTCGATGGTGATGTTCGAGCTGGCGCCGGAATAGACGAAGTTGAAGCCGGGCACGCGGGCCAGGGGCTCGAGCAGGTTGGGGTTGACCGTGCCGTCGACACCGCCGTCGGTCGTGGTGTTGAAGCCGCCCTTGAAGCTGCCGGCCTGGAAGAAGTACTGCACGCCGTAGCGGAGCTGGTCGTTGAGCACGACCTCGGCGATGGTCGCCTCGATCAGCACCTGGAGGGGGGCCACGTCGAGCCGCCGCAAGGTCTGCTCGATCAGCGCGTAGGCCTGCGGCGTGGCGCGCACCACGAGCGTATTGGAGAGCTCGTTCGGCACGATCTTGACCGACTCGAGCAGGTTCCGACGCTCGCTCGGCGGCAGCTCGCTGAAGGGGGCGTCGAACGGCAGGGGCGGCTCGTCGCCGAGGAAATCGCCGGTCTCCAGCCCCGCCTGCGGCGGTGCCGCGCCGAACTCGCCCGCCGGCTTCGCCGCGGCCGGCACGATTCCGGCGGCCGCCGCGTCGGCGAAGGAGGCGTTGAGGAGCTCGGCCATGGGCAGGGCCGGCGTGTGCTGGAGCTGGTAGACGAAGAACTGCACGCTGGAGCCGCTGCCGCGGTCGAGCCGCTGCACCCAGCGCTCGATCTCGACGAGCTGCTCGGGCTGGCTGGTGATGGCCAGCACCGCGTTCAGCCGGTCCATGGGCAGAAAGCGCACGTTCGACGAGCTCTGCTCGAAGCCCCCGAAGGGCGAGAAGAGGCCGTCGAGCTCGGCGATCACGGCCTCCGGGGTCGCCGTGCTCAAGGGGAAGATGCCGACCGAGCGGCCGGCCATCCAGTCGACGTCGATCTCGCCGAGGGTGCGGACCACGTTCTGCCGCTCGGCCGCATTGCCGACGAAGAGCAGGAGGTTGCGCGCGTCGTCGATGCGGATCTGCTCGGGCAGGGAGAGCAGGGGCTGGATGAACTGCGACGCGGCGGCGGCGCTGATGTAGCGCAGGGGCACCACGGTCACGCCGGTGCCGACGATCAAGGGCGGCGCCTCCCCGCCGCCCACGGTCGTGAACTGCGAGGCGCCGACCGTGGGCGTCCCGGCCATCACGGCATAGGTGCCGCCGAGATCGACCAGGGTGGCCCCGTGCATCTGCAGGATGGTCTCGAGCACGGTCAGCATGTCGGCCTTGGAGAGCGGTGCCGTGGACGACAGGATCACCTCGCCGCTCACCGCCGGATCGATCGTGTAGCTGGCTCCCAGGATCTCGCCGAGCACCACGTCCACGACCTCGCGCACGCTGGCGCCATCGAAGTTCAGCCGCACCCCGCCCGTGGTATCCTCGGCGGCGCCGGCCGCCGCCCCGGGCACCGGGTTCTGGCCGAAGAAGAGCTGCGATTGCGGCCGCTCGCCCGGTGCCGTGCCCTGGACCGTCGGGCGCGGCACGCCCGTCGCGGTCTCGCTGCCGGGCGGCGGCTCGAAGTCGACGCTTCTCAGGCTGTTGCCGACGGCCCCGTAGCCCTGAACCGGTGTCTCGCACGCGCCGAGTCCCAGGAGCGAAACCATAAGCACCGCCGCGGCGAGCTGCCGCGACGCAGCGGGATGTCTCATGCGACGTCCCTTCATTGTGAGGTTTGTGAGATCGACCGTGCCCGCGGCCGCTCCGCCGCTCATACAAGGGTGGCGGCCTCGTCACAACCTCCACGTCCGCCGAACGCCGCCAAAGCGAGAAACGTCCGCCTTTGCGCGCGCAGGTTGATAAGCATTACAAAAAACAAAACTTCAGCGCATGTTCGGCATCATGGTACTTCTCAAGTCGATCATGCGGAATTTTTGTTAACCAGAATTTTTCCTGATTGCCCGCTAGATATCGATCTCCGGTTTTGCTACGCGCCTCGCATCAAATGTTTCGGGAGCCTCCCTCGACGACCCGCGCAAGGGCAGCGGATGCGGCCGGGACACTCGGAGGCACTCGCGGGCCATCAGGGAGAGGTTGTCATGATCGCGGACACGAGCCACGCCGGTGCCATGGACGCAACACCGGCCGGTTTTTCAGGCGAGGAGGGGCGGGGCGGGCCATGGCCGACCGGAGCGCCTCCCCGAGCAACACGGGCCGGCTTTTCAGGCGAGGCCGGGCGGCTGCCCGCTGCCGCGCCGGTGCGGCGCCTGCGCCGGCTCGCGGCGGGCGCGATCATGGCGGCAGCGGCCACCCTCGCGCCGCAGCCGGCAGGGTGGTCGGGTGTGCTTGCCGCCGAGCCGATCGCGCGCCTCGAGCTCGCCTTCCCCAGGCCCCGGGATCCGGCAGAGAGGACGGGCCTGGAGCTCCGCTTCGGCGAGCCGCGTCCGTCGTGGCGGCTGCCGGGCTTCCTGCCGACCCCGCCCGCGACGCCGGCGCCCGATCCGTCCGAGGGTGAGCCGGAGACGGGCGGGCCAGGGGCCGGCGGCTCTCCTGCCGGAGGGCCCGGTGGCGGGGGGGAGGGCGGCGGTGCCGCGGGCACCGCTTCGGGCCGGGACGGCCCGGGGGGCGTGCCGGCCATTCCGGCGCCGGGTGCCGATCTCGTCATTCACTACGTGCAGCCGTCCGGCTTTCAGAAGGTCACCGGCCGGGCCGACCAGGATCTTCTGCTGGTGAGCCCGGACCAGCCGATCGACGGCAGGTTCCAGATGGACGTCAGGGGCTTTCGCGGCGTCTACTGGATCGGCGCCACCTTCGATCCGGCGCCCGCGGGCTGGCTCACCTCGCCGAATGGCCGGCGCACGGAGGGTGTCGGCACGCTGGTGCGCATCCAGACCCACAAGGACGCGGTTCGGCCCTTCATCGTCATCGGCCGGATGCATCTTCTGACGTCCAGCCTCGCGTTCGGCGATTTCCTCCAGCTCGGCGGCGACACGAGGGCCGGCAAGTGGCAGGCCTGGCCGGATGTCTGGCGCTGCCGGATCATCGCCGAGCCGCTCTTCGGCTGGCGCGACTACAAGGGCGGCTCGTTCAGCCGCTACGTCTCGCACAGCGACTTCACCAAGTTCGAGACCGGCGGCGTGCGCCATTCCTACGCCGCCCGCATCGACGCGACCTGGGGCTATCAGGGCGAGTACGTGCTGCCTTCGCACGCCAGCGACAAGGCGCCCTATCGCGGACCCGATGGCCGGGGCACGGCGCAGTACTGGGATTACGTGGCGCGTGCCGTGACCGATCCCGCCATCGGCAGCGAGCCCCGGCCCAAGGCCTTCTTCCTGGCGCGCGGCTCCGACGAGGTGGCCGCCGGCGACTACATCACCCACCGCTTCGACACCGCCGGCCGGGGTGTATGGATCGTGCCGGCCCAGGGTGCGAAGGTCACCGACCACATTCACCCGGGCGGCGGCGCCTACGCCCCCCTGATCGATGGCGGCAGCCTCATCTGGCGCAATCCCAAGGGCGATCCCTTCGTCCTCGGCCGCATCAACGACGGCGGCACCGCGCGCGCCCCGACCGTGGTCGGGGCGAGCGAGGTCGGCTACCGGCAGCGGGTGACCGACCGGTCGGCGCTCGAGCGGGCCCTTGCCGGCCTCTGCCGCTAGATCCGGCGCGGAGCGCCGCCCGGCGTAAGCGATCCGCGGGGCGGCCTTTACAGGCTTCGCGGCGCGTGGAAGAAGGCGGCCCATGAGGGTCCACAGGGGCAACGGGGCGATACCGGTCGAGGCTTCGGGCTGTGCCGTCGCCATCGGCAATTTCGATGGCGTGCACCGGGGGCATCGCGCTGTCATCGAGGCGGCGCGCGCGCGGACGGCGGGTGCCGGGCGGCTCGGCGTCGTCACCTTCGAGCCGCATCCCCGCGAGGTGCTGAGCCCCGCCGTGGCACCCTTGCGCCTGACCCCGCTGCGGCGGAAGATCGCGCTTCTGCGCGAGCTCGGCGTCGATCACCTCTTTCTCCTCCGCTTCGACCGGTCGCTGATGGCGATGCCGGCGCCGGCATTCGTCGAGGACGTGCTGGTCGGCCGGCTCGGCATCGGCGCGCTCGCGGCCGGCCAGTGCTTCCGCTTCGGCAATCGCCGCCTGGGCGACGCGGCGCTGCTCGCTAGGGCCGCCGAAGGGCACGGCTTCGCCTTCGATGCCGTGCCGCCGGTCCTGGTCGACAACCTGCCCTGCTCCTCGACCCGCATCCGGGAGGCGCTCCGGGCGGGCGAGCTCGACCTCGCCAATCGCCTGCTCGGCCATGCCTTCCTGCTTTCGGGCATCGTGCGCGAGGGCGACCGGCGTGGCCGCACCCTCGGCTTTCCCACCGCCAATATCGCGCTGCGCGGCGACCGCCAGGCGCTGCCGGCCAATGGCGTCTACGTGGTGCGCGCCGGCCGCTGTACATCGCGGGGCATGGTCTGGTATCCCGGCGTCGCGAATCTGGGTCGCCGTCCCACCTTCGACGGTGACCGGCTGCTGCTCGAGGTGCATCTCCTGGATGCCCGGGTCGATCTCTACGGGGAGCGGCTCGACGTGGCGTTCCTCGAGCACCTGCGCGGCGAGGAGAGATTTTCGGGAATCGAGGCCCTGAAGGCCCAGATCGCGAAGGACTGCTCGGCGGCGCGGCGGACCCACGAGCGCCTGAACGCCCGCGGCACCAGGGAAGGATCCGGTGCCGTCGGATGACGACCGCCAGCGGATGACGACCGGATGACCCAGGACTACAAGGACACCGTCTTTCTGCCGCGCACGGCCTTCGCCATGAAGGCGAACCTGCCGGCGCGCGAGCCGGCGCAACTGGCCCGTTGGCAGGCGGAGGACCAGTACGCGGCGCTCCGCAGGGCCGCAAGCGGCCGCGAGAAGTTCATCCTGCACGACGGCCCGCCCTACGCCAACGGCCATCTGCACATGGGCACGGCGCTCAACAAGATCCTGAAGGACGTCATCAACCGCAACCGGCAGATGCTGGGCAAGGATGCCGCCTACGTGCCCGGCTGGGACTGCCACGGCCTGCCGATCGAGTGGCAGATCGAGCAGGAGTACAGGAAGAAGGGTCGAAACAAGGACGACGTGCCGATCATCGACTTCCGGCGCGAATGCCGGGAGTTCGCCGCGCGCTGGATCGACGTCCAGCGCGCCGAGTTCGAGCGGCTCGGCGTCGTCGGCGACTGGGCCAACCGCTACGCCACGATGGATTTCAGAAGCGAGGCCGACATCTATCGCGAGGTCGCGAGGTTCCTGCTCAACGGCTCGCTCTATCGCGGCAAGAAGTCGGTCATGTGGTCGGTGGTCGAGAAGACGGCTCTGGCCGAGGCCGAGGTCGAGTATCACGACCACACCTCGACGACGATCTGGGTGACCTTTCCGCTGATCCGCGCCGCCGATCCGCGCTTTGCCGATGCCGCCCTCGTCATCTGGACGACCACGCCCTGGACCATCCCGGCCAACCGGGCCCTGGCCTATGGCGAGGCGATCGACTACGCGCTGGTGGAAGCCCGGGGCCGCCGGCTGATCCTCGCCTCGGCGCTGGTCGAGCCCACCATGCGGACGGCCGGCATCGTCGACTGGCGGGTGCTCGAGACCTTCAAGGGGGTCGACCTCGCCGGCTCGATCGCCGCCCACCCGCTCGCCGGCCACGCCGGCGGCTATGGCTTCGAGGTGCCGCTCCATGCGGCCGATTTCGTCAGCGACGAGGAGGGCACCGGCCTCGTGCACATCGCCCCGAGCCACGGCGCCGACGACTTCGAGCTCGGCCGGCGGCACGGGCTCGAGGTGCCGGACACGGTGGCCGGCGACGGCTTCTACACGGCGGCCGTGCCGGGCTTCGAGGGGATTCACGTCTTCAAGGCGGCGGAGCCGTTGATCGAGGCGCTCGAGGCCGAGGGCAACCTTCTCGCCCGCGGCACGCTCGTCCATTCGTACCCCCATTCCTGGCGCTCCAAGGCCCCTTTGATCTTCCGCGCCACGGCGCAATGGTTCATCCCCATGGAGGGCGAGCTCGATCTCAGGCGAAAGGCGCTCGCCGCGGTCGATGCCACGACCTTCGTGCCGGCCCGGGGCAAGACCCGGCTGCGGTCGATGATCGAGACGCGGCCCGACTGGTGCATCAGCCGCCAGCGCGCCTGGGGGGTGCCGATCGCCGTCTTCGTCGAGAAGGCGACGGGCGAGCCCCTGCGCGATCCGGCGGTGGTCGAGCGGATCGCGCGCGCGTTCGAGGCCGAGGGGGCGGATGCCTGGTGGACGCACGATCCCCAGGACTTCCTCGGACCCGATTACCGGAGCGCCGCTTACGAGAAGGTCGACGACATCCTCGATGTCTGGTTCGAATCGGGCTCGACCCACGCCTTCGTGCTGGAGCAGCGGCCGGAGCTGAAATGGCCGGCCGACCTCTATCTCGAGGGCTCCGACCAGCATCGGGGCTGGTTCCACTCGTCGCTGCTCGAGAGCTGCGGCACGCGCGGCCGGGCGCCCTACGACGCGATCCTGACCCATGGCTTCGTGGTCGACGCCCGGGGCGAGAAAATGTCGAAATCGAAGGGCAACGTCGTCTCGCCGATCGATCTCATGAAGACGCACGGCGCCGACATCCTGCGTCTTTGGACCGTCTCCGCCGACTACGCCGAGGACATCCGCATCGGCAAGGAGATCCTGGACGGCATCGGCGACAACTACCGCCGGCTGCGCAACACGCTGCGCTTCGTGCTCGGCAATCTCGACGGCTTTTGCGAGGCCGAGCGCCTGCCGCACGACCGCATGCCGGAGCTCGAGCGCTGGGTCCTGCACCGGCTCGAGGAGCTCGACCGCCTCGTTCGCAGCTGCAACGCCGTCTACGATTTCCCGCGGCTCTACGGGGCCCTGCACCATTTCTGCGCCATCGACCTCTCCGCCTTCTATCTCGACGTGCGCAAGGACAGCCTCTATTGCGACGCGGCCCTGAGCCCGCGGCGCCGCGCCGCCCGCACCGTGCTCGATCGGCTCTTCCACTGCCTCGTGCGCTGGCTCGCACCGGTCCTCGCCTTCACCACCGAGGAGGCCTGGCTGGCGCGCCGGCCGGGGGAGGGGTCGAGCGTCCATCTCGAGCTCTTCCCCGAGCTGCCCGCAAGCTGGCGCGATCCGGCGCTCGCCCGACGCTGGGAAGAGGTCCGGGCGGTGCGCCGCGTGGTCACGGGTGCCCTCGAGGTCGAGCGGCGCGAGAAGCGGATCGGCTCGAGCCTGCAGGCGGCGCCGGTCGTCCATGTGACCCCGGCGCACGCGGCCGCCATGGAGGGCCTCGACATGGCCGAGCTCTGCATCACGAGCGGCCTCGAGGTCGAGCTCGGCGAGCCGCCCTCGGGCGCCTTCACCCTCGCCGAGGTGCCGGGGGTCGCCGTCGTTCCGGCGCTCGCCGCCGGCAGCAAGTGCGGCCGCTGCTGGCAGGTGCTGCCCGAGGTCGAGAAGGCCGGCGGGCTCTGCCGGCGCTGCACCGAGGCGATCGGCGCCATCGCCGCTTGATTGACGATGCGCAGAGACGCCGGCTCGGGCCCGCCGTCTTCCTCCTGGTCCTGGCTCTCGATCTCCTGACCAAGCAATGGGCGCTCGCGGCGCTGGGCGATCAGGGCTTCGTCGAGGTCACGGGCTTCTTCAACCTCGTCCTGGTCTGGAACCGGGGCGTCAGCTTCGGCATGTTCCAGGCGGGCGGCGAGGCGGGCCGGTGGCTGCTCGTCCTCATGGCGCTGATCGTCTCGATCGTGCTGGTCATCTGGCTCCGGCGCGAGCGGCGGGTGCTGCCGCGCCTCGCCATCTGGCTGATCCTCGCCGGTGCGCTCGGCAACGTCGTCGATCGGGTACGCTTCGGTGCCGTGGTCGACTTTCTCGATTTCCATGCCTTCGGCTACCATTGGCCGGCCTTCAACGTCGCCGACAGCGCCATCGTCGTCGGTGCGGCGCTCCTGGTGGGCGACAGCCTCCTCGGTGCCCGGGACGCGCGACCTGTCGAAGGGAGAAAGAAGTGACGCGAGCTCGCCTGCGGAACTGGATCGGCCTCGGCCTCGCCCTCGTGGCACTGGCCGGCTGCGGCAGCGGGACGCTGCAGGAGCGGCTCGGCATGGGCCGCCGGGCGCCGGACGAGTTCAAGGTCGTGCGCCGCCAGCCTCTGGTGCTGCCGCCGAGCTACAGCCTGCCGGAGCCGGGCACGCCGAGCCCGGCGCAGCAGCAGGGGACGGCATCGCTCGAGACCCAGGAGCTGCTGTTCGGCCAGCCGGCGCCCGAAAGGTCGCAGAGCCCGGCCGAGCAGGCGCTGGTGGCGGACCTGCCGGGCACGGTCCAGCCCGACATCCGCACCCTGCTCCTCGAGGAGAACACCGAGCTCACCCAGCTCGACGAGAGCCGCTTCCTCTTCATCCTCGATTTCCAGCGGCGGCGCATGGTCGACAGCTCCGGCATCTACAAGCCGCTCGATCCCGAGGCCGAGGCGGCGCGGCTCGAGGCCGAGGGGCGAAGCCAGCGGGTCGTGACGCGGCGCCTGGGCACCACGGTGGTCGCGCCCGGCACCGCCACGACCGGCGGAGCCGAATCGTGAAGGCGGTGCCGTCCGGCATGTTCCACCCCGAGGCCTTCACGCTCGGGAACGGCATGCAGGTGGTGGTCATCGAGAACCACAGGGCACCCGTCGTCTCGCACTGGGTCTGGTACGAGGTCGGCACGGCCGACAGCCCGCCCGGCAAGTCCGGCCTGCCGCATTTCCTCGAGCACCTGATGTTCAAGGGCACCGCCACCGTGCCGCCCGGCGAGTTCTCGAGGATCGTCGCCCGTCACGGCGGCAACGACAACGCCATGACGTCGAGCGACTTCACCGCCTATTTCCAGAACATCGCCAAGGACCGATTGGCGATGGTGATGGAGATGGAGGCCGACCGCATGGCCAATCTCCGGCTGGACGAGGCGCACGTCCTGGCCGAGCGCGACGTCATCCTCGAGGAGCGCAGCTCGCGCGTCGACAACCAGCCCATGGCGATGCTCGGCGAGCAGCTCGACGCGGCGCAGTTCCTGAACCACCCCTACAGGCTGCCCATCATCGGCTGGCACCACGAGATCGCGAGCTACACGCGCGAGGACGCGCTCGCCTTCTATGCCACCTGGTATGCGCCCAACAACGCCATCCTGGTGGTCGCCGGCGACGTCACGGCCGATGAGCTCCGCCCGCTCGCGGAGCGGAGCTACGGCCGGGTGCCGGCGCATCCGACGCCCGAGCGCGCGCGCCTCGTCGAGCCGCCGCAGCTCGCCGAGCGGCGCATCGAGCTCCGCCACGAGCGGGTCGAGCAGCCGAGTCTCGTGCGCTCCTATCTGGCGCCGAGCCACGCCACCGCGGCGCCGGGCCGGGCGCACGCGCTCGAGGTCCTGGCCGAGCTTCTGGGCGGCGGCGGCACCAGCCGGCTCTACCGCAGCATCGCCGTCGACCAGGCGCTGGCCTCGGGCATCGGCGCCTATTATCGCGGCACCAGCCTCGATGCGACGGCCTTTCGCCTCTATGCGAGCCCGCGCGGCGAGGTCGATCTCGATGCCCTCGAGGCGGCCATCGACGGCGAGATCGAGAAGCTGCTCGAGGGCGGCGTGACCGCGGCCGAGGTCGAGCGGATCAAGGCGCGGCTGATCGCCGAATCGGTCTACGCCCGGGACAGCCTGACCATGGCCGTGCGCGTCTTCGGCAGCGCCTTGACCACGGGCTCCAAAATCGAGGATGTCGAGAGCTGGCCAAAACGCATCGCCGCCGTGACCGAGGAAGAGGTGGAGGAGGCGGCGAGGGAGCTCTTCGACCGTGGCCGATCGGTGACCGGCCGCCTGCGGCCGGCCGAGGGGAAGGGTCGAATGGCGATTGGCGGAGAAACGGGATGAGCTGCCTTGTCTGATCCGACGAGCAAGACCGCGCCGCCGCCCGCCACCGCCGCGGTCGAGCGGGTCCTGACCCCGGGCGGGCTCGAGGCCTGGCTCGTCAACGCGCCGAGCGTGCCGCTCATCGCTCTCGCCTTCAGCTTTCGGGGCGGGGCCGCCGCCGATCCGGCGGGCCGGGAAGGTCTGAGCCGCATGGTCGCCGGCCTGCTCGACGAGGGTGCCGGCGGGCTCGACAGCCTCGCCTTTCGCACCGAGCTCGAGGACCGGGCGATCCGCCTGCATTTCACCGGCGAGCGGGACGCGCTCGGCGGCCATCTCGCGACCCTGAACGAGAACCGCGGCCGCGCCTTCGAGCTCCTGCGTCTCGCTCTGGCCGAGCCGCGCTTCGACGCCGAGCCGGTCGAGCGCGTCCGCCAGCAGATCGTGAGCGACCTGCAGCGCCGCCGCACCGACCCCGGCACGGTCGCCCGCCTCGCCTGGTTCGAGAGAGCCTTTTCCGATCACCCTTACGGCCGGCCGGCGTCCGGCACGATCGAGGCCGTCCGCGCCATCGAGGTCGAGGCCCTTCGAGCCTATGTCCGAGAGCGCTTCGCCCGGGACAACCTCGTCATCGGCGTCGCCGGCGACATCACGGGCGCCGAGCTGGCGCCGCTGCTGGATGAGGCCTTCGCGCATCTGCCGGCGAGAGCCATCCTGCCGAGGCTCCAGGAGGCCGTGCCCGCGACCGGCCGGACCTTCGTCACCCGGATGAAGATTCCGCAGAGCGTCGTCACCTTCGGCCTGCCCGGCATCCCGCGCGACGATACGGACTACCACGCCGCCTATATCGCCAACTACATCCTGGGCGGCGGCGGGTTCGCCTCCCGGCTGCTCGAGGAGGTGCGCGAGAAGCGCGGGCTCGCCTACTCGGTCCATTCGCATCTCGCCGACAGCCGGCTGGCACCGCTCTGGATGGGCGGGGTCGCCACCCGCAACGACCAGGTGGCGCAGTCGATCGGGGTGATAAGGGGAGAGCTCCGGCGGATGGCCGAAGGCGATATCGGCGAGGCGGATCTGAAGAACGCGCAGACCTACCTCACCGGCTCCTTTCCCCTGCGCTTCACCAGCAACGAGGGTGTGGCGCGCATGCTGGCCGGCATGCAGGTCTTCGATCTCGGCATCGACTACATCGATCGCCGCAACGCCCTGATCGAGGCGGTGGGGCTCGCCGACGTGGCCCGGGTGAGCAGCCGCCTCTTCGCGGGCGAGCCGCTCTTCTCCGTGGTCGGCGATCCGCTCGGCCTCGGCGATGCCGAAAGCGGGCCCGCTCCGGCAGAAGGTCATGACGACACGGGCTGAGAGCGACGGGGAGGCGCCGCGCATCCGCCGCCTGCCTTCGGGCCTCGTCGATCGCATCGCCGCGGGCGAGGTGGTCGAGCGACCGGCCTCGGCCGTCAAAGAGCTGGTCGAGAACGCCGTCGATGCCGGTGCCGGCCGCATCCGCGTGACGCTCGAGGAGGCCGGCCGGCGCGCGATCACGGTCGAGGACGACGGCTCGGGCATGAGCCGGGAAGAGCTTCGCCTCGCCGTCGAGCGGCACGCCACCTCGAAGCTCGCGGACGAGCAACTGATCGACATCAGGACCCTGGGCTTTCGCGGCGAGGCGCTGCCGTCGATCGCCTCGGTCAGCCGCTTCGCCCTGACCAGCCGCACCCGCCTCGAGCCACATGGCTGGCGCCTCGCCGGCGCCGGCGGCCGCCTGGGCGAGACTGTGCCGGCCGCGGCCCCGCCCGGCACCCGGGTCGAGGTCCAGGATCTGTTCTTCAATACACCCGCCCGGCTGAAGTTCCTGAAGTCCGAGCGCCGCGAGCTCGAGCTCGCGCGCGAGATCGTCGAGCGCCTCGCCCTGGCGCATCCCGAGGTCGGGTTTCGCCTCGATGCCGGCGGCCGGCGCCTTCTGGATCTCGCACCCGCCGACCACGACGCGCGCATGACCGCGCTCCTCGGCCGGGCCGTGGTCGAGAACGCCATCGAGATCCTGGCCGAGCGCGACGGCATGCGGCTCTTCGGCCTCGCCGTCCTGCCGACCCTGAGCCGCAACCACGGGCGCGACCAGCATCTCGTGGTCAACGGCCGGCCGGTGCAGGACCGGCTGCTCAAGGGGGCGCTGCGCGCCGCCTATGCCGATCTCCTGCCGACCGGCCGCCAGCCCGTCGCCGCCCTTTTCCTCGAGCTGCCGGTCGATGCCATCGACGTCAACGTGCATCCGACCAAGGCCGAGGTGCGCTTTCAGGACAGCGGCGGGGTGCGCGGGCTCCTGGTCGGGGCGCTCAAGCGGGCGCTCGCCGAGCACGGTCATCGCAGCAGCACGACGACGGGTGTCGCGGCCCTCGGCCGGTTCACCCACGCGGGATCGGCGTCGGGAGCCGGGGCGACCTTCGGGACCGGCTGGGCGCCCGCCCCGGGGCTTGCCGAGACGGCGCATCACTACCAGGCGCCGCCCGGGCTCGATGTGGGCCCGCCCAGCATGCGGTCCGGCATGCGGCATGAGGACGCGCCCGACGCGGCCGAGGCGGCCGATTACCCCCTCGGTGCCGCCTGCGCGCAGGTCCACGAGACCTATATCGTGACGCAGACGCGGGACGGCATCGTCATCGTCGACCAGCACGCGGCCCACGAGCGGCTGGTCTACGAGCGGCTGAAGGATGCGCTCGCCGCGGGCGGGGTGGCGCGCCAGGCGCTGCTGATCCCTGAGGTGGTGACGGTCGATGCCGGCACGCGCGAGCTGCTGCTCGAGCGGGCGAGCGACCTCCTGTCGCTCGGCCTCGCCCTCGAGCCCTTCGGGGCGGACGCGGTCCTTGTCCGCGAGACCCCGGCCTTGATCGGTGCGGCCGCCCTCGGCACGTTGCTGCACGACATCGCCGGCGACCTCAGGAGCCTCGATCAGGCGCTGCCGCTCGAGGAGGCGCTCTTGCGGGTGGTAGCGCGGGCCGCCTGCCACGGCAGCGTGCGCGCCGGCCGCCGGCTGACCCCGGCGGAGATGAACGCGCTGCTGCGCGACATGGAGCGAACGCCGCATTCCGGGCAGTGCATCCACGGCCGGCCGACCTCGATCGCCCTCGGCAAGGCGGATATCGAGCGCCTGTTCGGCCGCCGCTGAACGCCGCAGGCGGTGCCGAAGCGGCTGGCCGCAAGCGACCTTCTTGGCTAGAATCGACGGGCTAATCGGCCAAGGACGGAGCCCCGATGACCTACGTTGTCACCGAAGCCTGCATCAAGTGCAAGTACATGGATTGTGTCGAGGTCTGCCCCGTGGACTGCTTCTACGAGGGCGAGACGATGCTTGTCATCAACCCGGATGAATGCATCGATTGCGGGGTCTGCGAGCCCGAATGCCCGGCCGAGGCGATCCTCCCCGACACGGAGAGCGAAGCGGAGAAGTGGCTGGAGCTCAACCGCGAGTACTCGACCGGTCCCTGGCCGAACATCACCCGCAAGGGCGAGGAGCCGGCGGATGCCGACGAGCACAAGGACGAGAAGAACAAGTACGAAAAGTACTTCAGCCCCAATCCGGGCAGCGGCAGCTAGCAGGCCGCCCCACCGTCGCGCCGCCACACCAATGTGGCATTTGAGACGAATTTGTGATAAAGAACACAAGCTGCGTTGGATAGCGGGGGATCAACAACCTCGATAACCGGCCTTCGGCCCCACGATCGGACACGCGTACCGCGCCACCTGACTGAAAGGTGGCGCCTTCGCCTTCGTGCCTCGTCTCGGAGTCAAGGACGGTTGCATTCGCGCCGCAGGGGCACCACCGTTAGTGGAGAATCAAGTCGATGGCAAGAGACCTCGCCTATGATGCCGGCGATTACATCGTCTACCCGAGCCATGGCGTCGGCCGCATCACCGGGATCGAGAAGCAGACGATCGCCGGGATCAACCTCGAGATGTATGTCGTCTCGTTCGAGAACGAGAAGCTGATCCTGCGCGTGCCGGTCGAGAAGGCACCCAATTCCGGCATGCGCAAGCTCAGCAGCCGCGAGAAGATCCAGTCCGCCCTGGATGCGCTGAAGATTCGCACCCGGCCGCGCCGCAACATCATGTGGAGCCGGCGCGCCCAGGAATATGAAGCGAAGATCAACTCGGGCGATCCGGTCTCCATCGCCGAGGTGGTGCGCGAGCTGCACCGCGCCGACGACACCGACCAGTCCTACAGCGAGCGGCAGATGTATCGGGCCGCCCTCGAGCGTCTGGCCCGCGAGGTGGCGGCGATCGATTCGGTCGACGAGACCGAGGCGACCAAGAAGCTCGAGAAGGTGCTGCTCGCCGCCGCCGCCTGAAGCGCCCCATCTCTCTTCCGGCGCGTCGAAGGGCCCCCTCTCGGGGGCCCTTTCACGTCGCCTTCAGCTCACCCAGCGCCGCGCCGTCGGGCCGTTGGCGAGCCGTGTCTCGATCGCGTCCCAGATCTGCCGCTCGAGACACGCGTCGTCGAAACGGTCGATCTCCTGCAGACCGGTCGGCGAGGTGACGTTGATCTCGGTCAGATAGTCGCCGATCACGTCGATGCCGCTGAAGACGAGGCCGTATTCCTCGAGCGCCGGGCCGATCGCCTCGCAGATCTCGAGATCGCGCCGCGTCAGGCTCGATTTCTCCGCGCGCCCGCCGACATGCATGTTGGCGCGCACGTCATGGGCCGGCGGCAGCCGGTTCACCGCCCCGGCGGGCTTGCCGTCGATCAGGATGATGCGCTTGTCGCCCAGGCGGATCTCCGGCAGGTAGCGCTGCACCATCAAGGGCTCGTTGAGGAAGCTCCGGAAGGTCTCGACGAGGCTCGCGAGATTGTTGTCGTCCTTCTTGATCAGAAAGACCCCCGCCCCGCCATTGCCGTAGAGCGGCTTGACGATGACATCGCCCTGCTCGGCGCGAAAGGCGTGGATCTCCTCGATGTCGTAGGAGATCAGGGTCGGCGGCATGAGCTCCGCGAACTGCGTGACGAAGAGCTTCTCGGGCGCGTTCCGGACCGAATGCGGGTCGTTGACGACGAGCGTTTCCGGGTGCACGCGGTCGAGCAGATGCGTGGCCGAGATGTAGGCCAGGTTGAAGGGCGGGTCCTGGCGCATCAGGACGACGTCGAGCGTGGCCAGGTCGATCACCTCGGCGGTGCCGAGGGTGGCATGATTGCCCTTCTCGCGCCGCACCTCCAACGGGCGCGCCCGGGCCAGGACCCGGCCCTGGCGGTAGCTCAGATGCCGGGGCTCGTAGTGGTAGAGGCCGTGGCCGCGGCGCTGCGCCTCGAGCGCCAGCACGAAGGTGCTGTCCGCGTCGATGTCGATGGTCTCGATCGGGTCCATCTGGATGGCGACGGCGAGCGACATGAGCGTGTCCCGAATGGTTGACCGACGGGTCGGGCATCCGTCTCTGCCAGTCCCGGCCCGCCTTGACAAGCAGCGGCCGGCCCGCCCAGGAACGGGGCCACCCCCGCGCGACCGTCCTGCCTGGAGCCTGCTGGATGAGCTACGACGACACCAACATCTTCGCCCGCATCCTGCGCGGCGAGGTGCCCTGCAAGAAGGTCTACGAGGACGAGTGGGCGCTGGCCTTCGAGGACATCCGCCCGGCCGCCCCGGTGCACGTCCTGGTGATTCCCAAGGGTGCCTGGGTCTCGCTTCGCGATTTCAGCGCCGGTGCCCCGGATGAAGCCATCGCCGGCTTCTTCCGCGCCGTGGGCAAGGTCGCTGACAGGCTCGGCGTCGCCGAGAGCGGCTATCGCGTCCTCGCCAATCACGGCCCGGATTCGCACCAGGAAGTGCCGCATTTCCACGTCCACATCCTGGCCGGCCGGCCGCTCGGCCCGATGCTGGCGCCCTTGCGCTGAGGCTGTCTCAGGCCGGCCGCGGGCGCCTTCCGAGGCAGGCGAGGCCGAGCCAGGAGGCGCCCGTGCCGGCGACCACGCCTGTGATGTTGGCGAGCATGTCGGCGGCCTCCACCGTCCGGCTCGGCACCAGCCCCTGCGCCAGCTCGAGGCCCACCGCCGCCAGAAGGCAGAGGGCGCCGGTGGCGAGGAGCTGCCCGCCGCTGCGGCAGAAGCCGAGCATGGCGAAGCTGATGACCAGAAAGCCGGTGAAGTGGACGAGCTTGTCCGACTGGCCGGCGAGGTCGGGCGGCGACGGGGAGAGCATCGCCCAGACGATCAGCGCCCAGGCGCCGACCCAGAGTGCCAGTGCGGCGGCGCGCAGGCCGCTGTTGTCCCGGAACATGAAGGAGATCTCGCGGATAGCGTCTACTGGTACTTGTTGCGCTCCTTGAGCCAGGTCTCGGTGTTGGTGCCGTCCGGCAGCTGGATGGCGCAGGCGCCGAGCGCCACGCTGCCGAGGACGAGCAGGGAGATCAGGAGGAACGGCTTCAGGGCGCGAGGCATCGGTCAATCCCTTGGGGCGGGCGCATCGAGGAGGCACCCGGTCTCGATGGCCCGGGTGCTGGGCTCGTGCGACGATCACTAGCGGGCCGATCGGCCACAGGTCAATCGGCGCGCCCTGCCGCCACGGGCGAAATGGCGATCTCCCCTTCAATTGAGGCGCGTGACCCGTCCGTCGGTCTCCTGGTCCACCTTGCCGCCCATGGCCGTGATGTAGTTGATCACCGTGCTCGCCATCAGCGTTCCGCCGGAGCCGTCGATCAGCACCTTGCCGTTGGCGAGGCTGGCATAGCCGTCGCCGCCGCCGAGCATGTAGTCGTTGGTCGCGACCTTATAGGTCGCGGCGAGATCGAGTGGCCTGTCGCCGACCATGACCTCGGTGACCCGGGCCCCGGCCGGCCGGCTGGCATCGTAGGTCATGCGGAGGCCCGAGACGTGCGGGAAGCGGCCGGCCCCCTCCTCGACCTGGCTCACGCCATTCTCGAGCGCCGCCATGAGATCGGCACCGGAGAGCTCGACCAGGACCGTGGTGTTGCCGAAGGGCAGCTCGCTCAGCACGTCGCGCCGGGTCAGCACATGGCCCGCCTCGTAGAGCCGGTTGCCGCGGATGCCACCGCCATTGGTGAGCCCGATATCGGCGCCGGTGGCGTTGCGGATGGCGTCGGCGACGAGATCGCCGAAATTGCTCTCCATCGTGCGGACCGTGGCGCGTTGCGTGTCGAGCGGCACCAGCGTCTCACCGATATCGACGTCGAGCTCGGCCGAGAGCCTGTCCTCGAGGGGCTGCAACTCGGCCAAGGCGGTGGCGTCGGGCTCGACGCGGGCGCTGTCGATGGTTCTGAAGGCGGGCCGCCAGGCGACCTTGCCGTCCTCGTCGCGCTCGGCCAGGAGGTCGATCGCCGTGACGTAATCGGCATCCGAGCCGCTCTCGGTCATGGCCGTCTGGCCGTCGTACATGATCCGCAGGTCGTGATCGTGGCCGGTCATGATGATGTCGGCGATTCCGGCCCGGTAGAGCTCCATGTCCTCGCCCCAGCCGGTATGAACCACGGCGATCACGAGGTCGGCGCCGGCGTCGCGCAGCTTCGCCTCCATCAGGCTGGCGGTCTCGACCGTGGGCGCAAAGGTCGTGTCGCCCGTGGTCGCGAGCTCGACCGTGTCCGGTGTGGTCAGGCCGTAGAAGCCGAGCTTGATGCCGTCGACCTCGATCAGCTTGCTCTCGATGGTGCCGGGATAGAGATCGCCGGCCGCAGCGCGCACATTGCTGTTGACGACATCGAACTCGGCCTCGGCCATGCGCTCGGCCGCGACCTCGGGGCCGAAGTCGAACTCGTGATTGCCCATGACGAAGACGTCGAGCGGCAGATCGTTCAGGAGCGCCACCATATGGGCGCCCTGATCGAAGCCGGAGAGCAGCGAGGGCGAGATGGCGTCGCCGGCATGGACGAGGAGGACGTTGTCGGCCGCCGCGTTCTCGTCCGCGAGGATCGTGACCAGCCGGGCGAAGCCGCCCCGGCCCTCGTCGTCCAGGTAACGGTACCAGTCGTTGAGCTGCAGGAGCTTGATGCTGACCGGCTCGGCCAGCGCCGGCCCGGCGAGAAGCCCGGCGGCGAGGCAGCCGGCGGCGAGAACTCGATCGAGCAGCACCATCACCCACCCTCCCTCGGCGACCGCAAGTTTGTGTACAGCAGCTTGGCGCGGGCTGTCAGCCGCTATCGGCGGGCCCCTGAACGATTGCAACTCAGATGGGAACCTGCCGGAGCGATAGTCGGACACGTGGACCCAGCTCCAGTAGGACTGGCGGGGTCAATGGAGCCACAGCCTGACGAATTTCCGGCCAGTTCCACAACAGAACGGCGCATTGCTTGTGAACGGGCTGCGCCAGGAAACCACGAGACAGGAACAGGACACGTGCACCCGCAGCACGGAGCGCTGCCCTTTCAGCGGGGTTGCGGGTCATGCGCAGGTCACCAGAGATCGCCATCCATTCCCCCGGCTGCCGATGCAGGAAGTGGATCCACTCGACGTCCCGTGCCGCCGGGCCGAGTCCTTGCGCATATCGGATGTGGACGGCCGAACGGCCGTCTTTTGCCAGCAGCGGCGCCAGTGTCGCGGCCAGCAGCGGCGACGCGTTGTTGTCCACGAGGACATGGAAATGCGTCACGCCGCAGGCTTCAGGCTTTCCTCGAAAGCAATCGCCCGTCGTATCGTTCCAGCATCGATATGCCATGCCCGGGCAGCCTCTTTCGCACCGCCTTCGGCCTTGGCCGCAGCCGCGAGCACAACTGTCGGGATACCCGTTTGCTCATCGATCGGCTGGCCGAACGAACGCTCCGGATCGAGGACGATACCCGCCTGACGCCGCGCCGGATACCATCGGATGGGCGCGATACCCTGGAAGTCCAGATCGCGCAGGCTTTGCTCGATAATCTGCTTGAAGGCATATTGGCGGCGCACGACATCGATGATCATGATCTCATCGGCGTCTTCCTGCTTGGCAGTCTCGAGAAAGATAGAGCGGCCATCTGTCTTGAATTGCAGTGTCGAGAGTGGATGCTCGTCGTCGATCAATTCGCGCGCCAAACGGATCGCGCGTCTGATGAATTGCGGCGTCAGACCGTGCTTCAGGAAACGGTCGGCCGTCCGGGCCTCGATCAGATCGCGAAATCCTAGATAGACACGGCCATCGCCAATATCGACTTGCCGCTGCCACAACGGCTCATGCCGCTCGCCCGTTGTCGCATAACCGCGGAGCCATCGCGAGAGCCTGGCGCCTGGGATGCCCGTCAAGCGAGCGGCTTCGGCAGGCGTGTAGAGGCCGATGCCGAACAACGAAAGATCCCTCGCGCCAGCCTTCGACCGTTCGGCCGCAGCAACGTCAGCGCGCATCGAGCATCTCCCTGAAGCGCTTCGCCCTCAGGTCACGGCGCGGATGACCTTGCCCACGCGCTCGACGATCTCGTCGATCTGGTCCTTCGTCACGATCAAAGGCGGCGAGAGGGCGAGCGTGTCGGCGGTGATGCGGATCATGATGTCGTGGTCGAAGAAGCCCTTGCACATGGCGTCGTAGGCCCGCGCTCCCGGCTTGCCGGCGCGGGGCGAGAGCTCGATGGCGCCCATCAGGCCGATATTGCGGATGTCGATGACGTTGGGCAGGCCCTTCAGGCTGTGCAGCGCCTCCTCCCAGCGCGGCGCGAGCTCGGCGGCGCGCGCGAAGAGGTTCTCCTCCCGGTAGGTCTCGAGCGTCGCCAGTGCCGCCGCGCAGGCCATGGGGTGGGCGGAGTAGGTGTAGCCGTGGAAGAGCTCGATCGCCCGCTCGTCGGCGCTGCCGCCGACGATGGTGTCGTAGATCGTCTTGCTGGCCATCACGGCACCCATCGGGACGACGCCCGAGGTCAGCCCCTTGGCGGTGGTCACGAGGTCCGGCTGAACGCCGAAATACTCCGCGGCCGAGCCCTTGCCGAGCCGGCCGAAGCCGGTGATCACCTCGTCGAAGATCAGCAGGATGCCGTATTTCTCGGTGATGGCGCGCAGCCGCTCGAGATAGCCCTTGGGCGGCGGGTAGACGCCGATCGAGCCCGCCACCGGCTCGACGATGACGGCGGCGATGGTCGAGGCGTCGTGCAGCGCCACCAGCCGCTCGAGCTCGTCGGCGAGCTCCGCACCATGCGCGGGCTGGCCTCTGGAGAAGGCGTTGCGCTCGAGGTCGAGCGTGTGCGGCAGATGATCGACGCCGGTCAAGAGCGAGCCGAACCACATGCGGTTCTTGACCATGCCACCGACCGACATGCCGCCGAAGCCGACGCCGTGATAGCCGCGCTCGCGCCCGATCAGCCGGGTGCGCGTGCCTTCGCCCCGGGCCCGCTGGTAGGCGAGGGCGATCTTCAGCGCCGTGTCCACCGATTCGGAGCCGGAATTGGTGAAGAAGGCGTAGTCGAGATCGCCCGGAAAGAGCGTGGCCAAGCGCGAGGCCAGCTCGAACGCCTTGGGATGGGAGAACTGGAAGTTGGGGGCGAAGTCGAGATCGGCCACCTGCTGCTGCACCGCCTCGACGATCCTCGGCCGCCCGTGGCCGGCATTGCAGCACCAGAGGCCGGCCGTGGCATCCAGGATCTGCCGGCCGTCGATCGACGTGTAGTGCATGTCCTTGGCCCCGGCGATCAGCCGCGGCTCGAGCTTGAAATGCCGGTTCGACGTGAACGGCATCCAGAACGCCTCGAGATTGTTGGGTGCTGTGACGGTCCGGGACAGCTCCTCGGTCAGCATGACGACACTCCCCCTTTGGATTTATGCACTTATCCCGCCCCGGGGCGGGGCAAGTCAATCGGCCTCGCCCCGGCGCTCAGGAGCCGACCTTGAGGGTCGCGGTCAGGCCGCGCAGGGCGGCGATGGTGCTGAGCGCCGTTATCCGGCCGGTCTTCGGGTTGGCCGACGGCACGTTCTCGATGCGCATCTCGAAGCGGGCGCTGTCGGCCTCGACGGTGATCAGGTGGACGTTGCGGCCGACGCCGGGGTCGGCCCAGATCTCGAGGGTCGTGCGGTCGGGGCCGATGCCGGCGAGGCTCAGGGCGGCCGCGACGTTCACATTGGCCGGAAAGCCCCGCGCCCCTTCCCGCGCCGAGCCCTCGAAGACCAGAAGCGGCTCCTTAAGCCCGGCGAGCGAGATGCCGTTCTGCACCAGATGCGGTGCTCCGGCGAGGCCACCCGGCGGCTTTCGCGTCACCATGGCGACCCGCTCGATCCGCCCCTCGGCGGCGGCGCGGACGGCGTCGAGCCCGAGGAGCGCACCGGTCGGCGGCAGGATGCGGGCACCCGTGGCGGCGGCCCGCTCGATCAGGTCGCCATGCACCAGAAGCTGGCCGACCGAGAGCGGCATGAAGATGCGCCCACGGCTGATCGCCGGCTCGGCCACGTCGCGAAAAACCGCCGCCGGCAGGCATTCGAGGACGATCTCGGCAGTTTCGGCCAGCGCCTCGAGCGGCAGCACCGGCACATCCGCGCCGAGCTCGGCGAGCCCCGCCTCGGCCTTCGCCCGGTCGCGCCCGCTCACCGCCTCGAGGCGCAGCCCCGGCAGGCCGCCGATCAGGGCCTTCGCCACCTCCCGGCCAATGGCGCCGAACCCGCCGATCGCCACCCCGAGCTCGTTCATGACGCTTTCTCCCGCTGCCTCGTCTTGCTACCCGGCGCTCGGCCCCGGGGGCAAGGGCGAGGCGCCGGCCCAGAAGCGGATTGACCTCGCGGGGCCGCCGACGCACGATCCGGTCGGTCGTTCCAGCGGGGCGACCCAGGACTCAGGGAGAAGCACCAATGTCATTCGGATTGCCGCGACGTCAGGCCCTGGCGCTCGCGACCGCCTTGATCGCTAGCACCTTCGCCATCGGGCCCGCCACGAGCGGCCCGGCCATGGCGCAGGACAAGCCGGTCCTCGCCTTCGTCACCAATGCCGCCGCGGATTTCTGGACCATCGGCCGCGCCGGCGTCATGAAGGCGGGCGAGGAGCTGGACGGCTACACGACGGAGATGCACATCGTCTCGGAGGCCACCGCGGCCGAGCAGCGGCGCATCATCGACGATCTTCTGACGCGCGGCGTCGCCGGCATCACGGTGAGCGTGATCGATCCCGCGAACAGCCGCGACCTGCTCAATCGGGCGGCGTCGCAGGCCGTGCTCTTCACCTCCGACAGCGACGCCCCGGACACCGACCGGATGCTCTATGTCGGCACCGACAACGTCGCCGCCGGCGAGCAGGCGGGCGAGCTGATCAAGAAGGCGCTGCCGGACGGCGGCAAGATCATGCTCTTCGTCGGCACCATGGGGGCGGCCAACGCCCAGGAGCGGGTCGAGGGCATCAAGAAGGTGCTCGACGGCGGCAATATCGAGATCATCGACATCCGCACCGACGAGGTCGACTTCGCCCGCGCCAAGCGCAATGTCGAGGACACGCTGACCACCTATCCGGACATCGACGGGCTCGTGGGCCTGTGGTCCTACAACACGCCGCAGATCGTCGAGGCGGTGCGCGCCGCCGGCAAGGAAGGCCAGGTCAAGGTGATCGGCTTCGACGAGGACCCGGTGACGCTGCGCGGCATCGCCGACGGCATCGTCGAGGCGACGGTCGTCCAGCAGCCCTTCGAGTTCGGCTACCAGTCGATGATGCTGATGGCGCGCGTGCTCGACGGTGACACCTCGTTCATTCCCGAGAACAAGCTCTTGATCATCCCGACCCGGGTGATCGACAAGTCGAACGTCGACGAGTTCCGCCAGGAGATGCAGAAGCTCCTGGCCCAGTGAGCGAGCCCATGACGGGCGGGCGGGGCGGCCACCGGGCCGCCCCCTTCCTTCGCCTCGTCCGGATCGGCAAGACCTATCCAGGGGTGAGGGCGCTCGCGGATGTGGATCTCGAGGTGGCGGCCGGCGAGGTGGTCGGGCTGATCGGCGAGAACGGTGCCGGCAAGTCGACCCTCATGAAGGTCCTGGGCGGCGTCGTGGCGCCGAACACCGGCCATATCGAGATCGACGGCAGGGTGCATGCGTCGCTGACCGTGCCGCAGTCGCTGGCGGCGGGCATCGCCTTCGTCCACCAGGAGCTGAACCTCTTCGAGAACCTGGACGTCGCCGCCAATGTCTTCATCGGCCGCGAGCCGCGCTGGGGCGGGCCCTTGCGGCTGATCGACCGGCGGCGGCTCCACGCGGCGGTGACCCCGCTGCTGGAGCGCCTGAAGGTGGATTTCGACGCCCGCACGCCGGTGGCCGGGCTTTCGCTCGCCCAGCGGCAGATGGTCGAGATCGCCAAGGCGCTGTCGCTCGAGGCGCGGCTGATCATCATGGACGAGCCGACCTCGAGCCTGACCGTCTCGGAAACCGAGCGGCTTCTCCGTGTCATCGCCGAGCTCAAGGCGCAGGGGGTCGCCGTCATCTACATCACGCACCGGCTGAACGAGGTGAAGGCCTGCGCCGACCGCGTGGTCTGCCTGCGCGACGGCGTCGTCGCCGGCTCGCTCGCTCATGACGAGATCGCGCACCAGGCGATGATCCGGCTGATGATCGGCCGCGACCTCAAGGCCCTCTACACTCCGCCCGCCTCGGCGCCCGGACCCGGACTCGAGATCCGGGGCCTGCGCACCGTCTTCTTCCCCGACCGCACCATCGATCTCGACATCCGGCGGGGCGAGATCCTCGGGCTCGCCGGGCTGATCGGCTCGGGCCGCACCGAGCTCGCGCGGACCCTTTTCGGGATCGACCCGCCCCTGGCCGGCTCCCTGCGGCTCGACGGCGAGCCGCTCACCGTGCGCACGCCGCACCAGGCGATCGGCCGCGGCATCTACCTCGTGCCCGAGGACCGCAAGCGTTCCGGCGTCGTCCTCGAGTTCCCGGTGCGCTGCAACGTCACGCTCGCCGATCTCGCGGATCACAGCCGGGCCTGGCTGATCGACGGCGGCCGCGAGCGCGCCACCACCGAGCGGCAAAAGGACCGGCTGCACATCCGCGCACCTTCGATCGAGACCGAGGCCGTCACGCTCTCGGGCGGCAACCAGCAGAAGGTGGTGCTGGCCAAGTGGCTGGCGATGCGGCCCTCGGTCGTCATCTTCGACGAGCCGACCCGCGGCATCGACGTGGGTGCGAAGAGCGAGATCTACGCCATCCTGCGCCAGCTCGCGGATGCCGGCGTCGCCATCCTCATGATCTCGAGCGACATGGAGGAGGTGATCGGCGTGAGCGACCGCATTGCCGTCATGCACGAGGGCCGGATCAGCGGCATCCTCGACGACCGGGCGGGCTTCACCGAGACCAGAGTGCTCGAGCTCGCCGTCAACGCTCCGGCCAGCGCCGCCGCCTGACCCGGCGCACCCCATCGAAAGCTGCCGCCATGCAAAAGAAGGATCTCGGGCTCCTCGTGCTGATCCTCGTCGTCGGGGCCATCACCACGATGCTCAACCCGGTCTTCCTCTCGCCCGTCAACCTCGGCAACATGGCGAACCTGGTGGGCCTTTTCGGGATTTTCTCGATCGGCGTCGGCATCGTCATCATCACCGGCGGCATCGATCTCTCGGTCGGCTCGATGTTCGCGCTCATCGGCGTCGTCTTCATCGACCTCATGACCAACAAGGGCATGGCCTGGGAGCTGGTCCTTCCCGTCGCCATCGGGCTCGGCGTCGCCTTCGGCGTCATCCACGGCGTGCTGGTGACCCGCTTCAACATGCAGCCCTTCGTCGTCACCCTCTGCGGGCTTCTCATCTATCGCGGGGCCGCCCGGTACTACATGGCGGATGCCACCATCGGCTTCGGCTATGCCGGCGGCTTCGAGACGCTCGAGTGGCTGGCCTCGGGCCGCAGCTTCGGCGTGCCGCACACCTTCATCGCCTTCGTCGTCGTCGCCCTCGTCATGGGCATCGTGCTGCATCGCTCGGTCTTCGGCCGCTACCTCTTCGCCGTCGGCAAGAACGAGGAGGCGGCCCGCTACTCGGGCATTCCGACCAACCTCGTGATCGCCTCGTCCTATGTGATCAGCGGCGCTCTCGCCGGTCTCGCCGCGGTGTTCCTCGCCTTCTACACCTACTCGATTCAGCCCTCGGCGCACGGCAACTTCTACGAGCTCTACGGCATCGCCGCCGCCGTTCTCGGCGGCTGCTCGCTCCGTGGCGGCGAGGGCTCGATCATGGGCATCGCCCTCGGCACGGTGCTGCTGCAGGTGCTGCAGAACCTCGTCAATCTCCTGGGCATCCCGACCTCGCTGAACTTCGCCGTCATGGGCACGGTGATCCTGCTCGGTGTGCTCACCGACCAGCAGCTCCAGCGGCGACGGGCGCGGCTTCTCGCCGTCAAGGTTCACCAAGCCAAGGCCGCGACGGTCCAGCCGGCCGGTGCCTGACCTCGGGCGGGAGCGGCGCCGGCGGCTCGAGCCGCCGGCGCGCCCTGCCATCCGCCCTCAGGCGGCGACCTTGTTGATCTTCTGGTTCGCGAGCTTGTTCAGCTTGTCGTCGGCCGCGTGCTCCTCCTCGAGCGTCTTTTGGAGGAGCTTCGCCGCGTCCTTCAGCCCGAGCTGCTTCGCCCAGGCGACCAGGGTGCCGTAGCGCGCGATCTCGTAATGCTCCACGGCCTGCGCCGCGGCGACCATCCCGGCGTCGCGGATCTCGTCCGACTTGGCGCCCTTGATGATCTCCTCGGCCTCGGCCACGAGCCCGTCGAGCGCCTCGCAGGTCTCGGACTTGGGCTTCTGGTCGAGCATGCCGAACACCTGCTCGAGCCGCTCGACATGGCTCTCCGTCTCCTTGTGATGCGCGTTGAACGCATCCACGAGCGCCTTGTCACCGGCCTTGTCGGCCATCTTCGGCAGGCTCTTGAGGATTTTCTTCTCGGCGTAGTACACGTCCTTCAGGTGATGGAGGAAAAGCTCGTTCATGTCCTTCACGGTCGTACCCTTTCCCGGATTGTCGATCTGCCCGAGCAGGGCTCGCTCAGCCCGAGCCCTGCCGGCGATGAACCGGCTCGACCACGCCCGGTTCCGGTCAGAGGCTGCCAATGAATGGGCTCGTGGTCGTGGGGTCGAGGGATTCGTGGGCGATCTCGAGCCTTTCCGCGAGCGGGGTCGCGAGGTGCGGCTTCGGCGGGGCGGTTGGACGTCGGCCTGGATGTTCAGGAGCGTTTATGGGGTCAGGACTCTTTTGGGCCGCCTAAAAGAGTCCTGACCCCATAAGCTCGATGCAGCGATGCGACGGCCCTCGGCCCATTCATTGACAGCCTCTCAGTCCACGGAAAGGGCCAGGATCTGCGAGAGCTGGCAGAGCGGGCGGCCGGTCTCCTGCCGCCAGCGGTTGAAGGCCGCCTGCACCGCCCGAATCTCGTCCCGGGTGCGAGGCGGGCCGGCCATGGCCTCCCAGGTCACGAGGCCGCGCTCGACGGAGCTCGTGAGGATGAAGGTGTCCTTGCCGACCATGCGCAGGAAGGCCGGGGCCGAGCGGCCGCCCAGATGCTGCATGCGCCTCGCGAGCTCGATCCAAAGCGCGGTGATCCGGTCCACGGGCCAGTCCGCCAGCCAGTGACCGAACCCGCCGTGCTGACGGGCGATCGCCAGCACCTCCGCAGCGTTCGCCCTGACCGCCCGGAGCTTGCCCATGTGGCGGATCAGGCGCCGGTCGCCGAGCATAGCCTCGAGCTCCTCGTCGGCCAGCCCGGCCACGCGCGCCGGATCGAAGCCCGAGAAGATCTCCTCGAAGGCCGGCCATTTCCGGTCGACCAGCTCGTGCTTGAGCCCGGCCCGGAAGATGCGCAGCGCCATGGCCGAGAGGTAGCGATCGTCGCCCGTGGCCTCGAGCTCGACCGCGTCCCTGGGGACGGTGAGGCGGGCCTGGAGCGCCGCCCGGCCGTGGCGCATGAGGGCCGCTTCCTCGATCGCTTGGAAGGTGACGGGGTTCAAGCGTCCCATTCGGGTGCGTAGGCGCCGTTCACCAGCCGTCCCTCGGGCGAGCCCAGGGCGCTGATCCGGCGCATCTCCTCGTCCGTCAGCGCGAAATCGAAGGCGGCGAGGTTCTCGGCGATGCGGGCCTCGTTCGAGCTGCGCGGGATGGCGATGACGTTCTTCTGCTGGACCAGCCAGCGCAGCGTCACCTGGGTCGCGGTCCGGCCGTGCGCCTCGGCCACCTCGCCGATCACGGGATCGCCCAGGACCTTGCCGCGCGCGATCGGGCAATAGGCGGTGAGCGCCATGCCGTGCCGCCGCAGCGCCGCCATCACCCGGTCCTGGCTGAGGAAGGGATGGTACTCGACCTGGTCGGTGACCAGCGGGGCGGCGCTCAGCTTCGCCGCCTCCTCGACCATGGCGGCGGTGAAGTTGCTGACCCCGATATGCCGGGTCTTGCCGGCTTCGCGCACGGCGTTCAGGGCGTTGATGGTCTCCTCGAGCGGCACGTCCTTCGCCGGCCAGTGCAGCAAGAGCAGATCGACGGCATCGACGCCGAGGAGCTCCAGCCGCTCGTCGGCGGCGCGCCTGAAGTCGTCGGCGCGGAACTGGTCGGGCCATATCTTGGTGGTGAGGAAGATTTCGTCGCGCCGGATGCCCGAGGCGCGGATGCCGGCGGCGACCTCCCGCTCGTTGCCGTAGGCCTTGGCGGTGTCGACATGGCGGTAGCCCGTGGCGATGGCGTGCTCGACCAGCGCCTGCACCCGGTCGTGCGGCAGGTCCCAGGTGCCGAAGCCGATGGCCGATATCCTCGCCCCGTTCGCCTCGACGATGATCATGCGCGCTCCTCCGGAATTTCCGTCCCGCTCTCGTCGCGGCGACCGGTCCGTCCTATAACCCGCTCCATCGCGCACCCCAAGCCCGGACCGAAAGATGCCCGAGATCGACCCCGCCTTGCGGCTCGCCGCCGCCGAAGCCGTCGCCCGCGAGGCCGGCAGCCTCGCCCGGCGCTACTACCTCGTACGCGACACCCTCGAGATCGAGAGCAAGGGTGCTCAGGATCTGGTGAGCCAGGCCGATCGCGAGGTCGAGACGCTGATGCGCCAGCGGCTGGCCGAGTTCTTTCCCGGAGACGGCTTCGTCGGCGAGGAGCACGCGCACGAGCTCAAGGGCGAGGGTGGCGGGCACTGGGTCATCGATCCCATCGACGGCACCTGGTGCTTCCTGAACGGCATCGGCTCCTGGTGTGTCAGCCTCGCCTACGAGCGGGCCGGGCAAATCGAGATCGGCGTCGTCTACGATCCCATGGCCGGCGAGCTCTTCGCCGCGAGGCGCGGCGGCGGTGCCACCATGAACGGCGTGCCGATCCGCGTCGCCGACGTCGCCTCGCTCGGCGACGGCACGGTCAGCCTCGGCTACTCGCTGCGCGTGCCGGTCGAATCGATGCTGCCGCTCTTCGAGAAGCTGCTGCGCGCCGGCGGCATGTACCAGCGGCACGGCTCGGGTGCGCTCGGCCTCGCCTGGACGGCCGCGGGCCGGCTGATCGGCTATCTGGAGCCGCACATGAACAGCTGGGACTGCCTCGCCGGGCTGCTCCTGGTCGAGGAGGCGGGCGGCTTCGCCAACGACTTCCTCACGAATAACGGGCTCCTCGACGGCAATCCGGTGATCGCCGGGCCGAAGCCGCTCGAGGCCGAATTCCGGCGGCTCACCGCTCACTGGTGAGCCGGCGGGACTCCGCTTCCGACGCCGAAGACGGCGCCCGCGAGGAAGTACATGGCGCCGAAGGTCACGGCGATCGCCAGGATGTTCAGCCAGAAGCCGGCGATCACCATGTCCTTGAGCTGCATGCGCTCGTAGGAGAAGACGATCGCGTTGGGCGGGGTGGCGACCGGCATCATGAAGGCCATGGAAGCACCGACGGCGACCGGCACGGCGAGCACGCGCGGATCGAGGCCGAGGCCCACGGCGACCGCCCCCAGGATCGGCAGGAAGGTGGCGGTCGAGGCCGTGTTCGAGGTGATCTCGGTGAGGTAGACGATGGCCGTCACCACGATCAGCACCAGGATCCAGGTGCCGACGTCGAAGCCGGTGACCGAGTTGCCGATCCACTCGGCGAGGCCCGTGTCCTTGAATCCGCCGGCCAGCGCCAGGCCGCCGCCGAAGAGCAGGAGCACGCCCCAGGGCACGTCGCGCGCCGCCGTCCAGTCGAGGACGAAGGTGCTGCCCTCGCGGGAGAGCGGCCAGGCGAAGAGGACGAGGGCCGCGATCAGCGCCACCGAGGTGTCGTTGAGGGGCCAGCCGGTCAGCGCCACGATGGGCGAGCGGAAGATCCAGGCGAAGGCGGCGGCGAGGAAGACGCCGCCCACCACCTTCTCGGCGCGGCTCATCGGCCCGAGCGCCAGGAGCTCGCTGCGCACCACGGCGCCGGCATCGCCGACCTGCAGCCGGCGCGCCGGGAAGATCACCCGGGTCAGGAGCAGCCAGGCCAGAGGCAGCATGAGGATGACCACCGGCATGCCGAACAGCATCCAGGTGAAGAAGGTGACGTGGATGTCGTAGGTGCTGGCGAGGAAGCTCGCGAGGAGCGCGTTGGGCGGGGTGCCGATCAGCGTGCCGACGCCGCCGATCGAGGCGCTGTAGGCGATGCCGAGCATGAGCGCCACGCCGAAATTGCGCAGCATGTGCTCGTCCTCGGTCCGCCGGCCGACGAAGTCGATGACCGAGAGCCCGACCGCGTACATCATCACGGTGGTCGCGGTGTTGGAGATCCAGAGCGAGAGGAAGGCCGTCGCCAGCATGAAGCCGCCGATGATGCCGCCGGGGCTGGTGCCGACCGTGCCGACGATGCTGAGCGCTATGCGCCGGTGCAGGCCCCAGCGCTGCATGGCGGCGGCGAGGAGGAAGCCGCCGAGGAAGAGGAAGATCAGGCTGTCGGCGTAGCTCGCCGCGACCGGCCCCATGGCGGAGATGCCGAAGAGCGGCATCAGCGGGATCGGCAGGAGCGCCGTAGCCGGGATCGGCACCGCCTCGCCGAGCCACCAGATGACGATCCAGAAGGTCAGCGCCACGAGCCGCCACGCCTCGATCGGCATGGCTTCGGGAGCGGGCAGGAGGACGATCAGAAGGGCGACGATCGGGCCGAGCACCAGGGCACCGAGGCGGACCGGCGAGAGCGGCTCGCCCCGGTCCGGCCCCTCGCCCTCGCCGAGCGGCCGCTCCTCCCCGGCGGGCGTCGCCGGCTCCGCCGCGTGCGCATGGTCGTTTGGACGAGCTTCGGTCATCTTCCTTCCTCCGTCGCGCCGGTGCCGGGCCGGCCGGTTCAGCTTGTCGCCACTGCGCCGGCCTTGCAAGGGGAAGAGCCGGCGACGGGACCGGAGCGGCTCTCAGGCGAGCGCCTGGTCGAGATCCTCGATGATGTCGTCGACATGCTCGATCCCGACCGAGAGGCGGATCAAATCGTCGGTGATGCCGAGCGCCTCGCGTTCGTCCTGCGACAGCTTCGAGTGGGTGGTGGTGACCGGGTGGGTGACCATGGTCTTGCTGTCGCCGAGATTGTTGGAGATCACGGCGAGCCGGAGCCTGTCCATGACCTCGAAGGCGCGCGCCTTGCCGCCGCCGGTGCGAAAGGCGATGAGCGTGGAGCCGCCCTGCATCTGGCGGCGGGCGAGGGCGTGCTGCGGGTGGCTCTCGAGGCCGGGATAGAGGGTGCGGCAAACCCTGGGGTGGGCCTCGAGGTGCCGGGCGATGCGCTCGGCGGAGCGGCATTGCCGGGCGACCCTGAGCGGCATGGTCTCGAGTCCCTTGAGCAGCAGCCAGGCATTGAACGGGCTGAGGCTCGGCCCGGTATGCTTGAGGTAGGGGTGGAGGACCTCGTCGCGGTAGCGCTGCGTGCCGAGCACGGCGCCGCCGAGGCAGCGGCCCTGGCCGTCGATGTGCTTGGTGGCGGAATAGACGACGACGTCGGCGCCGAGGGCGAGCGGGCGTTGCAGGAGCGGCGTGGCGAAGACGTTGTCGACCACGACCTCGGCACCGGCCCTGTGGGCGAGCTCCGCCACGGCCTCGATGTCGACGAGCTCGAGGGCGGGGTTGGACGGGGTCTCGAGGAAGACGAGTGCGGTGGGCCGCGCCAGCGCCGCGCGCCACTGGTCGAGGTCGGTGCCGTCGACGAAGGTGTGCCCGACGCCGAAGCGCGGCAGGATCGAGGCGATGATGTGGCGGCAGGAGCCGAAGAGGGCGCGGGACGCCACCACCCTGTCGCCGGCGGCGAGGCGGCACATCAGGGCGGCGTTGACGGCGGCCATGCCGGAGCCGACGGCGCAGCAGGCCTCGGCCCCCTCGAGTGCCGCGAGGCGCTGCTCGAACGTGCCGACCGTCGGGTTGCCGTAGCGGCTGTACATGTAGCCCCGGGCGCGGTCGCGAAAGCGGTCCTCGGCATGCTCGGCGCGCTCGTAGACGAAGCCCGAGGTGAGGTAGAGCGCCTCCGCCGTCTCGCCGTGATGCGAGCGATCGAGCCCGCCCTGCACCAGCTGCGTCTCCAGTCGCCAGCCGCCTGCCCTGTCTTCCGCCATGCGCCCGCTCCAAAAGCAAGAAACCCCGGCCGGGCAGGCCAGGGTCCATATGACGCCCGGCCTTTTAGCGGGTTGTTTAACGTGGCCCGCAAGCCGACCGGCTCAAATCACCACGAACCGTGGACTAGGCTTCGGCGGGCCGGCCGTCAAGCGGCTGGCCGAAGGGACCTCGAAATGGCGGGTGAACGCCCTTGGCGGGCGCCGGCGGGTGGCGGATAGTGGAACCTCGCATCGGCGAGGAGGAAGATCGTGAGCGACAAGGGTGCCGTGTTCCGGGCTCTGCATGAAGGGCCCGGCGCCTTCATCATTCCCAATCCCTGGGACGCGGGCTCGGCGCGCATTCTCGCCGGCCTCGGCTTTCAGGCACTGGCCACGACCAGCGCCGGCATGGCGTTCGCGCTCGGCCGCCGCGACGGCGGCGTGGCGCGGGAGGCGGTGCTCGACCACTGCCGCGCCCTCGTCGGGGCGACGGCCCTGCCGGTCTCGGCCGATCTCGAGAAGGGCTTCGGCGACAGTCCCGAGAGTGCCGCGGCCACCGTGCGCGACGCGGCAGCCTCGGGGCTCGCCGGCTGCTCGATCGAGGATTTCACCGGACGCGACGAGGCCCCGATCTTCGACTTCGGCCAGGCGGTCGAGCGCATCGCCGCCGCGGCCGAGGCGGCAAGGGCTCTCTCGCAAGATTTCGTGCTGACGGCGCGGGCGGAGGGCTTCCTGCACGGCCGGCCGGATCTCGACGACATCATCAAGAGGCTGCAGGCCTTCGAGAAGGCGGGCGCCGACGTGCTCTACGCGCCGGGCCTGCCCGATCTGGACGCGATCCAGACGGTCTGCGGCTCCGTGGCGAGGCCGGTCAACGTGCTCGCCGGCAATCCCAAGACGGCGTTCAGCCTGGCCGAGCTGGCGGCGGCGGGAGCGAGGCGGATCAGCGTCGGCGGCGCCTTGGCGCGGCTCGCCTACGGCGCCGTCCAGGAGGCAGCGCTCGAGATGCTCGACCGGGGCACCTTCCGCTTCACCGAACGGGCGCTGCCGCAAGCCGAGGTCGAGCGGTTCATGACCGGAGATTGTTCGAGCGCCTCCGGGTGAGGGTCGTCAAAGCCCGGCACCGACCGCCGCGCGCAGGTCGATGTGGCCGTCACGGTCGAGGCAGGCCTCGAGCTCGTCCAGGATGCGGTCGATGACCGGCGGGCCCTGGTAGACGAAGGAGGTGTAGATCTGGACCGCCGAGGCGCCGTTCAGGATCTTCTCGTAAGCGTCGGCGCCCGAGGCGATGCCGCCGACGCCGACGAAGGCGAGCCTGCCGGCGGCGCGGCGGGTCATGCGGCGGAGCAGGGCCGTCGATGGTGCGAGGAGCGGCCGGCCGCTCAGGCCACCCGTTTCGGCCCGGGCCGGCGAGCGGAGGTCCGGCGGACGGGCTGTCGTCGTGTTGGTGGCGATGATGCCGTCGATGCCCTTCGCCATGGCGACATCGGTGATGGCGTCGGCGGACCGGTCGTCGAGATCGGGCGCCACCTTGAGCAGGATGGGCTTCTTCGGTCCGGCACGCCCGCGCGCCTCGAGCACGGCGTCGAGCACGCGGCCGAGCGCTCGTTCCTCCTGCAGGTCGCGCAGGCCCGGCGTGTTGGGCGAGGAGACGTTGACGGTCAGATAGGCGGCGAGCGGCAGGAGCAGGGCGGCGACGCGGCCGTAGTCGCGGGCGGCGTCGGCCGTGTCCCTGTTGACGCCGATATTGACGCCCGTGACACCCGCTCGCGCGCGCCCTGCGAGGCGGCGCGCCATCGCCTCCATGCCGTCATTGTTGAAGCCCATGCGGTTGATGACGGCGCCGTCGGCCGCGAGCCGGAAGAGCCTGGGCTTCGGGTTGCCGGGTTGCGGATGCCGTGTGACGGTGCCGACCTCGACGAAGGCGAAGCCGAGCCCGAGGAGGCCGGCGCTGGCCCTGGCGTCCTTGTCGAAGCCGGCGGCGAGCCCGAGCGGATGGGCGAGGCCGATCCCGGCGAGTGCTGTGGCGAGGCGAGGGTGCTGTGGCCGGTCGAGATGTGGTGCGCAGGCGATCAGGCGGATCGCCAGATCGTGCGCCGCCTCGGGCGGCAGGCGGGCGAGCAGCCGGGGCGGCAGGTGCCGGAGGACGCGAGCCAGCCCGCCGGCCACGCGGGTCAGCCGCGCGCCCGGGCGATGAAGCCGCCATTGCGGAAACCGGGCTTGGCGTAGGTGAAGGGCCGCCCTTCGACGGTGACCACCTCGCCGCCCGCGGCGCGCAGGACCGCGTGGCCGGCCGCCGTGTCCCACTCCATGGTCGGCCCGAAGCGCGGGTAGACGTCGGCCCGGCCCTCGGCCACGGCGCAGAACTTGAGCGAGCTGCCGCAGGCGAGGGTCTCGGTGATGCCGTGCCGGGCGAGCCAGGCGTCGGTCTCGGCATCGCGATGCGAGCGGCTGGCCACGGCCACGGCACCGCCTTCGGGCGGGGCCTGCCGCACCGCGATGGGCTCCGTCCGCCCTGCCTGGCGGCGCCCGGCGTCCTGGCCCACGGCACCCCACCACATGGTGTCGATGGCCGGTGCCAGGACGACGCCCATGACCGGCAGACGGCCGACGACGAGACCGATATTGACGGTGAACTCGCCGCGCTGGCTGATGAACTCCTTGGTGCCGTCGAGCGGGTCGACCAGCCAGAAGGGGCCGTCGTCGACCGCCGGAATCTCGCCCCGGCTCACCGCCTCCTCGGCGACGATCGGCCAGTCCGGCGTCAGCGCCCGAAGCCCTTCGAGGATGACGGCTTCACCGGCCTCGTCGGCGAGGGTCACCGGCGAGCGGTCGGCCTTGTAGTCGACGGCGGTGTCGGCGCCGTAGTGGCGCATGATCAGGCCGGCCGCCGCGTCGGCGAGGCGGATCAGCTCCGGCAGATGCCGCTTCGGATCGACCATTCGAAAGCTCCAGCTCGGGCGGGGGGTTCAGGGGCGGCCGGGCGCACGCCGGTGCGCCCGGTGCTAGCGAACCGGAGCCGAGGAAACAAGCACCCGAAGCATGACCCCAGGGCGTTAAGGAAATGTCAATCCGGCTGCGGTAGATCCGGCATCGACCAAGCCGGCCGACGTGCCGGGCAGGAGCTTCGGGGGAGCCGTGTTGCGGCAGGCGCTGATCGATCGGGACGAGGGGATGGTGCCGCCTTCGGGCGGTGCCGCGCCGCGTGCCGGCACGGCCGCCCCGGCACCCTCTCCGCCCCGGAGCGGCCATGGTCTCGATCCCTCGGATCCCGGCCGCTTCGCCGCGCGTCTCGAAGCGTTCCGCCGCCATCACGCCGCCCTGCCGGCGCCGCGCCGCACGGGCGGGCTGCAGCTTCTCGACATCGAGGAATTGCGCCTGCGCTTCGGCGCCCGCTGGCCGGCCGTGCGCGAGAAGGTCCTCCAGATCGTCGAGGGCAGCCTCGCGAGGCGGCTCGGCCCGCGCGATCTCTACGCCGCGACCGGCGGCGACCGCTTCCACCTCCTGATCACCGACATCGACCGCCTCGCCGCCGAGCGGCGCAGCCGCTTCATCGCCGCCGAGATCACCACGCGCCTGTGCGGCACGGTGCCGGGCGGCGTCGCCTGCCGGCTGCAGACCACCGCTTTCGACCTCGTGGCCGGCCTCGCCGGCATCACCGGCGTCGGCGGGCTCGAGGCCCGCATCGAGGCTTTCAACCGGCGCGTGGACGACGCGGAGCAGGCACTCTTCGCGGCGAACCGGCCGCGGCTGCGGGCGCTCTTCCGGCCGGTCCTGAACCTGCGCAAGAGGCTGGTCGCCGGCTACGCGCTCGAGCCCGTGCTGGCGAACGAGGCCGGCCGCCGGCCGGCCCATGAGCTCTGCCCGGCGAGCCTCAACGGCGTCTTCGACGCCGCTCTCGATCGCTGGTCGATCGGCGAGGCGGTATCGGCCCTCGGCGCCGGCCGCACGATGGTGCGGGTCGAGCTGCATTATGAGACGCTGCGCGCCATGCGCCACCGGGAGCCGTTGATGCTGGCCTGCCGCCGGCTGCCGGCCTCCGCCCGGCGGCGGCTGGTCCTCGAGATCACCGGCCTGCCGGCGAGCCTGCCGCAGGCGCGGATGCGCGAGCTCGTGAGCTATCTTCGCCCCTTCGCGCTCGCCGTTCTCGTCCGGCTCGATCCGGCCCTGCTCCTCGGCGAGGGCCACGGCACCCCGCGCGAGGCGGCGCGGTTCGCCGATCATTTGCGGGCATCGGGCGTCGCCGGCATCGCCCTGGCGCTCGGCCCGCCCCAGCCGGAAGCCGGCGCCGCCGGGCACTTTCCAGATGCCGTCTCCCCGGATGCGCTCTCGGCGGAAGCCGCATGGGACCATGGGACGGAGGGGCCGATCGTGGCCGAGGCTGCCCTCGCCCGGCTCGCCGCCCTCGGCGCGGAGGCCGGCTTGCGGACCTCGCTGGTGGTCGAGTCGGGAGACGCCGCCATCGCTCGGGCCGCCCTCATGGCCGGCATCGATCATCTCGCCGGTGAGGCGCTCCTGCCGCTCACCGCTCGACCGGGCCGCCCGATCGGGCTGGCGGGATGACCGGGAGCCGGAGAATGCCGGCGGGCATGGCGGCCGAAGCCCGTCGATGGCCGCAGGACGGAGGACGCGCGCCGGCGGCCCTACCTGACCGACGAGAAGGATGTCGGCTGAAGGATCTGGTTGCTGACGCGGGTGAGGAGGGGGCCTCCCGCCTCGGTCTCGGCGCGTTTTTGCTGCCATTCGGGGTCGGCCATGAAGGCGTTCCATTTCTCCTCGCGCTCGGCCAGGGATTCCCAGGCGAGAAGGTAGATCAGGGCCTGGTTGCTCTCGCCGACGATCGTGGTCCAGAAGCCGGCCTGGCGAATGCCCATGCGATCCCAGATCTTCAGCGTGATTTTATCGAAGCGATCGAGCAGGGCGGGCAGCTTGCCCGGCACGCAGTGATAGATGCGCATCTCGTGGATCATGGCGGCGACTCCCCTCTTGTCGTGCATGCGCGGCTCGACCGCGCTTCCACCCAGCGCTGCCGGACCCCGGGCGATGGAGCCCCTTCTATCAGCCTGCCGGCGGGATCGCGACCGCGACGATGCCGGCCACCGGGCCGGAGGCGAAAGGGCCGGCGATGGCATGGCGCATGGAGTGGGGCGAGCGTCACCCGCAACCGTCCTTCGGACACCTCTCCTGCGAGCCATGCGGGACCGATGGCCAAGGCTCGGAGCCTGTTCGAATCCGGGCGCCGCAGCACCAGGCGCGTCCCATCTCGGTCTCCGGCCATCGGCGGGGTGCCTTGCCGAGGGGGCTTCACGGCCCGGTCGCCCCTGCCGCTTCGGCCGTCGCTCTTTTGGACCTTGCACCTGTGGCGGGCAAAGCCGTATTTTGGATACCTATTTGGGGCGAATGCCGGCACGAGGATCGAGGAGCGGATGGAGCAGTTGGGGCGACGGGCGGCGATCGTGGCGGAGATCGTCGATCGCACGGGCATCGACGAGCCGATGATCGACCGGCTGGTGCGCGCGTTCTACGCGAAGGTGCGCCGGGATCCGATGCTGGGGCCGGTGTTCGAGGAGCGGATCGCGGACTGGGAGCCGCATCTCGAGCGCATGTGCAGTTTCTGGTCGTCGATAGCGCTGATGACCGGCACCTATCACGGCCAGCCCATGGTCCGCCATGCGCGGCTGCCGGTGGACGGCCGGCATTTCGACCGCTGGCTCGAGCTCTTCGCGGCGACCGCCCGTGAGGCCTGCCCGCCCGCCGCGGCCGCCTTCTTCATCGAGCGCTCGGAGCGCATCGCCGCCAGCCTCGAGCTCGGCATCGCCCTCGAGCTCGGCGGCCTGCCGCGGCAGGGCCAGCGCCTCAGGCGGCCCGATGAAGAGGTGATGCTGCCATGAGCCGTCCGGACGACGACGAGCCGGCCACCTTCGCCTCGCCCCCCTGCTTCATGCACGAGCTCGATCCCGACTACCTCTTTCCGTCGCCGCCCGCGCGCCCGGCCGTCGCCGACCTCGGGCAGGAGGTCGATCTCAGGCGCTGGCGCAAGGCGGAGCGGGAGCGGCTGACGGGGCAGCGCCTCGCGCTTCGCGCGCAGGAGCGGCAGCCGCGCGACCTGGCCATCATGGCCGGGCTCGAGGCGGCCATCGGTGCTGCCGGGGGGCTGGTGGTCAGCGCCTACTGGCCCTTCAAGGCCGAGCCGGATCTCCGGCCTTTCCTGGCCGCGATCGCCGACCGGGGGGCGCGCGTCGCCCTGCCCGTGGTGGTGGCCCGGGCCCGGCCCCTGATCTTTCGCGCCTGGACGCCGGGCGAAGCGGTGACACGCGGCTTCTGGAACATCCCGGTTCCCCTGGAGACGGCCGAGGTGGTCGTGCCGGACGTGGTGATCGCGCCGGTGATCGGCTTCGATGCGGCGTGCTACCGGCTCGGCTATGGCGGCGGCTTCTACGACCGCACGCTCGGAGCACGGATGCCGCGGCCGCGCGTTGTGGGCGTCGGCTACGCCTTCGCCGCCATTCCCACGATCTACCCGCAATGGCACGACATTCCGATGGATCTCGTGGTCACCGAGGCCGGGACGGTGACGCCGGCGGCAGCGGAGGGGTGACCGGCCGGCCGCGGGTTCCATCTTCCGCATGGCGAGCCCGGGCCGGAGGCGCCGAATTGGCGCGTGCCCCTGAAGGGCTTTGCGGGTAGCCTTGATCCGGCGGCACGGAGGGGGAGACGGCCTCGCGTGCGCCCACCCGAGGAGACGTGACATGGAGAACGGCGGCGAGCCGATCCTGATCGAGCGCGAGAGCGGCGGCGTGGTCCGGCTCACGCTCAACCGGCCCAAGGCCTTCAACAGCCTGAATTTCGCCCTTCTGGATGCGCTGCACGAGGCGCTCGACCGGATCGGCCGGTCCGATACGGCACGGGTCCTGGTGCTGGCGGGGCACGGCAAGGCGTTCTCGGCCGGCCACGACCTGAAGGAGATCGGCCAGGACCGGCGGGCCCCGCCCATCCATCGCCTGTTCAGCCACTGCTCGGCCATGATGCTGAAGCTCAAGGACCTGCCGCAGCCGGTGATCGCCGAGGTGGACGGCATCGCCACGGCGGCTGGCTGCCAGCTCGTCGCCGCCTGCGACCTCGCCATCTGCAGCGCGGCGAGCCGGTTCGCCACCTCGGGCGTCAAGTTCGGCCTCTTCTGCTCCACGCCCATGGTGGCGCTGTCGCGCAACGTGCCGCGCAAGGCGGCGCTCGAGATGCTGCTCACCGGCGACTTCATCGACGCCGAGGAGGCGTTGCGCCTCGGCCTCGTCAACCGGGTGGTGCCGAAGGAGGATCTGGCCGCCGCGACCGAGGCGCTGACCGCCCGGCTCCTGGACAAGCCCCAAGACGTCCTGGCCCTGGGCAAGCGCGCCTTCTACCGCCAGCTCGAGCTGCCGATGGCCGAGGCTTACGACTTCACCACCGACGTGATCGTCGAGAACGCGCTTCACGACGCCTTCGGCGCGGGCCTCGAGGCCTTCGTCGCCAAGCGGCCGCCGGTCTGGCCCGGCCAGGGCAGGGGATGAGGCCAGCATGACCGTATCGCCCCGATCCTTCACCAGCATCGTTCACCCGACCGATCTCGACGAGGCGGGCCGCGACGCCTTCGCGCACGGGCTCAGGCTCGCCGTGGCGACGCGGGGCCGCTTCGCCGTGGTTCACAATGCCGGGCGCGAGCTCGAGGACGCGGCCCGGCTCGAGGCCTTTCCCGGCGTGCGCGACACGCTGGCGAGCTGGGGCCTGCTCGACCTCGGCGCCTCGGCGGCGAGTGTGGAGGAGGTGCTCCGCATTCGCGTGACCAAGGCGGATCTCGGCGGCGGCGGCACGGTGGCGAGCCTCGTCGACTATATCGAGCGGCACGGCGCCGACCTCGTGGTGCTGGCGACCCATGGCCGCGACGGCCTGCCGCGCTGGCTGGAGGGCTCGATCGCCGAAGCGATCGCCCGGCGCTCCCGCGTTCCGACGCTTTTCCTGCCGCACGCGGCGCGCGGCTTCGTCGACCCCCGGACCGGCGAGATCCGGCTCGCCAACATCCTGGTGCCGATCGACCGCGAGCCCGATCCGCAGCCGGCGCTGGCCGCGGCCGCACGGCTGGTCGAGCTTCTCGGAGCGCAGGCGGCGACGCTGCATCTCCTGCATGTCGGCCCGAAGGCCTCGGCGCCCGAGCCGCTGGTCGAGAGCTGGCTGGCCGATCGCGTGCGGCGCCGGCATGGCGAGGGGCCGGTGGTGGACGCGATCACCGCCGCGGCGGACGAGACGGACGCGGATCTGCTGGTCATGACGACCGAGGGGCGGCACGGCTTTCTCGATGCGCTCCGGGGCTCGACCACCGAGGCGGTGCTCAGGCGGGCCAATCGACCGCTGCTGGCGGTGCCGGCATGACGGCGGGAGCGTGACGGTGGAGCTCCTGGTCTACGACGACGCCGAGATTCGCCGCATCCTCGAGGCCGTGAGGCGGATCGCCATGGTGGGCGCCTCGGCGAACGAGATGCGGCCGTCCTACTTCGCCATGCTCTACCTCGCCAACAAGGGCTACGTGATCGATCCGGTGAACCCGCGCCATGCCGGCCAGGAGATCCTCGGGCGGACCGTCTTTGCCGATCTCGCGAGCCTGCCGGAGCCGGTCGACATGGTGCAGATCTTCCGCCGCTCGGAGGAGGTGCCGCCTCTGGTCGAGGAGGCGATCGCCATCGGGGCCAGGGTCATCTGGATGCAGCTCGGCGTGCGCCACGACGAGGCGGCGGCGCGGGCGCGCGCGGCCGGGCTCGACGTGGTCATGGATCGCTGCCCGAAGATCGAGCACGGCCGGCTCTTCGGCGAGATCGGCTGGCTCGGGGTCAATCGGGGCCTGCTCTCGGCGCGGCGCGGCGCGGCGCGCCAGCTCCGGACGACCAAGGGGCGGCTGGCCTGAGAGCCACCTCGATCGGGCCTTGCGCGATCGAGCGCTCATGGATCGGCTGGTCGACCGCCTTCGCCGGCCACCGGGCACGCATGCCCCTCTTCGCGCCCATCCCGGGAGCGCCGGCGCGCCTGGCGGGGTCATGGGCCAGATGCCGGGCGATCAGCCGGTCGGCACGAAGACCTCGAGCGTGCCGCGCACGGGCTGTGGCCGGTAGAAGCTGAAGTCCTGCAACTGCCAGTCGCCGGCCGGCGGGTCGCCCAGTCGCTCGGCCAGGGCCGTCGCGGCCGCCCGGTCCTCGGGAAAGTAGTAGCGGATGCGGTGGCTGCCGATGGCGTAGGGCACGTCGCGCAGCACGACGGTCGCGTAGCCGGAGCCGTTCGTGAGCCGCGCGTAGAGCGCCGCGGCGGCATCGCTGGCGCTTCGGGCGTCGGCGTCGTAGTGGATGAAGACCCGGACCGCCTCCTCGGCGGCGGGCGGCGAACCCGCGCTCTCCTCGGCGACGGGACCGGCGGCCGGCTCCGGTCGCGGGTCCAGCCTGAGGATGCGCCGGGTGCCGTTGTCCGCGGCCGTTTCGGACCCCAGGGCCGGCCGATCCGCCGCGTCGTCGCCCGATCCGTCGGAAGCGATCTTCGGCGCCTCGAGCTGCAGCGCCTCGAGCGGCGGCGGCCGGGTCGGGGATGCTCCGTCCGTCGGCGAGGCGGGCGGTGCCGCGGCCCATTCCCAGCCCTGGATCTGGCGCGGCAGGTCGCTCGTCACGACGAGCCAGCCGGCGCCGGCGGCCACGGCGAGGGTGGCGAGGGCGATCAGCACGCGGCGGCGGCGGCGCGCCCTCGCCTCGAGCCCGTAGAGATCGTCGATGATCTCGAACTGCAAGGGCGGTGGCTCGTGGCGCTGCGGGGCCGAAGGTGGCGGCGAATCGGCCCCTGCGGGCTCGACCGGCGGTGCCGGTCGCGGCCGCATCATCGGCCGCGACGGGGCGGTGAAAGCCGGCGGCTCCGGCGGCGCTGATCGCGGGGGCCCGTCCACCGCCGGCCCGGCGGGCGCCCTTTCGATGACCGGCACTCCGTCCTCCATCGCTGCCGGCGTCTCCGGTGCCGTCTCCGCCTCGGGCTCGGCCGAGGGCGGTGTCGGAACCGGAATGAAGGTGCGCGGCGGCTCGAGCTTGGGCATCATCGCCGGCGGCGGCACGGCCATCGAGCGCGGGATGGAGGGCGTGGCGGGCGGCGGCGGTGGCGAGGGCGCCCAGGGCGGCGCCTTGGCCCTGGCCGGTGCCGCATCCGAAGGCGGTGCGGGTGGCGGGGCCGGCGTCGCCGTCGCGGGCGGTCGGCGGGCACCGGAGAGCCGCTCGCGGACCGCCCAGCGCACGCGGCCGAAGAGTCGGTCGACGGCCTGCAGCCGCTCGGCCGGCGTCGGCGCCTCGATCGCGGCGGCGGCGAGCTCCGGATGGTCGGCCAGCATCTGGTCGACGAGATCCCGGGCGGCCTCCTCCTCGCCGAGCTGGTGCACGGCGAGCGCCACCAGCTCGTCGAGAATCACGCGCGGCATCACGTCGGTCATCGTTGGGGACATCCTTGGCTACCCGTCACTCCCAAGGGCAAGGGGCACGGCATGGTGGCACCCCGCTGACGCGCATCTCCTGTCTAGCACAGCTCGGGGCGGCATGGCCGCCGGGCGAGCGCGCATCGGCGTGACCACACCATCTGGTACGCGGGGAAGCGCGGCGACCGCAAGACCCACGGCCGCGTGATGCACTGCGACGAATGCCTCTTTGCGCGGCTCGCCGCCTGGCTATAGGAGAAGGCCAGCGACCTCATGCAGGAGAAGGGGCAGAGCGATGAGCGAGCAGCCCAAATACGGCTTCGAGACCCTGGCGATCCATGCGGGTGCGGCACCCGACCCGACCACCGGGGCCCGGGCCACGCCGATCTACCAGACGACGTCCTTCGTCTTCGACGATGTCGACCACGCGGCGTCGCTGTTCAACCTGCAGCAGTTCGGCAACATCTATTCGAGGCTCACCAACCCGACCGTGTCGGTGCTCGAGGAGCGGGTCGCGGCGCTCGAGGGCGGCACGGCCGCCTGCGCCACCGCGTCGGGTCATTCGGCCCAGTTCCTGACCTTCCTGAATCTGATGAGCTCGGGCGACAACATCGTCTCGTCCTCCAAGCTCTATGGCGGGTCGATCAGCCAGATGAACCAGACCTTCCCGCAGTTCGGCTGGAAGGTGACCTATGTCGATCCGCGCGAGCCCGAGAGGTTCCGCGCCGCCATCGACGACCGGACCAAGGCGCTCTTCATCGAGAGCGCCTCCAACCCGGACGGCATCGTCCCCGACATCGAGACGATGGCCAAGATCGCCCACGATGCCGGGATTCCGCTCGTCGTCGACAACACCTGCCCGACACCCTATTTCTGCCGGCCGATCGAATGGGGTGCCGACGTTGTCGTCCATTCGCTCACCAAGTATATCGGCGGGCAGGGCAACTCGATCGGCGGCATCATCGTCGAGGGCGGCAAGTTCGACTGGTCCGCCTCGGACAAGTTCCCGCAGATGACGGAGCCTTGCGCCGCCTATCACGGCCTGCGGTTCCACGAGACCTTCGGCACCTTCGCGATGACCGTGCGCAACAAGGCGATCGGGCTGCGCGACATGGGGCCCTGCCTCGCGCCCATGAACGCCTTTCTGATCCTGCAGGGGGTGGAGACGCTGCCGCTGCGGATGGACCGCCACGTCGCCAATGCCGACAAGGTGGCGGCCTGGCTCAGCGATCACCCGCAGGTGAGCTGGGTCTCGTACTCGCGGCTGCCGCAGAACCGCACGCCGCTCGTCGACAAGTACTGCCCGAGGGGTCTCGGCGCCCTCTTCACCTTCGGCGTCAAGGGCGGCTACGAGGCGGGTGTCAAGGTGGTGAACAACTGCCAGATGCTGAGCCATGTCGCCAATATCGGCGATACCCGCTCGCTCATCATCCACCCCTCGTCGACGACGCATCGCCAGCTCACGCCGGAGCAGCAGACGGCAGCGGGGGCCGGGCCCGACGTCATCCGGCTCTCGGTCGGCATCGAGACCGTGGACGACATCATCGCCGACCTCGACCAGGCGCTCCGGAAGGCGGCCTGAGCGAGGCGGCCGCTTCGCCCGCCGGCCCGCGGAGGGCCGGCGGCGTGCCTTCAGGCGAGGGCGTCCGCTTCGGTCGCTGCCGCCTCGATCTCGACCGGGACTCCGGCATCGGGATTGGCCCAGGCATGGGCCCGGGCCACGGCCTGCTCCTCGCGACCGACGATGAAGAGGAGCGGCTGGCCGGCGTCGCCCCGGGCACCGCGGATCGCCCAGAGCTGGGCGACCCCCTGCTTGCCGAGACGATAGGGTCGTCCCTCGGACGCCCAGAGTTCGTTGAGCTCGCAGGCAAGCTCCGGGGTGCTCATGAGCGGGTGCCTCGCATGCTGATCGTTGCCCGCCGACGCCCGGATCCCGCTGACCCGGATCCTCGTGATGGCGCGGCGTTACCCGGAGCTACGTCAGCATGCGATTTCTTTCAACTATAGGTTGCCATGCCTTCGCGCCTTCGCCTCGGAGTGTGGCCTTTCAGCCCGCCATCCCCTCGACGAGGCCTTTCAGGGATTCCTGGGCACGCGCACCGTACTGGGCGATGATCATCGAGGCCGCGGCCGAGCCGAGCCGGCCGCAGGCGGCGAGATCGAGGCCGGCGGCGAGGCCCTGCAGGAAGCCCGCGGCGTAGAGGTCGCCGGCACCGGTGGTGTCGACCAGCCGCGCCGGCACGACGGCGTCGATGACGTGCACCTCGTCGCCCCTGACCACGACCGAGCCCCTGGGGCCGCGGGTCAGGGCGGCGAAGCCGACGTGGCGACGCACTTCCTGCAACGCCGCGTCGAAGCTCTCGACCTCGTAGAGGCTCTTGATCTCGCTCTCGTTGGCGAAGAGGATATCGACCCGCTCCTCGACCAGCTTCTTGAAGTCGGCGCGCCAGCGCTCGACGCAAAACGCGTCGCTCAGCGTCAGCGCCAGCTTGTTGCCGGCCGCGTGGCAGATGTCGGCCGCCTTCATGCAGGCGGCCTTGGCGGCCGGCTTGTCGTAGAGATAGCCCTCGAAATAAGTGATCCGCGCGTCGCGGACGAGGCTCTCGTCGACGTCCTCGGGCCCGAGATCGACGCAGGCGCCGAGATAGGTCTGCATGGTGCGCTGCGCGTCCCCGGTGACGAAGATCAGGCAGCGTGCCGTGGCCGGCCCCCGCGGCTGCGGCCTCGCATCGAAGCGCACTCCGGCGGCCCGGATATCGTGGGCGAAGATGCGCCCCAGGGCATCGTCACGGACCCGGCCGATGAAGGCGCCGCTGCCGCCCATGGACGCGATCGCGGCAATGGTGTTGGCGCAGCTTCCGCCCGAGACCTCGCGGCCCGGCCCCATGCGACGATAGAGGAACTCCGAGCGCGCCTCGTCGACGAGCGTCATCGCCCCCTTCTCGAGCCCGAGCTCGATCAGCAGCGAATCGTCGGCATGGCTCAGCACGTCGACGATCGCATTGCCGATGCCGAGCACGTCGAGCTTTCGGTGTTCCGCCAGAGCCACTTCCATGCGCCTTCGCACTCCATTCATCATATGGCCGCCCGTTTAGCAGGTCGGGGACGAAGGTCCAGTCGTGGCGGGCGGTCCGGCGCGTGGCGCCAGGTCATCATCCGGCCGTAAAGCGATTGAAGGTGCCTTTGTGACGACTACCGGCGGTTCCTTTGCGTTTGACTTCCCGCCTCCGGCGGGTCTAATCCTCACGATCTCCCGGGGCACAATTTCGGTTGAGACTTGAGGCAACCGGCTCCACCATTGCCCGCCACGGCAGCGACCACCTCCAGAATCGCAGCACGCAGGAACCATCGATGTTTCGCAGAAAAGACAACGAGTCGACCCCGGTCGGCGAGACCCGCGCCGACACGTCGCCTTTGCGGCCGGCCGCCGAGACGAAGCCCTTGCCGCAGCAGCCCGACCTGCCGCGCCGGGGGGCGGAGACCGCCGCCGCGCCGGCCGCCGCCACACCTGCGGCGAGCACCGATGCCGGCGGCAAGCGCCTCATGGTCGGCCAGGGGATCAGCCTCTCGGGCGAGATCACGTCCTGCGACCGGCTGATCGTCGAGGGCAGCGTGCAGGTCACGCTGAACGAGACCCGGGCGATCGAGATCGCCGAGAGCGGCCGCTTCACCAACGGCAAGGCCTCGGTCGAGGACGCCGAGATCAGCGGCCTCTACGAGGGCGAGCTCACCGTGAGGAACCGTCTCTTGATCCGGGCCACCGGCCGGGTCACGGGCACGGTGCGCTATGGCGAGCTGGAGATCGAGCGGGGCGGCCGCCTGTCCGGCAGCGTCTCGATGATCGACGACAGGTAGCGGCGATGGCGCGATCGGTGCGGCGCCTTGCCGGCGTTTCCTCCCTCGCCCTCGCCATCATGGCCCTCACGGCCTGCGGCGGCGCGCCGGAGCCCTTGCCGATCGACGCCTATCTCGCCCCGCCGCCGGCCTGGCGCGGCCTGCCGCCGCCGTCGCCGGTGCCCGACCTCGCGTCGGGCGTGCAGCTCGTCGGCATGGACACGGGCGATTTGCGCAGCGTTCTCGGTGAGCCGGCTCTGGTTCGGGTCGAGGGCGGGGTGCAGTACTGGCGCTATGCCTTCGCCGGCTGCGGCCTCGATCTCTTCGTCGACGCGCGTCCCGGCCGCGCGCCCGAGGTCGTCTATTACGAGCTTCGCGAGGCGGCGCAGGCCGGCAGTGCCGAGGCCCTCTCCGACTGTCGGAGGCTCGGCCGTCAGCTCGACCAGGGCGGGGAGCGGCCGGCGCCGCGGCGCGAGCTGCCGCGCATCGAGAGCTTCTAGGGGCCTTTCGCCTTGCCCCGGACGACCTCGGGCGGCACGCCCAGGGCCCTGGCGAGGCTGATCTCGGCGGAGCCCGGGCGCAGCGGGCGGGGCTGGCTCGCGTGCGGCTTCCAGCCGGTGATGGAGACGATGTCGAAGGTCGAACGGACCTTGCCGTCAGGATCGGCGAAGCGCTCGCGCAAGGTCGCATCGAGGCGCTCGAGCACGGGTGTCGTGAGCGGGCTTCGGGCCCCCTCGCCCAGCGCCTGCGCCTCGCCCATGGCGCGCAGATCCATGAGCAGGCGGAGCGGCTCGCCGTAGCGCACCGTCAGCCGCTCGACATCCGCGACCGGCAGCGCGAAGCCGGCGCGCTGCAGGAGCGCACCCGCGTCGCGCACGTCGATCATCGGCAGGAGACGGAGGCCGGCGCCGCCCCTCGTCTCGAGCTCGGCCGCGAGCAGGGCGGCGCGCAGCTCGTGCAGCGACTCCCCGCCGGGAAAGGCCGCGAGCAGCAGGCCATCGGGCGCGAGGCAGTGGCGGATCTGGACGAGCAGCCCCGGCAGATCGTTGATCCAGTGCAGGCTCATCGCACTCAGCACCGTCTGGAAGCTGCCGGAGCGAAAGGGCAGAAGCTCCTCGTCGATCAGGATGTCGGCCGGTGGCAGCTCGTCGGCGACGACGACCCGCTCGACGCCCGGCCGTTTGCGAAGCGCGCGCGCGAGGCCGCCGTCCTGGGCACCGAGCAGGAGCACGCGGCCAAGGGGCTTCCTGATGTCGTCGAGGCGGTCGAGCAGCCGCTCCTCGATGGCTCGCCTGAGGAAGTCGGTGCCGCCCGCGAAGCGACGCCGATGCCGGCGGTGCCGGATGCGGTCGAAGGGGCGGGACGCAGCATTCATGGAGGCCAAGTTGGGCCCGGCCGCGGCCGGGGGCAAGGGGGTCGCGGTCAGCCGCCGCCCGCGGTCTGGCGCATCTGCTCGGGCAGCCAGGTGGCGAGCCCGGGGAAGGCCACCAGAAGGGCGACCATGACGACGAGCAGCAGGAAGAACGGCAGGGCGGTGCGCGCCACATAGAGGATGTCGTGGCCGGTGATGCCCTGCATGACGAAGAGGTTGAAGCCGACGGGCGGGGTGATCTGCGCCATTTCGACGACGACGACGATGAAGATGCCGAACCAGATCATGTCGATGCCGGCGGTCCTGACCATGGGCTCGACCACGGCCATGGTCAGCACCACGGCGCTGATGCCGTCGAGAAAGCAGCCGATGACGATGTAGAAGAGGGTGAGTGCTGCGATCAGCATCAAAGGCGAGAGCTGGAGTGCCGCGATCCATTCGGCGAGCGCGCGCGGCAGGCCGGTGAAGCCCATGGAGAGCGAGAGGAAGGCGGCACCCATCAGGATGAAGGCGATCATGCAGGAGGTGCGCACCGCGCCCATCAGGCTCGCGGTGAAGCTCTCGCGGGTGAGCGAGCCCTGCAGGAGGGCGAGGAGCAGCGCACCCACCACGCCGAAGCTCGCGGCCTCGGTGGCGGTGGCGAGCCCGGCATAGATGGCGCCGAGCACGGCGAGGACGAGCCCGGCGATGGGCAGGAGCCCGCCGCTCGAGCGGACCTTCCGGAGGAACGGGACCGGCGGCTCGCCGCAAGGGATGCGGGTCGGGTGGAGCCAGGACCAGACCACGACATAGCCCATGAAGAGGGTGGCGACGGTGAGACCGGGAAAGACGCCGGCGATGAAGAGGCGGCTGATCGATTCGTTGATGGTCACGCCGTAGACGATGAGGATCAGCGAGGGCGGGATCATCAACCCGAGCGTGCCGGAGCCGGCCAGCGTGCCGATGATCATCTCCTCGGGATAGCCGCGCTTCCTGAGCTCCGGGATCGACATCTTGCCGACCGTGGTCATGGTCGCGGCCGAGCTGCCCGAGACCGCGGCGAAGACGGTGCAGCCGACGACATTGGTGTGCAGGAGCCGGCCCGGCCAGTTGGCGAGCCAGGGAGCGAGGCCCTTGAACATGTCCTCGGAGAGCCGGGTGCGGAAGAGGATCTCGCCCATCCAGATGAAGAGCGGGAGTGCGGTCAGCGTCCAGGAGGAGGCGCCGGTCCAGATCGTCGTGATCATGGCATCGCCGGCGGGTCTGGAGGTGAAGAGCTCCATGCCGACGAGGGCGACGCCGAGCAGCGCCAGGGCCACCCAGACACCCGTGCCCAGAAGGAGGAAGAGCACGAAGAGAAAGATGCCGGTCAGCGCGAGCTCGTCCATGCCGCCGGCCCTTTCCCGATCATGCCTCACCTTGCGACGCAGGCTAGCGGCTGTGGCGCGGCAGCGTCAACGCGCGACCCCCGCAGGGCGTCAGGCGGCGGCCCGCTCCGGGTCTGCGGCCTGTCGGAGGCGGATATTGATGCCTCTCATGATCTTCGCGGCGTGCTTCTCCCGGCGCGGCAGCATCTGCCTTCGGGAGAGCCAGTCCGCCACGGTGACCCAGTCCCAGAGGGGATGATCGGATGTCACCCGCGCCACCGGATGCGGAAACCCGTTGCCGCGCTTTCCCGCGACCCAGTTGTGAACGGCCTGTCGAGTCAGGGCGGCGCGGGCGGCGATGTCGGAGGTGGAGACGAGGTTGTCCGGCTCGACATGAATGACATGGCCGCCGGCCTTTTGGACGTCGACGATCGCCGACTTGATCGCTCTCGCGAGGCCCGTCGCCTCACGCTGAAAATCCAGCACGAGCAGCCCTCTCTGCAACGAGACGGTGGCGTCATCGCAGCCGGCCTCGAAGAGCGCGTCCTCGAAGCCGTCCGCCTCGTGGTCGAGCCCCGACACGATGAGTGTGAAGTCGTGCTTTTCCATGTCGCTCATCCCTCGTGGCACTCGGGACAACGGTTCACCGCCCGCATGATCGAGGCGGCGTGATCCTGCGCATTGCGAGGCGTGCTCCAGATGGAGATCTGGCAGCCCTCACGACTGCCATGCGGGCACAAGAGGCGTCCCCAAGCATGGCCCGAAGCCATGCGCACCCTCCATCCCCGCGCCTCGGCCGCGCGAATCACGGCCTCGATCTCCTTGATCGGGTGTCGCCTGCGGCTCATCCTCGGCCTCCTTTATCCCTTATTCGTTGACAAATGTCAACAGCATGGAGCGCGAGAGCGACCCGATTGCGACGCCATTTCTTCCTCGAAGCGAGTTCTACTCCGCCGGCGCCCCCTGCAAGCCGCCTTCCGGCAGCGTGCCGCGGCGCCTGTTCCGGAGGCGGCGGCGGAGGGCGTGCCATTTGTCGGCGGTGGTCTGGCGGAGCATAAGGAGGCAGGGGGTCAGGGCGAGCGTGAGGAGCGTGGCGAAGGCGAGGCCGCCGGCGACGGCGGTGGCGAGCTGGGCCCACCAGTCGGCGGAGGGGCCGCCCAGGGTGATGGTGCGGCTGAAGAGGTCGACATTGGCCTTCAGCACCATCGGCATGAGGCCGAGGATGGTGGTGATGGTGGTGAGCATGACCGGGCGGAGGCGCTGCGCACCGGTGCGCAGGATGGCCTCGCGCACGTCGAGGCCGCGCTTCCTGAGCTCGTTGTAGGTGTCGATCAGCACGATGTTGTTGTTGACGACGATGCCGGCGAGCGCGATCACGCCGATTCCCGACATGACGATGCCGAAGGGCTGGCCCGTGACCAGAAGGCCGAGCAGCACGCCGACGGTCGAGAAGACGACGGCCGAGAGGATCAGGCCCGCCTGGTAGAAGCTGTCGAACTGGAAGACCAGGATGATGGCGATGAGGAAAAGGGCGACGCCGAAGGCCTTGGTGAGGAAGGCCTGGGCGTCGCGCTGCTCCTCGTCCTGGCCCTTGAAGACGATGGAGAGGGCGGGATCGAAGCTCTGGCCCTCGAGCCAGGCGCGGATCTCCTTGACCTTGTCGTCGGCGAGGATGCCGGGTGCGACGTCGGCGCTGACGGTGTAGACGCGCCTGCCATCGATGCGCGTCAGATCGCCGGTGCGCGGCTCGGCCTCGAGGTCGACGAAGCTCGAGACGGGCACGGTTCCCTTGGCGGTGTTGATCATCAGCCGGTCGAGCTGGGCGAGGTTGCGGTGCTCCGCCGGAAAGCGGGCGCGGATGTCGACCTCGTCGTCGGCGTCGTCGGGGCGGTAGGTGCCGAGCAGCACGCCGTTGCTGACGAGCTGCACATGGGCGCCGATGGTGGCGATGTCGGTGCCGAGCCGGCCGGCCTGCTCGCGATCGACCCGCATCTGCCATTCGATGCCGGGAATGGGCCGGCTGTCGGTGACCTCGCGCAGGCCCGTCATGCGGTCGAGATGGTCGCGGACCGCCTCGACCGCATGCGGCAGCAGGTCCGGCCGGGTCGAGCCGATCTCGACCTGGATCGGCTTGCCGACGGGCGGGCCGGCCTCCTCCTCGCGCTCCTCGACGTGGATGCCGGCGAGCCCCGCCGTCCGCTTCTCGATATCGGCGAAGATGTCGACCGCGGAACGGCGGGTCTGCCAGGGCTGAAAGTCGAGCTGGATGATGCCGATCACGTCGTCGTCGATGCCTTCGCCCCGGAAATTGAGGGCGGAGCGGGCGTAGACCTGGGCGATGCCGTCGATGCCCCGGATGCGCCGCTCGACCTCCTGGACGAGGGCGTCGCGCTCGCGCACCGAGTGGTCGCCCCTGGCGTGGACCATGAGCTGGGCGCGCTCGGGCTCGACGTTCGGGAAGAACTCGATGCCGCGGCCGAAGGCGCCATAGGCGGCATAGGCGCCGATTGCGATCACGAGTGCCGCGAGCGCCACGAGGGCGGGGCGGCGGAGCAGCCGGTCGAGCAGGCGGACGTACCAGCCGGTGACCCCGCCGAGCTCGCCGAGATCGCCGCCCTCGCTGGCGTTGAGCAGCTTCATGGTGGCGGGATCGGTGGCGGTCGCCTTGCCGAAGATCGAGCCCAGGGCCGGCAGGAAGACGAGCGCCATGATCAGCGAGGCGGAGAGGGTGGCGAGCAGCGTGATCGGCAGGTACTTCATGAAGTCGCCGACGATGCCGGGCCAGAAGAGGAGCGGCACGAAGGCGGCGAGGGTGGTGAGCGTCGCCGACACGATCGGTGTCGCCATGCGCTCGGCGGCGAGCCGATAGGCGGGGCCCTTGGCCATGCCCTCGGACATCTTGCGGTCGGCGAGCTCGGCCACGACGATGGCCCCGTCGACCAGCATGCCGACGGCGAGGATGAGCCCGAAGAGGACGATCATGTTGATGGTGAGGCCGAAGAGGCCGAGCACCAGGATGCCGGTCAGGAAGGAGCCCGGCACCGCGAAGCCGACGAGCAGCGCCGAGCGCAGGCCGAGTGCCGCGACGACCACGATCATGACCAGCAGCACGGCGGCGAGCACGTTGTTCTGCAAATCGGTCAGCATCGAGCGGACATTGTCGGACTTGTCCTGGGTGTAGCGGACCTCGATCCCGGCGGGCCAGCCGGCCCGGGCGGCCTCGACCGTGGCGCGGACCTCGGCGATGGTGTCGATGATGTTGGCGCCGATGCGCTTGCTGACCTCGAGCGCCAGAGCGGGGCGGCCGTCGACGCGGGCGAAGCCGGTCGGGTCCTTGAAGGTGCGGCGCACCGAGGCGACATCGCCGAGCCGCACCACCGCCTCGCCGTCCACCTTGAGCGGCAGGCGCATCAGGTCCTCCCAGGTCTCGAAGACGCCGGGCAGCTCGAGATTGAAGCGGCCGCCGCCGGCATCGAGAGCGCCGGCCGCGACGAGCTGGTTGTTGCGGTCGACGGCGCGGACCACCGATTCGAGCTCGAGCCCGTAGCTCTCGACCGTTAGCGGGTCGACGATCACCTCGAGCAACTCCTCGCGCTCGCCGGCGATATCCACGTCGAGGACGTTGCGCAGGCCCTCGATGTGGTCCTGGAGATCGCGCGCGAGGCGCAGAAGCTCGCGCTCCGGCAGATCGCCCGAGAGGGTGACGACCAGGACCGGGAAGAGGGCGAGGTTGATCTCCTGGACCCGGGGCTCGTCGGCGCCCGCCGGCAGCTCGGCCTTGGCACGGTCGACCTTGTCCCGCACGTCGATCAGCGCCTGGTCGATATCGACGCCGGCGTCGAACTCGATGGTGATGACGGCGCGTCCCTGGCTCGAGACCGCCTCGATCTCCTTGACCCCCTCGAGACCCTGCAGCTCCTTCTCGACCGGCCGGGCCAGGAGCCGGTCGGCGTCGAAGGCGGAGATGCCCTCGTAGGGCAGCGAGACGTAGACGACCGGCACCTGGATGTCGGGCTCGGCTTCCTTGGGGATGGTCTGGTAGGCGACGAGGCCGGCGACGAGCAGGAGGGCGAGGATCGAGAGGACCGCCCGCGTGCGCGCGAAGGTGAGCGCGATCAGAGCGTTCATGGGGCGCCGCCAGCTCCGGCCCCGGCGGCGGCACCGCTGACGAGGGCCGCGACCTCGGCCTCGGGCACGGCCTTGACCTCCTGACCCACGCTGACGAAGCCCTGGCCCACGGTGATCAGGTCGATCGTGTCGGGCAGGCCGGCGAGCCAGACGACGTCGCCCATGGCCCGGACGACTTCCGCCGGGTGAAATCCGACCGTGCCGTCGTCCTCGACCGACTTGACGCCGAGCACGCCCCGGTCGTCGAGGACGAGGATGCCGGGCGAGGCCGCGTGCGCGCGGATGGGTGCCAGATTGATGGCGACGGCGGCGCTGATGCCGGCCGGAATCGCGCGGTCGGGGTTGGCGAGCTCGATCTCGACCGGAAAGGTGCGCGTCGCGGCATTGGCCTGGCGGGCGACGAAGCGCACCCGGCCCTCGCGGGTGACGTCGCCGAGAAAACCGACCTCGGCGGCGCTGCCGGGTGCGATGCCCATGATTGCCGCCTCGGGCACGTCGGCCGCGACCAGGAGCGGGTCGAGCTCGACCAGCTTGCCGACCGTGTCGCCGACCTCGAGGAGGCTGCCGAGCTCGACCGGGCGCTCCTCGAGCACGCCGGCGAAGGGAGCGGTGATCCGGGTCTGCTCCAGCGCCACCTCGCTGCGACGGACCTGATAGCGCGCCTGCTCCAGCGCCGCCTTGGCCTCCGCCACCTTGGTCTCGGCCTGGAAGCCGCGCTCGCCCAGGCGCTTCGCCGCCTCGTTCTCGATCCGGCGCTGCTCGAGCGTCGCCCTGGCCTCGGCCAGCGCCGCCTCGCGGTCGCGCGGGTCGAGCCGGATGATGAGATCGCCCTTCTCGACCGTGTCGCCCTTCGCCTTGCCGACCTCGATCACCTCGCCCGCGACCTCGGCGGCGATGCGCACGGTGCGATTGGCCTCCGTGCGGCCGTTGAGCACCTGCTGGCGCGCGATGGGCTCCGCCACGGAATGGTGCACGCGGACCTGCATCGTCTGCGGCGCGTCGTCGGCGAGGGGAGCGGAGGCGGCCGGCGGGGTTTCGGGTGCGAGGCCGAGGAGAGCGGCCAGATGCGGCGAGGCGAGCCAGCCCGCGACCGCCAGAGCCAGGACCAGGGCCAGAAGCGTGGAGCGCCGCATGGCTACTCTCCGGCCAGGGTCTGGGGATGTCGGACCGGATCGTTGGCCGCGCCCGGCTCGGCCTCGCCCTTGAGGCGGCGGGCGAGCTGCGGCCGCTGGCGCTTGCAATAGGCGAGGGCGGCGGCCAGCACGGCGCGGCCGTAGCCGAGGGCGAAGCGCTGGCCCGGGGTCAGATCGATCGGTGGTGCGGCACCGTCGAAGATGGCGAGGTCCTCGAGCAGCATGGTCTCGAAGTTGCCGATCATCTCGGCCAGCACCGCGTCGACCCGCTCGGGCGGCATGAGATGGGCGAAGTACATGAGCGCCAGGAACTCCGAGCGCACCTTGTGCCGGGGCGTCGTCGCCACCAGCTCGTCCTCGAGCGCGGCTCGGCCGGCGGCGGTGATGCTGTAGACCTTCTTCGCCGGCCGTTTCTTCTGCTCGACGCTCGTGGCGGTGACCAGCCCGTCGCGCTGCAGCTCGGCCAGAGCCGGGTAGATCGAGCCGAAGCCGGCGACGAAGAAGTGCCGGAACACCTCCTCGCAGGTCCGCTTGATGTCGTAGCCGGTCAGGTCCTGCCCGGTCAGCACGCCGAGGCAGAGGGTCTTGACGTCCATGAGGGTTCCGCCGCTATCTCGAACCGATATATATTGGCTCGATATAGTCCGGCAAGGCCTCCGGCCCGACGCGGCTTCAGACGGCTTTTCCGGCCCCGGCGATCTCGGCCACGACCCATTCGATGATCTGCCGGAAGACGCCGCCCAGGGCCTCGTCATAGGCGAGCACGATGCGGTCGAGGCCGGTGCCGTCGGCGCGAACGAATTGCTGGGCGGCGAAGCTCGCGAGCGATTGCCGGCGCGGCATGCCGAGAAGCCGCGCCTGGAGGCGCACGTTGACCAGGGGCGGCTGGTCGAGTCCCCGGTCGTACTCGGCCTGGAACTCGCGAATGTGCAGCCGCAGGATATAGTCCGGCTTGAGGCTGGCGGCATCGGGGCCGAGCACGTCGAGGCTGCCGCTCGCATCCAGAGATTCGGTGATCAGCGTCTGGACCATGATCGGCACCACCTCGATCCAGAGCGCGTTGGCGTAGTAGTCGAGCGAGGTCGCATCGGGCCGAAGCGCAATCCGGGCGGTGTTGAGCCCGCCGGCGGCGGAGGGCGGCTCGACCAGGATGCGCGCGTCGAGCCGCTGTGCGCCCTCGATGAAGGTCGTCTTGGGCGTCAGGTTGTAGAGGGTCGGCGGCCGTTGCCCGGGCAGCGGGATGAGCGAGGCGCAGGCGCCGCAAAGGAGCGGAAGGGCGCAGCCCGCAAGGGCGCCCCGGCGGGAGAGCCTCATGGGGGGGTGAAACCGCGGCTGCTGCCGCCGAGCAGGAAGCTCGCCGGATCGCGCTCGAAATCGGTGGCGATGCGGCTCATGGCCGCGACCAGGACGCGGATCTCGCGGATCATCTCGCCGAGCTCGTAGAGCCCGCCATCGCCGAAATCGGCGATCGGCTGCTCCGCCTCGGCGAGCAGCCGGTCGACGCGCCAGGCGAGATTGCGGGTGGCGAGCGCCGCCGCCTGGACCTCGCCGAGGGCCACGTCGCCCCGCTCGCCGAGTCGGGCCAGAGGTGCCATCGCCTGGAGCGCCGCCCGCGCCTCCTCGCCGAGCTCGGTGCCGAGATCGACGAGGCGGTCCAGATCGTCGCCCCTGGCCGCGAGCGAGCGGGTCAGCGTCTCGACATGGCCGAGCGTCTCGCCCAAGGCCTCGATGTTGGTGTCCGAGAGAGCGGTGGCCAGCCGCTCCAGCACCTCGACCCCCTGGGCGAGCAGGAGCGGCGTCGAGGTGAAGACCTGCTCGAGCGCCGAGGGCAGGCCGGCGATGCGGGGCGGGCCATCCGCGACAGCGGCGGGCGGCGGGGCCGTGGGGTCGCCGCCGCGCAGCTCGACCACGACGAGGCCGGTCACACCCTGCGGCACGAGGATCGCGGTCGTCTCGGTGGTCACCGGCGTAGCCTGCTCGAGCTCGACCGTGACCAGCACGCGGGACGGGTCGTCCCGGTCGATGGCGATAGCCTTCACCCGGCCGACCGGCACACCGCTGAAGACCACCTGGCTGCCCTGCTGCAGGCCGAAGACCGAGCCCTCGAAGAGGATATCGTAGGTGGCGAAGGTGCGATCGACCTCGCGCTTGGCGAGCCAGACGCCGAAGAGCACGCTGCCGATGCCGAGCGTCAGGACGAAGAGGCCGACGATGAGGTGGCTGGCCCTGGTCTCCATCAGCTCGGCTCCCGCATCGCCGCGGCCGCCGCCCGGCCACGCGGCCCCGCGAAATAGGCCTGGATCCACGGATCCGGATGGGCGCGCAGCTCGCCCAGCGTGCCGATGGTGATCGTCCTGCCGACGAGGACGGCGATCCGGTCGGCCGTGCGTCCGAGCGTGTCGAGGTCGTGGGTGATCATGACGACGGTGAGCCCGAGCGCCGATTGCAGCGAGCGGATGAGCTCGTCGAAGGAGGCGGCCGCGATCGGGTCGAGGCCGGCGGTCGGCTCGTCGAGGAAGAGGATCTCGGGATCGAGGGCGAGGGCTCGGGCGAGGCCGGCGCGCTTGCGCATGCCGCCCGAGAGCTCGGCCGGGAAGCGCGCCCCCGCCGCCGCCGGCAGGCCGACCAGCGCCAGCTTGAGCCCGGCGAGCTCGGCCATGAGCCCCGGACGCAGGCGGTGCCGGGTCCTGAGCGGCACCTGGATGTTCTGGGCGACGGTCAGGGCACCGAAGAGGGCACCGTCCTGGAAGAGCATGCCGGTCCGGGCGCGAAGGGCTCGGCGGGCCCGCCCGGAGAGGGCGGCCCAATCCTCGCCGAGGAGGCGAATGCTGCCGGAGCGGGGCACGAGAAGGCCGGTGAGGACGCTGAGCAGGACGGACTTGCCGGTGCCCGAGCCGCCGACCACGGCCATGATCTCGCCCCGGCGGACGGAGAGGGAAAGGCCGTCGTGGATGACATTGGCGCCGAAGGCGGTGTTGAGACCCTGGACCTCGATGACGTTTTCGGAAAGGGTCACCGCTCAGAGCCCGAAGGTCGCAAGAAGGATCGAGAAGAAGGCATCGACGAGGATCACGGAGAAGATCGAGACGACGACGGACTGCGTGGTCAGCCGGCCGACGCTCTCGGCATTGCCCTCCACCTGAAGGCCCATGTAGCAGCCGATCGCGGCGATGAGCACGGCGAAGACGGGTGCCTTGATCATGCCGGCGACGAAGAGATCGACGCCGACCGCGCCCTGGAGCTGGCGCAGGAGGAGCACGATCGGCAGATCGAGCAGAAGGACGACGACGAGCCCGCCGCCGGCGAGCGCCATCAGGTTGGCGAGGAAGGTCAAGAGCGGCAGGCTCAGGGCGAGGGCGATGATGCGCGGCGTGACCAGGACCGCGAGGCGGTCGAGGCCGATCACCTCCATCGCGTCGAGCTCCTCGTTGACCTTCATCGTGCCGATCTGGGCGGTGAAGGCGCTACCCGACCTGCCGGCCACCATGATGGCGGTGAGGAGCACGCCGAGCTCGCGCAAGGTCGAGACGGCGACGAGATTTACCGTGAAGATCTCGGCGCCGAACCGGCGGAGCTGGTCGGCGCCCTGGTAGGCCAGCACGACGCCGATGAAGAACGCCATGATGGCGATGATCGGGATGGCGTTGACGCCGGTCTGCTCGACGTGATGCACGATCGAGGTGAGGCGATCGCGCGACGGCCGCGGGAGCTGGCGCAGAAGCGTGAGCGTCACGGCCCCGGCGAAGGAGAGGAAGCGCGCACCCCCGGCGATGGCGTGCACCGTCGCCGCACCGGTCCGCAGCACGAGGCGAAGCCATGGGCGGTCGCGCTCCGGCGGGTCGCAAGGCACCGCCTCGAGCTCGCGAAGCCGTGCCAGGAGGGTCGCGTGGGCGGGACTGGCACCCGTCAGCTCGACCGCCGCCCGAACCGCCTCCAGGGCCTTGATGGTGCGCACGATCAGCCAGCCGCCGGCGGTATCCAGCTCCTTGATCCTGCCGGCACGGATGCGCACGGCGTCGGGCGACTCCGGAAGCTGGCGGGCGAGGAGGGCCAGCAGCTCGTCGTCGAGGTCAGCGAGATTGGCGAGCCGCCAGTCGCCGGCGAGATCGAGCGTCAGGATCGCCGGCTCCCGGACGACCTCGATCCGGCCTCGGGAGCTCAGATCCGATCCCCCCAGCTGCCCGGACGCGACCTAGCCCGCAACAGCACTCGCGACCGTCTCGTTCTGCAGCGCCCGCGCCTCGAGGCGGTCGAGGGCGGTGCGCAGGAGAACGTCGATCACCTCCATGTCGTAGATCCCGCCATGCGTGCTCTCCGGAATGGTCTCGACCATGACCGGGTCGGCGAGCGCCTCGATCAGGCGCTCCGAGCGCTCGCGCGGCACGATCCTATCGTCGCTCGCGAGGATGACGGCGGTCGGCACCGGCTTGCCCTGGAGATGCGCGGTGCTGCGGAAGGGATGCTTCAGCAGGTAGCGCACGGGCACCACCTTGTAGCGGCTCGATGCCACCGCCTCGATCGAATCGAAGGGCGTCACGAGAAGCTGGCCGGCGAGCGGGCGCCGGCTCGCCAGATAGGCGGCGACGCCGGAGCCGAGGCTGAAGCCGAAGGCGTAGACCCGCTTCGGGGCGAGACCCTTGACCATGGTGTCGTGGATGGAAAGCGCGTCCTCGAAGAGCGCGGCCTCGCTCGGCCGGCCCTCGGACGGCGCATAGCCCCGATAGTGGAAGACGACGATATCCACGTCCTTGAGGCGGTGCGCCAGGAAGGTGGTGCAGTCGTCGGCGTTCCAGGCATTGCCGCTGAAGGCGATGACCAGCCCGCGACTCCTGCCCGTCGCCCGGACGAGATTGCCGACGAGCCGGTCGCCGTTGGCGGCGCGCAGCTCCAGCCGCTCATTGTGCGGCGGCAGCGGATAGCTGCTTTTCGCGGCGATGTCGCGACGGAAGATCATGTGGTCCTGCAGGAGATAGAGTCCGCCCACGAAGATGCCGTAGAGGGCGGCCCCGCCGAATATCAGATTCACCTGCAAGCTCCATGTCGACTCCTGAGGGAGATAGGATGTCGTTCGGCGCGAAGCCAGTTGCAAGCGATCGGCACGAGGGTTGGGTGCCGCGCCCGGCGCTCAAAGCAGGGCCTCGCGGCGGCGCTGCTGGCGCAGCAGCCAGGGGATGATGTCGTCGCCGGTCATGGGCGGGTCGCTCATCTGGCATTCGGCGGCGTCGCAGCCGGCCCGCTTGAGCATCTGCAATTGGCTGTTGCTCGGCACCGCCTCGGCGACCAGCCGCACGCCCAGATGCCGGCCGAGCTGGATCACCGCATCGGCGAAGAGGGTGCGGTGCCGGTCGCTCGGCACGCCCTCGAGCAGGGACTGGGCGAGCTTCAGGGTCTCGATCTCCTGGTCGCGCAGGAGGGTCAGGGAGAGCATGGCGTCGCCATAGCCGCGCACGGCGACCCGAAGGCCGCGGCTGCGCAGCTGATCGATGGTGCAGAGCCCGCTGGTGCGGTCCCTGTAGAGCGTCGCCTCGTCGAACTCGAGCTCGAGGCTCCGGGGCTCGAGCTCGTGCCGGCCCAGGGCCGCGACCGCCCGGTCGGCGGTCTCGACCCAGCCGTCGCCCGATGCCTGCAGGACGGGGATGGCGAGGTGATCGACCCGGCAGCCGGCCTTGCGCATGGCGACGAGTGCGGCAGCACCGGCATCGATCATCCAGTCGGTCAGGCGGGGCAGGAAATGCGGCCCCTCGACCATGGAGAGGAAGCGCTCGGGCCCGAGCACGCCGCGCTCCGGATCGCGCAGCCTGGGCCGTGCTGCGAGGCCGACCAGGGCCGAGCGAAGCGGCAATTGCGGCTGGAAGTGGAGCTCGAAACGCTGCTCGCGGAGTGCCGTGTCGAGGCCGCCCTTCGGCACCGGCTCGACCATCCGCCCCGCCAGGGCCGGCGTCACCCGGCCGGTGACGGCGGATAGGCTCACGTCGTGAAACCTGCAGATCCGGCCGCCCGCCTGCTTGGCGCGGTGCATCGCCGCCTCGGCCAGGCGCAGGAGCTCCTCCGAGGCGCTGGCGTCGATGGGGTAGAGGGCGACGCCGAAGCTCGCGGTCGGCCGCAGGACCTCGCCGGCCAGTGCCGTCGGCGCCTCGATCACCTCCATCAATTTCTGCACGACGAGGGCCGCGTCCTCGGGCCGCTGCAGGTTCTCGACCAGGACCGCGAAGCTGTCGGCGTCGAACCGGGCGACCGTGTCGGTTTCGCGCAGGCGATGGCCGAGGCGCTCGGCGATGGTGTGCAGCAGCCGGTCGCCGGCATCGTGGCCGAGGCGGTCGTTGATCGGGCGAAAGCCGTCGAGGTCGAGGGCGATCACGGCCACGCCCAGACGGTGGCGGCGGGCGGCGGCCAGCGCGTGATGCAGGCGGTCGAGAAAAAGGGTGCGATTGGCGACGCCGGTCAACCGGTCGGTGGCGGCCGGCGGATCGATCCGCTTCGTGTTGCGGCTGCGGTTGATGGCGAACCGGATGCAGCGGTCGAGCCTGCCGGTGTCGAACTCGTCCTTGTCGAGATAGTCGGCGATGCCGATCTCGAGCGCCGCCCGCTCGAGCTCCGCGTCGCCGACGCCGGAGACCAGGATGATCGGCCGCTTGAAGCCGCGGCGGATGGCGATCTCGGCGAACTCGAGGCCGGTCCGGCCGGCGAGGTGGTGGTCTACGAGGCAGGCGTCGAACCGGTCCGCGGCGATCCGCCTCAGCCCGGCCTCGACGCTGCGCGCCCAGACGACGTCGAAGCGCGTCTCGGGGGCCCGGGCGAGCAGCTCCTCGGTGATGTCGTAGTCCTCCTCGTCGTCCTCGACGATCAGGAGGCGGATGACCGGCCGCTCGCTGCTCTGCAGGAGCGATTCCTCGACGCCCGCATCGGCCGGCTCCTGGCCGCCGAGGCGCGCCGGCGCGCGCAGCATCTCGAGCGGCACCACGTCGCCGCTCTCGCAGGGCCGGCCGTGCGGGTTGCCGTCGTCCGCGTCGTCGGCGACGAGCAGGCGGTCGGTGCGGGGTGCCGTTGTGGTCATGAGCGAGGACCAGAGCCGAATCTAAACTTCTGATAGATGAACGCTATAGTTAAGCACTTGGAGGTTGTCGAGGGGCTGTCGCCACGGGTAGTCGGGTATGTCTCGGGATGTCACGTCGTTGACGCAGTCATGGGCCGAGGGGCAAGCCACCATCCCCGATAACGCGCAAGGCCAGGTTGCATGGCATCGAAGCCCGAGCCCGCCGAATGGGCGCAGATCGACGGATTTCTCGACTGGTGGCTCCGTCATCCGGTGCTGGAGGCGAAGGAGGAGGCGGTTCTCCATCGTTACTACAGCGGCTATCGTCGCCATTTCGGCCCTTACGCCCGGCGCCACTATGCCGGCCAGAGCCGCGAGATCGAAGATCTGATCAGGCGCCGGCCGGGCGCCCGGCTGCTCGAGATCGGCGCCGGCTGCGGCACCGAGGCCATGTGGTTCGCGCTCCGCGGCTGCTCGGTCCTGGCGCTCGATGTCGACCGGGAGCGTCTTGGTGTCGCCGCCGCGCGCCAGAAGGTGGTCGAGCGGCTGACCGGCCGGACGCTGGATCTGGAGCTCCGGCCCGCCTCCGTCTTCGAGCTCGAGGAGCAGGCCGCCTTCGATCTGGTCTGGATGGAGCAGACCTTCCACCACGTCGAGCCGCGCGCCGCCCTTTATCCGACGCTCGCGCGCTTGGTGCGGCCGGGTGGGCACGTCGTCATCGCCGACAGCAATGGCTGGAACCCGCTCTCGCAGGTGATGCTGCTGCACGAGCGGGGCCTCGAGACCGTCGTCGACCGCACGCTGCCCGACGGCCGCCGTCTGTATTACGGCCAGGAGCGCCTCACCGTGCCGGCCGTGCTCGCCCGGCGCTTCGCTGCGATGGGTTTCGACCGCCAAACGGTGCGCTACTTCCGCGTCATGACCAACGGTGCCAGGGCCGACCGGCTGATGAAATGGGAGCGGCTGGTGCCGGGCTGGCTGATCCCGGCCTTCACCCACTACGTCTTCACGACGCGCCGCGCCGCCGCGGCGGCGGCCGGTGCTGCCGCTACTGGCTGAGCTGCGAGAGCAGGAAGGTGTCGGGGGCCGGTTGGACGACGATGGCGGTGCCGTTGTCGATCTCGAGCACGGCGAGACCGTGATCGGTGGTGCCGTCCTCGCGCAGCCGGAAGATGCCGGCACGGCCGATGAAGCCGCTGGCGTCGACCAGCACCTCCCTCGGGAAGCTGCGATCGCTCGCCGCGACCACGGCGGCGAGGGCCGTGGCGTCGTAGGCGAGACCGGCGAGCGCTGCCGGCTTGCGGTCGTAGGTGCGCTCGAACTTCGCCTGGAAATTGCGCTCGCCCTCGGGCGGCAGGCCCGCATACCAGCCGCCCTGCAGCGTCTCCTCGAAGAGCAGCCTGGGATCGTCCTCCCAGAGCATGGTGCCGAGCGGCCGGGTGGTCTTCAGGTCCACGTCGTAGAAGGCGAGCAGTGCCGCGATCGAGCGCAGCCGCGCGCCGCCATCGGCGATCAGGATCGCGTCGAAGGGGCGGGTGTTGCCGCGGGTGCCGGGCGGGCTGCCCTCGGGCGGCTTCCGGTAGCCGGTGAACTCGCGCACGACGCGCGCCGCCTCGCGCTCGTCGGGCGGGTAATAGGCGGAAAGCGGTCCGTCCTGGCCCACGGGTGCCTCGCGCAGCGCTTCGGTGAAGCCGTTGACGGCCCGCCGCCCATAGGCGTCGTCCGGTGCCAGGGCACCGATCCTGAGCAATCCCTGCTCCTGGGCGAAATCGACGACGCGACCGACCTGCTCCTCCGGGCGGAAGCCCAGGACCCAGACATCGCCGCCGGCGACCGCCGTGTCGTTGGAGAAGGACACGACCTTGATCCCGTGCTCCCTGGCGATGGTGGCGACGGCGGCGGTGGACGAGGAGAAGAGCGGCCCCAGGATGAGCTCCGCCCCCTCGGCGATGGCGTCCTCGGCGGCGGCGGTGGCACCGGCCGGCGTGCCGCCGGTATCGCGGGGCAGAAGCGTCATGTCGGTCTCGCCGACATCGAAGAGGGCAATCTCGGCGGCGTCCAGCATGTCCTGGCCGACGCTCGCCGCCTGGCCGCTCAGGGGCAGGAGAAGGGCGATCTTGACCGGCCCCGCCGGCACCGGCTCCGGCTCGACCACCGCTTCCGGCGTCGGTTGCTCGTAGATGGGACCGGTGGTTTCCTTGGCGCAGCCGGCCAGCGCCAGGACGAGCGCGGCCGTGGCGAGCCTTCGAAGGAATTCTCTTGACCTCACCATCGCCCGAATCCGTCAGACCAGTGCGCGAAACCCGTGCGAGCGAACCTAGGGTAGGCGGGCGTCCGAGTAAACTCGCTGCTGGCCTCTATCTGGTGGCGACGCCGATCGGCAATCTCGGCGACATCGGCGAGCGGGCCAAGGCGGTGCTGGCGGCGGTCGACCTCGTGCTCTGCGAGGACACGCGCCACAGCGGCCGGCTTCTGGCGGCGCTCGGCCTCGAGGCGCGGCTCAGGCCGTATCACGAGCACAACGCGGCTCGGGTTCGCCCGCGCCTGATCGAGCGGCTCGCCGCCGGCGGCACGCTGGCGCTGGTCAGCGACGCCGGCATGCCGGCCATCGCCGATCCCGGCCACAAGCTGGTGCGGGACGCGATCGAGGCCGGTGTTCCGGTGACCGCCGTGCCGGGACCCTCCGCCGGCATCATGGCGCTCGCCATCTCCGGCCTGCCGACCGACCGCTATTTCTTCCAGGGCTTCCTGCCGGCGAAGCAGGTGGCGAAGCGGCGCGTGCTGCAGGAGCTGGCCCGCGTCCCGGCGACGCTGGTCCTCCACGAATCGCCGCAGCGTCTGGCCGAGACGCTCGCCCTCGCGGCCGAGATTCTCGGGCCCCGCCCGGCCGCCATCGCCCGGGAGCTGACCAAGCTGCACGAGGAGGTGCGGCGCGGCGCGCTGGAGGAGCTGGCAGCGGCCCTGGCGGCGGAGGCCGTGCCCAAGGGCGAGATCGTGCTGGTGATCGGCCCGCCGCCCGAAGGGCCGGCGGTGTCGGACGAGGCCGATCTCGACGAGCTCCTCGAGGTGGCGCTTTCGGATCTTCCGCCGGGCCGGGCGGCGGCCCAGGTCGCCGAGGCGACCGGCCAGCCGCGCGCCCTGCTCTACCGGCGAGCCCTCGCCCTCCGGCGGCCCCGGGAGGGCTGAGCGCCTTGGATCGGCGCGGCAGGGAGCGGCGCGGTCGCCGGGCGGAGGCGATCGCCGCCTGGTGGCTCACGGCCAAGGGCTACCGCGTGCTCGCCCGGCGCGCCGCCACGCCCTTCGGCGAAATCGATCTCGTCTGCCGCCGGGGCCACTGCGTCGTCTTCGTCGAGGTCAAGGCGCGCCGGTCGGTGGCGGCGGCGCTCGAGGCGCTCGGCCCCCGGCAGCGCCGGCGCATCGCCGAAGCCGCGCGGCACTTCCTCAAGCGCCACCCGCCGCTCGCCCCGCTCGACTGTCGCTTCGACCTCGTCGCCATCGGCCGCTTCGGCCTGCCGCGCCATCTGCCCGGCGCCTGGCGGCAGCGCGTCTTCTAGGCGGGCTCGACCCCGGCGTGGCGAAGCACCTTTCGGGTGAGCGTCGGCAGGGCCAGCTCGTCGAGGGCGTCGGCGGGATGAAAGAAGGCATCGGGAAGCGCGTTGGTCGGCCGGCCGGTGACGACGATGACCTCGAGGCTGAAATGGGTGAAGACATGGCGAACGGTGCCCTCGAGCCTTCGCCAGTCGCCCGAAGGCAGGTCCTCGGGGCTCATCACCGTCGGCAGCTCGATCAGCCCGCCGAGCAGGCCCGTCTCCGGCCGGCGGCGAAGGCAGAGGCGGCCCGCATCGTCCAGGATCAGCATGGCGGTGGCGCGGCGCTCGGGCCGGGGCCGCGGCGCCGGTCCGAGCGGCAGCACCGTCGCCCGGCCGCTCAGGTGCGCCCGGCAGGCGAAGGCCCAGGGGCAGGCGTCGCAGGCGGGGCTTCGAGGCCTGCAGACGAGGGCGCCGAGCTCCATGAGCGCCTGCGCCAGGTCGCCCGGCCGCGAGCCGCCCGCCATGGCGGCGGCGAGCGGCAGGAGCTCGGATCGCTGGGCGGAGAGCGGACGGCCATGGGCGCAAAGGCGGGCGAGGACGCGCGCCACATTGCCGTCGACCGGCACCACCTTGCGGCCGAAGGCGATGGCGGCGACGGCGGCCGCGGTGTAGGGGCCGATGCCGGCAAGGCCGGCCAGCTCCTCGGGCGTATCCGGCACCTCGCCGCCATGATCCTGGACGATCGCCCGGGCACAGGCATGGAGGCCGCGCGCGCGGCGGTAGTAGCCGAGCCCCTGCCAGGCGTGCAGCACGTCGTCGAGCGGAGCGCCGGCCATGGCGGCAGGGGTCGGAAAACGGGCGAGAAACGCGGGAAAGCGTCCCAGCACCGTCGCCACCGTCGTCTGCTGCAGCATGATCTCGCTGACCAGGACGGCCCAGGGATCGGCACGCGCGCCGGCCGGGGCACGCCAGGGCAGCTCGCGCCTTGCACGGTCGTACCAGTCGAGCAGCAAACGGCGCAGCTTCGACGCTCTCGCGGGCAGAACGGGTGGCGATGGCGGCACGAACGGGCTAGGCTTCACGGCGGAAGAGCGGTCCTGGAAGGAGTGTGATGCAACAAGCGGCGGCTGCGAAGGGCCGGCATCGACAGCGGACGACGGCAGCCTTGTCGCGGCTGCTGACGCATCTGCTCTCGCCGGCCGCGAGGAAGCGCGGCTTCGCCGAGCTCGGCGTGCTCGAGGACTGGCCGGAGATCGTCGGCGTCGCCCTGGCGAGGCGCTGCCAGCCGCTGCGTCTCGAGTTCGCCCGGGGTGCGGTGGCCGGCGGCAACCTCGTCCTGCAGGCGACCGGGGGTGCTGCCCTCGAGCTGCAGCACATGGGCCCGCAACTCATCGAGCGGGTCAACGACTATTTCGGCTTTCCCGCGGCACGGCGGATCAGGATCGTGCAGATGCCGCTGCAGGTCGCCCCGCCGCCACCGGCGCCGCCGGCGCGCCGCAGCCTCACCGAAAGCGAGGAGCTCACGCTCATGGCGGGGGTCGCGCAGGTGGGTGACGCCGAGCTCGGCGCCGCCCTGGCGTCGCTCGGCCGCAGCATCCTCGCCCGCCGGCCGCAAGGCTGAGAGCCGGTCTTGCCGCCATCGGCCCGAGACCCCATTCTTCGGGCCGCGCGCCATTTCTCGTGACGGTCGAAGGGAGCTCTCGATGAAGCGTCGGATGTGTCTCGCCCTGGGTTGCGGCCTCGCCCTCGCCGGGCTCGCGCCCACGGGGCCGGGCGTGCGGGCGGCGGAGCTGGCCGAGCAGGCGCTCGGTGATCCGAGCGCGCCCGTCACGATCATCGAATACGCCTCTCTCACCTGCCCGCATTGCGCCGTCTTCCACGAGGAGACCCTGCCGGCGCTCGAGGAGCGCTATATCGACACCGGCAAGGCCAGGCTCGTCATGCGCGATTTCCCGCTCGACCAGTCGGCGCTGCTCGCCGCGGCCCTCGCCCATTGCGCCGGCCCCGACCGCTATTTCACCTTCATCGACGCCCTTTTCGCCAACCAGGCGCAATGGGCGAGGGCGGCGGACCCGAAGGCGGCCCTGCTCCAGCTCGCCCAGCTCGGCGGCCTGCCGCGCGACGAGGCCGAAGCCTGCCTCGCCGACGAGACGCTTCTCGATGCCATCCTGCAGGAGCGTCTGGACGCGCAGAACGAGTACGGGATCAACTCGACCCCGAGCTTCGTCATCGACGGCGAGAAGCTCGAGGGAAGTCACGACCTCGAGGACTTCGCCAGGGTGATCGATGCCAAGGTGAAGTAGGCTTGCATCGGCTGCATCTGGTGGTAGAATTCGGCCGGCCCTTCCAGATATTGTGACCGATTCCTTGGAATTCGTGCGTCTCCGCGTCAGCGGCTTCAAGTCGTTCTGCGACGCGACCGAGCTCGAGATCGGGCACGGGCTGACCGGCATCGTCGGGCCCAATGGCTGCGGCAAGTCGAACATCGTCGAGGCGCTGCGCTGGGTCATGGGCGAGAGCTCGGCCAAGGGCCTGCGTGGCGGGGAGATGGACGACGTCATCTTCGGCGGCTCGGCGATGCGCGCGCCCTTCGATCTCGCCGAGGTGGCGCTCGGGCTCAAGCGGCCGCCGCAGGCGCCGGGCGACGGGGCGGTCCACGTCCTGCCGAATTCGGAAGAGCTCGAGATCAGCCGGCGCATCGGCCGCGGCACGGGCTCGCTCTTCCGCCTGAACGGCCGCGAGGTGCGCGCCCGCGACATCCAGCTTCTCTTCGCCGATGCGGGCGCCGGCTCCAAGAGCCCGGCCATTGTCGGCCAGGGTCAGGTGGGCTTCATCGTCGAGGCCAAGCCCGAGGAGCGCCGCCGCCTGCTGGAGGAGGCGGCGGGCATCGGCGGCATGCACAGCCGCAGGCGCGAGGCCGAGCTCAAGCTCGCGGCGACGCAGGGCAATCTCGAGCGAATCACCGACCAGCTCGGCCTTCTGGCGGAGCGTCACACGGCGCTCGGGAAGCAGGCACGCGAGGCCGAGCGCTACAAGAAGCTGCAGGGCCAGATCAGGGCGCTCGACGCCTGGCTGGTCCTGGCGCGCATCACCGGCGGGCGTGCGGCGCTGGAGGCGGCGAGGGAAGCGCTGGTTTCGGCGCGCCGCCGGCTCGGCGAGGAGCGGGCGAAAGCCGAAGCGGCCGAGACGGCGCACGACGCGGCGGCAAGCCGGCTGCCGGCGCTGCGCGACCGCGCCGGGGTGGCGCTCGCCCTTCGGGCACGGCTCGCCGAGCGGGTCGAGCAGGCGGACCGGGAGGCGGCCCGGGTGGCCGCCGAGCGCGCCAGGCTCGAGGCCGACCGTGACGAAGCCGCCTCCAGGATCGCGGCACTCGGCGAGGCGATCGATTCCGGCAATGCGCGGCACGAGGTCATTCTCGCGACCGACCGCAAGCTGGCCTCGACCGTCGAGGCACTCCAGGCCGAGCGGGCGGCGAGCGGGCCTTCGGGCGAGGCCGCCTCGCTTCGCCTGCAAGGACTCGAGCGGGAGATGCAGGAAGCGGGTGCCCGCCGCGCCGAGCTCGAGCGCCGGCTCGAGGGGGCGCGCGCCCGGCACGAGGAGCGGCACCGGCGGCTGCGGTCGGTCGAGGGCGAGCTTCGGAGGCTCGCCGATGTCGCCGACGATGCCCTGGTCGAGGCGGCCTCGCGCAGGCGCGACGAGGCGGAAGCCCTCCTCGCCCGGGCCGATGCCGGGCTCGGGGCCGCCCTGGCCCGGCGGGCCGGGACGGTTGCGCCGGAGGACCGGCTGCAGGGCGAGGTGGAGGCCGCGGGCGAGGCTGCGCGGCAGGCGGCGGCGCGGGTCGCCGCTCTCGATGCCGAGATCGCCCGCCGGCGCACCGCGCTTTCGGGCCTCGCCGACAGGCGGCAGTGGCACGAGCGGGCGCTGGCGCAGGCGCTCGCCGCCGCCGCCGAAGCCGAGGACTCGCTGGCCGGCCTGCTGCCCGAGGACCCGGACGAGGACGCGAGGCTCGAGGTCACGCTCGCCGGCCTCGAGGCGCGCTCGGTCGAGCTGGAGGAGGCGGTCGCCACGGCTTCGGCGCACGTCGCCGGGGTGCGGGAGAGGCTTGCACCGGCCGAGCGGGCGCTGGCCGAGCACGACGCGGAGCGGATCAGGCTCGCCGCCGAGGCGGCGGCCCTGGCATCGATCGAGACCCCGCGGGCGGCGGCACCGGTGCTCGATCTCCTGCGCGTCCGGGAGGGCGGCGAAACGCCCCTGGCGGCGGCCCTGGGCGACGATCTGATGGCCGGGCTCGATCGCGAGGCGGCGGCGCACTGGCGCCACGTGCCGACCGAGTCGCCGGAGCCGGCGCTGCCGGAGGGGGTCCGGTCGCTGGCGGGGCTGGTCGAGGCGCCGCCGGCGCTGCGTCGCCGGCTCTCCCAGATCGGGCTGGTCGGCGACGCCGCCACGGCGGCCCGCCTGCTGCCGACACTGGCTCAGGGCCAGCGGCTGGTCACGCCGGATGGCGGGCTCTGGCGCTGGGACGGCTTCGTGCGCCAGGCCGAAGCGGACGACGCCCTGCGCCGCAGGCTCGCCCAGCGGCAGCGGCGTCAGGCGCTCGAGCGCCGGCTGGCCGGGCTGGATGGCGAGCGCGGGACCCTGGCGCGAACCGTTGGCGGGCTGACCGACGAGCTCGGCAGGCTCGAGCTTGGAGAGAAGGCGCTTCTCGCGGAGCGGGCGGAGCTCCTGCCGGCGATCGAGCGGGCGGCCCGGGTGCTGGAATCGGCGGCGGTGACGCGGCAGCACCAAAGGGCGGAGCGTCAGCGCCTGACCGAGGCCGCAACACGCGCGGCGGCCGAGCGCGCCGAACACGAAAGGGCGCTCGCTGCCCTTCGCGTCGCGGGCGAGGAGCAGGCCCTCGACGAGGTGGTCGAAGAGCTGGCGGCGGCCCGGGCGACGCTTCTCGAGAGAGAGGGCGTCGCGACGGGGCTGGCGGCCGACCTCGCCGCCGCGCGAAAGGCGCACGCGGCGGCCGCCTTGGATGTCGAGCGGGCAGAGGCGGACCAGCGGCGCGCCGCCCAGGAGGCGCTCGCCGCGCGCCTCCTGCACGAGCGCCGGCAGAGCGAGGCCGAGATGCGCAAGAGCCATCGCACCGAAGCGGTGGCCGGCCTCGAGGCCGAGGCCCGGCAGCTGCGCGGCGAGCTGGAGGCGCTGGACGCGACGAGCGAGTCCGACACGACGGCACTCGCCGCCGCGGCGGGCGCCTTCGAGCAGCTCAAGGTCGCCTTCGCCGAGGCCGGCACCCTGGCCGAGCGGCTGCGGACACGGCGTGCCGCACTCGACGCCGAGGAGCGGAGTGCCCTGGACCAGCGCCGGGCCCTGGCGGACGAGCTGGCGCACCTGGTCGCGGATCTCGACCGGCGGGCGGCCGATCTCGTGGCGCTGCGCCAGCGGCTGCGGACCCTGGAAGAGGCGCTGACCCGGGCGGTCGCGGCGACGGACGGCGGCGATCCGGCCGCGGCGCTGCGCGGCGAGCTCGAGGCGACCGAGCGGGAGGCGGGCGAGGCGGCGGCGGCACTCGCCGCGGCCGAGGCGGAGCTCCTCGCCTGCGAGGCCCGAAGGCGCACGGCCGAGGGCGATCTCGCGCGCGCCCACGAGGCGGCCGCCCTCGCACGCGCCGAGACGGAACGGCTCGGCCTGGCCCAGACCGAGCTCGAGCGGGAGACGGCACGCCGGCTCGGCCAGCCCATCGAGGCGGCGCTGGCGGCGGCCGGCGAGAGCGGCATCGAGCGCTCGCTCGAGGGCGAGCCGCCGGCGGTGCTCGAGGCGCGGCTGGAGAAGCTCAAGGTGGCGCGCGAGCGGCTCGGTGCCGTCAACCTTCGCGCCGCCCAGGAATGCGAGGAGCTGGCGGCCGAGATCGGGCGGCTCGAGCGGGAGGCGGGCGAGCTGCGGGAGGCGATCGGGCGGCTGCAGCGGGCGATCGCCACGCTCAACCGCGAGGCGCGGGGCAGGCTGGAGACCGTGTTCCAGGACGTCGACCGGCATTTCCGCCATCTCTTCCAGCGGCTCTTCGGCGGCGGCAAGGCGCATCTCCGTCTGACCAGCATGGACGATCCCCTGAATGCCGGGCTCGAGCTCGAGGCCATGCCACCCGGCAAGAAGCTGCAGAACATCCGCCTGCTCTCGGGCGGCGAGAAGAGCCTGACGGCCCTGGCCCTCGTCTTCGCCTTCTTCCTCACCCAGCCCTCGCCCCTCTGCGTGCTGGACGAGGTCGACGCGGCGCTCGACGACGCCAATGTCGAGCGCTTCGCCGATCTGCTCGAGGAGATGGCGAAGGAGACGCGAACGCGCTTCCTCGTGGTCACCCATCACCCCCTGACCATGGCGCGCATGGACCGCCTCTTCGGCGTCACCATGGCGGAGCGCGGCGTCTCCAGGCTGGTCTCGGTCGCGTTCGACGAGGCGGAGCGGCTGCGCGCCACCGCCTGAGTGCGGGGTTGCCGCACTGCGGCATCCTGACGGCGGCGCCGGATGCCTGAAGGATTGACTCCCCACCGAGGCATTTCTAGGTTCGCGGCGCCTCTGCCGGGGCGCTGGCGCGCGCGTGCGCGCGGCGGTGGCGGCTTTGCGGGGGTGAGGGACGGATGCCGGAGGACGGAAAGCCACCCGGGTTCAGCGATTTCGATGCCAGGCTGGCGGCCACGCGGCAGGCCAGACAGGACAAGAAGGCGAAGGCCGACGCCGCGGAGCCGGAGCGCCTCGATTGGGGGCAGGGCATGCAGGCGGGGATCGAGATCGTCGCCGGCGTGGTTGGTGGCTGTCTCGTCGGCTGGGCGCTGGATTCCTGGCTGGAGACGGGTCCATTCCTCTTGATCGGCGGGTTCCTGCTCGGCGCCGCGGCCGGCATGCTCAATGCCTTCCGCAGCATGCGCCGGATAGCGGGCGGCCGGGACGAGGATCCGCCGTCGAGGCGGTGATGGCAGGCGACCGGGGCTGCGGCCCGGTCCAGGTTGGAGTGGAATAACCGGTGGCCAGTCCTCTCGAGCAGTTCGAGATCAAGCCGATCGTCACCATCCTGATCGAGGACGTGAACCTCTCGTTCACCAACTCGGCGCTCTGGATGGTGATCGCCGTGGCGGCCGTCTACTGGTTCGTCGTGGTCGGCACCCGGCATCACGCATTGGTGCCGGGCCGATTCCAGTCGGTCGTCGAACTGTCCTACGAATTCGTTGCCAACATGGTGCGGGACAATGCCGGCAAGGAGGGGATGCAGTTCTTCCCGCTGATCTTCACCCTCTTCATGTTCATCCTCATGGGCAACATGCTGGGCATGATTCCCGGCAGCTTCACCTTCACGAGCCACATCATCGTCACCTTCTTCCTGGCGCTCTGCGTCTGGATCGGTGTCACGATCTACGGCTTCTGGCGCCACGGCTTCCGCTTTCTCGGCTTCTTCGTGCCGAGCGGCGCGCCCGGCTACATGCTGCCTTTGCTCGTGCCGATCGAGATCCTCTCCTACTGCGTCCGGCCGATCAGCCTTTCGGTCCGGCTCTTCGTCAACATGATGGCCGGGCACACCATGATGAAGGTGTTCGTCGGCTTCATCATCGCCCTCGGCGTCTTCGGCGTGGCACCGCTCGCCGTCACCGTCGCCCTCACCGGCTTCGAGTTCGCCGTCGCCTTCCTCCAGGCCTACGTCTTCACGGTGCTGACCTGCCTCTACCTGCACGACGCCATTTACATGCACTGACCCGTGCCGCGGTCGGCATCGGATCCAGACCCCTTTCGAATCCCAGGAAACCTAGTGGAGTTGATCGATGGAACTCGAAGCTGCGAAGATGATCGGCGCCGGTCTCGCGACCATAGCGCTCTTCGGTGTCGGCATCGGCATCGGCAATGTCTTCGCCACCCTGATCTCGACGGTCGGCCGCAACCCGTCGGTGCAGCAGCGGGTCTTCCCCTTCGCCATCATCGGCTTCGCGCTGGTCGAGGCGGTGGGACTCTTCGCGCTCCTGATCGCCTTCCTCATTCTCTTCATCTGAATGCCCGGACGATCGGCGGCGGCATCCGTGGCCGCCGCCCTTTCCTCGGGGCGAGCATGAGGTGATGATGATGCGGAAGAGATCGGCTCTTCGCAGCGGGCTCCTCGGCCTCCTGACCCTGCCGCTGGTGGCCGGCCGGGCGCTGGGGGCGAGCGAGGTCGGGCAGGAGACGGCGACGATCGTGCAGGACGCCGAGCATCAGAGCGGCGGCATGCCGCAGCTCGATGCCTCGACCTACGCCACGCAGATCCTCTGGCTGGTCCTCTGCTTCATCGCCCTCTACTACCTTTTGAAGACCAAGGCGTTGCCGCGCGTCGCCGACATCCTGGAGGCGCGGCAGGAGCGGATATCGAACGATCTCGATCGCGCGGCAGCCTTGCGGGCCGACGCCGACGCGGCCTACGAGGAGTACGAGAAGGTGGTCGCCGCCGCCCAGGCCAAGGCGCAAGGCGAGATCAAGGCGACGCGCGACACGATGCTGGCCGACATCGCCGGCCGCACCGCCGCCCTCGACCGCGAGCTGGCGCAGCGCATCACCGACGCCGAGAAGGCGGTGGCGGCCGCCCGTGACAAGGCCCTGGGCGAGCTGGAGGCGGTCGCCATCGAGGCGGCGCAGGCGGCGACCGAGCGGCTGATCGGCGTCAGCGTCGACGCCGACGAGGCGCGAGCGGCGCTCGCCAAGGCACGGCAGGAGGTCGCCTGATGATCGTCTTCTGGCTCTTCGTCGCCCTCGTCATCCTGATCGTTCTGGTCTGGAAGCCCTTCCGCCTGCACGTGATCGGTGCCCTCGACTCCCGATCGGACAAGATCCGCGCCGAGCTCGACGAGGCCAAGCGCCTGCACGAGGAGGCGAAGCAGCTCCTGGCGCGGCACCAGCGGCAGTTGCACGAGGGCGAGAGTCTGGCCGCCGACATCCGCGCCCGTGCCGCCACGGAGACCAAGCGGCTGGAGACGCAGCTCCGCGACGAGTTCGAGCAGCTCGTCAAGCGGCGCACCCAGCTCGCCGAGGACCGGATCGCCCAGGAGGAGGCGCGTGCCGTGGCCGACGTGCGCGCCCGCGCCGCCGAGCTGGCGGTGGCGACCACCCGCCGCCTTTTGACCGAGAAGCTGGGCGGCGAGGCGGCGCAGCGGGTGATGCGGGATTCGATCCGCGAGGTGACGCAGAAGCTCGGCTGAGGGATCCGCGATGGCCGAGACGCCGGCCGGGCCGCTGATCCGGCCCTTCGCCGACGACGACTGGCCCGCCCTCTGGCGCATTGTCGAGCCGATCGTTCGTGCCGGCGAGACCTATCCCGAGCCCGTCGATCTCGACGAGGCGGCGGCGCGCCGCTGGTGGATCGGCGCGCACCGGGCCGTCTTCGTCGCCGAGGATGCCGAAAACGGCCGGGTCCTCGGCACCTACTACCTCACGGACAACAAGCCGGGTCAGGGCTCGCACGTCGCCAATGCCGGCTTCATGGTGGCGGGCGAGACGCGCGGTCGGGGCGTCGGCCGGGCGATGGGCCTTCACAGCCTCGGAGCGGCGCGCTCGCTCGGCTATCTCGCCATGCAGTTCAACCTCGTCGCGGTCACCAACGAGGCCTCCTTGCGCATCTGGGACGCGCTCGGCTTCGTCCGCATCGGCCGCCTGCCCAAGGCCTTCCGCCATCCTTCGGAAGGGCTGGTCGACGCCTGGGTGATGTATCGCTGGCTCGCCGATTGACGAGGAAGGAACGGGCGCGCAAATTGATCGATCGCAGCCGGCCCCTTGCGTGTCCGGCTTCCCGGGGAATGCTGTCGCCATGCTGGCACCTCCCGTCAAGGCAGCAAGGGCACCGGTCGCGGCACGGGCCCTGCAGGCGCGCGGCCGGGGATCGCCGCACGAACCGGCCGGCCGGCCCCAGAATGGCGTCGGCAATCAGGCGATGCTCCGGCTCTTGGCGGCACAGGCCCGGAGGGAGGCCGGCCCCGGGCCGGATGGGGCGCCGCCGCTCGTGGAGGCAGCGCTGCGCGCGCCGGGCCGGCCGCTCGATGCGGCGACCCGTGCCTACATGGAGCCGCGGTTCGGTCAGGATCTCGGCCACATCCGGCTGCACACCGATGCGCTGGCGACGGCGTCGGCCGAGGCGGTCGGTGCCAGGGCCTACACGGTGGAGAGTCATGTCGTGCTCGGCGCCCGTGCCTGGGCGCCCCACACCCTGCCGGGGCGCCGGCTCCTGGCGCACGAGCTCGTGCATGCGATCCAGCAGACCGGCGGGCGGGGCTCGCCGCTCCTGCCCGGCCTCGGCCGGTCGGAGATCCTCCTGGCGCGACAGCCGGTCGACGACGAGCGTGCGCGGGCGGTTGCGGAGGCGGAGGCCACAGCGGCACGCATCGACCGGGAATTGGCCGACGCCGGTAAAGACGACAGCGGCCCGGGGCGGGACGCGGCGCCACCCTCGCCGTTCTTTCCGGGCGGCTTCACGGACGAGATGGCGGACGCCCTGCTGCGGAAGGCGGAGGCCCGGATCGAGCTCGGCTCGATGGCGCTCGCGCTGGCGGAAAAGCAGGCCCGAAGGCGTGCCTTCTGGGACCGCAACCCCTCCTACAACAGCAGCGACGCCAGAGAAGCCTTCGATCTCGACCTCTACTGGGATCCCAAGGAGGAGGGGTACGTTCGCCAGCCCTATGTCGATGCGGCGGAAGCCGTGGTCCGCGCCGATCCGCACGCCTGGGACCTCTACAGGAGCCATCTCTGGGATCTGACCGAGAACCGGCCCGTGCGGAAATCGCGGTTCAAGCGGGCCATGGACTTCGTCTGCGAGCACACCGAGCCTTGCGCGAGCAACATCGCTCAGTTCCGCCGGGACCGCGAAAGCGGCATGTCCCGCGCCGAGGCCCTCAATCGCGGGATGGCGAGGCTTGCGGTCATGGCGGAGCTCATGGCGCTGCCGGGCTCGGGTCCGAGCGGGCCGGTCGAGATCGGCCCGCGCGGCGCGCCCGCCGGCGGACCCCCGACCGTGCCGGCGGGCGAAATTGCCGGGCCGGGTGCTTTGGAAAAACCGGCGGCACCGGCCTCGAAACCGCTGCAGGCGAGCGGTTCGAAGCCGGAAGGGCCGTCGGGTCCGCGTCCGGCGCCGCCCAAGGACCCTGCCGTGCCCGAGCCGATCGCCGACGAGGCGCCGACCAGCCCCGTGCGGCGCGGCGGGGCGGAGGTCGGCGAGCGGGTCGGCGAGTTCCGCATCTATGGCGAGAAGGGTCTCGAGGGTCCAACCTTCGAGCGCCGGATCTTCGGGCTGAGGAGCATTCACGAGCCATCCACCGCCATCGGCGTGCGGCCGCTGCTCCAGCTCTTCAAGAGCCTTGTGGCGGAGGCCCGGGCGGCCGGGGCCACCCGGCTTCGCATCGTCGGCCGGGTCGTCCGCAACGAGAACATCTTCAAGATGGGGCAGATCGCCGAGAAGCACGGCGGCACGTTCGAGCGGGTGGACGCGACGACGGTGGTGATCGAGATTCCGCTGCAATGACGAGGCGGCGATCGCAAGAGCGTCCATCCGGAGCGCCTGGAGGAGACGGGGAGGGGTGATGGGGCAAAAGATGGACCCCGGGCGAATGCAGCCGCCCTCGATCGAAGACTTCCTGGTGATCGGCGAGCGCATCTTGGCAGGCCTGCCGGAGGTCTACCGCGAGCTTCTGGGCCCGGTGCCCGTGGTGGTGCAGGACTGGCCGGACGAGTCCATGCTCGACGATCTCGGGATCGATGATCCGCTCGGCCTCACGGGGCTCTACCAGGGTGTGCCGATCGGCGATCGGCACTCGGCGCTGCCGCCGGACGAGCCCGAGCTGATCTTCCTCTTCCGCATCCCGATCCTGGTCGAGTGGTGCGAGCGCGGCTGCGCGCTCGAAGAGGTCGTGTTCGATGTCCTGACCCACGAGATCGGCCATCATTTCAACATGGATGAGGCGTGGGTGCGGCGCATGGAGGAGCCCTGAGCCGAGCCGGAAAGGCGCCCCGCCGCCTCGCGGTCCACTTCGCCAATGGTCGGCAAGTGCTTGAAAAGGCGTGGTCAGGCTCGACGGGCACCATGGCCGGCCGGAGGCCTTTGAATGGCCCGTTTCGCCTTATGGTTTCGTCATCACAGCGGATTTCAAAGGTTCCGGAAGCGTCGACGCCGACGATTTTCGGGTATTCGCAACCAAAACTATTCATGATACAGCGCCGTCGTCTCTTTCAGGGCAAGGGAGCTCGTAGATGACCCTCGACGATTTGAATCAGGCCGTCGCCTCCGCCACGGGCACGACCAAGGCCGGCGCCGCGAAATCGGTCCAGGCCGTGCTCGCCAGCATCCAGGAAGCGCTGACGAAGAAGGAGAAGGTCTCCATCGCCGGCTTCGGCGTGTTCGAGACCGTCGATCGTCCGGCGCGTGACGGCCGCAACCCGCAGACCGGCGAGACCATCAAGATCGCCGCCAGCACCGCGATCAAGTTCAAGCCCAGCAAGACCATGCGGGACAAGGTCAACGCCTGATCGAAGCCGCCGCCTTGCGGCGCCGTCGGGCCCTCGCTTGGCGGCGCGGCATTTTCATTCGAGCACGCTCTCGATCTGCATCACGCTCTCGAGCACATGATCGGCCAGGGCGTCGAGGAGATGCCGGGGGGTGGCGCCGGTAAGGACGGCCACGACGGCGCCGACACCGGCCGCTCGTCCCATCATGAGGTCCGCCGCCGTATCGCCGACCACGAGGACCTCCGCGGGCCTGAGCCCGGTCGCGGCGCAAAAGCCCAGGACCATGCCCGGCTCCGGCTTCTCGCCGAAGCCGCCGTCATAGCCGGTGACGAAGTCGAGGCTGGATCGGAGGCCGAGCTTGTCGAGCAGCGCCTCCGCCTTGGCGGTGATGTCCATGGTGGCGACACCGAGCCTGAGCCCACCCTGCCGCAGCCGCCGAAAGAGGGAGGCCAGGTCGCCGACCGCCACCGGCGGATAGCGTGCGGCATCCTCGAAATGCGCCAGCACCAGCGGCAAGAGGCCCCGATGCCCCAGGAGCTCCGGCTCCGCCAGCCAGCGCTCGGCGATGGCCTCGTTCGTCGCCCAGAGCAGCGGGCTCGTCTCCGCGAAGCTGTCGGTCCCATGGTCATAGCCGCTCCTCGCGAGCAGCGTTCTGGCGAAGCTTTCGGGCAGGCCGGCGGCCCGGCAGAGATCGGCCGAGGCACCGCGATAGGCGGCGAGCCATGTGGCGCGGAAGTCGATCAGGGTGCCGTCCTTGTCGAAGAGGACGCCGGCGATCGGGCGGCGTTTTTCGTCGTTTTTCATGGCGGCGGCCATCGTAGCCCTCGCGGATGACGGCCGGAAAGGGCCTCATCCCGCCCGCGGCCGCGGGTCGCGACGACGTCTTCCTCTACGGCACGCTGGCGCACGAAGCGGTGCTGGCGGCCGTGCGTGGGCGGCCGGCGGCACCGGGCGAGCTCCTGCCCGCGACCCTCGGGGGCTATCGCCGCGAGCGTGTCCTCAGCACCGGCTATCCGACCCTCGTGGCCGATCCGGCGGCCGAGGTGAAGGGGCTGCTGCTTCGGCGCCCCGACCCGGACGAGCTTCGCCGCCTCAACCGCTTCGAGGCGGAGGAGTACGCGGCGGCACGGGTGACGGTGACGGTGGAGGGACGGACGCAGGAGGCCTGGGTCTATCTCGCCCTCGACGCCATGCGGCCGAGCGGCGCCCCATGGGACCTCGAAACCTGGGCCGCCCGCCACCTCGCCGACTATCTGGGCCGGATCGACGGATGGCTCGATGAATGGGCGGAGCCGAGCCACGAGATCGAAGGCGGTGCCCGAGCGGAGGAGGACGCCATGCAGGCCGATCCGCAGGCGGCATTCGCCGAGCTCTTCGAGGGGCTCACGCTGCTCGGCCCGAGCTCGACCGCCACGCGCCGCCGCGTTCTGGATCTCGTCGAGGCTGACCTGCCGGCGGCACCTTCGGTCTGCGACATGGGTGCCGGTGTGGGCGCGGCGAGCCGGTTCTTGGAGAAGGCCCTGCCGGGCGCCCGGATCCTGGCGCTGGACCGGGCCCTGGGCTTCCTGCGCCGGCTTTCGGCCACGCGCCCGAACCGCGTCCTGGCGGTGGCAGCCGACATGGCGGCCGCACCTCTTTGCAGGGGCAGCCTCGATCTGATCTGGTGCGAGTCGGCCATCTACGCGATCGGCAGGAGGCGGGCGCTCGCCCTCTGGCAGGAGCTGCTGCGACCTTGCGCCCGCATCGTCTTCAGCGATGCCGTCTGGCTGGTGCCGGCTGCCGAGCGGCCGGCCGAGGCGCTGGCCTTCTGGTCCGCGGCCTATCCGGATATGCAGGACGTGGACGGAATCCGGGCCGAGATCGAGGCGGCCGGCTGGCGGGTCGAAGCGCTGCACGCCGCACCGGCGTCGGATTGGGCCGCCTATTACGCGCCGCTTCGCCGGCGGCTGGGCGAGCTCGCACCTCTGGCCCGCCCGCCGCTCGCCGGACCCGTCGAGGAGATGCGCCGCGAGATCGATCTCTTCGACAGGGACGGGCGGAGCTATGGCACCGTCTTTTTCGTCGTCCATCATTAACACTCTGTTCACAGGCAAGCGCTAGCTTGTGCCGAGACCTTGTGGGGACGGTCGGAGCTCATGCGCCTCGCCTACTCGATCAGCGGCTACAAGCTGCCGGGCCAGCTCGCCTGGCTGATGACGGCCATCCGCCACGCGGACGACCTCTTCGTCATCCACGTCGACGCCCGCGCGCCGGCCGACGTCTTCGCGGCAATGCGCCGGGCAGCGGGCGAAGCGCCGAACGTCCTCTTCATCGAGCGGCAGGCGATCACCTGGATGGGCATCTCGCTGGTCGAGGCGGAGCTGCGGGCGATCCGGGCCGCACTCGATGCCGACCCGCCCTTCGATTACCTCATCAGCCTGTCGATGCAGGACTACCCCCTGAAGAGCCGGGCCGAGATCGTGGCGGCGCTCGAGGCGGCACCCGGGCTCGACCACGTCTCCCGGGAGCGGCTCGCCGACCTCCCTTTCCACATCCGCAGGCGGCCCCGGCTCTTGGCCTTCGAGCACCGGGGACGGCTCGTCAGGACGCCGATCCCGCGGCCGATTCCGAAGGGGCTCGAGCTCACCTGGAAGGGTTCGTGGTGGCGGGTGCTGAGTCGTGCGACCTGCGAATGGCTGGTCGATGCGCCGCTCACCCGCCGCTATCTCGCCTTTCTCCGCCACGTGCAGGCGCCGGACGAGCTCTTCTTCCAGAACGTCCTGGTTCAGGGGCCGCGTCGCGATCGGCTGGCGGCGCGCAACCGGCATTTCGTCGCCTGGTCCGGCAAGGGCGGCAGCCCCCGGACCCTGACCATGGCGGAGGCCGAGCAGCTCCTGACCTCGTCCTTGTGGTTCGCGCGGAAGTTCGACGAGAACGTCGACCGGCGCGTGCTCGAGCTTCTGGCGACGCGGGTCGGCGCCGACCTGCCGCCGCACGTGACCATGCGGCACCGTGGCGAAGCGGGTGCCGGCCCTGACCCTGCCGAAGTGCCGGGATCGGCCGAGAGAGAGCCTGCCGCCGACGGCGTCCCCGTGGTCGCGGCAGAATAGGCGGTCATGGCCGAGGACAGGGATCGGACCGGCCGTGTCCGACCGGGACGCGCGCCGCCCGACAACCCGCCCGATCGATCTCCCGAGGCTCGACGCCTCCGGCTTCGAGCCGGCACCGTTCCGCCCGGGCGAGATGAGCGCCGGGTCTCGGCGCCGACGGAATCGCTTGCCTCTTCCTTCGGCTACGGCGCCGGTGCCTCCGGCCGGTGCAGGTGCGTCGAGCTCCGCGCCAGCAGATCGAGCCTCTCGAGAAAGCCGATAGGGCGCGCGCCTCGGGCCAGCACCACGTAGCCCGTCCTCTGGCCGGTCTCGTTTCGGGACGGCGTGGTGGGATGGTAGACGGCGACGTCCGGCGTCAGGGCCGGGGCGATGAAGTCGAGGGTGCAGGCGCCAACCGGCCCGTAATCGTCGAAGACATAGCCCGGATCGCCCGGCACCTCGAAGTCGTCGATCAGCACGACGAAGTCGCGCGCGAGGTTGGCGAGCGCCGTGATCTCCTCCTTCAGCGGCAGATGCTCGCGCCAGTGCGCGTCCAGATAGGCGAAGACCGATCTGCCCTCGAGCGAGGCGCCGAGCTCGCCCCCGATGACGCCCGGCGAATCGCCGAGATGGAGGGTGACGTTAGGATGATGGCGCAGGCGGTGGCGCGCGAAATGGTGGAAGCGGGGCTCGATCTCGATCGAGTGGACGGGCATCTCGAAGCCGGCGAGCCATTCCGTGGTCACGCCCCGATAGGTGCCGGTCTCCACCACCACCTCGATCGCAAGCTCCGTCAGGCAGCGGCGGCAGACCTCGAGCCGTGCCGTCTGGCCGTTCATGGCCGAGCCCCAGGGATAGAAGTACCCTCGGCTGTTGCTGTGGAACTCGATTCCCGCCGCCAGCTCCGGCGGCAGGGCCTCGACCGCCTTGCCGAGCTTCTCGCGGATGCGCCTGACGAAGGCACTCATCTCAAGCCGCCGCCGGCACGGCCGATCTTTCCGACGTGATGACCAGAATCTGCATCGAGAACTCCCTTGCCGCCTGGCGCCATTATGACCCATGACGCGGCCAATGCACCCCTTCAGCGCGAGCAGGCCCATGCGGCCGGTGAACGAGCGCGCGTCTCGGGCGGCGCCGGGTCGCCTCAGAGGCTGCCAATGAATGGGCTCGTGGTTGTGGTGTCGAGGGATTCGTGGGCGATCTCGAGCCTTTCCGCGAGCGGGGTTGCGAGGGGCGGCTTCGGCGGGGCGGCCGGGCGATGGTTTGGATGTTCAGGCGGGCTCGAGGGTCCAGAGCCGGGCCATGTTGTGAGCGAGGGCGTGCCAGAGGCGCACGACTACAGCCTTCTCGACGCCGCGCACGAGCAGGCGGCGGCCATGGGCGATTTCGATCTCGCGTGCCAGCCGCGCCACCTCGACCGTTTATGGGGTCAGGACTCCTTTAGGGGACCTAAAAGAGTCCTGACCCCATAAGCTCGCGATGCTGCGTCGATGCAGCGATGCGATGGCCCTCGGCCCATTCATTGACAACCTCTCAGCGCAGCTCGCCTCTTCGGCCGAGCTCGATGATGCGATCGGCGATGCGGAGCGAGTTGGCGACGATGGTCATCGACGGGTTGACGCCGCCTGCGGTCGGGAAGAGCGAGCCGTCGCAGACGAAGAGGTTGTCGATGTCCCAGGATCTCCCGTCGGATCCGACCACGCTCGTGCGCGGATCGTCGCCCATCCGGCAGCCGCCCATCAGATGTGCCGTGCTCTCGGTCTCGTAGAGGTTCTGGGCCCCCGCCGCGTCGAGCATCTGGCTCATGAAGGCCTGGGCGTGGCGGAACAGCCGCTTGTCGTTGTCGCAGTAGGAGAAAGTGACCTTCGGCAGAGGCAGGCCCAGCGCGTCGGTCTCCTCGGCCAGCTCCACCCGGTTCTCGTCCTGCGGCATCGTCTCGCCGACGATCTTGAGGCCGGCCATGTGGTTGTAGTGTGCCATCCACTTGCGCAGGCGCGTGCCGTAGACCCCTTCGTTGGTCACGAGCGAGGTGGCGAAGTCGGTCGGCAGCGGCCCCTGGCTCATGAACGAGTAGCCGCCCATGAAGTCCTTGCCCGCGTCCTCGTAGTTCCAGTGCTCGCAGACGGCGAGCGAGGGCGGGCCCTTGTACCAGCGGATCTCCTCCTCCATCACGCCCCAGGTCGCGTGGTTGGAATGCACCATGAGGCTCCGCCCGACGAGGCCCGAGGAATTGGCGAGACCGTCCGGGTGGGCGGGACAGGCCGAGTGCAGGAGGAGTCGCGGCGTTTCGATCGAGTAGCCGGCGACGATCACGTTTCGAGCCTTCTGGAAGCGCCAGCCGCCGGCCCGGTGGTAGTGCACCCCGCTCACCCGGCCGTCCTGGCCGGTCTCGATCCGCCCGACCATGGCGAGATCGCGGATCTCGGCACCTGCCGCCAGCGCCCGCGGGATGAAGGTCACGAGCATCGACTGCTTGGCGTTGGTGGCGCAGCCCACCTTGCAGAAGCCCCGATAGACGCAGGGCGGCGCCTCGCCGCGCGGTGCGGAAAGGGTGGCGGTCGGCGTCGGCGCCCATTTCACGCCCATCGCCTCCGCCCCTCGGGCCAGGACCAAAGCCGAGGCCGAGAGCTCGTGCTCGCGATAGGGATAGCGGCCGCGGCTCGGCCCCCAGGGATAGGTCACAGGGCCTGCGATCTTCATCGCGTCCTCGGCCAGCGCGTAGTAGTGCCACATCTCGCGCCAGTCGACCGGCCAGTCGTGGCCGTAGCCGAGGAGGGATCTCGACTTGAACCATTCGGGGCGGAAGCGGAGCGCCACCATCTGGAAATGCACCGTGGTGCCACCCACCGATCTGCCCGAGTTGTTGGAGCCGAGCTCGATCGGGTCGTTGCCGCCCGAGATCCGCTCGTCCAGCCAGTAGAGCTTCTCCTGCTCACGCTCGTCCGAGGCGAAGTCCTCGAGCGGACGGTAGAAGGCGCCGGCGTCGAAGGCGACGACGGAGTGTCCGGCCTCGGCCAGGCGTGCCGCCAGCACCGCACCGCCGCAGCCCGTGCCGACGATGGCGAAGTCGACGGGCTCGCTCTCGGCATGCTCGCGCATCGGGACCCAGGCGCCGCGGCGAAAAACGTCCGGAGCGCGGCCGTCCTTGGCCCGGGGCCGCGATTCGGCGTCGGAGACGATCCCGGTCATGGCAGCTCGCCGATGCGTTGCGGCGCCCGGCGCTCCTCGGCCTCCCAGGGATCGCGCTCGTCGGGGCCGAGGCGGACATAGCCGCGCGGCGCCGCCGGTCCGCCGAAGCCGATCTCGCTCCAGGCGTGGGGGTGGGCGTAGTAGATCTTGACCGATTCCTTCAGGAGCACATGGCGGAAGAAGCGGCGGGGATGCAGCCCCGTCCAGATCGCCTCGTCCACATCGCCCTCGTCGATCCGATCGAGGAGCGCATGGCGCTGCTCCTTCTCGAGCGCGGCGAAGGACCGCTCGTGCCGGCGTTCGGCCTCGTGCTCGATGGCGGCGAGCCCGCGCCGCCACGTCTCGCGCATCGGCGGCGCATCCGCATAGCGCGTGCCGCTCGATCGGTTCGCGTGCAGCATCTCGTCGATGAACGCCTCGACCGGAATCCGCTCCCGCTCGACCCGCTCGGGCTGCGGCAGGATGGTGTCGATGATCTCGCGCAGAAGCCCGTACTCGGCCTCGGTGAGGAACCGGCGCGGCGGCACGTTGGCCAGCCGATCGGCGACGACCCGCCGCGTGGCATCGTCCCAGGAGGGCGAGTCCCACTTGTCCAGCACATCGTAGCCCGGATAGGGGGTGCGGAAGGCTTCCCCGTTCATCGTCTTCTCCCTCGAGGGTCGAGCAGCCGGAGGGCCGCGAAGCCGCCGAGCGCCAGGCCCGCCAGGCTCGGCGGTGCGGCAATGGGCGGCCCCTGGAAGAGGTTCTGGGTCCAGTTGGCGAAGCCGCCCATGTTGCGGCCGACGCCATAGGCATGAAGGCCCGTGCCGATGAGCCCGAGCGCCGTCGTGACGGCGAGCATGATCCGGGCGAGCGTGCGCCCGCTCTCGCCGGATCCGCCGGCGACCGCGCCGAGCGAGACCGCCGTCGCCGGCGCGGCCAGGACAGGCGCGTACATGAGCGGGTTGTGGAAGGCGCCCCGAAAATGCAGGAGCCCGACCTCGGCGGTCAGCCCCAGAAGCCCGCCCGCCGTCGTGGCGGCGAGCCCGCGCCCGGCCCGCTCGCGGCCGATGGAGAGGTCGCCCTTGCGTTCGGCGGCGAGGGCGCCCAGGCCCATGGCACCCGCCATGAAAAGGGCACCCGGTGCCCCGAACGGCGCCCGGTAGAAGAGGTTGTTGAAGGAGAGCCCGCCCGGACGCTCCATGATGTTCTTGAGATGGAAGCCGGTGCCGACGAGGCCCACCACCATGGCCCCGGCGAAGACGGTGCCGCGCAAGCCGGAGTTGCCGCGCGAGGTGGCGGTGGCGATGGCGGCGGCCATGGTCACACCCGAGGCGACGGGTGCTATGTACATGGCCCGGTTGCTGAAGTTGCCGCGATGATGCTCCATGGCGCTGTCGACCAGCACGCTCGCCGCGAGCAGGCCGGCACCGGAGGCGGCGAGCCGGACCGCCGTCGTCTGCCGTCTCCTCCCCCGCTCGCCGGCCATCGCACCCAGAGCGCCGGCGAGCACGAGGCCGGCGCCGGCCCAGAGCAGCAACTGGCCGGGTGTCATCCTCGGCTGGCGGCGGCGCGGCGCCGGCCGGGCGCGGTGCAGTCGAGGCCGGGTGCGGCGCCTCGGACGGTCCTCGGGAAAACTCTTCTCTAGCACGACACGATCCTGGAAAAAGGGGGCGGAGAGGCGCTCAGAGGCGATAGCGGGCGGCATCGGCGGCCTTGAAAGCGAGGCCGATCCCGGGCCGCGACCAGTCGGGGGCGACGCATCCCTCCTGGGGCACGGGTGCGCCGTCGAGGAGCATCCGCTCGATCCGCACATGGTCATGGAACCACTCCATGTGCCGCTGGTTGAGCGCCGCCACCGCGCAAGGCAGATGCAGCGCCGGCCCGCAATGGCTGGAGAGCGGCAGATTCGCCGCGTGCGCCAGCGCGTCCGCGAGGAGGTAGCCGGTGTAGCCGAGGCAGCGCGTCGCGTCGGCCTGCAGCACATCGACAGCACCGGCCTCGATCATCCGGCGAAAGTAGAAGTCGTCGTAGCCGTACTCGCCGGCCGTGATCTCCATGCCCGCCGGTGCGCGATGGCACAGCAGCCGCAGGCCCTCGAGATCGTCGGACGAGACCGGCTCCTCGAACCAGATGACACCTTCCGCGCGGAACACCTCGGCCAGCGCCAGCGCCTGCTTTCTCGCATAGCCGCCATTGGCATCGACCATGAGCCCGACGGCGGGCCCGATGGCGGAGCGGGCGACACGCACCCGTGCCGGATCGCGTTCCGGCTCGCGGCCAACCTTCATCTTGACCGATCCGATCCCGGCTTCGGCCCAGCCGCCGAGCTGGCTCTCGAGTTGCCGGTCGTCATAGGCGGTGAAGCCGCCCGAGCCATAGACGGGCACGGCCTTCCGCCGGGCGCCGAGGAGCCGGGCGGTCGGCTCGTCGAGGAGCTTGCCCACCAGATCGTGCAGCGCCACGTCGCAGGCCGAGATGGCGCAGGCGACGATGCCGGGACGCCCGAGATTGCGGCAGGCATGCAGCATGGCGTGCCAGCAATCCCGGATGAGAAAGGCGTCACGACCCTCGAGAACCTGGGCGAGCTTGCCGGTCGTCAGTGTCGCCGCCGCCTCGCCCGCATAGGTGTAGCCCATGCCGGTGCATCCGCCGGCATCGATCTCGACCACGATCATGGTCGTGGAATCCCAGGCCAGCGTTCCGTCTGATTCCGGCGCGTCGGTCGGGATGCGATAGGCGCTGGCGCGAACCGCGCGAACGCCGGCTTCCCGGGCAAACATGATCTCCTCCTCCTCGAGCCCCGACCATCCGGGGCTCCAAGCGGTCCGAAGTCCCGAACGGGCTCAGGCGAACAGCCGCTCCGCCGTGTGCCAGGTGATGGCCACCGCCTCGGGATCGCCCTGCAGCAGCGCCTTGGCGTAGCTTCGCGCCTGCTTCATCGTGATGTGCGGCGGCAGCGTCGGCATGGTCGGATCGACGCGGGCGTCGATGAGGAACGGCCGGTTGGCCGAGAGCGCCTGCTCCCAGGCCGGTGCCACGGCGTCCGGGCGATCGACCCTTGCGGCACCCAGTCCCAGACCTTCCGCGAAATCGGCGTAAGGGAAATGGGGCACGTCCTGCGTCTTCTCGACCTTGGGCGAACCCGCCATGGCCCGCAGCTCCCAGGTCACCTGGTTCAGGTCGCCGTTGTTGAGCACGGCGATGACGCAGCGCGGATCGGACCACTGCCGCCAGTACTTGGCGATGGTGATGAGCGCGTTGAGGCCGAGCATCTGCATCGCCCCGTCGCCGACGAAGCCGATGGCCACGCGGTCGGGATGGCAGAACTTGGCGGCCGCCGTGTAGGGCACGCCCGGGCACATGGTGGCGAGGTTGCCCGAGAGCGACGCCTTCATGCCGCGGCGGACCCTCAGGGCCCGGGCGAACCAGTTGGCCGAGGAGCCGGAATCGGCGCTGATGATGCAGTTGTCGGGAAGGCGTGGCGAGAGCTCGCGAAAGAGCTTCTCGGGATTGACCGGATCGGCCTCTATGTCCGAGCGCGCGTCGACATCCTCCCACCACTCCCGAACCTTCCTCTCGATCCGCTCGCGCCAGGCACGGTCGGTCTTGCGCTGCAGGAGGGGCAGAAGCGCCCGCAGCGTCAGCGCCGAATCGCCGACGAGATTGACGTCCATCGGATAGCGGATCGAGAGCATGCGGGGCGAAATGTCGATCTGCACGCCCTTGGCCTGACCCTCCTTCGGCAGGAATTCGGAATAGGGAAAGCCAGAGCCGACCATCAGGAGCGCGTCGCACTCCTTCATCAGGTCCCAGGAGGGCTCGGTGCCGAGAAGGCCCATCTGCCCCGTCACATAGGGCAGATCGTCCGGCAGGGCGGCCTTGCCGAGCAGCGCCTTGGCGACGCCGGCACCCAGAACCTCGGCCACCTCCATCACCTCGTCGGTGGCATGGAGCGCCCCGGCACCCACGACCATGCCGACCTTGCGCGCCTCGTTGAGGATCGCCGCCGCGGCCTGGAGATCCCTCTGCTCCGGCACCACGTGCGGCTGCGCGTAGCCGCTGCCCGAGTGGATGGTGCCGTGCTCGAGCGGTGGCGCCTTCACGGCGGCGAGCTCCTGCACGTCGTTCGGCACGATCATGCAGGTGACGGTGCGCTCGGCCGCGGCGATTCGCATGCCGCGATCGATGAGGTGACGCGCCTGCGCCGGCACCATGCAGGTCTGCACGAAGCTGCCGGCCACATCCTTGAAGAGGGTCTGCAGGTCGACCTCCTGCTGGTAATGGCCACCCAGGGCGGCGCGCGCCTGCTGGCCGACGATGGCGAAAACCGGCTGGTGGTCGAGGCGGGCGTCGTAGAGCCCGTTCAGGAGATGGATGGCGCCGGGGCCGGAGGTTGCCATGCACACGCCGACCTCGCCGGTCCACTTGGCATGGGCGCAGGCCATGAAGGCGGCTTCCTCCTCGTGGCGCGTCTGGACGAACTCGAGCGGGTTCTCCGTGTCGCGCCCCAGCGCGGCCACGAGCCCGCCGATTCCGTCACCGGGAAAGCCGTAGATGCGGCGGACATGCCATTCCTTCAGGCGGGAGAGGATGAAATCGGCGACCAGTTCCGACACGGCTTTATCCTTTCGTTCAAGCGCGGGCGCGAGCCCGCGTCGTCTTCAGTGGCTTCGCATGGCGAAGGGGAGGCGCGTTCGGGCGACCCGGCCGATTCCGGCCCGGATCGTCAGCCGCTCGCCCCGATATCGAGCAGCGCCAGCCCGGTCCTCGGATCGGTCTCGCGCCGCAGATGGGCCGGCGCCTCCGTCAGGATCAGCTCCAGGGTCGGGCGCACCCGGCCCTCCATCAGATGCCCGCCCCAGGCCGTGCCGTCACGCTTGCCGACGACGATGTGGGCATGAAGCTTGGGCTTGCCCTCGAACCGGGCGAGGTTGCCGATCAGCGAGAGGACCTCGACCTGCTCCTTCACCTCGTTCTCGTGATAGTCACGCCGGTCGAGGTCGAAGAACCCGAGCGTGACGCCGGCGAGCGCGCCGATCCCGGTGATCTCCGCCGCCGTGATCTTCTCCCGGGCGGCGAGATCGAGAAGGGCTGCGACCACCTCCTCACCCTCCGCGAAACGAAGGGCCAGCATCCGCTCGCCGGAGGCGGCGGCGCTTGCGAGCTCGGACATCTGCACCATGACGAAAAACCCCGCCATCAATGAAGGCCATCGATGCCGGGTAAACGCGGTCCCGGGTCACCCCGTTCCATGAAATTTGCGAAAGACGCGCAGTTCTGGCCGGCGGGGATAGCGGAGATCTCCACTTCGCAACAGCGTTTCGGGATGCGATAGGGTTGAAAGTGAAGCGGGCCGGAATGCGCGAATGGTTGAGAAGGGAGGTATCCCCGTGCCGGCGAGGTGTCCTTCTGCCGGCATCCCGCTCACCAGGCTACCGGGACGCCGTAGCGGGCGATGCCGGTGTCCTTCGTCAGGATGGTGCGGCCGGTGCGGCGGGCGGTGGCGACCAGGGCGCGATCGAACGGGTCGGCGTGGATGGCGGGGAGGCCGGCGGCCTCCTCGGCGGTCTCGGCGTCGAGCGGCAGTTGGGCGAAGCCGTGGTGGCGGAGCATGGTGTGGCCAAGGTCGCGAACCCGGGGCCGCGGAGATCGTGGAGCCTGCCGAGCCGGGCCTTGATGGCGATCTCCCAAAGCGTGGCCGCGGCCACCGCCACGGCCTCGGGCGTCTCCTCGAAGAGGCGGACGAGCGGCCGCGGGAACGCCGGCTCGCCGGTGTAGAAGTCGATGAGGGCGCAGGCATCGGCGAGATGGAGCGTCAACCGATCCCCCAAACCTCCAGCTCGTCCGGCGTCATCGGTGCCAGGGCACGATCGATGTCCTCGCGGCCGAGGCCCGAGCGCTCCAGCGCCTGCCGCGCCTGGTGATGACGATCTCATCGCCCTCGGCGACCGCCCGCAGGAGGGCCGAAAGCGACGTCTTCGCCTCGTAGACATTAACCTCACGCATCGAGACTCGGCGATCTGGTCAGAAATCGGGCTGGACCAGGGTTCCGATCGGGGCAAGATGGGCGGGATGGCAATGATCAACGGGGGACGTGTCCGTCCGTCCTCAAGAAGGTGGGAAGGCACGCCTTCCCACCGGCCCATCCGGTCTTTTCGTT
>CAYOCP010000015.1:0-105427 GCA_964402505.1 uncultured Geminicoccaceae bacterium
CCGGAAAACCGCCGATGACCACCGCCAGCTACACCACCTCCCGGGACATAACCTGATCGACTCGCAGGACGCTCGCAACGCAAGACCGGCCTTTGACATCGATCACCTGCATTCCCTGAAGATCGTCGCAAAAACGACCTTCTCGAATCGCTTCAGCGCCGACCCATTGCGCTCGACCTTCATGCGCATGATCGCACCTTCCCATGAGGATAGGATGAATTCCGCGAGATCCTCTGCAGTGAAGGTGGTAGCAATTTCGCCCGCCGACTGTGCTTCCCTGATGCAATCTGCGAAACGATCGCGCCATTCCAAGAAGATGTTCGACAGGTGCAGGCGTAACATCTCACTGCGCGGGGCCGCCCCAAGACTGAAATCTCCGATCAAGCATCCCCGCTCGAAGCCATCTGCCTCGAGGCGACTGGTGATGATATCGAAATACCTTCTCAGACGCTGACGAGGTGTCAGACTCTCATCGTCAAGTGTCAGCGAAACCAATTCTCGCACATGCTCGAAATAGCGGTCCAGGACCTCGCTGCTAAACGCTTCCTTCGACCGGAAATGGTTCGTGAAAGAGCCCTGAGGTACGCCTGCCTCGGCTACCACATCACGTACGCTGGAGGCCGCGTAACCCTTGCGCAACATGACGCGAAGTCCGGCATCCAGGATATCTTCTTTAAGCGACTTTCTTGCCATTTTGTGATGGTGCGTTTGTCCGAATTACTTGTCAATGGAGAACAAAGCTTGGAACTCGCAGATGGCCAACGGGACGGTTCCCTGCGCCGGCTCGACCCGAGTTGCAACACTCTTTTTCAGTGTCCCAACCACTGAATCGGCCAGTCGAACCCGCTGTTTGCGCTCTCGTCCGACGTTCGGGCCCGTCACCCGCGACCATCGCCCGGCTGAGGGAGGCCTGGCAGGCCGACATCGAAAGCTGGCAGGCGTGCGACCCGGCCGACATCCCTGGCGTCCGCTTCGTCAATGGCGGGCCTCGCCATCAGGAGGTCGCCCGATGCCCCACCATCCGCGAGACTTGCCGCCAGCTCCCGCCTCGGCCGGTCGATGCGCAGGAAGGGGATCCTGCGGCGCGACGATGCCGTACCCGGCCGGAGGCCCGCGCAAGGCGATGATCGACCGGGTTGGCGAATCGGCATGTCCCGCCTGGGCGAGACCGTGGCGCCGGCCCGCCACGTCTCGCTCTCGAGAGTGCCGAAGCGTCTGGCCGGCCTCGTCGCCGCTTCGGCGATCGTCTCTCATGGGGTGCGGAGCCCCAGGCCCCGCCAAAGGGCATCGGCCATATTGTTCTTCCGCCGTCTGGCGAACGGCTCGGCTCGGAGCCTGTTCGAGGCATGTGCGCTCGCACGGGCTTCCATGGCCAGCAGGCAAAGCGGGAGCATGGCCGGAAGGTCCTGCGGCCGGGCACGTGCCGGACTCCTGGCGGAGGCCGACGGTGCTGCGCGCATCGGCGCGGAAGGGCTGAAAGCAGCGCTTCTCCGGGCCGATTCCGACAATGCCGAGCCCGTCCGTGAACATCCTCATCCTCGTCCGGCGGCGTTGGTTCGGCGCCGACCGTCTCACTCACCGCGTTGCCATCGGGAGGAGGCAGCCCATCCCGTCGAAATCGACGGTGAACCTGCGAAAGACAAGCGGATCGGCGCCCGGAACGAACGGCCGCGAGCGCGGTTGGAGGTTCGAGTGCCGCCTGACACCAATGCAGATGGGCGGGGAAGGAGGATCATGGTGGACACGAGCGTCGATGGCCAGCTCGTGGCGCTGAAATCTCGGGTCGTCACGGCTTCGGATCGTCTGGACGAGTCGCGCTGGATGCCGCCGCTCTGGGCGAAGCCGCCCAAGATCCGCGTAGGCGGCCGGCTGATCAACGTGCTTTGGATCCTGCCTTTGGCGTTCGTCATTCTGGTAGCGGGCGTGGCGATCTGCCGACCCCTCTACGAGACGGGATGGTTTCAGGATTTCCTCGCCCGTCATCCCGGCATCCCGGCGCAGGCCGAGGTTCGAAGCGGTTTCCCGCTCTGGCTCCGGGCGCTGCATTTCCTGAACCTCCTCTTCATGTTCTTCATCATCCGCTCCGGCATCCAGATCCTCGCCGATCATCCGCGCCTCTACTGGTCGCGCGACTGCACCCCCGATACCGATTGGTTCCGCTTCCAGCGCGCGGTGCCGCGTGACCGCGTGTGGACGTCCAAGGACGACTCCGTGACCATTCCGCGATGGCTGGGCATTCCCGGGATACGGCACACGATCGGGCTGGCGCGTTGGTGGCATTTCACGGTCGACGTGCTCTGGGTGCTGACGGGAATCGCCTTTTATGTCATGCTTTTCGCCACCGATCAGTGGCGGCGCATCGTCCCGACGAGCTGGGGCGTGTTTCCCGATGCGCTGTCGGTTGCGATCCAGTACTGGTCGCTGCATTTCCCGGCCGAGGAAGCCTGGACACGCTACAATGGCTTGCAACAGCTGACGTATTTCTTCACGGTTTTCGTCGTTGCGCCTCTGCAGATCGTCACGGGCCTGCTCCAGGGTCCCTCCATCGCCAACAAGCTGGGCTGGATCGGCCGTCCCGTGAACCGTCAACTCGCCCGATCGTTTCACTTCTTCGGGCTGCTCTGGTTCCTGTTCTTCATCCTTGTCCACGTCACGCTGGTCTTTGCAACCGGCACTCGGGCCAACCTGAACTACATGTTCGCCGGACTGGACAACGAGACCGCCTGGACCGGGTTCCTGATCTTTCTCGTCCTGATGGCGGTGGTGGTCGCGGCCTGGTTGTACGCCTCGCCCTTCACGATCCACCACGCCCGGCTCGTGCAGACCGTGGGCAAGCACCTCGTCGGCCCGCTGAAGCGTGTTGCCGAGTTGTGGAACCCGCTGGTGCAGTATCCCGAGAGCGCCATCTCGCCGCGGCTCTGGCCGAACGGCCGGGAGCCCGATTCCGACGTGTTCAATGCGCTGTGCGAGGGCGGCTTCGCCGATTACCGACTGGCAGTCGGCGGGCTGGTTGAAAAGCCTCGGGAATTCTCCTTCGCTGAGCTGAAGGCGATGCCGAAACAGGAGCAGATCACCGAGCATTTCTGCATTCAGGGCTGGTCCGGGGTGGCCAAATGGGGCGGTGTTCCCACACGCCACATCCTCGATCTCGTCGAGCCGATGGGTCGGGCGCGCTACGCGGTCTTCTATTCGTTCGCCGAAGGGGCCGATGGCGGGGTCTACTACGATGTCCACAGCCTCGCCTACATGCGCCACGACCTCAGCCTTCTGGCCTACGAGATGAATGGAGAGCAACTGCCCGTCCTGCATGGCGCGCCGCTGCGCCTTCGGGTCGAGAACGAGCTCGGGTTCAAGATGGTGAAATGGATCCGTGCAATCGAGCTCGTCGAGGAGTATCGCGACCTCGGCGCAGGTCAGGGCGGCTATAACGAGGATCACGAATTCTACGGCAACCGCGAATCGATCTGAAGGCGCGACAAGCCCTTCGAGCCGCATGCTTCGAGACCTCGGCTGGCCTCGCTCGAGCCGGTGCGGTGACCGGCAGCGTGACCCGGGTGGTGTCGAGAGCGGTCAGGGGCGTGGCCGACGTGGACGGCGCCACTGCCCGTCATCAGCGGGCGCCAGACCTGGCCGGTCCGGCGAGAGCCGGCACGGTTCCTCGACGGCAATGACGGCTGCCCCCGCCCCGACCCTCTCCCTCGCGGGGTGCTCGCCGCCTGTCCGTCGAGGATGGCGTGGCGGCCGGTGGTTGTGCTCCCGGGCGTTCGCGAGCGGCGTCGGGCCGTGCAAAAAAGAGGGCCGCGACTCTCGCCGCGGCCCAGTCATATAGGGAGGAAACGCCTCAAGTCGGGTGTCACAGGAGAAACCCATGAACACGAGACGTCGTATAGAAGATGATATCCGGATCATCAAACAATAAATGACGAGTGGAAGCGTTTATCGTTTCGATTTTCTCTTTTGTTTTATATCAAATCTCCTAAAATTTTAGAGAATTCCGAACGATCGGCCGCCGCGAGATGTGGGGATCGGGCCTCGGATGCATCGACGGGCGTTTCGACCGGGGACAGTGGCCGGCGTCTGCCGGGCAAAATCGCGCCGGTACAGGGAGATGGCCGCGGAATTCGAATGATTCTGATCCGTCGATCGACTAGCCTGGCTCTGCAATCGGTCGGGTGCAACCCGGAGGGAAGAGAACATGCGCGAGCTGGCTGGTATCGTGACCGTGCTGTTGATGGCGGGTCCCGCCGCCCTGGCCGGTGACAGTCCCTTGGCCATCGGCACGGCGTCGATCCTGTCCCCCTTCGCTCTGCCGGTCACCGATGATCCGATCGGTGCGAGGATCATCGCCGGCGAGCGGCGCTTCGGGGCGACGCGGGAGGAATGGCGGCCCCGGGAGGAGGTCACCTGGCGGAGCGGCGCCCTGGGTCTCGGCTTGCGTGAGGAGAACGGCCGCGTCAAGGGCGGCCCCTATCTCGAGGCCGGCGGCTGGCGGCTCGACCTTCGCCCGCTGACCGACGCCAATGTTCTCGATATCGACGGGGTCACGCTGCGCCTTTCGACCCGGTTCGGCGACTGACGGTCCTTGGGATCGGGGGCGGGCGGCGCCGCGGCCGGGACCAGCATCAGCTCGGCCATCACGCCGGCATGGTTGGAAACGGCCGGCTGTCCTTGATCGATGCGCGGGTTGAACACGGTCCGATAGCCGGCGATGGCGCCCAGACCGCGCGCGAACAGGTAGTCTATGCGTCGCGATTGCGGGCGGATCGGCTCGGCGACACCGACGGTGCAATAGCGATCCGGCTTCTCCGGTTGCGCGCAGAGCCGGTCGGCAGCCTCGCCCTTTAGGGTCGCGGTGTCGCGGAGGCCGGTCGCCTCGATCAGCGCGTGGAGCGCCTTCTCGGCGCCGCCGTCGCGCTCGAGATCGAGATTGAGGTCGCCGCCGAAGATCACCGGCCGCTCCCCCTCCCTGTCGCTCTTCTCGATGAAGGCCAGCGCCGCCTCGAGCTGGCGGCGCCTCTCTCCGGCGGTGCAGCGGGCGCAGAGGTGGGTGTCGAAGACGTCGATCTCGCCGATCCTTGGAACCAGCAGGCGGACCGCGAGGACGTTGCGGCCGAGCCGGAAGCGGAAGCCCAGCAGCTCGAGCTCGGCGATCTCCGGCAGCGCCACGGTCCGCTCATCGAGCACGCGGCAGCGGCTCAAGACGGCGTTGGCGACGGTGAGCAGGCCGGGCACGCCGTCCTCGACGGCCGAACGCTCATCGAGCACGAGGCCGTGGCGGTCGCGCAGGAGATCCTGAAGCTCGAGGGCGGTGCCGCGGCTCCGGACCAGAAGGCCGGCGGCGACCTCCTGCAGCAGCACGACATCGATGGCTTCGGCGGCGACGAAGTCGGCGATGACGCGCAGACGGCGATCGCGCTCGCGGATCGCCGAGAAGTGCAGATTGAGGGTCAGGATCCGAAGGCTGCCGCGCTCGGCGAGGTCAGGGCAGGCCGCCCGGGCCTCGGGCTCTTGCGATGCCTGGACATCGTCATGGCCGGGCGAGCAGCCGGCCGCGGAGGCGGTGAGGAGGCAGAGGGCGAGGAGAAGGTCTGGCCGCGTCATGGGGCCGCGGCTTCGGTCGCTGCCGCCTGGACTTTCATCGGCCGTTCCTTCGCGCAACTGTCCCCGATCCCCGGAGCACGCCTCGAAAAACGGGGTTCGGCACCGTATCGCCCCGGGGCCGATCCTCCGTCGCGTCCTTGTGCCCGAAGTCCGCCTCCGCCGCGACCACGGATCGGGGGAAGGCAGCGGCGGTGGTGCTGGAGCGTTTTCGGGCGAAACGCTAGGATGAGCCCCAGGTCGTCCTCCGGCCGTGGCGGCAGCCCCGGTCGTGCCATCGTGCTCTTTGGAGATCGCTCATCATGTTGCCGACGGTTCGGCGCTCCGTCTGGCTGCTGCTCGGCCTTTCGTGCGTCGCAGTCGCGGTTCTCGGCATTTTCCTGCCGCTGGTGCCGACCACGCCGCTCCTGCTTCTCGCCGCCTTCTGCTTCGCGCGGAGCTCGGACCGGCTCTTGCGCTGGCTGCACGAGCATCCGAGGTTCGGCCCGACCCTGGTGCACTGGGCGGAGCATCGGGCGATCGCCCGGCGGGCGAAGATCCTGGCGGTCCTGGCGATGGCCGCGGCCGTCGGGCTCGCCCTTCTGCTGCGGGCGCCCCTCTGGGTGGTCCTGGTGCAACTGGCGGTGCTGGTGCCGGTGGCGACCTTCATCGTCACGCGGCCGGAGGGCCCGGCGGTCGACGCGGCCCGGCACGGCCAACAGGCGCAGCGACGACGCCAAACGGCGAGGGAATGAGGTTCTGCCGCCAAAGGGCGTGCCGGCCGGATCGGCGGCTCGTGCCCGCTCGATCGGCGCGGCGGGCACACACCCGAGGGTCGAACGCCGGTCGGGCGTCGCAGGGTGATTGACACCACCATGTACGCGCCCGTAACGGGGAAGGACTCGTCCCGAATGATGGAGGTGAACGTGAACAAGGATATGGTTGTGGCCATTCTTGGGCTCGGCGTGGCCGTCGGCCTGACGCCGATGCAGGATGCCCGGGCGGACAGCACGGGCTGCGGGCTCGGCACGACGGTCTGGAGCGGTCAGTCGGGCATCGTGCCGCAGGTCCTCGCCGTCACCACCAACGGCACGTTCGGCAACCAGACCTTCGGCATCACCTCGGGCACGCTCGGCTGCAAGAGCGACGACACGATCGCCTCGGTCGAGGTCAGGAACCTGACCGTCGCCAATCTCGACAATCTGGCGACGGACATGGCGCGCGGCGAAGGCGAGACCCTGGCGTCGCTGGCGGTCGCCATGCGGGTCGAGCCCGGGGACCAGAAGCTGCTGTTCGCGACGTTCCAGGAGAATTTCGAGCGCATCTTCCCGAGCGACGACACGTCGGCCGAGGAGGTGCTGGTGGCGATGCGCGATGTGATGGGCGAGAACGAGGTGCTGAAGCGGTACGTCGCCGTCTGACGCTTCTCGCCGAACGCCCTTTCCGGCATCCGGCAGGAGCCGGGTGTCGGTCGCGAGGAGGCCGGCCCGGATGGAGCGCCCGTCCGGGCCGGCGCCTTTTCGTGTTCGGTTGATGAGAGCGGTCGTCCTGGCCCTGGCGATCGGCATGGTCGGGTCCGGAGGGAGCGAAGCGGCACCCGCCTATCTGGACGAGCTGATCGCCCGAGCCGAGGCGCTCGACCTCGCCGAGACGCCGGAATGGCGCACGCTGGGTCACTACCGGCCGGATCTCCTCGGCGCCGGGTGGCACAGCCTGATCGACAGCGACGGATTTTTCCTCGCGGCGGACGGCCGGGCCGATCCCCGAAGCGAGCTTCGGGCGAGCCTCGGCGCCTTCTTCGCTCCCGCGCCCACCGGCGGCGACGCCGGCGACCAGCATCCTCAATGCGCCTTCGTGGCCCGCTATCGGTGGCTGAAATGGCGCCTGGATTTCGATCCCCGGCTCCTGCCCGAGCGGAGCTGCGACGCTTTCGACGCCTGGCTCGAGACCATCGATGCGGACAGCGTCACGCTGGTCTTTCCGGCCGCCTATCTGAACAACCCGGCCTCCATGTTCGGCCACACGCTCCTGCGCTTCGACCGGCCGGGGCAGACCGAGGCGACGCGCCTTCTCTCGTTCGCGGTCAATTACGGTGCGGAAACCGGCGCCGACAACGGCGTGCTGTTCGCGGTGCTGGGCCTGACCGGCGGCTATCACGGCACCTACTCGGTCGAGCCCTACTACAACCTGGTCAAGCGCTACAGCGACATCGAGAACCGCGACATCTGGGAGTACCGGCTCGACCTCTCGCCCCTCGAGGTGGAGCGGATGCTCGCTCACCTCTGGGAGCTGCGCGACCAGTACAGCGATTATTACTTCTTCGACGAGAACTGCTCCTATCAGCTCCTGTTCCTGCTGGACGCCGCCCGTCCCGGGCTCGACCTCGTCGACGATTTCGCTTTTCACGTCATCCCGGTCGACAGCGTCCGCTCGGTGCTGGCGAGGAAGGGTCTGCTTCGGGGGACGGTGTTTCGTCCCTCGGGCGAGACGCGACTGCGGCACGGTCTCGCCGCCATGAGCGCCGATGAGCGGGCGCTGGTCGAAGCCCTCGGCGCAGGCGAGCTCGACGCCGACGCGCTCGCCGCCACCGGGCTCCCCCTGCCTCGGCAGGCGGCCGTTCTGGAGCTCGCCGAGGCGTCGGTGACGCATCGGCTGCGGACGGGCGATCTGGAGCGGGACACGGCGGCGAGCCGCGCCCGGTCGCTGCTCACGGCGCGCAGCCAGATCGCGCCAAAGGCGGACCGGCCGGCGATGCCGGTGCCGGAAACACGCCCCGACCAGGGTCACGGCTCGGCGCGTTTCGCCGCCGGGGCGGGGTGGCGCGACGGCAGCTTCTTCCAGGCACTCCGCCTGCGCCCGGCCTATCACGACCGGCTCGATCCGACGGGCGGCTTCGCCGCGGGTGCGGCCATCACGTTCCTCGATACCGAGCTTCGGCATTACGAGGGCGATAGCGCGCCGGCGCTCGACCGGCTCACCCTGGTCCGCATCAGCTCGCTCGCCCCGAGGGACGAGCTGATCCGGCCGGTCTCCTGGCGGCTCAACTTCGGGTTGGAGCGGCTGCATGTCGAGGACAGCGGCACGGCCGGCGCCCTGGTCGCTCTGGGCGGCGGCAGCGCCGGGCTCAGCCACGGCCTCGGGGGAGGGATCATCGGCTCGATCCTCCTCGATGCCGCTCTCACCGGCGGCGAGGATTGCGAGCGGACCTGCGGCGTCGCCATGGGGCCCGCCCTCTCGCTTCTCTGGCCGATCAGCGACCGGGCCACCTTCTCCGCCCATGGCAGCTATGGCGTGCGCCTCGGCGAGCGCCTCGAGCAGGCCTATGCGATCGGTCTCGGCCAGAGCTGGGGCTTCACCGCCGATCTCGCGCTCAAGCTCGAGCTGACGCTCGAGGACGAGGGCGGCGGCCCCGAGCCCGAGCTTCTCGCCACCCTCAACTGGTATTTCTGATGCGCGTCCCGGGATTCGCCGTCGTCCTGCCCCTGCTCCTCGGCCTCGCCGCCTGCACCGGCCTCTTCTTCCAGCCGATGAAGGCGCACGTCTTCGATCCGGCGACCGCCGGCTTCACCTATCGCGATGTCGCGTTCGAGGCGGCCGACGGCACCAGGCTGCACGGCTGGTATTTTCCGGCGGAAGGCGTGCAGGAGGGCAGCATCCTCTTCCTCCACGGCAATGCCGAGAACATCAGCACCCATTTCGCCAATGTCGCCTGGCTCGCGAGGTCGGGCTTCGCCGTTCTCGTCTTCGACTATCGGGGCTACGGCCGCTCGGCCGGCACTCCCGATCTCGACGGCCTGCACCTCGACGTGGCGGCGGCCCTCGAGGCCCTGATGCGGCAGCCGGAGACCGACCCCGACCGGGTCGCCGTCATCGGCCAGAGCCTGGGCGCTGCGCTGGCGCTCACCGCCCTCGCGTCGAGCCCCGAGAAGGACCGGGTCCGCGCCCTGATCATCGAGGGCGCCTTCAGCGGCTATCGCGCCATCGCCCGCGAGAAGCTCGGAGACTTCTGGCTGACCTGGCCGCTGCAGACACCTTTGGCGTGGACCATCGACGACCGCTACAGCCCGCTCGAGGCGGCGGCGGGGATCTCGCCCGTGCCGCTCCTGGTCATCCTGGACGAGGCCGACCTCGTCATCCCGCCGCATCACGGCGAGGCCCTCTTCGAGGCGGCCGGCGAGCCGAAAGCGATCTGGCGGCTGCCGGGCTCGGGGCACATCCAGGCCTTCGCCACGGTCGAGAACCGGCGCCGGCTGGTCCGCTACCTCGAGGCGGCCATGGGTGAGGGGACAAGGTGAGCGGCCGGGCACCGGCCCCTCATCGCCGCCGGCCGATGGTCACCAGGTAGTCGCGCACGACATGGAGGCCCGCCGCGGTCCGGTAGGCGGCATGATAGGCATCGACCTCGCGGCGGAGCGCGGCGGCGCCGCCGGGGCCGAGCCGGGCGAGCAGGCTGCGGACCGGGCCGAAGCCGCGCGCGTACCATTCCCAGATCGCCGTCTCGTCGTCGTACCGGGCGTGGTTGGTGCCGGGCTCGAAGACGAGCTCGAAGCTTTCGCCGAGCAGGTCCTGAACCCTGGCCGGGTCGCCCCAGGCGAGCGGCGACGAGGCGGGCGGTGGTGCGTCGTCATGGGCGCCGAGCAGGCCGAAGAACCGCTCGACGCTGCCGCCGGGCACCCAGCTCACCAGGACGAGGCGGCCGCCCGGCTTGCAGACCCGCGCCAGCTCGGCCGCGGCCCGGCGCTGGTCGGGGGCGAACATCACCCCGAAGGTGGAGACGACACGATCGAAGGTCGCGTCGCCGAACGGCAGGTCCTCGATGTCGGCCTCCTGGAGCACGATCCGGGGGCGCACGTGGCTCGACAGCTCGCGCGCCGCCTCGAGCAGCGGCCGGGCGAAGTCGACGGCCGTGACGTGGGCGCCGCAACGCGCGACGTTGCGGGCGGCCCAGCCGGTGCCGGTGGCGAGGTCGAGCACGGCTTCGCCCGGCCGGGCGGCGAGCCGCTCCGTCCCATGCCTGATCGCATCGGAGATGGCGAAGCTGATGTCGTCGTAGGCCCGTCCGCCGGCGCCCCACATGAGGGCGGCGGGGTTGGCGGCTGCGGTCGGTATCGGATGATGCACGGACATGTTGGTCTCCCTCACTCCTTGCCTCGCACGTCCGCCGCGAACGTCTGATAGCGAATCAGCCCGTCCTCGACATAGAGCGTGTCGGTGGCGAATTCGTAGCTGTGCTCTGGCGTCTCGGCCGACCAGAGGGTGTAGGCGAGCGGGCCTTGGGCGAGGCGCCGCTCGAGCGTCAGCCGCGCGCCCGGTGCCTCGAACTCGTGCACGAGCGCTTCGAACAGGGCGCGGATCGCCGGCTTGCCCTCGAGAACGCCTGAGGGCGTGACGAAGACCGCATTTTCGCTGTAATCCTTCATGAGGGCTTCGATATCGTGCGTCGCGAAGGCGCGGAGATGCCGATCGAGAACGGCGTTCGCCTCGGCACCGGCATCCTGGGCCGGAGCCGGGACGGAGACGAGGCAAAGTGCTGCGCCGAGCATGACGGTCGCTGGTCCTGGCGGTCGGGCGAAACGCATCTGGGGCCTCCTTTCCCTGCCCTTGGTTGCGTGCCATCCGATACGACCACCAGCGCCGCCGGCCATCCACTTCCGCAAGTGTAGTATCCAGGGCGACCGATCGCCTGCAGGCTCGGCGGATCAGGAGGAGGGCAAGAAGGAGGGTGAGGCGATGAAGGGCTATGGGCAGTTCTGTCCGGTCGCCAAGGCGGCCGAGGTCTTCTGCACCCGCTGGACGCCCTTGATCCTGCGCGATCTCGCGGGCGGTGCCACGCGCTTCGCGCAGCTTCAGCGGGGCGTGCCCCTGGCGTCGCCCTCCCTCCTGACGCGGCGGCTGCGCGAGCTCGAGGCGGATGGCGTCGTCGAGCGGCGCAAGTCCGAGAGCGGGCGGAGCTGGACCTACCACCTCACCCGGCGCGGCGAGGAGTTCGTGCCCGTGGTGCTGGCGCTCGGCACCTGGGGGCAGCGCTGGTCGCGGCGCGACCTGCCGCCGCACGAAATCGACCTCGATCTCCTCCTCTGGGCCATGGAGACGAGCGTCCATCCCGAGGCCTTCGGGTCGGGCCGGGCGCTGGTGGAGCTCGATATCGAGGACCAGCTCCCGCACAAGCGGCACTGGTGGTTCCTGAACGAGCGGGGCCGCTGCGAGCTCTGCCTCAAGCATCCGGGCTTCGAGGTCGACCTCTACATCACTTCCGACCTCGCCACCCTCATCCGCATCTGGCGCGGCGACCGTTCGCTCGCCGAGGCCAGGGAGTGTGGCGATCTCGAGGCGCATGGCGGCCGGAAGGCCGTCGCCGCCCTGTCCCGCTGGCTCGGCGGCGGGGCGCTCGCGCACGTGGCGCCGGCGCTCGACGACAGGATTTCAGCCCGATGACCATGGCTGCGCTGGCCGAAGCGCGTGTCATCGAGATCGCGGCACCTCTGGTCTTCCTCGTCTGCTGGGTCGGCTACTGGGGCTTCGCCGATCAGGTCGGGCTCGGCAAGCGGTCGCTGATGCGGCGCATGCACGAGTATCGGCGGGCCTGGCTCATGCAGATGCTGGATCGGGATCCGCGGATCGTCGACATCCAGGTGGTCCATGTGCTGGTGCAGAACGTCTCGTTCTTCGCCTCCTCGGCGATCCTCGTCGTCGGCTCCTTCGTCGCGATCCTGGGGGCGAGCGACGAGGCGCAGGCGATCATCGCCGAGATTCCCTTCGCCGAGGACTCGGGCCCGCTGATCTGGCATCTGAAGATCCTGCTCATGATCGTGATCTTCGTCTACGCCTTCTTCAAGTTCACGTGGTCGCTTCGTCTCTTCAACTACGTGGCGATCCTGATCGGGGCGGCCCCGGCCGGGCAGACGCCCGAGACCATCGCCTTGGCGGAGCGGATCGCGGTGGTCGCGGACCGGGCCAGCGGCCATTTCAACCGGGCCATGCGCGCCTTTTACTTCGGCCTCGCCGCCCTCGCCTGGTTCATCCAGTCCTGGCTCTTCATCGTGGCCTCGCTCATGGTCGTGGTGATCCTCTACCGGCGCGAGCACCGCTCGACCGTGCTCGGGGCACTCGGTCCCGTGGGCCAGCCGATTCCGGGAGTTCCGGACAAGCGCTAGAGGCTGCCGAGGATGTCGGCGGCGATCTCGAACGAGCGGAGCCGGGCCCCGTGGTCGTGGATCTGGCCGGTGAGGATGAGCTCGTCCGGCCGGTAGCGCTCGATGAGGGCCTGAAGGGCCGTTCGCACCGTGTCGGGTGCGCCGACCGCGGTGACGCTGAGCGCCTGCTCGGCCGAGGCGCGGGCGACGGGATCGAGATGGCGTTCCACGTCATCCATCGGTCGCGGCAGCGGCCCGGCTCGGCCCGTCCGCAGGTTGACGAAGGCCTGCAGCATCGAGGACCGTAGATGCCGCGCCTCGGCGTCGCTCGAGGCGGCGAACACATTGGCGGCGAGCATGAAGCGTGGCCGGTCCAGATGCACCGAGGGCCGGAAGGTCTCGCGGTAGACCGCGAGAGCCTGGTCGAGGGCCGCCGGGGCGAAATGCGAGGCGAAGGCGTAAGGCAGGCCGAGATGGGCCGCGAGCTGGGCACCGTAGAGGCTGGAGCCGAGGATCCAGACCGGGACGTGCGTGGCCGTTCCCGGGATGGCGCGGACCCTCTGGCCGGGCCCAGCGTCGCCCAGATAGTCCAGGAGCTCGACCACGTCGCGCGGGAAGTTGTCGCCGCCGTCCATGTGGCGGCGGAGTGCCCGGGCCGTCGCCATGTCGGTTCCGGGTGCCCGGCCGAGGCCGAGATCGATCCGGTTCGGGTGGAGCGTCGCCAGCGTGCCGAACTGCTCGGCGATGACCAAAGGCGCGTGGTTCGGCAGCATGATGCCGCCGGCGCCGACGCGGATCCGCTTCGTTGCGGCGGCGACATGGCCGATGAGGACGGCGGTGGCGGCGCTGGCGATGCCGGGCATGTTGTGGTGCTCGGCCAGCCAGAAGCGCTGGTAGCCCCAGGCTTCGGCATGCCTGGCGAGGTCGAGCGCGTTGCGGAGCGCGTCGGCGGCGCTGCCGCCTTCGGCGATGGGGGCGAGATCGAGGATCGAGAAGGGGATCATGGGTCGAGCCTCAGTGAGCGGTCGCCGGGCGCCAGCCGAGACGGCGGCGGGCGCGCTCGATCAGCGGCGGCCGTGCCAGCACGCTGCAATCGAGCGTCGAGCCCCGATTGCCGGTCCGCACATTGGTGAAGAACTGCCGGGCACTGGCGGCCCAGGAAAAGCCCAGGGCGTGGGCGCGGCAGCGCTGGCTCGAGAGGGCGAGCGCGCGTAGCGCCGCCCTGCGGAGGTCCAGGTCGAGCACGCCCGCGCCCGACGAGCCGACGACGTCCAGAAGGCCGGGCGTCGGAAAGGCGGCGATCGGCAGGCCCGAGGCGAGGGCTTCGAGCAGCACCATGCCGAAGGTGTCGGTGCGGCTCGGAAAGACGAAGACATCGGCCGAGGCGTAGATCCGGGCGAGCTCCGCCCCGGTCCGGGTGCCGAGGAAGCGGGCCTCCGGAAAGGCCGCCTCGAGCTGGCGGCGCGCCGGGCCGTCGCCGATCACGAGCCTGGTGCCCGGCAGGTCGAGGCCGAGAAAGGCATCGACGCCCTTCTCGACGGCGAGCCTGCCGACATAGAGGAAGACGGGACGCCGGCAGCCGGGGTCGGCCCGCAAGGCGGGATCGAACGCCGTCGGGTCGACGCCGCGGCTCCAGGGGACGACATTGGTGAAGCCGCGATCCACGAGCTCGCGGGCGAGCGAGCCGGTCGCCACCATGACCCCATTGCCGGCATTGTGGAACCAGCGCAGCAGCCGCCAGGTCCAGCTCGCCGGGATCGGCAGACGGGCCCGCACGTAGTCCGGCAGGCGGGTGTGGAAGCAGGTGGTGAAGGGAAGCCCGTGGCGCCGGCAGAGACGGCGGGTCAAAAGGCCGAGCGGGCCCTCGGTCGCGATGTGGATATGCGTCGGTGCGAGACGGGTCAGGCGCCGCGCGAGGTCGGCAGGGCGGGCCAGCGCCAGACGGATCTCGGGATAGCCCGGCAGCGGCACCGAGCGAAATTCCGCGGGCGTGAGCAGCATCACCTCGGCCCCGCAAGCGGCGGCGCAGGTCTGCATTTGCTCGACCGAGCGGACCACGCCGTTGAGCTGCGGATGCCAGGCGTCAGTGACGATCAGCAGGCGCACCGCGCCACCGCTGCCATCGCCCGCTTCCCCGTTCCTCAACGCTTCCCCCGCTCGCGCCCTTCACACCGCAGGAGATAGGCCCGGCCCTCTGCCATTGCCATGCGACGAAATTCGTCAGACGCGGCAGTCCTCGAGGCGGAGGTAGCGGGCGTCGAGCCCGAGATAGTCCTCCCGGCGGCAGGTGAGGATCAGGATCTGCTGGCGCGCCGCCGCCTGCTGCAGGATGGTCCGCATGCGGCCGAGGCGGACCGCGTCCGCGTAGACGAGCGCGTCGTCGAGGATGAGGGGCGGGCTCTGGCCCAGCTTCTCGACCAGAAGGTCACCGATGGCGAGGCGCACCAGCACCGCGAGCTGCTCGCGCGCACCGATGCTGAGGCTGGAGAAGGGCTCGCTGTGCCCGTCGCGGTCGAGGCCGGTGAGCCCGAGATCACCGGCGTCGAAAACCGCCCCGGCCGCGCCCATGAGCGTCTGCAAGTAGGGATTGAGTCGAGCGCGGAGCGGCTCTACCAGGGCGTTCTGACGGTCGGTGTCGATGCTCTCCAGCGTCTCCTGCAGGCGCCGCCAGGCGAGGGCCTCGTCCTGCAGCCGGGCGAGGTTGCGGCGGTCGAGCTCGAGCCGGTCCTCCACCGCCGCCCGCTCGTCGCCGATGCCCTTGGCACCGAGCCCGTGAAGCTCCATCTCGAGGTCGCGCACGCGCTGCTGCAGCGCCGCCGCCTCCTGGTCGAGATGGGCCACACGCCGCTCGGACTGCTCGACGGCCAGCCGGGTGGCGTCGGGATCGGCCCGGGCGAGATCGTCCTCGATGCGGGCGAGACGGTCGGCGGCGCGCCGCCTTTCGGTCTCGGCATCCCGAAGCCGCTCCTCGAGCTCGCCATCGGCCATTGCCCGGCGCTCGTCCAGGAGCCGCGCCTCGAGCCGTTCCGCCTCGCGTTCCGTTGCGGCGGTCTCGACCTCGAGCCGGGTCAGGGCGGTCGCCGTCTGGCCCACCTTGGCCCGCGCCCCGGCGATGGCGCAACCGAGAGTCTCGCAGGCCCGGCGCAAGCTCTCGTGCTCGGCATCGAGGGCGCGGCGGCGGGTCTCGGGATCGTCGGCCTCGCCCGAATCGGCGGCCGGGTCCGCGGCCGGGACGCTCGCGAGCCGGGCCCGGAGCAGGGCCCGCTCCGCGTCGAGCGCCGTTCGATCGGCGAGGTCCTGCCCGGCGAGGAGACCCGCCATGCGCCCGGCGGCGTCGCGGGCGCGCTCCGCCTCGCGGCGGCGGCTGGCGGCACGGCGGCGGGCGACCTGAAGATCGGCGGCACCGACGGCGGCGAGCGCTTCGCGCAACCGTCGCCCGGCCGCCTCGAGCTCGAGGTTCAGCTCGGCGAGCCGGGCACCGCCCGGAATGACGCGGAGCACGCCGAAGCCCTCGACCCTGAGCTCGGCCGGTGCGGTGAGCTCGAGCGTGGCGGCCGGCTCGAGCGGGCGCCCGTCCAGCTCGATCCGGGCAGCGTCTGCCGTCGGATGGAGCTCGAGCCGGGTCGCCACGAGCCTGAGCGACGCGGTGAGCTTCCACACCTCGGCCGCGTGCTCCTCGAGGGTGGCGAGACGCGCATCCGTCAGGGGCTCGGCGGCCACCGCGGCGGCGGCCGCCTGCTCGACGGAGAGCGACGCCTCGACCTCCCCGGCCAGCCGGTCGAGCCGCGCCAGGCGCTCGACGAAGCCGCGGCGCTCGTGCTGGCGGGCCAGCGCCTCGCGGGCGGCCCTCGTGATCTCGAGGAGGGCCTGTGCTTGGGCCTCCTCCGCCTCCAGCTCCGTGAGCCGGCGCTGCGCCAGATCGGCGGTCGGCGCCAGATCCTGCTGCTGCCGGGCGAGATCCGCGCACCGTTCCCTGCGTGCCACCAAGTCGGCCTCGAGCAGGTGACGCGTCTGTCTCGCCCCCCGGAGTTGGGCGGCTGCACCTTCGCTGGCCTTCAGCCGTTCCCGTGCCAGCCGCCGATCGCCCTCGAGCGCCGTCACGCGGGCCAGCGTCGAGCGCTGGCCCTCGAGCTGCCGGCGCGCCTGGCCCGCCAGATCCGCCTCGATCATGTGGCGGCGCCTCTCGCCCGCCGCCGCCAGGGTGCGGAGCCGGTCCTCGATCTCGCGCTCGGCGGCACGCAGGCGCTCGAGCTCCGCCTCGCCCCGCTCGACCTTCTGCTGCAGCTCCAGCAGCGCGCCGCGCGGCCGGCTCTGGGCGGATGTCCAGAAGCTCTCGCAGCGCTGGCGCACCCGGGCCAGCAGGCGCTGGGCGCGATCGCTGGTGCCGAGCGCCGCCATCTGGTCGGCGATCGCCGGGCCGAGCCTCGCCCTCGCCGTCTCGCTCGGCCGGGGCGTGCCGGCGAAGGTGGTGCCCTGGTCGACCCAGAAGAGCCCGGCGAGGCCCATCTGCTCGTCCCGCGCGGCCCCCCTGCCCGGCCATTCGTACTGCAGAAGCGCCGCGAGCCGAAGCTCGGCGGCATCGCCCTCGAGAGCGCCTTCGGGCGTCTCGAGCCGCACGCCGCCGCGGCGAAAGCGCTTGGCGAGGCGGTAGGGGGCACCATCCAGCGCGAAGGCGACGGTCACCGCCGGCGTCTCGGCGCCGTCGAAGGGCTGGATGGCTTCGCGGGCCGCCCCGCTCGCGTTGTGGCGGAGGAAGAACGCGGCCTTCAGGGCCGCGAGGATGGTCGACTTGCCCTCCTCGTTGTCGCCGGACAGCACGGTGAGGCCGGCGGGCGCCGGCTCGAGGGTGTAGGTGCCCTTGAGCTTCCTGAAATGCTCGACGGTGAGCGCTTCCAGCCTCAAGGCCCGGTCTCCGCCCGCCGCCATTCGTCGTGCAGCAGGCGAAGTGCCAGAGCGGCGATCGGATCGTTCCCGGCCCCGAGCCGGCGTGCTGCCGAGGCGAGCAGCGGATCGGCGGCGAAGGCGGCGAGATCGGCCTCGCTCGGCACCGTCATGAGCTTCTCGTCGCGCAGCTCCAGATGGCGCAGGCCCGCCGCGCGGCGGTCGAGCGCGTCGGCGAGGCCGGCCCGGGCGGCGAGGTCGAGGCTGCCCTCGAGGCCAAGGCGCAGAAGCGTGTCGGCGCGCGTGCCCAGGTCTCGCTGCACCTGCTCGAGCCGATCCTCGAGGGCGGCGGTGTCGCAGCCGGCGCCGAGGTCGAGTGCTGCCGTCCGCCAGGTGAACCGGCCGGTGCGCAGCGGCTGCACGCTCACCGGCGCGCCCGGCGCCTCGACGGTGACGAGAAGCGCCTCGCCGATCCCGCTCGCCGTGTAGTCGTCGGGCTCGGGCGTGCCGCTGTACCAGGTGCGCGGGCCGATCTCTCGGCTGCTGTGCCAGTCGCCGAGTGCGAGGTAGTCGAGGCCGGCCCGCTCCGCCCGGTCGAGGGCGATGGGATTGCCCGAGGCGGCACCGGCCGGCAGGCAGGCGGCGACGCTGCCATGGGCGAGGCCGACCTTGAAGACCCCGTCCGGCAGGTTGGCGCCGTCCAGCCAGCACGTCGGATCGTCCGCCATCTGCCTCTGGTGAAGCGGTGCCGGCAGCACGACGAGCCGACCGTCGGCGAGGGTCAGGGGCTTCGCCTCGTCCAGGACGTGCACGTTCCCGGGACAATCGCCGGTGGCGCGGAAGCGGTCCCAGAGGCCCCCGGGCCGGGCCGGGTCGTGATTGCCGGGAAGCAGGAGCCAGGGTCCGCTGAAGGTGCGAAGCTGCGCCACCATGCGGCGCAGGACCGCGGGCTGGCTGTGCTCGTTGTCGAGGATGTCGCCGGCGACCAGCACGGCATCGACGCGGTGCTCGGTGGCGAGCCGTGCCAGCGCTGCCACGACCTCGAAGCGCGCCTCGCGGAGCAGGGCACCCGTGTCACCCTCGAACCGCGTGAACGGCTTGCCGAGCTGCCAGTCGGCGGTGTGCAGGAGGCGGATGGTCATGGCGCGGATGGTGCCACGTCCATGGCCAGCGGATCAACCGTCGCGCGACAGGCCCTGGCGCTCGAGCTCGGCCAGGTAGGCGGCCCAGATGGTCGCCTGCTCCGCACCCAGCCGGTAGAGCCAGCTCCAGCTGTAGATGCCGGTCGAGTGGCCGTCGTCGAAGACGATGCGCACGGCGTAGTTGCCGACCGGCTCGAGGCGGACGATGCCGACCCGCCGCTTGCCGCCGATGGTCACCTTCTGCGACGGCGTGTGGCCCTGGATTTCGGCGGAGGGGCTCTCGACGCGCAGGAACTCGGCCGGATAGCCGAAGCTCCGGCCGTCGTCGAAATCGATCTCGAGAAGCCGCTCCTCGCGCTTGACGCGGATCTCGGTGGGCCAGGCCGCCGTCTCAGCCATCTTTTCCGTCTTCGTCGTCGGCGCGAACCGCGTCGGGGATGCGGTCCGAATCGTCGAGCCTTCGGGCATCGTCGACCAGCATGACGGGAATGCCGTCGCGCACCGGATAGGCGAGGCCAGCCTGCTCGCTGATGAGCTCGTTCCTGACCCGATCGTAGCGCAACGGTCCCTTGGTCAGGGGACAGATCAGAAGGTCGAGCAGCTCCGGATCGAGCGCCGCCCCACTGGTCGGCATCGGTGGTGTCTCTTCTTCGGCCACGGGTTCCCTCCCCCTGGAAGCTGCGGGATCAATGGCGGACGGAGGTCTCGGCGGCGCTCGTGGTCGTCGCCATCCGCATGAGGGCGATCAGGAGCCGCGCCTGGGCATTGAGGTTCTCCGCCTCGAGCAGCGCCTGCTTCTCGCTCGGCTCGAACGGGCAGATCATGACGAGCGAGGTGACGAGGCCGCCGAGCGGTGCTCCCTTGATCGTCTCCCAGTCGGCCTCGATCTGCTGGCGCTCGAAATAACCCCCGAGCGCGGTCATCAGCTCGGCCCGGAGCGCGCCGGAGGGTGGCTCCGGCTGCAGGTCCTGGTGCCAGCGGTGGAACCGGGCGACGATCTGGCGGTAGGGGGTGGCGACCTCCAGCTCCTCGGCCACGTCGAAGCGGGCGATGCCGGTGAGGGTGATGAGGAAGCGGCCGTCCTCGGTCTCGCGGAACGAGCTGATCCGTCCGGCGCAGCCGGTGGTGTAGAGGGCCGGCTCGCCATCCTGCCCCTCGGCCTCGTTCTTGGGCTGGATCATGCCGATCACCTTGTCGGTCTGCATGGCGTCCCGCACCATCTGCAGGTAGCGCGGCTCGAAGATGTTGAGCGGCAGGTTGCCGCCCGGCAGGAGCACGGCGCCGGGCAGGGGAAAGATCGGAAATCGGCCGGGCAGGCTCTCGAGGCCGGGCATGCTCACCTCAACTGAAGAGGACCGACGACAGGAGGCGGCGGCCCTTGATCGTCTGGGGGTGCGTCGGGCCGAGCGCTTCGAAGAACCGCACGAGCTGCTTCCTCGCCCCGTCTTCGCGCCATTCACGATCCCGCTTCACGATCCGGAGGAGGTGGTCCATGGCCGGCTCGACCTGGCCGCGCAGGAAGAGGGACGTCGCCAGCTCGTAGCGAGCATCGTGATCGTCGGGATCGCTCTCGACACGGGCCCCGAGCGCATTCGGATCGCCGAGCGTGCCGGCCTCCCTGGCGAGCGCCACGGCGGCCTTGGCACCGGTGACGGCGGCGTGGCCCTGAGCTTCCGCCGGTGCTTCGGCGAGAAGCTGCTCGGCGGCGGCGAGCTCACCCGAAGCGAGGAGGCAGCGGGCGAAGCCGCCCAGGGCCTCGGCATTGCCCGGCTCCTGCTCGAGGACGGCACCGAAGAGCTCGCTCGCGGCATCGAGCTCGCCCAGCTCGAGCGCCGCCTTCGCCTCGTCGAGCTGGATGTCGACGTCCGCCGGCCCGAGCGGACCGCCCGTCAGCTTCTCGATCAGCGCCTTGATCTGGCTCTCCGGCTGCGCTCCCGCGAAGCCGGTCACCGGCTGGCCCTGAGCGAAGGCGTAGACCGTCGGCACCGACTGCACGCGAAGCTGCTGGGCGATCTCCGGATTCTGGTCGATGTCGATCTTGACCAGCTTGACCTTGCCACCGGCCTGCCTGACCACCTTCTCGAGCACCGGCGTGAGCTGCTTGCAGGGACCGCACCAGGTGGCCCAGAAATCGACCAGCACCGGCTGGCGCATGGATTCCTGGATGACGTCGCGGGCGAACGTCTCGAGGCTGCCGTCCCGGATCAGGTCGTCCCCGCCATTCTGCCTGCCGGCCGGAGCCTGCATGCCGCCGATCATCTGCATGTCCCAAAAACCCTCGCTGCCCGCGCCACGTATCCGGTCGACCACGATCCGGGTATCACGGGTGCCGCTAACATGGAAACCGGAGCGGCCGGTTGCAAGGCGGCGGCCGAGGCGCGCAAGCCGCTTGCCAAAGGGCCATCCATCCACTAAATGCCGCGCCTGAGCCGCAGCCCTCCGGGATGGCGGCCAAAGCGGGCGTAGCTCAGGGGTAGAGCACAACCTTGCCAAGGTTGGGGTCGAGGGTTCGAATCCCTTCGCCCGCTCCATGTTCTTCGGGTACGGCCCGGACCTTCAGAGCCTGTTCGATGGCCGGTCCTGCTGGTGGGCGGAGAGCATGCGAAAGCCGGTCCAGGCGAAGATCAGGGTGACGATCGGGCTCAGCAGGTTGAAGAAGGCGTAGGGCGCGTAGCCGAAGGTGGCCACGCCCAGGGCTGCTGCCAGGTAGGCGCCGCAACTGCTCCAGGGGATCAGGGCGGAGGTGACGGTCGCTGAATCGGCGGCGGCGCGGGAGAGCACGACCGGAGCGAGGCCCCTCGCGTCGAAGCTGGGCTTGAGCATGCGTTCGGAAAGGGCGATGCCGACTGTCTGATCGGCGGTCAGCGCATTGGTCGCGATGCCGGCGCCGACCGCGGTGGTGACGAGCGCACCCGGCGAGCGGCCGGCGGCGGCGATCGGCTCGACCAACCGGTGCAGGAGGCCGATGCGCTCGACGACGCCGCCGAAGGCCAGGGCGGCGGCGATGAGCCAGATGGTTTCCAGCATGTAGGCCATGCCGCCCCGGCTGAGGAAGGCGTCGATGCCGCCGACGCCGGTGGCCGAGACGAAGCCGGTCGCCATCGCCTGCCAGACCCCTTTGAGAAGGGCCAGAGGCGGCCGGAGGCTCCCGCCTTCGGCAAAGGCGATCACCCGGTCCGGCTCGAGCAGGGCGGCGACGATGCCGCCGGCGACAGCGCCCACGAACATGTTGGCGAAGGCCGGCAGTCCGGCCAAGGCGAGCCCCAGCACCAGCCCGAGCGGCAGCAGCAGCAAAGGGCGAATGTGCAGCTCGGCGTCGATCAGGGTGACGATCGGCAAGGGATCGCGCAGGCCCGCCTCGCCGAGCCACCAAAAGGCAACGAGGGCCAGAAGGAAGGCCGGAACCGAGGTCCAGAGCGCCTCGCGTCCGTGCTCCCCGGCGCCGACCCCGGCCACCCGGATCGCGAGGGCGGTCTTCTTGGACCAGGGCGAGGCCTTGTCGCCGAAATAGGCGCCGGAGACCACCGCGCCCGCGGTGACGGCGGGATCGAGGCCGAGCTGCTGGGCGATGCCGACGAGGCAGATGCCGATGGTCGAGGCCGCCGTCCAGGCGCTGGCGATGGTGAAGCCGACGATGGCCGCGATCACCGCCGCCTTGACGTAGAAATACTCGGCGCTGACCACCTGCAGGAGATAGTAGCCGAAGGCGAGCAGCGTGCCGCTCATCGCCCAGGTGCCGAGGAGGGCGCCGACGGCGAAGAGGACGGCGATCGTGCCGAAGCCGCCGAGCATGCCGGCGAGCGCTGCGTCGCGCAGTGCCGCGAGCCCGTGGCCGGCGCGCCGGCCGATCAGCATGGCGCCGGCGGTGGCGAAGACGATCGCCGTCTGCAAGGGGCCGAGCGTCGCCTTCGGACCGAAGAGCACGAACGAAAGGCCGAGCACGACGGCGCCCGCGAGGACCGGCAGGAGCGCTTCGAGGAAGGTCAGCTCGCGCGGTGCCGGCGGCGGATCGAGGCGTGGCGCCGGCCCGCCTTTTCGGCCGTCAGCCGCCTTGGACACCCTGGGCGTCCGCCTCGGCGAGATCGGTCTGGATCAGCCGGTCGCTCAGATGGATGTCGATGGTCTCGAGCAGGCCGGGGCCGAGATTGGCGAATTTATGCGGTACGTGCGCCGGGCAGAGCAGGATCTGGCCCGCCTCGGCGGTCATGCTCTCGTCGCCGATGGTGAAGAGTGCCCGGCCGGTGCGGAGGATGAAGACCTCGTCATAAGGGTGGCAGTGCAGGACCGGACCGGCCCCCTCCTTCTCGCTGGCGAAGAAGAGGACGGTGACGTTCGTGCCGAGTGCCCTGCCCTCGATCCGGCCGCGCCAGAGGCGGTCGTCGGAGGCCCAGTCAGAGCGTTGCAGAACGGATGGCTGGCGGCGCATGTCTTCTCTCCGGATCGGTTGGTGGCTGTGCCTCAACGATAGCCGAAGGCGGAATCGAGGCGCTCGGCGATCAGGCGGTCGAGCTCCTGCACGGTCTCGGGCCGCAGCGCCTCGCGATAGCCGCCGATCCGGCCTTTGCGGACCTTGGCACTTTCCGCGTCGTCGCTCCGCTTTCGGCCGAGGCGGTCGGAATGGAAGAAGCCCTCGAGCTCCTTTTGCCGCAGGCTCGCGAAGGAGGCGAAGCGGACCGTCTCGGCCACGTCGGCCGGATCGGCGGGCTCGCCCAGGAAGGCCAGAAGGGCGGCGAAGGTCTTCCCGGTGTCGGCGTGGAGATCCTCGTAGCGCAGGAGATGGGCGTTCGGCAGCCTTTGCCGTTCGCTGGCCCAGCGATTGAAATAGGCGATCACCCGGCTGGTGCCGAAGTCGGGGTCGAGCACGAAGCTGTCGATGTCGAGGCTGCGGGCGGCTTGCGGGATCTTCTTGCGGCGCAGCTCGCGCTCGCTCGCCCGGCTCTTGACGTGGAAATGGAGCGAGACGGCGACGTCGCGCGGGTCGCGGACGAGGAAGACCACCTTCTGGCGCGGCGTCGCCTCGACCTTTGGCCGGCCCAGCTCGGGATAGGGAAAGCGGGTGTCGGGAGCGAAGAAGATCCTGGGAACCTCGGCCACCAGGCGGTGGAAGTTGTCGCCGTCGATCAGCTCCTTGGGCGAGAGGCCGAAGCGGCGGCTGTAGAAGTTCGAAAGGAGCACGCGAAGCCAGGTGCGGCCGCTCTTGGTGAAGGAGACGACCAGAACGTCGGCCGCGGCGAAGCTCCGCACCCGCTCGGCGATGAGCTGGCGATCCTTCAGCGTCAGCCACCAGTCGCGCCATTGCGCCCGCATCGCCGATGCCGCTCAGCCGCGCTTCTCGGCGAGGACGGCGGCGGCCTTGAGGAAGAGCTCCTGCGGGAAATCGGACGCGCCCCACAAGGGCTCGAGAGCGAAGGCCCGAAGCCCGTCGATGCTGCCCTTGAAGTAGTTGCGACGCTCGACGTAGAGGCGTGACCATCCGGTGTTGACGTCAAAGAAGGGCTCGATGTTGAAGCTGTGGCCGGCCGTGACGCGGGCCATCTCGGCCAGGGCTCGCTCGCGGATCTGCTCCATCTGCTCGAGCGCCAGGACGGTCTGCACGAGATCGAAGCCGCCATCGGCGAAGGGCAGCTCGGCCGCCGAGCCGCGCTCGAAGCGGATGCGCCTGAAGCCCTCGAGGTCGGGCAAGGGCTCGGGCGCGAATGCCTGGAGGAAGTCGGGCAGCGTGGCGTGGCGCTCCTGCAGGCTCCTGGCCGCCCGGTGCCCCGCCTCCGTCAGCTCGAGCCCGGTGAAGGCGATGTCGGGGAAGCGGCAGGCGAGCAGGATGAGGTTGATGCCGTTGCCGCAGCCGATCTCGAGCACGGTTCTCGGCCGGATGAGCTCGATGGCGCGGATCAGCATGAGCTGGCGGAAGCGGGTGCCGCCGACATCGCTCGCGAAGAAGCGGCGGTCCCGCCAGAGCCAGGGGATGAAGTCGTCCTTGGGAAAGCGGTCGAGGCTGTAGCGGTCGTATTCGGTGCCCGACCAGGATTTCTCGTACTCGTCGAGGATCACCTGCTGGCTGCGCTCGTCGCCGGTCAGCCGGCGGCGGAGCCAATTCTTCAAGAGCTTCGACTTGCGCCGGCGGGCCTCGGCTTTCCATGCCCTCTCGCCGCCGCCGGCTCGGGTGAACGGCTCGAAGAGCTGCCAAAGGCGCGAGTCGTCGATGCCGAGCGGACTCGCCGCTAATGGCGTGAGCTGCATGAAGGCCAATCTCCAGCACAGGCGGGTGCGGCCGGGCTTCGGCCATGGCGGTTGGTATCGTCCCCGTGACCCGAGCGCAATGCCGCCCTGGCGGGGCCGCCGGTGTCCCGCTTGCCGGCCCGGCGGCTTCTCTGCTATCGGCGATCATTGCCCCAACGAGACCAGAAGCGGGGACCTCCCTTGATCACGCAAAGCGCCCAGCCGGCCCCGACCAAGCCCACCGTCTTCATCCACACCAACCACCGTCAGTGGGTGGGAGCCCTGGTGTCGGCCTACTCGCTCAAGCGCAACGCCGCCGACCTGGAGGCGTTCGACGTGCGCTACCTGCACACCAGGGACTTTCCGGCGCTGCTGGGCCGCGAGGGCCAGCTCTACCTTCGCGGCGGACGCGAGGTGCCCTGGCGCAACGACGATCTTCAGTCGTTCACCCCGCTCCGCTTCGCGCCGCCCGAGATGATGGGCTATCGCGACCGGGCGCTGGTGATCGATCCGGACGTCTTCGCCGTGGGCGATGTCACGGAGCTCCTCGCGCGCGACATGCAGGGCAAGGCGCTGATGTGCCGGCCGCGTCCCCTGCGTCGCGACGGCAAGATCGGCGATCTCGCGACCAGCGTCATGCTGATGGACTGCGCCAGGCTGACCCACTGGCGGCTGGAGCGGGATTTCGGCGAGCTCTTCAGCAAGAAGCGCGACTACGCGAAGTGGATAGCGCTCAAGCTCGAGCCGGAGGAGTCGATCGGCTTCTTCGAGAACGAATGGAACGATTTCGACCGGCTGACGGCGAGCACCAAGCTCCTGCACAACACGAAGCGGCAGACCCAGCCCTGGAAGACGGGGCTGCCGCAGGATTTCGTCATGGCCGACAAGTTCCGCTGGTTCCCGCCCAAGGGCTGGCTGCGCCGCGGCCGGCAGCTGCTCTTCGGCTATCACGACTATGGCGGAGCGTATCAGAAGCATCCCGATCCGAACCAGGAGAACTTCTTCTTCGGCCTGGTCAAGGAATGTCTCGCCAAAGGCCAGTTCGACGAGGCGCTCTTGCGCGAGGAGATGGCGAAGAACCACATCCGCCACGACGCGCTCGAGGTCCTGGCGCGCGTGCCGGACCTCGCGAGCTGGTTTCCGGAGCGTCTGCCGGCGGCGGAACGCCTGGCGGCGTGACGGAGACCGGTCCGGCGCGGCCGACGCCGCCGGCGGACGGCAGGAAGCGGCTCAATCTCGGCCTGCAGGGCGGCGGCTCGCACGGCGCCTTCACCTGGGGGGTGCTCGACCGGCTGCTCGAGGTGGAGACGCTCGAGCTGGTCGGCATCAGCGGCACCAGCGCCGGGGCCATGAACGCGGCGGTTCTGGCCTATGGCCTCGCCGTGGGCGGAAAGGCGGGGGCGCGTGCCAGCCTCGCCGAGTTCTGGGGGCGGATCGCGGCCGCAGCCAGGCTCTCGCCCCTGCAGCCGAGCCCGCTCGATCGATGGCTCGGGATGGGCAACATGGATCTCTCGCCGGGCTGGATCGCGCTCGACAACCTGGCGCGGCTGGCCTCGCCCTACGAGCTCAACCCCCTGAACATCAATCCCCTGAAGGACGTGCTCCTGGAAGTGGTCGATTTCGGCGCGCTCCGCCGGGCCTGCGTCACCGAGCGGGTGCTGCTCTTCCTCTGCGCCACCAATGTGGGGACGGGGCGGATCAAGATCTTCGAGGGCGAGGAGATCGGTCTCGATGCGGTGCTGGCCTCCGCCTGCCTCCCCTGGCTCTTCCACGCGGTGGAGATCGAGGGGCAGCATTACTGGGACGGCGGCTACTCCGGCAACCCGCCGATCTATCCTTTGATCTACGGCACCGACTGCGAGGACGTGCTGATCGTCCAGATCAATCCGATCAACAGCCAGGACGTGCCCCGGACCGCCCCCGAGATCATCGACCGGGTCAACGAGCTCTCGTTCAACTCGACGCTGATGCGCGAGATGCGGGCCATCCATTTCGTCACCAAGCTGCTCGACCAGCAGCGGGTCGAGCGGGGCCGCTACAAGCGCCTCAACATCCACACGATCGATGCGGAAAGGGAGCTCGCCCGGCTCGGCGCATCCTCCAAGCTGAACGCCGACAAGGTCTTTCTCGACTGGCTCTTCGAGCTCGGCCGCGAGCGCTGCGGCCGCTTCCTCGACGCGCATTACGACAAGATCGGTGTCGAGAGCTCGACGGATGTCGTGAGGACGTTTCTTTAATCCGACCAGACGCCGGCTCAGGTCATCAGTGTCGCTTCTCGATCCGCGGCGGAGCGTGCGGCGCGGCGTTCGCGGGCCTCGAACCAGGTGCAGTAGAGGGTGGGGAGGAAGATCAGGGTCAGGAGGGTGCCGACCATGAGGCCGCCCATGATGGCGACGGCCATGGGCCCCCAGAAGACCGTGAAGGCGATCGGCAGCATGCCGAGCACGGTCGAGAGGGCGGTCAGCATGATCGGGCGGAAGCGCGAGCTGCTGGCGTCGAGGACGGCGGTGCGGATGGGCTTGCCGGCGGCGCGCTCGGAGTCGATCTGGCCGATGAGGATGACGGCATTCTTCGTGATGATGCCGAAGAGGGCGAGGATGCCGAGGATGGCGACGAAGCCCATCGGCCGGCCGGAGCCGAGCAGCGCTGCCACGACGCCGATCAGGCCGAGCGGGGCGACGCTGAGGGCCATGAGGAGGCGCTGGAAGCTTCGGAGCTGGAACATGAGCACGGCCAGGGTGATGAGGATCATGGCCGGCACGACGGCGGCGACGGAGGCCTGGGACTGCGCACTTTCCTCGACGGTGCCGCCGACCTCGATGCGATAGCCTCGCGGCAGGGTTTGGACGAGCGCGTCGATCGCGGGCTCGAGCTGCCGGACGGCCGCGGCCGGCAGGACGCCGGGCCGGAGATCGGCCTGGACGGTCAGGGTCGGCACCCGGTCGCGGCGCCAGACGAGCGGCAGGTCCTGGGTGTAGGTGAGGCGCACGAGCTGGCCGAGCGGCACGGCGCGGCCGCTCGGCAGCGGCACCTGGACCGTGTTCAGGTCGCTGAGCGAGACACGCTCCTGGCTGACCGCCCGGGCGATCACGTCGATCAGGTAGATGCCGTCGCGGACCTGCGTCACCCTGGCGCCGGAGATCATGATGTTCAGGATCTGCGCGATGTCGGCCGAGGTCAGGTTGAGCCTCCTGGCCTCGTCCTGATCGACGTCGATGCGCAGCTGGCGGACCGGCTCGATCCAGTCGAAGCCGGTCTGCAGGGTCTCCGGGTCGGCCGAGACGACCTCCGCGAGCTCGAACGCGATGCGGCGCAGCTCCCGGGGATCGGCGCCCATGACCCGGTATTGCAGCGGCCAGCCGACCGGGGGGCCGAGCTCGAGCGGCGAGAGGCGGGCGACCACGCTCGGGAATTCCTCGGTCAGCACCCGCTCGAGGCGGTGCTGCAGCCGCTCGCGGGCGGCGACGTCCGTGGCGACGATCACCGCCTGGGCGAAGAACTCGTTGGCGAGCTGGACGTCGAGCGGCAGGTAGAAGCGGATCGCGCCCCGGCCGACATAGGTGCTCCAGCGGGCGACGTCGGGATCACCCTCGAGCACGGCGTCGAAACGCTCCGCCACGTCCTCGGTGGCGTAGATGGATGCGCTCTGCGGCAGGCGGAGATCGACCAGGAGCTCGGGCCGGTCGGAGGACGGGAAGAACTGCTGCGGGATCAGCGGAAAGGCGAGGACGGCGAGGACGAAGGCGGCGATCGTGGCTCCCAGGGTCAGCCAGCGGGCGCGCAGCGCGCCCTCGAGCAGCGAGCGGAAGGTGCGGGCGACCAAGGGCTCTTTCGCGCCTCGCGGTCGCGGCTTCGGCGTCTTCAGGATGGCCGTGTTCAGGATCGGCGTGAAGACCAGGGCCACGAGCCAGGAGACCAGAAGGGCGATGGTCACCACGGCGAAGAGGGAGAAGGTGTACTCGCCGGCCGAGCTTCGGGCGAAGCCGACCGGCACGAACCCGGCGATGGTGACGAGCGTGCCGGCGAGCATCGGGAAGGCGTACTGGACGAAGGGGTAGGCGGCGGCGGTCGCCTTGTCGTCGCCGGCCTCGAGGCGGTTGAGGGTGGCGTCCGTCGTGGTCATGGCGTCGTCGACCAGAAGGGCCAGGGCGATGATCAGGGCCCCGAGCGAGATGCGCTGCATGTCGATGCCGAAAGCCAGCATGAGGGCCAGCGTCACGGCGAGGGTGATCGGGATCGCCAGGGCGACGACGAGACCCGGGCGGACGCCGAGGCTGACGAAGCTCATGGCGAGGATGATGGCGATCGCCTGCCAGAGCGATTCCATGAACTCGCCGATGGCCTGGTCGACCACCACCGGCTGGTCGGCGACCAGATGCGGCTCGATGCCGAGCGGAAGGTCGGCGGTCAGGCGGGTCATGGCGGCGCGGATGTTGTCGCCGAGCGCCAGGATGTCGCCGCCGCCATGCATGGCGATGGCGAGGCCGATCGCCGGCTCGCCGTCGACGCGGAGCATCGGCTGCGGCGGGTCGGCGAAGCCGCGATGCACCTCGGCCACGTCGCGCAGCGGCAGCACGCGCCCGTCGCCGGCGACGAAGTTGACATCGAGGATGTCCTGAATATTGGAGAAGGCGCCCGAGACGCGCAGCGTGACGGTATCGTCGCCGGTGACGATCTCGCCGGCCGGGCGGACCGCGTTCTGGGCGGCGAGCGCTGCGAGCAGGCTGCCCCGGTCGACACCGAGCGTGGCGAGCTGCTGCATCGAGAACTCGACGTAGATCACCTCGTCCTGGGCTCCCAGGAGCTCGACCATCGAGACGTCCGGCACCTGCAGGAGCTCGGAGCGGATGTCCTCCACGTGGTCGCGCAGCTCGCGGTGGGTGAAGCCATCGGCGGTGAAGCCGTAGATGATGCCGAAGACGTCGCCGAAGCGGTCGTTGAAGAAGGGGCCGCGCACGCCTTCCGGCATGGTGCGCCAGATGTCGGCGACGTCGTTGCGCACCCGCTGCCAGGCAGCCGGCACCTCGGCGGTGGCGACGGAATTCACGAGGTCGACGAAGACCGTCGTCACCCCGTCGCGGGTGTAGCTGCGGAGCGTGTCGACGCCTTCCATCTCCTGCAGCTTGCGCTCGATCCGCTCGGTCACCTGGTTCACGGTCTCGTCGAGCGTGGCGCCCGGCCAATGGGCCTGGACGACCATGGTGCGGATGGTGAAGGGCGGGTCCTCGTTGCGGCCGAGCTCGACGAAGGCGAAGAGCCCGCCGAGCACGGCGAGGAGCATCAGGAAGACCACGAGTGGGCGGTTCGCGAGCGCCCAGCCGGATAGGTTGGGTCGCTTCAAGGCCGGGGGTCCAGCAGGCGAACCTCCTGGCCCGGATGCAGCGCCTGGACGCCGGCAACGACGATCACCTCGCCGGGCTCGAGGCCGCCCTGGACGGCGATCTTGGCGGGCCCGAACGACGCCACCTCGATGGTCCGCAGGCTCACGGTGTGGCTCGCCGGGTCGACCACCCATACGGCCGGCTCGTCGCCGGTGCTGGTGAGCGCCGTGGCCGGAATCTGGATGGCGTCGCCGGCCTCGAGGTCCATGCGGCCGGTCACGGTGGCGCCCAGGCGCATCGCCTCCGGCGGATCGATGATCCCGACCTTGACCTCGAAGGTGCGGGTCACCGGATCGGCGCGCGGCGCCACCTCGCGGACGCGGCCGGTCGCGGTGATGCTCCGATCATCGGTGAGGACGATGGCGACGGTCGGATCGGCGGGCGCCGTGCGCAGCACCTGGGCCGGCACGTCGAAGACGGCGTCCCGCCCGCCCTCGCGGGCGAGCCGGACGATCATCTGGCCCGCCTGCACGACCTCGCCGGGCTCGGCGCCGATATCGGTCACGACCCCCTCCGCGTCGGCCTCGAGCAGGGTGAAGGCCACCTGGTCGAGGGCGAAGCGGCGCTGGGCCTCGGCCGCCTCGACCTGCGAGCGGGCCGACTGGTAGGCCTGCCGGGCATCGTCGTAGACCGCACGCGCCGCGAAGCCCCGATCCATCAGGTGCTGCTGGCGCTGGAAGTGGTTGCGGGCCTGAACGAGCTGGCCGTCGGCAGCAGCGAGGTTGGCCTCGGCGGCGCGGAGCGCGTTCTCCTCGTTGCGCGCATCGAGCCGGGCGACGACCTGGCCGGGCTCGACGGTGTCGCCCCGCTCGACATCCCGCTCGACCATTCGTCCACCGATGCGAAAGGCGAGCGCTGCCGAATCGGCGGCCTCGACGGTGCCGGTGAGCACCACCGCACCCGAAGCCTCGCGCGGCTCGACCGTCTGGGTGCGAACCGGGCGGAGCACGGGCTCGGCATCCTCTTGTGCGCTCTGCTCACCATCGCAGGCGGCGAGGGCCAGGGCGGGAAGGATGACGAGCATCAGGCGCATGGCCGAGTATGGCATGTCGCGTCTCACGCCGACCGGGGAAGGGAAGCAGCGCCGGAGCGGCTCCCTCCCCGGACAGAGGGGCCGCGCCGACCCAGGGGGCGGAGGGTCAGCCCCGGGCCGGGGCAGCGTCCTGGATGGCGACCTGCGCTTCCTGCAGGGCGGCCCGGAGCTGGGCCTCCTTGGCGTCGTCGTAGGAGCTGCGCAGGATCTTGCCGCCGCTGCCCTTGAGCTCCGCCAGGACCTTGTCGGTCGTCATCTTGCGGATCAGGAGGAAGAGGGCGGCGTTGCCGGAATGGAGCGTCTGCGCCGCTTCCTTCATGAACTGGTCGTTGATGCCGAAATCGGCGAGCTTGCCGCCGAGCGCTCCGCCGGCAGCACCGATGGCGGCACCGGCGAGCGGCATCATGAAGAGGAGGCCGATGAGCGAGCCCCAGAGCACGCCGCCGAGCGCTCCCGACTTGACCGGGCTGATGAGCTGCTTGAGCTTGACGGTGCCGTCAGGCTTCTTGATCGCGACGACGGCATCGCCGAGCTCGATCAGATATTCCTTCTGCAGCCCGAGCAGCTTCTGCCGGACCTCCTCGGCCCGCTCCTCGGTCGGGTATTCGATGACCAGCAAGTCCGCCATGGCGTGTCGTTCCCCCTTCAGGTGGCGCGTATGTGCTTGTAGCAGCGGTCGATGGCGCCCGCCACATCAGGCATAAGGTGCGAACGTTGCCTCGAGCGTTTTTCGATCGGCACCGGCACGCAAGGCGAGGCTCAGGAGGAGGCGGGCCTTGAGGCCGGAGAGGTAGCCGGCCGCGAGAAGACCGCGGCCGAGGAGGTCGATCTCGGCGCCGGGGTAGCCGTAGGTGTGGGTGAAGACGGGTCCGGTCATGGCCCGGGACGCGAGGACGACCGGCATGGCCTTCGCCAGGTCGCCGAGCACGGGTGCCGCATCGGCGTGGACGTGGCCGGCGCCCATGCCCTCGATGACAGCACCGGCGTAGCCGAGGCCGAGAAGCGCCTCGAACATCCGCGTGTCGCTGCCCATCGGGCATTTCAGGAGAGCCACCGGCGGCAGCGGGCCGGCCTCGAGCGGCAGGCAGGGATTGCGCGGCAGCCGGACATAGAGCTGCGGACGCCCCTCGATCATCGTGCCGAGCGGGCCTATGAGCGGCGAGCGAAAGGCCGAGGGCCGGGCAGTGTGCGACTTCTGGACGAAGCGGGCGGCATGAATGTCGTAGTTGAGCACGGCGAGCGTGCCGAGGCCGCGCGCCGCGGGCGACGCCGCGACGCGGACGGCGGAAAGCAGGTTGGCGGGTCCGTCGGCACCCGGCGCGTCGGCGCCCCGCATGGCGCCCGTGACGACGATCGGCTGGTCGCCCTCCACCAGCAGATCGAGGATGAAGGCCGACTCCTCGATCGTGTCCGTGCCCTGGATGACCACCGCACCATCGAATCCGGCATCGAAGGCCGTCCGAATCTCGCCGGCCACGGCGACGAGGTCCTCCGGCGTCAAGGACGGGCTCGGCAGGCGGAAGGGTGAGCGCGCCTCGATCTCGGCCACCTCCGCCAAAGCCGGGACCGAAGCGACCAGCTCCTCGGCACCCAGCTTCGGCGCGATGCCGCCCTCGGCGCTCGGCAGCATGGTGATGGTGCCGCCGAGGGAGAGGACGAGAAGACGGGGCTTCAAGCCGTCACCTCCCTGGCTGCGCTCTCCCTCGCCTCGTACTCCCGGGCGATCCGCCGCTCCTCCTCGGCCGAGGGCTCGGGCGGGTTGGCGGGAATCGCGCCCGGCCGGTAGTCGGGCAGCCGGCCGGCCGGGATGATCGTCAGCGCCGCCAGCGCGGCCATCACGAGCAGCCCGATCTTGAGGGCCCGGAGCCTCGCCTCGGTGTTGATGCGCACCGCCTCCGCCACCTGGTCGGGCGTCGCCGAGGTGTCGCCGAGAATGACCTCGAGGCGATCGGTGGTGACGAAATTGATGTTGTCGAGGTCGAGCTCGGCCTGGATCGCGGGCGGGAAGGCCGGGTTCTCGGCCAGATGGCGGACCACGACGGTGCTGAGCAGGCCGACCATGAGAGCGCCGGCGACGGCGGTGCCGACGGCGGCGGCGAGGTTTTGCGTCGTGCCGCGCAGCGAGCCGACGTCGCTCGCCAGCTCCTTGGGTGCGGCGGTGACGAGGACGTTGAAGACGAGGGTGACGAGCGCGCCCTGGCCGGCGCCGAAGACGAAGAGACCGAGCAGCACCGGCAGCTCGGTCCAGTCATTCCTGACGACGAAGGCGAGCCAGAGGAGCGCCACGGTGCAGAGCGCGAAGCCGATCCGTCCGATCTGCCGGGGCGACATCCTGCCGTAGAGGCGAACGACGAGGATGGCGGCGAAGAAGACCGTGAGGTTGAACGGCATCATCGCCACGGCGGTCGCGATCGGCGTTCGACCCTGGACGATCTGGATGTAGAGCGGCACCGAGAAGTTGAGCGCCGCCTCGAGCGCCACGACGGCGAACATGGTGTAGACGGCGGCCCGTTCGGCGGACGACAGGACGACCCGCAGGTCGAGCAGCGGGGTCCTGCCGGCAGCGGCGACACGCCGGCACCAGACGATCAGGCTCTGCAGGAGGATGATGCCGATGACGATCATGATCGGCGCCGGCGACATGCCGAGCAGGTCGAAGGGCGCGTTCGGGCCGGCGACGCCGAGGCCCCAGCGGTTGAGGTTGTTGAAGCCGAAGCTGATGAGAATGATGGCGGCGGCGGCGAGGACGACGCCGACCAGGTCGATCTGCACCTCCGGTCGGCCCTTGTCCTCCTTCAGCTTGAAGCTGAGCAAGAAGACGATCGCCGAGACGGCGATCAGGATGCCGAAGACCGGCCGCCAGCCGATGAACGTGCCGAGCACGCCGCCGATGATGAAGGCGAGCGCGCTAGCACCGGCCCGTGCCGAGCCGAGCGCGCCCACGGCGGTCGCCTGCTGCGTGCCCTGATAGTGATTGGCGATGAGCGCCACCAGCGCCGGCACCATCACCGCCGCCGCCATGCCGCAGAGGCCCTGGGCCGTCAGCATCAGCGTGGCGTTGGGGCTGAGCGTCATGAGGGTCTGCGCCAAGGCGTAGACGGCGACGACGATGCGGAACATCCTCGTCGCACCGTGGCGCTGGGTGAGCTTGGAGCCGAGCATGACGAGGCCAGCGACGGCGAGCGAGTACATGACGATGCCCGTCGCGACCGTGGTCGGCGGAACGCCGAAGCTCGCCACCATGCCGCTCATCGACACCGGCAGGGCCGCGACGTTGAAGGACATGATCGCCTGGCCGAGACAGATGGCGATCATCGGGACCCACGATTCACCTGCTGCGACGCCCGTCGCCGCCGTCGCCGTGCTCATGAAGAGTCTCCCTGACCTGTTGTCTTTCTTGTCGTTCAGTCTTCCGGGCGGGAGGCGAAGAGGTTGAGGCCCATGCGCTCCGAGAGATACTTCGTGGCCCTCTGGCCCTTGATGCTGTTGCCGGCCTCGTCGAGCGGCGGGGCGAAGGTGGCGAGCCCGCCCTTGCCGGGCACCATGGTGACGATGCCGCCGCCGACCCCGCTCTTGCCGGGCAGGCCGATCTCGTAGAGCCAGTCGCCGGAGCGCTCGTAGAGCCCGGCCGTGGCAAGTGCGGCGAGCACGCGCTTGCAGACGGTGGAACCGACCACGCGCTTCTTCGTCACCGGGTTGACGCCGCCATCGGCGAGCGTCGCCCCCATGATCGCGAGATCCCGGGCGGTGACGAGGAGCGAGCATTGCCGCGTGTAGATATCGGTCGCCTCGAGCGCGTCCGCGTACATGCGCCCGTACCCTTCGAGCAGCTTGGCGATGCCGCGGTTGCGCTGGTTGGTCAGGGCCTCGGACCGGTAGACCTCCTCGTCGAGCTCGAGAGTGCGACCGGCGAAGCGGGAGAGGCCGTCCCGGACCCATTGCCATTTCGCTTCCGCGTCGGCGCCGGGAGCGAGGCTTGTGGTGGCGATCGCACAGGCATTGACCATCGGGTTCATGGTGCGGTCGCCATTGAGCTCGACCGCCATGACCGAGTTGAAGGGCAGGCCGGTGGCGTTCACGCCGATCCGCTCGCGCGCCAGCTCGCACCCGAGGGCCTCGCTCGCCAGGGCAAAGAGGAAGGGCTTGGAGACGCTCTGGATGGAGAACGCGTGATCGGCGTCACCGATCGCATGCACGGCCCCGTCCACGCCGGCGATGCAGATGCCGAAGAGGTCGCGAGGCACGCGCGCCAGTGCCGGAATGTAGTCGGCGACCTTGCCTTCATCGACTGCGCGGTAACGCTCGAAGGCCTCGCTCACGTAGCGACGGATCAGGTCGCCACTGGGCAGATGCCCGGTCGAGACCGCCTTGGCGGCGGTGGCTTCGTCGACGTCGACGGGGACGAACATCGTTTATCCCGACCTCGCGCGCGAGAACCGACCGAAGCCGTTTCAACACTTCCTTTCGCACGAACAGGGCGAAAGTCAAATTGCGAACGAGACGAGGGCGAAGCCCGTCCCGCCGCGGGTGCCGGGGCCGATCTCCTGGAGCGCCCGCGGGGGAGATGGAGATCCCGGCGGGTCAGGAGCCGGTCGGGTTGTCGAGCCTGGGTGCCTCGGCGGGGCGCGGGGTGGAGGTGGAGGTGGAGGGCGATGCGGAAGGAGTGTTGAGCATGCCGATCGTGCCGGTCAGCCGGCCGCCGCGCTCGACCTCGAGCTCGCCATAGCGGATGGTGCCGTCGACGCGGCCGGTGCCGCGCACCAGAAGGCGGCCGCTGACGGTGAGCTCGCCCTCGTAGACGCCGCTGATCACCGCGTCCTCGACGGAGGCCTTGCCATGGGTGAAGCGGCCGGTCTCGGCGATCTCGATGGCACGGGTCTCGTTGAGCGTGACCTGGACGTTGCCCTCGACGACGAGCAGGTCGCACGAGGTGATGTCGCCGCTCAGGCTCAGGCCCTGGCCGACGATCAGGCGCTTGCCGACCGGCTCGCCGGCGGTGGCGGCCGCCCTGGCCGGCGGTGGCGGCGACTTGGGGGCCGGCGGCGGTGCCGGGGGCACGGGCATGGCACCGCGCGACGGCAAGGGTGGGATCGGCTCGTCGTCTTTCTTGCGGAACATGGGAATCGGTCTCCCCGGGGTGTTGATGCCGGCAGTGCGCCGCCCTTGTAACAACTGGCGGGCCAGATACCAACCTTCGTGCTGCGGCGGGGTCAGGGCGTGGGGTAGGGACCGAGCTCCCCGGCGAGGCGCCGCGTGATGGCGAGGCCGAAGGGTGTCGGCAGCATGGCGGGGTCGCGATCGACTACCGCCTCGGGGTCGAGGCCGAGTCGGGCGGCGACCAGCCGCTTGCCGTAGCAGATGAGCGAGGCGATCGACTGCATGACGAAGGTGATGGCGGGCAGGATCTCGCGGTAGAGCGCTTCCGCCTCGGCCTCCCTGCCCTGCCGCATGAGCTCCAGGATGCGAACCTGGGTGTCGTAGCAGTCCGGGGCCGGGATCATGCCGACGCAGCCGGCGCGGATGTTGTCGGTGAACTCGAGCCCGCCCCGGCCGTTGAGGACGCGGTAGCGGCCCTCCGTGGTGCGCACGATGGATTCGATCTCGACGGCCGAGGTCTCGCCCTTCAGCAGGGTGACGTTGGGGTGCTGGCGGTTGAGGGTGGCGAGGCCCCGGGGCGAGAGGGCGAGGCCCAGATAGGCGGGCGCGTGCTGGATGGCGACCGGCACCGGCGAGGCGTCGGCGATCTGGCCGAAGAAGCGGAGCAGGGCCGCCTCGTCGATGTCCTGGACGGCCGGCGGCTGCAGGATGACCCAGCCGGCGCCGGCATCGGCGGCTTCGCGCACGAAGGCGACCTGCTCCTCGACCGTGCGGCCGAAGACGGTGACGGCGAGCGGCACGCGGCCGGCGGCCCGGTCCGCCACCAGCGCCAGCACCCGCCGTCGCTCGTCGGGCGTCAGCTTGCCCACCTCGGTGGCGATGCCGAGGCAGGCGATGCCGTGGGCACCGCCGGCGAGGCAGGCGTCGATCTGGCGGTGCATCAGCGCCTCGTCGATCCGGCCTTGCGAATCGAAGAACGCGTAGACGATGGGGTAGATACCCCCTACAGCCTCGCCAGCAGCCATCGTCGCATCCCCTCCTCGTCTCGGGCAGCCATGCCAGTACGCCCCCTTGTGCCGGGTTCCGTCGCCTTTGTCGCGCTCATCGCGGCGATTCTCACCATGTCGGCGATGACCATCGACATCAACCTGCCGGCCATTCCGGCGACGGCGCGCGCCTTCGGCGCCTCCGAGACCCAGGCCCAGCTCACCGTCTCGGTGTTCTTTTTGGGCTTCGCGGCCGGCCAGGCCTTCTTCGGGCCGCTCGCCGACCGCTTCGGCCGGCGGCCGCTCCTGATCCTCGGCATTCTGGCCTATCTCGTGGCGACGCTGATCTGTGCCCTGGCACCCGATATCGAGCTTCTGCTCGGTGCGCGGCTGGCGCAGGGCCTGGCCGCCGCGTCGGGGCCCATTCTCGGCAGGGCGGTGATCCGCGATCGTTTCGAGGGGGCGGAGATGGCGCGCATCACCTCCTTCGTGATGGCCGCCTTCGTCATGGCGCCGGTCATCGCCCCATCGATCGGTGCGCTCATCCTGGCCTTCGCCTCCTGGCGCTGGATCTTCGGCTTTCTCGCCGGCTACGGCACGGTGCTGCTGATCCTCGTGGTCACCCGGCTCGACGAGAGCCTGGCCCGGCCGGATCGGGGCGCGCTGCGGCCGCGGCGCATCGTGGGTGCCTATCGAGCCGTGCTGGCGCATGCCGATTCGCGCCGCTACGGAGCGCTTTCCGTGCTCGGCCTCGCCATGCTGATCGCCTATCTGATCAGCGCGGCGCCGATCTTCATGACGATCTACGGGCTTTCGCCCTCGGCTTTCGGGATGGTCTTCGCGGCGATCGCCATCTGCTCGGCGATCGGCAGCCTCGTGAACACGCGCCTCGTGCGGCGCTTCCCCCTCGAGGCGATCATCCGCTGGGCTTTCTTCGGTGCCACGATCGCCATGGCGCTGGCATTGGGCGTGGCGCAGCTCGGCCTCGGCGGCGCCTTCGGGCTGGTGCCGCTTTTCGGCGTCTTCTTCCTCTGCTTCAGCGTGATCGTGCCCAATGCCACGGCCATCGCCATGCTGCCGCATGCCGCGATCGCGGGTGCCGCGACCTCGGCCTTGGGCGTGGCGCAGAGCGTCATCCCGGCGATCGTCGGCACGTTCGTCGCGGCCATCGGCGACGGCACGGCGCGGCCCGCCATCCTGACCATGCTGGTGCTGGCGGCGACCGGTCTCTGGCTGGCGCGCCAGCCGGCGGCTCAGGCGACCAGGGCGCCCTCGTGACGGAGCAGCCAGGCCTTGCGCTCGAGCCCGCCGCCATAGCCGACCAGCCGCCCGTCGGCACCGATGACCCGATGGCAGGGCAGGACCAGCGAGACGGGGTTCCGGCCATTGGCGGCGCCGGCGGCGCGCACCGCCTTCGGCCGGCCGATCGAGGCCGCGAGCTTGGCGTAGGACCAGGTGGTGCCGCAGGCGATCTGCCGCAGCGCCCGCCAGACGGTGGTCTCGAAGGCACCGCCCTCGACATGCACGGCGAGATCGTCGAGGGCTCCAAGATCGCCCTCGAAATAGGCGGCGACCGCCCGGGCGAAGGGCGAGGGCGCGGTGTCGGTCGCCGGTTCCAGGGGTCCCTCGCCCCAGCCCTTGCCGAGCCGGTCCCGGAAGTCGAGACGATGCAGGGCCTGGCCGTCATGGGCGATGAGCACGTCGCCGATGGGCGACGGGATGCGCTCGATGATGAGAGGGCGGTCCGTCATGCGGCGATTATGGCCAGAACGCGCAAGGGAGGCTAGAAGACTGCGCGTCAGCCAGCAGGAACACCGATGCCGCACCTCGACGCCTCCGCCAGGGGGGTCTTCATCATCGCCGCCACGCCGTTCGCGCCGGACGGCAGGCTCGATCTCGTTGCCACCGACCGCCTGATCGAGTTCTACCTCGAGAAGGGTGTGGATGGCCTCACCATTCTCGGCATGATGGGCGAGGCGCCGAAGCTGACCGACGAGGAGGCCAGAACCTTCGCGCTGCATGTGCTCGGCCGGATCGACGGCCGGGTTCCGGTGGTGGTGGGGGCCTCGGCGCCGGGCTTCGCTCCGATGCGCGCCCTCGGCGAGGTGGTGATGGATGCCGGGGCGGCGGGGCTCATGGTGCAGCCGCCGGCAACCGCGGCCAGGGGCGACGACATGGTCCTGGGATATTGCCGGATGGTGGCGGAGACCCTGGGCGAGGCCACACCCTGGGTTCTGCAGGATTTTCCGCTGGCATCCGGGGTGCCGATGAGTGCCGTGCTGATCCGGCGGATCATGGCGGCCTGCCCCAACGTGGTGATGCTCAAGCACGAGGACTGGCCGGGGCTCGACAAGCTGAGCGCGCTTCGTGCAGCCGAGGCGGAAGCCGGGTCTCGCGTCTCGATCCTGACCGGCAATGGCGGCATCTTCCTGCCGTTCGAGCTGGCGCGGGGCGCCGACGGGGCGATGACCGGCTTCGCCTATCCGGAGATGCTGGTCGAGGTCTGCCGGCTGCATGCCCTGGGCGAGAAGGAGGCCATGCTGGATCTCTTCGATCGCTATCTGCCGCTGGTCCGCTACGAGCAGCAGCCGGGGCTGGGGCTCGTGGCGCGCAAATACGTGCTCTGGCGGCGGGGGGCGCTCGCCTGCCCGGCGGCCCGCATGCCGGCACCGAGACTGACGGAGGAGGCCATGGCCGAGATCGACTGGCTGATGCGGCGGCTCGAGCGCTCGCTCGACCGCCAGACGGAGGAAGACGTGGCATGAAGCTCACCCTGCACCCGTTCGACGGGGCGGCCTTCGCCGCCTTCGGCAGCGTGGTCGAGCCGCCGGCGCCCAGGGCCAGCGCCGATCTCCTCGCGCATCTGGCCGAAGGTGGGCCGGGCACGTCGCTCTGCGTGAAGCTCGACACGCATGCTCCGGGGTCGCTGCCGATGCAGGCGCCCCGGATGGAGCGCCATCTCCTGACGGAGCAGCTCTTCCTGCCGATCGGCTCCGCCCGCTACGCCATCGCCGCGGCCCTGGCGGGGCCGGAGGGCCTTCCGGATCTCGCCACGCTCAAAGGCTTTCTCGTCGAGGGCGAGACCGGTATCTGCTACAGGCGCGGGGTCTGGCATCTGCCGATCACCATCCTCGACCGGCCGAGCACGTTTCTCATGATGATGGCGGCGACCGGCGATCCGTCGGTCGACACCGCCTGGGCCGAGCTGGCGACGCCGCTCGAGGTCGACGCCGCCTGATCACCGATCCGGCGCGAAGTGCCGGACGTAGCGACGAAGGGCCGGCTGCTGCTCTTTTCCCGAAAGCTCGGCTTTCGCGAGCCAGCCGCTCCAGACAACCTCCCGCCGGTCCACGGCAGGCTCGGGCAGCGTCGGCGGATCGAGCGCGAAGAAGGTGATATGGTGGAGCCGATGATGTGCTCTGAATTCGAGATGGCCGAGCTCGGCGAAGGCGTCGGCCGGAAAGTCGAGCCCGACCTCCTCCCGGAGCTCGCGCTGCGCGGCCTCGAGCGGGGTCTCGCCCCGGCCGATGCCGCCGCCCGGCAGGCCGAGGCCGGGGCGGTAGGATTCCTCGATGCAGAGCAGCCGGCCGCCGTGGCGAACGGCGACGCTGACGCCTTGGGATGTGGGTCGGGTGAAGCGCCAGACGAGCCGCGCGCAGGGGTAGCCGAATCGGTAGACGCTGCGCCAGAAGGCGTCGGCAAGCGGTCGGGCGAAGCTCACGAGCCGGGGTGTCCAGGATGGTGAGGATCAGCGGCAGGGCGAGGCTCGCCGGCGTGCTGGGCTGGCCGGTCGGTCACTCCAAGTCTCCGCTCCTGCACAATTTCTGGTTCGAGCGCCATGGCGTGGACGGTGTCTACGTGCCCCTGCCCGTGGCACCGGCGGACCTCGCTTTGGTGGTGCGGGCCTTGCCGAGGATGGGATTTCTCGGCTGCAACGTCACCCTGCCGCACAAGGCGGCGATGGTCGGCCTCGTCGACGATCTCGATCCTCTGGCAGCGGCGATCGGCGCCGTCAATACGGTGCTGATCGACGAGGCGGGCCGGACCACCGGCTGCAACACCGACGGGCCGGGCTTTCTGGCCCAGCTCGACGCCACCGTTCCGGGCTGGCGCCGAAACGTGCGCCGGGTGGTGCTTGTCGGTGCGGGCGGGGCCGCTCGCGCCCTCGCCTTCACCCTCCTCGAGGCCGGCATTGCGGAGCTCGCCATCGTCAACCGAACGATGGAGCGGGCGACGACCCTCGCGGCGCATCTGAGCGAGAATTCCAGCGTCCGGATCGAGGCGCTGCCCTGGGCGGCGCGGCACCGGTCGCTCGAGGGCCGCGATCTTCTCGTCAACACGACGAGCCAGGGCATGGTGGGCGAGCCGGCGCTCGATCTCGAGCTCGCCGCCCTGCCGGCTTCCGCCATCGTCGCCGATATCGTCTACACGCCGCTCGTCACCCCGCTCCTCGCCGCCGCCGGGCGCCTTGGGCATCCGGTCGTGGACGGGCTCGGCATGCTGCTCCACCAGGCTCTCTTGGGCTTCGCCCATTGGGGCGGCTCGACGCCCGAGGTCGACGATGCCGCGCGCCGGCTGATGTCGGCGCCCCAGTCGACCTGAACCCGTCCATGCGGAAGGTGCCCAGGATCCTCGGCGAGGCGTCGGCCGACCTCGTGCGTCACGGCCGATCGCTCCTGCTCTATCATCTCTTCTTCACGATCCTGGCCGTGGTCGTGCTCGTGCCGGCCGCCTCTCTGGTGCTCACCGCGCTCTTGAACACGAGCGGCGAGCCGGCGATGACCAATGCCGAGATTCTCGATTTCCTGCTCTCGCCCTGGGGACTCGTCTGGGCGCTCGCGGCCGCCACGGTGACGGTGACCCTGATCACGCTCGACGAGGCGGGGATGATGGTGATCGCGGCGGCGGCGCCGCGTGGGCGCTACCGGGCGGCGACCCTGGCCCTCTGGCACGTGGCGCGCCTGGCGCCCCGGCTGCTCGGCCTCACCTTCGTGCGGGTGGTGACCCAGGCGGCGGTGAGCCTGCCCTTCATCCTCGCGGTGGTCGGGCTCTTCGCATGGCGGCTCGGCGATTACGACATCTATTTTCTCTGGACGGCTCGCCCGCCGGTGATCTGGCCGTTCCTCGCCATGGCGACACCGCTCGTTGCCGGTCTGATCCTGGTCAACACGCTCGTCTACCTCGTCTGGTCCCTGGCGCCGCCGGCGGTGCTCCTGGAGAATCTCGGCAGTTGCGCCGCCCTGCGGCGGAGTGCGGCGCTCACCCGCAGCCGGCTGGCGAGGACGACCCTCGTCGTCTTGCCGGTGACGGCAAGTGCCCTGCTCCTGCCGGTGATCATCGCCTTTCTGGTGGACCGCACGGCGGCGCTCCTCCTCGGCAGCCTGCCGCACCGCATGGCGCTGGTCGTTCCGGCGACCCTTCTCGTCATCGCACTCGCAATCATCGGCGCCATCCTCGCGACCTATCTCGGCATCGCCGCCAATGCGCTGGTCCTCCAGGCCCTGCACCGGCGGCTCACCGGCGCCGGGCGGCCGAAGCTATGGGCGGCACCGCAAGGTGGGGGGCGGCTGGCGCTCTGGGCGGTGGAGCTGGCGCTTCTGGCCTTCGTCTTCGTCCAGGCCGGGATGGTGCTCGCCGGCTTCGATCTCGCCGACGACGTCGCGATCGCGGCGCACCGCGGCAGCTCGAAAGCGGCGCCCGAGAACACCCTGCCGGCGATCCGCCAGGCCATCGAGGACGGTGCCGACTATGTCGAGATCGACGTGCAGGAGACGATCGACGGCGTGCCGGTGCTGCTGCACGACCGCGACCTCCGCCGGGTGGCCGATCTCGACCGGCGCATCTGGGACGTGCATGCGGCGGAGCTCGGCACGATCGACGTCGGCGGCTGGTTCGACCCCGGCTTCGCCGGCGTGCCGGCGCCGACCCTGGACGAGGCGATCGAGGCGGCCGGCGATGACGCCAAGCTCTATATCGAGATCAAGACGGCACCGCAGATGCCGGATCTCGTCGCCAATGTGGTGGAGCGCCTGCAGGCCAGGGATGCCGTTCAGGGGACCATCGTCGCGTCGTTCAGCCGGGCGGTGCTGGACGAGGTGGGCGTGATCGAGCCGGGTCTCCGGCGAGCGCTCCTCGTCTACGGCTCCATCGGCGCGCGGCAGCGCCGCGACTACGAGATCCTCGCGATCCGGGCGAGCGCGATCACGCCCGAGCAGGTGGTGCGGGCGCATCGGCTCGGCTACGCGGTTCATGCCTGGACGGTCAATGATCGGCGGGAGATGTCGCGGCTGATCGACATGGGCGTGGATGCGATCATCACCGACGTGCCGGGCGAGCTTCGAAATCTCCTCGACGAGCGGGCGGCCTTGAGCCAGGACGAGCGGCTGGTGGCCAAGCTGCGAAGCTGGCTTCGGTTCTGACGGTCAGCTGCTTCGGGTCTCGCGCTCGCGATAGGCGACATAGGTGATCGAGCCGAGGATCACGGAGCCGCCGACGAGGGTCATCGGATCGGGCCTTTCGCCGAAGAAGGCGAAGCCGATGACCGAGGCCCAGAGCAGCTTGGTGAAGTCGAAGGGCAGGACCACGGTGGCCTCCGCCTCGTGGAAGGCCTGGGCGATCGACCACTGGGTCAGGCTGCCGAACATGCCCATGGCGACCATCATCAGCCAGCCGACGGCCGAGGGCCAGGACCAGAAGAAGAAGGCGGCGGCGCCCGTGATCGGTGTCAGGAAGAGGCCGGCATAGGTGGTGATGGCGAGGCTGGTCTCGGTGCGTGCCAGGAGCTTGATGATGACGAGCGCCCCGGACCAGACGGTCGAGGAAAGGAGGATCAGGATGACGCCGATGCCGACATCGGCGAAGCCCGGGCGGATGATGATCAGCGCCCCGGCGAAGCCGGTGAGGAGGCCGGCCCAGCGCCGCCAGCCCGGCCGCTCGCCGAGGAACGGGATGGCGAGAAGGGCGGCGAAGAGCGGGGCGGTGAAGGAGAGGGCCGCCACCGTGGCGAGCGGCGTCACGGTGACGGCGTAGAAGAAGGACAGCATGGCGATGGCGTTGAGCAGGCCGCGCAGCGCATGGAGGTGCAGCCGCTTGGTCCGCAACGTCACGCGTACGCCGCCCCTGATGACGAGCGGCGACAGCGTGACGAGGCCGAAGAGGTTGCGGAAGAACGCGATCTCGAAGGCGTGGATGTCGGTCGACGCCTCGCGCACGATGCCGTTCATCGAGGAGGAGCCGAAGGCCGAGATGCACATCCAGAGGATGCCGAGGCCCGGCCGTCCCTTCGCGGGCGAAGCGGCCGGCCGGGTCGCCGCCATCAGAAACCGACCCGGTCTCCGCCCTTGAGCGACAGGATCGATCGCGCCTCGTCGGCGGATGCCACCTCGCGACCCAGGCCCTCGATGATCTGGCGGGCGGCCTTGACCTGGGCGGCGTTGCTCTCGGCGAGACGTCCCTTGCCGAGCCAGAGCGAATCCTCGAGGCCGACCCGGACATTGCCGCCCATGGCGGCGGCCATGGCGGCGATCGGCAGCTGGTTGCGGCCGGCGCCCAGGACGGACCAGCGATAGCTCTGGCCGAAGAGGCGGTCGGCGGTGCGCTTCATGTGCTGGACATCCTCGGGATGCGGGCCGATGCCGCCCAGGATGCCGAAGACCGATTGCACGAAGAGGGGCGGCTTGACGAGCCCCCGGTCGAGGAAGTGGGCGAGGCTGTAGAGGTGGCTGATGTCGTAGCACTCGAACTCGAAGCGGGTGTCGTTCTCGGCGCAGGTGGTCAGGATGTACTCGATATCGGCGTAAGTGTTCTTGAAGACGATGTTGCGGCTGTTCTCCAGATGCTGGCGTTCCCAGTCGTGCTCGAACTCCTTGAAGCGGTTGAGCATGGGGTAGAGGCCGAAGTTCATCGAGCCCATGTTCAAGGACGCCACCTCGGGCGCGAAGCTGGCGGCGGGGCGCACGCGCTCCTCGATGGACATGCCGGGGGCGCCGCCGGTGGTGAGGTTCACGACGCAGCCGCTCCGCTGCTTGATCACGTCGAGGAAGGGCTTGAACGCCTCCGGCCGCTGGTCGGGGCGGCCGGTCTTCGGATCCCGGGCATGGAGGTGGACGATGGCCGCCCCAGCCTCGGCGGCGCCGATCGCGGCATCGGCGATCTCCTCCGGCGTCACCGGCAAATGCGGCGACATCGAGGGCGTGTGGATGGCACCCGTCACGGCGCAGGTGATGATGACCTTTTGCGGCTCGGCCATGTCAGTCTCCGATCTCCTTGGCGGCTTTCTGCTTGTGGGCGGCCAGCGCCATGAGCCTGCGGTCGCGCCAGCGCTGGCGGTCGGCGAGACCTTTTTCGGGCACTTTCGCCCGACGCTCGGCTGTGATGCGCTCGAGGACCGGGCCGGTCCAGTCCGCGCGGTGCTGCATGCTGGGGTGCAGGCGCTCGTAAATCTGCTCGTAGCGGCGGCAGTAGTCGGCAACGCCGCCCGGCGCGTTGAGGTCGATGGTCTCGAACGGCCCCATGAAGGACCAGCGCAGCGCTAGGCCGTCCTTGAGGCCGCGATCGACGTCCTCGGCCGAGCAGTAGCCCTCGTCCACCAGCCGGAACGCCTCCTCGAGGAGGGCGCCCTGCAGGCGGTTCATGACGAAGCCGTCGAGCTCCTTCTTCATGACGATGGGCGCCATGCCGATGGACTCCATGACGGCGCGCGCGCGCTGCATGGTGGCGTCGTCGGTCCAGGGCGCCGGCACCAGCTCGGCCGCCGGGATGACGTAAGGCGGGTTCAGGGGGTGGGCGACGAGGCAGCGATGCCGGCCCGCCAGGTCTTCGGTGAAGCGCGAGGGCACGATGGCCGAGGTCGAGCTGACCAGCAGGGCCTCGGGCGGGGCGAGGCGGTCGAGCTCGGCCCAGAGCGCCTTCTTGATGGCGACGTCCTCGGGCACGCTCTCCTGGACCCACTGGACCCCGTCCAGCGCCGCCTCGAGGTCGGAAGCGGCGGTGATGCGCTCCAGCACGGGTGCCGCATTCCCGAGCAGCCCCGCTTCCACGAGGTCGTCGAGGAGCGGGCGGATGCGTTCCCTGGCCGCTGCCGCCGCATCCGGCGCCGTGTCGAAGAGCCGGCACTGCCAGCCGGCGCGGGCGAAGGCGATGGCCCAGGCCCGGCCGACGAGGCCGGTGCCGACGATTGCTGCACTTTCGCTCATCACGTCCTCCTAGATCGCCACCACGTCGCCGCAGACCGAGAGGGCCTGGCCGGAGATGTTGCGGCCCATGGGCGAGGCCAGGAAGAGCGCCATGCCCGCGACATCCTCGGCCGTCACCATGCGGTGCAGCGCCGTCTTCGAGAGGTAGGTCTCGCGCATGTCCTCGAAGGAGACCCCGGTCGCCTTCGCCCGGTCGCGGATCACCCCGTCCATGCGCGGCCCCTCGACGATGCCCGGCAGGATGGCGTTGACCCGGATGCCCGAGGGGCCGAGCTCCAGCGACAGGCTCTTCGCCATGCCGACGATCGCCCATTTGGTCGCGGCATAGGGCAGGCGATAGGCGTAGCCGAGCCGGCCGGCGACCGAGCTGATCATGATGATCGCACCGTCCGTCGCCTCCTTGAGCAGGGGCACGGCGGCGCGCAGCGCGAAGAAATGGCCGTTGAGGTTGATGTCAACCGTCCTCTGCCAGGCTTCCGTCGTGATCGCCTCGACCGGTGCCGTCGGACCGGCGATGCCGGCGTTGTTGACGAGGAGGTCGAGCCCGCCGAGCTGGTTCTGGACGCTCCCGAAAAGGGCGCGGGTCGAGGTCTCGCTGCCGGCATCGGCCCGGACGGCGACATGGTCCGGGTGCGCTTTTCTGAAATCGTCGAGCGCCCGTTCGGCCACGTCGCTCACGAGCACGCGCGCACCGTGGGCGATGAAGGCATCGGCGATCGCCCGGCCGATGCCGCCGGCGCCTGCCGTGACGCAGACCCGAAGGCCCGGCCGGATGCCCGCCATGCGCTGCGCCGCCTCTGCCATTTCCGCACCCTCCCCCAAGCTATCGACCGGTCTAGCAGCGTCGTCGGCCGGCGACGAGGGGTGCGATCACCTGGGACGCGACAAAGAGGCCGAGGGCGGCGACCACGATGCTCGGGCCGGCCGGGGTGTCGATGTGCCAGGAGAGGGCGAGGCCGAGGGTGACGGCGATGCCGCCCAGGCCCGCGGCGCAGAGCGCCATGGCCTCGGGCGTGGCGGTGAGCGGGCGGGCCGCGGCCGGCGGGATGATGAGCATCGCGGTGATGAGCAGGATGCCGACGATCTTCATGGCGGCGGCGATGACGAGGGCCACGAGCAGCACGAGGACGAGGCGGAGCCGGGTCGTCGGCGTGCCCTCGGCCCGCGCCATCTCGTCGTGCAGCGTGGCGAAGAGGAGCTCCGACCAGTAATGGCGGAGCACGGCGAGGACGGCGGCACCGCCGATCACGGCCACGGCCACGTCCTGCCAGCGCACCGCGAGGACGTCGCCGAAGAGATAGCCGAGGAGGTCGACGCGGACGGCGCCGACGAGGCCGAGGAGGACGAGGCCGATGGCGATGCCGGAATGGGCGAGGATGCCGAGCAGGGTGTCGGTGGCGAGCGTGCGCTGCTGCTGCATGGCGACGACCAGAAGGGCGATCAGCGCCGAGACGATCGCAACCGCGAGCATCAGGTCGATGCCGGCGACGAGGCCAAGCGTGACGCCGAGGAGGGCACCATGCGCCAGGGTGTCGCCGAAATAGGCCATGCGGCGCCAGACGACGAAGCAGCCCAAGGGTCCGGCGACTGCGGCGAGGGCCATGCCGGCGAGCCAGCCGCGCAGGAGGAACTCGGGCAGCATCAGGGGGCTTCCCCCTGGACGGTGTCGGCGATGGCGCCCGAGAGCGCGTGCTGGTGGTCGTGACGATGGTGGTAGAGGGCGAGGGCCGTGGCGGCCTCGGGACCGAAGAGGTTCCGGTAAGTCGGATCGAGGCCCACGGCCTCGGGCGTGCCGCTGCAGCAGACATGGCGGTTGAGGCAGACGACGCGATCGGTTGCCGCCATGACCAGATGGAGGTCGTGGCTGACGACCAGGATGCCGCAACCCTGCTCCCGGCGCACGGCGTCGATCAGCCCGAAGAAGGCGGCCTGGCCCTGATGATCGATGCCGGCGACGGGCTCGTCGAGCACGAGGAGGTCCGGGCGGCGGAGCAGGGCACGGCCGAGCAGCACGCGCTGCAGCTCGCCGCCCGAGAGCGCCTGCAGGGGACGATCCCCCAGAAGCTCGACCCCGACGCGGGCGAGGACGGATCGCTTGGCCGGGGCCGGATGGCGATGCGGCAGGTCGAGGAAGCGGTCGACGTCGATCGGCAGGGTCGGGTCGATGGCGAGGCGCTGGGGCACGTAGGCGAAGCGCAAGCCGAAAGCGCGGGTGACCCGGCCGGAATCCGCTTCGATGATGCCGAGCACGAGCTTGACCAAAGTGGACTTGCCGGCGCCGTTCGGCCCGATCAGGCTGACGATCTCCTGCCGGTGCAGGCGCAGATCGACATTCTCGAGCGCCTGGTGATCGCCGAGCCGCACCGATGCGCCGGACACCTCGACCAGAAGGGAGCTCATGGTGCGGTCGACCTCCGGCAGTCGCGACAGCGGCCCCGAACCTCGAGGACGACGCTCTGGATGGCGAAGCCGAGGCTTCTGGCTTCGTGCTCGACCGTGCGCGCCGCCACCTTCCTCGGGATCTCGACGCTGCCGCCGCAGGTGGCGCAGATGAAGATCTGGGCGTCGTGCGGCCGGGCGGCGGCCGGGCAGGCGACGAAGCCGTTGACGCTCAGGACCTTGTGAACGAGGCCCTGGTCGACGAGGAAATCGAGGCTGCGGTAGACGGTGGGTGGCGCCACCCGGCCGCGCTCGGCGGCGAGCCGGGCGAGCACGTCGTAGGCGCCGAGCGGCCGGTCGGCGCTCATGACGATCCGGAGCACCTGGCGGCGGAGCCGCGTCAGGCGCTGGCCGCGCCCGGCACAGAGCGCTTCCGCCTCGCCGAGGCGCTGCTCCAGCGTCTCGGCGGATGATGGCGCGTCCGACGCCCGGCCCGCCGCCAGCCTGCTCAAGCCGTTTGCTCCGGGTGATCCATTTCGTTACTTTATAACGTCACGTCGCTCGAGCCAAGCCGGAGTCCCGGATGCGCCCTTTCCTTCTCGCCGGCCTCGTCCTTCTCTGGGTGGCGGGGCTGCCGGCGGCCGGCGATGCGGCGACGCCGCGCGTGGTGGCCTCCATCCTGCCGATCCAGTCCATCGCCGCGGCGGTCATGGAGGGATTGGGCGCACCGGTCCTGCTGCTCGATCCCGGCACCTCGCCCCATGCGGCGAGCCTGAAGCCGAGCCAGGCGGCATTGCTCGAGGAGGCGGATCTCGTTCTCTGGGCCGGCCCCGATCTCGAAGCGTTCCTGAAGGGGCCCCTGGCGGCCCTCGGGAGCGACGCCCGGAAGCTGGCGATGACGGAAATCGACGGCATCGAGCGCCAGGGCTTTCGGCACGGCCCCCTCTTCGAGGATGCCGATCACGACCATGGGGGTGACGACCCGCATGTCTGGCTCTCGCCCGCCAATGCGCGGCTGATGGCCCGTGCGATCGCCGCCGCACTCGGTGCCATCGATCCGGCGCGGGCGGGGATTTACGACGCCAACGCGACGGCGTTCGATCGAGCGCTCGACGCGACCGAAAGCGAGGTGAGCGCCATCCTCGGGCCGGTGCGGGGCAGGCCCTTCATCGTCTTCCACGATGCCTACCATGCGTTCGAGCAGCATTTCGACATGGAGGCGGCGGGCGCGGTCCAGCTCTCGCCGGAGCGGCAGCCGGGGGCCGCCAGGGTCGCGGCGATCCACGCGCGCATCGAGGCGAGCGGTGCCATCTGCGTCTTCACCGAGCCGCAGCTCGAGCCCAGGCTGGTGGCGACGCTGGTGGAAGGAACGCGGGCGCGGACCGGCACGCTCGATCCCCTGGGCGTGACGCTGCAGCCGGGGCCGCTCGCCTACCACCTGCTGCTGCTCGACCTCGCGCGCGGGATGCGCGACTGCCTCTCCTAGGGTGCGGCCAGCACGGCGACCGGCCAATCCTGGAGGAGGTCGCCCAGATCGAGGACCTGGTCGACGTCCTTGCCGGTCAGGAGGCTGCGCCAGCCTCTGCCGGCGAGCTCGCCCGGCAGGACGAGGCGGGTGCCCGCGAAGGACGGGCCGAAGCGCGGCGCCTCGCCCGCCGGCAAGGCGGTGACGGCACGGAGGGGGACGGCGACCAGCACCGCCTCGCCGCCATGCTCGCGGGCGAAGGCGAGGATGCCGTCGGCTGTCGGACCTTCCGCCCGCAGCGGCAGGTAGCCACCCTCGACATAGAGCTCGGGCCGGGCTGCCCGGTCGGCGAGCAGACGCTGGATCAGGAACTGCTTCACCCGACCCCGCTGCCAGCTCGGTCCGAAGTCGGAAGGCGGCTCGGCCAGGATCGCCGCCAGCTTCGTGAAGTCGACGGGATGGCGGTTGTCGGGATCGACGAGCGCGAGATTCCAGAGCTCGGATCCCTGATAGATGTCCGGAACACCCGGCATCGCCAGGCGGAGGGCCGTCGCCGCGAGGCTGCGGGCGATGCCCTCGGGCAGAAGGCGGCGATTGAAGGCATGGAGCGCGCGGCCGGTCCCGTCCTCGAGGCAGGCGGTGGCGAAAGCCAGGACCTCGGCCTCGTAGGCCTCGTCGGGCGTGGTCCAGCTCGAGCGGCATTTGGCCTCGCGGAGCGCCTTGACGAGATAGGCGCCGAGACGCCCGGCGAAGACCTCGCGGCCCGAAGCGTCGCCGGGCTCGAGCCCGTCGGGCCAGGCGCCGACGATGGTCTGCCAGACGAGGCAGGCATCGCTCGCCGCGATGGTGTCGGGCCTGGTCTCGAGCAGGCCGCGGACCAGGGTCCGCCAGGCCTCGGCATGGTGGCTGATTCCGATCAACCGGGCGCGGAGGTCCTCGCCGCGCTTGCTGTCGTGGGTGCTGGCGGCGAGGAGGCAGAGCGGCCGGGTGGCGGCGGCCGCCTCGTGGAAGGCTTCGGGGTCGAGAACGGGATGGTCCGGCTCGCCGCCGACCTCGTTGAGGGCCAGAAGGCGGATATGGCGGTAGAAGGCCGTGTCCTCCTTGGCCTTCGCCATGATCGGCCCGGTGAGCTGCTGCAGCCGCGCTGCCCAGTCGAGCGCTGCCGGATCGGTCGTGGTCGCGTCCAGGATGTGCTCGATGAGCCGGAAGGGCAGATCGTCCGGGAGATGCGCACGCTGCCTCGCCTCGGCCATGACGTCGCCGAGCCGCTCGCGGTCGGCCGCATCGGGCGGGTTGCCGTCGAGATAGGTTCGATAAACCGGGAAGGCGAGGATCATGGCGTCGAGCGCACGGGTCAGGCTGGCGCGGCCGGTATCGCGGAACCGGGTGTCGGCGGCGGCGATGCGAAGCGCCGAGGCGACCAGCCATTCGCGCTCGCCGGCGAAGCTGGTCTCCAGGACCAGAGCCTTGCACGCCCGCAGGATGGCGGCGAAATCCGCCTCGCCGTCCGCCACCTCGCGCCAGAGGGCATCGAGCGGACCCATGCCATCGGCGGCCACGAAGAGCCGGTTGAGCCGGTCGGCCGCCTCGTAGCCAGTGGTGCCGGCAACCGGCCAGTCGGCACGCAGGCTTTCACCGCCCTCCAGGATCTTCTCGACCCAGACCGGCGGCGGCTGGCCTCCCGTCGCCCGGCGCAAGGCGGCGTCGAGCCGGTGCAGGTAGGCCGTGGGATCGCGCAGGCCGTCGATATGGTCGAGGCGGACACCCTGCACCTCGCCCTCGGCCACGAGGTCGAGGAGGAGGCGGTGGGCGTCGTCGAAGACCGCATCCAGCTCGACCCGCACGCCGACGAGTCCGTCGATGTCGAAGAAGCGGCGGTAGTTCAGGGCCTCGCCGCCGAGGCGCCAGTAGGCCAGCCGGTAGGGCTGGCGCTCCAAAAGCTCGTGCAGCGCCGTGGGACCCTCCGGAACGGCATCGGCGCGCAACGGAAAGCGCTGGTCGTGGTAGCGAAGCTCGAAGCCGGAGCCGGCCGGCTCGACCCGAAGATCGCCCGAGGCGAGCACCTCGGCGTATGGCGCCCCCAGGACCGGCAGCAGAAGCCGGCCGGGCGAGGCGCCGGCGGTGGCCTCCCAGTCGATGTCGAAATGGCCGGCAAACGGGCTCTCGGCGCCGTTGAGCAGCACGTCCCACCACCAGGCATTCTCGGCACCGACACCCATGTGGTTGGGGACGTGGTCGAGGATGATGCCGAGCCCGGCCCCCCTCGCCTCCGCCGCGAGCGCCCGAAAGCCGGTCTCGCCGCCGATCGCGGGATCGATCGCGTTGGGGTCGACCACGTCATAGCCGTGGGTCGATTCCGGGCGCGCCCGCCAGATCGGCGAGAGGTAGAGATGGCTGACACCGAGATGGACGATGTAGGGGACGGCGGCAGCCACGGCAGCGAAATCGACGCCGCCGCGGAGCTGGATACGGTAGGTGGCACGGATGGGTTCAGCCACGCGGGCGCTCCCGGGCTAGGGCCTTTATCAGGTTTCGGGCCAAAGGCGTGTCGAGGAGGCCCGCGATATCGTGGAGGGTCCGCCGGCGCCAGTTGGGATGCTCGACGACGGTGGCCGGCAGGTTCGACTGCTCGAGGGCGCCATCGAGGTCCTCGAGCTGGGCCATGGCGATGGCCGAGGGCGTGCGAGCGAGGAAGCGGTGCAGGGCGAGGGCCACCGCCTCGGGCTCGTCCGTCTCGGCGAGAAGATTTTCGGCACGCAGGGCCTCTAGCAGCCGGGTGCGCTCGGTGCGGCGCCCGCTCCGCGCCGCATCGGCGGCGTCGGTGTCGAGCTGACCGACCCGCTCGCGCCAGTCGATGTCGCGGCCCTGGAGCCATCCGCGAACGGTGGCGAGGTCGTGGGTCGAGACGGTGGCCAGCGCCGCCTTCGGATACTGGTCCGAGGCGCGGAAAAGCCCGCCTTCCCGGCGCTCGAACCAGACGACGCGATAGGAAAGCAGGCCCGCCTCCTGCATCGCGTCGCGAAAGCCCGGCGCCACGGTTCCGAGATCCTCGCCGATGACGAGACAGTCGTGGGTGCGTGAGACCTCGGCCACGGTCGCCAGCATGTCCTGGAGCGGGTAGCGCACATAGGTGCCATCGGCGGGCGTGCCACCGGCCGGGATCCAGAAGAGCCGCATGAGCCCCATGGCATGGTCGATGCGCACGGCACCCGCATGCCGCATCGCCGCCTCGAGGATGGCGCGCAGGGGAGCCATGCCGCGCTCCTTGAGGGCGACCGGCGAGAGCGGCGCCACGTTCCAGTTCTGGCCCTTGGGGCTGAACGGGTCGGGCGGGGCGCCGATCGTGGCACCGGCGACGACCGCCTCGGGATCGGCCCAGACATCGGCCCCATCCGGCACCACGCCCACGGCGATGTCGCCATAGAGGCCGATGCGCATGCCGGCATCCAGAAGCGCCTTCTGCGTTCGCGTGAGCTGGCGCTCGGCCAGCCACTGGAGGAAGGCGGCGCACTCGATCTCGGTGGGGTGCTCGGCGGCGAAGGCGGCGACACCCGGGGCATCGGGGCGGCGCAGCTCCGCCGGCCAGTCCGGCCAGGCGAGCGGCCGGCCGGTCCGGGCGCAAAGGACGAGGGAGATCGCCTCGAAGCGGGCGAAGCTCTCGAGCGCCGCCCCCTTGCCGGCGCGCCACGCCTCGAAATCCGCACGGGCCGGATGGTCGCGGCCGAGCCGCGCATGGAGCATCCTGAAGGCTTCTTCCTTCCGGGCCGCCATCCTGGTGTAGTCGACGAGCTCGTCATCGGGCGGGGCCGCCAGCGGCGGCGGGGCGACACCGAGATCGGCGGCGGCGGCGTCGAGGGCGATGGCGAAGGGATCGAGCCAGAGGCGGCTCGACGGGGCATAGGGGCAGGCGCGCTCCGGCTGGTCGCGAAAGCGGGCGTGGAGCGGGCTGAGGCCGAGAAGGTCGGCGCCCCGCCGGGCCGCGTTGGTGCCGAGCCTTTGGAGATCGGCGAGATCGCCGATGCCGGCATTCTGGGTCGAGCGCAGCGCGTAGGTCTGGCAGGCGAGACCCCAGAGCCGGCCGAGCCCGCGCTCCGCCGGTGTCACGCAGCTCGCGGCGCCTCGCGCAAGGGGCTCGGGCACGCGGTCGGGCGCGCCCATGGCGGCAAGCAGCGCTTCCTTGGTGGCCGGCGACGCCACATGCCAGTGGCCTTCGAGATCGTGATAGCCGGGCTCGATGCCGGCCGCGGCGGCGCGTGCGTCGAGGTCCTTCTTCATCGGGGCTCGCCGAGGCAGGCGACGACGGACCAGGCCGGCCGGCGATCGGCGAGGGGGTCGGCGCCCGGGCTGGCGTGCAGGCAGCGGTCGCGGACCGGGGCAAAGCCCGATAGGGGCTGCGGCCCGAGATTGGCCTGAAGCGTCAGGATGCGGCCGTTCGCGAGTCGCCAGGCCAGGGTGAAGCCCGTTTCGCCATGCCGCTCAAGGCTGCCACCGGGCGCCATGCCCGAAAGGCCCGGCACGATGTGCTCCTGGCGGATCGCGAGAAGCCGGCGGACGAGGCGTCGCCGATCGGCGTGATCCGTCGCCTCGAGCTCCGACCAGTCGAGGCGGGTGGCCTGGAAGGTCTCCAGGGCCAGGGGGTCCGGAATGGATGCCCGCACCGCCGGATCGGCAAAGGCCGCGAACTTGCGAAACTCGTTGCGCCGCCCCTCGCGCACGGCGTCGGCGAGCGGGCCGTCGAAGTCGCAGAAGAAGAGGAAGGGGGTGGTGGCGCCCCACTCCTCGCCCATGAAGAGGAGCGGGATGTGCGGGCCGAGGAGGAGGACCGACTGAAGTGCTGCAACGGCTTCGGCCGGTGCCAAGGCGGTCAGCCGCTCGCCGAAGGCGCGGTTGCCGATCTGGTCGTGGTTCTGGATGAAATCGACGAAGGCGGTGGGGGCGAGATGGGCGCTTCGCTCGCCGCGCGGCGCGCCGTCGCGGTGCGCCGAGGGCTCGCCCTGGTAGACGAAGCCGGTCTGGAGGCTGTGCACGAGGAGGCCTACGGGGTCCCTGGCGTAGTCGCGGTAGTAGCCGTCCGTCTCGCCGGTGGCGATCACGTGGGCGACGTGGTGCCAGTCGTCGTTCCATTGGGCGTCGTAGAGGTCGCCGGCGCCGGGGGCGGTGAGCCACCGGGCGATGTTGTCCTCGTTCTCGAGCACCAGATGGACCTGCCGCTCGCCGGCGAAACGTCGGCGCACGGCATGGGCGAGCTCGACGAGGACGTGTCTTTCGCTGTCATCGACGATGGCGTGCACGGCATCGAGCCTCAGACCGTCGATGCCGTAGGTCTCGAGCCAGAAGAGCGCGTTCTCGATGAAGTAGGAGCGGACCATGGGCTCGCGGAAATCGATGGCGGCCCCCCAGGGTGTCGCCACGTCGTCGCGAAAGAACCGACTGGCATAGAGGCCGAGGAAATTCCCGTCCGGCCCGAAGTGGTTGTAGACGACGTCGAGAAAGACCATGAGGCCGAGCTCGTGCGCCCGGGCGACGAAAGCGGCGAGATCCTCGGGCCTGCCGTAGCTCTCGTGCACGGCGTAGGGCAGCACGCCGTCATAGCCCCAGCCGCGCCGGCCGGCGAAGGCGGCGAGGGGCATCAGCTCGACCGCGGTGATGCCGAGCTCGGCGAGCGCCGGCAGCCTGGCCGCGGCCGCGACGAGCGTGCCCTCCCGGGTGAAGGTGCCGAGATGCAGCTCGTAGAGCACCGCCTCGTGCCAGGGCCGGCCGCGCCACGCCGAATCGGTCGCGATCGGACCCGGCACGACGGACGGGCCGTGCACGCCATCCTTCTGGGCGCGCGATGCGGGATCCGGCACGACGGTTCCGTCCGGCAGCCGGAACGCATAAGTCTCCCCGGTCCTGGAGGCGGTCGTCGCGCTGAACCAGCCGTCGCCCGACCGTTGCATCGCCACCTCGCCCTTGCCGGCGATCAGGGTGACGGCATCGACATCGGGCGCCCAGAAATCGAAGCGGGTGCCGTTCGGGATGATCTTGGGACCGAAATGCATCAGCAGGCTCTCCATGGCAGCACCGGATGATGGCGCCTCGAGGGTTCGGTGTCATCATCCGAGGGTCGGATGGCATCCGTCGAGACGGAGCCCAAGAACATCCCGGATCCCGACCGGCTCCCGAGCGGCGAATCGAAAGCGCCCGGAGGAGCGGGGGACCGGCACCCGGCGGAACCGGTGGCGGGATCAGCGATTGGCTCGGGGTCGGCGAGCGCCGGCTTCTCTCCACAAGTGGCATCGTGGTCCGGGGTGATCCCTGCGACCATCGAGGAAAGGCCGATGATGGACCTTCTGCGCATTCTGCTCGCGATCCTGCTGCCGCCGCTCGGGGTCTTCCTGCAGGTCGGCATCGGCCCGCAGTTCTGGATCAACATCCTCTTGACGCTGCTCGGATACATTCCGGGCATCGTGCACGCGGTCTGGATCATAGCGCGGCGATGAGCTCCAGGGCCGGCGAGCGTACGGGTGGGGCGGCGGACCGAAAGGCCGACGTGGAGCGGCTGTGCCTCGTCGCCTACTGGCTGGACGACCGGTTCCGCATCCCCGTCATCGGCTGGCGGGTGGGCCTCGACGGGCTGATAGGGCTCGTGCCGGGCGTCGGCGACGTGGTGACCGCGGCGGCGGCGCTCTGGATCCTCAAGGAGGCGCATCGCCTCGGCGTGCCGCGTCGCACGCTCGCCCGCATGGGCTTCAATATCGGTCTCGACACCGTGCTCGGCGCGGTGCCGCTGGTCGGCGACGCCTTCGATCTGGCGCACAAGGCCAACCGCCGCAACATTCGCCTGCTGCTCGGTCATGTCGATCCGGGGCGGCGTCATCGTCGAGAACCCGTCTGAGAGGTCGAGGCGTCCATGCCGCGCTCTTCCAAACTCCCAAGTCCCGGTTTCAGCCGCCGCCTCGCCATCCGTCGGCCCTCCGGCCGGTTGCGGTTGCACTTTCGTCCGCGCGAGCGCCTGCGGCATGTCGACGACCCTCTGCCGCGCGATATCTCGGCGGTGGCGGTGATCGGCCGGACGCTGTTCGCCGCCTGCGACGAGACCGCGACCGTGGAGCGGCTGGCGCGTCGGCACGATGGCGATTTCCATCAAATGGACAATGTCCCGATCGGCGAGCTGATCGAGTTGCCGAACGGGCCGACGGGCGAGATGGATATCGAGGGGCTGGCGGTCGATGGCGGCTTCCTCTGGATCGCCGGCTCGCACAGCCTGAAGCGCGACAAGCCGGACGAAGGTGAAGAGGGGGCTCAGGCACTGGAGGCGCTGGCCGATCTCGATCGCGACCCCAATCGATGGTTTCTCGGTCGGCTGCCGCTTCGCCTCCAGGAGGATGGCACCCACGGCATCGCCGACGAGGGAAGCGACGCGGAGGGTGGTGCCGCCTGCCTGAAGATGAAGGCCAAGGGTCGCAACAAGCTCACCGAGGCGCTCCTGGACGATCCTCATCTGGCCGCCTCGGTGACCATGCCCTGCAAGGAGAACGGCTTCGACATCGAGGGGCTGGCGGTCAAGGGGGACCGCCTGCTCCTGGGCCTGCGCGGCCCCGTGATCCGGGGCTGGACAATGGTCCTGGAGCTGCGGGTGAAGGAAAAGAAGCCGGGCCGTCTGAAGCTCTGCCGGGTGGCGGCGGACGGCCGCCGCTATCTCAAGCATTTCCTGCCGCTGGCGGGCCTCGGCATTCGCGACCTGCGCTTCGATGGGGACAGGCTCCTGCTGCTCGCGGGGCCGACCATGGAGCATGACGGCATCGGCGGCCTCTTCCGCTGGCGGCCGCCCTTGGGCGGCGAGACGGACGCGCTGCACACCGAAAGCTCGGTCGAGCGGGTCATGGACCTCGTCTACGAGAAGGGGGTCGACCAGGCGGAAGGCATCGATTTCGTCGGCGAGGGCGAGGATCGCCACCTGCTCCTCGTTCACGACAGCCCCGGGCCGGCGCGGCTCGGGGAGGATGAGAGCGGAGGGCGAACAATTCTGACGGCCGACCTCTTCGAGCCCCGCTCGATCCGCCGCTCGCGCAGAGATTAGGCGGCGCTCAGCGCCGGTCGAGCAGCCGGCTCAGGATCAGGCCGAGGCCGAAGGCAGCGACGAGGCTGGTTTTGGGGTGCTCGCGCACCCGTTGCTCGACGCCGGCGAGGGTATCCTGGCCGCGCCGGTGCAGCTCGCCCGCCGCCCGCTCGAGCTCGGCGTGCAGCTCGTCGAGCTTGACGTCGGCGGCCGCCCTCGCCTCGGCGGCGCCACGCTTGCCGAAGCCGGCGATCGTGCTCTTGAGCTCCATGATCTCCTCGCGCAGCCGGTCCAGATCGACCTTCAGCGTGCTCGATCCGCTGGCGTCTTCCTTGCCGTCCTCGGCAGCGGCAGGCGCGGCCATGGGCAATCTCCTCGGCTGTTGGCAGCCGATCTCACCAAAAGCGGGCGATCGGCGCAAAGCCTTTCTCGTGCGGCAAGTTTGCCAAGAAGGCCGGCGGGGGCGTGTCCCGATCGTCGAGGTTCTGCCGATCACCCGTGCTCGGCTCAAACGATGCCGAGAGCGGTTTCGATCTCACGCTCGAGCTCGGCGACGAGGCAGCGAAATTCCAGGATGCGGGCCGCACGGTGCCGGTCGGCGCAAGCCTCCCAGCGGCGCAGCGCCTCGAGCGCTTCGCCGTGATCCTCGCAGAGCGAGCGGAAGGCGGGGTCGGCCGCGAGCCGCGCCTCGATGGCCCGGCGATGCGCCGCCAGCCGCTTCAGCACATGGCGCGCCTTCTCCGCCACGACCTCGTCCCGTCCCCCCCTCGAATTCGGCCCCGGCGGGGTTGCCCGCGCAAGGTGCAAGAGAGGCCGGTTCCAAGGGTTCGGAGGGAGTACGTTTCTGTTACCTGCGCCAGGCGCTTCGACGATGCCGGGAACCGCGGGGCCGGCTGTCACGCCAAGGACGGTCGTGCTAGATTCCTCCCGGTCGCCCGGCCCCGAGACGGAACGGCACCGAAACGAGGATGGCCATGCGCCAGCGGCAGGAGTCGGTGCAGGAGAGCGCCGGAGGCGCGCTTCTGCCGGACGGAATGACGTCGGCCGACGTCAGGGCGGAGCTCGACCGCATCGTCGCCAGTCCGGCGTTCGACGCATCCGACCGCAACCGGCGCTTTCTCGTGCACGTGGTCGAGGAGACCCTTGCCGGACGCGGGGAGCGCATCAAGGCCTATGGCGTGGCGCTCGCGGTTTTCGGCCGCGACGAGAGCTTCGATGCGCAGTCCGACCCGATCGTGCGCATCGAGGCGAGCCGGCTGCGGCGCAGTCTCGAGCGGTACTACTTGATCGCCGGCCAGGACGACCCGGTGCGAATCGACATACCCAAGGGCGGCTACGTGGCGGCCTTCGATGTCGCCGATGCCGGTGCCGAAAGAACCGCCGGGGCGGTGAACCCGCCGCCGGTCGAGGCGCCGGAGGCGCCACCGGCCCGGCGCCGACGACTGCCCTTGCCCATGGTGACCGGGCCCGTCCTGATCGGAAGCGCGTTGCTGGGCATCGGTTTCGCCGGCGGCTGGATGCTCGGGGTCCATGGGGCGGGTCCGGCCGCCATCGCCGGCGGTGCCACGGGAGGCGATCCCGTGGTTCTCGCCATGCCGTTTCAGGATGACGGGAGCCCGGCTGCCGGCGACGGCCTGGTGCACGGCTTCAGCCGCGAGGTGGTGGCCGGGCTGACGCGCTCCGGCGGCCTCGTCGTGTTCGACGCGGAGATGGCGGAACGGGCGCTCGGCGAGGCGGACGCGCAGATTCTGGCGAAGCGCCTCGGCACGGACTTCCTTTTGACCGGCGGCGTGAGCGTGGCGCCGGACCGCTTCGCCGTGACCGCTTCCTTGATCGACAGCGACAGCGGGCGCCAGATCTGGTCGGGACAGTTCGACGGCGACGTCACCGCCGCCTCGATCATCGCCGTGCGCGACCGGCTGGCCGGCCGTGTGGTCCAGGAGCTCGCCCAGCCCTACGGCGTCCTCTACAGCGAGCAGCTGCGCCATCAGGAGGCCAAGCCGCCGGCGGAGCTCACCTCCTACGAATGCGTGCTGCGCTTTCGCCAGTACTGGCGCGAGCCCAACCCTCTGGGCCACGGTCCGATCCGCCAGTGTCTCGAGCGCACGGTCGAGGCCGACCCCGACTACGCCGAGGCGCAGGCGGCCCTGGCGATGCTTCTGGCCGACGGCTACCGGCTCGGCTTCGATCCGGCCGCGGCCGGCGACGTGGTGCTGCCCCGGGCGCTGGCGCTGGCGCGTCGCGCCGTCGAGCTGGCGCCGGCGGATTCCGAGAGCTACGCGGCGCTCTTTCTGGTCTACTGGCTGATGAACGATGTCGAGCGCAGCCTCGCCGCCGGCCAGCGTGGTCTGGCGCTCAATCCCAACGACACCGTGCTTCTGGCCGAGGTCAGCCGGCGCTACTGCATGCGCGGCATGTTCGACATCTGCATGCCGATGATGGAGGAGGCCTTCGTCCGCAACCCGATCCTGCCGGGACACTACCGCATCGGCCCCTATCTCGCCCGCTACATGGCGGGCGATTACGCGGCGGCCTTGATCGAGGCCGGGCGCATCGGCATCCCCGACACCGTCTTCGGCCATATGGCCCTGGCGATGGCGCATGCGAAGCTCGGACACGCCAGGGAGGCCGGGGCCGAGGTGGAGAGAATCCTCGAGATCGATCCGGCCTATGGCCAGCATCTCCGCCAGGATCTCGCCAAGCGGAATCTGGCGCCCGAATTGATCGAGGCCGTCGCCTCCGGGATGCGCCTGGCCGGTCTCGACGTGGCCGAGGCACCGGCAGCGCCGGGCGGCCGCCCGGCGCCGACACAGCACCGGTAGCTTACAGCAACGTACTTCGATGGCGGAGGGCCCGTTGACCAAATGGGTTCGCAAGGACGTGCGCTGTCCGGGGAGCAGCCATGGCCCGACCTTCGGCCGTCACGATCATCGCGACGCTGGCGCTGGCTTCGCCCTCGCATGTGCCGCCGGTCGCGGCGCAGGAGGCGACCGAGGCGATGCCGGCGAAAGGCGGCTGGACCCTGGCGCTCACGCCCTATGCCTGGTTCACGGCGCTCAAGGGTGACGTCGCGACCTTCAAGGGGGCACCGCCCGCCAATGTCGACGCCAGCTTCGACGACATCATCGACCAGACCAACTTCGCCGCCATGCTCGCCGGCGAGGCGCGGCACGACCGGCTCGGCATCGTCTTCGACGTGAACTACCTCGACATCTCCGGCAAGGGCGACACGCCCGGGCAGGTGTTCGGCGATGCCGAGATGGACAATCGCACGCTCTTCGCCGAGCTTGCCGGGTTCTTCGATGCCTATCGGGATCGCCGGATCAGCCTCGATGTGATCGCCGGCGCCCGGCTCTGGTACGTCGACACCGAGGTCAACCTGCGCGCCGGCCTGGCGCAGCCCCGCACCGACCAGCAATCCGAGGCCTGGGCCGACCCGCTCCTGGGCGTGCGCGGCCGAGCCGTGCTGGGCCGTGGCTTCTTCCTTTCGGGCGAGGCCGACTACGGCGGTTTCCACGTGGGCTCCGACAAGACCTGGCAGGTGCTCTGCACGCTCGGCTACGCCTTCAGCGAGAAGCTCTCGGCGCGCGCCGGCTACCGCTATCTCAGCGTCGACTACCAGGACGACGGCTTCGTCTGGGACGTCGACATCCATGGGCCGATCGTCGGCCTGACCTGGGTCTTCTGAAGGCCCGGACCAACCGCGAGGGAGGCACGATCATGGATTGCCGTCGCAATTTTACCCTGACGCTGGGCCTCTTGCTCTCCTTCACCGCAGCGGCGAATGCCCAGCAGGTCACGGGCGAGCCGGGCTCGCCATCGGCCACGACGACCATTCTCGGCGACGTGCTGCCCGCCCCGGCGCCGAGCTTCAAGGGCGAGATCGGCCTCAACGCCTTCGATTCGAAGCCCTGGTGGCCACCGCGCGTCGTGCCACCCGAAGGCGCGCCCAACATCCTGCTGATCATGACGGACGATTCCGGCTACGGGGTGCCCAGCACCTTCGGCGGGGTGATTCCGACCCCGGCGCTCGACCGCATCGCCGAGGCGGGTCTGCGCTACACCAACTTCAACTCGACGGCGCTCTGCTCGCCGACCCGAGCGGCGCTGATCACGGGCCGCAACCACCATTCCGTGGGATTCGGCGTGATCGCGGAGCAGGCGACCGGCTTTCCCGGCTACGACAGCTTGATCGGCAAGGACAGCGCCACGATCGGCCAGATCCTGCGCGATCATGGTTACGCTACCTCGTGGTTCGGCAAGGATCACAACACGCCGGCCTTCGAGGCGAGCCAGGTCGGACCCTTCGACCAGTGGCCGATCGGCATGGGCTTCGAGTATTTCTACGGGTTCGTCGGCGGCGACAGCAACCAGTGGCAGCCCAACCTCTTCCGCAACACCACGCAAATCTATCCCTTCGAGGGCAAGCCGGGCTGGAACCTGATCACGGCGATGGCCGACGAGGCGATCCAGCACATGCGGATGCTGAACCAGACCCAGCCGGACAAGCCCTTCTTCGTCTACTACGTCCCCGGCGCCACGCACGCGCCGCATCATCCGACCAGGGAGTGGGTCGAGAAGATCGCCGCCATGCACCTCTTCGACGACGGCTGGAACAAGCTGCGCGAGACGATCTTCGCCAACCAGAAGAAGCTCGGCGTCATTCCCGAGGCGGCCGAGCTGACGCCGTGGCCGAAGGATCTGCTCAAGGAGTGGGGCGAGCTTTCCGGCGACGAGAAGAAGATGTTCATTCGGCAGGCCGACGTCTTCGCCGCCTATGCCGCCTACACCGACCACGAGATCGGCCGCGTGATCCAGGCGGTCGAGGACATGGGCAAGCTCGACAACACGCTGATCATCTACATCAACGGCGACAACGGCACGAGCGCCGAAGGCTCGCCGATCGGCACGCCGAACGAGGTCGCCGCCTTCAACGGCGTTCCGGTGCCGGTGGCGGACCAGCTCGAGCATTTCTACGACATCTGGGGCACGGACCAGACCTACAATCACATGGCGGTGGGTTGGGCCTGGGCCTTCGACACGCCGTTCAGGTGGACCAAGCAGATCGCCTCGCATTTCGGTGGCACGCGCCAGGGCATGGCGATCTCCTGGCCGGCGCGGATCAAGGACGAGGGCGGCATCCGCAACCAGTTCCACCACATCATCGACATCGTGCCGACGCTGCTCGAGGCCACCGGCATTCGCGCCCCCGATACGGTAGACGGCATCGCGCAGCGGCCGATCGAGGGGGTCAGCATGGCCTACACGTTCGACGCCGCGAACGCTGACGCACCCTCGACGCGCCGTACGCAGTACTTCGAGATGCTGGGCAATCGCGGCATCTATCACGACGGGTGGTATGCCAACACCCGGCCGATCTCGGCACCCTGGGAGCTCGCCGGCACACCCGATCCGGACGTCTTCAACGCCTATCCCTGGGAGCTCTTCGACCTGAGCAAGGACTGGACCCAGAACAACGATCTGGCCGCGTCGAACCCGAAGAAGCTCGAGGCGATGCAGGACCTCTTCACGATCGAGGCGTCGAAATACCAGGTGTTCCCGCTCGACAACTCGCTCGCCACCCGGGCGGTCGCGCCCCGGCCGAGCGTCACCGCCGGACGCGACGAGTTCGTCTACCATGGCACGCTTACCGGCACGCCCAACGGCGACGCGCCGAACGTGCTCAACAGCAGCTACACGATCACGGCGGAAATCGACGTGCCGGAAGGTGGCGGCAACGGCATGCTGGTCACCCAGGGCGGCCGGTTCGCCGGCTATGGCTTCTACCTGCTCCAGGGGAAGCCGGTATACGTCTGGAACCTGTTCGATCTCGAGCGTGTCCGCTGGGAGGGCCAGGATGCGCTGGCTCCCGGCAAGCACACGCTCGAGTTCGACTTCACCTATGACGGGCTCGGGATCGGCACGATGGCCTTCAACAGCATGAGTGGTATCGGCCGTTCGGCTACCGGTGTCCTGAAGGTCGACGGCAAGGAGATCGACCGCCGGACCATGAAGCAGACGATACCGTTCCTTCTGCAGTGGGACGAGAGCTTCGATGTCGGCGCCGATACCCTCACTCCGGTCGACGATCGTGATTATCGGGTGCCGTTTGCGTTCGACGGCACGATCGAGAAGCTGACGATCAGGATCGCCCGGCCGCAGCTTTCGGCCGCGGATATCGAGAAGCTGAAGGCGGCCCTGCCGGGCGCCAGCAATCGTGCGAGCGAGTAGCGGGCAGGAGCCGGACCGGGACGACCACCGGAGCCGGAAGCCCGGGTCGATGATCGGCCGGCCTTCGCATCCCGTCCTCGTGCCGATCACGAGAGCAAGACCGAGAACCGGGCCCGCTCGATTCGCTGCGAGCCGCCCCGACATGAGGAAGAGGGTGATGCGTGACGTGACGAAGGCGGCCCTGCGGCTCGGAGCGTTCGGGGTGATGGCGCTGCTCGGCGCCTGCACCCAGAGCTCGAGCCAGATCGAGACGACGGCGGCGCTGCCGAAGCCAGAAGTCGTCGTGGTGCAGGAGTTTGCCGTGCAGCCCGGGGAGGTGCAGCTCGATCCTGGTCTCAGCGGCACGATCGACGAGACGCTGAAGGCGAGCAAGCTGCCGCCCAATCCGGCCGATGAGATCAAGGTCGGCCATCAGGCAGCGACGGCGTTGGCCAAGAAGCTGGTGATCGAGATCCGCGATCTCGGCCTCGATGCCCAACAAGGCAACAGCCTGCCGGCCGGTGTCTCGTCGGGACTCCTGATCACCGGCCAGTTCGTCGGCGTCGACCAGGGCGACCGGACCGAGCGTGTGACGATCGGGCTCGGCGCCGGCCGCTCCGACGTGCGCGTGCGGGCCCAGGTGTTCGAGCTGACGTTGAGCAGTCGCACGCTGGCCGACGAGATCGAGGTCGACGCGAAGAGCGGTCTGCAGCCGGGCATGGCGGAGATGATGGGCGCAGGCGCCATCGCCGGGCATCTGGTCGCCTCGACCGTGGCGAGCGGCGGCTTGCAGGCGACCGACGAGTCGCTGGGCGCCTCGGTGGTCGCGGATTCCGACCGGGCGGCCAAGGGTATCGCCAAGCAGCTCGCCGTCTTCTTCGGCAGGCAGGGCTGGGTGAAGTGACCGGCCGGATGTGGGCGGCGGGCCGCAGCGGGCGGGATCAGTCGCGGGTCTGGAGCGCGTCGCCGTTCCATTCGAGGGTGAAGACGTCGGCGCGGGCCGTGCCGGCTTCGTCCTCTCCGCCGACCACGAGCAGCGCGTCGTCGACGGAGAAGGAGGCGCCGTAGGCGAGGCCCTCGGGCAGTCGGCCGACCTCCTGCCAGCGATCGTCATCGAGGACGAAGACCTCGAACGCCCAATGCTTCGAGAGGCCTTCGTGCGCGAACCAGTGGCCGGCCTCGGCGTTCCGGCGGGCACCCGGGAAGTTGGCGCCGCCGGCGACGATCACGCGATCATGGCTGAGGCCGGCATAGGCCCCCGCCAGCCCTTCCTGCATCTCGCCGCCCGAGGGTGCGGGCAAGGGCGTTACGGCCGACCACGTCGCCCCGTCGGCGCCGAAGGTGACCCGCTTCACCATGTCGGTGCGCAGGCCCGGCTTGATCTCGCCGTTGATGATCAGGAACTCGTCCGGTGCCGTCTCGACGACGGCGGCACCCGTGTTCGGCAATTCGGGATTGGCGCCGAAATCGCTCCAGCTCAGGTCGGTCGGGTCGAAGAGCAGCACCCTGTCGTTCCAGCGGTACTCCTTGGGCGTCATCCCCATGTAGGCCTCGACGACGGCGTTCCAGCGCTCCGGCTCGGCCTCCCTGTCGATGGCGGAGACCTCGGCGAGGTAGCGGTCGAAGAGCTCCTTGTTGTAGCCGCCGATGATGGCGATGCGCCCATCCTCGAGGGTCATGGCGCTGGCGCCCAGGAGCCCGACCGGCGTGGTCGTGTCCAGCGTCTCCCAGGCGTTGGCCTCGGGATCGTAGCGATGGACGGTGTCGAGGATGACCGGTGCCGCGTCCTCGGGATCGGTCTTGCCCGAGCCGCTGAAGACGTAGAGGGCGCCGTTCGAGGCGGCGGCCGCGGGCTGGGACGGTGCCGGACCGTCGAAGGCGGCGAGCTTCCGCCAGCCGGCGGCCCTGTCGTTCAGGTCGAGGGCGAGGATGTCGGTGCCGGCGCTGCCGAGCCCGACGATCAGGCGGTCGTCGATGCGGACCCCGATCCCGTTCTTGATGCCGATGGGGAGGTTCGGCCATTCCTCGGCCATGGCAGCTCCCATGCCGAAAACAAGCGCGAGGCTGGCGAGAGGGACGCTAAGTCCTTTGCGACATGTCATCGGCGGTGCTCCTTTCTTTCGAATCGGATCCGGGTGCCGGCGAAGATCGGTCAGGCGAGCCAGGCCTTGAGCGCGGGCTCCTCCATGACGGCGCGCATGCGGGCCTCGCCGTCGGCCACGCGGAGCGCCATGGGTGCCCGGGTCGGGCCGCAGTCGATGCCGATGGCGCGGAACGCCGCCTTCATACCGGGCAGAACGCCGGTCTCGAGGAGCGCTTCCACGAAGATCTGCGAGAGCTCCTGCAGCTCCCGGGCCAGCTTCAGCTCGCCGTCGCGAACGGCGGAATCGAGCGCCAGGTAGAGGCGGCCGAGGAGGTTGTAGGTGGTGCCGATGCCGCCGTCGGCGCCGAGCACGGCGGCGGCGAGATACATCTCGTCGAAGCCGAAGAAGCAGGTGTGGTGCGGACGGCTGCGGCGCAGCATGGAGAGCTTGAAGAGGTCGGTCGAGGTGAACTTGATGCCGGCGACGTTCGGGATGTCGAGGATGCGCAGGAGGACGTCGAGCGGGATCGGCCGGCCGGTGCGGATGGGCACCTCGTAGACGATCAGCGGCAGGTCGGTGGCGGCGGCGAGGTCGCGGTAATAGGCGACGATCTCGTCGTCGCTGAAGGGATAGGAATGCGGCGGCAGGGCCGAGAGGCCCTCGTAGCCCAGCTCCTTCGCCTGGCGTGCGAGGCGGATCGAATCGCGCAAGGACGGCATGCCGACATGGGCGATCAGCCGGGCACCCTTGCCCCTGGCGCTTTCGGCGACCACCGCCTGCTGGGCCAGAAGCTCGTCGGCGCCGAGCAAGCCGGATTCGCCGCTGCTGCCGCCGACATAGAGGCCGGTCAGCCCCTGGCGCAGCACGTAATCGTCGAGCGCGCGCTGGCGCTCCGGATCGAACTCGCCCCGATCGCTGAGGCCTGACATGAGCGCCGCGTACATGCCCGCCAGCGGCTTCGTCATTCTCGCATCCTTCCGTGCACCAGCATCGCACAACCGGCCTTGCGTGGCCGGCATCCATCGCGAGGACCATAAGGTGTTTTTTTGGTTTGACAATAGATTTCTCTTGTCATACCAAAACGGTCATCTGGTGAACTGATCGAGGGTGTTCCGGCCATGGTCACGGCATTCGAGACGCAGGAGCGGCAGGAGCCCCGGCGCACGGTCGATCTGATCGCCGAAACCCTGATCGGCGAGATCAGGTCCGGCACGATCGAGCTGGACGAGCCGCTGCCGACCGAGCGCGAGCTTTGCGAGCGCTTCGCGGCCTCACGGCCGACCGTGCGGGAGGCCCTGGCGCAGATGCAGCTTCGCGGCTACGTCACCGCCGCCGCCGGTCGGCGGCCGCGGGCCAGCCGTCCCTCCCTTTCGAACATCCTGCGCGGTGCCGGAGACCAGATCAGGGACATCCTGGGCGACGCCGAGAGCGGTGCGCATCTCGAGCAGATGCGTCTCTTCATCGAGACAGGTGCCGTGCGCGAGGCGGCGGCGCGGGCGACCCACCTCCAGCTCGCCAAGCTCCAGGCCGCCCTCGAGCGCAACTTCGAGGCCATCGGCACCAGCGCCTTCGCGCCCACCGATATCGCCTTCCATCGCGTCCTGGTCTCGATCTCGGGAAACCCCGTGATTCTCACCCTGCACGACATGTTCGTGCGCTCGATGATCGCGCAGCGGCCGCCGACCGATGATCCCGAGCGCTACGACCGCATCGCCTATGACGAGCATCGCCTGATCTACGAGGCGATCCGCGACAACGATGTCGCGGCGGCGACCGACGTGATGGAGCGCCACCTCGCGCGGTCCTACCGGGCACGGCTGGCCGCGCCGCGCCTGGCGGCGCAGCCGGCGCGGCTGCACGAGCACTGAAGCGCCGGCGAGACGCCTTCTTGCCCGATCGATCACAATGGAGGAAACGATGAGGCTGACCACGACCCTTCTGACCGGTGCCGCCATGCTGGCGCTGGCGACTTCCCTGGCATCGGCGCGCGAGCTGACGCTCGGCATGCAGGACAACGAGGCGTCGAACGTCTACGCGGGTGCCAAGGAGCTCGCCGACCGTCTCGCCGAGCTTTCGGGCGGCGAGCTCACCGTGACGCTCTTTCCCTCCTCCCAGCTCGGCGACTTCAAGGCGATGGTGGCCCAGGTCCAGGCGGGCGAGCTCGACATGGTCATCACGGGCTACCCGGACATGAGCTACATCATCCCCGAGCTCAATCTCGTGGGGGCGCCCTATGTCGCCCGGGACTTCGCGCATCTCGAGAAGATCGTGGCCGGACCCTGGGGCCAGGAGATGGCGGCCAAGTTCGAGGAGCAGGGCGTGAAGCTGCTCGACGTCTGGTATTACGGCACCCGCCAGACGACCGCCAACCGGCCGATCAACTCGATCGAGGACATGAAGGGCCTGCGCCTGCGCACGCCCAACGTGCCCTTCCTCATCGCCTATGCCGAGAATGTCGGCGCCACTCCGGCGCCGGTCGCCTTCGCCGAGGTCTATCTGGCGCTGCAGACCAACCAGGTCGATGCCGAGGAGAACCCCCTGCCGACCATCGAGGCGATGAAATTCTACGAGGTGCAGTCCTCGGTGGCGCTGACCAACCATTTCGTCGCCTCGGCGGCCGTGCAGATCTCGACCGACACCTGGGCCGATCTCAGCGAGGAGGAGCAGGGCTGGCTGATGCAGGCGGTGGAGGCCGGCGGCGAGCTCAACGACAGCCTGACCTTCACGGCCGAGGAGGAGCTGCTCGCCGAGTTCGCGGATCGCGGCCTGACCATCACCCGCCCGGACCTCGAGCCGTTCCGCAAGGCGATGCAGCCCTATTACGACCAGCTCGAGGAGCAGTTCGGCAAGGGCTCCATCGCGGCCGTGACCGGCGGCTGAGCGAGGCGGCCGCGGGTGCCCCGAGGTGCCCGCGGCCGGCCTCGGCAGGAGGGGGGAAGGACTTGGCGACACCACGCAAATACAGCCTCGAGGGCAGCATCGCCTCGGTGCTCTTCATCGTCCTGATCGGCATCGTGCTGATCCAGGTCTTCGGGCGGACGCCACTCTTCCGGGGGCCCGTCTGGACCGAGGAGGCGGCGCGCTGGATCTGGGTCTGGATGGCCTTCCTCGCCATCGGCGAGGTGGAGCGTCAGGACGGGCAGCTCAAGATGGCGTTCCTCGCCGATGCCCTGCCGCCGACCGTCCGGCGCATTCTCTACACGGTGATCGACGTCGTCTATCTCGGCATCATGGCGCATCTGTGCTGGATCGGCTTTCGCACCATCCAGCGCACCTGGAACAACATCTCGGTCACGCTGCCGACGACCGATGCCCTGCTCTACGCCTCGGCGTTCGTCGCCTCCTTCTTCATCATGTACCGCATCCTGCGCCGCATCGTCGGCCGCCGGGATCGCGTCACCGACAGGAGCCCGGCGCTATGACCCTCGCCGTTCTGGGTGTGCTCTGGCTCGTCTTCGTTCTGGTCGGCGTGCCGATCGGCGTCGCCATGATCTTCGTCTCCATGGGCTACTTCTACTGGACCGGCATGGGCATCAGCTTCGCCGTGCAGCGCATGGTGGACGGGCTGAACAGCTTTCCGCTGCTCGCCGTGCCCCTTTTCATCCTGGCGGCCGGCATCCTGAATTCCGCCGGCATCACCAACCACCTCTTCGGCTTCGCCCGGGCCCTCGTCGGCCACATCACGGGCGGCCTCGGCCACGTGAACGTGCTGGCCTCGCTCTTCTTCTCCGGCATGTCCGGCTCGGCCCTGGCCGATGCCGGCGGGCTCGGCAAGATGGAGATCGAGGCGATGCGCAAGGCCGGCTACGACGACGACTTCTCGGGCTCGGTCACCGCCGCGTCGTCGATGATCGGTCCTCTGGTGCCGCCCTCGATCACCATGGTGCTCTACGGCGTCATCGCCAACGTCTCGATCGGCAAGCTCTTCCTCGGCGGCATCATCCCGGGCGTGATCTGCGCCATTGCCCTCATGATCATGGTCTACGTCCTCGCCAGCCGCCGCGACTACCCGCGCGATCCGCGCCAGAGCGCCGGCCAGATCGCCAGCCTGTTCATTCGCTCGCTGCCGGCGCTCTTGACCCCTGTGGTCATCGTCGGCGGCATCTTCTCCGGCCTCTTCTCGCCGACGGAGGCGGCGGCGGTGACGGTGCTCTACGCCATCCTGATCGACCTCGTCTTCTACCGCGAGCTGACCTTCCGCCGCTTGTGGGACGCGATCTACGAGACGACCGTGACCTCGGCGGCCATCGCCCTCATCGTCGCGGGCGTGGCGCTCCTCAGCTTCATCCTCGCCCGCGAGCAGGCGCCGCAGCAAATCGCGAGCTTCTTCCTCGGCATCGCCGACGGCCCGGTGAGCTTCCTCATCGCCGTCAACCTGATGATCTTCGTGCTCGGCTGCTTCATCGAGGCTTTGGTGATCCTCCTGATCGTGGTGCCGATCCTGGTGCCGGTGGCCATGGGCTTCGGCATCGATCCCGTGCATTTCGGCATCATCGTCGTCCTCAACCTGATGATCTCGATCCTCACCCCGCCCATGGGCATGGCGCTCTTCGTCGTGGCCCAGGTCGGCAACATCCCCTACCAGCGGCTGGCCCGGGCGATCCTGCCCTGGCTCATCCCGCCCTTCGCCGTGCTGATCCTGGTCTGCGCCTTCCCGATCCTCTCGACCGGCCTGCCCGGGCTCATGGACTGACCATGGAAATCCTCGAGAAGCTGCGCCGCGGCCTCGTCGTCTCCTGCCAGCCCGTGGACGACGGGCCCATGGACCACCCGAGGATCGTCGCCGCCATGGCCATGGCCGCCGTGGCGGGCGGGGCCGCTGGCCTGCGCATCGAGGGAATCGACAATCTCCAGGCCGTGCGGCCCTGCGTGAGCGTGCCGATCATCGGCATCGTCAAGCGCGACCTCTTGGACACCCCCGTGCGCATCACGCCCCTGATCGCCGACGCCCGGGAGCTGATCGCCGCCGGCGCCGACATCGTCGCCTATGACGCGACGGAGCGTGCCCGACCGGACCCGGCACCGGACATCCTCGAGGCGATCCGGGAGGGAGAAGCGCTCGCCATGGCGGATTGCGCCACGGTGGCGGACGGAAAACGGGCCCTCGCCGCCGGTGCCGCCATCCTCGGCACCACGCTCTCGGGCTACACCGAGGAGACGGCGGGCCGGGGCGACGGGGTCGATCTCGAGCTGATCCGGGCCTTTCGCGAGCTCGGCGGCTTCGTCATGGCGGAAGGCCGGGTGAACACGCCGGAGCTCGCCGCCGCGGCCATCCTGGCGGGTGCGGATGCGGTCACGGTCGGCACCGCCCTCACCCGGCTCGAGCTCGTGACCGGCTGGTTCGGGGCGGCCGTCGCGAAGGCGGCGGGACGGACCTGATGGCCGGAGGCGCGCGGGAACCTCTCGAGGGCTTCGCCGTCGATCTCGGCGGCACCAAGATCGCCGCGGCCCGGATCGGGCGGGGGATGGTCGAGGAACGGCTGCAGACGGCGACCGACGGCAGGGCGGGCCCCGAGGCCCAGCTCATGGCGATCGCCAGCCTCCTCCAGAGGCTCGGCCACGCGCGGGGCGCTCCGCTCGGCGTCGCCGTCGCCGGGCGCATCGACGCCCGGGGCGACTGGCACGCCGTCAATCGCGGCATTCTCGAGGCGATCGAGCGGTTTCCCCTGGCCGCGGCGCTCGAAAGGATGGTCGGCGCCGCCGCCTGCTGCAACGATGCCGCGGCCGCCGCCTTCGCCGAGGCGCATCTGGGTGCCGGCCGCGGCAGCCGCCACTTCGCCTACCTCACCGTCTCGACCGGCGTCGGTGGCGGCATCGTGCTCGATGGCCGGCTGCTTCAGAGCGCCAACGGCCTCGCCGGCCATGTCGGCTTCGTCTCGAGCCCCATGGGCGAGAGGCCCTGCGGCAGCGGCCGGCACGGCACGGTGGAGAGCACCGCCGCCGGCCGGGCCATCGCGGCCGAGGCCGAGACCCAGGGTCATCCGGGAGCCGACGCGCGCGCCGTCTTCGCGGCGGCCGCCTCGGGCGAGGCCTGGGCCGAGGCGATCATCGAGCGCTCGGCCACGGCCGTCGCCATCCTGATCGCCGATCTGACGACGATCCTCGGCCTCGATCGCGTCGCCATCGGCGGCAGCGTCGGCCTCGCCCGAGGCTACCTCGACCGCGTCCGGAAAAGGCTGGCCCAAGAGCCCGAGCTCTTCCGGGTGGAGGTCGCCCGAGCCGAGCTCGGCCAGGACAGTGCTCTCCTCGGCGCCCTGGCCCTGCGGCACGCGACGACGGGGTGAAGAGGCGGCGGCGGGCGGACGGAAGAGGAAGGGAAGAAGCCAGGGGATGATGATCATCCCCTGGACCCCTCCGTTCGTTTTGCGGCGGCGCGGGTGGGAGAGGGGTCGGTGACGAGCATGTCGGCGAGGTCCGCGCCGTCCGGCGGCGAAGGGGGAAGGATAATGATCCTAACACAAGGCGGCCGCAGAGGCAAGCCCGGCCTCGGTTCGTCCGGCAGATCCGGCCCCGGGTTCGCCCGCCCGACGCCGGCGCCCCGAGAACGCAAAAAATCGCTTGCGGATCAAGCGCCTGGATCACCGTGGGTTCGCTTGCAGAAACTCGGGTTCGATCGTCGAGCCGGCCCGCCGAACCGCCCTTTCTCGGGTTCGCTCGTCGAGCCGCCGGGTTCGCTCGCCGCCGGATGTTGCATCTTCCGCAACATCGCAGCCCCCATGTCGCATCCCCCGCAACATCCCGAGCCGCCCTTGTCGCATCCCCTGCAACATCTCACCCGATCAGGTTGCACCAGATGCAACATCCCGAAGACCGATGTCGCATTCCATGCAACGAGCTAAAGGGGTCAGGACTCTTTTACTCTCCTAAAAGAGTCCTGACCCCTTTAGCTCTCCCCAAGTTGCATTGGTGGTGGTTCTCCCGCTATGTGGGGGTGCAGGGAGCCGGCGGGTGACGGGTTCGGCCATGACAAGAAATGACAGGGAGGCCGGCGGTTGGCGGGCGTGGCGGGGCTGGTGGACGGTCTGGGGCGGCTCAACGGTGGCTTGCTGGTCGTTTGCCGCTGGCTGGTGATCCTGATCGTCGCGGCGCTGGCCCTGATCCTGAGCGTCGCCGTCTTCCGCCGCTATGCGCTCAACAATGCCATTCCGTGGTCGGAGGAGGGATCCAAGTACCTGATGGTCTGGCTCGCCTTCATGGGCTCGCCCATCGCCCTTCGGCACGGCGACCATGTCAATGTCGATCTGGCGGTGAGCTGGCTGCGCGGGCGGTCGCGGCAGGTGCTCTTTCTCCTGGCGCATCTGATCGTCATCGGGGCCGCGGGCGTCCTGATCTGGTACGGCATGCTCTTCGCCAAGCAGGGCGTGCGCCAGGTGGCGTCCAGCTTCCAGATGTCGATGGTCTGGGTCTATGCCGCCGTGCCGATCGGCGCGCTGCTCATGCTGCTGGTCTCGCTCGAGCAGGCGCTGCAGGCGCTGATGGGCATTTTCGATCCGAAACGGGGCTTCGTCGAGGATCACGCTTCCGCCGTCGACGAGATTCGCGAGTAGCCGCGCATGGCCCTGGTCTTCTTCTGGCTGCTTCTGGCGCTCATGGCGCTCGGCGTGCCGATCGTCTTCGCCCTGGTCATGGCGCCGGTCTTCGGCATCCTGATCCAGGACAAGCTCGTCTTTCTCTCGATGCTGCCGCAGCGCATCTTCTCCGGCATCAACCAGTTCCCGCTGCTGGCCATCCCGATGTTCATCCTGGCCGGCGAGGTCATGAACCACGGCGGCATCACGCTTCGCCTCGTCACCTTCGCCAAGACCCTGGTCGGCCATTTCCGGGGTGGCCTCGCCCAGGTCAACATCGTCTCGAGCATGCTCTTCGCCGGGCTCTCGGGCTCCGCCGTGGCGGACACCTCGGCACTCGGCTCGATGCTGATCCCGGCGATGGAGAAGGACGGCTACACGCGCCGGTTCGCCGCCGCCGTCACCGCCGCCTCCTCGGTGATCGGCCCCGTGATCCCGCCCTCGATCATCATGATCGTCTACGCCTACATCATGGGGGTCTCGGTCGCCGCCCTCTTCGCGGCGGGCTTCGTGCCCGGCATCATGATGGGCGGCGGCATGATGATCATGACGAGCTTCCTCGCCCGCCGGCGCAACTACCCGCGAAGCGAGGGGCGCGCGCCGCCGAGGGAGGTGGCGACGGCGTTCGGCCACGCGTTCCTGCCGCTCCTGACCCCCGTCATCATCCTGGGCGGCATCCTTTCGGGCGTCTTCACGCCGACCGAGGCCGCGGCCGCCGCCGTCGCCTATGCCCTGATCCTGAGCCTGCTCGTCACCCGCACGCTCGAGATCGCCCGCATCCCGGACATGCTCTACCGGGCCGGGATCGCTTCCTCGAGCATTCTTCTGGTGATCGGCGCCGCCACCCTCTTCGGCTGGGTCACCTCGCTCTCCGGCGTGCCTACGGCGGTGAGCGACGTCCTTCTCGGGGTCAGCGACAATCCCTGGATCGTGCTCTTCCTCGTCAACATCCTGCTCCTGATCGTCGGCATGTTCTTCGATGCCGGGCCGGCGATCCTGATCCTCGGCCCCCTGCTCGGCCCCACCATGCAGCAGCTCGGGATCGATCCCCTGCATTTCGCCATCGTCATGTGCGTCAACCTGACGGTCGGCCTCGCCACGCCGCCCATGGGCCTCGTGCTCTTCGTCGCCTCGACCCTGACGCGGCTCTCGATCGTCGAGATCGCCAAGGACATGTGGCCATTCCTGATCGTGCATGTGATCGTGATCTTCTTGATCACCTACTTCCCTTTCCTTACCATGACCTTGCCGCATCTCTTGGGATTCGGCTCCTGAGGACACGAATAACCACCAGGGAGGCTCTCGGATGATGAAGAAGCTCGCTTGCGGCCTGCTCGCCGCCGCGCTGCTCGGCGGCACGGCCCTGCCGGGCAGTGCTGCCGAGTTCGTGGTGAAGTATGGCCATCCGGGACCGGTCGGGCCCGACAGCGACGACCATGTCGCCGGTGAATTCCTCAAGTACTTCCTCGAGACGCAGTCCAACGGGCGGATCGAGGTGCAGATCTTTCCGGGCTCGCAGCTCGGCTCGTTCCGCGAGATGGTGGAGCAGGTCAACGCCAACACGCTCGAGGTGGCGCACACGGCCCTCGGCGGTCTCGTCGGCTTCATGCCGGAGCTGCAGGTGATCGAGCTGCCCTATGTCGTGCGCGACGACGCGGTGGCCGAGTGCATGATCAAGGGGCCCTTCTTCGAGGACATGCGCCGCGCCTTCATGGCGCGCTCGGGCAATGTCAACCTGATCGGCGTCGGCAATACCGGCCGGTTTCGCAGCTTCTTCACCGCCAACAAGCTGGTGAAGAGCGCGGAAGACCTCAAGGGCATCAAGATGCGGGTGATCAACTCGCAATTGCCCGTCGAGATGATGCAGTTCTTCGGCGCCAATCCGACGCCGATCGCCTGGGGCGAGCTCTACACCTCGCTGGCGACCGGCGTGGTCGAAGGCACCAAGAACGCCGTGACCGACATCATCCCCAACAAGATGGAGGAGGTCGTGCGCTACGCCACCATGGACCAGCATGCCTATCTCTGGGGCTTCATGGCGGTCAGCCAGGATTTCCTCGACAGCCTGCCGGACGATCTGAGGGCTCTGGTGGTCAGCGGTGTGCGGCAGATGGCCGACGTGCAGCTCGAGTTCAACAAGGGCGCCGAGGCCCGGCAGGCGAAGGTCTTCACCGACGGCGGCGGCCAGATCTACGTGCCGACCGAGGAGGAGATGGACACGTTCCGCGCGGTGAAGGAGCCGATGGGCGAGTGGTACAAGTCGCAGTTCGGCGAGGAATGGCTGGACAAGTTCACCGGTGCCGCCGCCGAGTGCGAGGAGGCCGTGGATCTGCAGCTCGCCACCTGGGGCAGCCGCGAGTGAGCCCGGCCGATCCGGCCCCGAGTGAGAAAGCAATAAACGGGTAGAGCGCGCCCGTTGCACCGCCCCGCCGACTATCGGAGACTAGCTTGATCGTCTGTCGTCGGGGTCGGGGAGCGGTGTCGTGGTCAGGGACGGGGAGAGGTGCTGGGACGCCGTCACGCAGCGTGACGCGACGGCGGACGGGCTCTTCGTCTATGCGGTGACGACGACCGGCATCTATTGCCGGCCCTCCTGCCCGACACCGACGCCGCTTCGGCGCAACATCCGCATCTTCGAGAGCAGCCTCGCGGCCGAGGCCGCGGGCTTCTCTCCGTGCAAGCGCTGCCGGCCCGCGCTGGCGTCGCCCCTGGCCGGGCATGTCGCCGCCGTCGGCAGGGCCTGCGCCATTCTGGGCGCGAGCCGGCGGCCACCGCCGCTCGCCTCGGTGGCCGATGCCGTGCACATCAGCCGCTTTCATTTCCACCGGATCTTCAAGCAGGTGCTCGGCACGACACCGGGCAGGTACTTCGATGCCGTGAGATGGCGCCGGCTCGCCGAGACGCTCGGCTCCGAGCGTGCGGTGGCCGAGGCGATTCATCGGGCCGGCTTCGACTCGATCTCGCGTGCCTACGACCATGCCGGGTACGCGCTCGGCATGACGCCGGCGGTGCGCCACGCCGGCGGAAGGGGTGCTCGGGTGTGGTTCGCCTCCGTCCACCGGGGGGCCGGAAAGGCCTTGGTCGCCGTCACCCGGAGAGGCGTGTGCGCCATCGAGTTCGGCGACGATCCCGAGGCGCTGGCGGCGAAGCTGCGCCGCGATCTGCCGGCGGCGGTGATCGCGCGCCTCGATGCCGCCGCCACGGCCTGGATCGCCGGCAGCTTGCGCCGTGCCGCCTTGCCGGCCCTGGCCCGGGACCTGCCCCTCGAGGTGCGCGAGATGGCGCTGCGGGCAAGATTGAGAAGCCTTTTGGCACCCCGCTTCGGGGAGAGGCGCCGGGCGCGCGGGGAGCGACACGGCATGGCGCCGGGAGCGCGGCGGACGGCCATCCCGGGCGCCGCCTCGCTTTTCGCGGACCGCCTCTAGGCGCGCACGCAAGCCGATGCCGTTGCCGTCCCGTCCACAGGCACCTCCAATGCCGCCTTCACGGGAGTTTTTCTAAAGAAGTGAGCATTTATTACTTTAGTACGAGAAAAACTATCTCATAGGTATTTTCTCATCCAATAAAACTGGCAAGCGTATATTGAAATTTTTGGATTCTCGACTATATGGAAGGATAGCTTGAAGGCAACAACCAAGGAGATGTGAAAATATGTCGACGCGTATCGAGATGCGGGAAAAGGGGATCGGTGGCGGTCGGGCCGGGCGGTCTGGCGTGCGCGACCCTCTCGTCCGCGAGCTGGAGGCGCGCCGGCGGCAGGCGGAAGCGATCGTCGACGGTGTCCACTGGGCGTGGACGGGTGCTTCGCGGATCGTGAGGCGCATGGCGGCCGGCGGGTCCGGCGAGCGCCGAGCGGCGGCCAACGACAATCGGGCGAGCGGCGCGGCGCCGGGCCTGCTGCGGCGGGCCGGACAGGCGGTGCTGTCATTTCTCGCAAGCTGGCAGCGGCGGCGGGCGGCCATTGACGAGCTGCGGGCGCTGGACGATCGCGTGCTCACCGATATCGGCTTGCGTCGCGACCAGATCGAGCTGGCGGTCGACGGGCTGCTGCCGCGCGGTGGCGAGACCCGGAGGCGGCCGCTCGGCCGAGGTCGCTGGAGCGACGGGTTCGAGGGGGCGCTGGCGGCGTAGCCGGCGAGGCGTTGCGGCAATGCCTGCGGCGTGCGGGCGTTGCCGCGCCTGTGGAAGTTGCGGTCGCCGCCGAAGAAGCGCGCGGCCATGGGCGGTGTCGGTTGGATCGTGATTTTCTTCGGGGAGGGAGATCGACATGATGATCAACAGCGACACGACGGTCAGCGAGGTCATGTGCAGGGAGCCGGCGGTGATCGATCCGGGCACGACGGTCGCCGAGGCGGCGCGGGCCATGCGCGATCGCGGCATCGGCTGCCTTCTGGTCGGCAGGGGCGACAGGGTTCTGGGGATCGTCACCGACCGCGATATCGTGGTGCGGGGCCTCGCCAATGGCGCCGACCTCGTAAGGGGGCGCATTTGCGACGTCATGTCGAGCGAGGTCCTCTGCTGCCACGAGGATCAGCCGCTCGACGAGGTCAGGCGGACCATGGCGGAGCACGGCGTGCGACGGCTGCCGGTGCTCGACCGGTGGGGGCATGTGGTCGGCGTCCTCTCCCGGAGCGATCTCGAGGGAGGTGCCGCGCGGAACATCCGGCCGCAGGCCGTGACCTTCTTCAAGCATCTCGTGGACAGCAGCGGCACCGTGCACGAGGTGCCGCTCAAGACGGTCTATCTCGCCCAGATCGAGGACGAGGAGGAGGCCCGGACGGTGGCCACCGCGGTCTTCGAGCGGTACTGGGGTCCGGCGCGCTGGAAGGGCACCGCGGACGGCTGCCGGATCGAGTGCGCGCTCTGACGGTTCAGGAAGCGGCCTGGCCGCGGAGCACGTGGCCGGCGAGGTAGAGCGACCCGCAGATCAGCACGACGGCCGGCTCCCCTCGGGCGAGCCGGTCGAGCGCCGTTTCGACATCCGAAGCGGGCTCGGCCGAAAAGCCCTGCGCTCGCGCGAGGGCGGCCACCTCGGCCGGATCGCGGCCGAGATGCTCTTCCGGCACCGGCACCGTCAGGAGCCGGCGGATGCGGCCCCGCATCGGCGCGAGGAAGGCCGTCACGTCCTTGGTCTCCAGCATGCCGAGCACGAGGTCGACCGGCCGGCCCTTTGCGATTCCCTCGAGGCTCGCGGCGAGGGCGAGACCGGCGGCGGGATTGTGGCCGCCGTCGAGCCAGAGCTCGGCGCCGGCCGGCAGGCGGCGGGCGAGCTCGCCGTTCAGCCGCTGCAGCCGGGCCGGCCAGACAGCGTTTTTCGTGCCGCGGGCGAGGGCTCTTCCATCGAGCCCGAGCTTCAGGCCCGCCATCGCCGCGAGCGCCGCATTCTCGATCTGGTGCGCGCCGACGAGCGCGGGCCTCGGCAGCTCGAGCGAGGTGGTGCCGCTTTCGAGGTGGAAGCCCCCCTCGCCCGAGGCGAAATGCCAATCGCGGCCGGCGGCGCTCAAGGGTGCCCCGAGCGCCTTCGCCCGTTGGTCCAGCACGGCCTGTGCCGCTGGCGCCTGCGGTCCGGCCAGGACCGGCACGCCGGGCTTGATGATGCCGGCCTTCTCGCCGGCTATGGCTTCGAGCGTCGAGCCCAGATAGGTCTCGTGGTCCATCGAGACGGGTGAGATCAGGGTGAGCGCCGGGCGGGGCACGACATTGGTGGCGTCGAGCCGGCCGCCGAGCCCGGTCTCGAGCAGGAGCCAGTCGGCCGGGCATTCGCTGAAGGCCAGGAACGCGGCAGCCGTGGTGATCTCGAAGAAGGTGATGGGCTCGCCCCGGTTGGCGCGCTCGCAGCGATCGAGCACGTCGGCGAGCAGGCGCTCGTCGATCGGCCGGCCGAGGAGCAGGATGCGCTCGTTGAAGCGGACGAGATGGGGCGAGATGTAGCGATGCACGCGCTGCCCGGCCGCCTCCAGCATGGCGTGCAGCATGGCCAGCGTCGAGCCCTTGCCGTTGGTGCCGGCGATGTGCACGACCGGCGGCACCCGCCATTCGGGATGATCGAGGCGGGCGAGCAGGCGCTCGATGCGGGCGAGCGAGAGGTCGATGCTCTTGGGGTGCAGACCCTGCAGCCGGGCGAGGATGAGGTCGCTGTCGAAGGCGGTCACGGGGCCGGCGCTTCCGCGGCTCAACCGCTGCCCGGCGCGGTGGCCGTGACGACCTCCGCGTCTTCCGGGGCCGGCTCCGCCTGCGTGCCGCCTGCCGGCTTCTTCTTGCCACCGGCAGCGGCGGGCGTCTCCTGGGCCGGTGCGGCCTCCGGCTCGGTCGGCGGGGCCGGTGCCGCGGGCTCGGCCACCGGCTCATCGGCTCGCGGCTGCCGGCGGAAGAGGAGGCCGAGCAGTCGGGCCAGGGTGGCGCGCAGCTCGAAGCGGTGGACCACCATGTCCACCATGCCGTGCTCGAGCAGGTATTCCGCCTTCTGGAAGCCCTCGGGCAGCGTCTCGCGGATGGTCTGCTCGATCACCCGGGCCCCGGCGAAGCCGATCACCGCACCCGGTTCGGCGATGTGGATGTCGCCGAGCATGGCGAAGGAGGCGGTGACGCCGCCCGTCGTCGGGTCGGTGAGCAGGACGATGTAGGGAAGGCCCGCCTCCTTCACCTCCTCGACGGCGAGCGTGGTGCGGGCCATCTGCATCAGCGAGACGGCCCCTTCCTGCATCCGCGCCCCGCCCGAGGAGGTGACGATGATGAAGGCCGCCTCCTGCAGCACCGCCAGCCGTGCGGCGGTGACGAAGGCCTCGCCCACGGCGGCACCCATCGAGCCCGCCATGAACTCGAAGTTCATGACCGCCACGACCGCCGGCAGGCCGTCGATCCGGCCGTGCGCCGCCTCGAGCGCGTCCTGGGTGCGGGTCTTGCCCTGCGCCTCCTTCAGGCGGTCGGCGTAACGCTTGGAATCGCGGAACTTGAGGGGGTCGAGCGGCACCTTGGGCAGCTCGATCCGGCTCCAGCTCCCCTCGTCGAGGAGGCTCGAGAAGCGGTACTCGGGGCCGACCCGCATGTGGTGGCCGCAATGCGGGCAGACCCGCTGGTTGGCCTCGAGGTCGCGGTGGAAGATCATCCGCTCGCAGGACGGGCACTGGTGCCAGAGATTCTCCGGCACCTCGGGCTTCGTGCCGCTGCGCACCAGGGCGCGAAAGCGCGGCCGGACGTAGCTGGTCAGCCAGTTCATGGAGCGGGCTCGGCCGGTTCCTGCCGTGCCGTGCGCACCGCGGCGGCGAGCCTCTTGACCCGCGCGTGCACGGCGCCGATCAGCTCCGCGCTGTCCTCCCTGCTGGTCTCGGCCCGGCTCGCGATCTCCTCGACGAGGGCCGAGCCGACCACCGCGGCATCGGCCAGCCGCGCAATGGCGGCCGCCTGCTCGGGGGCACGAATGCCGAAGCCGACGGCGACGGGCAGATCGGTATGGCGCCGGAGATGGGCCACCGCCTCGCCGACCGTGTCGGCCACGGGCGAGGCGGCACCGGTGATGCCGGTGATCGAGACGTAGTAGATGAAGCCGGACGTGTTCGTGAGCACGGCCGGCAGCCGGGCGGCGTCGGTGGTCGGCGTGGCGAGGCGGATGAAGTTCAGCCCCTTCTCCAAGGCCGGCAGGCAGAGCTCCGCGTCCTCCTCGGGCGGCAGGTCGACGATGATGAGCCCGTCGACGCCGGCGGCCAGCGCATCGTCGAGAAAGCGGGCCGGGCCGTAGCGGTGGATCGGGTTGTAGTAGCCCATCAGCACGATGGGGGTGGCCCGGTCCTTGTCACGGAAAGCGGTGATCTGGGTCAGGAGGCGGGCGAGCGTCATGCCGGCGGCGAGGGCCCGGAGATTGCCGGCCTGGATGGTGGGCCCGTCCGCCATGGGGTCGGAGAAGGGCATGCCGATCTCGATCAGGTCGGCGCCGGCCGCCGGCAGCCCGGCGAGGATCGCCTGGAAGGACTGGGGATCCGGATCGCCGCCGCAGATGAAGGTGACGAGCCCCGCCCTGCCCTCCTTCCGGAGGTCGGCGAAGCGTCGCTCGATGCGGGTCGGGCTCATCCCCGTCCCCCGCTCAAAGCCGCACGCCCATGTGCTCGGCCACCGTGTAGATGTCCTTGTCGCCGCGGCCGCAGAGATTCATGATGATGATCTGATCCTTGCGCATGGCGGGCGCGCGCTTCCTGACCTCGGCCAGCGCGTGGGCGGGCTCGAGCGCCGGCAGGATGCCCTCGAGCCTCGAGCAGAGGGCGAAGGCGTCGAGCGCCTCGGCGTCGGTGGCGACCGCCACCTCGATCCGTCCCATGTCCTTGAGCCACGAATGCTCGGGCCCGATGCCCGGATAGTCGAGCCCGGCCGAGATCGAGTGCGGCTCGACGATCTGCCCGTCCTTGTCCTGCATCAGGTAGCTCCGCATGCCGTGCAGCACGCCGGGCTGCCCGGCCGTCATGGCCGCGGCATGGCGGCCGGTCTCGACCCCGTCGCCGGCCGCCTCGACCGCGACGATGCCGACCTCCGCATCGTCCAGGAAGGGATGGAAGAGCCCCATGGCGTTGGAGCCGCCGCCGACCGCGGCCACGAGGAGGTCCGGCAAGCGTCCTTCCTTCTTCTGGAGCTGCGCTTTGGCCTCGTTGCCGATGACGCTCTGGAAGTCCCGGACCATGGCGGGATAGGGATGGGGCCCCGCCACCGAGCCGATGATGTAGAAGGTGTCCCGGACATTGGTGACCCAGTCCCGGAGCGCCTCGTTCATGGCGTCCTTGAGCGTGCGCGAGCCCGACTTGACCGGCCGCACCTCGGCACCCAGGAGGCGCATGCGGAAGACGTTGGGCTGCTGCCGCTCGATGTCCCGCTCGCCCATGTAGATCACGCATTCGAGGCCGAAGCGGGCGGCGACGGTGGCGGTCGCCACGCCATGCTGGCCGGCGCCCGTCTCGGCGATGATCCGCTTCTTGCCCATGCGCCTGGCCAGCAGGATCTGGCCCATGCAGTTGTTGATCTTGTGGGCGCCCGTGTGGTTCAGCTCGTCGCGCTTGAAGTACACCCTCGCCCCGCCGAGGTGCTCGGTCAGGCGCTCCGCCAGATAGAGCGGCGACGGGCGGCCGACATAGTCCTCGAGCCAGGCATCGAGTTCGGCGCCGAAGGCGGGATCGCCCTTCGCCTCGGTGTAGGCGGCCTCGAGCTCGAGGATGTTGGGCATCAGCGTCTCGGCCACGAACCTGCCGCCATGGATGCCGAAGCGGCCGTGCTCGTCGGGACCGGTGCGATAGCTGTTCGGGCGCTGCTGCTGGTCGAGTGCCGTGGCCATGGATGCTGCCCCAGTCAAACGGTGAACCCACTCAAGCTTTCATCTGGTCGAGATCGCGGGCCGCGGCGAGGAGTCTCGCGATCGCCTTCGGATCCTTGATGCCGGGCGCCGTCTCCACGCCGGAGGAAACGTCGACCGCGGAGGCGCCGGTGCGCGCTGTGGCCTCCTCCAGATTGGTCGCATCGACGCCACCGGCAAGAAGCCAAGGCAGCCCGATCTTCTGCCCGGCGAGGAGGCGCCAGTCGAAGGGAAGCCCGTTGCCGCCCGGGATGGCACCCGCTGCGCGCGGCGGCCTGGCGTCGAAGAGCAGGAGATCGGCGACATCGAGAAAGGCCCGGTGGCGCTCGAGATCGGCGGCATCGGCCAGGGCGAGCGCCTTCATCACCCGCCGGCCGGTGCGCCTGCGAATGGCGAGGGCACGCTCGGGCGTCTCCTTGCCGTGGAGCTGGATGATGTCGAGCGGGGCCCGATCGAGCACGGCGTCGAGCCAGGCGTCGTCGGGATCGACGAAGACGCCGACCGTCTCGGCGGCACCGGGCCTTCTCACGAGCTTCTCGGCGGATTCGGGCGTCAGCGAGCGGGGCGACGGCGGGTAGAAGACGAAGCCGAGCCAGCGCGCGCCGGCCTCGATGGCGGCATCGCGGTCGGAGAGCCGGGTCAGCCCACAGATCTTGACGGCGGGCCCGGTCATGTCAGGCGGCCCCGGCGATGCCGTCGAGGCTCGCGCGGATGGCGCGGGCGGCGGCCACGGGATCGGGCTCGGCGGTGATCGGCCGGCCGACGACAACGATATCGGCGCCCGCCCCGACCGCCTCGGCGACGCTCATGGTCCGCTTCTGGTCGTCGCCGGACATCTTTTGCCGCACGCCGGGCACCACCAGCTTCGGCACGTGGCCGAACTCGCGGCGCATGGCCAAAACCTCCAGGGGCGAGCAGACGATTCCGTGGCAGCCGGCGCCGAGCGCCAGCTCGGCGAGGCGAAGCGCCTGCTCGGCCGCCGAGCCGCGCTGTCCCGTGGCATCGAGGTCGCTCTCATCGAGGCTGGTGAGCACGGTCACCGCCAGGACCAGGGGCCGTCGGGCGCTGGCGTCGGCGATCTCGACGGCGGCGCGCATCATGGCGGCCCCGCCGGCCGCGTGCAGCGTCACCATGGCGACCGGGAGCCGGACGACGCCGCGCATCGCGCCGGCCACCGTGTTCGGAATGTCGTGCAGCTTGGCATCGAGGAAGATCGGCAAGCCGAGCTCGCCCATCCGGCGGATGCCTTCCGGTCCCTGGGCCATGAAGAGCTCGAGGCCGAGCTTGATGCCGCCCAGATGCGGCCGCAGTCCCCGCACGAGCTCGACCGCACCGTCGAGGTCGGGGCGGTCGACGGCACAGAAGACGGGATTGGCGATGGACGGGCGTGTTCCGGGCAAGGCGATGCGTTTCCTGGCGTTCGGCCGAGAGCAGCGGAGCTATAGCAGAGCGCGTGACGCTTGACCAAGCGAGGAAGGCCGGTGCCGGGTGGGCCTCGCGACGGCATGAGGAAGGTAGCGGACCGGCTCCTAGCCGAGAACGGAATCGCCCTTGGACTTCCCGGTCTGATCGCCGGCGCGGCGTTGCGCCGGGCCCTCCTCGGTCGAGCCGAGGTTCTGCGCGGTCTCGATGACGCCGATATGCGAGAAGGCCTGGGGGAAATTGCCGAGCTGGCGACGGCTGCGCGGATCGTACTCCTCGGCCAGCAAGCCGACATCGTTGCGGAGTGCGAGGAGGCGGTGGAAGAGGTCCCGCGCCTCGTCCACGCGGCCCATCAGGCAGAGCACGTCGGCGAGCCAGAAGGAGCAGGCGAGGAAAACGCCCTCCTCGCCCGGCAGCCCGTCGACGTCGGCCGATGTCGAATAGCGCCTGAGCAGGCCGTCGAAGGAGAGCTCGCGCCTGATGGTCTCGACCGTGCCGACCATGCGCGGATCGTCGGCAGCGAGGAAGCCGACGAGCGGGATCATCAAGAGGGCGGCGTCCACCTCCTTGCCGCCGTAATGCTGGAGGAAGGTGTTCCGCTCCGCATCGAAGCCGTTGGTGCAGACATCGTCGTGGATCTCGTCGCGCACCTGGCGCCAGTGCTCGACCGGACCGTCGCGGCCGAATTTCTCGACCGCCTTGACCGCCCGATCGAAGGCGACCCAGGCCATGACCTTGGAATGGGTGAAGTGGCGTTGCTGGCCGCGCACCTCCCAGATGCCGTTGTCGGGCTCCCGCCAGAGCGGCTCGAGCGCCTTCAGCAGCACGCGCTGCAGCCGCCAGGCATTGTCCTGGGCGGCCATGCCGTGCAGCCGGTCGATGTGGAAGGAATCCATGAGCTCGCCGTAGATATCGAGCTGTGCCTGGCCATGCGCCGCGTTGCCGATTCGGACCGGCTTGCTTCCCTCGAAGCCGGCGAGCCACGAGAGCTCGATCTCCTGCAGGCGCCGCTCGCCCGTCACGCTGTACATGATCTGCAGTTGCGAGGGCATGCCGGCCACGGCACGCAGGAGCCAGTCCCGCCAGGCCCGCGCCTCGGCGAGGAATCCCGAGGAGGCGAGCGCATCGAGCGTCAGCGAGGCGTCGCGGATCCAGCAGTAGCGATAGTCCCAGTTGCGCTTGCCGCCGATCTCCTCGGGCAGCGAGGTGGTGACCGCCGCGACGACGCCGCCGGTGGGACCGTAGGTCAGCGCCTTGAGCACGAGCAGCGAGCGGAGCACGGCGTCGCGGTAGGGACCGTCATAGGTGCAGTGCCGCGTCCAGTCGTGCCACCAGGCCTCGCAGGCGGCGAGGTCCGCCTCCCAATCGCCGACCACCGGCCCGTCCAGATGCGACGGGAACCACAGGAGACGGAAGGGATGGGTCTCGCCCTCGCGCACGGTGAACCGCCCGACCGTGCGGAAGTCCTCGTTCTCCAGGGGCACCGGCGATTCGAAGCGGATCGCGTCCGGTCCGGCCACCGCCTGCAGGCCGTAGCCGGTCCGCCGCACCCAGGGGACGACCGACCCGTAATCGAAGCGGAGCACGAGGTCGCTGCGCATGTCGACCGTGCCCTCGATGCCCTGGACGAGGCGCACCACCTCGACCTGCTCGCGGTGGCGCGGCTGCGGCATGAAGTCGATGATCCGGGCGATCCCGGTCGCCGTCTCGAAATCCGTCTCGAGGACGAGGGCCGCATCCCGGTAGCGGCGGCGCACCTCGACCTCGGCGCCGTCGGGCGCGATCCGCCAGTGCCCGTTGCCCTCGTCGCCGAGGAGAGCGGCGAGGCACGCCGGCGAATCGAAGCGCGGGACGCAGAGCCAGTCGATCGAGCCATCCTTGTTGACGAGTGCCGCGGTGCGCGTGTCACCGATCAGCGCGTAGTCCTCGATCCGCCGGCTCATCTAGGACTCCTCGAAAGGTTGCGGGGCGAAGTGATCGAGGGGGATTTTGAGATAGGCTCGGCCATCGTTCTCCACCGGCGGCTTGCGGCCGCCTCTGATGTTGATCTGGAGGGCCGCCAGCATCAGCTTCGGCAGCGGCAGGGTGGCGTCGCGCTCGTTGCGCAGCCCGACATACTCGGCCTCGGTCGGCCGGGTTCGAAGGTGGATGTTGTCCCGGCGCTGCTCGGCCACGGTGGCGAGGCAGCGGGGCTCGCGCCCGTTCGGCCGGTAGTCGTGGCCGACGAAGAGCCTCGTCTCCTCGGGCAAGGCGAAGAGCGCCTCGAGGCTCCGGTAGAGGGCGGCCGCGTCGCCGCCCGGAAAATCGGCCCGGCTGGTGCCGCTGTCGGGCATCATCAGCGTGTCGTGGACGAAGGCCGCGTCGCCGGCGATGTAGGTGATGGAGGCGAGCGTGTGGCCGGGCGAGAGCAGCACCCGGACCGGGATGTCGCCCACCATGAAGCCGTCGCCGTCCGCGAGGAGGTGATCCCATTGCCGGCCGTCGGTCGGAAAGTCGCTGCCGAGATTGTAGATCTCCCGCCAGAGCTTCTGCACCTCGATGACCCGCTCGCCGATGCCGGTCGGGACGCCGAGCCGCTCCTTCAGCCTCGCCGCGGCCGAGAAATGGTCGGCGTGGGGGTGGGTATCGAGAATGCGCACGATCTCGATGCCGGCCTCGGCGACATAGGCGAGGATCCGCTCGATGTCGCGATCGAAGGTGGCGCCGGCGCAGGGGTCGTAGTTCCAGACGGGATCGACGATCGCCCCCTGCATGGTGGCGGGATCGTGGAAGACGTATTGCCAGCTTCCCGTGGCGGTGTCCCAGAAGCCTTTGACGACGGGATGGGCGATCATCCTTGCGGCCCTTTCGATCGGTTCAGGGCCGCGGCGCCCGCTTGCTCAGGATGCGCTGCAGGGTGCGGCGGTGCATGTTGAGCCGCCGCGCCGTCTCGGAGACGTTGCGGTTGCACTGCTCGAAGACCCGCTGGATGTGCTCCCAGCGCACCCGGTCCGCCGACATCGGGCTGTCGTCGACGGTGGGCTCGGCCGAGCCGTCGAGCACGGCGACCAGATCCTCGGGCTTCACGGGCTTCGCCAGGTAGCCGATTGCCCCGGCCTTGGTGGCGACGATGCTCGACGCGATGCTGTCGTAGCCGGTCATCACCACGACCCTGAGGCCCGGCCGCAGCCCCTGCAGGCTCTCGACCAGCTCCATGCCGTGGCCGTCCTCGAGATTGAGGTCGATCACGGCGAAGTCCGGCAGGAACTCGGCGGTCGTCTCGTAGGCCTCGCGCAGGCTGACCGCGGTGGCGACGACGAAGCCCAGGCGCTCGAGCGAGCGGACCAGATTGCGTCTGAGCGGTGCATCGTCGTCGACCAGGAGCAGCTTCTTGCCCGTCATGGCCGGATCCGTATCCTTGTCCATCCCGACATCGGCGATCATCCGCTGCCCTTTCCGAGTTGCATCGCTGCGGCAGCTCCGAGCCTGCCTTCCCGGCCGCGCCCCACGTCGCCTACTCCTTGGGCGCGCGCTTGTTGAGGATGCGCTGCAGGGTGCGGCGGTGCATGTTGAGCCGTCGCGCCGTCTCGGAGACGTTGCGGTTGCACTGCTCGAAGACCCGCTGGATGTGCTCCCAGCGCACCCGGTCCGCCGACATCGGGTTGGCCGGCGGCGGCGGCAGCCCGCTGCCGGTGGCGAGGAGCGCGGCGATGACGTCGTCGGCGTCGGCCGGCTTCGCCAGATAGTCGACGGCGCCCGCCTTGATGGCGGCCACCGCGGTCGCGATGTTGCCGTAGCCGGTGAGCACGACGATGCGGATCGTCGGGTGCAGCTCGCGGATCCGGGCGACGAGATCGATGCCCGAGCCGTCCTCGAGCCGGAGATCGATCACGGCGTAGGCCGGCTGGACCGAATGGGCGATGTTCAGCCCTTCCTTCAGGCTCTCGCCGGCGTAGACCTGGAAGCCGCGCCGCTCCATGGCGCGCTGCAGGCTGCGCCTGAGCGGCGCGTCGTCGTCGACCAGCATGAGCACCGGCGCCTCCGAGCCCGCGAAGCGAGGCAGGGGCTTTTCTTCAACGGCCACATCGAGGCCCTCATCCGTCATCGGCCGACTCCCGTCCGAGCATTTCCAGAGCGCCGGCCGGCCAGTAGATGCCGACCACGGCTCCCTCCTCCCGGTGAGACAAGTTGTCCCGGTTGGCAAAATGCATGGAAGCACCCGTTCGGGCAAGCAGCGTCTTGGCGATGAAGACGCCGAGGCCGAGCCCACCCTCGGCCTTGCGGGTGGAGAGGTAGGGCTCGCCGAGCCAGTCGAGCAGCTCCGGCGTGAAGCCCCTGCCGTCGTCGGCGATCTCGATCGCGGTCCCGGCACGGGTCACGGCGACCGTCAGATCGACCCTCGAGCGGGCGAAGCGGACGGCGTTGTCGACGAGATTGGCGATGGCGTGGCGCAGCTCCGGCGCCAGGGCGATGTGCGGCTCGGCGCAACCGGGCTCGATCTCGACGCCGATCTCGATCGCCACCCGGTCGCTGCGATAGGCCTCGGCGATGGTGGCGAGCAGGCCGGAGAGGGGTGCCTTCGTGTAGGTGGTGTGCGCCTTGTCGCGCTCGCCGCTGCCGAGGCTGGCGAGCGTCTCGCGGCAGCGCCGCGCCTGCGTCAGGAGCTCGTTCGCATCCTCGAGCAGCGGGCTTTCGGGCGGCAGCTCGCGGACCAGCTCCTTGGCGATGACGTTGATGGTGGTGAGCGGCGTGCCGAGCAGATGGGCGGCGGCGGCGGCCTGGCCGCCCAAAGCCGAGAGCTCCTGCTCGCGGGCGAGGGCGAGCTGCAGGGCCGAGAGGGCGAGGGCGTGGCTGCGCGCCTCGGAGGCGAGCTGGCCGATGAAGCCGGCGACCAGCACCATGGTGAGCGACAAGGCGAGCCAGGCGGCGGCGAGGTAGAGCAGCGGCAGGCGCAGCGTGCCCTCGAACCAGGGCAGCTCGGTCGGGATGGTGGCCATGAGCCCGATGGCGGCGAGGGCGACGGCGGTCAGGATCGCCGTGGGTGTGCGCTCGAGCGTCGCCGCGGCCAGACCCACCGGCAGCACGAGGAGCACCGTGAAGGGATTCTGCACGCCACCCGTCACGAACAGCAGGTAGGCGAGCTGCAGCACATCGAAGAGCATCAGGAAGAAGGTCTGGTTGGCGCCGAGCCGGGCCGCGGGCGCACCCGTGAGCTGGATCGCGATGTCGAGCGCGAGGGTGAGCAGCAGCGCCGGGACGAGCCAGACGAGCGGCAGCTCGATGCCGAGCGAGAAATGGACCACGAGGATGGTGAAGGTCTGGCCGACCAGCGCCATCCAGCGCATCACCGCGAGCGTGCCGAAGCGGACCCCGCCCTCGCCGGCCATGTCGGAGCGGCGGAGCTTTCGCCACCATGGCTCCGGCCTCATCCGACCGGTGGCGGACCCATGCCCGACATGAAGCTCGCCACCTCGATCCTGCATTCGCCGCCGACCTCGCTCGCAGGGCGGCCGGGGGAGCGGGCGTGGCCGCCTCAGCGCAATGTGGCACCGAAAGCGATCGGAGCAAGCGCCGGCCGCCTGTCGAGGTCCGGCCGAAGGCGGGCCGGTCGCCCTCTTCCCGGCCCGGGAGCATGGAGGGAGGAGCCGGCGCATTCCGCCGGGAAGGCGGCACGGCAAAAAAGGGGCCCGCCCCCGAGGCTCGCGGGCAGGCCCTCGCAATGCGGGACCCGGAGGTCCCCTCGCCTCGAAGCTCCCGTCGAGAGCGCCACCGCCGATGCGGCCACGCCCACGGCCGGATCGCTTGCCGTGAGCGGAACCGCTGGCGGCTGCAAGGCGCGCGACGCCAGCTTCAGCTACGCGAGCCTCTGGTGCATGACAGTACGCGAAGTGTCAAGAAAAACGTCATGGCACGGACAATCGACCGGCAATATTGTCGATATTCTTTACAGTTTACATCTTGTGACGGGCGTTCAGTCGCGCAGACCGTGCTGGCGCAGGAGATCGTAGAGGGTCGGCCGGCTGACGCCGAGCAGTCGGGCGGCGCGCGAGATATTGCCTTCCGCCCGAGCGAGCGCGCGGCGCAGGGCGCCGAGCTCGGCCCGCTCGCGCGCCTGGCGCAGGTTGAGGTCGCCGTAATCCTCGTCCTCGACGGCGAGATCGAGATCGGCGCGGCCGATGCGCCGGCCTTCGCACATGATGATGGCCCGCTTCAGGCGGTTCTGCAGCTCGCGGACATTGCCGGGCCAGGCGTAGGTGTCGATGGCGGCGAGGGCGTCGGCGGCAATGCCGATGCGCTGCTTGCCGAGCTCGGGGCCGAAGCGGCCGATGAAGTGGCGGGCGAGCAGGAGCGCGTCGCCGGCACGGTCGCGCAAGGGCGGAATCTCGAGGTCGAGCTCGGCCAGGCGGTAGTAGAGATCCTCGCGGAAGTCGCCTCGGGCGACGAGATCCTCGAGCCGACGATGCGTGGCGGAGACGACACGGACATCGATGGCGATCTCCTGCCGGCCGCCCAGCCGCTCGACGACGCGCTCCTGCAGGAAGCGCAGGAGCTTGGCCTGGAGGTCGAGGGGCAGATCGCCGATCTCGTCGAGGAAGAGCGTGCCGCGGTCGGCCAGCTCGATCTTGCCGCGGGTCTGCCGGAAGGCGCCGGTGAACGCACCGCGCTCATAGCCGAAAAGCTCCGCCTCGAGCAGGGTCGGCGGGATGGCGGCGCAGTTGATGGCGACGAAGCGGCGGTCCTGGCGCGGGCTCAGCGAGTGGAGCGCGTGCGCCACGAGCTCCTTGCCGGTGCCGCTCTCGCCCAGGAGCGCCACGCTCACATCGGTCGGGCCGGCCCGCTCGAGCGCCCGGTAGAGCTTGAGCATCACCGGGCTGTCGCCGATCATGCCGGGCATCCGGCTCGGCAGCGCCCGCGCCTGCAGCCGCTCGTTCTCGGCCTCGAGCTCGCCGACGTAGAAGGCGCGGGTGAGCAAAAGGCCGAGCTGGTCCGGATCGACCGGCTTTTGGTGGAAGTCGTGGGCGCCGGCGGCGATGGCATCGAGCGCGTGCTGCCGTCCCTCCTGCCCCGTCATCACCACGATCTTGGTCCTGGGCACGAGGTCGAGGACCTGGCGCAAGGTGGCGAAGCCCTCGGTGACGCCGGCCGGGTCCGGTGGCAGGCCGAGATCGAGCAGCACCACCTCGGGCTCCTCGGCGCGCAGCGTCGCCAGCGCCTCCTCCCGGGTCGTGGCCGCCAGCACCTCGAAGGCGTCGAGCGCCCAGCGCAGCTGCTTCTGCAGGGCCTGATCGTCCTCGACCACCAGGAGACGCCGACCGGTCATGCGGCGGCTTCCTCGAGGCAGGGCAGATGCAGGGCCAGGACGGTGCCGCTTCCCGGGCGGCTCGTGAGCTCGAACCGGCCGCCGATCCGCTCGACGGTGTGGCGGGCCTGGTCGAGGCCGAGGCCGAGCCCGTCCGGCTTGCTGCTCGAGAAGGGACGGCCGCGGCCGGCGGCGTCGACGAGGCCGGGCGGCAGGCCCGGGCCATCGTCCTGGACGAGCACGGTGGCCATGCGCTCGCGCCGCTCGAGACCGAGGATGACGCGCCCTTCGGCGCCGGCGGCGGCCAGCGCATTGTCGATCAGATGGTCGAGCGCCGCCTCCAGCGCCTCCTTCTCGACCCGTGCGGTGAGCGCGGGCAAGGGTGCCGCCACGGTCAGGCGCGGGTCGTCGCGGCGCCGGGCCAGGTCCTGCAGAAGCGGTGCCAGCGCCACCTGCTCGAGGCGCGGCTGGCGCTCGTTGCGAAGCTGGGCGATCAGCCGGTTCAGGCGATCGACCGTCGCCTCCAGGGTCTCCAGCATGTCGTCGTGGAAGGCCGGATTGCCGCGATGCCGGCGGGCGTTGGCGAGGGTCAGCGACAGCCCGCCCGTGACGTTCTTCAGATCGTGCATGATGTAGGCGAAACGGCGCGTGAAGTTCTCGAACTGGCGCGCCTCCCCGAGCTGCCGGGCGGTCTCGTCCTCGGCGAGGTAGGAGGCCGCCTGGCGCGCCACCAGCCGCAGCAGCTCGCGATCCTCGTCGTCCAGATGCCGCTGGCCGGACGGGCGCGCGAGCACCAGGAGGCCGAAGAGCGCCTCCTTGTGGATCAGAGGCAGGGCCAGCCAGGCCGCGGTCGGCCGGGGCAGGAAGGCCGGCCAGTGGCCCCCGCCGGGCAAGGGCTCGGCCATCGGCAAAGGCCCCTCGGCGGCGAGCAGCGCCGCCGCCAGGGCCGGCGCCCATCCGGCCGCGGCTATGGGCGGCGGCAGGGCCAGGCTGGCCAGGCGGCGGAAGCGGGCATCGGGCTCGACCAGCCAGATGCCGCCGCCGGGCGCGCCGATGGTGCCGGCGACCGCGCGGATGACGCGTTCCGGCAGGTCGTCGCTCGGCCGCGGGTCGGCGCCGGTGAGCACGTCGACGAAATCCGGCCAGATCCGCCGGTAGTCGTGGCGATGCACCGGCAGGTGACGGCCGATCCAGGCGTCGAGCCTCCTGCCGGCGCCGGGGGCGAGGCCGAGGGCGAGCACGAGGACCGCGGCCGGCAGGCCCAAGGCCAGGGCGGCGGCGGCGCCGAGGCGGGCGCCGAGCCATCCGGCAACGGCGCTGACGGCGAGCAGCCCGCCCCCCGTCAGCAGCACCAGGCAGGCCAGCCGGCGGATGCGGGGCGAAGGCACGATGCGGCCCGACCGCGCCAGGGCGGCGCTGCCGGCGACCAGGACGAGCGGCACGAGGCTGGCACGCAGCACCGGCCGTGCCGCCTCGGCCGCCGGAAGAAGGGGCGCCTCGGCCAGGGCCAGGGTGGCGATCAGCACGTCGCCGGCGAAGCCCAGGCCGAGGCCGAGGAGCAGGAGCCGCCTGCCCGCCTCGCCCGGCACCGCCGCCAGACCCAGCGCGAACACCAGGAAGAGGCCGACCATGGCGGCGCCGGCGCTGCCCATGAGCCAGGGATCGACGGGTGCCCGGAGCGCCATGGCGCCGACCAGGACGAGAGCGGCGATGGCGAGCCAGCGGCCGGCCGAATCGGCGAGCGCGTGGCCGACGACCGCGAGACAGGCGGCCCAGCAGGCGGTCTCGACGAAAGCGGCGGGGCGGGCCGCGACGGGACCCGCGATGGCGACGGCGAAGCCGGCCGAGGCGCCGGCCAGGGCCGCCGCGACCCAGGGCAGGCTCGATCCCCGGGCGGGGGCCGCTTGGGGCCGTCCCAGGAAGATGGCGAGGCCAAGATAGCCGAGGCCGGCGAGCATCCCGGCGGCGCCGGCGATCTGGCCGGCGAGACCGGTCACGAAAGCCTTCCGGCGAAGCGCGCGACCGCCCCTCGTCCGGCTGCGGGCGAGAGGTCGGACCCGGCCCTTCCATCGGCTCGCCACGCGCTGCCCGCGAGGGGGACAGCCCGGCCGGGGTGTTTCTGGATTCCGTTCTCGACCATGATCAATCCGCAGCGTCGACAAGGGGCTGATAGAGCTTCAGGAGCGCCGACGCTCGGCCGGCCCGCCGCACCTCGTATCATGCTACCGCAGAAGGTCGAGCCATCCCTCGCCGATGGCGACCGGCGGAGCGCGCCGCTCAGGCCGGCTGTGGACGGCTCCCCATGGGCGCCGACCCGCTCGATGGCGCTGCCGGCGCCCGCCTCGATGGCAGGGTGCCGGCCCGCTGATGCGCCAGCGCCTCCAGCCGCAACCGTTCCTCCTGCACGGCGAGCAGCAGAAGCAGGCCGTAGAGCGTCGACAGCTTCTCGCCGAGGAAGACGCTGGTCATCCCGCCGAGGAGACAGAAGACGGTGAGGCCGAGCGTGTAGGACAGAAGGCCGGTATCGCGCTGAAAACGGTGGCCCCGCTGCACCAGGGCCAGGAGGAAGAAGGAGTAGAGCACCGCACCGACCAAGCCGGATTCGAAGGTCACCTGCAGCCAGAGATTGTGCGCGTGGCCGGGCGACCAGTTGTTGTAGAACTTGACGAAATAGTCCTGGTAGGTGCCGAAGCCGAAGCCCAGGAAGGGTGCCTTGGCGATCTCGCGCAGCGTCATCTCCCAGATGATGGTGCGGCCGGAAAGGGTCTCCTCCTGGCCGCGGCTGATCATCGGCAGGATGATGTCGACGGCGACGTAGAGCGCCGTGCCGATGGCGATGCCGGCAAGCAGCACCCAGATCCGCTTCGGCCCCTTGATGTGGAAGAAGTAGACGACGAAGATCGTCAGGATGAAGAAGGCGGCGAACGAGCGGCCCTGGGTGGCGAGCAGGGTGACGAGCGAGACGAGGAGGAAGACCGCCATTCGGCCGCGATGCGTGGCGGCGCCCGTGGTCTTGCGGTTGAGGTGCCAGATCAGCCCCAGGATCACCCCGGCGATGACGACCAGGGCCAGCATCTGCGGGTGCGCCATGACGCCCTTGAACCGCCACTGCGAGCGGTCGAGCACCACCCAGTCCTGGCCGGCGGCCGCTCCGGCCCAGCTCCAGAGATAGACGAGGCAGAGGCTGCCGACGAAGACGAGCGCGGTGCGATAGGGGCGCTCCTCGGAGAGGGCGAGGGCCGCGGCGAAGGTGAGCCAGAGCAGGATCAGATGGCTCCGCCCGCCGCCCGGCGCCACCGACCAGAACTGGACGATGCCGAGCCAGACGAGATTGAGCCCGAAGAGCAGGACGACGGGGCTGACCAGGAGCTTCCAGTTGATGCGCAGGAGATGGGGGGTGCGCAGGAGCAGGATCAGGCTGAGCAAAGCGAGCACGATCGGCGGCCAGACGCGGTTCTCCTCCTCGCCGACGCGGATGAAATGCGCGTTGATGAGGAAGATGGCGAGCATGAAGAGGAGAAGCGTGAGGACGCGCATATCCGGCCGTCGGTGAAGCGGGCTCATGGGAGGATGACAGGATTCTCTTTAAGTTCCGTTAGCCACCCCCGGCAATCACCGAAGGTCCCGCCTCACCCGACTGTACGGGCCGCTCTTAACGCTCGCTCCGGTTCGCGCGGTCAGCGCCTGCTCGGGGCGTCTTCATGATGTTGCATCGGCTTCGTGGCGCAGGCGGACGACCCGCCCGGCCCCGTAGCGACGCTCGTCGATGGGCGTGAAGCCCGTGGGCGACGTGAAGGCCTCGCGAGCGGCGAGCTCGACGAGGACGAGGGCCGAGGGCTCGAGCCAGCCTTTGCTGCGAAGGCACAGGAGGCAGGCGGGGGCGAGGCCGCTGCGGTAGGGCGGGTCGAGATAGGCGATGGCGAAGGGTGCATCGGCGCGCGGCAGGCGGGTCGCGTCGGCGACGAGGAGCCGGGCCCGGTCGGCCTCGCCGAGCTTCTCGATGTTGCGCCGGGCGAGGGCGGCCGCCTTGCGGTCATGCTCGACGAGGCAGAGGGCGGCGGCGCCGCGCGAGAGGGCCTCGAGGCCGATCGCACCCGAGCCCGCGAAGAGATCGAGGAACCGCGCGCCCGGGAGCTCCGGCCGCCCGTGCTGGAGCATGTCGAAGACCGCCTCGCGCAGGCGCCCGGCGCTCGGCCGGACGGCGTCGCCCGGCGGCACCTCGAGACGGCGGCCGCGATGCCGGCCGGCGATGATCCTGGGCGGGCTCAAGCGGTGCCGGTGGCCGGCCGCCCCCCTTCCGCCGCGCGGCGCCCCCGGCCGCGGCCTCTCGATTCCGGCAAATGGAGGCCGGCACCGAGCCCGCCGAGCTGCTCCCTGAGCACCTTGGGCGTCACCTCCTCGAGGTCGCCGCGGGCCAGCCCGCCGAGCTGGAAGGGGCCGTAGGCGATGCGGATCAGGCGGCTGACCTCGAGCCCCAGATGGCCGAGCACGCGCCGCACCTCGCGGTTCCTGCCCTCGCGCAGGCCCACCTTGAGCCAGGCATTGGCGCCGGTGCGGCTCTCCTCCTCGGTCCTGATCGGCCCGTAGCGGATGCCGTCGATCTCGATGCCGTTGGCGAGCGCCTCGAGCGCGCCGCGGTCGACCGTGCCGTACACCCGCACGCGATAGCGCCGGAGCCAGCCGGTCGCCGGCAGCTCGAGCAGGCGCTTGAGCCCGCCATCGTTGGTCAGGAGGAGGAGCCCTTCCGAGGCGATGTCGAGCCGGCCGACCGGCATCAGCCGGGGCAGCTCGCCGGTCGAGATGCGCGCCCGCAGCTTGTCGGCGACGGTGGGCCGGCCCTCGGGATCGCGCGCCGTGGTCACCACGCCCGGGGGCTTGTGGTAGCGGAAGAGGCGGGCCGGCTCCGGCGCCTTCAGCCGCTCGCCATCGATGCGGATCGCCTGCCCGTCCTCGACGTTGAGCGCCGGGCTCAGGACGGTGCGGCCGTCGACCTCGACCCGGCCTTCCCGGATCAGCTTCTCGGCGTCGCGCCGCGAGCAGTGGCCGGCCCTGGCGATCCGCTTGGCGAGCCGCTCGCCCGCCGGCCGGGCGCCGTCCTCGCGGCCGCTCACTCCCGGGCCGCCGCCCGCATCGGGGCCGCCGCTCACTTCCGGGCCGCCTCGACCAGCGCCTGCAGGAGGGGCAGATCGCCCTCGCTGATGAGGAACTCCGGATGCCACTGGACGCCGAGGCAGAAGCGGTGGGCGGGGTGCTCGATCGCCTCGATCACGCCGTCCGGGGCGGTGGCCGAGACCACGACATCGCGTCCCGTGCGGTCGACCGCCTGGTGATGGGCGCTGTTGACGGCGAGCACGTCGTGGCCGCAGATCCGGCGCAGGAGCGTGCCCGGCACGATCTCGACCACATGGCTCGCCTCGTCGCGCGGGTTGGGCTGCTCGTGCGCCAGGGCGTCTGGGACCGCCTCCGGGATGTGCTGGATCAGCGTGCCGCCGAGCACGACGTTGAGGAGCTGCTCGCCGCCGCAGATGCCGAGCACCGGCAGGTCGCGATCGAGGGCACGCTCGGTGATGGCCCATTCGAAGGCGGTGCGCGCCGCCTTGAGATCGACGGTCGGGTGTCGTTCGACCGCGCCGTAGAGGGCCGGATCGATGTCGAAGGCGCCGCCGGTGACGATCAGGCCGTCGAGCTGGTCGAGACAGGCCTCGACCAGCTCGGGGTCCACGTGCAGCAGGCCGAGCGGCAGGCCGCCGGCCGCCATGACGGCGCTGCCGTAATTGCGGCGGAGGGCGTACCACGGGAACCTCGAGTAGCCACCGGGCTCCTCGCTGTCCAGGGTGATGCCGATGCGCGGGCGGACGAGGTCGGGGGCTGCTCGGGACATGGCGCAGAGTTAGGGCCTCGAACGGGCGGCCGCAAGCGGCTCGACCTCGTCGTCGGATGCTGCACCCGGCTCGACATCCCGAGAGGGGCCGAGAGGGGCCGAGAGGGGCCGAGAGGCGCCGACAGGGGCCGCGCCCTCCCCGCGTGCCCGGCGACGGTGCCGGGAAAAAGTGTCCTGACCCCTTTACACCTCAGACCACGTCCCTGACGCGGTCCCAGGTGTTGGCGAGGTGGCGGGCGAGGACCTCGCCGAGACGGTTGCCGTCGCGGGCCTGGAGGGCACGCGCCATTTCCTCGTGCTCGGCGACCGCACCCGCCCAGCGCTCGGCGCTGCGGTTGCCGATGTAGCGGATGCGCTTGAGCCGGGACTGCAGGCCGGCCTGGACCTCCTGGAGGATGGGATTGCCGGAGAGGCGGGCGATCGTCGAATGGATCGCCTGGTTGGCCTTGTAGTAGGGCAGCCGGTCGCGGTTCCGGTAGTGCTCCATCATGGTCTCGTGCAGGGCGAGGAGGTGCCGGAGCTCCGTCTCGCTCGCCCGCTCGCAGCAGAGCCGGCCGGCGAGCTTCTCGAGCTCGCCCAGGACCTGGAGCATGGCGAAGACCTCCTCCGGCGTCAGCTTGCGGACGACGGCACCCAGGGACGGACGGATCTCGACGAGGTTCTCGGCGGCGAGCGTGCGCAGCGCCTCGCGGAAGGGGGTCCTGGAGACGCCGAGCTCGCGGATCAGCGCCGCCTCGTTGATCCGCTCGCCCGAGGCCAGCCGGCCCTCGATGATCATGTCGCGCACGCGGTTGGCGACCTGCTCGTGCAGGCTGCTGCGCGGGATCGGGGCGGTGCCGGAGGCGATCGGCGCGTCGAGGTCGGTGCCGGTGGTCATGGGGCCTTTCGTCCGGATCTCGAAAAATGGAGGCTTGCGTCCGTCTACTTGTATTCTGTATACAGCATCCAGAGTGCAGGGGAAACATCATGCAGGACACGCCGGTCGTCGCCTTCGCCATGGGCGATCCAGCGGGCATCAGCCCCGAGCTCGCCGCGCGGCTCCTCGCCGGCGAGGCGGGCCGGATGGCGCCGATGCTGGTCTTCGGCGACCGCCGGGTGCTGGAGATGGGTGCCCGCCATGCCGGCGTCCATCTCGACCTTCCGACGCTCGATCCCACGTTGCCGGCGGACGCGCGGCCGACCCGCTCCTGCCTCGTCGATCTTCATCATTGCGATCCCGCCACCATCACGCTCGGAGAGGCGAGCGCCGAAGGCGGTGCCGCGGCCCTCGCCTGCTTTCGCTCCGCCCTGCTCGCCGCTCGGGCCGGCTTCGCCGATCTCGTCTTCTTCACGCCCTTCAACAAGCACGCCATGCGGCTCGCCGAAGGCGACTATGTGGACGAGATCGGCTTCATCGACCGCACCATCGAGGCGGTGCGCAGCGGCCGCGAGTTCAACGTGCTCGACGAGGTGTGGAACGCCCGCGTCACCTCGCACATTCCGCTCGCGGAAGTGGCCGCCGCGCTGAGCGAGGAGCGGATCCTCGAGAGCCTGAAGCTGACGGTCGAGGTCATGCAGGGTGCGGGCTTCGAGCGGCCGCGGCTCGGCGTCGCCGCGCTCAACCCGCATGCCGGCGACGGCGGCAATTTCGGCACCGAGGACGAGGCGATCATCCGCCCGGCGGTCGAGCGGGCCAGGGCGCTGCGGCTCGCCGTCACCGGGCCCGTGCCGTCCGACACGGTCTTCGTGCGCGCGCTTCGGGGCGAGTTCGACGCGGTCGTGACCATGTATCACGACCAGGGCCAGATCGCGATCAAGCTCATCGGCTTCGAGCGCGGGGTGACCCTGATCGCCGGCTATCCCTTTCCCATCGTCACCCCGGCGCACGGCACCGCCTACGACATCGCGGGGCGAGGCATCGCCAATCCGGGTGCCGCCGAGAAGGCGCTCGAGCTCGGGATTTCCCTGGCGGCGCGCCACCGGCGCGGGGCCGGAGCGCCGGCCACGGGACTCGCCGACATCGTGGACCGGGCGCTGGCGGGGCGGGCCGCCGGTCACCCGGCCTGAGAGCCTTTCCCCGAGAGTGGACGCAACCAGCCGGCAGCACGATGCGCTGCCCATCGAGGAGGATAACCGGATGACGAACTGGAAGGTCATGGTCGCGGCGACGGCGTTCTTCGCCACGTCCCTGGCGGCGCACGCGCAGGAAGAGATCATCTTCGGCATCAGCGCGGCGACCGGCTCGCTGCAGGAGCAGACGGCGAGCGAGTTCGCCCGCCGCGCCAACGAGAAGCTCGGCGACAAGGCGGTGGTCAAGGTGTTCGACTCCTCGCAGCTCGGCAAGGACAAGGACATGCTGCAGAAGATCAAGCTCGGCACCATGCACCTGACCCTGCCCTCCTCGACCATGCCGGAGATAGCACCGGAATACGCGCTGTTCGACCTGCCCTTCTTGATCAAGGACCGCGAGCAGCTCGCCCGGATCGACGAGACGCTGTTCAAGGACGTGCTGGTGCCGGCGGCGGAGGCGCAGGGCTACCGGCCGCTCGCCATCTGGGAGAACGGTTTTCGCCAGATCACCAACAATGTCCGGCCCATCGACGTGCCGGCCGACCTCGAGGGCCTGAAGATCCGCACGCCCAACTCGTCCTGGCGGGTGGCGATGTTCGAGGCCTACGGCGCCAACCCGACGCCCATGTCCTTCTCGGAGGTGTTCGTGGCGCTGCAGACCGGGGTGATCGACGGGCAGGAGAACCCCTTGACCAACATCGCCGCCGGCAAGCTCAACGAGGTGCAGAAGTATCTGTCATTGACCAACCACGTCTATTCGCCGGCCTACCCCACGGTCGGCATCGCCACCTTCGAGAAGCTCGATCCGGAGATCCAGATGGTGCTCGCCGAGACGGCCCGGGAGATGGCCTTCTGGGCGCGCGAGCGGGGTGCGGCCGAGGATGACGGTCTCCTGCAGAAGCTGAAGGACGGCGGGATGCAGGTCAACGAGGCGAACCGCCAGGCCTTCGTCGACGCCTCGAAGCCGCTCTACGAGAAGTTCAGCAACGAGGTCGAGAACGGCCAGGCGCTGATCGACCAGGCGATGTCGCTCGCCGACTGATCGGTCTTCCCTCGCAGGGGCCGGGTGCTTCCGGCCCCTTCGCCCTCGTCCGGGCGGGCTCGACATGGGAGGAACAGGAATGGCCGTCATGGCCCGTTGGCTGGACCTGGCGCTGCAGGCGGTGACCCTGGCCATCCTGGTCCTGTTGGCCCTCGTGGTGCTGCTCGGGGTCGCCTTTCGCTACTCCGGCAACTCGCTCATCTGGTACGACGAGGTGGCCTCGGTGCTGCTCGCCTGGATCACCTTCACCGGCGCCGGGCTGGCGACCCTGAAGGACGCGCATCTCGGCTTCAACGGCCTGCTCTTCGGCCTGCCGCGCACCGGCCGCATCGTGCTCTTCTGCCTCGTCGAGGCGCTCTTCCTCGCCACCTTCGCCATCATCGGCTGGGCCGGGTGGGCGATCCTCGAGATCTTCGGCAGCGAGACCCTGGTCTCGGTCCGCTGGGTGAGCCGGGCCTTCGTCCAGGGCATCCTGCCGGTGAGCGCCGCCATCATCGTCCTCGCGCGGCTCTGCACCCTTCTCGAGCGCTACCGCGCCGTGCTCGCCGGCGTCGATCCCGAGACGCGCGAGATCGAGCAGGAAATCGCCCGGGCGGGGCTCGGAACGCAGGACCAGGGGCCGGACGGGGGCCGGGGGCGATGACCGCCACGCTCATCCTTCTTTCGATGTTCGTCATGATCGCCATCGGTCTGCCGATCGCGGTCGCCATCCTCGCCTGCGCCCTGGTCGGTGTCTGGATCCACAACGGGCATCTGGGATTCCTGAACGCGGCGCTCTCGATCTATGACGGGGCCACGAGCTTTCCCTTGATCGCCATCCCGCTCTTCATCCTGGCGGGTGCCCTGATGAACACGGGCGGCATATCGCAGCGGCTGATCGCCTTCGTTTCGGCTCTGATCGGTTTCCTGCGCGGCGGCCTCGCCATGGTCAATGTCGGGGTCTCGCTCTTCTTCGCCGAGATTTCCGGCTCGGCCGTGGCCGACGTGGCGGCGATCGGCTCGGTGCTGATCCCGGCGATGAAGAAGAAGGGCTATCATCCGCGGCTCGCTGCCGCGATCACCTCCTCCTCGGCCTCGCTCGCGATCATCATCCCGCCCTCGATCCCGATGATCCTCTACGGTGCCCTCTCCGACACCTCGATCGTGCGCCTCTTCGTCGCCGGCATCGTGCCGGGGATTCTGGGCGGGCTCTTGATGATGGCGCTCTGCTACTGGTTCGCCGTCCGCTACGACCTGCCGCGCGAGGAGGCGTTCAGCCTGTGCCGCCTCTGGATCGCGACGCGGGACGCCCTTTGGGCGCTGATCCTGCCGGTCATCATCCTGGGCGGCATCTTCGGCGGCCTCGTCACCGCGACGGAGGGGGCCGGCCTCGCCGTGGTCGCGGCGCTTCTGATCGGCGGCTTCGTCTATCGCGAGATCGATCTCCAGAAGCTCTACCACGCCCTGATCGAGGGGGTGATCCAGACGGCGGTCGTCATGCTGCTGGTGGCCTGCTCGGCCGTGCTCGGCCTCTATCTCACCGAGACCGAGCTGCCGCAGCGGCTCGCCGCCGGCATCACCACGATCACCGAGAACAAGCTGCTCGTCCTGATCATCATCAACGTCTTCCTCTTCTTCGTCGGCATGGTGCTGCACGGGGCGGCGGCGATCATCCTGACCGTGCCGATCTTCATGCCGCTGGTGCACCAGATCGGCATCGACCCGATCCAGTTCGGCATCCTGCTCACCCTCAACATCGCCCTCGGCCAGCAGACCCCGCCGGTCGCGAGCGTTCTCGTCACCGCCTGCTCCATCGCCCGGACCGACATCTGGCGGACGACCCGGACCAACCTCCCCTTCATCGCCGTCCTGATGCTGGTCCTGCTGCTCGTGACCTACGTCCCGGCGGTGTCGCTGTCGCTGGTGGACGTTTTCTATGGGCCGGGTTGAGGGGCGGATGCACGGACCGGGGTCACGAAATTTGTCCTGACCCCTTTAGGGTGGCGCTGAACGGGGTCATTGACATGGCGGGCGATCCGCGTGAACGATCGGACAGGGCACGGCTCGATGGAGCGTCCCTGGCGCCAGGCGGGCCGGCCGCCGACTCCGGGAGGAAAAGATGAACAGCAAGCGATTTGCCGCGGGTCTTCTGCTCGGCACCATGCTGGCGACACCGGTCGCGGCCCAGGACAACCTGGAGAAGCTCTCCAACATGCAGCGCACCGATGCGAGCTTCACCCATGTCGAGCAGGAGGGAGCCAGGGCCGATGCGCTGCGCGACATCATCCAGCACATCAACGTGCCCGAGGGCTTCACGGTCAGCCTCTACGCCGTCGTGCCCGATGCGCGATCCATGGCCGTGGCGCCGCAGGGCACCGTGACCTTCGTCGGCACCCGCAAGGACAAGGTCTGGTCGGTCGTCGACCGCGACCGCGACCGGATCGCCGATCAGGTCATGGATTTCGCACCGTCGATCACCTTCGACATTCCGAACGGCCCCTGCTTCTCGCGCGACGGCTTCCTCTACATCGCCGAGCGCAACCGGGTCCTGACCTTCCCCGCCGCCGAGTTCTTCTTCGAGGGGCCCGATCCGGCCGTCGGTGTCGTCGTCGCCAAGGGCGAGCTCATTCCGCCCGAGGAGGAGAGCTTCAACCACACCGCGCGCGTCTGCCGCGTCGGCCCGGACGGCAAGCTCTACATCTCCCTCGGCCAGCCGTACAACGTGCCGCCCGTGGACAAGCACGAGATGTATGACGAGCTCGGCATCGGCGGCATCATCCGCATGAATACCGACGGCTCGGACCGGGAGGTCTTCACCCGCGGCCTGCGCAACTCGGTCGGCCACGACTTCAATCCGGCGAACGGCGATCTCTGGTTCACCGACAACCAGGTCGACGGCATGGGCGACGACATTCCGCCCGGTGAGCTCAACCGTCAGACGGCGGCAGGGCAGCATTTCGGCTTTCCCTGGCTCAACGGCAGCGTCGAGATACCCGAGTACAAGGACGTGCCGCGACCCGAGGGCGTGGCATTCATCCCCCCGGCGGTCGAGATGCAGGCGCACGCGGCCGATCTCGGCATGAGCTTCTATCGGGGCAAGTCGTTCCCCGAGAAGTATCGAGGCGGCATCTTCTCGGCCCAGCACGGCTCGTGGAACCGCACCGTGCCGGTGGGTGCCAGGGTCATGTTCACGGCGGTCGACGAGGAGGGCAACGCGGCCGGCACGGAGGTCTTCGCCGATGGCTGGCTGAACGAGGAGACGGGCGAGTATCGCGGCCGGCCGATGGACGTGGCGTTCCTGCCCGACGGCTCGATGCTCGTCTCCGACGACTTCGCCGGCGCCGTCTGGCGCATCGCCTATGAGCCAGCGCCGGCGCAATGAGGCGCCGGACGCTGCTGCTGGGCATCCTCGCCCTCGGCGGCCTCGCCTTCGGCCCCAGCGTCCCGGGCGGGGTCGTCCTCGCCGGGGACGTCCCGGGGACGGCGGCGGTGGGCGACGCCGAGGCCGGCCGCCGGCTGGCCGGCCAGTGCCGCACCTGTCACGGCCTCAACGGCTACGCCCAGATCCCGATCGCCCCGCATATCGGCGGCGAGCCCGCACCCTACATTCGCGCCCAGCTCGAAGCCTTTCGGAACGGCCGGCGGGAGAACGAGATGATGTCGATCGTCGCGCGCAGCCTGACGGACCAGCAGATCGCCGACCTCGCGGCCTGGTATGCCGGTCGCCGCGTGACGGTGGCGCTCGAGGCGGATCCGGCGGAGGCGCCGGCGGCCTGTGTCGGCTGCCACGGCGCCGACGGCCTGCATCTGCGGCCGGACGCGCCGAACCTCGCGGGCGAGACGAACATCTACATCGACACCCAGCTCAAGGCGTTCCGCAGCGGCAAGCGGGTGAGCGAGGTCATGACGCCCATTGCCGCCGACCTGACCGATGCGGAGATCCGCGCCGCCGCCGACTGGTACGCGGCGGTCGAGATCACGATCGAGCCGGAAGAATAAAAGGCATCAGGACTCATACGCGCTAAGATAAGGCTTGCGCTGTGACGATTGGCCCTGCTGT
>CAYOCP010000016.1:0-98516 GCA_964402505.1 uncultured Geminicoccaceae bacterium
GCCAATCGTCACAGCGCAAGCCTTATCTTAGCGCGTATGAGTCCTGACCCCATAAACGCTTCGACACCACCACCACGAGCCCATTCGTTGGCAGCCTCCGAGCGCCGCCTGCGACATTCGGCTCGCATGAATTCCGCCGTCCGCATGTGCCCTCGCGCGCGGCCCCTCTATATCCTTCCTGCGCCTGCCAATTGACGCCTCGTCGATCAACGAGAAGAGCATAATCCCGGTGACATCCAGAATGCCGACGCCAGATTCGCCGGAACCCGAGCGCCTCGGGCCGCGCCGCGCCCTCTTCGCCGCCCTCGTTCTCGCCACGACGGCGGGCGCCGCCGCCGGCTTCGCCTGGCTGGTCGGGCGGGACGGGCTGGATTTGCTGGACTGGCTGATGCTGGTCTTCTTCGGCCTGACCCTGCCCTGGGTGATGATCGGCTTCTGGTGCGCGGTCATCGGCCTCCTCGTCCTGCATCTGAAGGCGGATCCGGTCGCCCATGTCACGCCCATGGCGCGCGACGGCGACCACAGCCGGCCGCTTCTGGGGCGGACGGCGCTGCTCATGGCGATCCACGACGAGGATCCGCAAGCGGTCTTTCGCCACCTCCGCGCCACGGTGGAGAGCATCGATGGCGCCGGCGTCGGCGACCGGTTCGACATCCATGTCCTCAGCGACACGCGCGATGTCGCCATCGCCGCCGAGGAGCAGCGCCTCCTCGAGGCGTGGCGCGCCGCGGACGCGCTGCCGGGCCGCCTGCATTACCGCCGGCGAGAGACCAACACCGACCACAAGACCGGCAATATCTGGGAATGGCTCGACCGCGCCGGGGCGGGGTACGACTATTTCGTCACGCTCGACGCCGACAGCCTGATGAGCGGGCGCCTGCTCAGGCGGCTGGTCCGGATCATGGACCGCCACGCCGATCTCGGCATTCTCCAGACGCTGATCACGGGCCTTCCCTCGTCCTCCGCCTTCGCCCGCGTCTTTCAGTTCGGCATGCGACACGGCATGCGCTCCTACACCACCGGCTCGGCCTGGTGGATGGGCGATGCCGGCCCCTATTGGGGGCACAACGCCATCATCCGCACGAGGGCCTTCATCCGCCACTGCCGCCTGCCGCATCTGCCGGGCGAGCCGCCGCTCGGCGGCCTCGTCCTCAGCCACGACCAGATCGAGGCGGCCTTGATGCGCGGCGCCGGCTATCAGGTCCGGGTCCTGCCCGAGGAGGGCGGCTCGTTCGAGGTCAACCCGCCCACCTTGCCCGAGTTCATCCGCCGCGATCTCCGCTGGTGCCAGGGCAACATGCAGTACTGGCGGCTGCTGGGCGCCCCGGGGCTCCGCATGATGGGCCGGCTGCAGCTGGCGCTGGCGATCCTCATGTATGTCGCCGGCCCCGCCTGGCTGCTCTTCATGCTCGCGGGCTTCACCAAGGCGATGCTGATCGGCCTCGGCGGCGATGCGACCGGCGAGCCGGCTTTGCTCGCCGGGCAGTGGACGCCGACCATCGCCGCCATGGGGATCGGCCTCTTCGCCATCATGATGACCGTCAACCTGACCCCGAAGCTCGCCGGGCTCATCGACGTGGCGCTGCGGCCGCAGGCCCGCCGGGCCTATGGCGGCGGCCCCCTGCTGGCGGCGTCCGCCGTGGTCGAGCTCTCGGCCTCCCTCGTCCTCGGGCCCGCCATGGCCGTGGCCCAGGCGATCTTCATCGCCGGCCTGCCCTTCGGCCGCATGGTGCGGTGGGAGGCGCAGATGCGCGACGACCACAGCGTTCCCTTGGCCGACGCGATCAGGGGCCTCTGGCCGCAAGCCCTGCTCGGCCTGATCCTCCTCTCCGGCTTCGCCTTCGCCATGCCGGCCGTCCTGCCCTGGGTCATGCCGATCGTCCTCGGCCTGCTGCTCGCCATCCCCTTCGCCTGGCTCTCCGCCCGGCCGGGCTTCGGCCGCCTGCTCACCCGGGCGGGGCTCTGCGCCATCCCCGAGGAGCGGCGCGCACCGCTCATCCTGCGGCTCGCCGGCTATCTGCCCAGGGCCGACGGCACCGGTCGGGTGCGCCGACCCGAGATGCGGCCGGCGCTGGCGGAGGTGACCCCTTCCTAGAGGTCCTTCGGGCGGACGAGGTCGAGCAGGGTGGCGGTGCCCCGGCCGGCGTCGTGCCAGTCGTCGAGGGCGAGCCGCGCCAGGGCGGCGGTCGGAAATTTGTGGCCGATGGCGTCGAGAGCCGTCGCGTCGCCGCTGCCGGCGAGGGTCAAAACGAACGTCGCGAGGCCCGGATTGTGGCCCACCACGAGGAGCCGCCGCGTTTCCTCCGGCTGCTCGCGCGCGATGGCGAGGAGGGTATCCGGGCTCGCCAGGTAGAGACGCCGCGTGTGATCGAGCGGGATCGAGGCGCCTTCGGGCCAGCCGCGCATCGCCAGGTCGAGCGTCGCCGCGGCGCGCCGGGCGGTCGAGCAGACGATGCGATCGGGCAGCCAGCCGCGCTCGCGCATGAGCCGTCCCATGCGCTTCGCCGCCTCGATGCCCCGGGGCGCCAGGCTCCGGTCGTGATCGGTCGCGGCCGGCTCGTCCCAGCGGGATTTGGCGTGCCGCAGCACCAACAGCTCGCGCATGACATCCCCATCCATCGTCACGGCATGACACGGCCGTGGCCGTTCTGTAGCATCGGTGCCCGACGATGCCAGCAGCCTCGCAACGACCTGATGAGCGATGCAGCCGATGACCGATGAACTGACGGCCCCGAGCTCCGGTGTCGAGCCCGTCTCCCCCGCGGCCGAGCGCGAGCGGTCGCCCGAGGCGACCACGGCCGAGCCGGTCGCGGTGCGGCCGGAGCATTTCTTCAATCGCGAGCTCTCGTGGCTCGCCTTCAACGAGCGGGTGCTCGAGGAGGCGACCAACCCGGCGCACCCGCTGCTCGAGCGGCTGCGCTTCCTCTCGATCTCGGCGAGCAATCTCGACGAGTTCTACATGGTGCGTGTCGCCGGCCTCACCGGCCTCGCCAATGCCGGGGTCACCACCCAGAGCCAGGACGGGCTGACCCCGGCCCAGCAGCTCGAGGCGATCAACGAGCGGGCCGGCCGGCTGATGGCCGACCAGCAGCGCATCTGGCACGAGCTGGCGACCGAGCTGCGCGAGCAGCGCATCAGCGTCCTCGACATCGACGAGGTGAGCGAGGCCGACCGCGCCCTTCTGCGCCAGCGCTTCGCCGACGAGGCGCTGGCGGTGCTGACGCCGATCGCCATCGATCCCGCCCACCCCTTCCCCTTCATCCCCAATTGCGGAATGGGCGTCGTGCTGCAGCTCAGCCAGGGGCGCGAGGAGGACCTGATCGGCCTCGTGCTGCTGCCGGGCAAGCTCGACCGCTTCGTGCGCCTGCCGGGCCCCGAGGCCCGCTATGTCTGCCTCGAGCTTTTGATCGCGCACTGGGCCGACCTGCTCTTCCCCGGCTTCGGCGTGCGCAGCTTCGGCTATTTCCGCGTGATCCGCGACAGCGACATCGAGATCGAGGAGGAGGCCGAGGATCTGGTGCGGCTCTTCCAGACATTGCTCAGGCGCCGGCGCCGGGGACATGTGATCCGCCTCACCACCGATACGCGGATGCCGCGGGCGCTGCGCCTGTTCCTGATGCGCCAGCTCAACGTCGAGAGTGCCGACGTCTTCGAGCTCGAGGGCATTCTCGGCCTTTCGGATACGAGCCAGATCATCGGCAGCGACCGGCCCGATCTGGTCTTCAAGCCCTACAGCCCGCGCTATCCGGAGCGAATCAAGGATTTCGGCGGCGACTGCTTCGCCGCCATCCGCCAGAAGGACCTCGTCGTCCATCACCCTTATGAGAGCTTCGACGTCGTCGTCCAGTTCCTGAACCAGGCGGCGCGCGATCCCGACGTGATCGCCATCAAGCAGACGCTCTACCGGACCTCGGACGGCTCGCCGATCGTGGCGGCCCTCTGCCACGCCGCCGACCGCGGTAAGTCGGTGACGGCCCTCGTCGAGCTCAAGGCGCGCTTCGACGAGGAGCGCAACATCCAGTGGGCGCGCGATCTCGAGCGGGCCGGCGTGCAGGTGGTCTACGGCTTCATCGAGCTCAAGACGCACGCCAAGGTCTCGATGGTGGTGCGGCGCGAGGGCGGGGGGCTGCGCACCTACTGCCATTTCGGCACCGGCAACTACCACCCGATCACGGCGCGCGTCTACACCGACCTCTCCTTCTTCACCTGCGATCCGGCCCTCGGCCGCGATGCCGCCCGCTCCTTCAACTACATGACGGGCTACGCGGCGCCGCGGGGCCTCGAGAAGCTGGCGATAGCGCCGGTCAACCTGCGCAGCCGGCTGCTCGAGCTGATCGACGCCGAGGCGGAGCATGCCCGCGCCGGCCGCAAGGCGGCCATCTGGGCCAAGATGAACGCGGTGGTTGACGAGGAGATCATCGAGCGCCTGTACGCGGCGAGCCAGGCGGGTGTGAAGATCGATCTCGTGGTCCGCGGCATCTGCTGCCTGCGGCCGGGCGTTCCGGGGCTTTCCGAGACCATTCGCGTCAAGAGCATCATCGGCCGCTTCCTCGAGCATTCGCGGATCATCTGCTTCGGCAACGGCAACGGGCTGCCGTCCCGCCAGGCCAGGGTGTTCATCTCGTCCGCCGACTGGATGCCGCGCAATCTCTCGCGCCGGGTCGAGACGCTGGTGCCGATCGAGAACGAGACCGTGCACCAGCAGATCATGTCGCAGGTCATGGTGGCGAACCTTAAGGACACGGCGCAGAGCTGGCTGCTCGACGCCGACGGGAGTTACACGCGGCTCGCCTCGAAGGGCGAGAGCTTCGCCGCGCACACCTATTTCATGACCAATCCGAGCCTCTCCGGCCGCGGCAGCGCCCTGCGCAAGAGCAAGAGCCGGGCGCAGCATCTGCACCTGGTGACCGCCACCGCCGGGGAGCCGGACGAATGAGCCGTCGGGCTCGCGGATGAGGCGCGCATGAGCAGCGCCTCGTCCCCTCCGCCTTCGGCCGGAGAGGCGCCGGTCGCGGTGGTCGACATCGGCTCGAACTCGGTTCGCCTCGTCATCTACGACACGCTGAGCCGCGCACCCTTCCCGCGCTTCAACGAGAAATCCCTCTGCGGCCTCGGCAGCGAGCTCGATACGACGGGCGACCTGCCCGAGGCGGGAATCGCCGCCTGCGTCAACGCGGTGCACCGCTACTGCGTCATCGCCCGGGCGATGCGGGCCGCGCGCATCGACGTGCTGGCGACCGAGGCGGTCCGCCGGGCCGCCAACGGCGCCTCGCTGGCGGATCGGGTGGAGGCGCGCACGGGTCAGCGGATCCGCATCCTGAGCGGGTCGGAGGAGGCCCAGTTCGCGGCGCAGGGCGTGGCCTCCGGCTTCCATCGCCCGACGGGGATCGTCGGCGACATGGGCGGCGGCAGCCTCGAGCTCTCGTCGGTCACGAAGGGGCGGGTCGGCACGGGCTCGGCGAGCCTGCCGCTCGGCGCGCTGCGCGTGCTGCCGCTCATGGAGAGGGACGAGCGGGCGGCGAAGCGCCACCTCGACGAGGTGTTCGCGGCCCGTCCCTGGGGTAGCGGGCTCGCGGAGCGCTTCCATGTGGTCGGCGGGGGCTGGCGGGCGCTCGCCCGCATCCACCTCGCCACGACCGGGGCACCGGTGCGCGTGGTGCATGGCCTGAAGCTCGACCCCGCCGCGGCGCGCAGCCTCGCCAAGTCGGTCTGGAAGGCGGCGCCGCAACAGGTGGCGAGCCTGCCCGGCGTGCCGTCGAGGCGGGTCGACACGGTGCGCGCGGCGGCGCTCGTCCTCGACCGTCTGCTCAAGGCCATGGCACCGGACGAGGTCGTCTTCTCGGCCCTCGGCCTGCGCGAGGGCTGGTTGCACAGGCTGCTGCCGGCGGCGGAACGCAAGCTCGATCCGCTTCTGGTCGGTGCCGCCGCCTTCGGCCGACCGCGCGCGCGGGTGCCGCATATCGGCGAGGCCATGGCGCGGTGGACGGCATCGCTCTTCGCGGACGAGGCCGAGGACGAGGCGCGGTTGCGCCTCGCGGCTTGCGAGCTTTCCGACATCGGCTGGCGGGACCATGCGGATTTGCGCGCCCAGCAGAGCTTTCAGCGGCTGAGCCAGTTCCCGTTCGTGGCCCTCGATCATGCCGAGCGGGTCTTCATCGCCCTCGCCATTCACCGCCGCTACGGCGGGGGCGACGACGAGCCCGGCATCGCGCCGGCGCTGAAGCTTCTGGCACCCTCGGCGGTCCGGCGGGCGAACGTGCTGGGCGCGGCGCTCCGGCTCGGCTACCGCCTCTCCGGCAGCGTGCCGGAGCTGCTCCTGCATGCCCGCCTGGCGCTCGCTGGCGACTGCGTGTCGCTCGTGCTGGCCACCGACGAGGATATTCCCGACAGCGAGCCGGTGCGCGGCCGCCTGAAGAACCTCGCCCGGGCGCTGGGGACGAGGACCTTCGAGATCGTCCGCTGACGACCCTCTACGAAGAGGAGCGCGAACCGCAGGTCGCGGGCTCTGCCGGCCGACGCAGGGCGGCGGGGCTGGACAACTGGCGGGCATCGTCGGCGGGGTTCGCGGCAGGCGGCATCGCCCCGCCTTTTTCGCGGGCCTCGCCACGCGGCTGCCTGAAGTGGCCGACCGGGGCGCCGACGAGGCGTTCCTTGAGGCTCTCGGCCAGGCCGACGATGTCCGGCATGGCGACGGCGGCGATGTCGACGGCGACACGCACGGCGTTCCAATTGACGAGCCACCAGCGCAGCAGCGCCATGCGGCATCGCCAGCGATCGCCGGTCGGGAGCGCCGCCTCGGCCACCACCCGCCGATAGGTCCGGTAGAGGCGCAGGATGGGGACGCTGGCGAGGCCGCCCGGCATCGGGCCGTGCCAGTCCTGACGCAGCCGCGCCGACCGCGCCCGCCTCGTGTAGCGCTGATCGTGCTCGCGGATCTCGTTCAGGGTCTCCGGCAATTGCACCATGGGGCCGCGCAGGGCGAGCTGCGCCAGCAGCGCCCTGTCGGCGCCATGGAAGTGTGCGTGCAGGAGCGAGCTCTCCATGGCGGAGCGTCGCATGAGCGAGAAGATGTCGACGCCGGTGTGCGGCCGCAGCACGTAGACACCGAAGCGCCGGGCCGGGGACGGCACGTCCGCTTCGCCCATGATGCTGCCATAGGCCCCGATCGGCACGCCGTCCTCGTCGATCACGCGGACCCGGCTGCCGCAGAGCAGGACCTCCGGCCGCGCCTCCATGACGGCCACCGTGCGCTCGAGGAAGGTCGGCTCGAGCCGGTCGTCGTGAGCGAGCCACTTGAAGTAGCGGCCGCGGGCCAGCGCGAAGGTGCGGTTGTAGTTGGCCGCCGCACCCAGGTTGCTGGGGTTGCGGACGTAGCGGACGCGCGGGTCGCGCGCCGCGTAGCCCTCGCAGATCGCCCGGGTGCCGTCGGTCGAGGCATTGTCGGAGATGATCAGCTCGAGATCGTCGAAGGTCTGGGCGAGAACCGAATCGATCGCCTCGGCCAGGAAGTTCTCGCCGTTGTGGACGGGGATGCCGATGCTGACCGTAGAGGCCCGGTCCGGGGCCGCCCGCGCTCCGCTCATCCGAGCACCAGCTTCGCTGCGTGGAAGGCCTCGGCGAAGCGCGTCGGCGAGGCCGCCTCGAGGCCGCGCAGGCGGGCGAGGCCGCGAAACGTGTCCTCGTCGAACCAGGGCTTCGTGCGCTGCGACGGGAAATGCTCGAGGAGCAGGGCGATCTTGCGCTCGACGATGGCTTCGGTCAGCGGCACGTAGAGATTGGGCGTGGTGAGATCGCCCTCGTATTTGGGTATCTCGTATTCGAGGATCAGATGGGCGCGGAACGTGTTCCAGGTGAGCTGCCAGACGAGCTGGTGATCCTGGTGCCGGTCATTCCTGGTGTGGGTCAGGACGAGGTCGGGCCGCGGACGCGCCTTCAGGCTCTCGAACCAGTCCTTGATGGCGACGCGCTCGGCCGGGAAGTAGCCGTCGCGGAAGCCGGCGACGGTGACGGAGGCATCGGCGGCGCCGGCGAGAAAGCCCTCGGCACTCGCCCGTGCCTCGATCGCGCGCTCGGGGCCGGCGCTGAGCACGCACCAGTCGACCGCGACCGGCCGCTTCCGGGCGATGCGGTCGAGAATGAAGCCGCCGCAGCCGATCTCGATGTCGTCCGCATGCGCGCCGAGGCAGAGCAGCCGGAGCGGCCGGTCGGGCTCACCGAGCTCGAGGCGGATCACGCCGGCTTCGCCTGCTGCAGCCAGGGAAGCCAGGGCGTCTCGCCGCGCTCGAAGAGGTCCTCGAGCATCTGCTTGTCCTTCAGCGTGTCCATCGACGCCCAGAAGCCGCGATGGCGGTAGGCGACGAGCTGGTCGGCCTCGATCAGGCGGCGGAAGGGCTCGACGACCAGCTCCTCGCCGGGGCGCATGTAGTCGAAGATCTCGGGGCGGAAGAGGAAGAAGCCGCCATTGATCCAGATCTCGGACTGGCTGCTGGTGCGCAGCGCCGCGACATGGCCACCCTCGTCGAAATCGACGAGGTGATAGCTGAAGTTGGGCTGGACGGCGAGAAAGCAGGCCACCTTGCCGCTGGCCTCGAAGAACTCGACCATGTCCGGCAGATTCACGTCGGTCAAACCGTCGCTGTAATTGGCGGCGAACATCGGCCCGGCCCTGAGGTGCTGGCGGACCGCCCAGAGCCGGGCGCCGACATTGCGCCACATGCCGGTGTCGATGAGCGCGACGCGCCAGTCCGGCTCGGGCTCGCCCAGAAGCTCGACATTCTGGCCGTGGTTCGAGACGATGAAGTCGCGGGTCGCCGTCGGCCGGTAGTCGAGGAAGAACTTCTTCACCACATCGGCCTTGTAGCCGAGGCAGAGGACGAAGTCGCGATGGCCGTAATAGGCGTAGTACTGCATGACGTGCCAGAGGATCGGCTGCTGGCCGACCGGGATCATCGGCTTCGGCACGTTCTCCGCGTAGTCGCGTATCCGCGTGCCGAAGCCGCCGCAGAAGAGCACGACCTTCATGCGGCGGCCTCCCTGGCCTCGATCACCTCGAGCTTCGGGATGGGCACGACGAAGCGGCCGCCCCAGGGTGCGATGACCGGCGCCATCTGCCGGACGATCTCGCGACGGAGGTTCCAGGGCAGGATCAGGAGGTAGTCCGGCCGGGTCTCGGCGATCCGCTCCACCGGGAAGATCGGGATGTGGGTGCCGGGCGTGAAGCGGCCGTGCTTGTAGGGATTGCGGTCGACGAGGTAGTCGAGGAAGTCGGTGCGGATGCCACAATAGTTGAGCAGCGTGTTGCCCTTTCCCGGCGCGCCGTAGCCGGCGACCCGCTTGCCCGCCTCCCTGGCCTCGATGAGAAAGGCGAGGAGGCGCCGCTTGGTCGCCTCGACCACGGCGCCGAATTCGGCGAGCCGCTTCGGATCGGCGCAGCCGGCCGCCGTCTCGCGGGCGCGGAGCGCGCCGACGCGGCCCGCGATCTCGGGTGATCCCCCGGCATGGCGCAGATGAATGCGCAGCGAGCCGCCATGGCTCGCGAGCTCCTCGACATCGACGACCGAAAGCCCGTGCCGGGCGACCAGCGCCTCGACCGCGATCAGCGAGAAGTACGAGAAATGCTCGTGATAGACCTGGTCGAACTGGTTGCCGGCGATGGTCTTCTCGAGCGACGGGAACTCCAGGGTCGCGGTGCCCGAAGGCTTCAGGAGGAGGGCGATGCCGGCAACGAAATCGTTGAGGTCGGGCACTTGCGCCAGGACGTTGTTGCCGACGATGAGATCGGCCGTGCGCCCCTCGGCCGCGAGCTCGGCCGCCACACGAGCGCCGAAGAACGCCACCCGCGTCGGCACGCCCCTTCCCTCGGCCGCCGCCGCCACGTTGGCGGCGGGCTCGATGCCGAGGACCGGCACATCGAGCTCGCGGAAATGCTGCAGCAGATAGCCGTCATTGCTGCCGAGCTCGACCACGAGCGCGTCCCGGCCGAGGTTCAGCCGGCCCTGCATCGTCCGGCAGTAATCCGCCGCGTGCCTGACCCAGCTCTCCGAGAAGGAGGAGAAATACGCGTACTCGCCGAAGATCTCGTGCGGGCTCACGTATTCCCGCAGCTGCACCAGGCCGCAGCCGTCACAGGCCAGCACCTTGAGCGGGTAGAAGACCTCGGCGCGATCGAGCTGGTCGCCCGGCAGGAAGCTCTCGCAGAGCGGCGACATCCCGAGGTCCAGAACCTCGTCGGTCAGGGGCTTCCCGCAGCTGCGGCAAGTCGGTCCAGGCTCAGCCATCACTGATCGTCATCCCGCTGGCAAAAAAAGGCCACACCTCAGGCGACCCCGCGGGCGTCGCGCCCCGCCGGGTCCGCGCGCCGGCATCCGCCGGCGTCCGTCTGATCGTCCCGCAACAGCCGCCGGCAAGATAGGTTTTCCGCCTTCTCTCGCCAAGCGCGAATTCGATCCTTTCGCGTCCCCCGGGTATCGATCGGCGACGATGAGACAATTTTGCTGCGTCGCCATGGCCGGGATCAGCCGGCCGCGTGCCGGGCCGGGTCCTCGAGCAGCCAGGCTTCGCGAACCGGCGCATCCCTGCCGCTGCGCCGCGGGTGATCGAGGACGTGGAGCGTGTAGATCTGGTCGAGCCAGGCGGCGCGGCGGAAGACCCGCTTGTCGCGCAGGCTGGTGAACGGATGGATCTGGCGAAGCGGCCAAGCGGTGTTGAACTCGCGCACCGCCAGAAGCTCGCCGACCGCCGGGTTCGCATTGTCGATCCGCACCGCGCCGAGATAGACGAGCGTCATGGGCAGGTAGCGGTCAGGCGGGCCGGTCAGCGCCGCCAGCGCCTCCACCGTGCTCGAATAATAGGCGAGGTCGAGAATGGCGAAGCCTATAGGGGCGTCGATGCCGGCCACGAAGTCGCGCACGGTCTCGGCCACCGGGCCGTAGACGACGCGCACACCCTTCGGCAGCACGCGGGCGAGCGCCTCCTTGTCGGGCAGGGGGAAGTCGCCCTCGATGAACTCCTCGGGGTAGTCGCGGTGGTCCCTGGGCCGCGGCATGCCGGTGCCGGCGTCGAAGCCGACGATGGTGATCTCGACGCCGGTCACCCGGGTCACCTCCTCGGCGAGCCGGGCGAGATTGACGAGCCCGGCACCGGCGGCGATGCCGAGCTCGAGCACGTGAATGCGGCGGATTCCCTCGGCCTTCGCGTAGTCCGCCGCCTTGAGCAGCGGAAAGGCGTAGCGGCGCCGCTCGACGAGGTCGAACGCGACCCTGGCCCGAAAGCCGCCGAAGAGCTTGACGAGGAGGCTCGCGAGATTGAGGTGCAGGGGCTCGCCCAGGCGATCCGCCAGGAGACGCTCCCAGAGCTCGTGCCCGGCCAGGTCGCGAAGCTTCATCCCATCCTCCAAGTGCCGCGGCTTTCCTAGAGAGGCGCGCCGGCCCGCTCAAGTGCCCTTGCGGGCCAGCATGTCGCGGCCAAGGGCCAGAAGGGTCGGCAGATGCAGGGTTCGCGTGGCGAAGAGGAGCCCGAGATAGGAAAGCCCGCCGACGGCGCCCCGAACGAGCCAGTTGCCGCCGAGGTGCTCGGCCGCGAGCGTCAGCGCCACGGCCGCGAGGCCGCAGGCGAAGGCGGCGACGGCACCCTGCAGGAGCGCCCCGCCGGCGGTCGCCCTGGCGACGATCGCCGCCACCATCAGCACCACGACGGCCTCGGCCAGAAGGAGCGCCGCCGCGGCGCCGACGCCGCCGAAAGGCGGGATCAGGACGGCATAGGCCAGAGCCGCCACGACGAGGCCGGTGCAATAGGCGGGCAGCAGCCGATGCTGGATGGCCAAGGCCGTCGCCGCCTCGCGCAGGATCAGCGCCGTGCCGTGCAGGACGAAGACCCCAGCGAGCAGGCGCAGGATCGGTGCGGCGGCGACGAAGTCCGTGCCGGCGAGAAGGGTCACGAGCTCGGGTGCCAGCGCCACGAGCCCGACCGCTACGCCCACCGTGCCGACGGCGAGCGTCAGGAGCCCGTCGCCGAGATGGCGGCGAAAGGCCCGCTCGTCGATTCGCGCCGTTTTCGCCATGAGCGGGGTGAAGAGGCCGACCAGGAGCAGCGTCATGCCCATGCCGGCATCGACCACCTTCACCGGCACGCCGTAGAGGCCGACATCGGCGGCCGGCCGGAAGAAGGCGAGCAGGATGGTGTCGGCGCGGAAGTAGAGGACGGTGATCGAGGTGGCGACCGCGAGGGGGGCGCCGGCCCGCGCCAGCTCGCGCCAGAGCGCCGGCTCCAGCCGCAGCCCGAAGCGCACCAGGCGCCGGGCCGCCACGAGGCTGATGGCGAGGGTCGCCATGTAGCTGAGCCCCATGGCCACCACGAACCAGAAGGGCTCGGCGCCGGCCCGGGCGAAGAGGAGGATGAGCAGGAGGAGCAGGAGCCCGCCGCTGATCTCGGCGAGCACCACCCCCTGCTGGCGCAGCTTCTGCTGGAACAGGCCGAAGAGGAGGAGGTGCGCCGAATAGGCGAGGAAGCCGAGGGCACCGCCGAGGATGCCCAGGCGGTCCTGCAGCTCGAAGGGCAGGACGAAGGCGAGGGCCGTGGCGACGGCGAGCGTGCCGCCCGAGATCACCAGGCGAAGGCCGAGCAGGTTGGCGATCAGCCGCGACTGGTCCGCTCCGGGCCTCGAGATCTCGCGCACGAAGAGGCTGCCGAGGCCGAGATCGGCGAGGGCGATCACGAGCGCCAGATAGGCCACGGCGGCGCGGTAATAGCCGAAGCCGTCGGGCTCCAGGATGCGGGTCAGAAGGCCGGTCGCGAGCAGCGCCAGGAGGAGGAGCACGACCCGGCCGCCGATCAGGAGCAGGAAGCGCGAGCCCAGCGTCGCCCCGAGGCTCACCCCGTCAGTCCAGCGCCTGCAGCTCAGGCGCGAGGCCGAGCTCGCCGAGCTTCGCACCGATCTCGGCGAGGTAGACCTTGTTCATCACGAGGACGACGTCCGGGCGCAGCTCGCGGAGATGCTCCGGCGCATCGATGCGATGGCCCGTGCCGGCCATGAACTTGCCGGCCTTGTGCGGATTGATGTCGATCACGGCGGCGATCTCGTCGCCGAGGCCGAGCGACGTGAGACAGGCCACCGCCTTCGAGCCCGAGCCCCAGATCGCCACGGTCCGCCCGGCCGCGCGCCAGGCATCGACGTCGGCCCGAAGCTCCCGAAGCCGTTGCGGCACCGCCGTCCGGAACCGTTCCACCAGCGCCGCCGTCGCGCCGGGACCGTCCTCTCCCGCCGGCCGGGCGTCCGTCGCGGCGGCCGGGCCGGCCTCGAGCAGGAGATACTGCCCCTCATAGACGGTCCGCACCGCGTCGACCCGAAAGCCGGCGCGGGCGAAGAGCCGCCGCAGCGAGCCCTTGGTGAAGTAGCTGCAATGCTCGTAGTAGATGTCCCAGAACGCACGCTCCTCGAGCACCCGGCGCGTGTCCGGAACCTCGAAGAGGATCCGCACCCCGGGCCGGTCGCCGATGCCCTGCCGCACGAGACGGACGAAGTCCAAGACGTCCGGTATGTGCTCCAAGGTATGGCGGCAGCAGACGAGGTCGGCGGCGAGGCCGGCATGCTGGGAAGAGTAGAGGTCCTGGATGAAGGTCAGCCGCTCGGCGGCCGGGCTCGCCGTCCGATCCGGCCGGTAGGAGGGATCGATGCCGATGCCGCGGGCCCCCGTGCGCTCGACGAGGCGGACCAGGAACTCGCCCTTGCCGCAGCCGATCTCGAGCACCGTCTTGCCGGCGAGGCGGTGCTTTTGGTCCTGCTCGTCGATGAGCGCGTCGATGAAGCGGCGAAAGTGGCCAGAGAAGCCCTGCGTCTCCTCGTAGGCCGTGGAATAGGTCACGGCATCGGCATCGAAGCGCCGGTTCCAGATGAAGCCGCAGGCCCCGCAAAACGCGAGCTCGAGATCGCCTTTGGGAAAGCCCAGGGCGGTCTCGCGGTCGTCGACCAGAAGACAGCTGTTCACCGGAATGCCGGCCTGCGCGTAGAACGGCGTGGCCGTGCCGGCGCCGCAGGCCGGGCAGCACTCCCTCACGCGGCCGCGGGCCGGGGCACGAGCCGCGTGTCGAGGGCCTTTCGGGCGATCAGCTCCTTGACGTGGCCGATGCGGAAATAGCGCGAGCTCAGGAATGCATCCCTGGTCAGGCCGGCCTCGCGGTAGGCCTCGTAGAGCTGGGTGATTCCGGCCCGCAGCTTCCAGGCCGGGCGGAAGGCCGGCAGGACACGGCGGATCTTGTCGCAGTTCACCCGGTAGTTGCGGACGTCCGGGCTGGCCTCGCCGGCGTAGGTGACGCTGGCGCCCGGCACCACCTCGGCCACCATGTCGGCGACCTCGCGCACCCGGAAGTTCTCGCTCGTCTGGCCGACATTGAAGGCCTCGTTGCGCACCGCCTCGGCCGGCGCCTCGATCACGCACTTGAAGGCGAGCGCGATGTCCTCGATGTGCACGAGCGGCCGCCAGGGCATGCCGTCGCTCTTGATCAGCACGTGGCCGGTGGTCACGGCATAGCCGACGAGGTTGTTGACCACGAGATCGCCGCGCAGCCGCGAGGAGAGGCCGTAGGCCGTGGCGCTGCGCAGGAAGGTCGGGGTGAAGCTCGGGGTGGCGAGCGGTGCCACGTCGCGCTCGGTCCAGACCTTGCTCTCGGCATAGGGCGTCACCGGTGCGAGCGGAGCCGTCTCGTCGAGATAGTCGTCGCCGGCCGAGCCGTAATTGCTGCAGGACGACGAGAAGACGAAGCGGCCGACACCGGCATCGCGGGCGAGCTCGGCGAGCCGCACCGAGGCCTTGTGGTTGATGTCGTAGGTGATGTCCGGATCCAGGTCGCCGAGCGGGTCGTTGGAGAGCGCCGCCAGGTGCAGGACCGCGTCGAAGCCTTCGAGATCCGCGCGCTCCACGGCGCGGAGATCCTTGACGATGGTCCGAAGCCGCGGCGCCTCGAGCCCCGGGAAGTCGCAGCCGTCATAGAGTCGGCTGTCGAGGCCGGTGACCTCGTGGCCGGCGCGTTGCAGCAGCGGCACGAGGACGCGACCGATATAGCCGTCGCTGCCGGTGACCAGAACCTTCATGGAAGCCTTTTCCGCTGTTCGAGAGTGAAATCGACGGTCGGGACGACGGTCGAGGACGGCCGCCCGCGTGATACAGGGGGATGTCAGTATCGGCAATCGGGGTGGTCCACTTCAAGCCCGTCGATGGGCGACACATATGCGGAGGCGCGGTTGTTGCACCGGCGTCCGGCGGGCGGGCACCCCGAATGGTTGGCGCGCGGTGGCGGTCGTCGTAGAAAGCCATGCAGGCAGCAGGAAAGCATCGAGCGGCATGCACCCCTATCCCATAGGCCTCAGGCGGGACGTCCGGATCATCGGCGTCATCGGTGCCGCCCATGGCGGCAGCCATTTCTTCCAGCTGGTGCTGCCGCCGCTCTTCCCCTGGCTGCGCGACGCCTTCGACGTGTCCTACACCGAGCTCGCCCTCGTCATGACCGTGTTCTTCGCGGTCTCGGGCCTCGCCCAGGCGGCGGCCGGCTTCGTCGTCGACCGGCTCGGAGCGGCGAAGGTGCTGACGTTCGGCCTCGCCTCGCTCTGCGTCGGCGGCGCGCTCATCGCCATGGCACCCGGCTACTGGGCGCTGCCGCCGGCGGCCGTGCTGCTCGGCCTCGGCAATTCCGTGTTCCATCCGGCCGACTACGCCATCCTCAACCACCACATCAACCCCAACCGCATGGCGCGCGCCTTCAGCGTGCACACGGTCGGCGGCACGCTCGGCTGGGCCCTCGCTCCCCTGGTCATGGCGACGAGCGCCGCGCTCGTCTCCTGGCGCTTCGCCCTCGTGGTGGCGGCGGTGGTGGCGCTGGCGCTGACGGTCCTGGTGCTGCTCAGCCGCCACCAGCTCGAGACCCCGACCCAGGAACGGAACGTCGATGCCGGCGAGCGGCGGGGTGAGCGGAGCGCCTTGATCGGGCTCTTCCTCTCGGGGCCGATCCTCCTCTGCTTCGCCTATTTCGCGCTGCAGTCCTCGAGCTTCCTCGCGGTGCAGAGCTTCATGCCGCTCGCCCTGCACGAGCTCTTCGCGACACCCATGGTCATCGCCACGGGCGCCATCACGGCCTTCATGATCGGCAGTGCCATGGGCACGCTCGCCGGCGGCGTGATCGCCGACGCTTCCGGCAGGTTCCAGCTCATGATCGCCTTCGGCCTCGCGTTCAGCGCCGCCTGCCTGCTGCTCGTCGGCTACGTGCCGATGCAGCCGGCCATGCTCTTCGGCGTGCTCGCCATCGCCGGCTCGCTCCAGGGCACGACCACCCCTGCCCGCGACATGCTGGTGCGCAGCGCCACCCCGCCGGGCAGCACCGGCAAGGTCTTCGGCTTCGTCTATTCCGGGCTCGATCTCGGCGCCACGATCATGCCGCTCATCATGGGAGCCCTTTTGGATCACGGCCACGCGCAGGCGTTCTTCCCCCTGGTCGCCGCGGTGACACTGGTGACCATCCTGACCGCCACCAGCATTCCCAGTCGGCGAGGTCCGGTCCCGGCCGCGGCCGAGTAGCCCGAGCGAAACGCGCACCGCCCGGCGGCTCAGCTCCGGCCGGGCGGTGACCAGCCCTCGGGCGCCAGCTCGAAGCCGTCGAAGGTGAAGCCCGGCGCCACCACGCAGGAGACGAGGCTCCACTCGCCCCGGCTCGCGGCCGCCTGCCATGCATCCTTCGGCACCACCGCCTGCGGCCGCTCGCCGGCGGCGAGGCCGGGGCCGAGCGTCAGCGTCGTCCGGTCGACATCGAGGAGAAGCGGGGCGCCAGCATGCCAGAGCCAGATCTCCGTGGCGTCGACCCGGTGCCAGCGCGAGCGCTCGCCCTGGCGGAGAAGGAAGTAGATCGCGGTGCAGGCGGCCCGCTCGCCGGGTGCCGCGGGTGTCCGCCAAGTCTCGACATAATGGCCGCCCTCGGGATGCGGGCGCATGGCGAGGGTCTCGATGATCCGATCAGGGTGCACGGGCTTGCCCCTCCGCTCCGGGTTCGGTATCCAACTGGACTGCAGCGCGCAACCATCGCCCGCAACCATCGCAAGGGCTTCTCCATGCGTCCCGTGACCGTCGTCGGCGGCGGCCTCGCCGGCTCGGAGGCCGCCTACCAACTGGCCATGGCCGGCGTGCCGGTGCGTCTCGTCGAGATGCGGCCGGTGCGCGGCACCGATGCTCACAGGACCGGCCGGCTGGCGGAGCTCGTCTGCTCGAACTCGTTCCGCTCCGACGATGTCCGCGGCAATGCGGTGGGGCTGCTGCACGAGGAGATGCGGCGCCTGGGCTCGCTGGTGATGGCGGCGGGCGACGCGACCCGGCTTCCCGCCGGCGGTGCGCTGGCCGTCGACCGCGACGCCTTCGCGGCGGCCGTGCAGATGCAGCTCGAGGCGCATCCGCTCGTCGAGATCCGGCGCGAGGAGGTGCGCGGCCTGCCCGATCCGGCGTCAGGGCCCGCCATCATCGCCACGGGCCCCCTGACCTCGCCCGACCTCGCCGCCGCCATCCGGGACGCGGGCGGCGAGGCGGAGCTCGCCTTCTTCGACGCGATCGCCCCCATCGTCCACAAGGACAGCATCGATCTCGAGGTCGCGTGGTTCCAGTCGCGCTACGACAAGGCGGGTCCGGGCGGCGGCGCCGCCGACTACATCAACTGCCCCCTGGACGAGGCCGGCTACAGGGCGTTCGTCGAAGCGCTGCTCGCTGGCGACACGACCGGCTTCAGGGACTGGGAGGTGGCGACGCCCTATTTCGAGGGCTGCCTGCCGATCGAGGTCATGGCGGCGCGCGGTCTGGACACGCTGCGCTTCGGTCCGATGAAGCCCGTCGGGCTCACCGATCCGAGGACGGGCCGGCGGCCCTACGCCGTGGTCCAGCTCCGCCAGGACAACGCGCTCGGCACGCTCTACAACATGGTGGGTTTTCAGACCAAGCTCCGCCACGGCGAGCAGACGCACGTGCTGCGGATGATACCGGGCCTCGAGCGGGCCGAGTTCGCGCGGCTGGGCGGCCTGCACCGCAACACCTTCATCAACAGCCCGCGCCTGCTCGACCGGCAATTGCGGCTGAAGGCGGCGCCGCACATCCGCATGGCCGGCCAGATCACCGGCTGCGAGGGCTATGTGGAGAGTGCGGCGGTCGGCCTGGTCGCCGGTCGGCTGGCCGCGGCGGAGGTTCTGGGCGTGCCGCTCGAGCCGCCGCCGCCGGAGACGGCGCACGGCGCCCTCGTCGCCCACATCACCGGCGGCGCCGACAGCACCACCTTCCAGCCCATGAACATCAATTTCGGCCTCTTTCCGGCGCTGCCGGAAAGGGTGCGCAAGGCCGAGCGGAAGCAGGCCATGGCGCTTCGGGCGCTCGGTTCGATCGAGCGCTGGGCGGGGCTGCCGCCGGTTTCGGGGGCGTGCCGGCCGGTGGCGGCGCTGGCCGGATGAGGCAGCGGACATGACACAACATCTTGTATTGGCGCCCGCGCCGGACTACAAGGACCGGACGAATTCCGCGCCGTCCAGCATTGCCGACCGATAGGGGAAGAGGGTGGAGCTACCGGTTGCCGGGCAAGGGGCGAAAGGGGCTGGCGGGCTCCCGTTCCAGATTCGCGGGTCGCTGCAGACCCTGCTTTGCCTGAAGCTGCTGCGCCCCGAGGATCCGGGCTTCTTCCCGGCGCTGATCGAGAAGGTGGCGCACGCCCCGGACTTCTTCCGCAACGCGCCCCTGGTGCTGGACGTGGCGCCGATCCAGGCCCGGGAGCCGGATTGCCTCGCCGAGATCGTCGCCCGGCTGAAGGAGCACCGCGTCGTGCCGATCGGCCTGCAGAACGGATCGCCGGCCTGGAACGAGGCGGCGGTGGCGCAGGGCCTCGCCATTTTCGCCGCCGGCGGCAATGCCGAGCGGCGCCAGAACGACCGGCCGGGCGAGCGGACGAAGCCCGCGGCCGGGGCCGGCACCCTCGTCAGCCAGCCGGTGCGTGGCGGCCAGCAGGTCGTCAATCCCGAAGGCGACCTCGTGGTGACCGCGGCGGTCAGCCCGGGTGCGGAGGTCGCCGCGGCCGGCCACATCCACATCTACGGTCCGTTGCGCGGCCGGGCCTTCGCCGGCATGAACGGCGACGACCGCGCCATGATCTTCGTCGATCAGCTCGATGCCGAGCTTCTGTCGATCGCCGGCATCCATCTCGTCAACGAGGAGATCGATCCCCGCCTTCTCGGCAAGCGCGTCCGCGCCTCGCTCGCCGGCGAGCGGCTCGAGCTCAAGCCCTTGCCCTGAAATCCGAAAGCTGCCCCGAGCCCGGAGGCCGAAGCTGCCCAAGGTCCCGGGATCCAGAACAGGAGGAGTGCGATTTGTCGAAGGTCATCGTTGTCACGTCGGGCAAAGGCGGGGTCGGCAAGACCACCAGTGCTGCGGCCATCGGCACCGGTCTCGCCTTGCGCGGCAAGAAGACCGCCATCATCGATTTCGACGTGGGCCTGCGCAACCTCGACCTGATCATGGGCTGCGAGCGGCGCGTCGTGTTCGACTTCCTCAATGTCATCAACGACGGCATCCGCCTGCAGCAGGCGCTGATCAAGGACAAGCGGGTCGACAATCTGTTCATCCTGCCGACCTCGCAGACGCGCGACAAGGAGGCGCTCGGCGCCGACGGGGTCGCCAAGGTGATCGAGGAGCTCAGGAAGGAGTTCGACTACATCATCTGCGACAGCCCGGCGGGCATCGAGAAGGGCGCCTACATGGCGCTCTATCACGCCGACGAGGCCATCGTCGTGACCAATCCCGAGGTCTCCTCGGTGCGCGACAGCGACCGGATCCTCGGCATCATCAACAGCAAGTCCAGGCGCGCCGAGCACGGCGACGAGCCGGTCAAGCAGCATCTCCTCCTGACCCGCTACGATCTCGACCGGGTGCAGCGGGGAGAGATGCTGAAGCTCGACGACGTTCTGGAGATCCTGGCGATCCCGGTGCTCGGCGTGATCCCGCAATGCAGCTCGGTGCTGCAGGCGTCCAATCTCGGCATGCCGGTGGTCCTCGACGAGACCTCCAGGGCCGGCCAGGCCTACAAGGATGCCGTCGCCCGCCTTCTGGGCGAGGATGTGGACCTGCGCTACATCACCCCGCAGAAGCGCGGCCTCGTCGACTGGCTGTTGAGGAGGAGCGCGTGAGATTCTTCGATTTCTTCCGCCTCAGCCGGCGTGACGATTCCGCCAACAAGGCCAAGGAGCGGCTCACCGTCCTCGTCGCCCTCGACCGCAGTGGCGGCGGCGGGCCGGACTTCCTGCCGCTCCTGCAGCGCGAGCTGCTCGAGGTGATCCGCAAGTATGTCGACGTCGACCAGGAGAAGGTCAGCGTCGACTTCCAGGCGGGAACCGGCTTCTCGACGCTCGAGGTCAATGTCGAGCTGCCGAACCAGATGGCGCAGTTGCGGGCCGGCTGAAGCATCGCGTGATGAAAGCCGTCTATCTGGCCGGACCGGAAGTGTTTTATCCGGATGTCGAACGGCTGGCGCGGCGCCTGAAGGCGGCCTGTGCGGCGGCCGGCCTGCTCGGCCTCTTCCCCACCGACGCCGAGCGCCCGGCGGATGGGGAAAGCGGACCGGCGCGGGCGATCTATCTCGGCAATGTGGCGCTGATCGAGCGGTCGGCGGCCGTCATCGCCGATATCAGCCCGTTCCGCGGGGCGGGGATGGATCCGGGAACGGCCTGGGAGATCGGCTTCGCGGTGGCGCGGGGGCTTCCCGTCTTCGCCTACAGCAGCGACTTGCGAACCTATGCGGAGCGGATCGGCGGCGGCCGGCCGGAGGCGCGGGGCCGGGTCGACGGGCAGGGCCTGCTGATCGAGGATTTCGGGCTCGTCGAGAACCTGATGATCGCCCAGAGCGTGGTCGCCGTCGACGGGGATTTCGACGCCGCCCTCGCCCGCTGCGCGGCACGGCTGGATGCGCGGATCAGACCCGCCGGCTGAGCCAGCCCCAGAGCAGGTCGGGCACGGACCAGGCGTCCCGTGATTCTGGGGCTGTCGGCGCCCGGCGCAGGCGGCGGGCCTGCCGCCGGGCGAGGCGCGCCGGCAGGAGTGCCGGCAGCAGGCGGCGGCGAAAGGGCCCGAGCGTCCGCGCCTCTGCCAGCAGCACCTGGGCGCGCTCGAGGATTTGCTTCGCCACCTTGTCGAGCTCGCCCGCGGCACGGGCCGCCAGGATGTCGTCCACGGTGACCGCCTCGGCGGCGAGCAGGTCGGCGGGCATGAACACCCTGCCCTGCGCGCGATGGTGGCCGACCGCCCGCACGAGCCCGACGAGCGCGAAGCCCGTGCCCACGAGCCGGGCCGCCCGGGCCTCCTCGGGTCGACCGTCCGAGGCGAGCGCCATGAGGCGGTGCAGGGCGCCCGAGGTGGCGGCGGCGAAGGCCTCGAGCGCTGCGAGATCGTCGGGCTGGAGACGGTCGATCTCGGCCTCGCGCGCGGTCACCAGATCGTCCACCTCGGCCGGATCGAGCCGTCCCGTGGCGAAGGCGGCGGCGAGCGGCTCGAGCAGCGGCACCCGCACGGTGCCCTGGCCGGTCGCGGCCGCGACGAGGCTGTCGTGCCACCACCGGTAGCGGATCATGCCGGCCAGCGGCTCACGCACCAGCTCCGGAACCCGCGCCAGCTCCGCATTGAGCAGGACCAGCGCCAGGAGCAGCGGGCGGTCGCCGGGCTCTCCCAGCATCACGCACATCGTCCGGTCGGGATCGAGTGTCCGCGCCTCGGTGATCAGATCGCTCACCTCCACCCTCTCGGAGCCTGCTCGAGGAGCCCGCAGCCACGCGCCGAGTCGGGCGCTGGCCCTTCCTTTGGCGCGCCGCACGCCCTATGTAGCGCAGAGACGATGACCGTTCGAACGGCGCGACAGTGGTGGGCGGGCGGTCCAACTCGAACGGGTGAGGAAACCATGACCTTTACGCTCTCCGATCTGCCGTATGATTACGAGGCCCTGGCCCCGTACATGTCGTCGCAGACCCTGCATCTCCACCACGACAAGCACCATCAGACCTATGTCACCAATCTCAACAACCTGATCGAGGGCACGGATCTCGAGGGCAAGTCGCTCGAGGAGATCGTCAAGGCGGTGCATGGCGATGCCGCGAAGCAGGGCATCTTCAACAATGCCGGCCAGCACTGGAACCACGAGCTCTTCTGGCGGGTCATGAAGAAGGGCGGCGGCGGCAAGCCCGGCGGCGAGCTCGCCCGGCGCATCGACGACTCCTTCGGCAACTTCGAGACCTTCGCCGAGCAGTTCAAGACGGCGGCGGCGACGCAGTTCGGCTCGGGCTGGGCGTGGCTCGCGGTCAGCGGCGACGCTCTCAAGGTGATGAAGACACCGAACGGGGAGAACCCCCTGGTGCACGGCATGACGCCGATTTTGGGCATCGATGTCTGGGAGCACGCCTATTATCTGGACTACCAGAACCGCCGTCCGGAATACGTGGCCGCTTTCCTCAACAACCTCGTCAATTGGGAAGAGGTCGAGAAGGAGCTGCAGCACGCGCTGGGCTGAGCGGCAGCGATCCGTCACCGGGAACGCGAGCGCGCGTTCCCGGTCCAAGGGAGTGAGGTTCGAGAATGTCGTCTTTGCCCGTCGCCTTGCGCGCCATCGCCGCCCAACTGGCGCTGGTCGGCCTCCTGGCCGGCTGTGCCGCGACCTCGACGGCGGTCTCCAAGCGCAATCTCGACGTGCAGACGAAGATGTCGAGCTCGATCTTCGTCGATCCCGTGCCGCCGGATGAGCGGACCATCTACATCGAGGTCCGCAACACCTCGGACAAGCCCGACTTCACCATCGAGCCGGCGATTCGCAGCAAGATCGAGGCGCAGGGCTACCGCGTCGTGGACGATCCGACCAAGGCCCACTTCATGCTGCGGGCCAACGTGCTGCAGGCCGGCCGCAACAGCGAGACGGCGGCCGAGGCCGCCGGCGGCGGCGGCTTCGGCAGCGCCGTGACGGGCGGTGCGATCGGCGCCGGCAGCGGCTATCTGCTGGGCAAGGCGGGCGGCAGCGATGTCGGTCTCGCGGTCGGCGGTGCGCTTCTCGGCGCCGCGATCGGCACGGTGGCGGACGCCTATGTGCAGGATGTCACCTACTCGGTGATCACCGACATAAGGGTTTCCGAGCGCGCGCCGCCGAGCGTGGTCGTCAGCCAGTCGGAGAACCAGTCGCTGGCCCAGGGTGCCGGCGGCACCATCACCCAGACCTCGAGCACGATCAGCGACTGGCGGCACTACGAGACCCGGGTGGTGGCGACCTCCAACAAGGTCAATCTCGACTGGCCGGAGGCGGCACCCGAGATGGTCGACGGCTTGACCCGGACCATCGCCGGCATCTTCTGAGGACCGGCGCCGCCCGGCGGCCCTAGCGAATCGCCATGAGCGCCGCGACCACGCGGCGCTCCTCGGCCAGAAGCACGTTGAAGGTGCGGCATGCCGCCGAGGTCGGCATGGCCTCGGCCGCCAGTCCCCATCCCTTGAGCGCCAGCCTGAGCGCTTCCGGCAGGAGGAGCGGCCGCTCGCCCACACCGATCAGCAGGATCTCCGGCGGCGGCTCGACCTTCCTTATGGGCGCGAGGCCCCCGAGCTCGATGGCGGCGCCCTTGTCCACCTCCCAGGTCGCGACACCCTGCGGCAGCAGCAGGATGTTGCCCTCGTGCCACTCGGTGCCGATGCGGAAGCCGCCGGCGCGATAGCCGGTGACGCCCAACCTGCCCGTCGTCATCTCGCGCAGGGTATCCGGGCGGCCGGACATCAGGGATGGACCGACGGGCTGCCGCCCACCTCGACCTTGTCGGCCCGCGCTTCCTGGCTCCTCGCACCGATGGCCCGCAGGTTGAGCAGGAGGAGGATCGGGGTGGCGATGAAGATCGTCGAGTAGGTGCCGATGATGACACCCCAGATCATGGCGAAGGTGAAGCCGCGGATCACCTCGCCGCCGAAGAAGTAGAGGCTGAGAAGGGCCAGGAGCGTCGTGAGCGACGTCATCAGGGTGCGCGCCAGGGTCTCGTTCACGCTGACGTCGAGCAGCTCGGTGATCGGCATGGCCTTGTAGCGTCGCAGGTTCTCGCGCACCCGGTCGAAGATGACGACGGTGTCGTTGAGCGAGTAGCCGACGATGGTGAGAATTGCCGCGACCGTGGTCAGGTTGACCTCGAATCCGAGGACCGCGAACATGCCGATGGTCAAGACGACGTCATGGATGAGGGCGATGATGGCGCCGACGCCGTATTGCCATTCGAAGCGGAACCAGATGTAGACCAGCACCGCCACGAGCGACAGGACGACGGCGAGAACGCCGTCGCGGAGCAGCTCCTCGCTCACCTTGGGGCCGACGAACTCGGTCCGGCGGTAGGAGACCTCGCCGTCGATGAGCTGGTCGAGGGCGGCCTGCACGGTCGCCACTGCCGCCTGCTGCGCCTCCTCCCCGCCCTCCTGCCGTGCCACGCGGATCAGCACGTCGGTGGGCTCGCCGAACTCCTGCAGCGCCACCTCCCCGAGCCCCAGGGCGTTCAGGGTGCCGCGCATCGAGGCGAGATCGGCGGGACCGGGGGTGCGGACCTCGATGAGGATGCCGCCCTTGAAGTCGATCCCGAAGTTCAGACCCGGGTAGAAGAGGGCGCCGATCGAGATCAGCGCCAGGGCGAGCGACGTCGCCATGGCGATGAAGCGCACCCGCATGAAGCGGATATGCGTGACGTCGGGGACGAGGCGGAACTGCATCGATCGGAAAGCCTCAGAGTGGCAGGGCCCGCGGCCGCGCCCGCCGGTACCAGAGCAGCACGATCAGGCGGGTGACCAGCGTCGCTGTGAACATGGTGGTCAGGATGCCGATCGACAGGGTCACGGCGAAGCCCTTGACCGGGCCCGAGCCGAACTGGAACAGCAGCACGGCGGCGATCAGCGTCGTCAGGTTGGCGTCGACGATGGTCCGCATCGCCTCCCGAAACCCGGTCTCGATGGCGGCGAGCGGCGTCCGGCCGGCCCTGACCTCCTCGCGGATGCGCTCGAAGATCAGCACGTTGGCATCGACCGCCATGCCGATCGTCAGGACGATCCCGGCAATCCCCGGCAGGGTGAGCGTGGCGCCGAGCAGGGTCAGCGCCGCGAGGATGAGGACGATGTTGCTGATGAGCGCCAGATCGGCGAAGAGCCCGAACCGGCCGTAATAGAGGGCCATGAAGACGGCCACGAGGATGACACCGACGACGCTCGCGGTGCGTCCGGCCGCGATCGAATCGGCGCCGAGATCGGGGCCGACGCTGCGCTCCTCGAGGATGGTGAGAGGTGCCGGGAGGGCACCGGCGCGCAGCAGGATGGCGAGCTCGTTCGCACTCTCGACGGTGAAGTTGCCCGAGATGATGCCGGAGCCGCCGAGGATGGGCTCGCGGATGCGCGGTGCCGAGATGACCTTGCCGTCGAGCACGATGGCGAAGAGGTCGCCCGTGTGCTCCTGCGTGATCTGGCCGAAGCGCCTGGCGCCGGCATTGTCGAAGCGGAAGCTGACGACCGGCTGGTTGTCCTGGAAGCTCGGCTGCGCGTCGACGAGGTTCTCGCCCGAGACCTCGACGCGCCGCTGCACCACCCAGGCGCGCGGGTTCTCGTCCGGATCGGCCGACGGCAGCAGCACGTCGCCGGGCGGCAGCCTGCCGGCCTCCGCCTCGGCGAGGCTCGCGTCCATGTCGACCATCTGGAAGGTGAGCCGCGCCGTGCGGCCGAGCAGATTCTTGATGTTGGTCGGGTCGCGCTCGCCCGGCACCTGCACGAGGATGCGGTCGTCGCCCTGGCGCTGGATCGTCGGCTCGCGGGTGCCGAGCTCGTCGATCCGGCGGCGCACCACCTCGAGCGACTGGTTGACGGCCGAGCGCACGCGCTCTGCCCGCCCCTCCTCGCTGAAGCCGATGGCGAGCCGGCCGCCGCCGTCGTCGACCACGGTGAACTCGCGCGCGGCGCCGAAGCCGAACGCCGTCGACGGCAGCAAGGGGTTGATCTCCTTGAGCAGGTCCAGGGCACGGCTGCTGTCCGCCGGGTCGGTCAGGGTGAACCGCACCATGCCGCTCTCCACGCCGAGCCCGCGATAGCCGATGCGCTCGCGCCGCAGCGCCAGCCGCACCTCGCCGACCAGCTCCTCGAGCCGCTCGTTGATCACGGTGTCGACGCCCACCTCCAGGAGCAGATGCGAGCCGCCCTGGAGATCGAGCCCGAGGTTGATCTGGCTCCTCGGCATGAACTCGGGCCAGGACTCCACCGTCTCCCGATTGAAGAGATTGGGAATGGAGACGATGAGCGCCGCCAGTAGCACGGCGACCACCGACCAGATCTTCCATGGCTGCAGCGATGACATCGAAGCTACTTCTTGAACAGCTTGCCGAGAAAGCCGCCGCCGGCGTTGTTGTTGGCAGCCGTGCCTGTGGCCGCACCGGGTCTGGGCTTGTTGGCGATATCGGCGATGCTCGAGCGCTGCACGGTCACCTGCACGTCCTTGGCGATCTCGACGGTCAGCACATGGTCCTCGACCTTGGTGACCTTGCCGAAGATTCCGCCGGAGGTCAGCACCTGGTCACCCCGCTTCAGCCCTTCGATCAGCGCCCGGTGGTCCTTCATCTTGCGCTGCTGGGGGCGAATGAGGAGGAAGTAGAAGACGGCGAAAATGAGCACCAGCGGCAGGAGCGACACGAAGAAGTCGCCGCCCGGTGCGGCCGCCTGGGCATAGGCCGGTGAGATGAGCATTCTTGTCCTCGAAGGAGCAGGGCCTGCGGATGGGCCAGCCTTCTATAGCGGCGAGGCGCGCTTGGCAAACCGCAACCGGGTGGCCGCTCCCCTGCCCGGCATATTCTCCGTCCGGCCCGGCCTTCGAGGATTGGTTGGCCGGAGGTCGGGGTGTCAGGCGGCGCCGGTGACGTACTGCACCAGTTGCGCGATCGTGTGCTCCTGCTCGTCGATGATCGACTTGACGAGATCGCCGATCGAGACGAGCCCCATGAGCCGGCCGCGGTTCATGACCAGAAGATGGCGCTGGCGGCTCTCGGTCATCACCGCCATGCACTGCTCGACCGTCTGGTCGGGGCTGACGCGAATGAAGTCGGTGTGCATGACCTCGCGCACCAGGGTCTGCGCCGACGACCGGCCTCTCAGGATGACCTCGCGGGCGTAGTGCCGCTCGGTGAAGATGCCGACCGGCTTGCGGCCGTCCAGAACGACGAGCGCTCCGATCTCGGCGTCGGCCATGAGCTGAAGTGCCGCGAGGACCGTCTCCTCCGGTCCGATGCTCCAGACCTTGCTGCCTTTTTTGTCCAGGATCTGCCGAACCGTCGTCATGCCGCCATCTCCCCCGGGTCACCGACGCCTGCTTGGCCCAAGGCCCGCCCGACCAAGGGCGGAGACCACGTGCCATGCTGCCTCGAAGCCGACGGAAAGGCAAGCCGGCGGCCGGCGGTTTCAACCCTCTTCCGCGAGGCGCCGGTCGAGCTGGCCGAGCGCCGCCTTGGGCAGGGCGACCTCGAGATGGACACCCTCGCCATCGTCGGTGCGGCCGAGCACCCGGCCCTGCTGGTGGAGCCAGGCGACGAGCGCTCCCTGGTCATGGTCGAGGTCGAGATGGACGATCCGGTCCTCGGCCGAGAGATGCTCCTCGATCCTGGCGAGCAGCCGGTCGAGCCCCTCGCCGCTCACCGCCGAGAACGGCACCACCCCGGTGCTGCCGGCGGCGCGCTCGAGCAGGAGCCGGCGCTCCTCCCCGCTCGCGAGATCGAGCTTGTTCCACCCCTCGATCATGCGCCGACGGCGCTCGGCCTCGTCGATGCCGAGCTCATCGAGCACGTTCTGGACATCCCGGGCCTGCGCCTCGGTCTCGGCATGGACGATGTCTCGCACATGGACGAGGAGGTCGGCCTCGAGCACCTCCTCGAGCGTGGCCCGGAAGGCCGCGACGAGCGAGGTCGGCAGGTCGGTGATGAAGCCCACCGTGTCGGAGAGGATGACCCGGCGGCCCGACGGCAGCCGCACGACCCGCATGGTCGGATCGAGCGTCGCGAAGAGCTTGTCCTCGGCCAGCACGTCGGCACCCGTCAGCCGGTTGAACAGGGTCGACTTGCCGGCATTGGTGTAGCCGACGAGGGCGACGATCGGATAGGGCACGCGCTGGCGGGCGGCCCGGTGCAGGCCGCGGGTGCGCGTCACCTGCTCCAGCTCACGCTTCAGGGCAGTGATGCGGTCGTCGATCCGCCGCCGGTCCAGCTCGATCTGGCGTTCGCCGGGCCCGCCCATGAAGCCGGCGCCGCCGCGCTGCCGCTCGAGATGGGTCCAGGAGCGCACGAGGCGCGAGCGCTGGTAGGTCAGGGCGGCGAGCTCGACCTGCAGGACACCTTCGCGGGTCCTCGCCCGCTCGCCGAAGATCTCGAGGATCAGCCCGGTGCGGTCGATGACCTTGCACTGCCAGGCGCGCTCGAGGTTGCGCTGCTGGATCGGCGAAAGGCTGCCGTCGACGATGACGAGCGTCGCCTCGAGCGCCTCGATCCGCGTCTTCAGCTCCTCGATGCGACCGCCGCCGAGCAGGGTGGAGGGGCGGACGTCGCGAAGCGGCACCGTCTCCGCCGCCACCACGTCGAGATCGATGGCCGCAGCCAGCCCGACCGCCTCCTCGAGCCGCATCCGCGGCGATCGCCTGACGTCGCCGGCGAGATGCGGGTGTATGACGACAGCCCGCTGCCGCTCGGGCAGCCTTGCCTCGCTATCCCCGGAAATGGCCGCCTCAGCCCCGCTCGTGGGCGTGCTCGCGGGCCGCCTCCTCGGCTGCCGCCGGGTCGTAGAGCCGGACCGCCGCCGACGGCATCACGGTCGAGACCGCGTGCTTGTAGACGAGCTGGACATGGCCGTCACGCCGCAGGAGCAGGCAGAAATTGTCGAACGAGCTGATCACCCCTTGCAGCTTGACACCGTTGATGAGGAAGACCGTGACGGGAATCTTGTTCTTGCGGACGTGGTTGAGGAACACGTCCTGAAGATTTTGCTGCTTTTCGGCCGCCATCGATGGAGTCCTTCTGTCATCTTCTTGGTCGCGCGAGCACCCCGCCCCCCAAAATGTCGGTCGGCGAAACGGATGATCAAGCTCACCATCGTCACACACACACGCTGACTCCTTAGAGTCAGGGGTCGACGCTTGCTAGCCCAGAAAACGGTGCGGCGTTGTTTTTTTGCCGATGCGGCGATCAGATGACGCCGGCGAGGCCCTGCGCCTCGAGATAGGCGTCGAGCAACCGGCAGGTGATCGAGCCGGGCTTGCCGTTGCCGATGCTGCGATCGTCGATCCGCGTCACCGGCAGGACGAGGCTCGACGTGCTGGTGAGGAAGGCCTCGCGCGCCTCCTTCGCCTCGTCGACGCTGAAGGCGCGCTCCTCGATCGGAATGCCGAGCGCCGCGGCCGCCCTGAACAGGTTCTGGCGGGTGATGCCGCCCAGGATCTCGGGCCCGAGCGGGCGGGTGACGATGGTGCCGGATCGGTCGACGATGTAGGCGTTGGCCGAGCTGCCCTCGGTGACGAGCCCATCGGCGTCGAAGAGCCAGGCCTCGCGGGCACCCGCCTCGGCCGCCTGCTGCTTGGCCAGGACGTTGGGCAGGAGGCTGATGGACTTGATGTCGCAGCGCTTCCAGCGCTGGTCGGGCAGGGTGATGACGCCGACCCCGTTCTCGATCTCGTCGGGTTTCGGGAAGGGTGCGCGGCGCACCGTGACGACGAGGCTCGGCACCGCCTTCCTCGGAAAGACGTGATTGCGCGGCGCCGTGCCGCGGCTCACCTGCACGTAGACGATGGCGTGGCGGATGGCGTTCCGCTTCAGAGTCTCGAGGACGACCCTCTTCAGGGCCGCGCGCGACATCGGCATGGCCATGCGCAGCCCCTCGAGCGAACGCTCGAGCCGGTCGAGATGCCGCTCGAGGTCGCGCGGCTGGCCGGCCACGGTCTTGACCACCTCGTAGACGCCGTCGGCGAACTGGTAGCCCCGATCCTCGAGCGCCACCGCCGCCTCCCCGATCGGAAGGTAACGTCCGTTTGCGTAGGCGATCCGGGCCATTGAGTTCCTTTCCTCAATTTCGGGTCCAATACGGGCGCCGGTCAGAAATAGTCGAGCCGCACGGCGAAGAGCTGCTCGACCTTGCGCACCACATCGCTCCGCGCCACCATGATCACCCGGTCGTGCGCCTGCACCACGGTGTCGCTCCGCGGCATGATCACCTGACCCTCGCGGATGACCGCGCCGACGATCATGCCGCCCGACGCCCTGAACTCCTTGAGCGGCTTGCCGACCAAAGGCGAGGTCTCGAGCGCGACCGCCTCGTAGATCTCGGCCTCGCCGTCGCGGATGGAGTGCACCGACTTGAGCCGCCCGCGGCGGACGTGCTGGAGGATGCTCGAGACCGTCGTCTCGCGCGGATTGATGGCGACGTCGAGGCCGATCAGCCGGACAACGAGGTTGTAGGTGCTGTTGTTGACGAGGGCGAGGGCGCGCTCGCAGCCCAGGCGCTTGCCGAGCAGCGCCGCCATGATGTTGACCTCGTCGTCGTTCGTCACGGTGACGATGGCCTGGGCGCTTCGGACGTTGGCCTCGTCGAGCAGGGTGCGGTCCCGGGCGTCGCCGCACAGAACCACGGTCCGCTTCAGCTCGTCGGCGATCCGCTCCGCGCGCTCGGCGTTGTTCTCGATCACCTTGATCGAGAGGTGCTGGTAGCGGCGCTCGAGCTCGCGGGCGAGGAAGAGGCCGATATTGCCGCCGCCGACGATGATGACCCGGTCGCTCATCCGCTCCTCGTAGCCGAAGGCGGGCAGCGCACGCTCGAGATGCGCGGTCTCGACCACGAAATGCACCTCGTCCTCGGCTCGGAGCTGGTCGTCGGCATGGGGGATGAAGAACTGGTCGCCGCGCGCCACGCCGACGCACACCAGATGCAGATCCGGGAAGAGGTAGGTGAGCTGCCGGAGCGGCGTGTTGATGATCGGCGTGTCCTCGTTGCAGCGCAGGGCGATGAGGCGCACCCGGTCGTCGGCGAAGGGCACGACATTGAGGGCGCCCGGCACCTCGAGCCGCAGGGCGATGGCGTGCGCCACCTCGACCTCGGGCGAGATCACCACGTCGATCGGCAGATGGTCGCGGCGGAAGAGGTCCTGCCAGCGGCTCTGCAGGTAGTCCTGCTGGCGCACCCGGGCGATCTTGGTCGGCACGTTGAAGAGGGTGTGGGCGACCTGGCAGGCCACCATGTTGACCTCGTCCGCCTGGGTCACCGCGATCAGCATGTCGGCATCGTCGGCGCCGGCATGCTCCAGCGTCGAGGGATGCGAGGCGTGGCCGACCATCGCCTGGATGTCGAGGCTGTCGCCGATCTTGCGGACCAGCTCCGGCCGCTGGTCGATGATCACCACGTCATTGCCGGCGGCCGCCAGATAGCGCGCGATGTTGAAGCCGACGAGGCCGGCCCCGGCGACGATCACCTTCATGCTGTGCCCGTGTCCCTGCCGGCCAGTTCAGTCCTCGCTGTGCAGACCCAGCGTCTTCAGCTTGCGGTGCAGCGCCGACCGCTCCATGCCGACGAAATTGGCGGTGCGCGAGATATTGCCGCCGAACCGCTGCAATTGCGCCTGCAGGTAGGTGCGCTCGAACTGCTCGCGCGCCTCGCGCAAGGGCATGGACACGAACTCGCCGTTGGCCCTCGGATCCATGCCCCTGGCGGCGCTGTCGGTGAGCTCGGGCGGCAGGCCGGCGACGCCGATCGGCGCCCTGGTCTCGCCCGCCATGATCAGCATCCACTCGATCGTGTTGCGCAACTGGCGGATGTCCCCCGGCCATTCGGCGGTCTGCAGCACCGCCATGGCGTCGTCGGCGATGTCGTGCGGCTGCAGCCCGGATTCGGCGGCGGCGACGGTCATGAAGTGGCGGGCCAGCTCCGGAATGTCCGTCCGGTGCTCGGCTAGGGGTGGAATCTCCACCGGCACCACGTTGATCCGGTAGTACAGATCCTCGCGAAAGCGGCCGGCGGCCATCTCGGCCTGCAGGTCGCGATTGGTGGTGGCGATGACGCGGACGTCGACCTCCCGGCGATTGTTGCCGCCCGGCCGGATGAAGCTCCGCTCCTGCAGTGCCCTGAGCACCTTGCCCTGGGTGTCGAGCGGCATGTCGGCCACCTCGTCGAGCAGAAGGGTGCCGCCATCGGCCCGCTCGAGAAGCCCTATCACGCGCGGCTGGTCGGGTGCGAGCCAGCCCGGCTCGCAGCCGAAGAGCTCGACATCGACCCGCTCCGGCGCCAGCGCCGCGCAATTGAGGACGACGAAGGGTCCGTCGGCCCGGCGCGACTGCATGTGGATCATGCGCGCCGCCACCTCCTTGCCGGCACCGGGGGGGCCGGAGATCAGGATCCGGCTGTTGGTCGGCCCGACCTTCTGGATGGTGGCGCGCAGCTTGCCGATGATGGCCGAGCTGCCGATGAGCTCCACCTTCTGGGCCCGGCTGCGCAGCTCCTCGTTCTCCCGCCTGAGCCGGCTCAGCTCCATGGCCCGCTCGACCGCATGCAGGAGGCGGTCGGACTTGAAGGGCTTCTCGATGAAGTCGAGGGCACCCTTCTTGATGGCCGCGACCGCGGTCTCGATGGTGCCGTGGCCGCTGAACATGACGACGGGCAGGCCCGGATAGCTCGCCCGCACCTGGTCCAGGATCTGCACGCCGTCCATGCGGCTGCCCTCGAGCCAGATGTCGAGCAGGAGCAGGGCCGGGGGCTTGCGCGCGACCTCGCGGAGCGCCTCGTCGCTGGTCGCGGCCTGACGCGGCACGTAGCCCTCGTCCTCGAGCACCGCGGCGACGACCTCGCGGATCGCGGCCTCGTCATCGACGATCAGTACTTCCTTGCTCATCCGCTTCGCCCGTCTCCACTGCGGGGGCCGGCCGGCCCGCGCTCACGATGCCCGCCCACCAGCCGGCCGCGGCCGGCCCTCGACGATCCGCTCCGCCGGAAACACCAGCTTGACCAGGGCACCGCCGAACTCGCTCCGGTCGAGCTCCACACGGCCCGCATGTTCCTCCATAATCTTGTGGACGATGGCAAGCCCCAAGCCCGTGCCCTTGGCCTTCGTGGTGACGTAGGGCTCGAGAAAGCGCTGCCGCTCGCCGGGCGGAAAGCCGCTGCCGCTGTCGGCCACCAGAACGGCGAGCTCGTGATCGCCGCGCCGCACCCGGACCTCTACCACACGCTCGGGAAGGGGGCCACCGTCGCCATCCGGCCCGGCCGGTGCGAGGGCGACCTCCTCGACCGCCTGCACCGCGTTCTGGAGGACGTTGGTCAGGGCCTGGCTGATCTTCTCGCCGTCGCAGTCGAGGTAGACATTCGCCTGGCCGTCGAGATCGACGGTGAGGCGAATGTCGGGATGGGCGCCCTGCTGGAGCTCGACCGCATGATGGACGAGCTCCGCCAGCGGCTCCGGGCGCATGCTGGCGTTGGGCATCCGCGCAAACGCGGAGAACTCGCGGATCAGCCGTCCGATGACGTCGACCTGACGAATGATGGTGTCGATCGCCCGATGGAAGGACGAGCGGTCGGCCTCGTCGATCTGGCCCGCGAACTTGCGGCCGAGCCGCTCCGCCGAGAGCTGGATCGGCGTCAGGGGGTTCTTGATCTCGTGCGCGATGCGTCGTGCCACCTCCGCCCAGGCTGCCTGCCTCTGGGCGCTCAGAAGTGCCGTGATGTCGTCGAAGGTCAGGACGTATCCCACGATCTCCTCGCCCTCGCGCTGGGCCGCGAGGCGCACGAGCAGCGTGTACTCGGCCTGTCCGCGACGCACCGTCACCTGCTGCTGGACCGTCTGCCCGGCCGAGAGCTCCGCCCGCTCGAAGAGCGGCAGCGTCTCCGGCAGGGCCTTGCCGATGTCGACGCCGGCGATCTCGTCGCCGGCCGGTGAATCGAGGAACTGGCTGGCGGCGCGGTTGGGCAGCACGATCCGGCGCTCGGCGTCGAGGCCGATCACGCCGGCGGTGACACCGGCGAGCACCGCCTCGGTGAAGCGGCGGCGGGCGTCGAGCTGGTGGTTGGCATCGATCAGCTCACGGCGCTGGCTGTGCAGCTGCGTCGCCATCCGGTTGAAGGCGCGGATGAGGACGCCGATCTCGTCGTCGCTCGCCCCTTCCGGCACCCGCGCCAGAAGATCGCCCGTGCGCACCCGGTCGGCGGCGCCGATGAGCTGACCGATCGGCGCAACCAGCCGGTCGGCGACCGCCATGCCGGTCCAGACGGCGGCGAACAGGAGCAGGAGGGCGACGAGGCCGAAGAGGATGCCGGAGGTGATCTGGATGCCGCGCCTCTGGGTCGAGAGCTGCTGGTACTCGCGCACCACGCTCTGGGTGCGCTGCATGAAGCCCAGGACCTCGGCATCGACGAAGCGGCCGACGAAGAGATAGGCGTCGCCGAAGCCGAAGAGCTGGACCAGCGCCCTCACCCGATCGTCGGCCGACGAGGTGACGGTGACCACCTCGCCCGCCTCGGCCCGGGTCAGGGCACCGGGCGGCAGGTACTCCATCTCGAGGCCGAAGCTGAGGCCGGTGCGGGCGAGGACGTTGCCGAGCCGGTCGAAGACGATGGCCTCGGTGAGCGAGCGGACCGCCGCCTGGCCCGCGACGAACTGCTGCAGCCTGGCCGGGTCGCCGAGCAGGTAGGGGGCCTCGCGGTTGAGATCGGCCGCCATGGCCAGGGCATCGGCGCGGATGTTCTCCTTGTGCTCCTCGAGATAGGCCTCGGCGACGTTCATGGAGGTGTCGAGGGCGGTCCTGATCCGGTCGCCGAACCAGGCCTCGAGGCCGGAGCTGAGGAAGAGCACCGAGAACACCGAGACGATGATCGCCGGCGCCACCGCCACCACCGCGAAGAGCGCCACCAGCCGGCCATGCAGCTTCGAGCCGGCGCGGCCCTGCCGGTGCTCCAGCACCAGCATGACGAGCCGCCGGGCGATGATGACGCCGAGCAGCAGCAGCAGGACGAGGTCGATATTGAGCAGCAGCACGACCGTCTGCACGCTGCGCCCGTAGGGCGGTGCGGTCGAGATCACGACGTAGGTCGCGATGCCCGAGATGACGGCGAGGATCGACAGGAGCAGCGCCAGCTTGCGCTCGAGGTCGAAGCGGCGCAGCCGCTCGAGCAGCGACCGGTCCTTGCCGCGCAGGCCCTGGAGCAGGCTGCCGAAGGTCGATGAGGAGGGTGTGTCCAAGGCGCTCCGGATGACGGGCCCGCCCCGGGGATCGCCGGAATCAGGGGCCGCGGACGTGGTGGATGGCCAGCTCGCGCATCTTCTTGCGAAGCGTGTTGCGGTTCAAGCCCAGGATGTCGGCGGCCCGCACCTGGTTGCCCCGTGTCGCCTGCAGGGTGCGGAGGATCAGCGGCCGCTCGAACTCCTCGAGCAGGCGGGCGTAGACGCCCGTGGGCGGCAGCCCGTTGGGGTGCGCGGCGAAATAGCGCTCGACCGAGCGCTCGACCGCCTCGCCGAGCGTCTCCGCCGCCGGCTGCGCCGGCCGGGGCTCCCGGCCGGCCGAGAGCTCGGCCTCGATCACGCTCTCGCCGATGATGTCCTCGCTGCGGAGCACGGCCAGCCGGCGGACCAGGTTCTCGAGCTCCCGCACATTGCCCGGCCAGGCATGCTCCTTGAGCCGGCGCATGGCATCCGGGTCGATGGTCTTGATCGGCAGGCCCTCCTCGTGCGCCTTGCCCAGGAAATGCTGGACCAGGGCCGGCACGTCCTCCGCCCGCTCGCGCAGCGCCGGCAGGCGGAGAGGGACGACGTTCAGCCGAAAGAAGAGGTCCTCGCGGAAGAGGCCCTGGCTCACCATCCGGGCGAGGTCGCGGTGGCTCGCGGCGACGATCCTGACATTGGCGCGAACCGGCCTGTCGGCGCCGACCGGAATGAACTCGCCCTGCTGCAGGACCCGCAAGAGCCGCGTCTGCGCCTCGATCGGCATGTCGCCGATCTCGTCGAGAAAGAGCGTGCCACCCTCCGCCTGCTCGAACCGGCCGGCGCGGCGGGCGGCGGCACCGGTGAAGGCCCCCTTCTCGTGGCCGAAGAGCTCGCTCTCGATCAGCTCCCGGGGGATGGCCGCCATGTTGACCGGCACGAAGGGCCCGTCCCGCCTTTTGCCGAAATCGTGGAGTGCGCGGGCGACCAGCTCCTTGCCGGTGCCCGATTCGCCGGCGATGAGCACGGTGAGGTCGGTGGCGGCGAGGCGGGCGATGACCCGGTAGATCTCCTGCATGGCCGGTGCCCGGCCGATGATCGGCAGCTGCTCCTCGTGCAGAGGCACCGCCGGCGCCGGCGGCCCGCCCTTGGTCCGGCGCTCCAGCGAGCGCTGCACCGTCGCCAGAAGATTCGCCAGATCGAAGGGCTTGGACAGATATTCGAAGGCACCGCGTTCGGTCGCCCGCACCGCCGTCAGCAGGGTGTTGCGGGCGCTCATGACGATGATCGGCAGGTCGGGCCGCAACTGCTTGATGCGCGGCAGGAGGTCGAGGCTGTTCTCGTCGGGCAGCCCGACATCGGTGATGACGACGTCGCCCTCGCCCGCGGCGATCCAGCGCCAGAGCGTCACCGCGACGCTGGTCGCCTGGACGTTGTAGCCCTGGCGGGAGAGGGCGCGGGCGACGACCGTGCGGATGGCCGCGTCGTCCTCGGCGATCAGCACCGTCTCACCGCTCATCCGAACCCCGCTCTCGAGCCCATCGCCATGTCCGCCGCCGTTCAGCGCGCCGTCGGCAGGCGGACCCGGAAGATCGACCCCGGCTGGCCGCGCGCGTAGGCGACGAGCCCGCCATGCTCGCCCACGATCTTCGCCACCAGCGAGAGGCCGAGCCCGCTGCCCTTCGCCTTGGTCGTGACGAAAGGCTGGAAGAGATGGTCCACCATGTCGGCCGCCACGCCAGGCCCCGTATCGCGCACCTCGACCGTGATCGGCAGCTCCAGCCGATCGCCGGCGGCGCCGACCGTCATGCGCAAGCCGTGCCGGTAGTGGGTCGAGAGGGTGATCTGGCCGCCCTCGGCGGGAAGCGCCTCGGCCGCGTTCTTGACCAGGTTGAGAAAGACCTGGACGAGCTGGTCGCGGTCGCCCTCCACCTCCGGCAAGGACGGGTCGTAGAGCTCCAGGATGCGGAGATGCCGGCCGAAGCCGTTCTGTGCCAGGCGCCGGACATGCTCGAGCACGAGATGGATGTTGACCGGCCGGCGTTCGATGCGGGCCTCCTCGCTGAAGGCATCCATGCGGTCGACGAGGGCGCAGATGCGGTCGGTCTCGTCGCAGATGAGCCGCACCAGCGAGCGGTCCTCCTCGTCGAGCGCGGGTGCGAGAAGCTGGGCGGCCCCCCTTATGCCGGAGAGCGGGTTCTTGACCTCGTGCGCCAGGGTCCGGGCCAGGCCCGCTATGGACCGGCCATTGCCGCGAGCGGCCGGGCCCCGGTCGAGCCGCTCCGCCATCGAGCAGGGGTGAAGCACCACGAGGACGTGATCCTCCGCCTCGGGGATGGGCGAGATATGGGCATCGACCGTCACCATCAGGCCCCGCTGGAGGGCGAGCTCGATGCCGTATTCCGAGATCGAGCCGCCCCCGCCCCTGAGCTGTGCGATCAGCGCCATCAGCGTGCTGTGCGGCGCGAGCAGGTCCTCGAGCGGCCGGCCGAGCAGAACCGGGCGGCCGAGCGAGAAGAGCTGCTCGGCCGCGGGATTGGCCATGACCAGCACGCCGCGCGCCAGCACCAGCACAGGGCTCGGCAGGTTGTCGAGCACGATCTCGGGCAGGATGGCGGAACCCGGCTGCGACCGTCCATCCTCGAGCACGCGCATGCGGGTTTCCGCTACTGATGAAATTTCAGGCATTCTCCGACACCTGCCTGCCGGCTGGGCACGCTTTAGCGGATCCCGCGGACGCGCACAATGTTCCCGATTGCCGACGGGCCTGCTAGGCTTCGCCTTTCGGGGCACGCGGGAGCGGACAGAGGCCGATGGAGTGGGTGGCGCTGGTCATGGCGGCGGGCAGCGGCTCAAGGCTCGGAGGCGATCTGCCCAAGCAGTATCGGTCCCTGGCCGGCCGGCCGATGCTGCGCCGCACGCTCGACGGCCTCATCACCTGCCCGGGGGTCGGGCAGATCCGGGTGGTGATCGGCGCCGGGCAGGAGGACCACTACGCGGCGGCGACGCAGGGTCTCGACCTGCCGCCGCCGGTGATCGGCGGCGCCACGCGGCAGGACAGCGTCCGCCGCGGCCTCGAGGCGCTGGCGACGCAGGCGCCGGCGCACGTTCTCGTCCACGACGCCGCCCGGCCCTTCGCCTCGCCCGCGCTGATCGAGCGGGTGCGCGCCGGCCTCGCCACCGAAGCGGCCGTGCTGCCGGTGCTGCCCGTGGTCGACACGTTGAAGAAGGTGGACGAGGACGGCAGGGTCGGGGCCGACGTGCCGAGGACCGGCCTCGGCCGGGCACAGACCCCGCAGGGCTTCGCTTTCGCGACCCTGCTCGACGCCCATCGCCGCCATGCCGGCCGGGACTGCACCGACGATGCCGGTGTCGTGGCCCTGGACGGCGTGTCGGTGCTGGCAATCGAAGGTGACGAGGCGAACTTCAAGGTGACGACCGAAGCCGACCTCGCCCGTGCCGAGAGGCTTCTGGCCCAGCGGCCGCGCCGCTGGATCAGCGCTTCCGGCTTCGACGTGCACGCCTTCGCCGAGGGCCGGCCGCTGGTGATCTGCGGCATCGTCCTGCCGCACGAGCGCGGTCTCGCCGGCCACTCGGACGCCGACGTCGCCCTCCACGCCGTCACCGACGCGCTTTTGGGTGCTGTCGCCGAGGGCGATATCGGCAGCCATTTCCCGCCCTCCGACGCGCGCTGGCGGGACGTCGCCAGCGCCCGCTTCCTCGCCCATGCGGCCGGGCTCGTGCAGGCCAAGGGCGGCCGTATCGAGCATGTCGACCTCACCATCATCGGCGAGCGGCCGAAGATCGGCCCGCACCGCGAGGCGCTGCGCGCCAGCCTCGCCGGCCTTCTGGCGCTCGATCCGGCCAGGGTCAGCGTCAAGGCCACGACCACCGAGCGGCTCGGCTTCTGCGGCCGCGAGGAAGGCCTCGCCGCCCAGGCCACCTTGAGCCTGAGCTTTCCCGCATGACCTCGACCCTGCCGGACCCGTTCCTCGAGGCGGCCTTTCGCCTGCTCGATCTCTGCCGCCGGCGGCGGCTCACCATCGCCACGGCCGAGAGCTGCACCGGCGGGCTGATCGCCGCCTGCCTGACCGAGATCGCGGGCTCATCCGACGTGGTGGAGCGCGGCTTCGTCACCTACTCCAACGCCGCCAAGCGGGAGCTGCTCGGCGTCCACGCCGCCACGCTCGAGCGCCACGGCGCCGTCTCCGCCGAGGCCGCCGTGGAGATGGTGGAAGGGGCGCTCGCCCACTCCCCCGCCGACCTCGCCGTCGCCGTCACCGGCATCGCCGGCCCCGGCGGTGCCACGGCGGAGAAACCGGTCGGGCTCGTGTTCCTGGCGGCACGGCGTCGAGGTGCCCCACCGGTCGTCGAGCGCCACGTCTTCCCGGGCGACCGTCGGCAGGTGCGCACCGCCACCCTCGATCGCGCCCTCGCCATGCTGGAGCGGATGGCCGCGGGCTGAGGCACCGGCGCTCAGCCGGGTGAATGGACCGGCGTTTCCAGCCGCTCGCCCGACGCCTGCCGCTCGCCGTAGAGCTGCTTCGCGCGGGCCTCGAAGGCGGCCACCATGCGCTGCACCGCCTGGTCGAAGAGGAGGCCGATCAGCTTTTGCAGCATCTTCGAGCGGAACTCGAAATCGACGTAGAAATCGACGACGCAGCCGCCTTCCGGTGCCGGCAGGAAGCGCCAGTGATTGTTGAGATAGCGAAACGGGCCGTTGATGTACGCGACATCGACGCCCGTCTTCGGGATCAGCGTCACCTTGGAGGTGAAGCGCTCGCGAAAGACCTTGAAGGCGATGACGAGGTCGGCCCAGAAGACGTCGCCCTCGCGCCGCGTGATGCGCGCCGCCTTGCACCAGGGCAGGAACTCCGGATATCGATCGACCCCCGCCACCAGCTCGTAGAGCTGCTCCGGCGTGTAGGGCAGGCGACGCTTCTCGGCATAGGTCGGCATGGCGGGTCCGGCCGGTCGTCAGGCGGCCGCACGAGCTTGGCGCGCCTCGCGCAGCCGCTCGAAATCGGCACCCGCATGATGCGACGAGCGGGTCAGGGGGCTGGCCGAGACCATGAGGAAGCCCTTGGCCCGCGCCGACCGCTCGATGCCCGAGAACTCCTCGGGCGGCACGAAGCGCGCGACCTCGTGATGGCGCGGCGTCGGCTGCAGGTACTGGCCCACGGTCAGGAAATCGATGTCGGCCGAGCGCATGTCGTCCATCACCTGCAGGATCTCACGCTTCTCCTCGCCGAGGCCGACCATGATGCCGGACTTGGTGAAGATTGCGGGATCCAGCTCCTTCACCTGCTGCAGCAGGCGCAGCGAATGGAAGTAGCGCGCCCCCGGCCGCACCGTCCGGTAGAGCCGGGGCACGGTCTCGAGGTTGTGGTTGTAGACATCGGGCCGCGCCGCCACGACCTTCTCGATCGCCCCGGGCTTGCGCAGGAAATCAGGTGTCAGGATCTCGATCGTGGTCGAGGGCGACGCCGCCCGGATCGCCTCGATGCAGCGCACGAACTGGAAGGCGCCGCCATCCGCCAAGTCGTCACGATCGACCGAGGTGATGACCACGTGCCGCAGGCCCATGGTCAGGACCACCTCGGCCAGATGTGCCGGCTCCTGCGGGTCGACCGCGCGCGGCAGGCCGGTCTTGACGTTGCAGAAGGCGCAGGCGCGCGTGCAGGTGTCGCCGAGAATCATCACCGTGGCGTGCTTCTGCGTCCAGCACTCGCCGATGTTCGGGCAGGCCGCCTCCTCGCAGACCGTGTGCAGACGCTTCTCGCGCATCAGCTTCCTGGTCTCGTGATAGCTGTCCGAGGAGGGCGCCTTGACCCTGATCCAGGCGGGCTTGCGGGTGATCTTGCGATCGAGGGTGACGGTGGCCATCAGGCTTCCGGTGCTTCGGGTTGGTGGAGGATCTCGAGCTTGGCGGCGAGGTCGGAAGGCAGCTTCGTCGTCTCGTCGATGACGGCCCTCCGGAGCTGCTCGACCGTGAGGTTCCTCGCATCGGTCAAATCCGCGCCGCGGAGATCGGCACCCTCGAGGTTCGTGCCGCCCAGATCGGCGTTCCTGAACGAGGACCCTCGGAACGAGGCGTGCCGGGCATCCGCTCCAGCAAAATTGGCGTTCTCGAGGTCGACACGATCGAGCTCGACACGACGAATGAAAGCGCCATGCAGGTCGAGCCGAAAGCCGCCCTGTCTCAGTCGCTCGCCAATCGCCGTCCTCATCGCCGCTCCCGAAGGTGATCCGCCACCATCGTCATGATCGTTCGGATATCGACAGGCGGCCCCGCCTCGTCCTCATCCGGCTCTCTGTTCCTAACATAGGCCACCAGCAGCTCGAACGCATCCCCCGCGAGATCGGGGAAGTCACCGGCGATCTGCCACCCGATATCGCCCATCTAGAAATGAATGGCGCGTCCATAGGCGTCGAGCACCGATTCGTGCATCATCTCGGAGAGGGTCGGGTGCGGGAAGATGGTGTGCATCAGGTCGAGCTCGGTCGCCTCGACCTGCCGGGCGATGACGTAGCCCTGGATCAGCTCGGTCACCTCGGCACCGATCATGTGGGCACCCAGGAGCTCGCCGGTCTCGGCATCGAAGACCGTCTTGACCAGCCCCTCGGGCTCCCCGAGCGCTATGGCCTTGCCGTTGCCGATGAAGGGGAACCTGCCGACCTTGACCTTGTGGCCCTTCTCCTTGGCCGCCGCCTCGGTCAGGCCGACCGAGGCCACTTGCGGGTTGCAGTAGGTGCAGCCCGGGATCTTGGTCACGTCCATCGGGTGCAGGCCCTTCACGCCGGCGATGCGCTCGACGCACATGACACCTTCGTGGCTCGCCTTGTGGGCGAGCCAGGGCGGGCCGACCACGTCGCCGATGGCGTAGACGCCGGGCTCGCCGGTGCGGCACCACTCGTCGACGACGATGTGGGTGCGGTCCACCTTCACGCCGGTCTTCTCGAGCCCGAGATTCTCCACATTGCCGACGATGCCGACCGCCATGACCACCCGATCGAAGGTCTGCTCCTGGCTCTTGCCGCCGGCCTCGATGGTCGCGGTCACCTTGTCCCCGCCCTTCTTCAGGGCCTTGACCTGGGCCTTGGTGATGATCTTGATGCCGCGCTTCTCGAACCGCTTCTGGGCGAAGGCCGAGATCTCGGCATCCTCCACCGGCAGCACCCGGTCGAGCACCTCGACCACCGTCACCTCCGCACCGAGCGAGCGGAAGAAGCTCGCGAACTCGATGCCGATGGCCCCGCTGCCGACCACGAGGAGCGACTTCGGCATGACGTCCGGCACCATCGCCTCCTTGTAGCTCCAGACGAGCTTGCCATCAGATTCGAGCCCGGGGAGCTGTCGCGCACGGGCGCCCGTGGCGAGTATGATGTGCTTGGCGTCGAGCGTGACGTCATCGCCCTTGGTCGCCTTGACCGCGACCCTGCCCTTGCCGGCGAGCGACCCGGCACCGTCGAAGACGGTGACCTTGTTCTTCTTCAAGAGATGCGCCACGCCCTTGCTGAGCTGGCTCGCCACGCCGCGCGAGCGCTTGACCACGCGGGCGAGATCGAAGCCGAACTTCTCGACCGTGAGCCCGAACGATTCCGCATGACCAAAATAATCGTGTATCTCCGCCGTGCGCAGCAGCGCCTTGGTCGGAATGCAGCCCCAGTTGAGGCAGATGCCGCCCAAATGCTCCCGCTCGACCACCGCCGTCTTCAGGCCGAGCTGCGCGGAACGAATGGCGGCGACATAGCCCCCCGGCCCCCCACCGACGATGACGACATCGAACGAGGTCTCGGCCATGGTATTGCTCCCCGGCGGTGGTCGTTGCGGCGCTGCCCTTGGTTGTGGCGGGTTCACCCGGCTTGTCAACCGGCGGCGCCAATCGCATATGTGAGGCAATTCCGCAATCGGTGATGCGCATGCGCCACGTCTCGATCCGCGAGGCCAACCGGAGCCTCTCGCGCCTCCTCGAGGAGGTCGAACGAGGCGAGACCGTCGTCATCACCCGCGAGGGCAAGCCGGTCGCCCAACTCGCCCCCAGCCCCGCCAATCGGCGGGACGACCCCGAGGTCCGCGCGGCCCGTGAGCGGTGGTGTGCTCATCTGGACCGCTGGAAGGGCGACGGCTACCGGGTCGGGAGGATCACCGAGGACGACAAGTACGGCAACGCCGACACCTGATGTTGGCCGCCTTCGACTCCAACATCCTGATCTATGCGCATCTGGAGCCTGATTCGGCAAAGGGCGCCCGCGCCAAGACGCTCTTGAAGGCTGCCGGCGCCAGCCGCGCGGTCGTTGCCGCGCAGGTGCTCGGCGAGCTTCTCTGGGTCGTCCGTCGACGTCGGCCGGACCTTCTCGATCTTGCGCTGGGAAGCGTCGAGCTGTTGCCACCGACGATCGAGGTGCCGCGTTCCGACCGCCACTCGATGACTGAAGCGGCCCGACTGGCGGAGCGGCACCGGCTGCAATTCTGGGACGCATTGATTCTTGTTGCGTCGGCCCGCGCGGGCGCAACCCACCTTCTCAGCGAGGACCTTCAGGACGGCGCTGTCATCGCCAACGTACGCCTCATTGATCCGTTTGCAGCTGCCAATCGCGAGTTGGTCGACCGCCTGCTGCCGCCGCTGCCATAGGCCGATGGCGCATCCAGAGGCCGGTGCCCGGATCCGCCTTCCCGAGGCGCCTACAGCATCAGGCTGATCGGGTCCTCGACGAGCCTCTTGAAGGCCTGCAGCCATTCGGCGCCGAGGGCGCCGTCGACGACCCGATGATCGACCGAGAGCGTGGTGCTCATGACGGTGGCGATGGCGAGCGCGCCGTTCTTGACCACCGGGCGCTGCTCGCCGGCGCCGACGGCGAGGATGCAGGCCTGGGGTGGGTTGATGACGGCGGCGAAGTCCTTGATGCCGAACATGCCGAGATTGGAGAGCGAGAAGCCGCCGCCCTGGAACTCCTCCGGCTTGAGCTTGCCTTCCTTGGCGCGGCCGGCGAGGTCCTTCATCTCGGCGGAGATCGTCGCCAGGCCCTTCTGGTCCGCCTTTCTGATGATCGGCGTGATCAGGCCGCCCTCGATGGCGACCGCCACCGAGACGTCGATGTCGGTGAGCTGATAGATCTTGTCGCCGCCCCAGATCGCATTGACCGCCGGCTTCTGCCGGATGGCGATGGCGGTCGCCTTGATGATCAGGTCGTTGACCGAGAGCTTGTAGTCGGCCCCCGGCCGCTCGTTCAGCTCCTTCCTGAGCTTGAGCAGGGCGTCGAGCTCGATGTCGACCGTCAGGTAGAAATGCGGGATCTGCTGCTTCGCCTCGGTCAGCCGGCGGGCGATCACCTTGCGCATGTTGGAGAGGCTGATCTCCTTGTGCGGCGCGTCCGGCGCACCGGCCACCGGTGCCGGTGCCGGGGCGGCGGCTTGCGCCGGCTTGGCCGCGGCGGGCGCCGCCTTCCCCACACCCTTCTCGAGTGCCGCCTCGATGTCGACCTTGATGATTCGGCCGCGCGGTCCGCTGCCGGAGAGCGCCGCCAGATCGAGACCGGCCTTCTCGGCCATCCGCCGGGCGAGCGGGCTCGCGAAGATGCGGCCGTTGCCGCCGCCCTTCGAGGGGGCCGGCGCCGGCTTCGCCTCCGCCGCGCCGGACGGCGCTTCCTGCCCTTCGGTCCGCGGCGCCCGGGCCCGCTCCTGGTCGACCGGCGGCGCCCCTCCCGGTGCCGCCTTGGCCTCGCCATTGCCGCCATCGGGGCCGCCATCGGGGCCGCCATCGAGGGCACCCTCGAGCGCCGCCTCGTCCTCGCCCTCCTCGAGCAGGAGGCCGATCACGTCGTTGACGGCGACGCCCTCGGTGCCGGCCGGCACGACGATCCTGCCGAGCCGACCCTCGTCGACGGCCTCGACCTCCATGGTCGCCTTGTCGGTCTCGATCTCGGCGATGACATCGCCTGGGGCGACGCTGTCGCCCTCCTTCTTGAGCCAGGTGGCGAGGTTGCCCTCGGTCATGGTCGGCGAGAGCGCCGGCATCAGGATCTTGATTGGCATATCGGACCTCCCGGCGAACCCCTAGCTCTTGTAGCAGACGGCCCTGGCCGCCTCGATCACGTCCTCGGTCTGCGGCAGCACCATGCGCTCCAGATTGGCGGCATAGGGCATGGGCACGTCCTTGCCGGTGACCCGGACGACCGGCGCATCCAGATAATCGAACGCGTCCTCCATCATCACCGCGGCGAGCTCGGCGCCGATGCCGCTCTGCGGCCAGCCCTCCTCGAGGCTGACCAGCCGGTTGGTCTTCTTGACCGAGTTGACCACGGTGGCCTTGTCGAGCGGGCGGATGGTGCGGAGATCGATGACCTCGGCCGAGATGCCCTCCTCGGCCAGGGCCTCGGCGGCCTCGAGGGCTCGGGTCATCATCAGCGAGAACGAGACGATGGTGACGTCCTTGCCCGGGCGCACGATCTTCGCCTTGCCGATCGGCAGGACGAAGTCGTCGAGCTTCGGCACCTCGAAGGTCTGGCCGTAGAGCACCTCGTTCTCGAGGAAGACCACGGGATTGGGATCGCGGATCGCGGCCTTGAGGAGCCCCTTGGCGTCGGCGGCGCTGTAAGGCGCGATCACCTTGAGCCCCGGGCAGTGGCTGTACCAGGAGCTGTATTCCTGGCTGTGCTGGGCGGCGACCCGGGCGGCAGCACCGTTGGGCCCGCGGAACACGATGGGGCTGCCCATCTCGCCGCCGGCCATATAGAGCGTCTTGGCGGCCGAGTTGATGATGTGGTCGATCGCCTGCATGGCGAAGTTCCAGGTCATGAACTCGACGATCGGCCGAAGGCCGGCCATGGCGGCGCCGACGCCGAGCCCGGCGAACCCGTACTCGGTGATGGGCGTGTCGATCACCCGCTTCGCGCCGAACTCCTCGAGCAGTCCCTGGCTGATCTTGTAGGCGCCCTGGTACTCGGCCACCTCCTCGCCCATCAGGAAGACGTCGCCATTGCGCCGCATCTCCTCGGCCATGGCATCGCGCAAGGCCTCCCTGACGGTCATCTTGACCATCTCGGTGCCTTCGGGAACCTCCGGCTCCTCCGGCTGCACGACCTCGGTCGGCAGGGTGGTCCGCTCGGGCTCATGCCGCTTCGCCTGCGGCTCCGCCTTCGCCTTCTCCGCCGGCGCTTCCGCGGCGGCCCCGGCACCATCGCCGCCGCCGGCGGCATAGCCGTCGAGCGCCGATTCGTCCTCGCCGTCGCCGAGCAGGAGCGCGATGGGCGTGTTGACGGCAACGCCCTCGCTGCCCTCGCCGATCAGGATCTTTCCGAGCGTGCCCTCGTCGACCGCCTCGACCTCCATGGTGGCCTTGTCGGTCTCGATCTCGGCGATGACATCGCCGGGTGCGACGCTGTCACCCTCCTTCTTCAGCCAGCGCGCCAGATTGCCTTCGGTCATGGTCGGCGAGAGCGCCGGCATCAGGATTTCCGTGGGCATCGTTTCAGCTTTCCCGGATCAGTCGAAGAATGGCCCCCATGGCGCAAGCCGATAGAGGAGCCGGATCATACGGTGGCGACCTCGGCCTCGAGCAGAACGTCCGTCCAGAGCTCGGCGGGATCGGGCTCGGGGCTGTCCTGGGCGAAGCGGGCCGCCTCGTTGATGCTGTCGCGGACCTCCTTGTCCATGGCCTTCAGCTCGTCCTCGCTCGCGAGCTTCTCCTCGATGATCCGCTTGCGCAGCGTCTCGATCGGGTCGTGATGCTCGCGGTACTCCTGGACCTCCTCCTTCGTCCGGTACTTCGCCGGGTCGGACATCGAGTGGCCGCGATAGCGGTAGGTCATGGCCTCGAGGATGTAGGGGCCCTTGCCGCCGCGGATGCCGGCGACCACCTCCTGCGCCTTCTCGTGCACCGCCACGACATCCATGCCGTCGACCTGCTCGCCCGGTATGCCGTAGGCGGAGCCGCGCTCGCAGAGCTTCTGCCCGGCCGAGGAGCGTGCCTGGGAGGTGCCCATGCCGTAGCGGTTGTTCTCGATCACGTAGAGCACCGGCAGCCCCCAGAGTGCCGCCATGTTGAAGCTCTCGTAGACCTGACCCTGGTTGGTGGCGCCGTCGCCGAGATAGGTGACGCAGAGCCCGCCATCCTCGCGATACCTGTGGGCGAAGGCAATGCCGGTGCCGAGCGGCACCTGGCCGCCGACGATGCCGTGCCCGCCATAGAACTTCTTGTCCTTGGCGAACATGTGCATCGAGCCACCCTTGCCCTTCGAGTAGCCGGTGGCACGGCCCGTGAGCTCGGCCATGACCCTGCGTGGCTCCATGCCGCAAACCAGCATGTGCCCGTGGTCGCGATAGCCGGTGATGACGGAATCCTCGTCGGAGAGCGCGTGCTGGATGCCGACCGCCACCGCCTCCTGGCCGATATAGAGATGGCAGAAGCCGCCGATCAGCCCCATGCCGTAAAGCTGGCCGGCCTTCTCCTCGAAACGGCGGATCAACAGCATCTCGCGATAGAATCCGAGCCACTGCTCGCCGGCGGCGGCCTTCTTGCTGCTCCGGCGGGCCGCCGGCTTCGTGCTGCTACTGGTCGCGTTCATGAATGGACGGCCCTCCCGGTTGCGTTGCTGCTGCAGCCTCTGGGGTCAACTATAGCGAAGCGGCGCAGTTCCGCCAGCCAATTGCCGCGCACGCAAGCCATGCAGGAATGATTTCTCGCCTCGACCTTACCGCGTTGTCGGCTGGTCGAAGATCACGACCTCGTTCTTGTGGACGAAGCCGAGGCCGAGCAGCGTCTCCTCGAGCAGATCCGGCGCCAGATGGTCGGGGCCGAGCGCGTTCACGCGCTGCTCGAGCCACTGCCGCTCGTCGCGGATCCGCGCGAGCTCGAGGCGCTTGGTCTCCAGCTCGTGCTGGCGATCGATCCAGGCAAAGAGGCCGCGGCTGCCGTGGATCGAATGGTAGGCGAAATAGGCGAGCACGACGACGAGGGCGGCCCCCAACCAGTGCCGTGCCGCCTGCTTGCGCAGGACGTAGGTCCGATAGGCGAGGCGATCGACCGTCAAGCTGCCGCCCCCCGCCTCAAAAGGCCCGCTTGCCCGCGAAGATCGCGGCACCGCCGAGCTCCTCCTCGATGCGCAGGAGCTGGTTGTACTTGGCGAGCCGGTCGGAGCGCGAGAGCGAGCCCGTCTTGATCTGGCCGCAATTGGTGGCGACCGCCAGATCGGCGATCGTCGCGTCCTCGGTCTCGCCCGACCGGTGGGACATGACCGCCCGGTAGCGGTTGGCCACGGCGAGGCACACGCAATCCAGGGTCTCGGTCAAGGAGCCGATCTGGTTGACCTTGACGAGGATGGCGTTGGCGACGCCTTTCTCGATGCCCTCGGCGAGGATCGCCGGGTTGGTCACGAAGACGTCGTCGCCCACGAGCTGCAGCCGCGATCCCAGGCGCTCTGTGAGATGGCGCCAGCCTTCCCAGTCGCCCTCGGCGAGCCCGTCCTCGACCGAGCGGATGGGAAAGCGCGCGCAGAGCCCCTCGATGAAGTCGACCATCCCCGCCGCATCGACCTTCCGTCCCTCGCCGGCCATGTCGTACTGGCCGCCGGCGAAGAACTCGCTAGCCGCGCAGTCGAGAGCGAAGACGACGTCGTCGCCGGTCCGGTAGCCCGCCGCCTGCACCGCCTGCTCGAGAAAGCCGAGGGCCGCCTCGGCGCTGGCGAGATTGGGGGCGAAGCCCCCTTCGTCGCCGACATTGGTGTTGTGGCCGGCGTCCTTGAGCGCCTTCTTCAGGCTGTGGAAGACCTCGACCCCCATCCGGAGCGCCTCGCCGAAGCTCGCGGCACCGACCGGCATGATCATGAATTCCTGGATGTCGATCGGGTTGTCGGCATGGGCACCGCCATTGATGACGTTCATCATCGGCACCGGCAGCACGCGCGCGCCGACCCCGCCCATGTAGCGGTAGAGCGGCAGGCCCGAGGCGTCGGCGGCCGCCTTGGCGACGGCGAGGCTGACACCCAGAATGGCGTTGGCGCCGAGCCGACCCTTGTTGTCCGTGCCGTCGAGCTCGAGCATCGCTCGGTCGATGGCGATCTGGTCCGCGCCGTCCATGCCGAGGATCGCGTCGGTGATCTCGCCGTTCACGGCATCGACGGCGCGCAGCACCTCCTTGCCGAAATAGCGGCTCTTGTCGCCGTCGCGCAGCTCGAGCGCCTCCCTGGAGCCGGTCGAGGCGCCCGACGGCACGGCGGCCCGGCCGAAGGCGCCGCATTCGAGACCGACATCGACCTCGACCGTCGGGTTGCCGCGGCTGTCCATGATCTGCCGGCCGCGAATGCTGACGATCCCGGTATCCTGCATGATTCCCCTCACTCCAAGATCAGGGTGGGACGCGACTTGGCGAGGCCGTCGAAGGCCATGAGGTCTTCGAGCAATGAGGCGAGCTTGTCGAGCGGCACCATGTTGGGGCCGTCGCTGAGCGCCTCATCCGGGCGGTCGTGCGTCTCGATGAACACAGCGGCGACGCCGACCGCCACCGCCGCCCGCGCCAGGACCGGCACGAACCGCCGCTCGCCGCCGCTGCTGCCGCCCCTGCCCCCCGGCTGCTGCACCGAATGCGTCGCATCGAACACGACCGGCCAGCCGGTGGCGGCGAGCTCCGGCAGGGCGCGCATGTCCGAGACGAGGGTGTTGTAGCCGAAGGAGACTCCGCGTTCGGTGACGAGGATGCGCCTGGCCCCGAACTGCTCGAGCTTGGCCGTGACGTTCCTCATGTCCCAGGGGGCCAGGAACTGGCCCTTCTTGACGTTGACCGCGGCACCGGTCCGGGCGGCCGCCGCCAGAATGTCGGTCTGTCGGCAGAGGAAGGCCGGAACCTGCAGGATGTCGACCACCTCGGCGACCGGGGCGCACTGGCCGGCATCGTGGATGTCGGTGAGCACGGGGCAGCCGAAGCGCGCCTTGACCTCGCCCAGGATGGCCACGCCCTCGGCGAGGCCGACCCCGCGCGCACCCGAGGCGCTCGTCCGGTTGGCCTTGTCGAACGAGCTTTTGAAGACGAAGGGCAGGCCGAGCCGGCCCGTGATCTCGACCAGGTGCTCGGCCATCATCAGCGCGTGGTCGCGGCTCTCGATGGCGCAGGGACCGGCGATCAGGGTGAGCGGGCGCTCCTGCCCGATGACGAGGTCTCCGACTCTGACGTCCTGCATGGCATGGCCCATCGGTTCAGACCAGGATCGACTGGTCGCGCGCGGCGCGGATGAAATCGGCGAAGAGCGGATGCGGGCACATCGGCCGCGAGCGCAGCTCCGGGTGGAATTGCACGCCGATGAACCAAGGATGGCCTGGCAGCTCCACGATCTCCGGCAGCCGGCCGTCGGGCGACATGCCGGAGAACCAGAGGCCGGCCGCCTCGAGCGGCTCCTTGTAGGCGATGTTCACTTCATAGCGGTGCCGGTGGCGCTCGACGATGCGGTCCACCCCGTAGATGCGGCGAACGAGGCTCCCCGGCACGAGATCGCATGGATAGGCGCCGAGCCGCATGGTGCCGCCGAGATCGTCGTCGGCACGGCGCCGCTCGGTATCGCCCTCGCGCTGCCATTCCGTCATCAGGCCGACGATCGGGTCGGCGCAAGGGCCGAACTCGGTCGAGCTCGCGCCGTTCATGCCGGCGAGGTTGCGCGCCGCCTCGACGCAAGCGAGCTGCATGCCGAAGCAGATGCCGAAAAAAGGCAGCCCCTCGTTGCGCGCATAGGTGACGGCGGCCATCTTGCCCTCGGCACCGCGCTCGCCGAAGCCGCCGGGGACCAGGATGGCGTTCACCCCCTGCAGCCGGTCCGACTGGTCGACGGCGACGAAGTGCTCGGCGTCGATCCAGTCGAGCACCACCTTGACATTGTTGGCGATGCCGCCGTGGATCAGCGCCTCGTTCAGGCTCTTGTAGGCGTCCATGAGGCCGGTGTACTTGCCGACCACCGCCACCTTGACCTCGCCCTCCGGCCGCGTCACCCGGCTCACGATCTCGTGCCAGGGGCCGAGGTCGGGCGGCTCGCCGGGCGCGAAGCCGAGGGCCCGGAGGACTCCGGCATCCAGCCCCTCGATGTGGTAGCGGATCGGCACCTCGTAGATGGTCTGCGCGTCGTAGGCGGGAATCACCGCGTCCTCGCGCACGCTGCACTGGAGCGCGATCTTGCGCCGCGCCTCGATGCTGAGCTCGTGCTCCGAGCGGCAGAGCAGGATGTCGGGCTGGATGCCGATGGCACGCAGCTCGCGCACCGAATGCTGCGTGGGCTTGGTCTTCAGCTCGCCGGCCGAGCGGATGTAGGGGACGAGCGTCACGTGCAGGAAGGCGACGTCGCCCGGCGGCAGCTCGTTGGCGAGCTGGCGGATGGCTTCGAGAAACGGCAGCCCCTCGATGTCGCCGACCGTGCCGCCGATCTCGCAGAGCACGATGTCGGCGTCCTCGACGTCCTTGCGGATGAACTCCTTGATGGTGTTGGTGACGTGCGGGATCACCTGCACCGTGCCGCCGAGATACTCGCCGCGCCGCTCGCGCGTCAGGACGGTCCAGTAGATGCGGCCGGAGGACACGCTGTCCGAGGCGCGTGCCGGCACACCGGTGAAGCGCTCGTAGTGCCCGAGGTCGAGATCGGTCTCGGCGCCGTCGTCGGTGACGAAGACCTCGCCGTGCTGATAGGGCGACATGGTGCCCGGATCGACGTTGAGATAGGGGTCGAGCTTGCGCAGCCGGACCTTGTAGCCGCGAAGCTGCAGAAGCGATCCGAGCGCCGCCGCGGCGAGACCCTTGCCGAGCGAGGATACGACACCGCCCGTGATGAAGACGAAGCGAGGCATCAGGCGGAACTATCCATGCTGCGCATCACCAGGGCAAGCCCAAAGGTCGGGCCGTCTTCTCCATCCGGCCCCTCGCAACAGCCCGACCCGGGCTGATCTCAGTCGGCGACCGGCGCGGCCGGGGCGGCCGGTGCCGCGGGTGCCGCGGGCTCGGCCGGGGCCGCCGGGGCCGTCGTGCGCTGGGTGTCGAGGATCGAGACCGGACCGCTGCCGCTGCTGGCGACATAGGCGAGGAGCAGGCTCATCAGCATGAAGCCCGCGGCCAGGATCGCCGTCGTGCGGGTCAGAAGGTTGGCGGTGCCGCGCCCGCTCATGACGCCGCCCATGGCGGTCCCGCCGAGCCCGCCGAGCGCTCCTCCCTCGCTGCGCTGGATCAGGATGACACCGACCAGCGCGATCGCGATCAGCAGGTGGATGACGAGAAGGATGGTGGTCATGTCGAGAGACTTTCGAAGAGGCTTCGCAACGCGGAATCAGGTCCCGCCTCCGGCGACGTAGATGCTCCAGAAGGAATCGGCATCGAGGCTGGCGCCGCCGACGAGCGCGCCGTCGACCGCCTCGAGAGCCATGATGTCGGCCGCGTTCTCGGGCTTGACGGAGCCGCCGTAGAGCAGGGCCACATCGTCGCCGCCGGCGATCCGCTCCCTCAGGAGCCGGCGGAGCTCGGCGTGGGTGTCGCCGATCTCGGCGAGGCTCGGCGTCCGGCCCGTGCCGATCGCCCAGACGGGCTCGTAGGCCAGAACCAGGGTCTCCGGCGTCGCCCCGTCCGGCAGGCTCTCCTTGATCTGGCGTGCCAGCACCTCGCTCCGCTCGCCGGCCGTGTACTGCGCCTCGGTCTCGCCGATGCAGAGGATGACGGCGAGTCCGGCGGCCAGCGCCGCCTCGCCCTTGGCGCGAACCTCCGCGTCGGTCTCGCCGAGCCCGTGCCGCCGCTCGGAATGGCCGAGGATCACCGCCCGGGCACCCGCGTCCTTCAGCATGGCGGCGCTGATCGAGCCGGTGAAGGCGCCGCTCTCGGCGGCGTGGCAATCCTGGCCGCCGACGAGGATTCGGCTCTTGCCGACCCGCTGCGCCACGGCCGCGAGCAGCGTCGCCGGCGGGAAGATGCCGAGCGTGCCGGTGGCGTGCGCGGCCCGCGCCTCGAGTCGGCCGGCCAGCGCCAGGCCGTCGGCACGGAGCCCGTTCATCTTCCAATTGCCGAGCACCACCGGACGTGCCAGAGGCATCCCAGGACCTCACCGAGTTGCGGGAACGCGCGCCTCCTAGCACAGCGGCCGGTCCCTGTCCAAGCGCCCCGGGCACCTTCGGGATTGCCCCGAGGGCCGGCAGCCCATACTGTCGGATCGCGTTCTCGAAGGGTTCCGTCCGTCATGCTCGATGCGATGCGCAAACGCGCCAATAGCTGGTTCGTTCGCGGGCTCCTCCTCATCCTCATCGCCAGCTTCGCCGTCTGGGGCATCGGCGACACCTTCTTCGGCCGGCCGGACACGGCCGTCGCCGTGCAGGTCGGCGATGTCGAGGTCCCGCTCCAGGAGGTCGACCGGGCCTTCGAGCTCGACCGCCGCGCCTTCGGCGACCAGCTCGGGACCACGCTCGACCGGCGCCAGGCCGCGTCCCTCGGCATCCTCAACCGCAGCCTGCAGAACGTCATCGCCCGTGCCCTGGTCGACCAGCATCGCCGCGACCTCGGCATCGGGGTCACCGACGACGAGGTGAGGACGGCGATCCAGAACGACCCGCGCTTCTCCACCGGCGGCAGCATCGACCGGGTGCGCTTCGACATGTTCCTCCGCTCGCAGGGCCTGAGTGAGGCCGGCTATGTCGAGCAGGTGCGGGCGGATATCGGCCGGGCCCGGATCCTGGATGCGCTGACCGGCCCGATCGAGGCGCCGGCGGCGCTCACCCAGCGGCTCGGCGCCTGGCGCGGCGAGACCCGCAGCGGCACCGCCCTCGAGGTGGCGAGCGCCTCGATGACCGCCCCGGAGCCGACCGAGGCCGAGCTCGAGGCCTTCCTCGAGAGCCACACCGAAAGCTTCGAGGCACCGGAATACCGGACCGTCAGCCTGGTCATGCTCACCCCCGACGATCTCGTCGACGAGATCCAGATCGACGAGGCGAAGCTCCGGGAGGAGTACGAGGCCAGGGCCGATTTCTACACCACGCCCGAGCGTCGCCGCGTCGGGCAGTTGCTGGCGAGCGACCGCGAGGCCATCGAGGACGCCCGCCGGGCGCTCGAGGAGGGTGCCAATTTCGCCGAGGTCGCCGACCGGATGGCCGATCGGGGCGTCACCTACAGCGTGCTCGGGCCGACCGCGCGGACGGACCTTCCGCCCGCCTTCGGCGATGCCATCTTCGCGCTCGAGCCGGGCGGCCTCAGCGAGCCGGTCGAGAGCGCCTTCGGCTGGCATCTCTTCCGCCTGATCGAGGTCGAGCCCGCGACCGTTCGTCCCTTCGAGGAGGTCCGGGACGAGATCCGCCACGATCTCGCCCTGGACCAGGCGATCGACCAGCTCCCCGACCTCGCCACAGCGCTCGACGACGGCATCGCCGCCGGCGAGAGCCTCGAGGAGGCGGCGGCGGCCGTAGGCGTCACGGCGAGGCGGTTCCCGGCCATCGACGCCGAGGGTCGCGACGCCGGCGGCGCGGCCGTCGAGGGCGGAGCGCCGCCGGCCGAGGTCCTGCAGGCCATCTTCGCCGCACCGGTGGACGAGACGTCGCTCCTCCAGGAGACGCCGGACGGCATCTTCTACATGTTCCGGGTCGACGCCGTCGAGCCGGCCCGCCCGCGCCGCCTCGACGAGGTCAGGGACGAGGTGGCGGAGCTCTGGCACCAGGAAACGCGCCAGCGGCTCGCGACCGAGCGTGCCGGGGAGATCATGCTGGATGCGCGCGCCGGGAAAACGCTGGAGGCGCTCGCGGCGGAGCTCGGCCCGGCGGTCACGCTCCGCCAGCTCGGCCCGCTCGGCCGCTTCGCCGACGGCAGCGAGGCGGGCCTGACGCGGCAGGCGGTCGAGGCGCTCTTCGCCACAAACAAGGGCGAGCTCGCGCGCGAGCCGGTGGCGACCGAGACGGGCAGCGCCATCCTGCGGACCGATTCGGTCACCGTGCCCGAGAGTGTTCCGCCCGAGCTCAGGGACCAGCTCGACCGGGCGGTGCGCAACGACATCCTGATCCAGTACGAGGCGGCGCTGCGCCGCCGCTATCCGGTCGAGATCAACGAGGCGGCCATCGCCACGCTGTTTCCGGCCGACGAACCCTGAGCACCTGCCCGATCCTGGAGCTTTCGCCTTGGCCTTCACCGAAGAGGTCCTGCCGCACCGGGCGGCCTTTCGCGACACCTATCGGGCCGGCCGCAGCCAGGTGGTCTGGACGACCGTGGTCGCCGACCTCGAGACCCCCGTCTCGGCCATGCTCAAGCTCACCGGCGGAAGGCCCTACAGCTTTCTTCTGGAGAGCGTCGAGGGCGGTGCCAAGCGCGGTCGCTACTCGATCATCGGCACCAAGCCCGACCTCGTCTGGCGCTGCCACGGCGAGGCGGCCGAGATCAACCGCCAGTGCCGGTTCGACCGGCGGGATTTCCGGCCGGAGCCGCTGCCCACCCTCGAGAGCCTGAGGGCGCTGCTCGCCGAGACGCGCATCGACGTGCCGGAGCAGCTGCCGCCGATGGCGGCCGGGCTTTTCGGCTTTCTCTCCTACGACATGATCCGCCTGGTCGAGCCGGTGCCCCTGACCAACCCCGACCGCATCGGCCTGCCGGACGCCCTTTTCCTCCGGCCGACGCTCATCGCCATCTTCGACAACATCAAGGACATCATCACGATCGTCACGCCCGTCTTTCCCGCTTCAGGCGGGCGGGTGGGACCGGATGCCGACGCGGCCTACGACCAGGCGCTCGAGCGGCTGGCCGACGCGGTCGCGGACATGGGCCGCGGCATCGGTCAGGCGCCGCCGGCGCATGTCGAGAAAGCACCCGAGCCCGTGGCCAACATGAGCCGCGAAGCCTACCACCGGATGGTCGAGCGGGCGAAGGAGTACATCCTCGCCGGCGACATCTTCCAGGTGGTCCCGTCGCAGCGCTTCGCCGTGCCGTTCGGCCTGCCGCCCATGGCCCTCTATCGGGCGCTCCGCCGGCTCAACCCCTCCCCCTTCCTCTTTCTCCTCGACCTCGACGGCGCCACGCTCGTGGGCTCGAGCCCGGAAATCCTGGTTCGCGTGCGCGACGGCCGGGTCACCATCCGGCCGATCGCCGGCACCAGGCCACGCGGTCGGGACGCCGCCGAGGACACGGCACTGGCCGAGGAGATGCTGGCCGATCCCAAGGAGCTGGCCGAGCACCTGATGCTGCTCGACCTCGGCCGCAACGACGTCGGCAGGGTCGCCCGGATCGGCTCGGTCGAGGTCACGGAGAAGATGATCGTCGAACGCTACAGCCACGTCATGCACATCGTCTCGAATGTCGAGGGCGATCTCCGTGCCGACTGCGACGTGATCGACGCGCTCCTCGCCGGCTTTCCCGCCGGCACCACCACCGGCGCCCCCAAGGTCAGGGCGATGCAGATCATCGAGGAGCTCGAGCCCGAGCGCCGCTCGTTCTATGCCGGTGCGGTGGGCTACCTCTCGGCCGACGGCAACATGGACACCTGCATCGCGCTCAGAACCGCCCTCGTCAAGGACGGCACCATGTACGTCCAGGCCGGCGGCGGCGTGGTCGCCGACAGCGACCCCGAGGCCGAGTACCAGGAAAGCCGCAACAAGGCCCAGGCCCTGATCCGCGCCGCCGAGGAGGCGGTCCGCTTCGCCACGCGGGGGCGGTAGGCGAAGTGTCCCGAGCGGTATTCTCCATGTGCTGCGGTCCGGCTGCCGCTGGCGCGACTGCCCGCCCGGATCGGGACCTGCAAGCGCTTCATCGCCGACCGCGCCTACGATGCCGACGCCCTGCGACGGAAGTTGCGCGACAGTGGCATCAAGCCGATCATTCCGGGCAGGAAGAACCGAAACGTCAAGACCCGCCACGGCAACGAAGCCTACAAGCAGCGCTGGCGGGTCGAGGCGGCGATCGGCCGCCTCGAGGACTTCCGTCGCGCGCTCACCCGCTACGACAAGCTCGCCCGAACCTTTCGTGATACCGTCGCGCTCGCCTCCATATACATGTTCTGGCTGTGATTGAGTCCATACCCAAATAACAGCTGATATAGCGGCAAGATAATTTTTTTATGAAATTTTATCGGAATATTCCAGTGAAAGAGCAAGGCCGAGCATCGTCCTTGCAGCAAATTTGCACTTTGGAGACAAAGTCCATGCGCCAAATTTCTGGCTTCCGCAAATCATGCATATGTCTTGGGTCATGTCCTTACCTCGGGCCGCTCCACATGGCGGACGGTCGCGACGATCTCCGCCTCGCGCTGCTTCACCTGCGCCAGGTCGTAGTTGGCCTGCATCCTGACCCATGCCTCGGCACCACCGCCGAAAGCGGCGGCGAGGCGCACGGCCATCTCGGCGGAAATGCCCGCCTTACCGTTGACCAGGTTGTTGAGGGCCTGCCGCGTGACGCCAAGCGCCTTCGCGCCTTCCGTGACGCTCAGGGCCAGCGGCTCCAGGCACTCTTGCCGGACCAGGCGGCCCGGATGGGGGGGATTGAGCATTGCCATAGCGGGCTCCTCGTTAATGGTAGTCGGTGAGTTCCACATCGAAGGCGGTCCCGTTCTCGAAGCGCAAGATGACGCGCCAACTGGCCCGCACCGTGACGCTCCAGAAGCCCTTGAGGTCGCCTTTCAGGGGATGCAGCCGGAAGCCGGGGAGGTTCATGTCCTCCACGGCGGCAGCCGCCTCCAGAGCCGCCAGGATGTTCTCGACCTTCTCGACGTGCTCCGGCGCTATCCGGCTTCGGTCGTCCGTCTCGTAGAGCCGCTTCAGCCTTCGGTCCTTGAAACTCCCAATCGTTCATCATCCAAATGTATAGTGACAAGCGTCACTTGTCAATTTCTCTTCCCAGGCTCTCCGAGGAGCGGTTTATCGAGATCGTGATCAATGGTCGCCAAGGCACGCAGATGCCCACGTTCGGCTACATCCTGTCGCCCAGCGACGTGGCGAAGGTCTACGCCTTCGTCACGACCCGCAAGAGCGCGTTCTAGGTATTTTATCCGAAAGCTCGAGCAATTCGGGACGCGACGGGGGACGGCTCTCCTCGTCGCGGGCCTCGCCCTCGATCGTCACCGCAGCCGAGGTTCGAGAGTGACCATTGACAAGGCCACCCACAGCGTCTTACGTGAAATAAAAGAAAATACAAAATTATAGACAGAACTCCGTGTGAAAAAGAGGGGACAGCGGGTGAGCGAAGCACTCAGGCAACTGATCAGCGAGACGCAGAGCAGGTTCAAGACCGAGCCGGGGCGAGCGAACGTGACCTTCGGGTCGCGGTCCGCATTGCAGGAGGGACTGCGCTCCGAGATATCGATCCGCGAGCACCGGATCGTGGTGGACGAGCCGTCCGAGCTGGGAGGAACCGACGCCGGGCCTAATCCGGTGGAGCTCATCCTGGCTGCGCTCGGCAGCTGTCAGGAGATCACCTATCGAGCGTATGCGACAGCTTTGGGCATTCCTCTGGACAGCGTTTCGGTCACCCTCTCCGGCGCGATCGACCTGAAGGGTTTTTTCGCGGTCGACGAGAACGTACGCGCCGGCTATCAGGCGATCACCGGCACTGTGCGGCTGGAGTCGTCGGCGAGCGACGAGCAGCTCGAGATGCTGCGAACCGTAGTCAACGCGCACTGCCCGGTGCTCGACATCATCAACAAGCCGGTGCCGGTGGCACTCGATCTGGTTGTCGAACGGCCCGTGGCGGTTGCAGCGGGGTAACGCTCTTGGCGCTTCCTGCACGGTAGAGACCATCATCGAGCCACCCGCTCGGGCCGATGACCAGCACGTCCCCTTGCCGGATCCCTGCACCCTGATCAGCGCCGACGAAGAGGCAGTCCGCTTCGCCGGCGGGCGGCGGCAGGAACGCCGTCGGGGCCGGCTCAGCCGTGCTCGGACCAGGTGTCGTCGGCATTCCGGCAGGCGGTGCCGACCAGGGTCTCGGACTTGCCGCCGACCTTGATCTTGGTCGTGTATTCGCGGCAGGTCTGGCCTGTGGCCGGCAGCGTTCCCTGCCGATTGGCCACCGAGTAGCCGCTATTGCCGGTATTCGGGTTGTCCCAGACGATCTCTTGGCCGATCGGCGCATTCATGGCCCCGTTCCAGCTGCGCTCGGCATAGAGCCGGTCGGCCTTGTCCAGGCTCTCGCCCATGGCCGAGCCTGCGAGCAGACCGGCAATGCCGCCGAGGGCAGCGCCCGCACCGATCGCGACGGCATTCTTGCCGCCGCCGCCGAGCGCATTGCCGGCGAGGCCGCCGATCACCGCTCCACCGACCGCGCCGACCGCCGCTCCCGCCGTCTGCTTGGGCCCGGGCCGGCCCGCCTCGGGCATGGCGCAGGCAGCCAGCAGCATGGCCAGCAGGGTGATCGAAGCGAGATGACCATGTCGCATCGCAAGGCTCCTCCGCCAGGGTCAGAACAGCGCAAATGTCGAGCAGACCGGCGGACGGACCGGCAATCCATCGCTCCCGCCACGCACGGATCGAGAATACCACGAGGGGCCACCGGTATTGCGATCGATCCGACGCGTGTTGCCGCACCGAGGGATGCTTTCATGCTTCTGAGGCGGAACGGGCGCCCGAACCCTATGTCTCGAAACGCCCTTTGGTGTCACGATCGCGCGCGTAGCGTCGCCCGAGCGGAAAGGGCGGCAGCCAGGACTCCCGCCGAACGGTCCAGCTCTCGTAGGTCGGCACGAGCCGGTCCGGCGCATCGAGGCATCCCAGGCTCACCTCGACCTCGTCACCGGTGCGGGCGAAGACCGACGAGCCGCAGCGGGGACAGAAGAACCGGCCGGCGAAGTCGCGCGTCTCGCCCTCGATCGTCACCGCATCCCCGGGGAACACCGCGATCGCCTGGAAGAGGGCCCCGTGATGCTTGCGGCAGTCGAGGCAGTGGCAGATACCGACCCGGTAGGGCCGCCCCGACGCAACGAGCCGCACGTCACCGCAGAGACAGCCGCCCGTGAACCTATCCATGCTTGCGGGTCACCTCAGGCGATCGCTGGCGCCGCGTATATCGCCGGCCGATAGCGCGGCTCGGGGATCGGGTCGCCGTGCTCCATGGCGCTTTCGAGCCATGCCTGCACGGCGACCTGCACCTCGCGGGCAGCCATCTCCGGGCTGTCACCGAAAGCGGAGCAGAAGCGGAGATCCGGGACGTCCGCGACCCAGCACTCGTCCTCCGCCGACCAGAAGATATTGATGTGATAGGGCGTCGATCTGTCAGTCATCGAGGGTCAATCCCGCGGCTTCGACGAGTTGGAAGAGCTGGCGCACCTGGTAGGGCGTCGCCCGCCCCCCTTGCGGCTGCACATTCATCCGCTGCCGCAGTGGCGGATGATACCAGATTCGATGGCTGCCCGTCTGGCGATCGAGCACGAAGCCGAAGGCCACCAGGGGCCGTTCGAAGTCAGTGAAGCGAACATTCCTGCTGCCGTCGAGGATCGACTGCCAGACCCGACTGGGCCTCATCAGAAAATGGTGCCCGCTACTCGACCTCGCGGAACCGTCCGGACGCACTCAGCGCCGCCCAGAAATCGGGCTGCTTCAGCCCCCCCTTGACCCGCGCGTCCATGGCCGCCTCGGCCGCCTTGATCAGGGGCAGCTTCTCGATGGTGGCGGCGATCCAGGCATGCGGCACGACCACGACGCCGTCCTCGTCGCCGACGGCGATGTCGCCCGGGCCGATGGCGAGGCCGCCCGCCTGCACGGGAAGGCCGACCGTGCCCGGCCCGCTCTTGGCCGGCGAGTTCGGCGTGACGCCGGAGGCGTAGCAGGGCAGGCCCACGGCGCGGATGCCGACGATGTCGCGCACGAAGCCGTCGGTGACGAAGGCCACGACCCCCTTGTTCCGCAGCATGCCGAGCAGGAGGTCGCCGATGATGGCCGCCTCGGCGAAGGAATCGGCTGCGGCGATCACGACGTCGCCGGGCTCGGCGATCTCGAGCGCCCCGAAGACGGCGAGGTTGTCGGCCGGCCCCGCCTCGCAGGGCACGACGACGCCGGTGAAGGGGCCGCTTTTGTCGATCGGCTTGATCCGACCGTCGAGGGCACCCCGGCCGCCGCCGCGCGCCGCGAGCAGCGCGTCGGCCACGAAGCCGGTGGGAAGGCCGGCGAAGGCCTCGACCTGCGCAGGGGTCGGCCGCGCAAAGCGCCGGCGGATGGTGAGCAGCGGAACTTCGTCGATCATGGCTCGATGCCTCCAAGGCTGATCCGGTTGCCCCGATGGGCCAGAAGATCGGGGCCGATATCGGCGATGCGCGCAACGCCCGAGAGGCCCATGGCGCGGTCGAGCTCCTCGTGCAACAGCGCCAGCACCCGGGCGACCCCGGCTTCGCCCGCGACCGCGAGCCCCCAGAGCTGCGGCCGGCCGATCAGGCAGCAATCGGCGCCGAGCGCCAGGGCCTTCAGGACGTCGACGCCACGCCGCACGCCGCCGTCGAGCAGGATGGGCATCCGGCCGCCCACCTCGCGCGCGATCTCGGGCAGTGCGTCGAGCGCTGACGCCGCCCCGTCGAGCTGCCGCCCGCCATGGTTCGAGACGATGATGGCATCCACGCCGTGCTCCCGGGCGCGGCGCGCCTCGTCCGGATGCAGCACGCCCTTGAGCACGAGGGGCCCCTTCCAGTGCTCGCGCAGCGCCTCGACATCGCGCCAGCTCATCGCCGGATCGAGCAGGCCCGCCATGCGGCCGGCGAGCGTCTTGATGTCGGCGCTCTCGCCGGCACGGACATAGTTGCCGAAGGTCAGCTTCGGCAACTCCTTGCGCATCCGCCAGAGCCAGGGCACCCGCGTCGCCATGCCGAGATAGTCGAGCGGGCGGAAGCGCGGCGGGATGCCGAAGCCGTTGACGATGTCACGTTCGCGCTTGCCGAGAAGCTGGTTGTCGATGGTCAGGACGAGCGCGTCGTAGCCGGCGGCGGCGGCACGGTCGGTGAGCTCCCTCGTGAAGCCGCGGTCCCGGTAGACGAAGACCTGCATCCAGCGCGGCGCCGCACCCGTCTCGGCCAGCCGCTCGAGCGTGCAGACCGAGCCGTGGCTGAGGCAATAGGCGGTGCCGGCGGCGGCCGCGGCGCGCGCCGCGCAGAGCTCGCCATCGGGCCAGTAGAGACCGGCGAGCCCGGTCGGGCCGATCATCAGAGGCATCGACAGCCGGCGGCCCAGAAGCTCGATCGAGGTATTGCGCTCCGCCGCTCCCTCGAGCGGGCGCGGCAGCAGCGCCACATCGAGAAAGGCTGCCTCGTTGCGGCGGAGCGTGCGCTCGTCCTCGGCACCGCCATCGGCGAAGTCGAAGACCGGCCGCGGCAGCACGCGCCGCGCCCGCCTTCGCATCTCGCTCACATTGAACGCACGCTCGAGCCCGGACATGTCGGTCGCGGCTCCCGGTCCGTCAGAGCGGATAGCGCAGGATCGCCGCGAGCGACGCACCCTCCGGCAAATCCGCCCGGCGCACGCCCAGAACCCTCGCCCCGCCCGCCAGGGCCCGGATGGCGATCTCGTCGACTACGCCGTAGGAGGTGGCGTCCTCGGCCTCGGCGAAGCGCACCTTGCCGTCGGCCTCGTCGACCCAGCCCGGCACCACGGCGTCGATGTCGACCATGAGCGATTCGATGGCGCAGAAGGTCGCGGCACGCGCGGCCTGGGCGATATCGGCGGTGGCCCGCCCCTGGTTGGCACGGGCGGCGTAGAGCCGCCGCAGCTCCTCGACCTCCCCGGCATAGAGCGCATCGAGCAGCGGCCGCGCCGCCTCGGCGAGCTCCGCATCGGTCATCCGGTCGGGGCTCTTCGTGATCTGCGACGGGGCGAGATGGGGGTAGGTGTTGACCGAGCGGAAGATGTCGTCGACCGGCCGCGTCGCCGCCAGGATCAGCGGCGTCTCGCGACCGGAGAGGAGAGGCCGAAGTGCGGTGTTGACGGCCCGCGCGAACTGGCGGAGCCGCACCTTCTCGCCTTCGGCGGCGTGAATCCGTCCGCTCGGCGAGCGATGACCGATCGCCGCCTTGCCGACGGCGCTCGCGGCATCCTTCGGCATGCCGGGCACCCTGACCTCCTGCGGTGGCAGCTCGGCGAAGACCTCGACGAGGCGCACCGCGTTGTGCGAGAGCGCGAGGACGAGCGCCTCGTTGGGAAAGGTCACCGCGCGCAGCAGCGGCTTCAGGTGGAACCGGTCGGCGACCTGCGCCGTGGCATGCAGGCTGTTCGGCAGCCGGAACGTCCAGTGCCGCTCGGGCGTCAGGAAGACGGCGAGGCTGCGCGCCTGCAGCCGCCAGAATTCGTCGTCGTCGTGCAGCTCCTGGAGCTGCTCCTCGATCGCCGCCATTCGCCGCTTGTCGCCACCGGCCGCCTCGAGCTGGGCCAGGGCCTGCGCTCCGAGATTCTTCAAGGCGATGCGGTCGGCCTCGGCCTCCTGCGTCAGGGGCGTTGTCGGCAGGTAGATCGAGACCCGCGCCGCGCCGCGCGCCTCGGCAAGGTGGCGGATTTCGGCAGGGGTCGGCATGTCGACATGCAGCATGGCGGAGCGGCTTCCTCGTGCTTGGCGATGCGTGGCGTTTAGCCCCGGCCCGCCGAAAAGGCACGCGGTTTCGCGCCGGGCGCCAAGCGTGCCCGGCTTGGCAAGGTCCGGTCGTTGCGCCAAGATGTGATGACGAGGACATCATATCAGGGCACCGGCCGCATTCCGATGGCGCCGATCGCACCCATCCAACGTCGCAAGCTCTTCCAGGAGGTGCTCGATCGCCTGCTCGAGCGGCTGAGCCGGGGCGAGTTCCAGCCGGGCGACCAGTTGCCGAGCGAGCGCGAGCTGATGCAATTCTATGGCGTCGGCCGGCCGGCAGTGCGCGAGGCGCTGCAGGCGCTCGAGCGCGACGGCATCGTCACCATCACGCATGGCGAGCGGGCTCGGGTCGCCATGCCTTCGGCCGAGCGGGTGATCGAGCAGATCGCCCACAGCACGCGCCATCTGCTGCGCGCCGGCCCCGGCAATCTCGACCACCTGAAGGACGCGCGCCTGTTTCTCGAGACGGGGCTCGCCCGCCGCGCCGCCCTCGCCGCCACGCCCGAGGCCGTGGCCCGCCTGCGGGCGCGCTTCACCGCCCACGAGGAAGCCGGGCGGCAGGATCGAGACGCGTTCCTGCGGCGCGACATGGAGTTCCACCGCGAGATCGCCACAATGGTCGGCAATCCGATCTTCCCGGCGCTGATCGAGGCGATGTTCGACTGGCTCGGCAGCTACTACGTCCAGCTCGTGCGCGTGCGGGGTGCGGAGGACCTGACCATCGCCGAGCACCGGCGCATCCTCGAGGCCATCGCCGCCGGTGACGGCGAGGCGGCGGCAGCCGCCGTTCACGACCACATCTCGCGCGCCAACGCGCTCTATCGCCAGTTCGAGGTGAGCGGCTGAGCGGCGCGGGCAAGGGAGGGAAGACAGCATGGCTGCAACGGGCGATCCGATCCTTTACGGCACGGCGCAGCCGCCGACGGCGGCGCAGCGGCTCGAGGCCGGCCCCTTGTCGATCGACCTCGAGGGGGGTGCGGTCCGCTACGTCCGCTATGCCGGGCTCGAGGCGATCCGCGGCATCGACTATCTCGTGCGCGACGCGAGCTGGCGCACCCCCCCGGCGGCGCTCACCATCCGCCGCCGGGAGCAGTCCGAGGAGGGCTTCGTGGTCGAGCTCGATGGCGTCGTCCGCCAGGACGGGATCGACTACCGCTACAGCCAGACCATCACCGGCGGCGTCGACGGCAGCCTCGAGGTGCTGGTCGAGGCCGAGGCCGGGAAGGGCTTTCTCACCAACCGCACCGGCTTCGTCGTCCTCCACCCGATCGAGGGCACGGCCGGCCGGCCGGTCAGGGTGACGCACAAGGACGGCTCGACCAGCGAGACGACCTTTCCGGCGCTCATCAGCCCGGGCCAGCCGATCCTCGACATCAGGGCGCTCCGCCACGAGGTGGCACCCGGGCTCTTCGTCACCTGCCGCATGGAAGCGGCGCTGCCGCAGGATGCGGAGACCATCTTCGAGATGGAGGACCAGCGCAACTGGACCGACGCCTCCTACAAGACCTATGTGGGCTCGCTGCTCGACCCTTGGCCCTACCGCATTGAGCCGGGCACGCGCCTGCGCCAGCGCGTCACCGTGACCTTCGAGGGCGAGGTGCCGGCCGGATCGGGCGGCGCCGCGGAGGGCGCCGGGCTCCGTCTCGGCCAGCGCACCGGCGGTCGTATGCCGGCGATCGGCCTCGGGCTGATGCCGGCTGGCCTGGCCGCCGCCGCTGCCGGCAATCCGGCGACAGGGCTGCGCCCCTCGTTCATCACGGCCTATGTCGAGATCGGCACCGGCGATGCCGCCCGCACGCTCGCCGACTATGCCGCCCTCGCCGGCAAGCTCGGATGCGAGGTGCAGCTCGAGCTCGTCCTGCCGGCCGGCCGACCGCCGGCCGAGCTCCTCGACGAGGCTGCCGCCGCCTGCCGGTCCGCCGGGCTCCGGCCGGCCCGGGTCCTCGCCTGCCCCGCCCCCTACCTCAAGAGCATCCAGCCGGTGGGTCCCTGGCCGGACGTTTCCGATCTCGGCCACATCTACAACCAGGTGCGCCGCGCATTTCCCGATGCGGCGGTGCTCGGCGGCATGTGCAGCTACTTCACCGAGCTCAATCGCAAGCGGCCGCCGGCCGCCACCATCGACGGCATCGCCTGCACGACCACGCCCATCGTCCACGCCGCCGACGATCGCTCGGTCATGGAGACGCTGGAAGCCTTGCCCGCCGTGCTCGCGAGCATGCGGGCGATCGCACCGGGCAAGCCCGTGCATATCGGCCCCTCCGCCATCGCCATGCGCCACAACCCCTATGGGGCGGCCACGGCCGCCAATCCCGAAGCCGGGCGCATCGCCATGGCCCACGACGACCCGCGCCAGAGAGGCCTCTTCGCCGCCGCCTGGAGCGTCGGCTATGCCGCCGCCATGGCGAGGGGCGGTGTGGCCAGCCTCGCCCTCAACCACCTGGCCGGCCCCTCCGGCCTCGCCAGCGAAAGCGGCGAGCTCTGGCCCGTCTTCCACGTCATGGCGGCCCTCTCCCGGGCCAGCGGCGCCGAGATCGTGCCGACGGAGATCACCGGCGAGGGCATCGCGGCCCTCGCCTGGCAGATCCCGGACGGCACGCGGCTGCTCCTCGCGAATCTGCGCCCCGAGGTCGCCGAGGTGACGTTCGACCGGCCGGTGGCCGGGCACGTTCTCGACGCCGCGGCCGCCGCCGGGCCGGCCCGATCCGCCGACTGGCCGCCCACCGGCACGCCTGTCACGCAAACAGGCGCCATGAAGCTGCCACCCTTCGCCGTGCTCTTCGCCGAGGCTTGAACGGCGGGACCATGTGGTATAATCAGCAGCCAACCAACGCCCGGCAGCGAGCGTCCCGTTCAACCCGGACAAGGGAGGCCACCATGTCCAAGACGAACCTCAATTCGACCCGCCGCACGTTCACCATAGGCGCTCTGCTCGCCGCCGGCACCGCCGGCCTGCCGGTCCTGGTCAAGGCGGAAGGCGACAAGACGGTGGCGCTCCTCTTCGACAGCCTCGTCTCGCCCTTCTGGGTGTCCGGCATCGAGATCATGCGCGAGGAGGCCGCCAAGCGCGGCTGGCAGACCCTGGAGGCCATCTCGGACTTCGACGACAACCGTCAGTTCGAGCAGGTCCGCGCGATGATCGAGCGCAAGGTCGACGGCATCCTGATCATCCAGACCGACGCCAACGCGGTGATCCCGGCCATCCGCGCCGCCAATGAGGCCGGCATCCCCATGGTCCACTTCAACCGCCCCCCGGCCGAGAGCGACGCCTACTCGGTCGCGGTCCAGGCCGACAACCGCGCCATCATGGCCGAAACGGTCCAGTTCCTGGTCGACCAGGCCCAGGCCAAGGGCGGGACCTACAAGGCCTGCATCCTGATCGGCGATCTCGGCGACGTGAACGCCATCCAGCGCCGCGACGGCTTCTTCGACGTTGTCGACCAGCATCCCGACCTCATCGAGGTGGTGGCGCGTGTCGCGACCGAATGGAACGCCGACAAGGCCTTCGCCGGCCTCACCAACGCGCTGCAAGCCAATCCGGACATCAACTTCCTCGTCACCTCGTCCGACTTCATGTTTCCGCAGATCGAGCAGGCGCTGAAGATCGCCGGCAAGTGGCACAAGCGCGATGAGGAGGGCCACGTCCTCTTCGGCGGCTTCGACGGCGATGCCGGCGCCTACCAGCTCCTGGTCGACGGCTACCTCGACGCCGACGGTGTGCAGAACCTGTTCCTCGAGGTCGACATGGCATTCGATGCCTTCGAGGAGATGTGGGCCGGCAACAAGCCCGACAAGCTGCTGCTCGACCCCGGCTTCGTCATCACCGCCGACAATCTCGAGGAGGTGCGCGACCAGATGTGGGGCTACATCGTCTGGAAGCAGAAGCAGTAGTCCCCAAGCGGATGGCGGCTCGCGTTCCTATCTGGCGCGAGCCGTCCGGCTAACGGGAGGGCTTGGCCGAGTTGTCAATAACGACACGCCCGGGAATGTCAGGAAGATGGCGCTGAAGACGGCTGCCACACCCGCCGCCGCGGTGGCCGGGGGCCGCGGTGGTGCTCGCGCGCGCGACTGGCTCGAGCGGGTAGTGCTCTCCGAATATCTCGTCTTCTACCTGACCATCGCCTACTTCCTCGCGGTCTGGCCGATCGTGCCGGAGATCGCGACCTGGAGCTCGGCCTACAACATGCTGACCGACATGCTGCCCCTCTTCGTGGTGGCGATCGGTCAGACCTTCGTCCTCATCGTCGCCGGCATCGATCTCTCTGTGACCAGCATCATCGCCATGGCGAGCGTCATCGGCGCCTCGGTCATGACGGCCGATGGCGGCTATCTCGGCGGCAGCTTCCTCGCGGTGCCGGCGGGGATAGCGGCCTTTCTCCTGATCGGCGGGCTCGTCGGCTGGTTCAACGGCTTCTGCTGCACCCGTCTCGGCATGCCGCCGATCATCGTCACCCTGACCGGGCTCATGTTCCTGAGCGGTGCCGCCATCTGGTACACGACCGGCCACAGCGCCACGAGCAGCATCGCCGGCCTGCCCAGAAGCTTCGTGCTGATCGGCCAGGGCAGCGTCTACGGCCTGCCGAACGCGCTCTGGGTGGCGCTCGTGGCCGGCATCGGCGCCCACCTCCTCCTCGGCCATACCGTCTTCGGCCGCTGGCTCTACGCCATCGGCATCAATCGCAACGCCGCCGAGATTTCCGGCGTGCCGGTGGAGAAGGCCGTCCTTTGGACCTTCGTCATCTCCGGCGTCTGCGCCTCGATTGCCTCGATCCTCTACACCGGCCGGCTCGAGACCGGCACGCCGGTGCTAGGCCAGCGCATCCTGCTCGACATCATCGCGGCCGTGGTGATCGGCGGCACCAGCCTCGCCGGCGGCAAGGGCAAAATCGTCTGGACGCTGGGCGGCGTGCTCTTCCTCGTGGTCATCGACAGCAGCCTCAAGCTGCTCGGCATGTCGCTGTTCGTCGTCTTCGCGGTCAAGGGCGGGGTGATCCTCTTCGCTGCGATCATCGACGCCATGCGCCAGCGCATCATGTTGCGGAGCTGAGCCATGGCGGAGGAGATCCTGCGCCTCGACGGCCTCTCGAAGAGCTTCTTTGGCGTCGAGGTGCTGCATGCCGTGAGCCTCGCGCTGCATCGGGGCGAGATCCTCGGCCTCGTCGGCGAGAACGGCTCGGGCAAGTCGACGACCATGAACATCCTCGGTGGCATCCACCAGGCGGATGCCGGCAGCATCACCCTCGACGGCCGATCCTACCGACCAACCGGGCCACGCGACGCCCAGGAGGCGGGTCTCGCCTTCATCCACCAGGAGCTCAACCTCTTCGAGAACCTTTCGATCGAGGAGAACATCTTCATCAGCGGCTTCCCGAGACGGCTCGGGCGGCTGCCGCTGATCGACCGGGGCCGCATCGGCCAGCGGACCCGTGAACTGCTAGACATGGTCGACATCCCCTACCCGCCGACGATGCCGGTCGCCAAGCTCAGCCAGGGCGAGCGGCAACTGGTCGAGATCGCCAAGGCACTGAGCCAGGACGCCCGCATCATCCTTCTCGACGAGCCGACCACCTCCCTGACCCGGCGCGAGACCGAGAAGCTCTTCACCATCATGGAGCGGTTGCGGGCACAGGGCATCGCCCTCATCTACATCAGCCACATCCTGGGCGACGTGCTGCGCATCTGCGATACGATCCGGGTGCTGCGCGACGGCCATCTGGTCGGCGGCGGGACGCGCGACGAGATGAGCATCGACACGCTGATCTCGCTCATGGTCGGCCGCAAGATCGAGAACCTCTTCCCGACGCGGGACACGGTGCCGACCACGACCCCGGCGCTCGAGGTCGCGGGCATCACCCAGCCGGGCGTGGTCAAGGACGTCAGCTTCACCCTGCACACCGGCGAGGTGCTCGGTCTCGCCGGGCTGATGGGTGCCGGTCGGTCCGAGCTCGCCCGCATCCTCTTCGGTCTCGATCCCTTCGAGCGCGGCAGCATCCGCATCGACGGCGCCCCATTGGTCGAAGCCTCGCCCGAGGCCTGCATGCGACTCGGCATGGCGTTCCTCACCGAGGACCGGCGCGGCGAGGGCCTGATGATGGAAGCACCGATCACCGACAACATCGCGCTGCCCTCGCTCGGCGCCTATGCCGGCAACGTCGCGGGCTGGATCGCCCGGGGCCGCCTCGAGGAGGACGTCGCCGAGGTCAGCCGCCGGGTCCGGATCAACACCACCGACTACGGGCGAATGCTGGTCAAGAACCTTTCCGGCGGCAACCAGCAGAAGGTCGTGATCGGCAAGTGGCTCCTGCGCCAGCCCAGGGTCTTCATCCTCGACGAGCCGACCCGGGGCATCGATGTCGGCGCCAAGCTCGAGGTCTATAAGATCGTCAACCAGCTCGTCGCCGAAGGCAGCGCCGTCCTTTTCATCTCCTCCGAGATGGAGGAGCTGATCGGCATGTGCGACCGGATCCTGGTCATGAACCACGGCGAGATCACCGGCATCCACGAGCGCGGCGCGTTCGACAGCGAGCGCATTCTCGAGACCGCCATGCGCAAGAGCCTGGTCGAGGCTTCATGAAGACGGGCGCGGCCGGCCGCCGCCTTGCGCTGCTGCTCCTGCGGAACGCACCGCTGGTCGCCTTCGTCATGGTCCTCGTGGTCTTTGCCGGCCTCTCCGACCGCTTCCTCACGCTCGCCAACTTCACCAACATCGTCACCCAGTCGTCGCACGTCGCGATCATGGCGATCGGCATGACCTTCGTCCTGCTCACCGCCGGGATCGATCTCTCGGTGGGTGCGGTCATGTATGTCGGCGTCGCCATCCTCGCCCTCTATCTGGGCGATTTGCCGGTGATGGTCTCCTTTCCGCTGATCGCCGTGCTCGGGCTGGCACTCGGCGCCGTCAACGGCTTCTTCGTCGTCCAGCTGCGCGGGCTGCATCCCTTCATCATCACCCTGGCGACGCTCTTCATCCTGCGCGGCGCTGCACTCTACCTGACCGACACCCGCATGGTCTTCGCCGAGGAGCCGATCATGAGCCTCGGCCGGACCAGCTATCTGGGCGTGCCCTGGGCCATCTGGATGTTCGCGCTGGTCTTTCTCGTCGCCTGGGTGATCCTGCGCGAGACCCCCTTCGGCCGCCAGATCTACGCCGTGGGTCAGGATCCGGTCGCGGCCGGCAAGGCAGGAATCAACGTGCCGCTCGTGCTCTTCGCCGTCTATTGCATTTGCGGTCTCTGCGCCGCATTGGGCGGCCTCGTATCGATCGCCCAGGTCGCGGCCGCCTCCTCGACCTTCGGCTTCCAGAAGGAGTTTCCCGTGATCGCCGCCGCCGTGCTCGGCGGAACGAGCCTCTTCGGCGGTCGCGGCGGGGTCGTCGGCACCGTCTTCGGCGCCATCCTCATCCAGACGGTCGAGAACGGCCTCGTGATGACCAACGCCAACCCCTATGTCTACCCCCTGGTGACCGCCGCCATCATCTTCCTTGCCGTCTTCGTCGACAGCCAGCGCACCCGCATCCTCGACGCCATGGGCCGCCGCAAGATCCGCGTCGAGGAGACCTGACCGCCGCCATCGGGCTAGGAGCCTGCCCGTCCATCGAGCGCCTGCTCGAGAGCCAGGATGCGACGCTCGAGGGCGCCGAAGCGGCGGTCGAGTTCGTCCACGTGCATGTAGCGCGGCACCGGGGTCTCCTGGACGAACTCCCGCACCCGCTGCTCGAACTCGAGCCCGCCCTCGCGCAGCCTGAGCACCAAGAGGCGCACGAGCTCCTCCTGCGCCGGTGTCAACGCCAGATTGACCTGCCGCGTCGCCGCCGAGCGGGTCGCGCGGACCGGCGCGCGCCGGGCGTCATTCGTGGGTGCTGTCGCCATGTGTCATCCTTACCTCACCGGCGATTCCAGAGGCAATCGGTGCCCGAGGGCGGCGAACAAGTCTAGACTTTTGCTAGCAATAGCCTATGGATGCGTCCGCCCGCCCCCGGAGACCCGAAGCCGATGCTCACCCCGCTCTATGTCGTCGTCATGGCGACGCTCTACATCGGCCACACTTGGTACCTCATCCTGCTGAAGCGCCACGCCCGCAAGAAGCGCGTGGACTGGCCGATGCGCCGCTACGACCGCGCCTCGCACGGCCGCAACTTCATCGCCCAATACACGCCTTTGGCGCTCCTCCTGCTCGCCGTGGTCGAGCTCGGCGGTGCGCCCGCAACGATCGTCCACGCACTCGGCCTCATGCTGGTCGCCGCCGCCCTCCTGCACTGCCACGCCTTCGGCTTTCCGGCACGCAACGCCAGCGGCGTCGCCGCCATGGTGCTGGTGACCACCATGTACGGGACCACGGCGCTCCTCGCCCTCGCCCAGTATGTCGGGATCGCCGACATGCCGCCCGCGTCCATCGTGGCGCATCTCGGGCGGGCATGGTGAACCCGGCGCCCGACGGCGATGCCGCCCTCGCCTACATCCTGCAGAAGCTCCGCGAGCAGGGGCCGGCAACCCACGGCCAGCACGGCTACCATTTCACCGTGGTCGATCTGGCGTCGCGCTACGTGGCCGAGGTGCTCGGGCGGCGCCATCCCGATCCGATCGAGAACGCCGACACCTACGCCGTCTCGACGCCGCTCTACGACGCCGCCTGGGAGCTGGCGCGGCGCGGCATCGTCCGGCCGAGCGTCCAGACCTCCTTCATGCAGTTCGACGCCTACCAGAGCACGGGCGGCGGCTACACCCTGACCGCCATCGGCGCCCAATGGCTCGAGACGCTGGGCGAAGCCCGCCTCGCGCTTCGCGATCCCTGGGGTCCTTTCCCCTGACCCACGCCTCGCCCCGCTTCCCCATCACCTTGCGTCGGCGCGTCACGCTGGTATAATCAGCAGTCAATGGGGCCTGGAGGACCTCGGGAGGGAAGGTGCAGCATGAACCGGGCGATCCGCCGATGCTGAAGGGTGGGGTCATCGGCTGCGGGTTCTTCGCCGCCAACCATCTGGCCGCATGGCAGCTCCTCGACGGCGTCCAGATCGTCGCCGTCTGCGACCGCGACCCCGAAAAGGCCCGATGGAACGGTGCCGGAAGCTATTCCGATGCCGCCGCGATGCTGGAGGCCGAGGAGCTCGACTTCGTCGACATCGTCACGACGGTCGGCTCGCACCGGCCGCTGGTCGAGCTGGCCGCGTCCCATGGCGTCGCGGCGATCTGCCAGAAGCCCTTCGCGGCGAGCCTCGAGGACGGTCGCGCCATGGTCGAGGCCTGCGAGCGGGCCGGCGTGCCGCTCATGGTGCACGAGAACTTCCGCTGGCAGTCGCCGCTCATGGCCGTCAAGGCCGTGCTGGATTCGGGCGAGATCGGCGAGCCGACCTACGCGCGCCTCAGCTTTCGCCACGCCCACGACATCTATGCCGACCAGCCCTATCTGAAGACCGAGCCCAGGCTCGCCATCATGGATCTCGGCATCCACCTGCTCGACCTCGCCCGCCATCTCCTCGGCGAGGTCAGGCGGCTGCACTGCCGGACCCAGCGGATCAACCCGGAGGTCACGGGCGAGGACTGCGCCACCATCGTCCTCGATCACGCGGACGGTGCGGTCAGCCTCGTCGACTTCTCCTTCAGCACGAAGCTCGAGCCGGACCCCTTCCCCCAGACACTGGCGCGGATCGAGGGCACCCTGGGCACGGTCGAGCTCGGGCAGGGCTACCGGCTCAAGGTCTCGGGCGAAGGCTGGTCGCGCGAGAGCAGCGTCGAGCCCGAGCCGCCGGCCTTCGGGGCAAAGCCCTGGCATGTCATCCAGGAGAGCGTCTTGAACATCCAGCGCCACTGGCTCGAATGCCTGCGCACCGGTGCGGCACCCTCGACCTCGGGCGCCGACAATCTCGAGACCCTCGGGCTCGTCTTCAAGGCCTACGAATCGGCGGCGACCGGGAGGGCGCTTTGAGCGTGCTTCGGGGTGCGGTCATCGGCTGCGGCTTCTTCGCCCAGAACCACCTTAAGGCCTGGGGCGACGTCGAGGGCGCCGAGCTCGTGGCGGTTTGCGATCTCGATCCCGCCAGGGCCGAAGCCGCGGCGACGATCACCGGGGCGACGCCCTACACCGATGTCGAGGCCATGCTGGTGGCGGCGCAGCCGGACTTCATCGACATCGTGACCACCATGGAGACGCACGAGGCGTTGGTCCTCGAGGCCGCGGCCGTCAAGGCCCATGTCATCTGCCAGAAGCCCTTCGCCACCGACATCGACGCGGTCCGTCGCATCCTCGACACCGCCGAGGCCGCCGGCATCCGCCTCATGGTGCACGAGAACTTCCGCTTCCAAAGGCCGCTCGTCGAGCTGAAGCGGGCGATGGCGGAGATCGGCCAGCCCTTCTTCGCCCACATCGCCTGGCGCACCGGCTACGACGTGGTGGCGGGCCAGCCCTACCTCGCCGAGGTCGAGCGCTTCATCGTCCTCGATCTCGGCATCCACGTCCTCGATGTCGCCCGCTTTCTCCTCGGCGACGTCGAGGACCTCTACGCCCGCACGCAGCGGACGATGCCGCGCGCGATTGGCGAATCGCAGGCGACGATGTCGCTCCGCCATCGCTCCGGCGCCGTCTCCGAGGTGGCCTGCACCTACACCAACCGCATCGACCCGGACCCCTTCCCCGAGACCCTGATCGAGGTCGAGGGCACCGCCGGAACGCTGCGTCTCGGACGCGATTTCCGGCTCGAGCTGCACCGACCGGGCCATGTCGAGGTGCGCGAGGTCCACCCGAGGCCGCCCGCCTGGGCCGATCCCCGATGGGCGCTGGTCCAGGAATCGGTGCTCAACACGCAGCAGCATTTCATCGACTGCCTGCGCTCGGGCGACGAGTTCGCCACCTCCGGCCGCGACAACCTCAAGACCTTCGCCCTGGTCGAGGCGGCCTATGCATCGGCCGAATCGGGCCAGCCCGTGGTGCCCGAGGAATGAGCTCGCGCATCCACGCGCACTATCTGGTCGAGACGGCCGACGACCCGCGTCGGGCTGTCGAGGTGATGGCCGGCGAGCAGTCGTCCGGAACCTTCATAGCCCTCCCCGGCGAAACGCCCGAGCTCAAGGAGCGCTTCGGCGCGCGGATCGAGAAGCTGGATCTCCTCGAGGAGGTGGCCGAACCGAGCCTGCCCGGCGCCCGATCCGGCCCCGTCCATCGCCGCTGCCGGGCCGAGCTCTCCTGGCCGCTCGACACTGTCGGCCCGTCGCTCCCCAACCTCGTCGCCACGGTCGCGGGCAATCTCTTCGAGCTGCAGCAGCTCTCGGGGCTGCGCCTGCTCGACATCGACCTGCCGCCGGCCTTCGGCGAGCGCTATCCGGGCCCCGCCTTCGGCATCGAAGGTACCCGGCGCCTCGCCGGCGTGGCGGAAGGTCCCCTCATCGGCACCATCATCAAGCCCTCGGTCGGCCTCTCGCCCGAGGCCACGGCGGAGATGGTCGAGACGTTGGCCCGGGGCGGCATCGACTTCGTCAAGGACGACGAGCTGCAGGCCGACGGCCCCGCCTGCCCGTTCGAGGCGCGGGCGCGGGCGGTCATGCGGGTCATCGACCGGCACGCCGAGCGGACCGGCAAGCGGGTCATGTTCGCCTTCAACCTGACCGGCGAGATCGACGAGATGCGCCGCCGCCACGACCTCGTCCTCGAGCTCGGCGGCACCTGCGTCATGGCGAGCCTGAACTCGGTCGGGCTCGCCGGCATGGTCGAGCTCGGGCGCCACAGCCGGCTGCCGATCCACGCCCACCGCAATGGCTGGGGCTACCTCTCGCGCCATCCGCTGCTGGGCTGGTCCTACCCCGCCTGGTCCAAGCTCTGGCGGCTGGCGGGCGCCGACCACATGCACGTCAATGGCATCCGCAACAAGTTCTGCGAGCCCGACGAGAGCGTGATCGCCTCGGCGCGGAGCCTCCTGACACCCTTGTGGGACAAGAACCCCTGCATCGCCATGCCGGTCTTCAGCTCGGGCCAGACCGCGGCCCAGGCGCACGACACCTTCGCGGCGATCGGCACGACCGACCTGATCTTCGCCGCCGGTGGCGGCATCATGGGACATCCGGGCGGCATCGAGGCAGGTGTCGCGAGCCTGCGCCAGGCCTGGGAGGCGGCCGCCCTGGGCATCCCTCTCGCGACCGCCGCGGCCGAGCATGCGGAGCTGCGCATCGCCCTCGGGGCGCTCGGCCGGTGAGCCTGCCGCAAGGCTGCCTCGTCGCCTTCTACGGCGACGACTTCACCGGCTCCTCGGCGGTCATGGAGGTCCTGACCTTCGCCGGTCTGCCGACCGTGCTCTTCACCGAGGCGCCGACAGAGGAGCGGCTCGCCGGCTTCGCCGGCCACCCTGGCATCGGCATCGCCGGCGTGGCGCGGGCGAGGTCGCCGGCCTGGATGGACGCCAATCTGCCCTCCACCTTCGCGGCCCTGAAGGGACTCGCCGCGCCCATCGCCCACTACAAGGTCTGCTCGACCTTCGATTCGAGCCCGTTTCTGGGCTCGATCGGCCGCGCCATCGACCTCGCGGCCCCCGTTCTCGGCGGCGTCTGGTACCCGCTTCTGGTCGCGGCGCCGGAGATCCAGCGCTACCAGCTCTTCGGCAATCTCTTCGCCGCCGTCGACGGTGTCGGCTACCGGCTGGACCGCCATCCGACCATGGCGCGTCATCCGGCGACACCCATGGACGAGGCCGATGTCAGGCTGCATCTGGCGAAGCAGACCGCCCGGCCCGCGGGCCTCGTCGACTACCTGGCCCTCCTCCGCGACGGTGGACGGCAGGCGCTGGAGCGGGAGCTGGCGCGAGGTGCCGAGATCATGGCCTTCGACGCGCTCGACGAGGCGAGCCTCGAGGCTGCGGGCCGCCTCATCTGGGAGGAGCGCGGCGAGCGCCTTCTCGCCATCGGCAGTCAAGGGGTCGAGTACGCGCTCGTGGCACACTGGCGCAAAGCCGGCCTGCTCGGCCCGCCACCGCCGCGCCGCACCGCCGGCCGCCGGAGGATCGCCGTGGCGTCCGGAAGCTGCTCGCCGGTGACGGCACGGCAGATCGAATGGGCCGAGGCGAACGGCTTCGAGGCCATCCGCCTCGACGTCGCGCGGGCGGTCGACGAGGCAGCCTGGCGGGTGGCGCTCGACATGGCGATCGCCGCGGCCGGCACCGCCTGCCGTGCCGGCCGCGAGCCTCTGGTCTTCACCGCCCGCGGCCCCGACGATCCGGCCATTCCCGCCCTGGCCGCCGCCATCGAGGCCAGCGGTGCCGATGCCGAAACGGTCAACACCCGCATCGGCCACGGGCTCGGCAGCGTGCTGCAGGCGCTCGTCGCCACGCACGATCTCGGCCGCGTCGCCATCGCTGGCGGCGACAGCTCGGGCCACGCCCTGGCCGGCCTCGGCGTCTACGCGCTCGAGGCCGAGATCGAGCTCGCCCCCGCCTGCGCGCTCAGCCGGGCCTTCAGCGACCACTCCCGCTTCCACGGCATCGAGATCGCCCTGAAGGGCGGGCAGATGGGACCCGTCGATTACTTCGGCCTGATCGCCAACGGTCGGCCATCCGCGAGGGAGACACGGACATGACGAGGATCGCGCTGCTCGGCGCCGGCGGCAAGATGGGGGTGCGGCTCGCCACCAACCTCGAGGGATCGCCCTTCGAGGTCGCCCATGTCGAGGTCAGCGAGGCCGGCCGCAAGCGCCTCGAGGCGGCCATCGGTGCCGTCTGCGTCGACGAGAAGGAGGCGCTGGAGCGCGCGGACGTGGTCGTGATGGCCGTGCCCGACGCGCTCATCGGCAAGATCGCGCATACCTTCGTGGACCGGCTCGAGCCCAACACCGCCGTCATCATGCTCGATGCCGCGGCGCCCCATGCCGGCGAGCTGCCCGAACGCGCCGACATCACCTATTTCGTCACCCATCCCTGCCATCCCTCGATCTTCCGCTACGAGCCGACGCTCGAGGCGCAGAAGGACTATTTCGGCGGCGTGGCGGCGCGGCAGGCGATCGTCTGCGCCCTGATGCAGGGACCGGAGGAGCACTACACGCTCTGCGAGGAGATCGCGAAGACCATCTTCAAGCCGGTCAGCCGCTCGCACCGCGTCACCGTCGAAGGCCTCGCCCTGCTCGAGCCCGGCCTCTCGGAGACCATCGGCGCCACGCTGGTGACGGCACTGCGCGAGGCGACCGACGCCGTGGTCGCCAAGGGCGTGCCCAGGGACGCCGCCATGGACTTCATGCTCGGCCATATCGGCATCGAGATGGGCATCCTCTTCGAGGATTTCCCGGGCCAGTTCTCGGACGGTGCGAAGCTGGCGATCGAGCAGGCGAAGCCGAAGCTCCTGAAGGACGACTGGCTCGCCGTGCTCGAGCCCGACGCCATCATCGCCAGCGTGCGGGAAATCTGCAATCCGCCGAAGGCTCCGAGGTGAACGCCGGCGTCGGCGAGCTGCTCGAAGGCCGCAAGCTCAGGCTCGGCCACTACGTGGGCGAGTTCACCACCCCCGGCATCGGCTACATCATGCGCGAGGCCGGGGCGGAGTTCGTCTTCCTCGACATGGAGCACAGCGGCAACTCCTTCGAGACGCTGCACCGCGTGCTCCGCTATTTCGAGGCGGCGGGCGTGCCGGCCTTCGTGCGGGTGCCGTCGGACAGCTACGACCACATCGCCCGCGCCCTCGACTGCGGTGCCGAGGCCATCGTCATCCCCATGGTCGGATCGGCGGCCCAGGCGCGCGCCATCGTCGAGAAGATGAAGTACACGCCGAGAGGCAAGCGCGGCCTGGCGCTCGGCCTCGCCAACGACCGCTACAAGGTGGCACCCGTCGCCGAAGCGCTCGCCGCCGCCAACGGCCGGACCCGGCTCGTCTGCCTGATCGAGACGGCCGAGGGTGTCGCCGAGGTCGAGGCCATCGCCGCGGTGGATGGTGTCGACGTGCTCTGGGTCGGTCATCTCGACCTCACGGCGAGCATGGGCATCCCGGGTGAGTTCGACCACCCGGACTTCGAGAAGGCGCTGCGGAAGGTCCTCGAGGCCGGGCTCGGGCACGGGAGGGGCCTGGGGCGCATGGTCGGCGACAGCGCCGCCGGCGTGGCGCTCGCCCGCGAGGGCTGGAACCTCATCGCCTATAGCGGCGATGTCTGGCTCTTGCAGGCGGCCCTGCGCCAGGGCCTCGACGGCATTCGCTCGGGCTATGCGAGCGGCGCGAAAGATGCCACCAAGGACTGAACCGCAAGACCTGATGAGAAAGCCCGGGGAGGCTCTCGAGATGGCGACCTTCGAAGTGGCGCTCAGCGGCGACTTCCGCCTGCCGGACGGCAGTGCTGCCTATCCCTCCTTCGATCTCGGCCCGCTTCGGAACCATCCCGGCGTGCGCCTGCGCTACGTCGATCCGATCGAAGGCGCCATGCCGGGCGAAGCGCTCGAGGACGTGGATGCGCTCATCCTCCTGGTCCCGCGGTTCAATGCCAAAAGCGTGCCGAAGAGCCGCCGGCTCGCCGTCGTGGCGCGCTTCGGCGTCGGCTTCGACAGCGTCGACGTGCCGCTCTGCACGAGGAACGACATCGCCCTCGTCACCACGCCCGACGGCGTGCGCCGGCCGGTCGCCGTCGCCATCCTCACCTTCGTCCTGGCCCTCGCGGGCAGGCTCATGGTCAAGGACCGGCTGGTCCGCCAGGGACCCGAGGGCTGGAGTCGGCGCAGCGCCCACATGGGCGTGGGCCTCGTCGGCCGCACCCTCGGCCAGCTCGGCATCGGCAATATCGGTGCGGAGGTCTTCCGCATCGCCCGGCCGCTCGACATGCGCTTCATCGCCTTCGACCCTTACGCCGACCCGACCGTCGCCGCCACGCTCGGCGTCGAGCTGGTCGATCTCGAGACGCTTTTTCGGGAGAGCGACTTCCTCTCGGTGAGCTGCCCCCTGAACGAGGAGACCCGGCACATCGTGAACGCGGAGCGCCTCGCCCTGATGAAGCCGTCGGCCTTCCTCATCAATACGTCACGCGGGCCCGTGATCGACCAGAAGGCGCTCTTCGAAGCACTGAAGGCGGACCGGCTCGCCGGGGCCGGGCTCGACGTGTTCGAGCACGAGCCGACGCGGGCGGGCGAGCCGATCACGACGCTGGAGAACGTGATCCTGGCGCCGCACGCGCTCTGCTGGACGGACGAATGCTTCGCCGGCATCGGTGCCGCCGACGTGGCGGCGGTGCTCACGCTGATGCAGGGAGAGGTGCCGCGCGGCATCGTCAATCGCGAGATCACCGAACGCCCGGGCTGGCAGGCCAAGCTCGCGGCCCTGGGCAAGAGCTTCGCCGGCTGAGATCAGCCGGATCAGAAGGGAGGCAGCAATGATGAACCGCAGAACCACCTTCGCCACCATGGCGGGCGCCACGGCCCTCCTCCTGGGCCAGCCGGCGCTGGCCCAGTCGGCGGCCGAGCGTGCCGTCGAGGCGGCGAAGCCGTACGCCGGCACCGAGATCAGCATCGTCTGGGAGGCGGGGCTGCAGGCGCTCGATCCCCTGAACTTCTCGGGGCCGGAGTGGAAGGAGCTCACCGGCATCGACGTCAAGGTCATCGAGGTGCCGACCGCCGAGATGTTCACCAAGATCCTGCAGGAGCACCGGGCCGGCACCGGCGCCTATGACGCGCTCAACGTCATCCCGTCCTGGATGCCCGACCTCGCGCGCGCCGGCGCCCTCGAGCCGCTCGACGCCTATGTCGACGAGTACGGCTACCGGGACGAGCTGGAGACCATCGCCCCGGTCTACCGCGACAACCAGATGAAGGTCGGCGACACCATCTACGGCCTGCCCGACGACGGCGACGTCTTCGTCCTCTACTACCGCACCGACGTCCTGAACGATCCCGGGATCCAGGCCGCCTTCAAGGAGGCAAAGGGCTACGACCTGCCGGTGCCGCCCACCGACTGGCAGGAGTTCGACGACGTCGCCTGCTTCATCACCGACCACACCGGCGGCAAGCCCTACGGTGCCGGGCTCTTCCGCGACCCGCCCTACGCGCAGCAGATGTTCCAGGAGCGCTTCCGCACGGCCGGCGGCAAGTTCTTCGATCCCGAGACCATGCAGGCAACCGTCAACAGCGAGGCCGGTGTCAGCGTCTTCCAGAGCATGCTCGCGGAGAACAAGTGCATGCCGCCCGGCGTGGAGACCTGGGGCTTCGTCGAGAACCTCGCGGCCTTCCTCCAGGGCGACACGGCGATGACCATCTCCTGGCCCCCCTACGGCCGCTGGGCCGCCGGATACGGCCTCGAGCAGGAGGCCTTCTCGTGGGTCCCCAAGTCCGAGATCGCCGGCAAGGTCGGCTACGCCCTGACACCGGGCGGCCACCCGGAGCTCGCCTCCGGCTTCTCGCTCGCCGTCTCCAGCGATTCTCGGCACAAGGAGGCGGCCTACCTCTTCATCCAGTGGCTGAACTCCGAGGACATCAGCATCCAGCGGGTGCAGCTCCCCTACGCGCTGCGCGACCCCTTCCGCGAGAGCCACTTCACCAGCGAAGAGTACCGCTCGCGCTGGCCCGAGGCGCCGCAATATCTGGACACCCTGCAGGCGGCGGCCCGAAGCGGCATCCTCGACCTCTCGATCCTGCAGACCGACCGCTACGAGGAGGCGCTCCGGCAGGGCATCTCCAGGCTCTGGGCCGGCGACGACCCCAAGGCCATCCTCGACGACGTGGCCGCCCAGTGGGACGCGATCACCGAGCGGGTCGGCGTCGACGCCCAGCGCGCGGCCTACGAGGACTGGGCATCCAAGCCCAACGCCTACCCGAACTGAGCCCTCGATTCCCGGGGGCGGCAGCACCGCCCCCGCACCTTCCGGGCCCCCTGCCCATGCATCCAGCCTCAGGACAGGCCTTCGTCGGCCGCGGCTTCAAGTACGGCATGATCTGGCCGGCCGTGCTGGTGATCCTGCTGATCGGGCTCTTCCCGGTTCTCTACACGGGCATCGTCAGCTTCCAGGGCATCGACATGTTCGCCGAGGATACGGGCTTCAAGGGTGCGATCCACTACCGGCGGCTGATGACCGACCCGCGGTTCTGGGAGTCGGTGCTGCACACAGGCATCTTCCTCGCTTTGGCCCTGCCGCTCGAGCTGGTCCTGGGCCTGCTCCTGGCCCTCCTCCTGCTCGACCGGCTGCCGGGCAAGCAGATCTTCGTCGCCCTCCTGATCCTGCCGGTCGTCACCTCGCCGATCATCGCGGGCTCGACCTGGCGGCTCCTCCTCGACAACCGCTACGGGCCCATCAACCAGATCCTCTCCTGGCTCTGGACGGAGCCCGTCACCATCCTCTGGACCGTCAACCCGGCGTTCGTGTACGCGGCCATCCTGCTCGCCGAAATCTGGCAATGGACGCCCTTCATGTTCCTCCTGCTGCTCGCCGGGCTCGCCAATGTCGACCCGTCGCTGGCCGAGGCGGCCGAGCTCGACGGGGCGGGCTTCTGGAAGACCTTCTGGTACGTCACCCTGCCGGTCGTCCGGCCGGTCATCCTCATCGCCTGCCTGATCCGCGCCCTCGATCTCTTCCGCCTCTTCGACGTGGTATGGGCGCTCACCCGGGGCGGCCCCGGCACGCTCACCGAGACCGTCTCGATCTACGCCTACGTGCTCGCCTTCAAGCAGTTCGAGACGAGCTACGCCGCCGCCCTCGCGGTCGTCGTCATCGTCCTCCTCTCGCTCGTCGTCATGGCAGCGCTGCGCCGCGTCGAGTTCACCCGATGAGGCGCTCATGAGGCAGTCGACCGGCACGCTCGTGATCCGCTACCTGCTCGTCGCGCTCGCCCTCCTCTTCTTCCTTTTCCCGATCTACTGGCTGGTCGCCATCTCGCTCAAGACGCCGGACGAGATCTTCGCGAGCCCGCCCATCTGGGTGCCGGGCCAGCTCCAGCTCCAGAACTACGCCGTGCTCTTCAAGGACGGCGATGTCTGGACCATCTGGAACAGCCTCGTCGTCGCCACGGTCAGCACCGTTGCCGCCATGCTGCTCGGCACCATGTGCGCCTACTCGATGGCGCGCTTCCGGACCGGCGGCGACCACTTCGCCATGTGGGTCATCTCCAACCGCATGATCCCGCCGATCGTCATCGTCTTTCCGGTCTTCCTCCTCTACGTGAAGCTCGGCTGGGTCGACACGCGGCTCGGGCTCACCATCCTCTACACCGCCTTCAACCTGCCCTACGTGATCTGGATGATGCGCGGCTACATCCAGGACGTGCCGATCGAGCTCGAGGAATCGGCGCTCGTCGACGGCTGCACGCGGCTGCAGACCTTCCGCCTGATCGTCCTGCCGGTGATCAAGGGCGGGCTCTTCGCCACCGCCGTCTTCACCTTCGTCTTCGCCTGGAACGAGTTCGTCTTCGCCCTCGTCCTCACCCGCAACGCCGCCACCACCTTCCCGGTCCAGGTCACCCACTATTTCGGCGGCCAGTCCAATTTCTGGGCCAAGATCGCCGCCATGAGCACGCTCGGCACGATCCCGATCTTCATCGCCGTCGCCATGCTGCAGAAATTCCTGGTGCGCGGCGTCTCCATGGGGGCCGTCAAGGGGTGAGCGGCGGGCGTCAGGCGGGCGCCGCGGGCTCGCCCGCAGCGCCGGCGCGACGCGCCAGAAGCTGCTCCACGACCGCGAGCAGCCGCTCGTGGCTGAAGGGCTTGGCGAGGAGCGGCGCATCCCGGCAGGATGCCGGCAGCGCGTCCCGGCCGTAGCCGGTGGCGAAGGCGAAGGGGACACCCCGGGCCGCCAGCGCCACGACGACCCCATCGACCGGCCGGCCGTTCAGATTGGCGTCGACCAGCGCCGCCTCGAACTGGTGCTCGGCGATCAGCCGAAGCGCCCGCTCGGTGCTCGGGGCCGGTCCCAGAACCTCGTAGCCGGCTGCCTCGAGCTCGTCCTCGATCAGCATCGCCACCAAGGGCTCGTCCTCGACCACGAGAATGCGCGCGGCCCGCCCGCCGCCGGTCGGCCGCTCGCCCGCCGGTGCCGGGGTCGATGGCCGGAAGGCCTTCGGCGACGGCGGAGCCCCGGACGGTGCCGCGGCAGCGGTGGTGACCAGCGGCAGTCGAATCTCGCAATGGACACCGTCGCCGGTGTAGGCATGCCTGGTCGTGCCGCCATTGGCCTCGAGGCCGCGCTCGATCAGGGACGAGCCGAAGCCTCGCCCCGCCCGCGGGGCGAGGCCGGCCCTGCCGCTCTCGCGCCAGCTCAGATGCAGCTCCGGCACCTCGTCCCCCGCCACGCGCCAGGTGACGGCGAGGTGCCCTTCGGGCACGGCCAGGGCGCCATGGAGGCGCGCATTGGTGGCGAGCTCGTGCAGCACCAGCGCCAGCTGCAGCGCCACCGGAGCTTCGAGCAGCACCGAAGGCCCCGAGCAGGAGGCGCGCGACAGCTCGCCGTCATCGGGACCGAGCTGATCCCTGATCAGCGCCTCCAGCTCTGCACCCCGCATCCCGTTCCGGCCGAGCCGGTCGTGCGCCCGGGCCAGCGCCTGCACCCGGCCGTTGAAGGCGGCGACGAACGATCCGGTGTCGGTGGCGCCGCGCATCGACTGGCTGGCGATCGCCTGGATGGTCGCCAGCAGATTCTTGACCCGGTGATCGAGCTCGTTGAAGAGCAGGGCCTGCATCTCCTCGCTCCGCTTGCGCTCGGTGATGTCGCGGGCCACCTTCGAGGCGCCGACGATGGTGCCCTGGCTGTCGCGGATCGGCGAGACGGTGAGCGAGACCACGACCCGCCGGCCATCCTTGGCGAGGCGCACCGTATCGAAATGCTCGATGCGCTCGCCGGCCCGCAGCCGCGCCAGGATCTCCTCCTCCTCCCCCTGCAGCTCCGGCGGGATGATCTGCCTGATGGAGCGGCCGATCATCTCCCCTTCCTCGTAGCCGAAGATGCGTCCGGCGGCGGCGTTCCAGGAGGTGACGACGCCCTCCAGGGTCTTGCCGACGATAGCGTCGTCGGACGAGTCGACGATCGCCGCCAGCCTCGCGGCGGCGAGCTCGGCCTGCCGGTGATCTCCCACCTCCGCCAGGAGATTGACGGAGCCCGTGATCCGCCCCTCGCCGTTTCCGCCCTCCGGCTGCGCCCCGAGCACCCCCGCCCCCTCCCGCAGCGGGCTCGCGTAAGCCATCAGCGCCACCCGCGTGTCGTCCGGTCGCCGCGCGACCACCTCTTTCGCACCGACCGCGCGTCCCTCCCGGAGCGCCGCCGACATCGGCCATTCCTCCGCGCGGAGCATCCGGCCGTCCGGCCAGAAGAGGCGCCAGCCATCGCCGGGAACGGGGCTCCCCCGTGCCGGCCGCCCGCCCCAGAGCGCCACGGCAGCCGGATTGCAGAACGTGAGACGGCCTTGCCGGTCGCGAACATCGCGACCGGCAAGGCCTGGAGAAGCTGTTTGCCAACCATCATGCGCTCGGCTGTTGCAGCAAAGTATCGAACCCGCCCCGCCGCATCGGGTTCCTCGTTCCCTACACCAATTGCCGGCAGTGTTGCAGAGGGGATCGCATCACATCATCCAGAGCCGTCGGGGAGCTCGCCAGGGCGCAAGCTTGGAGCGAGACGGGCGTGGATTCCCTCTCCGTCGCATTGGCAAGGCGCACCCTTCCCCTGATCCGGTCCGCATGAGCGCCGTGCTTCGCGAATATCGACGCCTCGTTGCGCAGGTGATTCGCCCGCCGGGCGGAATGCGGTCGTCGTCCTGCACGCGACCGATGATCTCCTCCCTGCGAAGACGGTCCGATCCCCTGGCCGGCGCCCGATCGCGACAACGCGCGATAATCGACCGATCGCACGCCCTCGATCGGAGGTGGTGTCGGTTTCTGCGACAGGGGCATGAGGTGGATCGCCCGACGAGAAGGACGATCCAGGATGAAGGCACGCAGACAGTTTACGGCCGCGTTCAAGGCCAAGCTCGCGCTTGAAGCGATCCGCGGCGAGCTGACGATCTCGGAGCTGGAGACGAAGCACCAGCTTCACCCGAACCCGATCACGCGGTGGAAGCGGCGGGCCATCGACAAGCTGGGCAAGGTCTTCGACGAGGCCTTCGATCGCCGAGCCGGTGCGAACGAACCCGGGCAGCTCGACCTTGCGACCGAAATGGGATGAGCATCCTTGATCTGGCCGCGCTTCCCGCCACTCAATCCTGCCGCTCGCCGATGACGAAGCCGCCGCCCGAGGCGTCGAGGTGGGCGCCGCTGATGAAGGAGGCGGCGGGGGAGAGCAGCCAGCGTATGGCCTCGGCGATCTCGCCGGCCTCGCCGACGCGGTGCATGGCGATGGTCGAGGCGAGCCCGGCCTCGATCCGGGGATCGCCGAGCTGGCCGCTCGTCATGTCGGTGCGGGTCATGCCGGGACGGACCGCGTTCACGCGGATGCCGCTTTTGGCCACCTCCCTGGCGAGGCCGGTGGTGAAGGCATCGACGGCCGCCTTCGAGGCCGCATAGGCACTGGCCCCGGCGCGCCCGCCGATGGTGGCCGCCATCGAGGAGACGTTGACGATGGCCCCACCGCCTTCCGGCATCCGCCGCACCGCCTCGCGGCAGCAGAGCATGAGGCCGATGACGTTGACCGCCATCAACCGCTCGAGCCCGCCCCTCTCGAGATCCCGGACCCGCGAGCGCATGCTGATCCCGGCGCTGTTGACGAGGCCGTCGACCGGCCCGAGCGCCTTCTCGGCGGCGTCGAAGAGGGCGATCACGTCGGCCTCCTGCGCCACGTCGCCCCGCACCGGCGCCGCGCGGCCGCCGGCCGCCTCGATCTCGGCCGCCAGCGCCAAAGCCGCATCGGCCCGGTCGCGATAGCCGATGGCGACGGCGACACCGTCCCTCGCCACCAGCCGCGCCGTCGCGGCGCCGATGCCCCTGGCCCCTCCGGTGATCAGGCAGACGCTCGTCATGGTCGTGCTTCCCTTGCTCTCGATGGCGGATCAGCGAAGTCGGGCGGCGACCAGATCCGCCGCCTTCTCGCCGATCATGATGCAGGTGGCGTTCGTGTTGCCGGAGATCATGGTGGGCATGATCGAGGCATCGGCGACCGAGAGCCCCTCGATGCCGCGCACCCGAAGCTCGGGGTCGACCACGGCACTCGCGTCCGTGCCCATCCGGCACGTCGAGACCGGATGATACTGGGTCGAGCCCACCCGCCGGGCCACATCGAGCAGCTCCGCGTCCGTTTGCGGGCCATCGTCGGGCAGGTACGCCTCGGGCCGGAAGCGCGCCAGGGCGGGCTGGGCCATGATCCTGCGGACGATGCGCATGCCCCTCACCACCACCGCCCGATCGGTTTCGTGATCGAGGTAATTGGCCAGCATGGCCGGCGGGTCCGTAGGCTTCGGACCCTTCAGCCAGAGTCTTCCCCGGCTCAGCGGGCGAAGCTGCGAGACGATGGGCGAGCAGCCCGGAAAATCGTGCAGATGCGCGGGACGATCGCCCGAGAGAGGGTTGAAGTGCAGCTGCAGGTCGGGCAGGTCGAGGGCCGCATCGCTTCTGATGAAGCCGCCGCAGAAGGAGGGTCCCGCCGCCAGGGCACCCTTGCGCAGAAAGGCGTAGCGGAGCGCTTCCCGCGCCTGCAGGAGGGGGCTGCGCATCACCTCGTTCAGCGTCTCCACGCCGTGCACGCGAAAGATCAGCTTGACCTGCAGGTGGTCCTGCAGCCCCTCCCCGACCCCCGGAAGGTCGAGCAGGGGGTCGATGCCGAGCTCTTGCAGATCAGATGCCCTGCCGATGCCGCTCAGCATCAGGAGCTGCGGCGACTTGATCGCACCCGCCGAGAGCACGACGTGGCCGGCCCGAACGATGCCGTCGGCGAGCACCACGCCGGCCGCCCGGCCGTTCTCGATCAGCACGCGATGCACCAGGGCGCGCGTGCGGATCTCGAGGTTGGCTCGGCCCTTGACCGGCGCCAGGTAGCCCTTGGCGGTGCTGCAGCGGCGGCCGTTTCTGGCGGTGAGCTGGTAGTAGCCGACGCCCTCCTGGTTGGCACCGTTGAAATCGTCGGTGCGCGGAAAGCCGGCCTCCGTGGCCGCCTCGATGAAGGCGTCGGAGAGCGGGTGCGGAGCGCGGGCATCGCTCACCCCGAGCGGCCCGCCCGCGCCGTGATAGGCGTCCGCGCCCCGCTCCTGGTCCTCCGCCCGGCGGAAATAGGGCAGCACGTCGGCGTAGGACCAGCCCACATTGCCGAGCTGCCGCCACATCTCGAAATCGGCCGCCTGGCCGCGCACGTAGAGCATGGCGTTGAGCGAGGAGGAGCCGCCGAGCACGCGGCCGCGCGGCCAGATCTGGCTTCTGCCCGAAAGCCCCGGCTCGATCTCGGTCTCGAAGTTCCAGCTCAGGTCCTCGTGCCAGATGGTCTTGAAGTAGCCGCCCGGGATGTGGATCCAGGGGTTCCAGTCCCTGCCGCCCGCCTCCAGCAGCAGCACCCGCCGCCTCGGATCGGCGGAGAGGCGGTTGGCGAGGACGCAGCCCGCCGAGCCGGCGCCCACGATGACGACATCGAAGACGGGCTCGCCCTCCGCCGCCACCCCCGCCTCAGCGCGCATCCGCCATCCAGTCGCGCGTCAGGTAGTTGCTCTCGATCAGCCAGTCGCGAAGCACCGCCAGCAACTCCTCGCGAATGGCCGCACGACCCGGGTCGTCCCAGAGATTTCGGACCTCGCCCGGATCCGCCTCGAGGTCGAAGAGCTGGCCGAACGAGGCGCCCTTGAAATGGACGAGCTTGTGCCGCCGGTCGCGGACCATGGTGATGAACTCCGAGCCCGTGAGGTTGGTGTCGCCCGCCTGCTCGCAGAAGACATGGCTGCGCGCCTGCCAGTCCCGCCCCTCGAGCGCCGGCAGGAGCGAGCGCGCCTCGAAGCTCTCCGGCACGGCACAACCGGCGAGCTCCAGAATGGTGGGTCCGAGATCGAAGAGCTGGCAGAGCCCCTCCACCCTCCGGCCGGCCTCGAACCGGCCGGGCGACCAGGCGACGAGCGGCGTGCGGGTGACGCAGTCGTACATCGACCACTTCTGGATCATGCCATGGTCGCCCATGCAGTCGCCGTGATCGGAGGCGAAGAAGACGACGGCGTTCTCGAGATAGCCCTGGCGATCGAGCGCCTCGAGCAGGGCCTCGATGCCGTCGTCGATCATCGTCACATTGGCACCGTAATGGGCCCAGAGGCGATGGAGCTGCTCCTCGGTCGGGTTCAGGCTCCAGGCGACCGAATCGTGGTCGACCTCGGCGTCGTGCCGGCGCTTCTCCTTGAAGGGCGGCGGCAGCGCATCGAGCTCGCCGGCACTCGGCCTCGGGATCGGAATGTCGTTGCGCCGAAGATAGGGCTCCGCATAGCGGCGGGTCGGATCGTAGGGCGGATGGGGCCCGGGAAAGCCCACCTGGAGGAAGAGCGGCTCGGTCACCGGATAGGTCTCGACCCACCATTTCGCCATGTTGCCGACGAAGACGTCGGAATGAAGGTGCTCCGGCAGCTCCCATTCGAAGGCGCCGAGGCGCTCCTTGTAGTCGCCGCGCTTGCGGTACTCGACCCGTTGCTGCTTCTTCAGCCCGTGCGCCGCGAGAGCCTTGTCCCACTCGTCGAAATACCAGCGACCCTCCATGTAGCGGTCCTTGTTCTCGACCACGTAGCGCTCGTGGAAACCGGCCGGCGCGTTGTAGGGAATGGTGTGCATCTTGCCGATATTGACGCAGCGATAGCCGGCATCGGCGAGCTTCTCCACCCAGGTTCGGGCCCAGGGCTGGCCGTTCCGCAGGACACCCGTGGTGTGCGGGAAGTAGCCCTTGAACAGGCTCGCCCGGCAGGGCACGCAGGAGGCGGCGGTGATGTGGCAGTCGGTGAAGACCTGCCCCTCGCCGATCAGCCGGTCGAGCGTCGGCGTCCGCACCCATGAAGCGCCCAAGGCATTGATCGTATCGAAGCGCTGCTGATCGGTCATGATCAGGATGATGTTGGGCCGCCCGCCGGCTGCCTGCTCTCGGGCCGTCATGTCGTGGGCCTCATGGATAAGAGCCTCATGGATAAAAGCCTCATGGATAAGAGCCATGGGTAGCGTGCCTGATGGTGCTCTTCGGACCGGCCCTTCATTTCGCCGTCTCCTCGATCATGGTGGATCGACCCGCGCGCCGGCAGGATGCCGGCTGTCGGGCCGTGCTGGCCCGCACGACCAGCTCGGGCTCGAAGAGCCGTTCTTTCGGTGCTGCCCCTTCGATGCGGGCGAGGATGACCGCCGCCGCGGCCCGGCCGAGCTCGGCGCGTGGCGGACGGAGCGTGGTCAGGGACGGGGTGACGCAGCCGGCGGCCTCGTTGTCGCCGAAGCCGATCACGCCGATCTCGTCCGGCACCGCACGGCCGAGACGGGCGAGGCCGCGCAGGGCGCCCATGGCGATGACGTCGCCGTTGCAGGCGATACCGTCGATGTCCGGACGTTCACCGATCAGCCGCCGGACCAGCGCCTCGCCGAGATCGGCGCTGCCGCCGTCGGCCGCGGTGACGATGTGGGGCTCGCACGCCCGCTCCCGAAGGGCGCGGCGAAAGCCGTCGAGCCGGCGCTGCGCCCGGTAGTCGTGGCGGCGCACGCAGCCGATGAAGGCGAGCCGCCGGCAGCCCCGCTCGAGGAGGTGCAACGCCTGGCGCCGGCCGATCGCCCCGTGGTCCATGCCGACCGCGGAATCGATGCGGCTCGCTCCCGCCTCCCACATCTCGACGACCGGCAGGCCGGCGGCGCGCAGGAGCGCGGCCGCGCGCGGATGATGATCCGTGCCGACCAGGGCGATGGCCGCCGGCCGCCAGCTCAAAAGGGCGCGGACCAGTCGCAGCTCCTCGTCGAGATCGTAATGGCCGTTGCCGATCATGACGCTGAGCCCGGCGCGGCCGAGATCGTCCTGGAGCGCGTCGATCATCGCCGCGTACTCGGAATAGAAGAGCGAGGTGACGACGACGCCGACCACCCTGTTGCGCGCTCCGGCGAGGCCGCCGGCGAGCTGGTTGGGCACGTAGTCGAGCTCGTCGAGCACCGCCTCGATATGCCGGCGCAGCTCGGGCCGCACCGTCTGCGGCGCGCGGATCGCGCGCGATACGGTGTTGATCGAGACCCCCGCCCGGAGCGCCACGTCCTTGAGCCGCACCGTCCGCCGCGCCAACGCCGGTGCGCCGACAGGTTCCGGAACGGCGTCGGCCAAGACCACTCTCCTCCCCGGTTGCGCCAACAGGGCAACGATCCCGAAATGAGCGTTGCGTTAGCGCTCACTTTTGTTACCCTGCACCAGGATGAGCGGTCGAGGCAAGCGGAACGTCAACGCGGCGCCGACGGAAGACGGCGCTCAACTCGGGGAGGCTCCTGATGGATTTGGACAGAAAGAACCGGCCGAGCGGCGCTCGCGCCACGCTCGGCGCGGCCCGTCTGCACCGGCGCCGGCTCCTGCAGGGTGCCCTCGCCGGCTCGGCGGCCCTGGCGGTCGGCCTCAGGGCGCCGGCGGTGCTCGGCCAGGCCAAGCCCTTCGCCGGCGTGACCCTGCAGGGCGCCTCCTTCGCCAGCACCTTCTTCGGCTATCTCGAGAACTACATCCCGGAATTCGAGGAAGCGACGGGGATGAAGGTCAACTTCGTCACCAACGCCTTCCCTGTCTTCAACCAGCGCACCGACCTCGAGCTCTCGACCAAGGGCAGCGCCCTCGACGTCATCAACGTCACCTTCATCTATTCCGGCCGCTGGATCGGCGCCGGCTGGGTCGAGAACCTGAAGCCTTTCGTCGAGGATCCCAACCTCACACCCGACGACTGGGCACCCGAGGATTTCGTCGGCGGCACCATGGCCTCGCTCTCGGACGCCAACGGCGATCCGCACGGGTTCCCCTGGGAGGCCGGGGCCATGATCCTCGGTGCCTCGCGTGCCGACCTGCTCGACCAGAAGGGGCTCTCGCTGCCGACCACCTTCGACGAGCTGATGAACGTCTGCGAGATGACCAAGGGCATGGAGCGGGTGGCGCCCTTCACCGCCGACAAGCTGCACCACTGGAACTGGATTCCGTATCTCATGGGCTTCGGCGGGCACGTGTTCAAGGACCCGCCGAGCAACCTCACGCCGACCTGGGACACGCCCGAGGCGGCCGAGGCCGCCGACTATTACGGCCGGCTGCTGAGCGAGTACGGGCCCCCCGGCGTGCTCTCCTTCACCGACGACCAGGCGATGCAGTCGCAGAAGACCGGCCGCGCGAACATCAGAACGCAAGCGATCACCTGGATGGTGCCGCTTTCCAAGGACCCGGACAGCCGGGTGAAGGACACGGTCCGCTACGGGCTCGTGCCGGGCGGCCCGGCCGGCGCCTTCCCCGGCTCCAACAGCCACGGATTCGGCATTCCGGTAGGATCGAAGAACAAGGAGGCCGCCTGGGAGTTCATCAAGTGGGCGGTCGGCAAGGAGACCACGCTCAGGATGCTCGCGGAGCACGGCTATCCGAGCGTCTGCCGACGCTCGATCATCGACACCCAGCTCTTCAAGGATACGCTGACCCTGAACGGCCAGGACGTCGCCTCGCTCTATCTCCAGGTGCTGGAGCTCGGCGGCAAGGGCGGCTACATGAAGTACCGCACCGTGCCGCAGTTCCCGCAGGTCGGTGACAAGATCAACAAGGCGATCGAGAAGGTGGCGACCGGCCAGGCGACCGGTGCCGAGGCGATGGCCGAGGCCCAGGCCGAGGCGGTCGCCGACCTCAAGAAGTCCGGCGTGCAGATCGACGCCGGCTGACCCCGTGCAGCGGTCGGGCGAGCTCGCCGCGCGCCGGTCGACGGCGGCCGACGCGCCGCCGGCCGGCCAGGCCCGCCGCTTCGAGCACCAGCGCCGGCGGTTCTGCAACCACCTGCTCCTGCCGGCGCTGGCAGCGCTCATGGTCGTGACCCTGCTGCCGACCGTCTATCTCGTCCTCGTCAGCCTGACGCCGCTCGATCTCGCCCGGCCCGAGACGCATTGGGATTTCTCGCGGCCCCTGGCACAGTACCGAAACGTCCTGCACGACACCCGGCTGCACAACTCGCTCTGGGTGCAGGCCAAGCTCTCGTTCTGGACCGTGGCCCTCCAGGTGGTGCTGGGCTTCCTCTTCGCGCTTCTGCTCAATGTCAGCTCCAAGGTGCTGATGGCGCTGCGCACCGTCTTTCTCATCCCCATGGTGCTGCCGCCGATCGTCGTCGCGATCATCTGGAAGGTGCTCTACACGCCCGACATCAGCCCGTTCCACTGGGCCACGGAGGCGCTCGGCTTCGTCGTCCCGTCGCTGATCACCGATCCCGACTGGGCCCTGACCGCGATCATCATCGCCGACGTCTGGGAGTGGTTCCCCTTCGTCATGCTGATGGTGCTGGCCAGCCTGCAGATGATGCCGTCGGAATACATCGAGGCGGCCCGGGTCGACGGTGCCTCGGTCCTGCAGCTCACCTTCCACGTCACCCTGCCCTACCTCAAGGGTGTCCTTCTGGTGGCCGCCCTCTTTCGCCTCGTCGACAGCATCAAGGCCTTTCCGCTCATCTACATCCTGACCGACGGCGGGCCCGGCACGGTGACCGAGGTGACCAACTACTACTCGTTCATCCAGGCCTTCAACTTCTCCTATCTCGGCTTCTCGAGTGCCATCACCGTGGTGCTGGTCGCCATCACCGTCCTCTTGAGCTGGCTGATCATCCGCATCGTGGGCTGGGGGCAGCGTGTCGACTAGGACCGGCTACCAGGCGCACCTGAAATGGCAGCGATTCTGGCTGCACGTCCTCGTCGTCGTGCTCGTGCTCCTGGTGATGTTCCCCTTCGTCTGGCTCTTGATCATGTCGTTCAAGACCGTCGACGACATCTTCGCCTGGCCGCCCAAATGGCTCTTCGTGCCGACGATCGAGAACTACACGGGCCTCTGGGAGGGTGACTTTCCGAAGAGCTTCGCCAACAGCCTGATCGTCAGCACCGGCTCGACCGCGATCGCCATCCTGCTCGGCGTGCCGGGCGCCTACGCGCTCTCGCGCATGGAGCTCGGCCGGAGCAACCAGCTCAGCATCCTCATCCTGGCGAGCCGCATGGCGCCGCCGATCGCCTTCACCATTCCCTACTTTCTGGTCTACCGCTACGTCGATCTGCTCGACACGCGGATCGGCCTCGTCGTCATCTATTTGACCTTCAACCTCTCGCTCGTCATCTGGCTGATGCGGAGCTTCTTCGATGCGACACCGCGCGCCCTCGAGGAGGCTGCCTGGATCGACGGTGCGAGCCTCTGGCAGTCCTTCGTCAGGATCATCCTGCCGCTCTCCGGGCCCGGGCTCGCGGCCACGGCGATCCTCTGCTTCCTCTACTCCTGGAACGACTTCTTCTTCGCCCTCATCCTGACCCGGACCGAGGCGACCACGGCTCCCGTCGCCATCGTCAACTTCATGAACTACGAGGGCTGGGCCTGGGGCAAGATCGCCGCCGGCGGCACCATGGTCATGCTGCCGGTACTCGTCTTCTCCTTCCTGGTCCGCCGCTTCCTGATCCAGGGCATGACGGCCGGAGCGATCAAGGGATGACCCCGAACCACGAGCGCGATGCCCGCGCCGACCGCGCCGCAAGGCCCCTTTGGCCCAAGCTCCACATTCCCCTCAGGAGAAAAGAATGCGTCAGCCATCCGGCAAGACCAGGCTCTACGCCCTGCTCGCCCATCCCGTGGCGCATGTCCGGGCAAGCGAGTTCTTGAATCCGTTCTTCGAGGCGGCCGGCCGCGACGGCTTCCTCGTGCCGTTCCACGTCCTGCCGGAGGATCTCGAGGACCTGGTTCCGCGGCTCCTGGCGATCCGCAATCTCGGCGGCTTCATCGTCACCATCCCGCACAAGCCGGCCATGTGCCGGATGTGCCGGACCCTGGGGCCGGGGGCGAAGGCCACGGGCACGGCGAACACCATCCGCATCGAGAAGGACGGCAGCCTGACCGGCGACATGTTCGACGGGCTCGGCCTCGTCGAAGGCTGCCGCGGCAACGGCATCGAGCCTGGGGGCAAGGCCGTCCTCCTGGTCGGTGCCGGCGGCGCCGGCCGGGCCATCGCCTTCGCCCTCGCCGAGGCCGGCGTTGCGAAGCTCACCGTCGCCAACCGCACGGCGGCGCGGGCCGAGACGCTCGCGGCCGATGTCGCGAAGGCCTTCCCCAACGTGCCGGTGACCGCCGGGCCCGCCGACGCCACGGGCCACGATATCGTCATCCAGGCCACCTCGCTCGGTCTCGAGGAGGGCGACCCGCTGCCCATGGACCCGGCGACGCTGCAGCCCGCGATGCAGCTCTTCGACATCGTCGCCGCTCGCGACACCGAGCTCATGACCGAGGCCAGAATGCGCGGCCTCAGAACGGTGGTCGGCGGCCGGCCGATGATCGAGCATCAGGCCAGGGCGCAGATCGCCTTCCTCGACCCGCCACAGCTTCCTGCCTGAGGGGACCCGCATGGCCGCCAGTCTGCCGCCGGAAGCCGTCGCCCGCTACGAACGCGACGGATTTCTCTTCCCGCACCGCATCATGCCGCGCGAGCGGGCGCTCGAAATCGGCGAGAACTTTCTCGCCTTCACCCGCTCCGACTCGGCCAGGCGCTATCCGGACCCGCAGAACCAGCTCTATCTCCTGAAGGCGCACCTGATCTTCGGCTGGGCCGATGCGATCGTTCACGACCCGGTCCTGCTCGATGCGGTCGAGAGCCTGATCGGCCCGGACATCCTGGTCTGGTCGTCCGGCGTCTTCTGGAAGGCGCCACATTCCGGCTCCCACGTCTCGTGGCACCAGGATTCGACCAATTTCGAGCTCGACGACGCCTCGGGCGTGGTTCGCGCCTGGATGGCGCTGACGCCGGCCACACTGGAGAACGGCACCATGCGCTTCGCTCCCGGCCGGCATCGTGGGGGACAAATCCGGCACGTCGACCGCAAGGCGGAGGGCGAGCTGCTCTCGCGCGGCGAGACCATCGATCTCGAGATCGACGAGGTGCGGACCGTGCCGGTGCTGATCGATGCCGGCGAGGTCTCCTTCCATCACCTGCACGCGCCGCACGGCTCCGGCCCCAATGCCAGCGACCGGCCGCGCGTGAACCACGTCGTCACCTACGTGGCCCCCAAGGTCCGCCCGCTTCGCGGCCGGGACAGCGCCCAGCTCGCGAGGGGCGAGGATCGCTTCGGCCATTATGCGATGGAGCCGCGACCCGAGAGCGACCTCCATCCGGAGGCGCTCGCCGCCCACGAATCCGCCATGGCGCTCAGAAACGCCATCATCTACAGGGGCGCGCCGCTGCCGCCGGCGCCGCGCCATGCCGAGGTCTGGAATTGATGCGCACGGTCAAGGGTCCGGGCCTATTCCTCGCCCAGTTCATCGCCCCCGTCGCCCCCTACGACAGGATCGAGACGCTCGCCCCCTGGGCGGCGGCGAAGGGCTACGAGGGCGTGCAGGTGCCGACTTTCAATCCCGCCGTCTTCGATCTGGAGCAGGCGGCTTCGAGCAAAACCTGGTGCGACGAGTACAAGGGGCTCCTGGCCGAGCACGGCCTCGTCGTCACCGAGCTCTCGACCCACCGCCAGGGTCACTGCGTCGCCGTCCACCCGGCCTACGACCTGACCCTGGATGCGTTCACGCCGCCGGCCGTCACCCGCAACCCGGAGGCGCGCGCGGCCTGGGCGGTCGACCAGCTGATGAAGGCGGCGCAGGCTTCCGCCAATCTCGGCCTCGACCGCCACGTCACCTTCCCGGGCTCGCTGCTCTGGCCCTATCTCTACCTCTACCCGCCCAGGCCCTTCGGCCTGATCGAGGAGGGCTTCACCGAGCTGGCACGCCGCTGGCGGCCGATCCTCGACCGCTTCGACGAGCTCGGCATCGACGTCGCCTACGAGATCCACCCGGGCGAGGACCTGCATGACGGCCTGACCTTCGAGATGTTCCTCGAGAAGCTCGACGGCCACGCGCGGGTGAGCATCCTCTACGACCCGTCGCACCTGCACCTGCAGGGCATGGACTATGTCGGCTTCCTCGACGTCTACGGCGAGCGGGTCCGCGCCTTCCACGTCAAGGATGCCGAGTATCGCAAGGGTCCCCGGACGGGCTACTGGGGCGGCTACCAGAACTGGCCGACCCGCGCCGGCCGCTTCCGGAGCCCGGGCGACGGCCAGATCGACTTCGGCGCCATCTTCTCGAAGCTCAGCGAGCTCGACTATGACGGCTGGGCCACGGTGGAATGGGAGTGCTGCATCAAGCACCCGGACCAGGGCGCCACCGAGGCGGCCGAGCTGATCCGCCGCCACATCATCCAGGTCCAGGAGCGCGCCTTCGACGCCAACATGCAGGCGCAGGGCGTCGACACCGAGCGCAACCGCGCCGCCCTGGGGCTGAAGTGATGGCGGCCAGCGGCAAGGGCCCCACCCGCATCCGCCTGGGCTTGGTCGGCGGCGGCCGGGGTGCCCTGATCGGGCCGGTGCACCGCGCGGCGGCCCGGCTCGACGACCGCTTCGAGGCCGTGGGCGCCGTGCTCTCCTCCAACCCCGAGAAATCGGTGGCCGACGCCGCCGCCCTCGGCATCCCGAAGGGCTACGGCTCGCTTGCCGAGATGATCGGGGCCGGCGGGCTCGACGCCGTCGCCATCGCCACGCCCAACGACAGCCACGCGGCGCTGGCCATCGAGGCGCTCGACGCCGGCCTCCACGTCATCTGCGACAAGCCCTTGGCCAACACCGCCCCGGACGGCAGGCGGATCGCCGCCAAGGTCGCGGAAACAGGGCTCGTCTTCTGCCTGACCCATAATTACAGCGGCTATCCCATGGTCCGCCAGATGCGCGCCATGATCGAGGCCGGGCGCATCGGCAAGGTCCATCTGGTGCAGGCGAGCTACCGCCAGGGCACGCTCGCCACCGCCATCGAGACCGGCGGCGACATCCCCGCCCGCCTGCGCTGGCGCCTCGATCCCGCGAAGGGCGGCGGCAGCCACGTCATGGGCGACATCGGCAGCCACGTGCACCAGCTCATCCGCTACACGACCGGTCTCGGGATCTCTTCGGTCATGGCCGAGCTCGGCGCGATTCTGCCGGGCCGCAAGGCGCACGACACGGGCCAGGCGCTGCTCCGCTTCGCCAACGGCGCCCGCGGCCAGATGCTGGCGACCAAGGTGGCGCACGGTGCCGAGAACGCGCTCGCGATCGAGGTGCACGGCGACCGGGGCGGCCTCGAATGGCGCCAGAGCCGGCTCGACGAGCTGACCTACCTCCGCAACGGCGAGCCGCAGCAGACCCTGACCCGCGGCAGCCCCTATCTCGAGCCCCTGGCCCGCCACGCCTGCCGCCTGCCGCCCGGCCATCCCGAGGGCTTCCACGAGGGTTTCGCCAATCTCTACCGCGACTTCGCCGAGCAGGTCGCCGCCCGCGTCGAAGGCCGCACCCCCGACCCGCTCGCCGGCACCATTCCCACGGCCGGGGACGGGCTCGACACCCTCCTCTTCATCGACGCCTGCATCCGCTCGTCGGAGACGGGGAGCTGGCAGAAGGTGGAGGGGTGAATTGGAGCCGAAACGGTTCTCTACGAGCCCGACGAAACGTTCGAATCAATGAGCAGGCTGTCTTTGTCAATTAGTCGAGATGGAGGGTAAGCGATGCGGCAGCCCCATCTGTTCCTGAGCATTTGAGGCTGCGATTCTGGCGATCGGCATTCGAGGATCGTTGGAATGGGAACGTTGCACCAAAAAGAGCACCATTTGGTAGCGGAGCGGCGCAGTGGAGCTTTCCGGCTCGAGGTCCTGGGAGGGCCGACGGGTCGGCGGCGCTGGCCGGATGAAGTGAAGGCGCGGCTCGTGGCGGAGAC
>CAYOCP010000017.1:0-30379 GCA_964402505.1 uncultured Geminicoccaceae bacterium
CCGGCCGAGCGCAGGCGTCAACCGAAAAGGCCGCGTGAATCACCGGGCGCTTACCCTGATATCGTCTCACATCGAGACTATTGACCAAATTCCCAACGCCCTTTCGAGCCAGCGTTCATGCGGCTTCCAGGCATCTTTAGCGACGGTTCTATGGAGGCTGGCCGTAGCACCTGAGGCCGGGCCCTGGCGCTTATCTGTCGCGCCTCACCCCCGGCCGCGACACTTCCAATTTTTTCTGGAACTCGCTTAACCCGTTGAATATCCCCCGATATCCCGGGTCGACGGACCCCATTATCTCAGAACGACTAAGTGTCGTCTGACACGGGCTTTGCCACCGGAGGATGAGGCTCGGGGCTGTCGGAAGACTGGTGCCCAGGGACGGAATTGAACCGCCGACACACGGATTTTCAGTCCGTTGCTCTACCAACTGAGCTACCTGGGCGCAGGCGCGGATATAGGGGGTCGGGGAGGATCTGTCCAGCGGTGCGGCGGCGGGCGGCCGGCTGTGTCAGCGGCGCCGCTTCTCGCGCTCGAGGAGGGCCTTCTTGCGGTCGCTGCCCCAGTGATACCGGCCGAGCTCGCCCGAGGCGGGGAGCAGGCGGTGGCAGGGGACGAGGACGGCCACGGGGTTGGCGCCGACGGCGCGGCCGACGGCACGGGCGGCCCTCGGGGCGCCGATCTCCCTGGCGATCTCGCCGTAGCTTCGGGTCTCGCCCAAAGGGATGGCGCGGAGCGCTTTCCAGACCCGCTGCTCGAACAGGGTGCCCTGGATGTCGAGCGGCAGCTCCTCCGCACTGGCCGGCTGCTCGATGCGGGCGACGACCCGGCGGACGAGGTCCTCGAAGGCGGCATCGGCCGGCACATGGCGGGCCTTGGGGAAGAGGGCCCGAAGCTCGGCCTCGAGCGCTTTCGGGTCGTCGCCGAAGCGGACGGCGCAGATGCCCCTGGCCGTGGCGGCGACGAGGACGAGGCCGAGGCTGGAGGGGGCGACGGCGGAGCGGATGGTCTCGCCCTCGCCGCCCCGGCGAAAGGTTCTCGGGTTCATGCCGAGACGCTCCCTTGCACCTTCGTAGAAACGCGAGGTGGAATCGTACCCCGCATCGAGGATCGCCCGGGTGATGCCGCCCGCCTCCCCGGCTTGCAGCGTCCGCGCCAGGCGGCGCTCGCGCACGGTTGCCGCATAGGCTTTGGGCGTGACGCCGGTGATCTCGCGGAAGACGCGGTGGAAATGATGCGGGCTCTGCCCCGCCGCCTTCGCCAGGGCCGCGAGCGGCGGTGGCTTGTCGGCGGCCTCGATGGTGCGGCAGGCGGCCTCGACGGCGAAGCTCCGCTTCTGCCGGAGCGAGAGCTCGTTCGGCCGGCAGCGCCGGCAGGGCCGAAAGCCCGCTTCCTCGGCCTCGCGGGGGAGGTCGAAGAGGAGGATGTTCCCGAGCTTCGGCCGGCGGCTCGGGCAGCTCGGCCGGCAGTAGATGCCGGTCGATCGGACGGCGAAGACGAAGGCGCCGTCGGCCTCGGCGTCGCGCTCGAGGACCGCCCGCAATCGCGGGTCGGCGGTGGGAAGGCGGCGGGTTTCAGTGGCGAGCTGCATTGGCGATCTCCGCGCTACCGGGGGCCGACGGCGCCTCGGGCTCGAGAGAATGGCGCAAACGTGCCGGCCGGCCATCCGCTTCTTGCGGCCGAACCCGCTATTCGGCCGGGCGCGCCACGAGGAGCCTGGCGGAGCGGGCGCCGATCTCGATCTTTCTGCCCGAAGGCAGAGGCTCGTCGTCGAGCGCCTCGTCGTCGTCGAGGGCGGTGTCGATCAGCACCTGCCAGTGGAGGTCGCCGCCGCCGATCTCGGGCAGATGCTGGTCGACGGGCTCGTGGAAGGCGTTGAGGACCAGAAGGAAGGTGTCGTCGGTCTCCTTCTCGCCGCGGTCGGTCAGATGGGTCAATCCCGCCTCGCCGCTGAGCAGGAGGGCCAGCATCTTGTGGCCGCCATTGTTCCAGTCGGCTTCCTCCATCTCGTTGCCGTCGGCGGCGAGCCAAGTGACATCCTTGACCTCGGTGCCGGGAATGACGGCGCCGTGGAAGAATCGTGCCCGGTGGAAGACGATGTGGTCGAGGCGGAGGCGGATCAGCCTTCGGGTGAAGGCCAGCAGGCTTTTCGCCTCCTCGTCCAGGTCCCAGTCGATCCAGCTGATCTCGTTGTCCTGGCAATAGGCGTTGTTGTTGCCACCCTGGCTGCGGCCGATCTCGTCGCCGGCGACCAGCATCGGCACGCCCTGCGAGAGGAGGAGCGTGGTGAGGAAGTTGCGCATCTGGCGGCGGCGGAGGGCGCGGATGGCGGGATCGTCGGTCGGTCCCTCGGCACCGCAGTTCCAGCTGTTGTTGTTGTCGGAGCCGTCCCGGTTGTCCTCGCCGTTGGCCTCGTTGTGCTTCCTGTCGTAGCTCACGAGGTCGTGGAGGGTGAAGCCGTCATGGGCGGTGACGAAGTTGATGCTGGCCCAGGGCTGGCGGCCCCTGTGGTCGAAGATGTCGGCGGAGCCGGAGAGGCGCGAGGCGAGCGCCGGGAGCTGGCCGTCGTCACCCTTCCAGAATTTGCGCACGGTATCGCGGTACTGGTCGTTCCATTCGGCCCAGCCGGGCGGGAAGTTGCCGACCTGGTAGCCGCCCATGCCGGTATCCCAGGGCTCGGCGATCATCTTGGCCTTGGCGAGAGCCGGGTCCTGCGCCACCACGTCGAGGAAGCTCGCATGCTCGTCATAGGTGCCGTTGACCCGGGCCAGGGTCGAGGCGAGGTCGAAGCGGAAGCCGTCGACGCGCATCTCGTTGACCCAGTAGCGCAAGGAATCGGTGACCATGCGCAGCACGTAGGGGTGGCGCAGCTCGAGGGCGTTGCCGGTGCCGGTGAAGTCGTTGTAGTAGCGCGGGTTGTCGGCGAGGTAGTAGTAGGACCGGTTGTCGATGCCACGAAACGAGAGGGTGGGCCCGAGATGGCTGCCCTCGGCGGTGTGGTTGTAGACGACGTCGAGGATGACCTCGATGCCGGCCTCGTGCATGAGCTGGACGAAGGTCTTGATCTCGCCGATGCCGCCCTTGCCGACATAGGCGGGGTGCGGGGTGAAGAAGCCGAGTGTGTTGTAGCCCCAGTAGTTGGCGAGCCCGCGCTCGATGAGGTGGCGGTCGTTGGCGAAGCTGTGCACCGGCAGGAGCTCGACCGCGGTGATGCCGAGATCGCGCAGGTAGTCGACCACCGGTGCCGTCGAGAGGCCGGCGAAGGTGCCGCGCAGGTCTTCGGCCACGTCGGGGTGGCGCATGGTGAAGCCCTTGACGTGCATCTCGTAGATGATGGTCTCGTGCCAGGGCCGCTGGGTCAGCCGGCCGCGGCCCCAGGTGAAGGCCGGGTCGATCACCATGCATTTCGGCATGAAGGGGGCGCTGTCGCGCTCATCGAAGGAGAGATCGGCCTTGGGGTGGCCGATGGTGTAGCCGTAGACCGAATCGTCCCACTGGATGGTGCCGTGGGCGGCCTTGGCGTAGGGGTCGAGCAGGAGCTTGTGGTGGTTGAAGCGGTGTCCGGCGGTCGGGTCGTAGGGGCCGTAGACGCGGTAGCCGTAGAGCTGGCCGGGGCGGACGTCGGGCAGATAGCCGTGCCAGATCTCGTGGGTGAACTCGGGCAGCTCGACCCGCGCCAGCTCGTGCTCGCCCTCGTCGTCGAAGAGGCAGAGCTCCACCTTCTCGGCGTGGGCCGAGAACAGGGTGAAGTTGGTGCCGGAGCCGTCCCAGGTGGCGCCCAGGGGGTAGGGCAGGCCCGGCCAGACCCGAAATTCGTTGTCGCTCAAGCTCAAATCTCCCGGTGCGAACGCGACGTCGCGCCCGTGGGATGCGCCGGGAGCGCGGTTCCGTCAAGGCGGCAAGGCGCCCGCCGGCGTTCTCGTCAGCGCGGCGCCGGCACGGGCGGTGCTATCTCCGGCGCCGGCTCGAAGGCGGCGTAATAGAGGTGCCGGCCGAAGCGGCCGCGGGCGTGGAGCTGCTGCGCCCAATGGGGGCTCACGTAGTCGGCGTGGTAGTGGGTGGCGCCCCGGGTGAGATCGGGCAGGGCCGCGGACCAGGCGGTGAGCGCCGCGAGCGCGCTGTCGGTCCAGGCGTTCTCGTCGATCGGCCCCTCGAGCTCCACTTGGTCGGGAAGACCGTCCGCGGTCCAGGAGAACTGCGCCGGCTCCCAGACGACGCTGCAGACCGTGTCGCCATGCTCTCTGGAGGCGACGCGGTTGACCACGACCTGGGCCACGGCGAGCTTGTCGGCGAAGCTGCTGCCACGCGCCTCGAACCAGACGGTCTGGGCGAGGCAGACGAGCTCCTTCTCGTAAGGGGTGCGGTCGATGGCCGGGTCCTGAGCGGTGCCGAAGAAGGCGAGGATGAGCGCCTGCAGCACGGCTTGGGCGGGGGCGGTGATCATCGGCGGCTCTCCGTCGCGGCGCCCGGCGCCGATGACGGCGGGCAGCGTGAGCGTCGGAAGCGAGAGTGCCGGCTCCGGCATGCGCTGTTTTGGTGAAGGCGCACGCCGGCACCGCATCGGGCGCATCGCCCTTAACGTTTCGTCAACCCTGCCTGCCGCCCAAGAAGCGAAAGGGCGGGGGCTGGTGCCCCCGCCCCTCCCTGGTGGCGTGGATCGAAAGGCGTCCTACTTGACGTTGTCGGGCATCACCTTGCCGTCGACCCAGGCCTGGAGCAGGAGGTCGTAATCGACGGTCTGGCCCTGCGGCTTCTCGTTCTCGAGCTTGGGCTTGGGAGCACCCGGCTGGGACAGCCAGAACTCCGGGTCCTGCTCGGGATTGAGCTTCGGGCCGCACTCGGCCTGGACGTTGGCGCGCTCGAGCCGGGCCATGACCTGGTCCTGCTGCTGGGCGAGGCTGTCCATGGCCTCCTGCGGGGTCTTCTCGCCGGTCACCGCCTCGGCGACGTTGGCCCACCAGAGCTGTGCGAGGCGCGGGTAGTCGGGCACGTTGATGCCGGTCGGCGTCCAGGCGACGCGGGCCGGGCTGCGGTAGAACTCGACGAGGCCGCCGAGCTTGGGCGCGCGCTCCGTGAACGATTCGTCGCGGATGTCGCTGTCGCGGATCGGCGTCAGGCCGACATGGGTCTTCTTCAGGGAGGTGGACTTGGCGATGGTGAACTGGGCGTAGAGCCAGGCCGCCTGGCGCCGCTCGACCGGCGTCGACTTCAGAAGGGTCCAGCTGCCGGCGTCCTGGTAGCCGAGCTTCATGCCCTCCTCCCAGTAGGGCCCGTGCGGCGAGGGCGCCATGCGCCATTTGGGCGTGCCGTCCTCGTTCATGACCGGCAGCGACGGGTCGGTGAGGGCGGCGGTGAAGGCGGTGTACCAGAAGATCTGCTGGGCGATGTTGCCCTGCCCCGGAACCGGGCCGGCCTCGGAGAAGGTCATGCCCGGCGCCTCCGGCGGGGCGTAGGCCTTGAGCCAGTCGATGTACTTGGTGAGGGCGTAGACGGCCGAGGGCGCGTTGGTGGCGCCGCCGCGGCTGACGCTCGAGCCGACCGGGTGGCAGTTCTCCATGCGGATGCCCCACTCGTCGACCGGCAGGCCGTTGGGGATGCCCTTGTCGCCGGTGCCGGCCATCGACAGCCAAGCGTCGGTGAAGCGCCAGCCCAGGGACGGGTCCTTCTTGCCGTAGTCCATGTGGCCGTAGACGCGCACGCCGTCGATCTCCTTCACCTGGTTGGTGAAGAAGTCGGCGATGTCCTCGTAGGCCGACCAGTTGACCGGCACGCCGAGGTCGTAGCCGTAGGCTTCCTTGAACTTCGCCTTGAGGTCCGGATCGGTGAACCAGTCGTAGCGGAACCAGTAGAGGTTCGCGAACTGCTGGTCGGGGATCTGGTAGATCTTGCCGTCGGGGCCGGTGGTGAAGCTGATGCCCATGAAGTCGTCGAGGTCGAGGGTCGGCAGGGTGTAGTCGGCGCCGTCGCCATCCATCCAGTCGCTGAGCGGCACGACGAAGCCGTAGCGGCTGTGGGTGCCGATCAGGTCGCTGTCGTTGACGTAGGCGTCGTAGATGTTCTCGCCGGACTGCATCTGCGTCTGGATCTTCTCGATCACGTCGCCTTCCTGGATCAGGTCGTGGTTGACCTTGATCCCGGTGATCTCGGTGAAGGCCGGGGCCATCACCTGGGATTCGTAGACATGCGTGTCGATGGTCTCCGAGACCACGTTGATCTCGGTGATGCCCTGGTCGATCAGGCGCTGCGCCGCGTCGATGAAGAACTGCATCTCCGCGAGCTGCTCGTCGCGGGTGAGGGTCGAGGGCTGGAACTCCTCGTCGATCCAGCGCTCGGCGGCCGCCATGTCGGCGAAGGCGGGCGCGCTCTGTGCGAGCAGCGCCAAGGCGGCGGCTCCGCAGAGCAGTTGCTTGGGTCGGAACGTCATGAACTGCACCTCCCTGGATGCGCCCCCTTCTCCGGCCGCCGCGACCGGGGGCCCGATGTCGCGGCGAAAGACGACGGCTCAGCCCCAGCGCATCTCCGAGACCAGCCAGACGAACGCCAGGATCGATCCGTACCACAGTGGCAGCTCGGTCAGGCCGAGCCAACCGAGATGAATGAAGGCGGCGCCGAGCAGGCCGATGAAGAGGCGGTCGCCTCTCGTGGTCGCCATGGGCAGGAGCCCCTGGCGCTCGACCGTCGGCCAGACGAGCTCGAGGCCGGTCATGAAGAGGAGCATGAGGGCGATGATGATGAAGAACCAGGCGGTGGGCTCGGTCCAGTTCATCCAGGCGAGGGCCTGCATCCGGGCTGCCCTTCTCAGACCCGGCCGAGGGCGAAGCCCTTGGCCATGTAGTTGCGGACGAAGTAGATGACGGCGACGCCGGGCACGATGGTGAGCACGCCGGCGGCGGCGAGCGTGCCCCAGTCCATGCCGGCGGCCGAGACGGTGCGGGTCATGATCGCACCGATGGGTTTGGCGGCGACCGAGGTGAGGGTTCGCGCCATCAGGAGCTCGACCCAGGAGAACATGAAGCAGAAGAAGGCGGTGACGCCGATGCCGGCCTTGATCAGCGGCATGAAGACGAAGAGGAAGAAGCGGGGAAAGCCGTAGCCGTCGATATAGGCGGTCTCGTCGATCTCCTTGGGCACGCCCGACATGAAGCCCTCGAGGATCCAGACGGCGAGCGGCACGTTGAAGAGGCAGTGGGCGAGGGCCACGGCGATGTGCGTGTCGAAGAGGCCGAAGGTCTGGTAGAGCTGGAAGAACGGCAGGACGAAGACGGCCGGCGGCGCCATGCGGTTGGTCAGGAGCCAGAAGAACATGTGCTTGTCGCCGATGAACCGGTAGCGCGAGAAGGCGTAGGCCGCCGGCAGGGCGACGGTCAGCGAGATGACCGTGTTCATCGCCACGTAGATGAAGCTGTTGACATAGCCCGAGTACCAGCTCTGGTCGGTCAGGATGGTCATGTAGTTGGCGAAGGTCAGGTGCCGCGGCCAGAGCGTGAGCCCGCTGGTGATCTCGAAGTTGGTCTTCAGGCTCATGTTGACGAGCCAGTAGATCGGCAGCAGCAGAAAGAAGAAATAGATGGCAAGGCCGACGTAGCGCTTCTTCACGAGGCGTCTCCCCGGCCGACGCGGATCATGATGTTGTAGAAGACGAAGCTGGCGAGGAGGATGACGAGGAAGTAGATGATCGAGAAGGCGGCGGCGGGCCCGAGATCGAACTGGCCGAGGGCGATCTTGACGAGGCGCTGCGAGAGGAAGGTGGTGGCGGTGCCGGGGCCGCCGCCGGTCAGGACGAAGGGCTCGGTGTAGATCATGAAGCTGTCCATGAAGCGGAGCAGCACGGCGATCAGGAGCACACCCCTGAGCTTCGGCAGCTGGATGTAGCGGAAGACCTTCCAGCGTCCGGCGCCGTCGATGGCGGCGGCCTGGTAGAAGGCGTCGGGGATGGCGCGAAGGCCGGCGTAGCAGAGCAGGACGACGAGCGGCGTCCAGTGCCAGACGTCCATGACGACGACGGTGATCCAGGCGTGCAGGCTGTCGGCGGTGTAGTTGTAGCCGATGCCCATGATGTCGTTGACGAACCAGCCGCCGAGGCCGATGTCGCCGCGCGCGAAGATCTGCCAGATGGTGCCGACCACGTTCCAGGGGATGAGGAGCGGCAGGGCGACGAGCACGAGGCTCAGCGAGGCGCCCCAGCCCCGGGCCGGCATGGCGAGGGCGATGGCGATGCCGAGCGGGACCTCGATGACGAGGATGGTGGCCGAGAAGATCACCTGTCGGATGAAGGCGCCGTGCAGCTCCGACGAGCGGAGCGTCTGCTCGAACCATTCGGTGCCGACCCAGTAGGCCTCGCCGGGGCCGAAGATGTCCTGCACCGAGTAGTTGACCACGGTCATCAGCGGGATGACGGCGCTGAACGCGACCACGAGGAAGACCGGCAGGACCAGCAGCCAGGCCTTGTTGCTCTCGGTCTTGCGCATGGCTCTCCCCTGCCCCGGCTCAGCCGATCAGCCGGTCGTCGGCGTAGAGCCGCGTCCATTCCGGCTGGAACACGAGATGCGCCTCGTCGGTCGGCACCGGGGAATCCTCCTTGAGCTTCGCCGTCACCTCGTGCGGGCCGAGGCGGACGGTGGCGAGCTTGAAATTGCCGAGGTCCTGGACGCCGAGCAGCCTGGCCGGCACGGCGTCGTCGCGGGGGTTCGGCGAGACGTCGAGAAACTCGGGGCGGATGCCGATGGCGAGCCTGGACTTGGCGTGGCGCCGGCCGAGCTCCGCCCAGTGGCCGTAGAGGACGATCTCGGTGCCGTCGATGCCGAGCCCGTCCTCGACGAGGTGGCAGCCCATGAAGTTCATGCCCGGCGAGCCGATGAAGTAGCCGACGAAGCGGTGCGCCGGCTTCTCGAACAGTTCCTGGGGCGTGCCGAGCTGGACCATCTCGCCCTCGTACATGACCACCACCTTGTCGGCGAAGGTCAGGGCCTCGTTCTGGTCGTGGGTGACGTAGACGAGCGTGTGGTGGAAGCGCTCGTGCACCTCCTTGAGCTTGCGGCGAAGCTGCCATTTGAGCTGCGGGTCGATCACGGTGAGCGGCTCGTCGAAGAGAATGGCGGCGACATCGTCGCGCACGAGGCCCCGGCCCATCGAGATCTTCTGCTTCTGGTCGGCGGTGAGCCCGGCGGCGCGGCGGTGCTGGACCGGCTGCAGCTCCAGCATCGCGATCACCTCGGCAACGCGCTTTTGCACCTCGGCTTTGGGCACGCCGCGATTGCGCAAGGGGAAAGCGAGGTTCTCGGCGACGGTCATGGTGTCGTAGATGACCGGGAACTGGAACACCTGGGCGATGTTGCGCGCGGCGGGCGGCAGGTCGGTCACGTCCGCGCCGTCGTAGAGCACCCGGCCCCGGCTCGGCCGGAGCAGGCCGGAGATGATGTTGAGGAGGGTGGACTTGCCGCAGCCCGAAGGACCCAGCAGCGCGTAGGCGCCGCCGTCCTCCCAGGCGAAATCGAGCTCCTTGAGGGCCCAGTCGGCGGGCGTCGAGGGGTCGGCCGCGTAGCTGTGGGCGAGGTTTCTGAACTCGATCCTGGCCACGTCCGCCGCCTCAGGCCGCGTCGTCGAGCGGCCGGTCCCCGGGTGCCCGCTCGAGGGCACCGGTGTCGCCGAAGAAATAGAGCCGCGCAGGATCGAGGAAGAAGCTGGCCTCCTGGCCGCGGGCGAGGGGGTGCACGCCCTCCTCCTGCACGACCCAGTCGAGATTGTGGTGGCGGAAATGGACGAAGGTCTCCGAGCCCGAGATCTCGGCGAGCTCGACCGTGCCCTCGATCTCGATGTCGGCGGCCCGGCGGCGGCGGAGCGAGAGATGGTTGGCGCGCACGCCCAGACGGAAGCGCCCCTGGCGGAGGCCGGCGAGATCGCCCTCGAGCGGCAGGACGAAGCCGGCCGGCGTGCGCGCCTCCGAGCCCCGGACGTGGATGTCGGCCATGTTCATGGTGGGATCGGAGAAGACGGCGGCGACCCTGGCCGAGCTCGGCCGGTGATAGACATCGAGGGTGGGGCCCGCCTGCAGCACACGTCCCTCGCCCATGACGACGGTGTGCCCGCCCATGACCAAGGCCTCCATGGGCTCGGTCGTGGCGTAGACGACGATGGCCGAGCGGCGCGCGAAGAGGGCGCGCAATTCCTCGCGCAGCTCCTCGCGCAGCTTGTAGTCGAGATTGACCAAGGGCTCGTCGAGCAGGAGGAGCTCGGCCTCCTTGACCAGTGCGCGAGCGATGGCGCAGCGCTGCTGCTGGCCGCCGGAGAGCTCGGCCGGCAGGCGGCCCAGCAGGGGCTCGATGTGCAGGAGCTCGGCCGTCTCCTTGACCTTGCGGTCGACCTCGGCGCGCTTCATGCCCTTGAGGCGGAGGGGCGAGGCGATGTTGTCGTAGACGGTGAAGGACGGGTAGTTGACGAACTGCTGGTAGACCATGGCGACGTTGCGCCGGCGGACGCCACGGCCGGTGACGTCCTGGCCGCCGATCAGCACGCGCCCCTCCGACGGCCGGTCGAGCCCGGCCATGACGCGGAGCAGCGAGGTCTTGCCGGCGTTGGTCGGGCCCAGGAGCACGTAGAGGCGGCCGGATTCGAGGGAGAGGCGAACGTCGTCGAGACAGAGCTCGTCGCCCTCGAGCCGCGTCACCGCGCGGAGCTCCATGACCGTCACGCCAGGCCCTCGGCGCGCAGCGGGCGGTGCATCAGGGCATCGAGCGCGCCTTCGATGTCGAGCCGGCCGTCGAGGATGCGGCTGACCGCGCTCGCGATCGGCGTCTCGACGCCGTGCGCCGAAGCGAGGCGGTCGACGGCCCGGGCGGTCCACACACCTTCGACCAAGCGGCCCTCCGCCATGGCCTCCCCGACGCCCCGCCCCTCGCCGAGAGCCATGCCGAAGGCGGTGTTGCGCGAGGTGGCGCTCATGGCGGTGAGCATCAGGTCGCCGAGGCCGGCGAGGCCCATCAGCGTCTCGACGCGGGCGCCCATGGCGTTTCCCAGCCGCGCCAGCTCGGCGAGGCCGCGGGTGACGAGTGCGGCCCTGGCGTTCTCGCCGAGCCCGGCGCCCATGACCATGCCGGCGGCGATGGCGAGCACGTTCTTGACCGCGCCGCCGATCTCCACGCCCATCCTGTCGTCCGTCCGGTAGACGCGCAGATGCGGCCCGCTCAGGAGCCCGGCCAGCCGCGCCCCCTCCTCAGGCTCGACGGCACCGAGGGTGAGCGCGGTCGGCAGGCCCTTTGCCACCTCGGCGGCGAAGCTCGGGCCCGAGAGGCAGGCGACGACCGAGCCCGGCCACTCCGCCTCGACCACCGCGCTCAAGAGGTGGTCGGTCTCGCTCTCGAAGCCCTTGGCGCAGATGACGACGACCGGCGGGCGTGCCTTCGGCGCGGAGCGGCAGAGGCCGCGGACCGCCTGCGACGGCACGACGAGGAGCACGACCTCGAAGGCCAAGACCCTCTCGAGCTCGCTCTCGCCCCGGATGCCGGGCTCGAGCGTCATGTCGGGGAAGGCCTTGGGCGAGCGGTGCTCCGCCTCGATCGCCCGGACAACCGTCGGATCGCGGGCCCAGAGCGCGACCTCGCGCCCGGCCCTGGCGGCGGCCTGCGCCAGCGCGGTGCCCCAGGCGCCGGCGCCGACGATGCCGAGCGTCGGTGCGGCAGAGGCGTTCATGCGACGTCGAGCCTCGCGGTCGCGCGTTCGAGCCAGTCGGCGACGCGCCGGCGGGCCGCCTCGTTCAGATGCAGGCCGAGCTTGCTGCGGCGCCAGAGCACGTCGTCGGCGGTGATCGCCCATTCGTGCGCCACGAGATAGTCGAGCTCGGCGGCGTAGAGGTCGCCGCCCAGATGCTGTCCGAGATCGTCCAGTCCCCGCCTCCCCCCGACGATGGCCTCCGCCCGCGAACCATAGGAGCGCGCCAGACGGGTCGCAAGCGCGGCCGGCAGCAGGGGATGCGTCGCCTTGAAGCGCGACAGGAAGGCGGCGAAATCGCCCTCCGGCAGGTCGCCGCCAGGGAGGTGGGCGCTCGCCGTCCAGTTGCCGGCGGTGCAGCCGATAAGCGGGCAGAGCCGTTCGAGCGCGTGCTCGGCGAGCCTTCGGTAGGTCGTGATCTTGCCGCCGAAGATCGAGAGCAGGGGCGCGCGGCCGGCACCGCCCTCGACATCGAAGACGTAGTCCCGCGTCACCGCCGAGGCGCTGCCGCTCGCATCGTCGTAGAGCGGGCGCACGCCGCTGTAGGACCAGACCACGTCGGCCGGGCCGATCCGCCGGCGGAAGTAGCGGTTGACCACGGCGCAGAGATAGTCGGTCTCGGCGGGCGAGATCGTGGCCTCGGCCGGATCGCCGTCATGCTCGACATCGGTCGTGCCGATCAGGCTGAAGTCGGATTCGTAGGGGATGACGAAGACGATGCGCTTGTCGGTGTTCTGGAGGATGTAGGGGTGCGCACCTTCGTAGAGGCGCCGCGTGACGATGTGCGAGCCCTTGACCAGCCGCACCCGCTTGGTGCTGCGCTGACGCAGCCGGTCGGCGATGAAGCGGTCGACCCAGGGGCCGGCGGCATTGACCAGCGCCCGGGCGCGCACGCTCCGCGCGGCACCCGTCCGGGTGCAGCGGAGATCGACGCGCCAGCCCGCGTCCTCGCGCACCGCGCCCGTGCATTCGGTGCGGGTCAGGATCTCGGCCCCCCGCTCCCGGGCGTCGATGGCGTTGAGCACGACGAGGCGGCTGTCCATCACCCAGGCGTCGCTGTAGGTGAAGCCGCGTGTCACCCAGTCCTGCAGCGGGTCGCCCATGGGCCCCGGCGCGGCGAGGTCGACCGCCTTCGAGCCCGGCAGGATCTCGCGGCCGCCCAGATGGTCGTAGAGGAAGAGGCCCGTGCGGATCAGCCAGGCCGGCCGCTGCTCCGGGCTGTGCGGCAGCACGAAGGTCAAAGGCCAGATGATGTGCGGGGCGGCCCGGAGCAGCACCTCGCGCTCGATCAGCGCCTCGCGCACGAGGCGGAACTCGTAGTGCTCGAGGTAGCGGAGCCCGCCGTGGATCAGCTTGGAGGAGGCCGAGGAGGTGTGGCTGGCGAGATCGTCGCGCTCGACGAGGAGCACGGAGAGGCCGCGCCCGGCCGCGTCACGCGCGATGCCGGCACCGTTGATGCCGCCGCCGACGACGACCAGATCGTGCTCCGCCCGTTGCGCCAAGGCCGCCCTCCTCCTTTCACGCGCTCGTGGGCTATCACGGCTTTCACCCTTTCACAAGTGAAAGGGCACTACGCGCGATTGCGCGCATGTCGAGGTTCGTTTGCGAAAATTCAGCCTTGGAGGAAGCGCTGGACCGCCTCGAGGAAAGGCCTCGGCGCCTCGACGTGCAGCCAGTGGCCGGCGGCGGGAATGGTGACGATCTCGACCGCCGGAAAGAGTGCTCGAAGGGCGGCGATGCCGGCGGCGTCGACATAGGGGCTGCGCTCGCCGCGAAGGGCGAGGACCGGTCCGGCGAAGGGCTGCCGCCCCTCCTCCCCGTCCCCGGGCCAGCCGGTGAGGTTCTTCATGGCGCGGCGGAGCACGTCGAGATTGGGCCGCCAGCGTGGCGTGCCGGCCTCGTCGAAATCGAGGTTCTGCAGGAGGAACTGCCGCACGCCCGGATCGGTGATGGCCGGGGCCATGGCGGCGTCGGCGGTGGCGCGGCGGTCGATGGCGGCGAGGTCGAGATCGCGCATGGCGTCGAGCTCGAGGGAGAAGTCGTGGGCGTAGGCCAGAGGGGCGATGTCGGCGACGATCAGCCGCTCGACCAGGGCGGGACGGTCGAGGGCCAGGGTCATCGCCACCTTGCCGCCCATGCTGTGGCCGAGGAGGGCCACGCGCTGCAACCCCTCGGTCTCGATCAGCGAGGCGACATCGGCCGCCATGGCGGGATAGTGCATGACGTCGGACCAGGGGGAATGGCCGTGATTGCGCAGATCGACCAAATAGACGCGCCGCCCGCGCGCCAACGCCTTGCCGTGGCCCTGCCAGTTGCGCTGCGAGCCCAGAAGCCCGTGCAGGACGAGAAGCGGCGCCGGCCCCGTCGGCCCCTCGAGCTCGCGGGTCGCGAGCCGCAGGGGCCGGCTCAAGCGACCAGCCGGTAGCGGGCGGGCTCAGCCCTGGCGAGGCGCGCCTCCTCGGCCGCGATGTAGTCGCGGGTGAGCGGCACCGCGTCCCGCTTCTTCGCGAGCTGGATCTGGAAGACCATGCCGTCCATGCAACGGAAGAAGGCCTCGGAGCCGGCGAGGTAGAACTCCCACATCCGGCAGAATCGCTCGTCGTAGAGGTCGGCCGCCTCGTCCCAGTGGTCGAGGAAGCGGCTGCGCCAGGCCTTCAGGGTTTCGGCGTAGTGCAGGCGCAGGATCTCGATGTCGGTGACCCAGAGCCCCGCCTGCTCGATGATCGGCAGGACCTCGGAGAGCGCCGGTATGTAGCCGCCCGGGAAGATGTACTTGCGGATGAAGTCGGCGGTGGCGGACGGGCCGGCGCTGCGGCTGATCGAATGGACCAGGGCCACCCCGTCATCGTCCAGCCGGTCATGGATCTGCTGGAAGTAGCGGCGGTAGTGGTCGATCCCGACATGCTCGAACATGCCCACCGAGACGATCCGATCGAAGCGGCCCTCCGTCTCGCGGTAGTCCTGCATGAGGAAGCGCACGCGGCCCTCGAGCCCGCCTTCCTGGGCGCGCCGCATGGCGTAGGCGTGCTGCTCGACCGAGAGGGTGAGGCCGGTGACGTCGACATCCTCGACCTGGGCGAGGTAGATGCCGAGCCCGCCCCAGCCGCAGCCGATGTCGAGCACCTTCTGGCCCGGCCGGAGCAGGAGCTTGGCGGCCAAATGGCGCTTCTTCGCGAGCTGCGCCTCCTCGAGGCTGGCGCCGGGACGCGGGAAGTAGCCGCACGAGTACTGGCGGTCCGGGTCGAGGAACATGCGGTAGAGCGTGCTCGAAAGATCGTAGTGGTGGGCGACGTTGCGCTTCGAGCGGGCGGTCGAATTGTACTGGCGGGCGCGGCGGAGGGCGTAGCCGATGCCGCTGGCGAGGCGGCCGAGGCGGCTTGGGCCGATCCGTGCCTGGTTGACCGCGCCGATCTCGATCACGTCGTAGATCGAGCCTTCCTCGACGAGGATGCGGCCGTCCATGTAGCCTTCGCCGAGCGCCAGCTCGGGGTGCCAGAGCAGGGCCCTCTCGATACCCCGATCGGTGAAGCGGATGACCGCGCGCGGCCCCCCCTCACCCCTGAACTCGTGCACCGTGCCGCCGGCATCGACGACCACAAGATGACCATAGGTGACCAGCCGCCTGAGCATTCCGGCGATCAGCATGACGACACCCGCTCGCTTGCGCTTCCCTTTTGTGGGCGGAGCATGACTCCCTTCGCCAGCGATTTCAACGCTCAAGCCTCGGGCCGGTTCCGGTCGGCTCAGGGCTCGAGGGCGTAGGCGACGGTCGCGAGGGGCGGCAGCACCATGTTGATGGAGGCGGGCCGGCCGTGCCAGGGCACCTCCTCGGTCATGACCTCGGCTCCAGAGCCGATGCCGCTGCCGCCGTAGCGCGCGGCGTCGGTGTTCAGGACCTCGACCCAGCGGCCGGGTGCCGGCACGCCGATCCGGTAGCCGTGGCGCACGACCGGCGTGAAGTTGCAGACCACGACGACGACGCTGTTGGGCTCGCTGCCCTTGCGGAGATAGCTCAGGACACTCTGCTCGGCATCGGCGGCGTCGATCCACTCGAAGCCCTCGGGCTCGCAGTCGTGCTCGTGGAGGGCGGGGCGCGAGCGGTAGACGCGGTTGAGGTCGCGCACCAGGAGCTGCGCGCCCTTGTGCATGGGATCGTCGAGCAGGTGCCAGTCGAGGCTGCTCTCGTAGTTCCACTCGCGCTCCTGGCCGAACTCCGAGCCCATGAACAGCAGCTTCTTGCCCGGATGGGTCCACATGAAGCCCAGATAGGCGCGAAGATTGGCGAAGCGCTGCCAGCGGTCGCCCGGCATCCGGCCGAGCAGCGAGCCCTTGCCGTGCACCACCTCGTCGTGGCTGATCGGCAGGACGAAGTTCTCCGAGAAGGCGTAGAGCAGGCCGAAGGTCAGATTGTTCTGGTGGTAGCGGCGATGGACGGGGTCCTCACCGATGTAATGCAGCGTGTCGTGCATCCACCCCATGTTCCACTTGTAGCCGAAGCCGAGCCCGCCGAGATAGACCGGCCGGGACACCGCCGGCCAAGCGGTGGATTCCTCGGCGATCGAGGTGGCGCCCGGATGCTCGCCGTAGACCAGCTCGTTCAGCCGCTTGAGGAAGGCGATGGCCTCGAGGTTCTCGTTGCCGCCGTGGACGTTGGGCTCCCACTCGCCCGCCTTGCGCGAATAGTCGAGGTAGAGCATCGAGGCCACGGCATCGACGCGAATGCCGTCGACATGGAACTTCTCCATCCAGTAGAGGGCGTTGGCGTGGAGGAAGTTGGCCACCTCGCTGCGGCCATAATTGTAGATCGCCGTGTTCCAGTCCTGGTGGAACCCCTTTCTCGGGTCGAGATGCTCGTAGAGGGCGGTGCCGTCGAAATTGATGAGGCCGTGCGCGTCGGTCGGAAAGTGGCCGGGAACCCAGTCGATCAGGACGCCGATGCCGGCGGCGTGCGCGGCGTCGACGAAGGCCGCGAACTCCTCCGGCGTGCCGTGGCGGATGGTGGGGGCGAAGAGGCCGACCGGCTGATAGCCCCAGGAGCCGTCGAAGGGGTATTCCGAGATCGGCATGAGCTCGATGTGGGTGAAGCCCATCTCGCGGACATAGGCGACGAGGCGTTCGGCGAGCTCGACATAGGAGAGGTAGCGGTTGCCCTCCTCGGGCACGCGCATCCAGGATCCCAGATGGACCTCGTAGATGCTGATGGGTGCGGTTCGCTCCTGCGCCCGCTTGCGCGCCTCGAGCCAGGCGGCGTCCTGCCACTCGTGGCGGACGAGACCATGCACGACGGAAGCGTTGGCCGGCGGATGCTCGGCGCGAAAGCCGACCGGATCGGCCTTGAGAGGCAGCATCTCGCCTCGCGGGCCGACCAGCTCGAACTTGTAGAGCTCGCCCTTCTGCAGGTTCGGGACGAAGAGCTCGAAGCAGCCGCATTCGATGCGCTTGCGCATGGCGTGGCGGCGGCCGTCCCAGTTGTTGAAGGGACCGACCACCGAGGCGCGCCGCGCATTGGGCGCCCAGACGGCGAAGCGGGTGCCGAGAACGCCGTCCATCTCGGCGGGGTGCGCGCCGAGCTGCTCGTAGAGCCGGAGATGGCGGCCCTCGGCGAGCAGGTAGACGTCCATCTCGCCGAGCACGGTGCCGAAGCGGTAGGGGTCCTCGATCTCCATGGGTGCCGTGCCGTTGCCCCAGTCGACGAGCAGCCGGTAGGCGAAGGGTGTCTTCGTCCGGGGCAGGCGGGCGGCGAAGAAGCCGGCATCGTCGAGCCGCTCGAGGCTCACGACTTCCCTGCCGCTCGCCGCATCGACGAGACCGACCGCGACGGCGCCGGGCTGGAAGGTTCTGACGACGAGTCCGTCCGGGGTCCGGTGCATGCCGAAGATGCCGAACGGGTTCTCGTGGGTGCCGCGGATGACGGCCTCGAGCTCGGCCCGCTCGACCAGCGGCCGGCTCTCCATCTCTTTCTTTCGGGTCTCAGCCATCGCCGAAAAGCCCCTTTCGCTGCTCTGGGTCGAGAAGGCCGAGCACGCCGCGCACCGGAATGCCGAGCCAGCCCGGCCGGTTGGCGGCCTCGTAGGCGATCTCGTAGGAAACCTTCTCGATCAGGAAGAGCTCGAGCACGGCATCGAAGACCGCCCGGTCCTCCGGCACGCTGCTGCAGCCCGAGGCATGCTGGCGGTAGCTGTCGAGAAACTGCCGCATCGCCGCCTCGCGCCAAGTGGCCGCCAGTGGCCGCACATGGTCGATATGCGCCGGATCGCGCTCGGCGAACCGGTCGAGCGCCGCCACGGCACCGTAGTCGAGCGAGCGCAGCATGCCGGCCACGTCCTTGAGCGGCGAGGTCTTGGCGCGCCGCTCCTCGAGATCGCGTTGCGGCTCGCCCTCGAAGTCGAGGATGTAGACGTCGCCCTTGGCGATCAGCACCTGTCCGAGATGGTAGTCGCCGTGCAGCCGCGTCTTGGTGGAGCGGACCTCCACCTCGCCGAGCTCGGCGATCCGCCGTCGCAGCTCCGGTGCGGCGTCGACGAAGGACCGGGCGAGCAAGGCCTCCTCCTCGTCGAGGCGGGGCACCGCGCGCTCGACGATGGCGGTGGCGCGGTCGAGCTCGGCCTCGATGCCGGCGACCCAGCGGCGCCGGTCGGCCGCCTCGATGGGCTCGGGCCGGAAGGCCGGATCCTCGGTCGGCATGGCGAAGGCGCGGTGCATCTCGGCGGTCCGCTGGCCGATGGTCGCCGCGAGCTGCAGGTAGACGCCGAACGATTCGCCCCCCTCCTCGCCGTTCTGCTCGAGCACCAGCGTCTCGAGCTCGCGGGCGAGATGGTCGAGCGTCCAGGCCCAGCCGTCGCCCTGGTTGAGGACGAAGCCGAAGGCGGCGGCCAGCGTGGTGGTGCCGTCCTCCCCCTCGAACTCGAGGCTGCCGAGCAAAGGCGGCGTGTTGGCGAAGCCGGCGACGTCGGTGAGGAAGCGGCCGATCTCGACCTCCGGATGCGGGCCGGGCAAGGGCCGCCGGTAGAGCTTGAGGATCGCCGCCCGGTCGAGGAGCAGCGAGGTGTTGCTCTGCTCGACCGAGAGCCGGCGCACCTCCGGCGGATCGGCCAGCTCGACCCGCTCGAAGGCCGGGCTGCGGCTGAAGCGCAAGAGGCCCGAGGCGGTCTCGACCGAGCGCGCGTGGCGGATGCCGTCCAGAAGGTCGAGGGCGAGGTCGTCGCCGGCGGTGGCGTCGTAGAGCGCGCCGACCTTGGGGCCGCGACGCACCTTGGCCAGGGTGAAGGGGCGCAGCGGCGAGGTGCCGGAAAGGTTGTCCTCGCCCCAGGCCATGGCCAGCGGCAGCAGGTAGGTCTGCCGGCCCAGGCCCTCGAGATGCACGACGATCTCCGAGAGCAGGGGACCTTCCGCCTTCCCCGGCAGCTCGAGATGCCGGCCGAACTCGATACGCTCGAGGGGCACACCCTTGGCCGCGAACCAGCGCTGGTTGGCGAGGAAGGAGGCGAGGACGCCGTCCTCGAGCTCGCGCCGGTTGCGGGGATCGGTGAGCGACCGCCAGCCGCTGGTCATGACGAGGGTGATGAACTCGGGCAAAGGCTCGGGCAGGTCGATATGCCACTCCGGCAGGCTCGCCTCGTCGGTCAGGACGAACCAGTAGAAGCCGTGCGCCGGCAGGGTGAGGAGATAGGGAAGATCGCCGATCGGCGGAAAGGTGGTGCGGCCGAGAAGCTCGACCGGAATCCGCCCTTTTTGCGCCTGGAGCTGCAGCTCGACCGGCTGGGCGTTGCGCGAGAGGTTGACGACGCAGAGGATGGTCTCGTTCTCGAAGCTGCGCGTGTAGGCCAGGATCTTGCGGTTGCCCGGATAGATGAAGTCGAGCGCGCCACGGCTGAAGGCCTTGTGCTGGCGGCGCACCGTGATCAGGCGGTGCATCCATTGCAGCAGCGAGGAGGCGCTGCGGCTCTGGGCCTCGACATTGACCGAGGCGAAACCGTAGAGCGGGTCCATGACCGGCGGCAGATAGAGGGCCTGCGGGTTGGCGCGGCTGAACCCGCCGTTCCGGTCGGGCGACCATTGCATCGGCGTGCGGACACCGTCGCGGTCGCCGAGATAGATGTTGTCGCCCATGCCGATCTCGTCGCCGTAATAGAGGACGGGTGTCCCCGGCATCGAGAGCAGAAGGCTGTTCATCAGCTCGATCTTGCGTCGGTCGTTGTCCATGAGGGGTGCGAGGCGGCGGCGGATGCCGAGATTGATGCGCGCCCGGCGGTCGCCGGCATAGGTGTTCCACAAGTAGTCGCGCTCGTTCTCCGTCACCATCTCGAGCGTCAGCTCGTCATGGTTGCGCAGGAAGATCGCCCATTGGCAGTTGGCCGGGATCTCCGGCGTCTGCCGCATGATGTCGGTGATGGGGGCGCGGTCCTCCTGCGCCACCGCCATGTACATGCGCGGCATCAGGGGGAAGTGGAAGGCCATGTGGCATTCGTCGCCATTGCCGAAATAGGGGGCCGTGTCCTCCGGCCACTGGTTGGCCTCGGCGAGCAGCATGCGGCCGGGAAAGTGCTCGTCCATCTCGGCGCGGATGCGCTTGAGGATATCGTGGGTCTCGGGCAGGTTCTCGTTGGAGGTGCCCTCGCGCTCGACCAGGTAGGGAATGGCGTCGAGCCTGAGCCCGTCGATCCCCATCCGCAGCCAGAAATGCAGGAGCCGCTTGATCTCCTCCATGACCGGCGGATGGTCGAAGTTGAGATCGGGCTGGTGGCTGTAGAAGCGGTGCCAGAAATAGGCCTTGGCGATCGGGTCCCAGGTCCAGTTGGACTTCTCGGTGTCGAGGAAGATGATCCGGGTACCCTTGTATTTCTCGTCGGTGTCGGACCAGACGTAGTAGTTCCTGTGGCTCGAGCCGGGCCGGGCGCGGCGAGCCCGCTGGAACCAGGGATGCTGGTCGGAGGTATGGTTGATGACGAGCTCGGTGATCACCCGGAGGTTGCGCCGGTGCGCCTCGTCGATGAACAGCTTCACGTCGCGCATCGTGCCGTAGGACGGATTGATGCTGCGGTAGTCCTGGATATCGTAGCCGTCGTCGCGCAAGGGCGACGGATAGAACGGCATCAGCCAGATGGCCGACGCGCCCAGATCCTGGATGTGATCGAGCTTCTGGGCGAGGCCGGCGAAGTCGCCGACGCCGTCATTGTTGGAATCGAAGTAGGATTTGACGTGCGTCTGGTAGATGATCGCATCCTTGTACCAGAGCGGGTCCGTGCGATCGACGACGGGCTTCTTGTTTCTTGGTGCCATGTTGCCTGTTCTCAGTAATCACGACCGGGCGGGATCAGCCGCCAGATGGCAAAAGGACGGACGGCCGGGTTCAGCTCGACATGCTGCATCTTGCCGGTCCAGGTGAAACGGTCGCCGCTCATCAGATCCTCGACCCCGATGCTCGCCCAGTCGGCGAGGCCGTACTCCCAGAGCGGCACCTCGAAGACGGCCGACTGGCTGGTGTGCGGGTCGAGATTGACGGCGACCAGGACGAAATCGGCGAAGTCCTCCGTGTGCTTGCCGTAATAGAGGATCTGGTCGTTGCCGGCGTTATAGAAGGTGAGGCCGGTGAAGCGCTGCAGCGCCGGGTTGCGGCGGCGAATGGCGTTGAGCCGCCTGATGTCGTCGCGGATGTGGCCGGGCCGGTCCCAATCCCAGTTGCGGAGCTGGTATTTCTCGCTGTCGAGATATTCCTCCTTGCCCGGCACCGGCCGCGCCTCGCAGAGCTCGAAGCCGCAATAGAGGCCGTAGGCCGAGCCCAGGGTCGCGGCGAGGACGAGGCGCGCGCGAAACCCGGCGCGGCCGCCGGTCTGCAGGTAGACCGGGTTGATGTCGGGCGTGTTGGCGAAGAAGTTGGGCCGCATGTAGTCCCTGGCCGGACCTTGCGTCAGCTCGGTCAGGTACTCGGTGAGCTCGGCCTTGGTGTTGCGCCAGGTGAAGTAGCTGTAGGACTGCTGGTAGCCGACCTTGGCCAGCCGGTGCATGATCTTCGGCCGGGTGAAGGCCTCGGCGAGGAAGATCACGTCCGGATGCGCGTCGTTGACGTCGCGGATCAGCCATTCCCAGAACGGGAAGGGCTTGGTGTGCGGGTTGTCGACGCGGAAGATCTTGACCCCCCGCTCGACCCAGAAGAGCACGGTGTCCCGAAGCTCGAGCCAGATCGCCGGCAGCGCGTCCCGGTAGAAGTGGACGTTGACGATATCCTCGTACTTCTTCGGCGGATTCTCGGCGAACCTGATGGTGCCGTCGGGGCGCCAGTCGAACCATTCCGGGTGCTCCTTGATCCAGGGATGGTCCGGCGAGCACTGGATGGCGAAGTCGAGCGCCAGCTCCAGCCCGTGGGCGTGCGCCGCCTCGACCAGTGCCGCGAAGTCCTCGAACGTGCCGAGCTCCTTGTGCAGCGCCTTGTGGCCGCCGTCACTGCCGCCGATGGCATAGGGCGAGCCCGGATCGTCGGGGGCCGGGGTCAGGCTGTTGTTGCGGCCCTTGCGGTTGGTCCGACCGATCGGATGGATGGGCGTGAAGTAGAGGACGTCGAAGCCCATGTCCCGGACGTAGGGGAGCTTCTCGATGACGTCGCGGAACGTGCCGTGGCGGCTCTCGTCGTCGGCCATCGAGCGCGGCATCAGCTCGTACCAGGCCGTGAACTCGGATGCCCGCCTGCCGACCACCACCTCGAGCTCGCGACCGTAGGCGGAGAGGTTGGTGCGGGGCCCCTCCTTCGCCATCAGGTCGGCGAAGGCCTCGTCGAGCATGATCGCGAGCAGGTCGCCGGGCCGACCGTCGGCCTCGGCGATGGCGGCCAGGACCGCCCGCATGGCGGCCTTGGCCGGACCCTTGGCCTCCTGGGCTGCCGTTTGGATCAGCCGCTTTCCCTCCTCGAGCTCGAGGGTCAGGTCGAGACCGGCATCGTGCTTCTTGGTCACCTCGCTGCGCCAGGCGGCGAAGAGATCGCGCCAAGCGCGGATGGTGTAGATCCAGCGGCCGATGCGGGTGAGCGGGAAGGTGGCGGCCCAGCGGTCGTTGACCAGGAAGGTCATCGGCACCTCGCTGAAGCGGGCGTCGTCCTGGTGGCGGATCATCAGGGCGGCGGCGATCTTGTCGTGGCCGTCGCAGAAGACGTCGGCCTCGACCAGGAGCAGGTCGCCGACGATGCGCTTGACGGCGAAGCGGCCGCCGTCGAGCTCGGGCACCACGCCCTCGACGGCCACCCGGTCCACGGCGAGCTGCTTCAGCCGCCGGGCGGAGACCTTGGGATCGGGCGGCAGGGTGGTCTGCCTCGCACCGGAGGCGATGAAGAGGCGGGCTCCGCCGGGCTCCACCACGACGGGCGTGCCCGGCACGAGCCGGGTCTCGCCGCCGAGCTCGACGAAATCGCCGAAGCGGCCGTCGCCGGCGCGGATCGCGAGGCCGCCGTCGAGCCCGGCCGAGCCGTGCGCGCTCGGATTGGCCACGAGGAGGGCCGCCGCCGCGCTCGCCTCGGGCGTGCCGCGCGCGAGGCGGAGCAGGCCCACCGCCTCGGCGGAGGGACCGGAGACCGGAAGAAGCGGGCCGCGCAGGTCGGCGACGGCGAGTGCCGCGTTGAGGTCGCGGATCTCGTCATCGAGATCGAAGAGCGCGTGCCGTCGCCAGTGCTCGAGATCGCCCGGCCTCGCCTCCTCCGGCTCGAGCGGTGCCTCGGCACCGTGCTCGAAGCCGGCCGGCACGACGAGGCCCGAGGAGGCCACGGCGGCGAGCCCGAGCCTGAGGCGGGCCAGCGCCAAGCGCTCGCCCGGAGGCACGGTCGGCGCCAGCCGTGCACCGCCGGGTGCCTCCGGAAATCCCAGGGACGGCGCGACGGCGGCAAGGGCGGCTTCCTGGTCGAGGAACCAGCCGCCGCGCAGATCCCACCAGGCGACGCTGTTGAACCGGTAATCGAAGCCGGCACCTTCGAGCGCTGTCGTGGCCTCCGGGACCGCTCCCAGCGTGTCGGCAACGAGGCGAAGATCAGGGCGAAGAGCGCGCAGCGCGCCCACCAAGCGGGCCGCGAGCGAGGGCGGCAGCAGGGCGGTGCCGCGCAGCACGAAGCCCGCGGCACCGGCCTCGACGAGCGGCCGGACCAAGGCCAGCACGGCCGCCTCCAGGGCACCCCGGTCCGCATCGGCGAGCAGGCGCATCTGGCTGGTGTCGGGCCGGCGCGGGTCGAGGGCGGCATGCTCCTCCGGCGTCACCGGCTCGAAGAGCTGCGGTGCGCGACGAACCAGGGATGCGCGGGCCGGCAGGCGGGCGATGGCGAGATCGAGGATCGGCGCGAGGCCCGCCTCGGCCGCGGCGCGCAGCAGATCGGGTGCCGCCAGCGTCGCGCCGGGCAGCCAGAGCCCGTCGAAGCCGAGATCGACGATCCGGGCGAGCTCCGCCTCGCGGGTCTCGCCGGCGAAGCAACCGGCCGGTGCTGCGTAGAGCCGGGGCCAGACGCTGGCGGGTGATCGGGTGGTCAGGGCTGCCTCTCCTTCGGGGTCCGGCCGAGGCGCAGCATAGCGCCTGACCGGCTCTTGTGAACCGGGGAGCCGGGCCGGCTTCCTCAGGACGGTCGGGTGACGCCGGCTATGAGGTCGTGAACGAAACGCATCTTCGTGGCCGCGGGTTCCGCCAGCACGAAGGGGTAGAGGTCGGGCAGGCCCATGCTGCGGTTGAGGCTGTTGAGCGCGATGGTCAAGGGTGGCCAGTCCTCCATCAGCCGGTCGAAGGCGACGCCGCGATAGGGATCGAAATCGATCCGGGCGGCGAGCGAGGGATCGGCGGCGATGCGCGGCCGGGTGCTCACGCCGTGGACATGCGCCGTCTCGAGCGTGTCGACCATGTGGAAGTAGTGCGCCCAGGTCTCGGCCCAGTCCTCCCAGGGATGCGCCGAGGCGTAGGCGCTGACGAAGCGGCTCGGCCAGTCGGCGGGGGGACCGGCCTCGTGATGCCGCTCCAGCGCCTTGCCGTAATCCTCGCGCTCATCGCCGAAGAGGGCCCTGAAGGGCTCGAGCCGGCCACCGTCGCGCACCAGCCGCTCCCAGTAGTAGTGGCCGATCTCGTGGCGGAAATGGCCGAGCAGCGTGCGGTAGGGCTCGGCCATGCTAGTCCGCGCCGCCTCGCGCGCGGCCGGATCGGCCTCGGCGAGATTGAGCGTGATCAGGCCTTCGGCATGGCCGGTCATCACCCGCTGGTCGTCGCGGAAGGTGCAGGCCTCGTCGGAGAGCACATCGAAGGCGAGGCCGGTCGCCGGCTCGAGCCGCTTGCTCAGGAGCGGCAGACCGAAGCGCAGGAGGCTGTAGATCAGCCGGTGCTTCGCCACCTCGACCGCCTTCCAGAGCTCGAGATGGCGCGGGTTCGCGAGGTCCGGCACGGTCCGGTTGTGGTCGCAGGCGCGGCAGTAGATGTCGCCGGATTCGGCCGGCACCAGCCAGTTGCAGGCGTCGTGCCGGGCATTGTCGCAGAAGCGCCAGGCCTTCTCCGGCTCGTCCAAGGGCCGCCAGAGCTCGCCGTCGGCCTCGACCGTGGCGAGCGTGGTGTGCTCGGCGATGAAGCCGAGCGCGTGGCCGCAGCGCTCGCAGCGCCGGTTCTCGAAGAACAGGAGCTGGCCGCAGGCGCCGCAGGTGAAGAGCTTCAAGTGCTGGCTCCGCGCGGCCGGCTCATGCGTTCCCTCAGCCGAAGCGCCGCATGGCGTCGCGCATCGCCTGCGACATCGCCGCCCAGGATTTCTCCATGCCGGCCTTCATGTCGGCCCAGGCCTCGCCGCTCGCCCTCTCCAGCCTCTCGTACTGCCGGCGGGCATCCTTCTGCTGCTCGACCAGCCGCGCGATCTGCCGGTCGTACTCGATCCGCGCATCCGCCGAGACCTGGTCGGCCTGGGCGCGCAGCTTGTCGATATCGGCCTGCCATTCGCGCAGCCTCGCTTCGGCCTTCTGCTCGTAGGCGTCCTTCTCGCTCATCGCTTTCCTCCGCTCCCTCGCCTCGCGGGCGAGCATAGCCGATGCGGGGCCGGCTGCCAAAGCGCTCCGATCTCAGCTCTTGCCCGGCATGCGGGAATCGCGGCTCAGGCTCTGCTCGGCCTCCTCCATGGGCTGGGTGGTGAAGCCCTCGAGCCGGCCGAGCTCCTCGGCGTCCCGCTGGATCTCCACCTCGCTCGTCACGTAGGCGGTGACCAGCTCGGCGAGCGAGCGCAGCGCGTGCATGTGGATGCGCTCGTAGCCGTGGCTGGCGTCGACGCCGAAGGTGATGAGGGCGGTCCGTACATCGGCGCCGGCCTCGATCGCCGAGGCGCTGTCCGAGCGGTAGTAGCGAAAGACGTCCTTCTGGTGGCGGATGTCGTGCTCCCGGCAGAGCCGCACCAGCTTTCTCGTGAGGTGGAAGTCGAAGGGACCGGTCTGGTCGGCCATGGAGATGGTGACGCCGAACTCGTCGCTGTTCTGGCCGGGTGCCGTGGTGCCGTTGTCGACGGTCACCATGGAGGCGATGTCGTGGGTGAGCAGGGAGGAGGCGCCGACGCCGACCTCCTCGGCGATCGAGAAGAGCCACCAGATGTCGACCGGCGGCGTCACGCCCGCGTCCTTGAGCGCCTTGAGCGCCGCCAGCATGACGGCGACGCCCGCCTTGTTGTCGAGGTGGCGCGAGACGATGAAGCCGTTGTCGAGGAACTCGGTGCCAGGGTCGATGGCGACGATGTCGCCGATGCCGATGCCGAGCCGGTCCAGATCCTTGCGGTCGCGGGCGAAGGCGTCGACGCGGATCTCCACATGGTCCCAGCCGACGGGCTGGGTGTCGACCTCCTCGTTGAAGGTGTGGCCCGAGGCCTTGAGCGGCAGGATGGTGCCGCGATAGGCGCCCTTCTCGCTGAAGATGGTGCAGCGCGCGCTCTCGGCGAAGCGGGCCGACCAGTGACCGATCGAGCAGATGGCGAGCCGCCCGTTCGTCTTCAGGCCGCGGACCTGGGCGCCGAGCGTGTCGAGATGCGAGATGATGGCCCGCGCCGGGCGCTGCTCCCGGCCCTCGAGCCTGCCGCGGATGGCCCCCCGGCGGGTGGCCTCGATGGCGAGGCCGAGGGCGCCGAGCTCCTCCGATACGGCGCGCACCACCGTGTCGGTGTAGCCGGTCGGGCTCGGGATGCGGAGCAGGCGCTCGAGCTGGGCCTGACAATAGCCCGCATCGATGGTGAGCCGCGTCATGCGGCGGCACCCTTGCGACGCCGGGCATCGAGCGGGACGGAGAGCGGGAAGAGGAGGTCGACGAAGCGCTCGGCGGTCGGCTGCGGCTCGTGATTGGCGAGGCCGGGGCGCTCGTTGGCCTCGATGAACACGTAGTCGGGGCGGCGCGGCGACGGCACGATGAGATCGATGCCGACGACCGGAATGCCGAGGATGCGGGCCGCCTCGATCGCCGCCTCGACCAGTGCCGGATGGACGCTGTCGGTGACGTCGTGGATGGTGCCGCCGGTGTGCAGGTTGGCGGTTCGCCGGACCTGGATCTCGCGACCCTCGGCCGGCACGCCGTCGAGGCCGAGCCCGGCCGCGGCGAGGCAGCGTTCGGTCTCGGCATCGAGCGGGATGCGGCTCTCGCCGCCGGTCGCCGCCGCCCGCCGCCGGCTCTGCCGCTCGATGAGGTCGCGCACGGTCGACTGGCCGTCGCCCACGATGTGCGCCGGGCGGCGAATGGCAGCGGCCACCACCCGATAGTCGATGACCACGAGCCGGAGGTCCTGGCCCTCGGCGCAGGCCTCGACCAGCACCCGGTCGCAGAGCCGCCTCGCCTCGGCGATGGCGGCCTCGACCGCCGCCAGCGTCTCGAGGCCGACGGCGACCCCTCTCCCCTGCTCGCCGCGCGCCGGCTTGACGACCAGGCGGCGGTGCTCGGCCAGGAAGGTCCGGAGCTCGTCCGCCTCGCCCGCCTCGATCTGCGCCGGGACGCTGATGCCGCCGCGCGCCAGGATGCGCCGGGTCACCGCCTTGTCGTCGCAGAGGCTCATCGCCACGGCCGAGGTGAGCTCGGAGAGGCTCTCGCGGCAGGCGATGCCGCGGCCGCCGGAGACGAGTCGGAAGAAGCCGCCCTCGGCGTCGACGATCTCGACGCCGATGCCGCGCCGCCGCGCCTCGTCGACGATCAGCTTGGCGTAAGGGTTGAGGCCCTCCTCGGGCGGGGGGCCGAGGAAGAGCTTCTCGTTGATCGGGTTCTTGCGCTTGAGGGTGAAGACCGGCACGCGGGCGAAGCCGAGCTTCTCGTAGAGGGCGATCGCCTGGTCGTTGTCGTGCAGGACCGAGAGGTCGAGCTGGGCCAGGCCGACCTCCTTGAAGCCCAAGGCCAGGTGGCGCACCAGCGCCTCGCCGACGCCGGGCCGGGTCGCCTGCGGGTCGACGGCGAGGCACCAGAGCGAGCTGCCGCGCTCGGGGTCGCCGAAGGCGCGCCCATGGTCGCAGCCCATGACAGTGCCGATGACCCGGCCGGTCTTGTTGTCCTCGGCGACGAGGCAGGTGACCACCCGGCTGTCGCGCCGCCGCCAGAAATACTCGGGCGCCACCGGCACCATCTTCTGGGCGAGGTAGATGCGGTTGACCTCGTCGGCGTCGCGCAGCGAGTTGAGCCGGCGGAGCGTGAAGCCGCGCGGCTTGCGGCGCTCCGGCCGGAAGGTTCCGAGATCGAGGCGAAAGGTGTGGGAGGGGTCGAGGAAGAGCTCCTGCGGCGCCCGCGCCAGGATGACGTGCGGGTCCTCGACATAGGCGGCGATGTCGCGCCGGCCCGGTCCCTCCGCACGGATCGCCTCGACCAGCGCCTCGGCATCGGCGAAGGTCTGGCCGAAGAGCAGCCGGCCCCAGCCCATGTCGACGACGGCGTTGCGCTCGGTTGTGGTGCCGGCATCTGCCATGCTCAAATCCCGTGTTGCTGCAACCAGAGCTCGAGCAGGGCCACCTGCCAGAGCTCGGAGCCGCGTAGCGGCGTGATGTGCGCCTTGGGGTTGGCGAGGAGCGCTTCCAGATAGGGCTTCTGGAAGAGCGAGCGCTCCCGGGCGGCCCTGGAGCCGAGCGCATCGCGGACCAGGGCAAGATAGGGCCCGTCCAGGTATTTGAGCGCCGGCACGGGAAAATAGCCCTTGGGCCGGTCGATCACCGCGGGCGGGATCACCTTGCGCGCCGCCTCCTTGAGCACGCCCTTGCCGCCGTGGGCCAGCTTGTGCTCGGCCGGGATGCGGGCCGCGAGCTCCACCAGCTCGTGGTCGAGAAAGGGAACGCGCGCCTCGAGCCCGTGCGCCATGGTCATGTTGTCGACGCGCTTGACCGGGTCGTCGACCAGCATGACCGTCGTATCGAGGCGAAGGGCCTTGTCGATCGGATCGTCGGCGCCGGGCAGCGCCATGGCCTCTCGGATGAAATCCAGGGCCGCGTCGTCCGGGGTCAGGTAGTCGGACGACAGATGGGATTCGAGCCTCGCCCGGTCGCGATCGAGGAAGACGGCGGCATAATCGCCGACCACGTCGTTGGAGGAGGCGAGCGGCGGGTACCAGTGATAGCCCGCGAAGACCTCGTCGGCCCCCTGCCCGCTCTGCACCACCTTGATGTGCTTCGCCACCTCGCGCGAGAGCAGGAAGAAGCCGACATTGTCGTAGGAGACCATGGGCTCCGACATGGCGGCGATGGTGGCCGGCAGGGCGTCGATCAGCTCGGCCGAGGGCACGAAGATCTTGTGGTGCCGGGTGGCGTATTCCTCGGCGATCAGGTCGGAGTAGCGGAACTCGTCGCCCTTCTCGCCATGCGCCTCCTCGAAGCCGATCGAGAAGGTGTTGAGGCCCTTCTGCCCCCGTTCGGCCAGAAGGCCCACGATGACGCTCGAATCGACGCCGCCCGAGAGCAGCACGCCGACCGGCACGTCGGCCACCATGCGCCGCTCGATGGCCGTGCGGAGCGCCTCGAGCACGCGGTCACGCCATTCCTCGAACGGCCGCTCGATGTCCTCGCGGCTGCGGTGGAAGTCGAGGCGCCAGTAGACCCGCTCCCTCGACGTGCCGTCGGCCTCGATGGTCCTGACGGTCGCCGGGGGCAGCTTCCGCACGCCGGCGAGTATGGTGCGTGGCGGCGGCACGACGGCATGAAAGCTCATGTAGTGGGCGAGGCCGACGCGGTCGATCGAGGTGTCCACCCCGCCCGCGGCGAGCAGGGCCGGCAGGGACGAGGCGAAGCGGAGGAGGCCTCCCCTTTCCGCGAGGTAGAGCGGCTTGATGCCGAAGCGGTCGCGGGCGAGGACGACGCGGCCCGAATCCCGCTCCTGGATGGCGAGGGCGAACATGCCCTTGAAGCGCTCGAAGCACGCCGAGCCCCAGGCGTGATACGCCTTCAGGACGACCTCGGTGTCGCCGGTCGAGAAGAAGCCATAGCCCAGGCTCTCGAGCTCCGCCTTGAGCGCCGGGTAGTTGTAGATGCAGCCGTTGAAGGCGATGGAGAGGCCGAGGGCGCTGTCCGTCATCGGCTGTGCGGAGGCCTCGGAGAGATCGATGATCTTGAGCCGGCGGTGGCCGAGGCCGGCGCCGTCGCGGAGCAGGACTCCGGACCCGTCGGGGCCGCGCGGCGCCATCACCGCCATCATCCGCTCGAGGGCGGCGGGCGAGGCATCGCCCCCATCGAAGCGGATCTCTCCGCAGATGCCACACATG
>CAYOCP010000017.1:30479-97408 GCA_964402505.1 uncultured Geminicoccaceae bacterium
GACAAGTACTCGGCGAGCGGCGGCATGGATGCCGTCTGGAGCTTCAGCGACGACGACACGGTCTTCGCCGGTCCCGGCAACGATGCGGTGGCCGGCGGAGGCGGCGACGACAGCATCGCCGGCGGCAGCGGCGACGACGTCATCGACAGCGACGCCGATTTCGAGGAGACGCCCCAGGGCTTTCCCTCCGGCTTCATGGAGGCGAGCGGCTGGGGCGACGACACGGTCTATGGTGACGGGTTCGACTGGCCCTACACCACGGACGGGGTCCGGTTCTGGGACATCACGGACGGCTATGGCGGGGCCGATCCGGGCAACGACATCATCGTCACGCGCCGGGGCTCGGACACCATCCATGCCGGGGCCGGCGACGATATGGTCGATCCGGGCCCGCGCGGCTACGGGGACGCCGACATCGTCGAGACCGGCACCGGCGCCGATGCCGTGTTCTTCAGCCTGGCGTCGGATTCGGGCGATCCGCTAGAGGACATCTGGACCAAGTACCGCACCAGCTACATTCAGGATGCCGCCGACAAGATAGGCGAGAATTTCCTGATCGACGATATCGGCGAGTTCGAATCGGCCGTGGCCAAGGCCTTCAGCAGCGGCATGATGCTGGCCAAGGACGTTCTCGCCAGCACCGCCGTCGGCGATCTCTTGACCGGCCTCGTCAAGTTCTTCACCGAGATCCTGGAAGCCGGCCTCGAGCCCAAGCCCGGCAACGAGGACATCCTCCTGATCACCGATTTCGATCCGAGCCAGGACGTCTTCTTCATCCCGGTCCAGGAGACGACCCTCGAGTTCACGCCGGGCTTTCTGGACAGCACCGTCGACAAGAGCGTCAGCGGCTGGGGGCTGACGCTGAAGGACCATTCGGGCACGACCTATGCCGAGGTCTTCCTCGACAAGGGCTATCTGGCCGCTTTCGGCGTTGCCGATGCGGAGAGCCCGGGTGCGCTGGAGCTGCTCGACAACGTCGCGGCGACACGCTTCGTTCTGGACCAGGACGGCATCCAGAGCAGCGGCACGGTCAATCTGCTGAACGACGAGGCCATCACCATGGCGGCCGCGAGCGGCACGACGACCACCGCCTTCGGCGCCTTCGCACCCTCGGTCGTGGTCGATCCCTTCGGCGACTCGATCACGCTGGTCGGCGGCACCGGCATGGTCGATGCGCTCACGGTCAACGAGGTCTTCGCGGTCACCGATCCCGCCAGCGAGCTGAATACGGGGCCGACGCTGGTCAACGGGTTCGGCGGCGACGATCTCATCCATGGCGGCGCCGGTGTCGACACGCTCAATGGCGGCGACGGCAATGACACCATCTACGGCAACCATCCGGACCAGCAGTCCAGCATCCAGGAGCCCGACAAGCTCTCGGGCGATGCCGGCAACGACAGCATCTACACGGGAATGAGCCAGGCAACGATCGATGGCGGCCCCGGCATCGACCTCTTGAGCTTCGCGCGATCGCCGATACCGGTGACGGCGAGCCTCGGCGACGGCTCCGGCTTCGACGGCATCTATTCCTGGGATCATCGCAACTACGCGATCACCGCGATCGAGAATCTGAGCGGCTCGCCCTTCGCCGACCAACTCGTCGGCACGACCGGGCACAATCGCATCTCTGGCGGAGACGGCGGCGACCTTCTGGGCGGTGGCCCGGGCGACGACACGCTGCGGGGCGACGGCGGCGACGATCTTTTCTTCGAGGACGGCGGCAGCAATGTCTATCTCGGCGGTTCCGGCACGGACACGCTGGTGTTGCCGGAGGAGCGGTCGGCCTATGCGTTCGCCTTCGATTCGACGGAGGTGAAGATCCGCGGATCCGATGGCGAGACGCAACTGGTGAGCCACGACGTAGAGCAGGTGCGCTTCGGCGACGGGCAGCTCTTCCAGATGATCTTCGACCGGCCCGGCCTGATCGAGAAGATTGGCGATGTCCTCACATTCGATCAGCTCGAGGCGGGCCAGACGGTGCGGGACCAATATGGCGATCTCGGGGTGACCATCTCGAGCAGGGGCTTCGACGGGAATTTCGATCCCGACGTCAACGTTCCGATGGTCTTCGACAGCGCCCACCCGTCCGGCGACGACAGCGACCTCGCGACCTACTTCGACGAGATGCTGCTCATCATCTCGCAGGACGGCGACAGCGGCAATCCGAGCGACAACCGGAACGGCGGCGACCTCGTCTTCGATTTCGAGACGCCGAGGGCCGTCACGAGCCTGACGCTGGTGGACGTTCTCGACGACGGGGGCGACGGCATCGGCGCCAAGATCTTCGCCTACGATGCCAGCGGCGGCCAGATCGGCGGCGAGGTCGATGTCGGCTGCGCGGGCAGCGGTTGCGAGGAGGGCAGCGGCGAGAACGCCGTTTCGGTGGTCGATCTGTCGTTCGCCGGCGTCTCGCAGCTCGTGGTCGAGCTCACCGGCAGCGGTGCCGTCGACAACCTCGTCATCGCCTGAAGACTCCTCGAACAGGCTCTCAGTGGATGGCCTGCGGCGCCACGCGCTGCATGACGAGGGCGACGATGGCGCCGAGGACGAGGGCCAGGACGGCCGAGGCCAGGGCGGCGGTCAGCCACGCGATGGCGGGGCCGATGGCGCCGAATGCGCCGCTCACCACCTCGCCGGCGTGGTGGACGATGGCGGCCGGAGCGTGCCAGCCCAGCTCCTCGAGCCCGTGCAGGATGATGCCGCCACCGACCCAGAGCATGGCGGCGGTGCCAAGGATGCTCAGGCCCTCGAGGAACCAGGGCATGACGCGGACGATGAAGCGGCCAAGCGGTCCGCTGACCGGTCCGTTGCGCTCGGCCAGAGCGAGGCCGGCATCGTCCGCCTTCACGATCAGGGCGACGACGCCGTAGACGCCGAGCGTGATGACGACGCCGATGATGCCGAGCACGATAGCGCGGGTGACGAAGGGGCTCGCGGCGACGCTCGCGAGCGTCACCGCCATGATCTCGGCCGAGAGGATGAAATCGGTGCGGATGGCGCTCTTGACCCGCCTCGCCTCCTCGCTGCCGCCGCGCAGGGCGGCCGGCATGGGCGTGTCCTCCGGGCGCCCTGGCTTCTTCTTTGGATGGCCGTGCAGGCCGATGGCGCCGATGATTTTCTCCGCCCCCTCGAAAGAGAGGTAGAGCCCGCCTATCATCAGGAGCGGGGTGATGGCCCAGGGTGCCACGAGGCTGAGAAGGAGGGCCAGGGGCAGCAGGATGATGAGCTTGTTCCTGAGCGAGCCCAGCGTGATCTTGGCGACGATCGGCAGCTCGCGCTCGGCGGCGAAGCCGACGAGGTAGCGGGGTGTGACGGCGGTGTCGTCGACCACGAGCCCGGCGGCCTTGGCCCCGGCCCGCGCCGCCTGCCCCGTCGCGTCGTCGATCGAGGCCGCGGCGACCTTGGCGATGCCCACCACATCGTCGATCAATCCGAGCAGGCCGACGCTCATCTTCTCTCCAGGGTGGACGGCTGGGGATGCATCCGGGCGTGACCCCGGCATGGGGCCGCCGGGGGCAGATGGCGCTTTCGCACGCCGCGGGCAAGGTTCGAGATGCAACCCCGAAGCGGGCGAGACGTTCCCGTGGCGCGGCGCCACAGGACGAGGCAACCGGAAGGGACGGACGAACATGATCATGCAACGACCGCACCGCTTGGCCCCGCTGCTCCTCATGGGCTTCCTCGCCGGCTGCGGCGGTGGTGCGGGAGACCAGGCGCCGGGCGGGGTTGCCGCGGCGAGCGGAGGAGACATGATGCCGCGCGGCTTCGGCCCGAGCCCGACCCTGCCCGCGCCGGAGGAAAGCCTGCTGCCGACCGTCAATATCGCCCCGGCCGAGCGCTGGGAGGCGGGCCAGGGGCCGGTCCCGGCCGCGGGGCTCCGGGTGCAGCGCTTCGCCGACGGGCTCGACCATCCGCGCTGGCTCTACGTCCTGCCCAATGGCGACGTGCTGGTCGCCGAGACCAATGCGCCGAAGCGGCCGGACGAGGGCGGCGGCATCAGGGGCTTCGTGATGGGGCTGGTCATGGGGCGGGCCGGCGCCGGCGTGGCGAGCGCAGACCGGATCACGCTGCTGCGTGACGCGGACGGCGACGGTGTGGCCGAGACGCGCTCCGTCCTGCTCGAAGGTCTGCATTCGCCCTTCGGCATGGCGCTCGTGGGCGACACCCTCTACGTCGCCAATACGGACGGCATCCTGGGCTTTCCCTACCGGAAGGGGGAGAGGCGGATCGAGGCCGAAGGCGAGCTTCTGACGGAGCTTCCCGGCGGGCCGTTGAACCACCACTGGACGAAGAACATCGTCGTCGATCCGAAGGGCGAGGCGCTTTACGCCTCGGTCGGCTCGAACAGCAATATCGGCGAGAACGGCATGGACAAGGAGACGGGCCGTGCCGCGATCTGGCGGGTCGATCTCCAAAGCGGCGAGAAGCGGCTCTTCGCCTCTGGCCTGCGCAATCCCGTCGGCATGGCGTTCGAGCCCGAGTCCGGCGTGCTCTGGACCGTCGTCAACGAGCGCGACGAGATCGGCGACGACCTGCCGCCGGACTACCTGACCAGCGTGCGGGACGGCGGCTTCTATGGCTGGCCGTACAGCTATTGGGGCGACCATGTGGACCCCCGGGTCGAGCCGCGGCGACCGGAGCTCGTGGCGAAGGCGATCGTGCCCGACTACGCCCTGGGCGCTCATACCGCGTCCCTGGGCCTCGCCTTCTCGAACGGCGCCGCTGCCCTGCCCGAATCCCTGGACGACGGCGCCTTCATCGGCCAGCACGGCTCCTGGAACCGCTCCGAGCTCGCGGGCTACGAGGTGATCTTCGTGCCGTTCGCCGAAGGCGAGCCCAAGGGCCCGCCGCGCGACGTGCTCACCGGCTTCGTCGACGACGAGGGCAACGCCCGGGGCCGCCCGGTCGGCGTGGCGATCGCCAGGGACGGCGCGCTCCTGGTGGCGGATGACGTGGGCAACGCCGTCTGGCGGGTGACCGCGGCCCGCTAGGAGCCGAGCACGATCACGAGGACGGAGCCCCAGACTGCGAGCAGCACGTTGCCGATGGCGTAGCCCAGACCGTAGCCGAGCGTCGGCACCCGGCTTTCCGCGATCTCCTGCACCGCGGCCAGGGCCGGGGCCGAGGTGCCGGCACCACAGCATGTGCCGGCGAGCACACCCTCGTTCATCTTGAAGATCTTGCGGCCGACGAAGAGCGCGGCACCATGGGCGAGCACGACCACGATAATGCTGACGATGACCAGGGCCGGCCCCGACGAGACGAGACCCTGAACGAAGCTCGGGCCGGCCGAGATGCCGACGCAGGCAATGAAGGCGCACAGCCCGACCGAATCGAACAGCCACAAGGTCGCCTCCGGCACGAAGCCGAAGGTGCGCTTGATCGAGCGCAGCCAGCCTGCCACCAGCCCGCCGATCAGGACGCCGACCGCGATGCCGAGGCCGAGCTCCAGCGCACCGAGCTTGAGCGCGGGAATGCCGAAGAGGCCACCCGCGACGATGAAGAGGGCGACATAGACCATGTCCGTCGCCGAGGTCGGGCGATCGGGGTAGCCCAGAACCTCCGCGGCCTCCGCCACGTGCTGGCGCGAGCCCGCTATGGTCAGGACATCGCCCTTCTGGACGACGAGCCCCGGATAGCTCGGCACCTCCTGGCCGGCCCGCAGCACGCGGCGCAGGAAGACCGCGCGCGCCTCCGGCATCCGGCGCAGGTCGCGAAGGCGTTTGCCGGCCAGCTCGCTGCTGGTGACGACGACGTCGATGATATCGACCGGCACGTCGAGCAGCCCCACGTCGTCGACCTCGGTGCCGATCTCGCCCGCGTGCTCGACGATGAACCCGCGCAACCCGGCGACGCAGACGATGTCGCCGGCCTCGAAGCGGGTGTCGGGCGCCACCTCGATGATCTCGTCCTCGCGGCGGAGCTGCTCGACATAGGCCTTGGCCTGGGGCGGCACGGTGGCTTCGACCTCCTTGACCGCCTTGCCGACCCATCGCTCGTCGAGGCGGAAGGCGCGGGCCTCGACCTCCCGTCGCGCCGACGCTGGCAACAGCCTGCCGCCGCCGGAGCTGGCACCGAGCTCCTCCTCCATCTCGGCGCAGGCATCCTTCAGCGAGCGCCCGAAGAAGCGGGGCGCCACTTGCGAATGCATGAGGATGGTGGCGATCACGCCGACCAGATAGGCGACGGCGAAGCCGGTCGCGATCTGGGCGTCGAAGAGCCTGGCCGCCTCGGCCGCGGGTCCGGTCTTGTGGAAGGCGTCGATGGCGACGCCGACGGTCGCCGATTCGGTCGCGGCACCGGCGAGCAACCCGGCGGCGATGCCGAGATCGAGCCCGAGCAGGGGGGCGAGGAGGAGGACGACCGCGAGGGCCACGACGCAGAGCACGATCGTGACGGCGATCTGCGGCAGGGCCCTGGCATTGAGGCTGCGGAAGAACTGCGGCCCGGTGCGATAGCCGATGGCGAAGAGGAAAAGGAGGAAGAAGGCCTGCTGGACGTCCTTCGAGACCACCACCCCGGTCTGCCCGATCAGCACGCCAGCGAGCAGGCAGCCGGTCACCGAGCCGAGGGTGAAGCTGCCGAAGCTGATCTTGCCGACGGCGTAGCCGATCGCCAGGGCGAGGAAGAGGGAGAGCTCCGGATGCTCGACGAAGGCGCCGACGACGCTCTCCACCATGTGGCCCAACTCCCCCTCTTCTTCTTGTCTTGTCGCCGGGCGCTGGCGCGCGGGTCAGGCGTTGATGGGCTTGCCCTTGGCAGCACGGTAGGTCTGGACGTAGCCGCGCGCCACCGCCCTGACGGCGCGGCCGATCGCGGCATAGGCGTCGTCATCGAGATTGGCGAACGAAACCCGTGCTGACCAGTTGGGCGCATCGAAGCCCGAGCCGTTGAGCAGCACGATGCCGTGGTCCTGGGCCAGCTTGAAGGCGATGTCGAGCGGGTGGATGTTCTCCTTCAGCCACGCGACGACGTCGTCGCCGACATATTTCCTGAGCCAGAACTCGTAGTCGATGATGCCGTAATAGCGGTCGAAATACTGGGCGACCTCGACCTCGATGCCCATGCCCTCGACCAGGAGGCGGAACCGGCGGTTGCAGATGGCCATGCAGGCCCGCTGGTAGATCTTCTCCTTGTCGGTCATCTCGACAAGGCCGAAGAGGGTCATCATGACCTGCTGCGGCAGCGACAGGCCGGCCGTGTGGTTGAGGGCCACGTCGCGGCTGTCGGCGACGATGCGGTCGATGAACTTGATGTCGCGCGGCGTCGGCGTCATCGCGACGTAGCGCCTCTCGAGGAGCTTTTGGGTCTTCTCCGGATGCTGCTTGATCATCTCGTCGAAGATGTTGTCCTGGGCGACGGCGATCACGCCGAGCCGCCAGCCGGTGCAGCCGAAATACTTGGAGTAGGAGTAGACGCCGATGGTGTTCCTCGGCAGGTGGCCGAGCAGCGATTCGAAGCCCGGCACGAAGGTGCCGTAGACGTCGTCGGTCAGGATCATCAGATCCGGGCGCCTGGTCGTCACGAACTTGACCAGCCGCTCAATGGTCTCGGGCCGGAGCGCCACGGCCGATGGGTTGCCCGGGTTGACGATGAAGAGCGCCTTGACCTTCGGGTCCTCGAGCGCCTTCAGCTCCGCGTCGGTGAGCTGGAAGCGGTCCTCCTGGGCGACGCCGATATGGATCTGCTTCAGGTCGTAATCCTCAAGCGCCGGCATCTCGAGATAGGGGGTGAAGATAGGCGTGCCGATGGCGATCGTGTCGCCGGCATTGAGCAGGCGCTGGTTCTTGAGCGCCTTGAAGATGTAGCACATGGCCGCCGTGCCGCCCTCGACCGGATAGAGGTCGAACTTCACGTTCGGCCGATGGCCGGCGCACATCGCCCACATCAGGTACTCGTGGGTGATCACCTCGTTGTGGTGGAGGGCGCGGTCGGGCACGGGATAGTTGTCGCCGATGATGCTGTCGGTCAGCTCGTGGACGAAGGCATCCGGCTCGAAGGCGAACTTGTCGAGGGCGAACGCAACCGCCTCGCCGAGCGCTTTCGCACCCGCCATGTCGGCGTGGACATCGAGCCACTTGACCAGGCGATCGTGGCAGCCGTCGAGCGGCGGCATCCCGGCGAGCCCGGCCTCCTCGTCGTTGTATGCCCGCCTGGCTTCGGTGACGGCGAACTGGCCGAGCAGGAAGAAGGCCTCGCGCGCCCTGGTCGCGGTCCAGTTCGGGTTGCCGCGGCCGGCATTGAGGAAGATCGCCGACGATTTCTCCGCGCCCTCGCGGGCGAGCTTGATCAGCTCGTCCTTGATCTCGAACGGGCTGAGCTCCTCGAACCTGCCGAAATCGATCGCGGTGACGTCCTTGATGACGCTCATCGGGTGGACTCCCATGGATGGTGAATGGTGGTTGCGGCGTCGGGTCCTAGTGGATAGTCTTTGACATTTGAGTCCGCAGTATCATCTTTTGTGGATGCGTGGAGATCTTGAACTGTTCGTCTCCTCGGCTGATCGTGCGCGACTGGCAGCGGTCATCGCCGACCGCAACACGCCGCAAAAGCACGTCTGGCGGGCGGCGGTGATGCTGTTGACCAGTGATCGGCTGGGCACGGCCGAGATCATGCGGCGGACCGGGCTCGACAAGGTCTCGGTCTGGCGCTGGCAGGAGCGCTACATCGAGGCGGGCGTCGACGGGTTGTTGCGCGACAAGACCCGGCCGTCGCGTATCCCGAAGCTCGCGGACGCGAAGGTGGCCGAGGTGATCCGGCGGACGCAGGAGGAAGCGCCGCCGGACGGCGGCACGCACTGGACGGTCAGGGCGATGGCGGTGGCGACGGGCGTGTCGCGGGCGAAGGTGCATGTCATCTGGCGCGAGGCCGGACTGGTGCCGCATCGTTGGCGGCAGTTCAAGTTGTCCAACGATCCGGCCTTCGTCGAGAAGGTCGAGGCCGTGGTCGGGCTCTATGTCGATCCGCCCGCGCACGCCGTGGTCTTGTCGATCGACGAGAAACCGCAGATCCAGGCCTTGGATCGAACGCAGCCCGGCCTGCCGATGAAGCGCGGTCGGCTCGGCACGATGACCCATGATTACAAGAGGAACGGGACGACGACACTGTTTGCGGCACTGAACGTGCTCGACGGCAAGGTCATCGGCCGCAACATGCAGCGTCATCGCCACCAGGAATTCATCCGTTTCCTCAACGCCGTCGAGCGCGAGGTGCCCAAGGGCAAGGCGATCCACGTGATCCTCGACAACTATGCCGTGCACAAGCATCCGAAGGTTCGGGCGTGGCTCGCTCGCCGCCCGCATTGGACCTTCCATTTCACCCCCACCTCGGCGTCTTGGCTCAACGCCGTCGAAGGCTTCTTTGCCAAGCTGAGCCGCAGAAAGCTCCAGCGCGGCGTCTTCCATTCCGTGGTCGCCCTGCAGACCGCCATCAACGACTTCGTCGAGCAGCACAACCAGAGCCCGACACCCTTCGTCTGGCGCGCCAATCCGCAGGACATCATCGCCGCCGTGAAGCGCGGGCATCAAACGTTGCAGACTATCCACTAGGGGGCCAGCAGCAGCACGATCACGAGGCCGAAGATCGTGAGCAGCGTGTTGCCGACGGCGTAGGGCATGCCGTAGCCGAGGGCCGGCACCCGGCTCTTCGCCGCCTCCTGGATCATGCCGAGCGCCGCCGTCGTCGTGCGCACCCCGGCGCAGGCGCCGAACAGGATCGCCGGGTGGAACTTGAAGACGTGGTGGCCGACATAGACCGAGGCGAGCATCGGGATCGAGGTGGCGACCACGCCCCAGAGGAGCAGCGAGACGCCGACCTCCTGCAAGCCGGCGACGAAGCCCGGCCCCGCGGTGATGCCGACCACGGCGATGAAGATGTTGAGGCCGAGCGTGTTCATCAGCCAGAGCGCCGGGCCCGGAATGCGGCCGAAGACCGGATGGGTGGTCCGCAGCCAGCCGAGCACGAGGCCCGCGAGCAGCGCGCCGCCGGAGGTCGAGAGGCCGATGGGAATGCCCCCCAGGACGAAGGTCAGGGCACCGATCAGGCCACCGATCACGATGCCCCAGCCGACATAGGCGATATCGGTCGACTCGACCGGCCGGTCGGCGAAGCCGAGCGCCTCGATCGCCGCCTCGACATGCCCGCGCGAGCCGACCAGGGTGACGATGTCGCCGCGCTCGAGCGTGGTCCCGGGCAGGACCGGGATCTCGACCATCGAGCGCACCATCTTGCGGATGTAGACGCCGCGCGCCGCCGGCTCCTGGCCCAGCTCGCGCAGCGTCTTGCCGGCGAGCTTCTTGCTGGTGACGAAGACGTCGACCACCTCGGCCTGGGTGCTCAGGAGCGCCTCGTCCTCGACCTCGCCGAGCCGGCTGTCGAGTGCCTCGACGAGATCGTGGCGGCGGCCCGAGAAGGCGACCACGTCGCCGGGCGCCAGCACGGTCGTGCCATCCGCCTCGATGATCTGGTCGCCCCGCCGCACCCGCTCGACGAAGACGCGGACCTCGGGCAGGAGCTCGCCGACCGGCCGGCCGGTCAGGCCGCTCGCCTCGTCGACCCGATAGGCGCGCAGCGCGAAGCGATGATAGGCCGAGGTGATGCCGGGCTCCTCGGCGCCGGCGCCGCCGCCGAGCTGCGCCTCGTACTCCTTGCAGGCGGCCACTAGGTCGATGCCGATGAGCCTGGGGCCGATCTGGGCCAGGATGATCGCCGAGCCGATGGTCCCCCAGATGTAGGTGACGGCGTAGGCGATCGGGATCTGGTTGGCGTAGGTCCGGGCCTCGTCGGCCGAGAGGCCGAGCGCGTTGATCTGGTCGGTGGCCACGCCGATCGCCGCCGAGATGGTCTGCGACCCCGCGTAGAGCCCGGCCGCGTAGCCGAGCGGCAGGCCCGAGATCAGCGCGCAGATATAGGGAACGACCAGGCAGAGGACCAGGATCGAGAGGGCGAAGGCGATCTGCTTGGGCCCGTCGGAGGTCAGGCCGCGCACGAATTGCGGGCCGACACCGAAGCCGACGGCGAAAAGGAAAAGGATGAAGAAGGTGTTCTTGACGTCGGCGCCGATGTCGAGGCCGAGCTGACCGATGATCACGCCGGCGAGCAGCGTCGCCGTGACGTTGCCGAGATTGAAGCCGGCGACCTTGATTGGTCCAACCAGAAAACCGATGCCGAGTGCCAGAAATATTGCAAGATGCGGATATGTTCTGAGTGTCTCGATCAGCCAATCGATCATGCGTTTCCTCCATCGCTTCCGGTCACAACTAGCGGTGGCCCGATGGCGAGTCGAGAGAGAGGTGCGTGCCGGACCATGCCCTGGAAGGCAGCGCCCATCCGCCGGACGCCACGGCGATCATGGCCGCCGCAGGGCGGCAATCGCCGAGCGGTGTGCGTAGCCGGGTCCAGCTCTGGCCGAGCAGCGGTGGCGCGTTAACCTGCTCTTTCCATGTTCGGGGCCATGCTCCGCCATCGATCGGAGCCCGGACGCTCCGGTGGTTGATCGGGACATGCGGATGCGTGGTGGTGGCAGCGATCGGCTGGCGGCGGGGGCCTTCTCCCTGTTCGTCCTGGCCGCGCTCGGGTGCTTCGTGCTGGTCGCGGCCCATGCCCCGATCTTCCGGGATGTCGATGCCTGGTACCAGGCCCTGCCGCAGACCAACTATGTCGAGCTGGTCCGCGTCGACGAGTTCCGGACCAGCCTCAAGGTCAAGAGCTTCGCCGTCCACATGATGATCATGACGGCGCAATTCGCCCTGTTCGGCGCGCTGGTCGGCTGGCTCGTCTGCCGCTGGGCGCCGGCGCATGCGCGAAAGAGCGCCTCGACCGGTGGCATCCTCATCGCCGCCGGCCTCTCGGCGCTCGCCGGATCGGCCATCCTCGCCTACTCGCTCGCCTGCTTCGTCCGCCTGCCCGGCAGCGACGGCGTCTGCGCCCTCTATGCCAAGGAGGGGGTGATCGACCTTTCCCACAGCCTCGGCTTCCTCCTGACCGCCGGCCTTCTCTGGCTCGCCGCCTGGCGTTATGCGCGCAATCATCGGGGGTTGCCGGGTGCCGGCTACACGGCTCTCGGCGCGGCGCTGGCCGGGGCCGCCGCCTTCGTCATCGGCATGGAGGAGATAAGCTGGGGCCAGACCTATCTCGCCTGGCAGTCGCCCGAGTTCTTCATGGCCTACAACGACCAGCACGAGACCAACGCGCACAATTTCCTGAACGGCTACCTGACGCCGATCTACTACGCCATGGGCGCTGCCATTCTGCTCGGCACGATCGCCGCCTTCGTGCTCGACGATCTCATGGGCGAGCGTTTCCCCTGGCTTCGGGCGCTCTGCCCGCCGCGGGCGCTGCTCTGGGTGGCGATCTGGTTCCCTCTCGGCAGCGAAATCTTCATCTTCTCGTCGACCGAGACATTCGAGACGCTGATGACGATCTACGCGCTCGGCTATGGCGTGGCGATCCTCGCCCGCTCCCGGGCGGTGCATGACGCCGTCACCGCCGGCGCCGGGCCACGAGCGGCAATCGGGCAGGCCGTGTAGCGGCAACCTCCCCGCAGCCGCCGGTGGCGCCGTCATCCGCCCTGGTGACGCCAGCTCGGCGCCTTCAGGGCGCCATCCAGAATCGCTTGAGGCGCTCGCCGATGCGGCAGTTGACGGGCGGCCTCGCCTGGGCGGGGAGGAGCCGCCCCTGCCGGGCGGGCGATCCCGCGATCTCCAGCACCAGCTTGCGGTGGATGGCGTCGGCCAGCGCCTCGATCCGGCGCACCGGCAGCACGAACGAGCCCGGACCGCCGATCACGCAGGCGGCGAAGTACTCGTCGAGCGTCGGCGTGGTCGGACCGCCATGCAGCGCCGGCCGGATCATGATCGGCAGGCCGTTGATGGTGATGCCGCGCTTCAGCACCCGGTCGCGGGCGTCGATCACCGGCCCGCCCGTGTTGTTGGGCCCGTCGCCCGAGACGTCGATGACCCGCCGCAGCCCCTCGAAGCCGTTGCCGGCGAAGGTGCCTCCGGCGAAATCGAGGATGGAGCTCAGCGAGGTGCCTCGCAGAGGGATGACGGGCGCTGCCGCGAGGCGCTCGGCCGCGGCCTCGATATCGGCGTCGCTTTCGATCGAGACCCAGGGCAGGATCACCGCCTGCCGGCCGATGCCTCCCCATTCGACATAGGCGAGCGCGATCCGGCCGATGAAGCCGCCCTTGACGGCGCGCCGGAACGCGTCGCTGCGGATCGCCCTGACATAGCCCTGACGCTGCAGCGCGTGCTCCTCCGGGTCCATGGAGCCCGAGACGTCGACCGCGAGCATGAGCTCGACATCCACGGGTCGGTCCGGCACCTGGCCCGTCGCCGCCGCCGGCAGGAGCAGGGCCAGGAGCAGCAGGAGACCCGGGCCGGTGCGGCCTCGCGGCATGGGCGTTCCTCCCTCGGCACCCTCCTACGAAATGACCGGCCGGAGCCGCGGGTCAAGGGTCCCGAATTCCGCTTGACCTTCCAATGATGGGAAGGTCCAGAAGCTTGCGGGAGGAGGATCATGCCATGTCCGCTGCCCGCATCGACGCCCCTGCCCTTGCTGCCCCCGAGAACGTTCGCGATCCGGTGTGCGGCATGACGGTCGACCTCGCTGCCACGCCGCACCGCACGACGCACGAGGGCGAAAGCTACGGCTTCTGCTCCGCCGGGTGCCTGCGGAAGTTCGAGGCCGATCCGGCCTATTACCTCCAGCCGGCGGAGGAACGCCGGGCCGTCGAGGCCATGCCCGAGGGCACCATCTTCATTTGCCCGATGCATCCGGAGGTGCGCCAGGAGGGTCCGGGCGACTGCCCGATCTGCGGCATGGCGCTGGAGCCGGAGCGGGTGACCGCCGATACGGGGCCGAGCGAGGAATATCTCGACATGCGCCGGCGCCTCGTGGCGAGTGCGGTGCTGGCCGTGCCCGTGGTCGTGGTCGCCATGGGACGGCACCTCCTGCCCGGCCTCTTCGCCGGCCTCTCGCCCACCATGCTCGATTGGCTCGAGCTCGTGCTGGCGACACCGGTCGTGCTCTGGGGCGGCTGGCCCTTCTTCGTCCGCGGCTGGCGCTCCGTCCTGAGCCGCAACCTCAACATGTTCACGCTGATCGCCGTCGGCACCGGCATCGCCTGGGCCTACAGCGTGGTGGCGGTCCTGCTGCCCGGCGTCTTTCCCGCCGCCTTCCGGGATCAGCACGGCAGCGTCGGTCTCTATTTCGAGGCGGCGGCGGTGATCGTCACGCTGGTCCTGCTCGGCCAGGTCCTGGAGATCCGCGCCCGCGAGGCGACCGGCGGCGCCATCCGGGCTCTTCTCGACCTCGCCCCCGACACCGCCCGGCGCCAGGGCGCGGACGGGCACGAGGAGGACGTGCCGCTCGCCGAGATCGACGTCGGCGACCGGCTCCGGGTCCGCCCGGGCGACAAGGTGCCGCTCGACGGCACCGTCGTCGAGGGCGGGAGCGCGGTCGACGAATCGATGCTGACCGGCGAATCGCTGCCTGTCGAGAAGGGGGTCGGTGATGCGGTCACCGGTGGCACGCTCAATGGTCGCGGCAGCTTCGTCATGGAGGTCGAGCGCACCGGCGGCGACACGACGCTGCAGAAGATCGTCGAGATGGTGGCGGCCGCCCAGCGCTCGCGCGCCCCGGTGCAGCGCCTGGTCGACCAGGTCGCCGCCTGGTTCGTGCCGATCGTCATCGGCGTCGCCGTTCTGGCCTTCGTCGTCTGGGCCCTTTTCGGCCCGGCGCCGGCTCTGGCCCATGCCACGGTGGTCGCCGTCTCGGTCCTGATCATCGCCTGCCCCTGCGCTCTGGGGCTCGCCACGCCCATGTCGATCATGGTGGGTGTCGGCCGGGGTGCCGAATCCGGTGTCCTGATCCGGGACGCGGAGGCGCTCGAGCGGCTGGCGGCGGTCGACACGCTGGTGGTCGACAAGACGGGCACCCTGACCCTCGGCAAGCCCCGCCTCGTCGGCGTCGAGACGGTTCCGGGCGGGCCCGACGAGGCGACCCTGCTCCGTCTCGCTTCCGGCATCGAGCGCGGCAGCGAGCATCCCCTGGCCGAGGCGATCGTCGAGGGGGCCAGGGAGCGCGGCCTCGAGCCGGCGGCGGCCGAGGCCTTCGATTCGATCACCGGCAAGGGCGTGACCGGCCGAATCGAGGGCCGCGCCATGGCGCTCGGCAACGCGGCGCTCCTGGCCGAGCTCGGCCTCGAAGCCGGCCCTCTCGCGGAGAAGGCCGCCCGTCGGCAGGAGGCCGGCGAGACCGTCATGCACGTCGTTCTGGAGGGTGCCGTCGCCGGCCTCGTGGCCGTGGCCGACCCGATCAAGGAGGACGCCGCCAAAGCCCTCGCCGATCTTCGGGCGGATGGCCTCGAGGTCATCATGCTGACCGGCGACAACCGCCGGACCGCCATGGCCGTGGCCGGCAGGCTCGGCATCGAGAAGGTCGAGGCGGAGGTCCTGCCGGACCGCAAGAGTGCGGTGATCGAGGGTCTGCGCGGCCGGGGCCGGGTGGTGGCCATGGCCGGCGACGGCGTCAACGACGCCCCGGCCTTGGCCGCCGCCGATGTCGGCATCGCCATGGGCACGGGCGCCGACGTGGCGGTCGAGAGCGCCGGCGTCACCTTGGTCAAGGGCAATCTCACGGGCATCGTCCGCGCCCGGCGGCTGAGCCGCGCCACGCTCCGCAACATCCGCCAGAACCTCGCCTTCGCCTTCGGCTACAACAGCCTCGGCGTGCCCGTCGCGGCCGGCGTGCTCTATCCCGTCCTCGGCATCCTGCTGAGCCCCATGGTGGCGGCCGCCGCCATGAGCCTGAGCTCCGTCTCGGTCATCGGCAACGCGCTCCGACTCCGGCGACAGGCGCTTTGATGGAGTCGACGCGGGCGTTGGGACGTCACCCGGAGACGTTTGCGTCGTAGCCCCGATCGCCGAACTGGATCAGGCAGAAGCCGTGGCCGAAGGGGTCGCGCATCGGGGCGATGCGGCCGAAAGCTTCCGTCCCGCTCGGTCCCGATGGCCTAGCTCCGGCCGCTTCCGCCCTGGCAATCGCCGAGCCGAGGTCGTCCACCGCGATGTCGAGGTGCACGGGCGTCCAGTGGCTCGCGTAGTCGCGGGCGATCTTCGTGCCGGGCACGGCGGGCGAGCCTGTGGCCTGCTCGATCAGGAAGAGCGTGCCGGCCGGGCTCGTCAGCTCCGCGACGCGGCCTTCGAAGAGCCGGCGTCGCAGGCGAAACCCGAGGCCAGCCGCGTAGAAGGCGATGCCGGCCCCGAGGTCCGGCACGTCAATATTGATGACGAGCGAGCGGATCGCCATGTCCGGCCCGCCCCCGCCCTTACCCCATGGTGGGCATGTGGAACTCGGCACCGGCGCGGATGCCGGTGGGCCAGCGGGTCGTGATCGCCTTCTGCTTGGTGTAGAAGCGCACGCCCTCCATGCCGTGGGTGTGGTGGTCGCCGAAGAGGGAGCGCTTCCAGCCGCCGAAGCTGTGGAAGGCCATGGGCACCGGGATCGGCACGTTGACGCCGACCATGCCGATATTGACCTCGTTGGCGAAGGCCCGAGCGGCGTCGCCGTCGCGGGTGAAGATGGCCGTGCCGTTGCCGTACTCGTGGTCGTTGATGATCTTCACCGCCCCCTCGAAATCCGGCTTCCTGATGACCGAGAGGACGGGGCCGAAGATCTCCTCCTTGGCGATCCGCATGTCCTCGGTCACATGATCGAAGAGGCAGCCGCCGACGAAGAAGCCGTTCTCGTAGCCCTGCATCTTGAAGTCGCGGCCGTCGACGACGAGCTTCGCCCCTTCCTCGAGGCCGAGATCGATGTAGCCCCGCACCTTCTCGAGGTGCTCACGTGTGACGAGCGGCCCCATCTCGACGCCGGGCTCGGTGCCGGGGCCGATCTTGAGCTGGCGCACCCGGGGGGCCAGCTTCTCGATCAGCGCCTCGGCCGTGGCCTCGCCCACCGGCACGGCGACGGAGACGGCCATGCAGCGCTCGCCGGCCGAGCCGTAGGCGGCGCCCATGAGGCCGTCGACCGCCATGTCGAGGTCGGCATCGGGCATGATCACCATGTGGTTCTTCGCACCGCCCAGGGCCTGCACGCGCTTGCCGCTCATCGTGGCGGTCCGGTAGATGTACTCGGCCGTGGCCGTGGCGCCGACGAAGCTGACCGCGGCGATGTCCGGGTGCGCCAGGATGGCGTTCACCGCGTCCTTGCCGCCGTTGACGACCTGAATGATGCCCGAAGGTGCCCCGGCCTTCTGCAACAGCTCGGCCAGGAGCATCGGGCAGGACGGGTCCTTCTCGGAGGGCTTGAGGATGAAGGCGTTGCCGCAGGCGACCGCGAGCGGCGCCATCCAGAGCGGGATCATCGCCGGAAAATTGAAAGGCGTGATGCCGGCGGCGATGCCGACAGGATGGCGGACCGAGACGGCATCGACGCCGGTGCCGACATTGTGGTTGAACTCGCCCTTGAGGAGCTGCGGGATGCCGCAGGCGAACTCGACCACCTCGAGGCCGCGGGTGATCGAGCCCTTGGCGTCGTCGAGCGTCTTGCCGTGCTCGGACGTCACGTGCTTCGCCAATTCGTCGATGTTCTTCTCGATCAGCTCCTTGAAGCGGAACATGACCCGCGCACGGCGGACGATCGAGGTGTTGGCCCAGCCGGGCTGCGCCGCCTTCGCCGCCTCGACGGCGGCGGACACCTCCTCGGGGCCGCCCATCGCCACCCGGCCGCTCTCCTCGCCCGTCGCGGGATTGAAGATCGGACCGAAGGCGCCGCTCGTCCCCGGCACCCGCTTGCCCGCGATCAGATGGCCGATGTCCTTCGCCATGTTCCTCTCCCTCCAAATTGCCGCCCCGAGGACGGCACGTTTCAGGCGCCGCTCAGGGAGCGGCACGTCTCGCAGCTTCGGCAGTAGCGCTTCGAGGCCACGGCGTACAGTCGCGAACGCCGCTTGGGGCTGCGAGCACCGCTGCCGGCAGCGGCGCCGGCACCGACGCCCGCACCGCCCTTCGTTGCCGTGGCGCCGGAGTTGATCGCCGTCAAGGCGCGTCGGCAATGGCAAGGATACCGTTCAGCCCGCATGGGATTCGCGGGCGCGGGGCCCCTCGACCGTGACGGCCGACCCGCTGGGGCGGCCGATTGGCGCATGCGGGGAAGGCGACATGACAACGCACAAAGAGCGCATTCTTCGGGCATTGCATGGCGAGACGGTGGATCGGCTGCCCTACGTGCCGCGGCTCGATCTCTGGCACCTCGCCAACTCGGTGGCCGGGACGTTGCCGCCGGAGCACGTCGGCCGCACCCAGCACGAGATTTCGCGCGCCGAGGGCTGGGCGATCCACCACAAATACGTCTACGGCGCCTTCGGCGAGCACCCAGGCGATGCCCTCCTGCACCGTGGCATCGGCATCTTCCGGACCCGCGATACCGTCCTCGACTTCGTGCTGCCGCCGGATGTCGAGGTCCAGGTGGAGCATGACGGTCCGGTCATGCGCACCACCTACCACACGCCGGTCGGCGAGGTGAGCCACCGCCTGCGCTACGACGAGACGATGCAGCGGCTCGGCATCTCGATCCCGCTCCACGAGGACCACCTGATCAAGAGCGTCGCCGACTATCCGGCCGTTTGGCACCTCTTCGAGCACATGCGGGTGGTGCCCAATCACCAGCGCTTCACCCGCTGGGCCGAGACGGAGATCGGCGAGGACGGGGTGCCGGTGGCGGCGCATTTCCATGGCGCGTCGCCGATGCAGCAGATCCAGCGCGACCTGATCGACGCCACCGCCTTCTTCATCCACTACAAGGACCATCAGCGCGAGCTGCGCGAGCTCGCGGCACGGATGGAGCCGCTCTTCGAGCGCATCCTCGAGATCTGCTGCGCCTCGCCGGCGCCGGTGATCAACTGGGGCTCCAACTTCGACGACATGCTGACCTACCCGCCCTATTTCGCCCGGGAGATCCAGCCCTGGATCCAACGTGCCTCGGCGGCGCTCGCCGATGCCGGCAAGCTCCTGATGTGCCATACCGACGGCGAGAACCATGGGCTCATGGAGCTGATCCGCGACTCCGGAATGCACGTCGCGGAATCGATCTGCCCGGCGCCGATGACGCGGGTCAGCCTCGCCGAGTACTATCGGGAATGGAGCGGGAAGCTGACGCTTTTCGGCGGCGTGTCCTCGACCCTGCTTCTGCCGGAGACCAGCGAGAGCGCGTTCGACGCCTATGTGGACGAGCTCTTCCGGGCGATCGCGCCGGGCAGTCGGTTCGTCGTCGGCATCGCCGACCAGGTGCCGCCGAACGCGGTGTTCGCGCGCCTGCGGCGGCTCGGCCAGCGGATCGCCGAGGAGGGGCGGCTGCCGCTCGAGGCCGGCGGCTTTCGGCCGGCCATGCCCGCCCCGGCCCCGGTCCCGGCGACGTCGCCGATGGAGAGGCGTGCCGCCATCGACGAGGAGCGCTTCCACGAGGTCCAGGACGACGTCCACGATGGCGATCATCTAGCCATCCGCCGGCGCGTGCTGGCGCTGGTCGAGGACGGCGTGCCGGCCCAGGAGATCCTGGAGCGCGGCCTGATCGCCGCCATGGACGAGATCGGTCAGGCCTTCGCCAGCGGCGAGGTCTTCATCCCAGAGGTGCTCCTGTCGGCGCGCGCCATGAACGAGGCGGTGGAGGCCCTCGGTCCCTACCTCGCCACCGGTGCCGACCGGCACCGCGGCCGGGTCCTTTTCGGCACGGTGGCCGGCGACGTCCACGACATCGGCAAGAACATGGTGGTGACGATGCTCAAGGGCGTCGGCTTCGAGGTCGAGGATCTCGGCGTCAATGTTCCGCGGGCGCGGTTCGTCGCGGCGGTGGCCGAGTGCAAGCCGGACATTCTCGGTCTCTCGGCCCTCTTGACCACGACGATGATGGAGATGCGCCAGGTCATCGCCAGTCTCGAGACGGCTGGCCTTCGCGATACCTGTCGGGTGATCGTCGGCGGCGCTCCGCTCAACGCCGGGTTCGCCGACGAGATCGGCGCCGACGGCTTTGCCGAGGATGCCGTGAGCGCGGTCGCCCTCGCGAAGCGGCTGGTCGCCGAGCGCCGACCCTCGCTCGCCGACTGACAGGCCGCCAATGCATGGGCTCGTGGTCGTGGTGTCGAGGGATTCGCGGGCGATCTCGAGCCTTTTTTCGAGCGGGTTCGGCGACGAGGCGTAGACGGCTACCCCCGCCGCGGCCAGCGCCTCGATGTCGGTGGTGGAGGCTCGCGCTTCGCGCGGCACGGGCGCGGCGCTCCGGCCCGCCCGGGTCGGCCTCGATCTCGCGCGCGAGCCGAGACACCTCGGCCTCGGCCTCGCGACGGCAGGCCTCCAGCGCCGAGCGGCGCCGGAAGGACGCCGCGCCGGCGCGCTCCCGACCGCCTCGACCGTCGCGTAGGGCCAGAGCGCCATCAGCACCCGCGGGTCGGCCGGCGGATGACCCGGACCCCCCTCCACGGATCCGATCGCGCCGCAAAGGGCCGACAGATCGAGCCGCTCGACGAGCGCCTACCCCATCCCTGCCCGGTGCCCGGCCGCCAACAGCGCGTCGAGGCCCAGAGCCCGAAGCTCCACCTGGCGCCGCTCCGCCCGACGCAGTCGAGGCCGCCCACCCCGCCCCGCCTCCGGCGCGCGTGGACGAGCGAAGACCGCCCCGGGCTCCTAGCGGCCCGCCGGCAGGTCGCCCGAAGCCGCCGCCTCGAGAATGACGCGCGCGCCCTCGACATCGAGGGGCACCGGATTGCCTCCGGCGGTGGGATCGGCCACCGCCATCTCGGCCATCTCGTCGAACCTGGCGCTGTCGACGCCGAGACCGGCCAGCGTGTGCGGCACGCCGATGGCGTCGCGCAGGGCGAGCACCCATTCGATCAGCCCGTCGAGATCCTGCCGGGCGAGGCCGAGCCAGGCGGCGAGCCGGGCCGCCTTGCCTTCGATGGCGTTGCGGTTGAAGGCGAGGACGTAGGGCATGAAGACGGCGTTGGTCAGGCCGTGATGGGTGTCGTAGATGGCGCCTACGGGGTGCGAGACCGAATGGATGGCGCCGAGGCCCTTCTGGAAGGCGACGGCACCCATGGAGGCGGCGGCCAGAAGCCAGGCGCGCGCCTCGAGGTCCTGGCCGTCGGCCACGGCGCGCGGCAGCGCCTCCTTGACGAGGCGCGCACCCTCGACGGCGATGCCCTCCGACATGGGGTGGAACATGGGCGCGAAATAGGCCTCGAGGCAATGGGCGAGCGCGTCCATGCCGGTGCCGGCGGTGATCTTGGGCGGCACGCCGAGCGTCAGCTCGGGGTCGCTGATGACGACGGCCGGCAGCATCTTGGGGTGGAAGATCACCTTCTTGGTGCGCGTCGCGGAGTTGGTGATGACTCCGGCACGGCCGACCTCGGAGCCGGTGCCGGCGGTGGTGGGCACCGCGACCACGGGTGCGATGGCCGAAGCATCCGCCCGCTTCCACCAGTCGCCGACATCCTCGAAATCCCAGATCGGCCGGGTCTGGCCGGCCATGAAGGCGATGCACTTGCCGACATCGAGGGCGCTGCCGCCGCCGAAGGCGACGACGCCGTCATGGTTGCCGGCGCGGAACGCGGCGACGCCGGCCTCGACATTGGCGTCGACCGGGTTCGCCTTGACCTCGGCGAAGAACCGGGCTCCGTGCAGGAGATCGCGCGCGGCCTTCGTGATCGGCAGATCCCGGAGCCCCGCGTCGGTGACGAAGAGCGGACGGGTGATGCCGGCCCCTTCGCAGGCGCGCGGCAGTTCCGCGATCCGCCCCGCGCCGAAGCGGATGGTGGTGGGATAGCCCCAGTTGACGGACGGCGAGGCGGTCACTTCACGCTCCTGAGGTGGTAGGACTTGGTCCGGGTCAGCGCCTGGTAGCCGAGCACGGAGAGCGACTGGCCGCGGCCGGTGTCCTTGACGCCGGTCCAGACCAGCGCCGGATCGAGGTAGTCGCAGCGGTTCATGAAGACGGTGCCGGTCCTGAGGCGCGCGCCGAGGGACTGGGCGGCGTCAGGGTCGCGGGTCCAGATGGAGGCGGTGAGGCCAAAGGCGCTGTCGTTCATGAGGTCGACCGCCGCGTCGTCGTCGGCGACGGCCATGATGCCGACCACCGGCCCGAAGCTCTCCTCGCGCATGACGGCCATCTGGTGATCGACGGAGGTCAGCACCTGCGGCGCCAGCCAGGGCGATCCCGGCTCGCCGTTGCGGGCGAAGCGCTTCGGGTCGATCAGGGCCCTCGCCCCGGCGCGGACCGCCGCCGCCGTCTGCTCGCGCACGAGATCGGCGCCTTTCGCCTGCGCCATGGGGCCGAGCGTGGTCGCCTCCTCGAGCGGATCCTCCAGCACATAGGACTCTGTCGTGGCGACGAAGCCCTCGACGAAGCGGTCCAGCAGGCTCTCGGCGACGTAGATGCGCTCGATGCCGCAGCAGCTCTGGCCGGAATTGAAGAAGGCGCCGTCGACGAGGTTCTCGATCGCATGGTCGAGATCGGCGTCGGCCCGCACATAGGCCGGATCCTTGCCGCCGAGCTCGAGGCCGACGCCGATGAAGCTGCCGGCCGCCGCACGCTCGATCGACCGGCCGCCCTCGACCGAGCCCGTGAAGGTGACATGATCGACCGAGCGGGTCTGGAGCAGCCGCTCGGTCTGGTCGTGGCCGAGGACGAGGTTCTGGAAGAGCCCGTCCGGCAGCCCGGCCCGGGCGAAGGCGGCGGCGAAGCGCTCGCCCGCGAGCAGGGTCTGCGAGGCCGCCTTCAGGATCACCGCATTGCCGGCGATCAGCGCCGGCACGACGGTGTTGACGGCGGTGAGATAGGGATAGTTCCAGGGCGCCACGGTGAGGACGAGGCCCAGAGGCTCGCGGCGGATCAGCCGCCGACTGGCCGCGCTCGACTCGATCTCGAGCGGTGCCAGCGCCTCCTCGGCGATGGCCGCCATGTGCCGCGTGCGCTCGGCGAAGCCGCCCATCTCGCCGCCATAGCGCACCGGCCGCCCCATCATGCGGGCGAGCTCGACCGTGAGCTCGTCCTTCGTGGCCAGCATGGCATCCAGCATCGCGAGGCAGAGGCCGGCCCGCTCGGCGATCGGCACCGAGGCCCAGCCGGGCTGCGCCGCCCGGGCCCGGCCGAGCGCCGCCTCGACCTCGGTGTCGTCCGCGAAGGGCCGCTCGGCGACGATGCTGCCGTCGATCGGCGAGACGATTCGGATCTTCTCCATCCTGACTCTCAATACCGCTCGAAGCCGCGCGAGAGATCGAGGTCGGTCACCTGCCGGTCGTGCTCGGCCTGCTCCCAGCGGGCGGTGTGGACGTAGTGGTCGACCACGGCGTCGCCCATGGCCTCGCGCAGCATGGCGGATGCATCGAGCGCCGCCGTGGCCGCGCGCAGCGTCTTCGGCACCTCCGGCAAGGCGTCGTCGCCATAGGCGTCCCCCTCGTAAGGATCGCCGCAGTCGAGGTCCTCGTCGATGCCGGCGAGTCCGGCCGCGAGCATGCCGGCGAAGGCGAGATAGGGGTTGATGTCGGCCCCGCCGATCCGGCACTCGACCCGAAGCCCCCGTGTTCCCGCACCGACCAGGCGAAAGCCGGCCGTGCGGTTGTCGCCGGAGAGCACCATGCGGGTGGGCGCGAAGGTTCCGGCCTGAAAGCGCTTGTAGGAGTTGATGTAGGGGGCGAGGAACCAGGTGTAGTCCGGTGCGTAGCGCAGGAGGCCGCCGACGAACCGGCGCATCAGCGGCGACATGCCGAAGCTCGCATTCTCCTCGACGAAGAGCGGCCGGCTGCCGTCGGTGTCCCAGAGCGAGGCGTGGATGTGGCCGGAGGAGCCGGCGAGCTCGTTGGCGTATTTGGCCATGAAGGTGACCGAAGCGCCGAGGCCTTGCGCGATTTCCTTGATGCCGTTCTTCATGATCACGTGCCGGTCCGCCATGGTCAGCGCGTCGGCGTAGCGGACGTTGATCTCCTCCTGCCCCGGCCCCCACTCGCCCTTGCTGCTTTCGACCGGGATGCCGGCCTCGTGCAGGTGATTGCGGACCGCCCGCATCACCCGCTCCTCCTTGCTGGTGGCGGCGATCACGTAGTCCTGGATGTACTCGCTGGCCGTGGCGAGCCCCCGCCAGCCCTTGGCCCGCGCCGACGGGTAGGTCTCCTCGAAGAGGTAGAACTCGAGCTCGGAGGCGAGATAGGCCTGCATGCCGCGTTCCTCGAGCCTCGCCACCTGGCGCTTGAGGATGGCTCTCGGGCTGTGCGGCAGGGGTGCGTGGTCGTGGTGATCGAGCACGTCGCAGAGCACGAGCGCCGTGCCCTCGAGCCAGGGCACCTGGATCAGGGTCCCGAGATCGGGCGCCATGACCAGATCGCCGTAGCCGCGCTGCCAGCTCGCCGCCGCATAGCCCGGAACCGGCTCCATCTCGATGTCGTTGGCGAGGAGGTAGTCGCAGCCATGCGTCTCGGCGTGGCCGCTGGCCACGAAATGCTGCGCGTGAAAGCGTTTGCCGATCAGCCGGCCCTGCAGGTCGGTGAAGCAGACGAGCACCGTGTCGATCAGCCCGAGGCTGACCCGCTCGGCGAGGCTTTCGAGGTCGAGATGGCCCGGCATGCGCGTCCCCTGAAGCTGGCTCTTGTCATCGCCCGTTCCCGGGCGTCGTGGTTAGCGCAAGCAGGGGCATCGCGCCAGCCTGCCGCTGACGGGCTTGGCCATGCGACGTGCGCCACCTTCGCAGGTGGCGGGCTCGGACCACGAAACTTTCCGGCCGCCCAGGCGGTTGGGAGACCCGTGCACACGCCAGGAAACGAGAAGAGCAGGAGGCAGGATGCGGACGAATCGGGTGAAGGTGGTGGCTCGTCTCGGCTATGCCGCGCGCGGGCTGGTCTATCTTTTGGTCGGCGGCCTCGCCTTCCTCGCCGCCATCGGCAGCGGCGGGCAGACCACCGATCCCAAGGGTGCCCTCGCCTCGCTGCTCGGCCAGCCTCTGGGGTTCATGATCGTCGTCGCCATCGGCCTCGGGCTCTTCGCCTATGCTGCCTGGCGGGCGGTGCAGGGGCTGCTCGACGCCGACCACCACGGGACCGATGCCAAGGCGCTCGCGATCCGCGGCGCCATGTGCGTCAGCGCCATCACCCATGCCTCGCTCGGGCTCTACGCGGTCACCCTGCCTTTCGCGCTGGGCGCCTTCTCGAAGGGCGACGGCGACGGGTCGAGGGACGCCGCCGCCTGGATCCTGCGCCAGCCATTCGGCCGCTATCTGCTGGCGCTGGTCGCCATCGCCATCATCGGCGCCGGCCTGGCCCAGATCTGGCGGGGCCTCGGCGGCCGCTATCGCCGCTACCTCGCGATGCGCGAATCCCTGCTCGATAAGCTCGCACCCGTTTGCGCCTTCGGCCTCGCCGCCCGCGGCGTGGTCTTCCTCGTCGTCGGCGGCTTCTTCGCCTATGCCGCCTGGGTCCTCGACCCCGACCATGCCGGCGGCATCGCCGCCGCGCTCGAGTGGCTGCGCTCGCAGCCTTACGGAAGCTGGCTCTTCCTCGCCGTGGCGATCGGCCTCGTCGCCTTCGGCCTCTACGGCATCATCCAAGCCATCTGGCGCCGCATCGACCTCGACGGAGCCCTTCGCCAGGCGAGTCGGCTCGGCGCCGCGGGCAACCCCTTGTGAGGCGCGCGCTGATCCCGGCGATGGTCCTGACCCTCGCCCTTCGGCGGTTCGCTTCCTGTTCCCAATTCAGTAGGTGGCGCGGCCGCCCGAGAGGTCGAAGACGGCGCCGGTGCTGAAGCTGCAGGCGGGGGAAGCGAGCCAGAGGACGAGCAGGGCGACCTCGGCGGGCTCGCCCAGGCGTTGCATCGGGCTTTTCGCGATCATCGTCTGCACGTGCTCCGGCGTCATCTGGTCGAGCAATGCGGTCCGGACGGCGGCCGGGGCTACCGCGTTGACCAGAACGCCCGTCGTCGCCAGCTCCTTGCCGAGCGCCTTGGTCAGCGCCAGCACCCCGGCCTTGGAGGCGCTGTAGGCGGCGGCGTTGGGCGTTCCCTCCTTGCCGGCCAAGGAGGCGACGTTGACGATACGTCCCCAGCCTCGCGCCACCATGATCGGCACCACCACCTTCGAGGCGAGGAAGGTGCCGGTCAGGTTGATCTCGAGGATCCGCCGCCACTCCTCCTCGGGATAGTCCGTGACCGGCACCGTCGGGCCGGCATAGCCGGCATTGTTGACCAGGATGTCGAGGCGGCCGTGCCGGTCGAGCACCAGTGAAGCGGCACCTTCGAGCGCCGCGCGGTCGGTGACGTCGAGGGCCATGCCGTCATCCGCGTCCGCACTTCCCGGATCGCGGTCCCAGACGACGACGCTGGCACCGGCCGAGCGCAGCGCCGTCACGATGGCGAGGCCGATGCCACGCGAGCCGCCGGTGACGACCGCGACCCGGTCTTCGAGATCGATCTCCATGTCCTGCTCCCCCGCTGCATCGCTCACGCCCATCGACCGGTAGGGCCGGGACGGGAGCGGCGTCAAACGGCATCATGACCCTCAGGATGCAGGGCGCTTGCCGCCGCGGCCCTCCCCATCGACAATGGCGAGAGCCGGGTCGCGTTCTGCCCCGACGCCGGCACGAGCGAGGAGCAGCGCATGGCCGGCGACGGCACGGGCGAGACGGTTCCGGCGGAAGGTGCTCTGACCAGCCGGGCGCTGCAGGTCATGATCCGTCTCGGCCTCGTCGTGCTGCTGATCGCTTGGTGCTTCGCGATCGTGCGGCCGTTCCTCGTGCCGGTGGTCTGGGGCATCGTCATCGCCGTTGCCACCTATCACTTCTTCGCCATGCTGCAGGGCCTGCTCGGCGGCCGGGCCGGTCTCGCGGCGGTCGCCTATGTCCTGGCGGCGCTCTTGCTCCTGATCCTGCCGGCGCTGCTCCTCTCCGGGACGCATGTGGAGGGGGTGCGCGAGCTGGCCCACGAGCTGCTTCGCGGCAATCTCCATTTGCCACCGCCGCCCGACGCGATCGCCGCTTGGCCCGTGATCGGCGAGCCCTTGACCCGGTTCTGGCACCTCGCCTCGACCAATCTCGAGGCGGCGCTCGCCGAGATCGGTCCCGAGCTCGCCGTCGCCGGGCGCTGGCTGCTGGGCTTCGTCGGTGCCACCGCGCTCGGCCTCGTCCAGTTCGTGGTCGCCATCGTCATCGCCGCGGCCCTGCTCAAGAACGCCGCGAGCAGCGGCCGGCTGGCCGGCGACATCGCCACCCGCCTCGCCGGTGCCAGGGGGCCGGCCTACACCGGGCTCGCCGTCCAGACCATTCGCAGCGTGGCGCGCGGCATCATCGGCGTGGCGCTGATCCAGTCGATCCTGGCGGGGCTCGGCTTTCTCGCCGTCGGCCAGCCGATGGCCGGCTTTCTCGCCATGCTCTGCCTCGTGCTCGCCATCCTGCAGATCGGCGCACTCCCGGTGATCCTGCCGGTGGTCGTCTACCAGCTCACCGTGCTCGACGTGACCACGGCCATCCTCTTCACCTCCTGGTGCGTCTTCGTCTCGCTCATCGACAACGTGCTCCGGCCCCTCCTGTTAGGCCGCGGCATCGACCTGCCGCTCCTCGTCGTCTTCATCGGCGCCATCGGCGGCGTCCTGTCGCTCGGCCTGCTCGGGCTCTTCGTCGGGCCCGTCGTGCTCGCCCTCGGCTATACGCTGTTCACGGCATGGCTGAGGGACGAAGGCCACGCGGCGAGACGTGCCGATTCCGTCGAGCAAACGTGAAGACGAGTGCCGTTCACGCGCCTGCCGGCGGCCCCGACCATTGTGACGGATTTGTCATTTCAGAGATTTAACCGCCCGTCTATGGAATGCGATCGGCCGATCTCTTAAGTGGATTTCGCCGCCGCCACCCGGCACCGCCACGGGCAGCGGCTCGAGGCTCAACAGATTGGGATCCGCACCATGATCAGCCGCTTGATCGATTCGCCCCGGCGGCGCGCCGCGTGCCTCGCGACGCTCCTGCTGGCCTCCACGGCCATCGTGCCGTTCGCCGCCGAATGGGCGTCGCCGGTCAATGCCGCGACCGTCCCGGCCGCGACGCAGAACCAGCTTCCCGGCAGCTTCGCCGACCTCGTCGCGCGCGTCTCGCCGGCGGTGGTCAGCATCGTCACCACGCAGCCCGCATCGGCCATGCCCGAAGGCGAGATGGAGCTGCCCGAGCTGCCGCCGGATTCGCCCTTCGCCCCCTTCTTCCGCGAGTTCCGCCAGTTCGGCATGCCCTCCATGCCGGAGCACCGGGCCCCCCGTCACGACGCCATGTCGCTCGGCTCGGGCTTCATCATCGATCCCGCGGGCTACGTCGTCACCAACAACCACGTCATCGACGGCGGCACCGGGATCGAGGTGGTGATGGCGGACGGCACCCGGCTCGACGCCAAGCTGATCGGCCGCGACGACAAGGTCGATCTCGCCCTCCTGAAGGTCGAGAGCGACAAGGACCTGCCCTATCTCGAGTTCGGCGACAGCGACAACGTGCGCGTCGGTGACTGGACGATCGCCGTCGGCAATCCCTTCGGCCTCGGCGGCACGGTGACCGCCGGCATCGTCTCGGCGCGCGGGCGCGACATCCATTCCGGCCCGTATGACGACTACCTGCAGCTCGACGCCTCGATCAACCGCGGCAACTCGGGCGGCCCGACCTTTGACGCCAATGGCACGGTGATCGGCATCAACACCGCCATCTATTCGCCCAACGGCGGCAATGTCGGCATCGGCTTCGCCATTCCGGCCAATCTCGCCAAGCCCATCATCGCCGAGCTCAAGGACCAGGGGTTCGTCAGCCGCGGCTGGCTGGGCGTGCAGATTCAGCCTGTCACGCCCGAGATCGCCCAGAGCCTCGGCATGGACAAGCCCGAGGGGGCCTTGATCGCCCAGGTGACGCCTGACAGCCCCGCCGCCGCCGCCGGCCTCGAGGTCGGTGACGTGGTCACGGCCTTCGGCGGCCAGCCCATCGAGACGGTGCGCGATCTCAGCCGTCTGGTCGCGGCCGCCGATATCGCGCAGAAGCAGGCCATCGACATCTGGCGGCACGGCTCCACGGAGGAGCTCGAGGCCAAGTTGCGAACGGCGCCGACCCAGGACGTCGCCGCAGCCGAGACCGAGGCTGTTCCCAACCGGGTGCTGGGGCTCGATCTCGCGGCCCTGAACGACAAGACGCGGCAGGAAGCGGGCGTTGCCGGGGACGTCAAGGGTGTGCTGGTGGTCGGCGTTTCCGCGGATGCCGACGGTGCGGTGCAGCCGGGCGATGTCATCCTCTCGGTCGACAACAAGCCCGTGACCACGCCGGCCGAGGTGGCGGAGCGGGTCAAGAAGGCGTCGGAGGAGAAGCACGACGCGGTCCTGGTCCTGATCAACCGCCAGGGCACGCAGCACTTCGCGACGCTCGACGTTCGCCACGCCTGAGCCGGTCCAGGCACGCGCAGGCCGAAGAGGCTCCGGTTGCCGCGAGGCGGCCGGAGCGCCGCCTCGTCCAGGGCCGCCCTCAGCCCGGCATGGGGATGGTGTTGCCCATCTGCGGCACGTCGTAGCCGCGCTGCACGGCCGGGCGCGCGGCGATCTCGAGATACCAGCGTCGCACGTTCGGATAGACGCCGAGATCGATGTTCTGCCATTCGAAACGGGAGAACCAGGGCCAGGTGGCGAAATCGGCGATGCTGAGGTCGTCGCCGGCGAGGAAACGGTGCTGCTCGAGCCGCTTCTCGGCGACGCCGTAGAGGCGCTTCGCCTCCTTGGTGTAGCGCTCCTCGGCATAGGGCGCCTTGCCGGGGTTGAAGCGGACGAAGTGGTGGACCTGGCCGAGCATCGGACCGACACCGCCCATCTGCCACATCAGCCATTCGAGCACGGCGAGTCGCTCCGTGTCGCCGCTGCCGCCGAAGCGGCCGGCCTTCTCGGCGAGGTAGAGGAGGATGGCGCCGCTCTCGAAGACCGATCGGCCGCTCTTGCGATCGACGATGGCCGGGATCTTGTTGTTCGGGCTGATGGCGAGGAACTCGGGCGAGAACTGCTGGTCCCTGCCGATGTCGATCGGATGGACGGTGTAGGGCAGCTCGCATTCCTCGAGCATGATGGAGACCTTGCGGCCGTTCGGGGTGCTCCAGGTATAGAGGTCGATCAAGCGCTTCTTCCGGGTTCAGGGGCCCAACAGGGCGTGGACGGGCTAGGCTCGGCCGGCGGCAATCGGGCTCCGAGACAGGATTTCTCGAATCGTTTTCTGGACTTTCGCCGACCCGTACCGCATATAGGGGTCTCGTCAGTTTTGCCCAATGCACAGCGGCACGCGCGGCGGCGGCATACTGGTCTGCTTAACTCTAACGGGTTGGGGGATCGGCATGATCCAGTCCTACGGCGGCGTGGCCGCGATGATTCGCGCGTCCGTTCCGGATATTCCGGTGGTCGGCATCCGGCCGCATCTGATCGAGCGGCGGGCGCGCGAGGTGCTCGCCACCTTCCCGGGCGACGTGCTCTACGCGGTCAAGTGCAACGACCATCCGGTCGTGCTGCGCGCCCTTTTCGATGCCGGGGTGCGCCAGTTCGATACCGCCTCGATCAAGGAGATCCGCCTGGTGCGCGGTCTCTTTCCGGAGGCGGTCTGCCATTTCATGCATCCGGTCAAGAGCCTCGAAGCCATCGCCGAGGCCTATTTCGCGCACGGCGTGCGCCGCTTCGTGCTCGATCATCCGCGCGAGCTCGACAAGATCGTGGCCGCCACCGGTGCGGCCCAGGACCTCGAGCTCTTCGTCCGGCTCGCGGTTCCGGGCGACGGCGCCCTCTTGACCCTCACCGGCAAGTTCGGCGCCTCGGTCGAGGAATCCATCGTCCTGCTCGGCCAGTGCAAGGAAGTGGCCCGGACGACGGGGGTCACCTTCCACGTCGGCTCGCAATGCCTGGCCCCTCTGGCCTTCGAGCGGGCGATCGGCATCGCGGCGGGCATCATCGATGCCGTGGGCGGCGTCGATCATCTCGATGTGGGCGGCGGGTTTCCGGCCGCCTACACCGGCGACGAGCCGCCGTTCGAGCTCTTTGTCGCGGCCATCCTGCGGGCGGTGGACGAGCACCGCCTCGCCTGCCACCTGCAGTGCGAGCCGGGCCGGCTGCTGGTCGCCGACGGTGCCTCGGTCTTCGCCCGGGTCGAGCTCAGGCGCGGCCAGGCGCTGTACCTGAACGATGGCGTCTACGGCAATCTCGCCGAGCTCAAGTGGGTCGGCCCGCAATTTCCGACGCGGGCGCTCGGCCTCCACGGGCCGCGCGGCGGGCGGCAGGTCAGCTTCGACCTCTTCGGCCCGACCTGCGACAGCATCGACAGCATGCCCGGACCGCACTGGCTCGCTGCCGACGTCACCGATGGCGACTGGGTGGAGGTCGGCATGATGGGTGCCTATTCCTGCGCGCTCCGCACCAACTTCAACGGCTTCGCCGCGGCGCAGACGGTCCTGCTCGAGGACGAGGCTTGGTACGACACTGCGCGTATGGGCGCGGGAGAGCTCGCCTGTGCCGCGTGAGCGCATGCGCCGCTTCGAGCTCCTTCGGCTCGCCGGCGTAGCGGCAGCCTTCGCCCTGCCGGCTCTGCTGCAGGGCGCGCCGGCTTCGGCACAGCAGGTGCCGGGGGACGCCGCGTCCGGATTGGAGCTCGCCGGCAAGCTCTGCAGCGGCTGCCATCTGATCGACAACCGCCAGCGCGGGCCGGTGGTGGATGGCGTGCCCACCTTCGCCGAGATCGCCCGCCGGTTGTCGCCGGCGGAGATCGAGCGCGGGCTCCTGGCGCCGACCCACCCGGTCATGCCCCAGCCGCCGCTCGACGCCAAGGGCCGCGCCGATGTCGTCGCCTATTTCGCCACCTTGCGGCCCGACTGACACCCCGTTCGTCGCCACGTGAAAAAAGGCGGGCGCCCTTGTTGGGGGCGCCCGGAGGTGGACCACTGGCGATGGCCGGTTTGGCCGCGGCCGCGGCACGGGGGGAAGCTTTGGGGGCGTTCCCCGCGTATCGGATGTCAGAAGCGGTAGTTGAAGCGGGCGGTGATGGCGTGGTTGGCGTCGACGCCGGTCTGCTTGGTGAGGGCGTAGTCGGCGCTGAGCGAGAGCTTTTCGCCCATGTCGAGGACCGAGCCGAGGCGGAGGCCGAAGGTTTCGTAGTCTTCGCGCTCGATGGTCTCGGTCTGGTCGAGGCCGCCCAAGGCCTGCTCGCTGACCCTGACCTCGTAGTCGTCGAGGCTGAGGCTTCGGGTGTAGCTGAGGCCGCCGGTGAGCGTCAGGCCGAAGCCGTGGTCGAGGGCGATGCGGTCGGCGGTGGCGGCGAGGCCGAGGCTGGCCTGGGTGTCGCTGACCTCCGCACCCGAGTAGGTGACGTCGGAGACGTAGGGGTTGCTGATGGTGTAGCCGTCGATCTTCTGCCGGGTGTGGGTGATGTTGAGCCAGGGCTGCAGCCAGGCGTCGCCGAGGCGGATGGCCTTGCTCGCGGTCTGCGAGAGGGTCATGGTGCGGCCGCCGTGGCTGGCGGCGCTGCGCTCGCCGACCAGGGTGTCGACATTGCTGTGGCTGTAGTGGTCGTCGGCGAAGCTGGCGGTGGAGCTGAGGTCGATGCCGGCGATCTGGGTGTTGAGATAGAGGCTGACGGCGTCGCTCTGGCTGTCGAGGCGGCTGGCGGTGACGCCGTTCTCGTAGTCGCTGTCGCTGCCGTAGCGGGACATGACGAGGCCGAAGGTGGTGCCGTTCTCGAGGGCGTAGTTGAAGCCGAGGCCGGTATCGGGGCGGCGGCTCTGGGTGAGACGGGTGAAGCCCGAGCGGCTCGGATCGGCCGTGTCGAGCTCGTAGGCGTCGAGGACGGCGGCGTCGGGGTCGCCGACGAAGAAGGTGGAGAAGCCCTGCCGCTGCTCCGGCGCCTGGGCGCCGAGGGCGAGGGTGAGCCCCTCGGCGATGTCGTTCTGCAGCTGCTGGGTGGCGGCACTGCCGGCTTGGAGCGTGTTGGCCCAGTCCCAGCCGCGGGTCAGATAGTGGTTGTAGACCTGGGCCAGGATCTCCTGGCCGCGGGCGCCGAAATGGCTCTTGTCGAAGTAGAGGGCGGCGCTGTCGGATTTGACAGCATCCGCCGTCGTCACGTTCGTGAACCCGTAGCGTCCAGGGTCCGCGACGATCCGCTCGAACACCGTGAACATGTCGACGGCGACCACGTTGTCGCGATGGTTCACCATGCCGGCCAGGCGCCGGTTGAGCTGCTCGGTGCGTGAGGTGCCGAACGAGGTTTCCGACGCCAGCTCCTTGGGGACGCTACCCCAGTCGTGCACCAGCGTCACGAAGAGGCGCCGACCCTTGCTCGCGGCACCGGCCTTACGCAGCTCGTCGACCTGAGCGGCGTAGTCCCGCTGCGAGCGCCAGAGGTCGCCATCCGAGATGATGTCGTTGTAGCCCATGTAGACGATGGTGAGGTCGTTGCCCCTGAGCACGTGGGCGTCGGCCTTCCACTGGTCGACCTGCGTCTTGAAGGTGTTGTCCCGCTCGTTGAAATTGCTGTCGATGCCGTCGCCGGCGACCCGGTCGTTGCCGAGGCCGTCGTCATTGGCGTTGCCCGAGAGAAAGTAGGGATTGGTATTGACCGCCGACGCCTTGCCGCGGGCGTAGGAGATCACGTCCTCGGGATCACCGCCGGCGGCGGCCATCAGTCGGTTGGACCAGATGGCGTCGGGTTCGAGACAGACGTCCTTGGCCTTGCCGCGGCGCGGCTGGCAGGAACGCTGCGGGTCGAAGGGATCGCTGTAGCTGTCGCCGAAAACGAAGAGCCGGCCGAGCTTGTCGGGGTGGTCGCTGCCGTAGCTCGCGTAAGGATTGGGCACCGCGAAGGTCACCGGAGGCGGCGTGCCGCCGCCCGTGCCGCCGCTGCCGCCGCTGCCGCCGCTGCCGGTCTCGCCACCGCCGGTCTCGCCACCACCGGCGCCGCCGGTTTCGCCGCCGCTTCCAGCACCCACGCCACTACCGGTGTCGCCGCCCGTGGTGCCGCCGGCGCCGCCGCCCGTCTCGCCGCCGCCGGTCTCGCCGCCGCCGGTCTCGCCGCCAGTGTCGCCACCGGTGCTGCCGCCCGTCTCGCCGCCCGTGTCGCCGCCGGCACCGCCGCCGATGACGCCGCCACCCGCAGGCGTCGACGGCACGCCACCGCTGCCGCCACCGCCACCGCTGCAGGCGGAGAGCGCGAGCAACGCCAGCATCGTGAAGCCCGGGATCGACCAGTGTGTCCTGTTAATCATCACATCTTGTCCTGCGTTAATCGTCGCGGTTCGTACCCGCTGTTATTTATTGAATTTGGAGGATCGTGGTCTATAGACACTCCGTACAGGTCGAATGGTTCTATTGTACATCTGAAGTTTATTTTTAAGCAATGCGGACCTTAATGCGAATCTCGACCGCCTCGTCCAAATGTCTGAAATGCCGGTACAGCGTTGGTTAACCGGGCCGGCTCCATTAATCCTGATCGCAGGCACGGCGCGGACGGGGAAACGGATGGTCGGACAGCATCCGGATAGGTGCCGGCTTTAACGTCCGGCGGGCGGCGTGGTTAAGGCATGGCACCTTTCGGGGTCTCGAGGGTTAATGCTGGCCCCTTCCGCCAGCCGAGACCGGCGGCTATGTAGGGGCACGATGTGGAACGCCGCCCTCATTCGCAATGTCTCGATTCTGGCGACGTGCCAGGCCTTCTTCTTCATGGCCAACACGATCCAGACGACGACCTCCGCCCTCGTGGGCCTGCAGATCGCACCCGATCCGGCGCTCGCCACCATGCCGCTCGCCGCCCAGTTCGTCGGCAACATGGTCTCGACGATGCCGGCCTCACTGCTCATGGCGCGGATCGGCCGCCGGCTCGGGCTGATGCTCGGCAGCCTCTTCGGCGTGGTCTCCGGCCTGCTCGCCACCTACGCCGTGGTGCAGGCGAGCTTCCCGCTCTTCATGTTGGCGGGCCTGCTCTACGGCGTCTTCGGCGCGTTCGGCCAGTATTTCCGCTTCACCGCGGCCGATGCGGCGGATGCGAGCACGGTTGCGGACAAGGTCGCGGCACGAGCGCGAGCCATAGCACTGGTCATGGCGGGCGGCGTGGTCGCCGCCATCCTCGGCCCCGAGCTCGCCAAGGCGACCCAGAACCTGCTGCCGCCCTTCGTCTTCGCCGGCTGCTATGTCAGCCTCACCACGGTGGCCCTCATGTGCGGCGTGGCTCTGGCCTTTCTCGACCTGCCGCTGAAGGCGGAGACGGCGAGCGGCGAGCCGGCGCGGCGGCTCCTGCAGATCGTCCGCACGCCGAGGGCGCTCACCGCCTTCGCCGCCGCCCTCGTCGCCTATGTCACCATGAACATGCTGATGACAGCGACACCGCTCGCCATGCTGGCCTGCGGCTACGCCTTCGCCGACAGTGCCATGGCGATCCAGTGGCACGTGGTCGGCATGTTCGCGCCGAGCTTCTTCTCGGGCTCGCTGATCGCGCGTTTCGGTACCGAGCGGATCATCGCCGTCGGCGGCATGCTGATGCTCGCCTGCATCGGCATCAACCTCGCCGGCATCGAGATCATCAACTTCGTGCTCGGCCTTCTGCTGCTGGGGGTCGGGTGGAACTTCATGTTCATCGGCGGGACCACGCTCCTGACCCAGTCCTATCGGCCTTCGGAGAAGGCCAAGGTGCAGGGCTTCAACGATTTCTGCCTGTTCACCGCCGTCGCCACCTCGGCCGCCCTCAGCGGTGCCCTGCACGAATGGCTCGGCTGGCAGCCCATGAACGTCGCCGCCCTGCCCCTGCTCCTCGCCGTCATCGCCCTTGCGGTGATCCGGGCCGGCCGTGGGCCGCTGGCCGAGCCCGCCTGACGCCACCCGGCCGGAAGGAATGTCCGTGAGCGCGTTCGCTCCCAATCTTCAACTCAGCAAGCACGCCGCGCGCGGCAAGGGCGGCGTGATCGCGGCCCAGAACGCGAAGGCTGCTGCCATCGGCGCCGAGGTGCTGGCGGCAGGCGGCCATGCGGTCGACGCCGCCGTCGCCGCCTCGCTGGCGCTGGCCGCCGCCGAACCCTGGATGAGCGGGCTCGGCGGCGGCTCGACCATGCTGGTCCTCGACGCGGAGCGCGAAGCCGTCCAGGCCTTCGATGGTGGCATGGTGGCGCCGCGCGCGCTCGATCCCCTCGCCTATCCCCTGGCGGGCGGCAAGGCCGGCGATCTCTTCGCCTGGCCCGCCGTGGTCGAGGATCGCAACGTGCTGGGCCCCCTCTCCTTCGCCGTGCCGGGTCATCTGGCGGGGCTCGGCCTGGCGCACGAGTGCTACGGACGAATGCCGTGGCGGGAGCTCGTCCCGCCGGCCCGGCGGCTGGCCCTGGAAGGGCTCGAGGTCGACTGGTACGCGGCCCTTCTGATTGCCACGGCGGCCCGCGATCTCGGGCGGTTTCCGGCGAGTGCCACAATCTATCTCGGGGACGGACTGCCGCCGGTGCCGGCGGTGGCGGGAGAGCCGGCACGGCTGCCGCTCGGCCGGCTCGCCGAGACGTTGGCGCTGGTGGCCGAGGAGGGCGCGCAGACCCTCTATTCCGGCGGTCTCGCCGAACGGGTCGCCGCCGATGCGAGGGAGCTCGAAAGCCCGCTCGGGCTCGCGGATCTCGCGGCCTATCGGGCGCACGCCGCCCCGGCGCTCGAGTCCGCCCACGGCGCGGCCACCGTCTTCGCCATGCCGGGGCTCTTCGCCGGCGAGACCCTCTGCCGCTGCCTCGAGGCGCTGGCCGGAAGGTCGCGGGCGGGCGACACGCCGGATGCCGCCGCCTATCTGGCCTATGCGGAGGTGCTGAAGGCCGCCTACGCCCAGAGGCTCGCGGAGGACGGTCACGCGAGCGAGGGGATGCGCCCTTCCTGCACCAGCCATCTCTCGGTCATCGACGCCCGGGGCAACATGGTGGCGCTGACGCAGACCCTGCTCTCGCTCTTCGGCAGCCGAGTGGTGCTGCCGAGGAGCGGTTTGCTCATGAACAACGGCGTCATGTGGTTCGATCCGCGGCCGGGCCGGCCGAACTCGATGGCGCCGGGCGCCCGGCCCCTCTCCAACATGTGCCCGGTCATCGCCGTGGATGCGGCCCACCGGCTGGCGCTCGGCGCCTCGGGCGGCCGGCGCATCCTGCCGGCGGTCCTGCAGATCCTGAGCTTCGTTCTCGATTGCGGCATGTCGCTCGAGGAGGCGTTCGCGCAGCCGCGCATCGACGTCTCGGGCGAGGATCCGCCTACCATGAGTGCCGATCTCGACGAGGACGTGCGGGCGGCCCTGGCCGAGGCGCACGGGGCGAAGACGGTGCGGGCGGAGGTCTATCCCATGCGCTTCGCCTGCCCGGTCGCGGTGCTGCATGATCTCGTTCAGGGCGACCGCTACGGCACGGCCGAGGTGATCCATCCCTGGGCCGATGCCGTGGCGGTTGCGTGAGCGGGCTTGGCGCCGGGTCCGGCTTGTGCTGAAACATGGTGCATTGCAACAAAAGGGGACGCCCGATGCGCAAGCTCGCCCGGTGGATGGGGCTTCTGATCCTGGGCCTGATGCTGGCTGCCGGCGGCACGGCCATGGCGGCCAAGGATCGGCTCGTCATGGGCATGGTGCTCGAGCCGCCGCATCTCGACCCGACCGCGGGTGCCGCGGCGGCGATCCGCGAGATCACTTACGCCAACATCTTCGAGGGCCTGACCCGCATCGACGAGAACGGTGCGGTGCAGCCGGCCCTCGCCCGAACCTGGGAGATCGCCCCGGACGGGCTGACCTACACCTTCCATCTGGTCGAGGGGGCGACCTTCCACAACGGCGTGCCGCTCGAGGCCGAGCATGTCGTCTTCTCGTTCGAGCGGGCCATGGCCGAGGACAGCGTCAACGCGCAAAAGGGCCTGTTCGAGCCGATCGCCGCAATCACGGCCCCGGACGCGCGTACGGCGGTGATCACGCTCCAGCGTCCGACCGGCGACTTCCTCTTCAATCTCGGCTGGGGCGACATGGTGATCGTCGAGCCGGGCTCGGCCGCCACCAACAAGAGCGAGCCGGTCGGCACCGGCCCCTTCCGCTTCGCCCGCTGGGTCAAGGGCGACAAGGTGGAGATCGAGCGCAACCCGGACTACTGGGGTGAGGCACCGGCCCTGGCAGGCGCCACCTTCAAGTTCATCCCTGACCCGGCGGCGGCCACGGCCGCCATGCTGGCCGGCGACATCGACGCCTTCGCCAACTTCCCGGCACCCGAGGCCCTCGTCCAGTTCGAGGCGGATCCGCGCTTCGTCGTCGTCATCGGCACGACCGAGGGCGAGACCATCCTCGCCATCAACAACGCGAGGCCGCCTTTGGACGACGTGCGGGTGCGGCGGGCGCTTGCCCATGCGATCGACCGCCAGGCGATCATCGACGGGGCCATGATGGGCTACGGCACGCCAATCGGCTCGCATTTCGCGCCGCACAACCCGGCCTATGTCGACCTCACCGGCATGTATCCCTACGATCCCGACAAGGCGAAGGCGTTGCTCGCCGAGGCCGGTGTCTCGAACCTGTCGCTGACCCTCAAGCTGCCGCCGCCCTCCTATGCGCGGCGCGGCGGGGAGATCGTCCAGGCGCAGCTCCAGGCGGTCGGCATCGACGCCCGGATCATTCCGATGGAGTGGGCGCAGTGGCTCGAGCAGGTCTTCACCGGCAAGGATTTCGACCTCACCATCGTCAGCCACACCGAGCCCATGGATATCGGCATCTACGCCCGGCCCGACTATTATTTCCAGTACCGGAGCGAGGCCTTCAACGCCGTCATGACGAAGCTCGCGGGCGAAAGCAACGCGGCCGAGCGCAAGGCGCTGCTCGGCGAGGCGCAGGAGATCCTGACCCTGGACAGCGTCAACGTCTTCCTCTTCCAGCTCGCCAAGCACGGTGTCTGGAAGGCCGGCATCGAAGGTCTCTGGCACAACAGCCCGATTCCGGCGAACGACCTGACGGAGGTCCATTGGGTGGAGTAGGCGACGCGGGGCGGGTCGTGCGCGCACCGCTCCGCATAGGCCCGCTCACCCTCGCCTCGCCGGTGCTGATGGCCCCTCTGACGGGAATCAGCGACCTGCCGTTTCGCCGGCTGGTGGCGCGGTTCGGAGCCGGGCTCGTCTTCTCAGAGATGATCGCCAGCCCCGAGCTTCTCAAGGAGACGGCCAAGACCCGGCACCAGCTGCGCTTCGACGCGGCCGCCCGGCCCCGGGCGGTGCAGCTCGCCGGGACCGAGCCCGGAGTTCTGGCCGAGGCCGCCCGGTACGTGGCCGACCGCGGCGCCGATCTGGTCGATCTCAATTTCGGCTGTCCGGCGAAGCAGGTGGTGGGCAAGGCGGCGGGCTCGGCGCTGATGCGCGACGAGGTCCTGGCCGGCCGCATTCTCGAGGCGGTGGTCCAGGCGGTGCCGGTGCCGGTCACCCTCAAGATGCGGCTCGGCTGGGACGAGGCGAGCCGCAACGCGCCCAGGATCGCCCGTATCGCCGAGGCGGCCGGCATCCGCATGCTGACCGTGCACGGCCGCACCCGCTCGCAGCTCTTCAAAGGCCGGGCGGACTGGCCGGCGGTCGGCGAGGTGAAGGCGGCCGTTGGCCTGCCGGTCGTGGTCAATGGCGACATCACCGACGCCCTGACGGCCAGAAGGGCTCTCGAGCTTTCCGCTGCCGACGGCGTCATGATCGGGCGTGGCGCCTGCGGGCGCCCGTGGCTGCTCGCCGGCATCGCCGAAGCGCTCGAGGGCGCGGGCGAGCCGACGGCACCGGACCCCGCCGGCACGCTCGCCATCGTGCTCGAGCATTACCGGGCGATGCTGGAGCATTACGGACGGGAGGTGGGACTGCGCCGGGCGCGCAAGCATCTCGCCTGGTATCTGGAGGACCTGCCGGGCGGCAGGACGCAGGCGAGCCGGCTCAATCGCCTGGACGATCCGCTGGCGGTGATGTCGGCCTTGCGTGACTTCTTCGCCCGGATGGGCGATGAGGGGACCGCTCTTGCAGCCTGAGGCCGCGCCTGCCGGAAGTGGCCCCGGTCACCCGCGGGAAAGGGACGAGACGGAGATCCGATCGATGGGACTCGGCAAGCTCACCGCCGCCGCCCTTGCCACGCTCCTGGCGTTCGGCGCCGCAGAGGCCCGGAAGATGGAGGAAATGCCCGTCTACAGCCTCGATTTCGCCGACTATCAACCGAGCGACGGTCCGGTGCGCGACTGGCTGGCGAGCCGGGGCTTCGAGTTCGGCCGGGCGGCCGACGACGAGCGCAAGATTGCGCTCTCTGTGGCCGACGGCACCCTCGAGGTGGATACCCAAAAGAAGGCTTTCGGCGTCATCTACCGCAAGGCCGATATCCCGGGCGCGAGCCGGCTCCGACTGACCTGGGGCGTGAACGAATTTCCGAAGGACGCGGGCTACGAGAAGGGCGTCAACAACGAGGCCCTGATGCTCTATGTCTTCTTCGGCCACGAGAAGATGCCGTCCGGCGCCCTCTACATTCCGGATGTCAGCTATTTCATCGGCTTCTATCTCTGCGACGGTGACCGTACCGATCATCCCTACAAGGGACGCTACCACAAGAAGAGCGGCCGCTACGTCTGCCTCGCCCATCCGCAGCCGGGTGAAACAGTGACCTCCGAGGTCGATTTGGCCCGTGCCTTCGAGACCTATTACGACAAGGCGGAAATGCCGGTGATATCGGGCATCAGCCTCGAGGTCGATACCTCGAGCTCCGGCAATGGCGGCAAGGCCAGGGCCTTCGTCGAGAAGATCGAGCTCCTGCCCTAGGAGCCTAGGCGGCCCTCTCCACGGTCCATTCGACCAGCCGTTTCAGGACTTTGCCGAGCGCTTCGTCGAAGGCTGCGACGATCGCCGGCAGGTCGCCGCTCGAGGCCGTGACGGTGCGGCCGATCCCGGTCGTTCCCGTCACGTCGCGCTTCGGCATGGCGATCAGCTTGGCGTCGATCACCACCCGCACCTCGGGCGGCCCCGCTTCAGGCTGCATGGCCTGGAAGGCGGCGATGTCGGTCCGGAGCAAGAAGTCCGGCCGGAGATCCGAGCGCCGGTCGGTCACCGCGCGAAAGGCGCCGGCGCTGCGGAAGGACTGGATGATGAGGGGCTGGAGCATGGCCGGCGGCCGGTCGACCCAGACGGCGTCGGCATAGAACTCGACCTCGACGCCGCTCACGCGGGCGATCCGCACGGTGTCGATGGAGGGGTCGATCGACGGCCGGTCGACCGCCAGCACCCGGTCGACGGGCTCGAGCTCGCCGAAGGTGGTCTTGGGCGTCAGGCGAAACTCGCGTGGCGGGGGCGAGCGGCCCGGCAGCTGGCAGCCGCCGAGGGCGAGAAGGGGCAATAGCAGGCCGGTCTCGATCACGTGGCGTCGACCGACACGGACGCGGCTCGGCATCACCTCCTCCTTCCTCGATTGCATGGCACCGCTTTCTGGCCCCGGCCCCGCCTATTCGGCCCGCACGCCGGCGTTGCGGTTGCCGAAGAGGAAGCGCGCCGGGTCGCGCTCCAGATCCTCCATGACCCGGGTGATCTGGTCCACCATGCGCTGGGCGTCCTCGGCGAGGCCGGTAACCTCATAGAGACCGGTCTGCGTGAAGTCACGCACCCCCTCCCGGTTCTCCGCAACCATGTTGTTGATCTGGTCGGCCATCCGCCGGAGCGCCGCGATACCGTCCCGGAGATCGGCCAGGGTGCCTTTGATGGTGCCCGCATTGTCGTGCATGAGGGCGTGCGCCGTATCCGCCGTGCGGGCGACGGCAGCGGCGGTCCTGGACGTCTCGTCGACCAGGCCCGCCAGCTTCGGCGTCACCTTGCCGAGGCCGTCCGCGATCATCGCCACACTCTCCATGACGCTGTCGACGCGGTGCCTGTTCCCGTCAGCCGCGGTGGTGATGTCGCCCAGGATGCCGTTCAGGCTGTTCAGGACGGCGGTCAGTTGCTGCGCGATCTCGCCGGCATTGGCCTGGAGCTCCTCCAGACCCGACGGCACCGTCGGGACCTCGGGATAAGGCAGATCGAACTCGGGCCGGTTCTGGTAGGCGGGCGGCGGCGCATCGGCGACGAAATCGAGATTGACGGCGAGAAGGCCGGTGACGAAGCTCTCCATGCCCAGTTGCGCGCGAAGGCCCTTCGCGACCAGTCTGTCGCGAAGCTCGGCATCGCTCACCGTGAGGTCGTCGCCGACCTCGACGATGCTGTTCGGATCCAGATCGAAGATGACCGGAATGCGCGCCTCTATGGCCTGCGGCTCGAACAGCACCTTGATATCGGTGACCTGGCCGACGGCGACACCGCGGAAGGTGACCGGTGCCCCGACGCGCAGGCCGTTGATCGAGCCCGGGAAGAAGGCGATGACGGTCTGCCGGCTCTGCAGCCAGCGGGCACCGCCGAAGACGACGATGCCGATCGCGAGGAGCGCCATGCCGCCGAGCACGAAGGCGCCGATCACTTTCGGGCTGGCTTTGCTCATGACGGCTCCTGCTCCTTCACTGGGCCCTGGTCGCTCCCGGGGCCGCCCCGGGTCAAGAACGAGCGCACCTTGGGCTCCCTCGTCTCGGCGAGCAGCCGCTTCGGATCGCCGGTGGCGAGCTGGGTGCGCGTCTCCGCATCGAGAAAGACGCTGTTGTCGGCGATGGCGAAGATGCTCGGCAGCTCGTGGGTGACCATGACGATGGTGGCCCCCAGGCTCTCCTTGAGCTCGAGGATCAGGTCGTCCAGGTGCTTCGAGCTGATCGGATCGAGCCCGGCCGAGGGCTCGTCGAAGAACAGGAGCTCGGGATCGAGGGCGATGGCCCGGGCGAGGCCGGCCCGCTTGCGCATGCCCCCGCTGATCTCCGATGGGTAGTAGTCCTCGAACCCGGCGAGCCCGACCAGCGCCAGCTTGAAGGCCACGAGGTCCCGTATCTCGGGCGGCGAGAGCCTCGTGTACTCGCCGAGCGGCAGGGCCACGTTCTCGGCGAGCGTCATGGAGCTCCAGAGAGCACCCTGCTGATAGAGCACGCCGAAGCGCTGCAGGAGGCTGCCGCGGGCCGCGTCGTCCGTGCTCCAGAAGCTGGTCCCGCCATAGGTCACCTCCCCTTTCGCGGGCGCCTTGAGGCCGATCATGGCCCGCATCAGCGTGGTCTTGCCGCATCCCGACCCGCCCATGATGACGAAGACGTCGCCCTTCTCGATGGTGAAGTCGATGTCGTGCATCAGAACGAAGCTGCCATAGGCGATCGTCAATCCGCGCACGGCGATGTAGGGCTCCGGCCTTTCAGATGCCGAGGGCATCGTAGATCACCGTGAGCGCGGCCATGGAGAGGATGATGAAGACGATGCTGGTGACGACGGCCGAGGTGGCGGCGTTGCCGACCGCGGCAGCGCTCCTTCCGCACTGCATGCCGCGCAGGCAGCCGGCTATCGCGACGACGATCCCGTAGACGGTGCCCTTGAAGAGCCCGCCCGCGAAGAAGATGAGCGGCGTCGAGCTCTGGGTCTGCTGCAAGTAGAGGGCGGCCGGCAGGTCGAGCATGACGACGCCGACGAAGGCGCCGCCGAGGATGCCGAGGAGGTTGGCGTAGAGGCAGAGCAAGGGCGTCATCAGGACGAGCGCCAGCATCCGCGGCAGGACCAGGAACTCCATCGGTCGAAGGCCCAGGGTCTCGAGCGCGTCGATCTCCTCGTTGACCTGCATGGTGCCGAGCTGCGCCGCGAAGGCCGCCCCAGTGCGTCCGGCCAGGATGACGCCCACCATCATCGCCGCCATGTCGCGCGCCATGCCGATGGCGACGAGATCGGCCACGAAGATCTGGGCGCCGAACTGCAGGAGCTGGATGGCGCCGAGAAAGGCCAGGATGACGCCGACGAGGAAGCTGATGAGCCCGACGATCGGCAGGGCGTTGGCGCCCACCTCCTGCACGATCTCGACGAAGTCGGACCGGCGAAAGCGGGCGCGTCCCCGCCCGAGGCGGCCGAGTGCGATCACCACCTCGCCGATGAAGGCGAGGGTCTCGCCGCCGGCCTCGAGCAGGGCCTGGCTTCGCCTGCCGACCCGCTCGAGCAAAGGTGGCCGCGTCGCCGCGCGACGCGCTCCCGACCGCTCCGGCACGCTGGCGGCGAGGCGCAGAAGCCGCCTCGCCCCCTCCGGCAGATGCGCCGTCTCCAGCTTCGGCCCCTCGGTGGCACAGACCCGCTCGAGCCTGCTCACGAAGCTCAAGAAGGCCGTGTCCCAGGCGCCGAGCCCGCTCGTGTCGAGCTCGATCCTGGACACACCCGCGCCCGGCAGGCCGGCCCGGACGGTCTCGATATCCGGCACGCCCGTGCGGGTCAGCCAGTCGCCGGCCAGCACCAGCCTTGCCGTCTCCGCCCTTTTCGGGTCGCGCTCGATCGTGAAGCTGGCCGCCGCCATGTGACCCTTGCAACGTTCCGCCAAGCGCCCACCGGTCCCTCCGGCCTACTATGAAATGCCGCTGCGAGGAAGCGCGCGGGCGACATGTTGCCGCCGCCACGGGCTGCCGCGATCGGCTAGGCTGTCCTCGACCCCCTTACGGCTCCCGGTCCGACGCATGCCCCTCGAGCGCAACCGTCTCGTCACCATCGACCAGGTGCTGCTCGCCGTCGCGCTGCTGGCGCTGGTCGGCGGCGGATTCGCCTGGGCGCTCGTCGATCCCGGCATCGCCCGGCGCTTCTGGCAGGTCGGCACCGGCATCGTGCTCGCCGCCCTCGTGATCGAGATCGGCCGCAATCTCGCCCGGGGCGAGACCGGCGTCGACATCCTGGCCGCCCTCTCGATGACGGGGGCGCTGCTGCTCGACGAGCCTTTGGCGGGCAACATCGTCGCCTTGATGTTCAGCGGCGGCGAGATGCTCGAGGCGGTGGCCGACCGCCGCGCCAGGCGCGAGCTCGTCCATCTGATCGGCCGCACGCCGCGCATCGCGCATCGCGAGACGGACACCGGGCTCGAGGAGGTGGCGATCGAGTCGATCCGGCCGGGCGACCGGCTCCTCGTCAAGACGGGCGAGGTCCTGCCGGTCGACGGCAGGCTCGAGGCGGCACCGGCCCTGCTCGACGAATCGGCGCTGACCGGCGAGTCGCTGCCGGTCGACCGGCAGGTCGGCGACGAGCTCGCGAGCGGCACGCTCAATCTGGGTGCGCCCTTGCGCCTCTCGGCCACGGCCACGGCCGAGGCCAGCACCTATGCCGGGATCGTCCGCCTCGTCGAGGCGGCGCAGCGCGAGAAGGCGCCCTTCGTCCGGCTCGCCAACCGCTACTCGATGATCTTCCTGCCGGCGAGCCTGGCGCTCGCCGGGCTGGCCTGGCTCCTTTCGGGCGATCCGACCCGCGCCCTCGCCGTCCTCGTGGTCGCGACCCCCTGCCCGCTGATCCTGGCGGCACCCGTGGCGATCATGGCCGGCATGTCGGCGGCGGCGAAGCGTGGCATACTGGTCAAGGGCGGCGGGGCGCTCGAGACGCTGGCGCGTGTCTCCACGCTCGTCTTCGACAAGACCGGCACGCTGACCACCGGCCGTGCCCGGATCGCGGCCATCGACCGCTACGGCGAGATCGGCGAAAGCGAGCTCCTACGGCTCGCCGCCTCCCTGGACCAGTTCTCGACCCACCCGATCGCCGTCACGCTGCGCCGCGCGGCGGACCGCCGGGGGCTCGATCTCGCCACGGCCGACGCCATCGAGGAGTTGGGCGGCACCGGCATCCAGGGCCGGGTGGAGGGCCGCCAGGTACGGCTCGGCGGTCTCGCCTTCGTCGCCGAAGGAAGCCGGGCCGACGAGGCGGCCGATCTCGCCGCCGGCACCTTGCGGCAGGCGGCGCGGGCGGGCGCCGCGATCGTCTTCATCGGCGTCGACGGCGGGCTTGCCGGGGCCTTCGTCGTGACCGACGAGATCCGGGCGGAGACGCCGCGCACGCTGCGCGACCTGCATCGGGCCGGCATCGGCCGGGTCGTCATGCTGAGCGGCGACCGGCTCGACGTGGCCGAGGCGGTGGCCGCCGCGGTCGGCGTCGACACCGTGCTCGCCGACCGCACGGCCGAGGACAAGGTGGACGCGGTCCGGGCCGAGCGCGCCGAGGCGGTGACGGTGATGGTCGGCGACGGCATCAACGACGCGCCGGCGCTCGCCGCCGCCGATGTCGGTGTCGCCATGGGCGCCAGGGGTGCGGGTGCGGCGAGCGAGGCCGCCGACATCGTGCTCCTGGTCGACCGGCTGGACCGTCTCACGGAAGGGATCGCCATCGCCCGCCACACGCGGCGCATCGCCCTCGAGAGCGTGCTCGCCGGCATGGCCCTCTCGGTGGCCGGCATGGTGGTGGCGGCGCTCGGCCACCTGCCGCCCGTGGCCGGAGCCCTCGTGCAGGAGGTGATCGACGTGGCGGTCATCCTGAACGCGCTTCGGGCGATCGGCGGCGGCCTGCCGCCTGCGGTGGAGGGCGAGCTCGAGCCGGCCGAGGTCAATCGGCTCAAGGCCGAGCACGCCGCCCTGGTGCCCGCGCTCGAGCGGATGGCGCGGCTGGCCGAGCGGCTGGACGTGACGCCCGGCGCCGCGCTCCTCGAGGAATTGCGCGCCGTCGACACCGTCCTGCAGGAGAGGATCCTGCCGCACGAGCGGGCCGACGAGCGCGAGCTTCATCCGGGCCTCGCCGCGATCCTCGGCGGCCGCGATCCCATGGCCGCGATCAGCCGCACCCACCGCGAGATCGGCCATCTGAGCCGTCTCTTCCACCGGCTGGTGGCCGGACTTCCGGCGGACGGCCCGGACGGCGAGGAACGGGCCGAGCTGCGCCGCACGCTCTACGGGCTGCATGCCATCCTGCGCCTGCATTTCGCCCAGGAGGACGAGATCTACGAGAGCGTCGCGGCAGAGGCGGGCCGCTGACGGATCAGGCTGCCTCCTCGGCGTAGGGATCGAGGACGGCACCCGTGTCCGCACGCTCGAGGACGTGCACGTCCGAGGCGGCCCAGCGTGCCGTCACCGCGTCGCCGACCCGCAGGGGATCGGCGAAATAGGTGTCGTCGGAGAGATTGGCGACGAAGGCCTCGTGCGAGGCCACCTCCAGCGTCACCTTGACGTAGGTGCCCTGGTACTCGGTGGCGGTCACCCGCCCGTTCACGACGTTGGGCTCGCCCTCGGCGGCCGAAGCCCCTTTCGTGAGGGCTATCCGGTCGCGGCGGATGGCGAACGACATGGGCGTGCCGATGGCGGGCGCAGCACCCTTCGCCGTCGCGGCGTAGACGGGCCCGCTCGAATCCTTGATGGACAGCACACCGTCGGTCGTGGCCATGGCCTTGCCGGAGAGGACGTTCTGGCCGCCCATGAAGCGCGCCACGTAGGGTGTCGCGGGCATCGAGAAGATGTGGCGTGCCGTGTCCGCCTGGTCGATCCGCCCGTGGTCCATGACCACCACCATGTCGGCGAGCGCAATGGCCTCGGGCTGGGTGTGGGTGACGTGGACGAAGGTGATGCCGAGCTCGGCCTGCAGGCTCTTGAGCTCGCCCCGCATTCTGAGGCGCAGGAACTCGTCGAGCGCGGAGAGCGGCTCGTCGAGCAGGAGCACGCGGGGATTGGTGATGAGTGCTCGGGCCAGCGCCACGCGCTGCTGCTGGCCGCCCGAGAGCATCGCCGGCATGCGCAGCGCCAGATGGTCGAGCTGCACCCGTTCCAGCATCTCGCGCGCCCGCCGCCGCCGCTCGGCCTTCGCGACGTTGCGCATCTTCAGGTAGAAGGCGACGTTGTCCAGAACCGAGAGATGCGGGAAGAGGGCGTAGGACTGGAACATCATGGCGGTGCCGCGCTGGACGGGCTTCAGGCCCACCACCATCTGGTCGCCGATGTGAATGGTCCCCGAGGTCGGCGTCTCGTGGCCGGCGATCATCCTGAGAATCGTCGTCTTGCCACAGCCGGAGGGACCGACGAGGCAGCAATAGGAGCCGTGCGGAATGATCAGGTCGATCGACTTGACCGCGTCGAGATCGTCGAAGGTCTTGGTGACGTCGACGAGGCGGATCTCGCCGCCGCCGGAGGGCTCCGCGATCATGGATCAGCTCCTCTTCGAGCGCCGGCGCTGGATGTAGGCGATCGAGCCGATGGCGAGGCCGATCGCGACGAAGGAGATGGCCGAGGTGACCGTGCCGAGCGCGTAGAGGGCAGGCGAGGTGACGTTCGTGGTCATCGTCCAGATCTCGATCGGCAGGGTGTTGAGCGAGCCCACCGTCAGCCAGCTCCTCGGGAACTCGTCGTAGGAGAGGGTGAAGCCGAAGAGGGCGACGGCGATCATGCCGGGAAAGACGATCGGGATGACCACGTGGCGCACGGTCTGCCAGCGGGTCGCCCCCATGTCGTGGGCCGCCTCCTCGTAAGCGGGGCTGAGCCTTCCCAGAATCGCGAACATGATCAGGAGGCCGAAGGGCAGCGTCCAGGAGAGATGGGCGCCCAGCCCCGTGGACCACCAGCGGGCGGGAAAGCCGAGAAAGCGTGCCGTGACCAGGATGCCGATCGAAAGGACGAGGCCCGGCACGATCAGGCTGGCGACGGCGGTGTAGAAAAGGAATCCCGAGCCCAGAAAGCGGCGCCGGAAGGCGAAGCCGGCGGTGACCGAGATCAGGACGGTGAGCGCCATCACCATGAGGGCGAGCGGCAGGGAGCGCGAGAAGGCGCCGCCGACGTCGCCGGTCCGGGCCTGGCCGAAGAGGGCGTCGAACCAGGTGAGGGAGAAGCCGCGCATGGGAAAGACGAGCCCGCCCGTCGGTCCCTGGAACGACAGGATGAACATGATGAGCATCGGCCCGTAGAGGAAGAGCACGAAGAGCGCGAAGAGCAGGCTCAGCACGTAGAAGGTCCAGGGGCGGCGCCCCTGGGAGGGCAGCGACATGGCGATTACCTCACGAGCTCCTTGCGCACGTCGACCAGGCGGAAGATGGCCGTCGCGATCAGGAGCACGATGATCAGCAGGATCACGGCGTTGGCCGCGGCGCGCGGGTAGTTGAGGAACTGCAGGTCGTTGAAGATGCCGGAGGTGGCGGAGCCGGTGAGGCCGCCGCTCATGACGGTGACCACGTAGAAATCGCCCATGACGAGGGTGACGACGAAGACGGCTCCCAAGGCGATGCCGGTTTTCGAGAGCGGCAGGACGACGTTCCAGACGACCCCCCAGCGGCTGGCGCCGGCGTCGACCGCGGCCTCGAGCAGTGCTCTGTCGATGCGCGCCATGGCGTTGAAGATCGGCACGATCATGAAGAGCGTGAAGAGGTGGACATAGGCGATGACCACGGCGAAGTCGGAGAAGAGCAGCCAGCTGAGGGGCTCCTCGATGATGCCCGCCTCGAGCAGGCCCCTGTTGATCAGGCCCTCGGTGCCGAGCACCGGCCGCCAGGAGATCATGCGGATGATGTTCGAGGTCCAGAACGGCACGGTGCAGACGAGGAAGAGCGCTATCGCGATCAAGAGGCTGCGCACGTGGAAGACGAGAAAGTAGGCGATCCAGAAGCCGAGCACGCCGGTGATCAGAAGGACGATCAGCGTGAACCTGATGGTCGAGAAATAGAGGGTCCAGGTGGTCGGGTTGGTCAGGATGTCGATGTAGTTGTGAAGCGTGAAGTCCGGCACCATGCCGACCAGCATCTGATAGCGGAAGAAGCTGACGATGAAGACGAGCGCCACGGGCAGGATGACGAAGAAGAGCAGCACCAGGAAGAGCGGTGCGACCTGGAGGTAGGTGAAAAGACGGTTCGACTTCATGGTCGCTTCGCGCTCGGCTGCCGCGAGCGGGGCGGCCGATCCGCCGCCCCGCAACCTGCCGCGTCCGTGAAAGGCGGCTCAGGCCGCGTTGAACTCGTTCCACTTGGCGAACAGGAACTCGGCCTCGTCCATGAGGTTGTTCCAGACGCCGACATTGCTGAAGCGGTCCTCGAACGAGCCGCCGTCGCGCACGTCGCCGACGGAATGCGTCTTGACCCCGGTAGGGCTCACGATGTCGGCGGTCGCCGCCTTGCCCTCGTAGAAGAAGCCCCATTCGTTCGGTGTGAGGAAATTCTTCGCCGTCTCCGGCACCGAGATGTAGTAGCCCTGCTTGGCGATGAAGCCGCCAGTCCAGCCCGAGACGTACCAGTTGAGGTACTCGTAGGCGGCGTCCAGCTTCAGGCCGTCCAGGTGCGACATCAGGGCGAGGCCGTTGCCCCAGCCGCGATAGCCCTCCTTGAGCGGCTGGTAGACGCAGTCGATTCCCTGGGTGCGGACGGCGGTCACCGCCGGCGCCCACATCGACTGGATGACCACCTCGCCCGAGGCCATGAGGTTCACCGATTCGTCGAAGCTGTTCCACAAGGCCCGCCAGTGGCCATCGCGCTTGAGCTTGATGAGCTCGGCGAAGGTCTGCTCGAGCTCTTCGCGCGTCGGGTTGCCCTTGTCGCCATAGGTGACGATGCCCAGCGCCTCGCAGGCCATGATGGCGTCCATGATGCCGTTGGTCGGCACGTTCTGGATCGCCGCCTTGCCCTTGAAGTCGGGAGAGAAGAGATCGGCCCAGCTCTCGACCGGGCGGCCGACGAGATCGGCACGGATGCCGAGCGTGTCGGCATTGAAGACGCCCGGCATGGAGCTGGCCCAGCCGGTAGGCCCCTCGACGAAGCTCGTGCCGTCCCGGGCATCGCGATACATGTACTCGAAGGGCGAATCGCCGGCCCGCGAGAGCTGCTCGCCCAAAAACTCGCCCTTGGTGTAGATCGGCGTGACCTTGTCCCAGAGCTCGATGCGCTCGATGTCGATCGCCTGGCTCACCCCCTGCGGCACGAAGATCTTGGCCTGCCAGATCTCGTGGTCGGCGATGTCGATGGCGCCTGGATCGTTGATCATCCGGTTGGTCAGGCCCGGAAAGTCGGTCACCGACATCTCGACCTTGAAGCCGAGATCGGCCGAGGCCTGCCGGGCGATCTCGATCACGGTCGAGTACGACATGCCGGTGTGGTTGAGGGTGATGTCCTTGATGTTCTGCGCCCAGATGGTCGGAAAGCCGGTGACGGCGCCGGATCCCAGGGCGAGGCCGGTCGTGGCGGCTGCACCCTTGAGGATGCCGCGGCGGCTGAGGCCGGTGGACCCGGCGGCCGCGCTTTCGACCTTTTCGTGCTTCTTCTCGGTCATCTCGTCCTCTCCCTTGCGGATGGCTTCTGGAAATTGTGTACCGGGTCCGGCCCTTTGCACAAGGGGATGCAGGCGTCGGCGGAGATGCCGCATGGCCAGGGGCGACCGGCTCGGCCCCCTTGCCCCTTCGAAAGGAGCTGACCGGCCATGACCTCGATGGAGCTCGATCGCGACTATCCGGAGATCCGCGATTCGGTCGCGCGCATCTGCGCCACCTTCCCGGCGGCCTACTGGCGCGATCTCGATGCGCGAGGCGCCTATCCCGCAAGCTTCGTCCAGGCCCTCTCGGATGCGGGCTATCTCGCCGCGCTGATCCCGGAGGAGCACGGTGGCGCCGGGCTGCCGCTGCGCGCGGCGGCCGTCATCCTCGAGACCATCCACAAGTCGGGTGCCAGCGCCGCTGCCTGCCACGCCCAGATGTACACGATGGGCACGCTGATCCGGCATGGATCGGAGGAGCAGAAGAGGCGCTACCTGCCAGAGATCGCCGCCGGCAGGCTGCGCCTCCAGGCGTTCGGGGTGACCGAGCCCACGAGCGGCTCGGACACGCCCATGCTCCAGACCCGGGCCGAGCGGCGGGGCGATCGCTGGATCGTCAACGGCCAGAAGATCTGGACGAGCCGGGCGCTGCATTCCGACCTGATGCTGCTTCTCGTGCGCACCACGCCGATCGAGCGGTGCTGGAAGCGCAGCGATGGCCTCTCGGTCCTGCTGGTCGACCTCCGTGCAGCCAGGGGACGGGGCCTCGACATCCGGCCGATCGCGACCATGATCAACCACAATACCACCGAGCTGTTCATGACCGATCTCGAGGTGCCGGCGGACGGCCTGATCGGCGCCGAGGGCCAGGGCTTTCGCTACATCCTGGACGGCATGAACGCCGAGCGCATCCTGCTCGCCAGCGAGGCGATGGGCGATGGCCGCTGGTTCATCGAGCGCGCCACGGCCTACGCCAACGAGCGCCGGGTCTTCGACCGCCCCATCGGCCAGAATCAGGGCATCCAGTTCCCCTTGGCTCGCGCCCTGGCCCAGCTCGAGGCGGCCGGGCTGATGACCAGGAAGGCGGCGGCCCTCTTCGATGCCGGATTGCCTTGCGGGCCCGCGGCCAACATGGCGAAGCTCTTGACCAGCGAGGCCGCCTGGGCCGCGGGCGAGGCCTGCTTCTCCACCTTCGGCGGCTTCGCCTTCGCCAGGGAATACGACATCGAGCGCAAATGGCGGGAATGCCGCCTCTTCCAGACCGCCCCGATCTCGACCAACATGGTCCTCGCCTTCATCGCCCAGAACGTGCTGGGCCTGCCCCGCAGCTATTGAGGAAGGACATGGAGAGCGACCCGAAGCGATGGATCGGCCGGACGGCGGAAGCCGTTGACGTGCTGCACGCGGAGCGGGTGGCGGCGCTCTGGGCGCTGCTCGAGCGCGCCGGCCCGCCGCCCGGCGAAGGCGCGCCTTTGCCGCCGCTCTGGCACTGGCTCTATTTCTGGGCGCTGCCCCGCCGCTCGGCGCTCGGCGATGACGGCCACCCGCGCACCGGCATCCTCCCGGAGCTGCCCGAGGGGCGCCGGATGTGGGCCGGCAGCGACGTCACCTTCCACCGCCCGGTCGCCATCGGTGCCGGGGTCAGTCGCCATTCGACCGTTGCCAACGTGAGCGAGAAGGCCGGGCGCGGCGGCCGGCTGGTCTTCATCGAGGTGGCGCACGAGATCGCCGACAGGAACGGGCCGGCCGTGAGCGACCGGCACCACATCGTCTACCGCCCGCCGCCGGACGGCACGCCGCCGAGGCCGCCCGAGCCGGCACCGGCGACGGCCGACCGGGTGGAGAGCTGGCAGGCCGACCCGGTCCTCCTCTTCCGCTATTCGGCCCTCACCTATAACGGCCACCGCATCCACTACGACCACCCCTACGCGACCGGCGAGGAGGGCTATCCCGGCCTCGTCGTCCACGGTCCCCTTCTCGCCACGCTGATGGCGGGTGCCGCCCAGGCGCTCCACCCTGAGCGCCCGCTCGCCAGCTTCGCCTTCCGCGCCAGCGCCCCGGTCTTCGCCAACGCGCCGTTCACCGTCATGGCCGACCGCACGGGCGCCGTCTGGGTCAGGCGCGAGGACGGCGGCCGTGCGACGAGGGGCGAGGTCACCTGGAGCTGAGGCGGCCGGTGGTCCCTCGTCACCGCTTCGGCGGCGGCGTTCGGCGCATGAAGTCCTCGGCGATCGTGTCAAGCTTCTCGAAGCGCACGCCCGGGTGCTTCAGCATGTGGGCGATCAGGCGCTCGAGCATGGCAAGCACCTGGGGCCGGCCGGAGACGTCGGGGTGGATGGTCATGGCGAAGACGGCGTAGTCGTATTTTCTGTGAACCCAGTCGAAGGTATCCCGCCACATCTGCTCCATGTCGCGCGGGTTGACGTAGCCGTGGCTGTTGGGGAAGCCCTTGATGAACATCATCGGCGGCAGGTCGTCGAGGTACCAGGAGGCCGGTATCTCGACGAGCCGCGTCGGCTCGCCCCGCGTGAAGGGCTTCATCCAGGTCTCGGCGGGCTTCGCGTAGTCGATCTTCGTCCACCTGTCGCCGACGCGCACGTAATAGGGCTCGAAGTCCTTGTGCATCAGGCTGTGGTCGTACTTGATGCCGTTCTTGAGCAGGATGTCGACCGAGTTGGTCGATACCTCCCACCAGGGCGCCACGTAGCCCGTGGGCCGGCTGCCGGTGAGCTTCTCGATCAGCGCGATCGAGCGGTCGAAGACCGCCGATTCCTGCTCGTAGCTCATGGCCAGCGGGTTCTCGTGGCTGTAGCCGTGCAGCCCGATCTCGTGGCCGGCCCTGGCCACCATGGCGCAAGCGTCCGGGAACGATTCGATCGTGTGGCCGGGGATGAACCAGGACTGCTTCAGGCCGAAATGCTCGAAGAGCTCGAGGATGCGCGGCATGCCGACCTCGCCGGCGAAGACGCCGCGCGAAATGTCACCCGGGCTGTCCTCGCCTTTGTAGGAGCCGAGCCAGCCGGCGACGGCGTCGCAGTGGATGCTGAAGGCGCAGAGGATGTCCTTGGCCATGGCCGTTTTCCCGTTCGCTGGTTCTCGAGCCCGCCCGTCCCTAGCAGCCGGCGAGAGGCCTCGGCCTCGGCACCTCCTCGCCCAGGAACCGAGCGTACTCGAGCGCCTCCTCGAGCTTCCACATGCGGCCTTCCCGGGCAGCGGCGGCGAATGCCGCTGCGCCGAGCCGTTGCTTCGCATCGCCGAGATAGCGCTCGAAGGCGGCGTGATCCATGGGCTCGAAATGAGCACCCACCTCCTCGAGCCGCCGCTGCGTCTTGCCGAGAATCTGGGCCGCGAGCACGGGGTCGTCCTTGGCGAGGGCGACTCCGGCGAAGCCGGCGAGGCAGAGGCTGGTGATGATCGGGTAATCGTAGGCCTGGCCGTATTCCAGGGCCCGCGCGAAGAACGCATGCGCGGACGCCGGGTCGTTCGCCGCGAGCCGCATATGGCCCAGATTCTGCAGAAGCTGCCCCGGCCAGTAGACATTGCCGAGCCGCTCGAGCCGGCCGAGCGCCTCGTTGTAGAGATCCTCGGCGGCGGCGCTGTCGCCGCCGGCACGCAAGCCCTCGCCGAGGGCGATCAGGGCGAGGACCGTGCCGTTCTCGTCGCCCATCGAGCGGAACATGCCGAGCGCTTCGAAGATCAGGGGTGGGCCATGCTCCTCGTCGCCGGTGACCGCGAGCGTGATGCCCAGGGTCATCTTGGTGCGCGCGATGTCGGCGGGCTCGCCGTGCTCGGCGAAGAGCTCGTGCGCGATGCGGCAATGCTCGAGCGCTCCCGGATAATCGCCGCTGAAGATGCGCAGCCAGCCGGCGGCGTCGGTGATGATGGCGCGATGACCGGGCTCGCCGACCTTCTCGGCATGCTCGAGCGCCTTGGCGATCCAGGTGCCGCCCTCGGTGAAGAGGCCGCGGGAGATCCAGAACCAGAGGAGCGCCCTGACGGCGCGGCTGCTGAGCTCGGCGTCCGGCCGCTGCACGGTCCAGGCGAGCGCCGCCCACAGGTTCTCCTGCTCGTCGAGCAACTGGCCGATCCGTGCCCGCTGGTCGGCGTGCTGAAGGAAGGGAGCGCTCGCCTCCGCGAGCTCGACGAAATGCCGGGCGTGCAGCTCCTGCATGAGAGCGGCGCGGCCGCCTTCGGCGAGCTTCTCGAGCGCGAAGTCGCGGACCGTGTCGAGCAGGCGCAGCCGGCGCTCGCCGCTGACCATGACGATGGTGACGAGGCTCTTGCCGGCGAGCGAGGTGAGGCCGTCCAGGACATCGACGCCGATCCAGTCCTGGTCGTCGCAGAGCGCTTCCGCGGTGTCGAAGGAGAAGCCGCCGGCGCAGACCGCCACCGCCTTCAGGAGATTCTGCTCGTCCTCGTCGAGCAGGCGATAGCTCCAGTCGATAGTGGCGCGCAGCGTGCGGTGCCGGGCGTCCTTGCCCCGGCCGCCCTTGAGGATGTCCAGCCGCTGCGTCAGGCGGCTGAGCAGCATCGCCGGCGACAGCAGCTTGAGGCGCGAGGCGGCGAGCTCTATCGCCAGCGGCAGGCCATCGAGGCGGCGGCAAATCTCGCCGATCTCCTGCGCGTTCGTCGTGTCGAGCTCGAAGTCCGGATCGTGATCCCGCACGCGCTCGACGAAGAGCCGCACGGCCGGGCTCTCGGCCAGCACGATGAAGGCGTTCGCACGACGGCCGACGGGCAGCCGCAGGGGCTCGACCGGATAGACGCGCTCGAAGGACGAGCCGAGCGCCTCGCGACTGGTCACGAGGAGCCGCAGCTCCGGGCATGTCTGGAGCAGCTCGACGAGGGATGGCACGGCGGCCATGACCTGCTCGAAATTGTCGAGGAAGAGAAGGATCCGGGCGTGCCGCAGGCGCGTGGTCAGCATCGTCAGCAGGTCCGTCTCGCCCTGCTCGCGGATGTTGAAAGCCTGGGCGATCGCCGGCACGACCAGAAGGGGGTCCTCGATGTCGGAGAGCGGCACGTGCAGCACGCCGTTCGGGAAGCGGTCGACCAGGGCACCCGCGACCTCGAGTGCCAGGCGCGTCTTGCCGGTGCCGCCGGGGCCGATGAGCGTCAGGAGGCGCGCCCCGCCGCGTCCGAGGAGGTCGGTGATGTCGTCGAGCTCGCGCTTGCGGCCGATCAACGCGGTCGGCGGCTGCGGCAGGTTGGTCGGCTGGCTGTCGATGGTGCGCAAGGGCGCGAAGCGCGGGTTGGTGCCGGCCGCGACGGCATCGAACAGGAGCTCGGGATAGCGGAGGTCCTTGAGCCGGCGGGCGCCGAGGTCGCGAAACTCGAAGCGTCCGAAAAAGCGCTCCTGGCCGCAGGCATCGAGCGTCTCCTTCGACAGCACGATCTGGCCGCCGTTGCCGGCAGCGCCGATCCGTGCCGCGCGATGCACGTCGAGGCCGAGATAGGTGCCGTCGACGACGCGCACCCTGCCTGTATGCAGGCCGATGCGCGCGCGCACGACCACGCCGTTCGGCCAGTTGCCGCGGGCGAGCGCCTCCTGGCAATCGAAGGCTGCCTCCAGGGCGCCAGCGGCGTCGGTGAAGGAGGCGAAGTAGCCGTCGCCGGCGGTATCGACCTCCTGGCCGCCGAAGCGGTCGACGGCATCGCGCAGGATCGAGCGATAGAGCCAGAGCACATTGTCGTACTCGTCACCGAGATCCTGGAGCAGCGACGTCGACCCTTCGATATCGACGAAGAACAGGGTCACCACGCCCTCGGACAGGGGGATCGGCAAGGCGATCATGGCCCCCCACCCGAGGATGGCTCGCTCGCCGGCTTCCCGGCGAAGAGACGCTCGCGCCAGGCCTTGACGAGGGCGAGATCCCGCCTCGTCTCGAGGACGAGATCCGGTGCCACGGGCGGTTCCGCCAGCAGCGAGGCCCAGTCGGCGGCACCATGGGCGCGCACGAGCTCCGCCTCGGCCAGGAGCCGGTGCCGGGCCTCGGGCTCGAGGTTCAGGGCGCGGGCCGCCTGCAGGGCCTCGCTATGCGCCAGAAATCGCATGACCGTGGCACCGTGCCATTTCAGGCTGCGCTCGTCGCTTCGGCGCACGCCTTCCGGAGCCGGGATTCTCACCGGCTCCATGTTCTTGCCGAGGGCGTCATCGGGCCTTTCCGTTCCGGCCGCTTGTGCCGCGCGGCCCGTCGCCAGAAGCCAGCGGCGCATTCGATCGGGGCCGCCACTCCGCTGGAGCCACGCCAGGGGATCGTGCACCGCTTCGCGCGTCGCGTCCATAGTCTTGAACGGTACCGTGCTCTGTCGCTGGCGGTGAAGCACGCCCGGATCCTTCTGCACGAGAGCCCTGACCCGCTTCAGAAGCGCGTGCGCGTCCCTGGCCTTGAGGCTTTGCCGGGCCAGCGCCGCCAGCCGGTCCGGCGGCAGGGTCCGGCCGGCGATGGCGGCCCAGCTGCGCTCGGCGTAGGGCAGCGCCCTCGCCCGGGCGAGAAGCGCTTCGCCTTCGTCGTGCCGGAGCGCGTGGCGGCGCACGGCGCGTCGGAGCGACCAGCGCACGTCGACGAGCGCCACCGAAAGCGGCGGGTGCGGCCGCTCGGCATCGAATACGACCGCCACCTCGTCGTCCGCCACCAGCACGCCCCGGCGGAAGAGACGGTAGATGATGCCGACACCCTGCATGCCGACCGGCCAGAGCTCGGCGGCGCGGAGCGCACCCATGCTGGCGGCCCCGAGCACGACGGCCCCGTCCTCGAGAACGTCGATCACCTCGCGCAAGGAAAGCGCCTCGTTTTGGAAGAAGGCGCCGTCGATGAGGATGAAGAGCGAGTAGCGCAGCATCCGGTCGCGATAGAGGTCGCCCCGCCGCACCGGCGGGCGGATGTCGGTGCCCGGCAGTTCTGCCGCCACCGTCTCGCGCGGCAGGGTCGGACCGAGATAGACGACCGCGGGGGCGATGCGCTGCATGGCCGATCTACAGAAGGTGCCGCATGCAGCGCCAGCCCACCCGACGCTGATTGACGGCGAAGCAGGCGAGCCCCGGCACCCGCACGCGGACCACCGGAATGCCGAGGTCGGGGCGCTCGAGATCGACCACGATGACGCGCTCGAGCCCGGCGCCGCCGAGGCGGGCGAGCAGAAGGTCGCGGTCGGCCCCGAGATCGGACGACGGCGACGACGGCACGGCGTCGAACGGCAGGAGCGGCTGCGCCGTGAAGTCCCGAAGCCAGGCGAATGGCCGCGCCGCACCTTCCGTCCCCGGTGCCACGTTGAAGGCGTCCCTCGCCCCCTGGATGACCGCGAGGCGCGACTGCACCGCCTCGGTGAGCGCCCTCACGACGGCGAGGCCGGCATCCGGCGCCGTGCCATGGCCAGAAAACGCGTGCGGGACGGGCCCCTTTTGTGTCGGAAAGGCGTGATCGATCATCAGGGCACGAAAGGTCGGAACGGCGATATCGCTCACCAGCCAGTCCACGACCACGTCGATTCCGGCGGCGAGCACGCGCTCGACGATTGCCCCCGCCGGCGTCGGCAGGGTCCGAGGATCGATGCGCAGCCGTTGCGGCGGCAGATCGTCGGCATCGAGACAGAGCTCGGCGAACAGCTCCTGGCTCAGCGCGTCGCGCTCGATCACCTCGGCCAACGCGTGCACGATGGCCTCGAGCCGACTGTTGCCCGCGGCGAGCCCGTTGGTGTCGACGTGCCGAAGGATGCCTTCACCGGGCGGGGTCAATGCCAGATCGAGCGGCAGGAGGACCGTCTCGCCGCTGCCCAGGCACTCGCCCTCGATCCAGGAAAAGGTCGCATCGGGCGCGAAGGTCGTGTCGGGCGGCAGGTCGCAGAGTTCGGGATCGAGCGTCGCCACACCCGAGCGATCGAGCTCCCGCCGGCTCGCCCGATGCAGGGGTGCTGCCGTGCGCTCGGCCGAGACCCGCTCGACCGCTTCCATGAGCGCGCTGACCCTGGCCGCGACCGCATCGATCCCCTTGCCCATGTGGGTCGTGAGATCGCGCGCCAGGGGCGTCGCCGCCGACCAGACCGGCAGGCCCAGCCGATCGAGCGGCGTGAGGTCGGCGAGCCGCGTAACCGGCACGGCAGCCATCAGCGACCGCAGCCGCTCCTCCGTCCGGGCCGGCGCCTCGATCCGGGGGGTCAGGCCATCCCGCTTGCGCGTCCCCGGCGTGGACCGCAAGAAAGCCGGGTCAGAATCCCGCGCCGGAAGCGGCCGGCTTGTAGGGCGGGTTGTTCGGGAAGCGTTTGTGAGCGGTGATCAGGTGCTTCACCTCCTCGGCGCTCATCTGGTCGTTGACAACCTTCTTGGCCTCGTCGCTCATGTTGCTCGGATCGAGCACACCCGCTTCCACCAGTTGGTCGAGATTGGATTTCGTCGCCATCTGATCGCGTTTCCTTCTTGGTTATGCTAACGCTTCGCGGCCCCCGGCGGCCATGAAAGCGGATCACGATTGCGTGACCACTGCGACGCTGCAAGTCACCGCGGTTGCGAGCGTGATGCTGAATACACCAGAACGTCTGTCGACACCATGATTGATTGCGCTGAAGTTGCTAGTGACGTGTGCGCAGACGTGTTGCGCGCCGCGGCCGGGCGTGCTCTGATTCGACCGGATCGCAGCGCCCCACTCGAAGGAGAAGGCGGCATGGACGGGAATCGCCCGAGCAACAGCGACGTGCTTCTCGCCAAGATCGAGCTCACCTGCGGCAGCCTCGGCTGCGCGCTCGACAATCTCTGGGCGCACCCCGAGCTCGATGACCGCTTTCCCCGCTTCCTCGTCCTCCTTCACCAGATCATGCGGGCGAGCGTTCCGCTCATGGAGGCGGCGCGGGACACCGCAAGGGCCCGCCTCGGGAAAGACCCCTCCGCCGAGGCGCTCGCCGCCTATTTCGCCCATCACATCGACGAGGAGCGACATCACGACGTCTGGACGCTCGAGGATCTGGTTTCCGCCGGGTTCGACGGCGAGGCGGTCCTGGCGCAGATGCCGCCGCCCCCGGTCGCCGCCATGGTGGGCTCGCAATATTACTGGATTCACCACCATCACCCGGCGGCCCTGCTCGGCTACATCGCCATTCTCGAGGGCAACCCGCCGAACCAGGCGCATATCGACCGGCTGCAGGCGCGAGCCGGGCTGCCCGTCGCGGCCTTTCGCACCTACCGCATGCATGGCCGGCTCGATCCCCATCATCGGGACGACCTCCATCGCCTCATCGACCGTTTGCCCATGACGGGCGAGCTCGCGTCACTGATCAGCACCAGTGCCACGCACACCGCCCAGATGCTCGCCTGGAGCCTCGAGGCGCTCGACTGCATCGCCTATCCGAAGCGCTCGGGCGGGCGGCGGGCGGCATGACCGCCCCAGCCTTCGCCGGCACCGATCCGCGCACCGCGAGGACGCTCGGGGCGGCATTCGCGAAGCTCGGCAAGGTGCGTCCTATTGCCGATCTCGCCACGATGAAGAACGATCTCTCCGCCGAGGATCGCGTCCTCATCGTCGACCAGGCGCTGATCGTCATCGAGCAGCTCTACACGCACCTGCAGATGAAGAGGGTGCGGCATGCCATCGATCCGGCCCAGGCGCTCCGCGTGCTGCGCGACGAGGCGGCAGGGCTCGACGACCTCCGCTTCCACAACGAGATGCTGCGCATCTTCAAGAGCCTGCGCGACATCCACACCGCCTACACGGCGCCACCGCCCTTCGCCCACCAGACCGCGTTCCTGCCCTTCCTCCTCGAGTCCTGCGTCGGCGCGGACGGCCGGACCCGCTACCTCGTGACCCGCGTGCTCAACGGCTTCGACCATCCGACCTTCAAGCCCGGCGTCGAGATCACCCATTGGCACGGTGCCCCCATTGGCCGGGCGATCGCGCGCAATGCCGAGCGCGAGGAAGGCTCCAATCCCGATTCCAGGACGGCACTCGGCAGCCTCTTCATGACGGTGCGGTGGCTCGGCGCCTGCCTCGTGCCGGAGGAGGACTGGGTGATCCTGGGCTACCGGCACGCGGCCGGCGAGGCCGAGATCCGCCTGCCCTGGTCGATGCTCGAGCTGAACGATCCGAGCCTGCGCTTCGCCATCCAGACGGTCTGGCTGTTCGAGGAGGATACGAGGGGAAGGCCGGAAGGACCGCCCCTCTCGCTCCAGCTCGATCATGCCATGAACGTGCGCACCCAGGTCGAGCAGCAGACCCGGCGCCACCTGTTCACGGGCCGGGGTGACACCGCGCCTGCGGCGCGGCGCGCGCCCCCGGAGCTCGCCTCGACCCTGCCGCACTTGATGACCGCCGAGTGGCTGCTCGATCCCAGAAGCGGCGAATCGTATGGCTATCTTCGCCTTCGCGCCTTCGAGCACGAGAACGTGGCGGAGTTCGTGGCCGAGTTCAGGCGTCTTCTGGCGCTCCTGCCGCGGCCCGGCCTCGTTATCGACATCAGGGGCAATCCCGGCGGCGTCGTCCGGTGTGCCGAGAGCATCCTGCAGTTCCTGACGTTTCGCGACATCAGACCCCTGCCCTTCCAGCTCCTCGGCACCGAGACCGTTGCCCGGATCAGCCAGCCGCCACCTCCCGGCGAGGTGGGGCCCGCAGCTTTCTTCGAGCGGCTGATGATCAAGAGCCAGTGGGGCGCCGGCATCGAGGTCGCGCGCGAGACCGGCGCCCTCTACTCCGGCGGCGCGCCCCTGACCACCGCGGCGGAAGCCAACGCCTTCGGCCAGACCTATTTCGGCCCGGTCGTGCTCATCGTCGACGCGATCACCTACAGCGCCGGCGACATCTTCGCCGCCGGGTTCCAGGATAACGAGATCGGCCCGGTGCTCGGCACGGACCGCCAGACCGGCGGCGGCGGCGCCAATGTCTGGCCGCACGATCATATCGTCACCCTCCTGCCCGACATGCCGGCCATCAAGCCGCTGCCGGGCGGTGCGAAGCTGCGCGTCGCCGCCCGACGCTGCACCCGCACCGGCGCCAGGGAGGGTCTGCCCATCGAGGAGCTGGGAATCCGTGCCGACCATTTCCATGCGATCACCGAGGCGGATCTGCTCCAAGACAATGTCGACCTCAAGGCCGCCGCCATGGCCCTGATCCGCGAACGCCCGAGGCGCTGGCTCGAGGCGGAATGCAAGCGCACCGGCGACCGGCGCTCCGTCTCCGTCACCGCGACCGGCCTCGATCGCATCGACATCTATGTCGGCGGCCGCCCGCTCGCCTCGCTCGACATCGCCGACGGCACTCCCGCCGACGCCGCCGTGCCGGGAGGATGGCCGGCCCAGAGTCTGGAGATCCGGGGCTTTGCCGGGAACGAGCTCGCCGCCCGTCGGCTGCTGGCCGTGGACGAGGCTCCCTCGACATGATCGCCACAAATCGGAGACGCGGGTGGCGCTTTGGGCCCTGCGCCGCATCCTGACGCTGCTCCTGACGCTGCTCGCCGCGACCGTCGTGGTGTTCGTCGTCCTCGAGCTGCTGCCGGGCGACCCGGCTCTCGTGATCCTCGGCACCGGTGCGCGGGAGGACACGCTCATCGCCCTTCGCGCCCAGCTCGGGCTCGATCAACCGGTCATGGAGCGCTATCTCTCCTGGCTCGGCGGGCTCGTGCGGGGCGAGCTCGGTGATAGCTACACCTACGGCGTGCCGGTGGCGGAGCTGATCGCCGAGCGCGCTGTCGTGAGCGTGCCCCTCGCCACCATCTCGATCCTGCTCTCGACGCTGATCGCCCTGCCGGTCGGCGTGCACGCCGCGAGCCGCCGCGGCCGGCTCGCCGACACGTTGCTCATGGGTGTGACGCAGCTCGGCGTAGCCATTCCCAACTTCTGGTTCGCCATCCTGCTCATCCTGCTCTTCGCCGTGGGACTCGGCTGGCTGCCGGCGGGCGGCTTCCCCGGCTGGAAGGCGGGCCTCGGCCCCGCCCTCCTGGCACTCCTGATGCCGGCCCTGGCCCTGGCTCTGCCGCAGGCGGCGATCCTGGCACGTCTGACCCGCTCCGCCGTGCTCGAGGCTCTGGGCGAGGATTATGTCCGAACGGCCAGGGCCAAGGGCCTGACTCCCGGCCAGGCGATCTGGCGGCACGCCGTGCCGAACGCGCTCATTCCGGTCGTCACGATCATGGGCCTGCAGTTCTCCTTCCTTCTGGCCGGCACGATCATCATCGAGAACGTCTTCTACCTGCCCGGCATCGGCCGCCTGACCTTCCAGGCGATCGCCCAGCGCGACCTCATTGTCGTCCGCGACCTCGTGGTCGTGCTGGCGGCGACCGTGATCCTCGTCAACTTCGTGGTCGACCTCCTCTATTTCCTGATCGACCCGAGGCTCAGGGCGGGCTAGGGACGTTCGCGACCATGGCCAGGCCTCACCAGATCTGGATCGGCGGCGCCCTCTCGCTCCTGCTCCTCGCCGCAGCCCTGCTGTCGCTCGTCTGGACCCCCTATCCGATCGGCGCCATCGACGTCGCCAACCGGCTCGCCGGCCCCTCGCCTGCGCACTGGCTCGGCACCGACCCCTACGGCCGGGACGTCCTCACCCTGCTCCTCGCCGGGGCGCGGAACTCGATCCTCGTCGCGATCGTGGCGATGGTGATCGGCGTCGGCCTCGGCGTGCCGCTCGGCGCCCTCGCGAGCGCCGCGGGCGGCTGGCTGGACGAGGTGGTCATGCGCCTCTCCGATTTCGCCTTCGCCTTCCCGGCACTTCTGACCGCCGTCATGATCACCGCCCTCTGGGGACCGGGGGCGCTCAATGCGATCATCGCCATCGGCATCTTCAACGTGCCGGTCTTCGCCCGGCTGACCCGCGGTGCCGCACTCGGCCTCTGGCGCCGCGACTTCGTCGCCGCCGCCCGCCTCGCCGGCCGCGGCGAGCTCGCCATCGCCACGGCCCACATCATCCCGAACCTCTCGAGCCTCGTCATCGTCCAGCTCACCGTGCAGTTCGCGCTCGCCATCCTCGCCGAAGCAGGGCTCTCCTATCTCGGCTTCGGCGCCCAGCCGCCCGATCCCTCGTGGGGCCGGATGCTGAACGAGGCGCAGACCTTCCTCTTCCTGGCCCCCAGGCTCGCCATCCTGCCGGGCCTTTGCATCGCCATCTCGGTGCTCGGCCTCAACCTCCTCGGCGACGGCTTGCGCGACCTCCTCGACCCCAGGCTCAGACGGCTACGGTAGGCGCCGCGTTGCTCGAGATCGAGGGACTGACGCTCGACCTGTCGACCGCGCGCGGCACGCTCCGTCTTCTGGATGGTGTCGACCTGCGCCTCGGCGAGGGCGACTGGCACGGCATCGTCGGCGAGAGCGGCTGCGGCAAGTCCCTGACCGCACTCTCGATCCTCGGGCTCCTGCCGCCGAGCGCCCGGCTCGGTGGCCGCCTCGTGTTCGCAGGACGAGATCTCCTTCGGCTGGACGAGCCGGCGCTCGGTCGGCTGCGCGGTTCCGAGATCGGCATGATCTTCCAGGAGCCAATGACAGCGCTCAACCCGGTCCGCACGATCGGCTGGCAGATCGCCGAGGGCCTGCGCCTCGACGGCCGGCTCGACGCGAGGGAGGTGCGGGCGCGCACGCTCGATGCCATGCGACGGGTCGGGCTCGATCCAGGGACCTTTCCGCCCGGCCTCTACCCGCACCAACTCTCGGGCGGACAGCGCCAGCGGGTGATGATCGCCATGGTCCTCGCCCGCCGCCCGCGGCTCTTGATCGCCGACGAGCCGACGACGGCCCTCGACGTGACCGTCCAGGCGAGCATCCTGAAGCTGATCGCGGAGATCGCCGACGAGTCCGGCATGGGGCTCCTCCTCATCACCCATGATCTCGGCGTCACGGCGGCGATCGCCGAGCGGGTGCACGTCATGTATGCCGGGCGGATCGTCGAGACCGGACCGGTGGACAGGGTTTTCCAGACCCTCGCCCACCCCTATCTGCGGGGTCTCTTCCAGGCGCTGCCGAAGATGCCGGAAACAGGCGGCGGCGAGCGGCAGCGGCTCGTCGCCATTCCGGGGCAGGTTCCGGAGCCCGGCGAGCGGTGTGATGCCTGCAGCTTCGCCCCGCGCTGCGGCCGCGCCGACGCCATCTGTCGGGCGCGACGTCCCGAGCTCGCGCCGCTGGCGACGCCGACGCATCGGGCGGCCTGCTTCCATCCCTTTGGACAGGGCTCCGGCGATGGCTGATCCGGCACTTCAGCCCCTGCTCGAGCTGGTCGAGGTGCGCAGGCTCTACCGCCTGCCCCGGCGCCGCCTCCTCGAGCCGGCCCCCCGCCGCGTCGCGCTCGACGGCGTCACCCTCGGCCTCGGTGCCGGCGAGACGCTCGGCATCGTCGGCGAGTCGGGCTCGGGCAAGTCGACGCTCGGCCGCCTCGCCGTGGGCCTCGAGCGGCCCGACGGCGGCATGGTGCGGCTGCAAGGCCAGAACCCCGGAGGGGCAGCACGGGCCCGCCGACGGCGGCTCGGGCGCAATGCGCAGATGGTGTTCCAGGACCCTTTCGACTCGCTCGACCCGCGTCAGACCGTGGCGCGCATCGTGGCTGAGCCTCTGGCCCTGCTGCGGCTCGGACGGGCGGAGGCGGCGGCAAGGGTGATCGAGGCCCTGGCCGAGGTCGGCATCGGCCGCGAGGCGCTCGACCGCTACCCGCACGAGTTCTCGGGCGGTCAGCGCCAGCGCATCGCCATCGCCCGCGCCCTCATCACGCGGCCTGCCCTCCTCGTCGCCGACGAGCCCGTCTCCGCCCTGGACGTCTCGGTCCAGGCCCAGGTGCTCAATCTCCTGGACGCGCTCCAGGCCCGCCACGGCCTGGCGCTTCTCCTCATCAGCCACGATCTCGCCGTGGTCGCCCACCTCGCCGACCGCATCGCCGTCATGCAGGCCGGCAAGGTGGTGGAGGAGGGCAGAAGCGACAAGATCCTGAGCGCGCCCCAGCACCCCTACACGAAAAATCTCCTGGCCGCCGTCCTCCCCCCCGATCCCGGGCGGGCGCGCGCCCGCCTCGGCCTCGTTCGACGGCGCCGGCCTCAGTTGTAGTTGCCGAGCAGAATGCCGATCAGCTCGCGGCCGGCACCGCCCGCGGTGTTGCCGTTGCCGACCAGGACGCCGACGTCCTCCCGACCGCTGCCGCCGCCGGCATTGGCATTGCCGACCAGGATGCCGAGGTTGACCCGGCCGCTGCCGTTGCCGGCATTGCCGTTGCCGACGAAAATGCCGGCGTTCTCGCGGCCGCTGGCATTGCCCGAATTGTCATTGGCGCTCAGAAGGCCCGTGGTCTCGCGGCCGCTGAAATCGCCGGCGTTGCCGTTGCCGACCAGGATGCCGACATTGTCGCGGCCGCTGTTCTCGCCTTCATTGCCGTTGCCGGTCAGGATGCCGACATTGCCCGTGCCGGCCCCGTCGCCCGTATTGTCCCGTCCGTTCAGTATGCCGGTATTGCCGTCGCCGCCGTTCAGGATGCCGACATTGTTGGAGCCGGTGTTGAGAAGGCCGAAATTGCCGTTCTCGCCGAGATTGACGATGTCCCCGAGGAGCAGGACGCCCGCCGTCACCCGGTCGAGCTCGCGCGCATCGAGCCGCAAGGGCTCGGCCTGAACGGCCGTCGTCAGTGCCAGCAGGCAGGCAGGGACCAGCAGCAGTTTCGGCGTCATGACCTTTCCTCCTCGAGGTGGTTTCCCAGGCTCCATGAGAAGCTAGGTCACGACCCTTGCCCGGTCCACCTCCGGGATCGGCGAGCAAAAAGGGGTCAGGACTCTTTAAGTGACCCGCCGCCACATTCCACCCTTTAAAGAGTCCTGACCCCATACGCGCTAAGATAATCGGAAGGGTAGTGTGCTGAGCT
>CAYOCP010000018.1:0-97113 GCA_964402505.1 uncultured Geminicoccaceae bacterium
GCCAATCGTCACAGCGCAAGCATTATCTTAGCGCGTATGGGGTCAGGACTCTTTTAAGGAACCTAAAAGAGTCCTGACCCCTTTAATGCTGCCAAGGGACGCGTCAGCCATCTCGCGTTTGCCGCTCAGGGCACCAGAAGCGGCATCATCTGCGTCGCCAGGCTGAGCACGAGGAAGAAGCCGGCCATGTCGGTGACCGTGGTGAGCAAGGGGCCGGAGGCGACGGCGGGATCGGTGCCGAAGCGCTTGAGCACGAGCGGCACGACGCCGCCGATCGAGACGGCGATCATGGTGTTGATGGCGAGTGCCGTGCCGATGACCATGCCGAGCCAGGGGCTGCCCTTCCAGAGCCAGGCGACCACGCCGATCAGAAGGCCCAGGACGAGGCCGTTCATGACCCCGACCGAGATCTCCTTGAGCCAGACGCGCGCCGTGTCGGCCGGCCGGGCGAGGCCCAGGGCCAGCTCGCGCAGCGAGACGGCCACCGCCTGGTTGCCCGAGCAGCCGCTCATATCCGAGACCATGGGCAGGAAGACGGCGATGGCGATCACCGCGTCCAGGGTCTCCTCGTAGGCCGAGATGACGCTCGCGGCGACGATGTTGAGGACGATATTGGCGCTGAGCCAGGCGAGGCGGCGCCGGGCGCGCAGGAAGGTCGGCATCGAGCGCAGCTCGTCGCCGATCACCCCCTGCAGCTTCAGGCTGTCGGATTCGGTGCGCTCCTGGATGGCCTCGGCGACGGCGGTGCGCGAGACGACGCCGATCAGCACCCCCTTGGCATCGACCACGGGAATGCCGAGAAAAGGGTGCTCGTCGAAAAGGTTCTCGAGGGCCTCGAGCGTCGCCGTCGGCGGCACCGCGAGCGCCTCGGCCATCACGTCGCGAAGCGGCGTGCTGCGCCGGATGGTGAGCAGGGTGCGCAGCGAGAGGACCCCCAAAAGGCGCCCCCTGGCGTCGACGACGTAGGGGTGCTGCCCCCGATAGCGCTCGAAATCGTCCTCGTCGGCGGTGAGGCCGCGCAGCACCGCCCCCACCGTCTCGTCACCCCGAAACGCGAAGGTCTCCGCCAGCATGAGGCCGCCGGCCGTGTCGCTGTCGTACTGGATCAGGCGGCGGACGTCGGCCGCGTCCTCCGGGTCCATCCGCTCGAGAATGGCCTCCGCCTCGCCGATCTCGAGCTCGTCGATCAGGTCGACCCGGTCGTCGCTGTCGAGCTCCTCGAGGATCCGCGCGGCGACGCCGGGATCGAGCTCGCTGACGATCTCGGCGGCGAGCTCCGCCGGCGCCTCCTCGACCAGCCGTGCGGCCGCCTCCGTGCCGACCATGGCGAGGAGCCGGCTGCGCTCCTCGGTGGAGAGCTCGAGGGCGAGGCGCAATGCCTCGCTCGGCGGCTGCCCGGCGAGCAGCGCTTCGAGCGCCGGCCCGTCGCCGCGCTCCAGCGCCTCGTCGAGCACGTCCTCGTCGGATCCAGGCGCTGCGTCGGTCTCGATCATGAAGGGCTCCCTGCGGCACGGCCTCGCTGGGGAGCAGTCTAGAGGAATGCGATTCCGTGGCGACCCGGATCGCCGCCCTCGGCCTTCTCAGGCCGCGGCGAAGGCGCTCCTCGCGCCGCCGGACCTCTGCGTCTTGAAGATCGAGGTCGCGTCCGGAGCCGGCGGCAGCGGCAGGCGGACCGGCACCTTCTCGATCCGCGGCTCGAGCACGGGCTCGCCGCAGACCATGCGCTCGAGCAGATCCGCCCACATCTCGCGCTGCGGCAGGCGGTGGATGTAGGAGCCGGCGCCGAGCAGCGGCCAGGCATCGGCGGAAGCCGCCTCGTAGAAGAGGATCAGCCTCGCCCGATCGCTCCGGTTGGGAGCGGAGCCGTGCAGCGTGCGGGCGTGGTGGACGGTCATCGACCCGGCCCTGCCCGTCAGCGTCACCGCCTGGTCGAAGTGGAAGTCCGGATCGGCCGGATCGACGGCCCCGGCGAAGACGCCCCTGTTGTGATGGCTCAGGAGCGGACCCTTGTGCGAGCCCGGGATCACCATGAGCGGGCCATTGGCCTCGTCCACGTCCTCCAGCATCAGGCCGAAGGCCAGCATGTCGTCGTTGGTGTGCGGGTAGAAGGCCCAGTCCTGGTGCCACTCGACGGCCGCCCCGCCGCCCGGCGCCTTGGTGTTGAGCTTGGAGGTCTGCAGGACGACGTTCGGGCCGAGCAATGCCTTGAAATAGCCCTTCATCCGCTCGGAGCGGAGCGTGCGATCGAAGATGGGGTGCTGCTTGTGCGGCAGCTTGATCCGCGTCAGCCGCGGGCTTTGCGCCGAGTGGCCCTCGTCGAGGTCGTAGACCTCGTCGCTCTGGCCGACCTCGCGCGAGCGCTCGATGAAGTCGTGGGCGACGGCCCGAAGCTCGGCCAGATCCTCCGGCGTGACGGCGTTCTCGATCATCAGATAGCCGTTCTCGCGATAGAAGCCGATATCGCTCTCGCTCAGGCCCTGCATGCCGACCTCCCTCCACTCCATGGCGCGTTCATGGTAGCGCCGGCACGGCCGGGGTCAACACGCCGGGAACGGCGGCGGAGCGGCCTCGAAAACCGGACTGGCCGAATGGCGATTCCGCTTCTAAACTCCCGGTTGCTTCCCGTTCTCGTCAGGCTTGGGTGCCGAGTTGATCCGGATGCCGTCCACGCTGCTCAGGCGGGTCGGCGGGGCTGCCCGCCGGCTGCCGCGCGATCTTCGGGCGTCGCTCCTCGTCGTCCTCGCCTACGCGACCTTCACCATCATGGCGGTCTTCGTGCGCAGCGCGGCCGAGGAATTGCCGATCATCGTCATCGTCTTCCTGCGCCAGGTGCTCACCATGCTCCTGATGGCGCCGCTCTTCTGGATGCACCGGCGGCAGATCAGCCGCCCCATGGGCTTTCGCCTGCATGCGCTGCGCGGCGTCACCGCCGTCGGCTCCATGCTCTGCGGGCTCACCGCCCTCGTCTACGTGCCCCTGGCCGACGTCACCGCCATCCAGATGACCGAGGCCCTCTTCGTCACCGCACTCGCCGCCCTCCTCCTCGGCGAGACCGTGGGCTGGCGGCGCTGGTCGGCGACGGCCCTGGGCTTTCTCGGCGTCGTCGTCATGCTGCAGCCCTTCTCGGGCAGCATCGAGACCTACGCGCTGGTGGCGCTGGTGGGTGCGGTCTTCAGCGCCTTCGCCGTCATCTCGCTCAGGCTCGGCTCCGCCCTCGACACCACCGTCACCGTGCTCTTCTACCAGGGCATGGTGGTGCTCCTGCTCACCGCGCCCCTCGCCTGGTGGTCGTGGCGGCCGATCAGCCCGGGGGCGTTCCAGCTCATCCTCGCCATGGCGGGCGTCATGGTGGTGGGCCAGCTCCTCTTCACGACGGCGCTGCGCATGGGAGAAGCCTCCGCGCTCGCCCCTCTGGGCTATCTGCGCCTCCTCCTGATGGGTCTCGTCGGCTACTGGCTCTACGGCGAGGTGCCCTCCTCGAGCACGGTGCTCGGTGCCCTCCTCGTGGTGGGCTCGGCCAGCTACACGCTGCACCGCAACGCCAGGCGCCAGCAGGCGGCGGCGCGAGAGGCGGCGCGGCGGACGGGCTGAGCCGGGCAGGAGGCTTGGCGCCGACCGTGCTTTCGTGGCAGGAAGTGCCGGGTCACAGCGGGGAGGATCACGACGATGCGGAAGACGGGGCTGCTGATGATCGGCGGTCTGCTGGCGCTCTGGAGTGCTGGACCGCTTGCGGCAGCGGACTACAAGGACGAGTACCGCGTCTCGACCGTGGTGCCCGCACCCTTTCCCTGGGGCCTCGCCGCCGAGCGCTGGGCGGAGCTCGTGGACGAGCGGACGGACGGGCGGATCAAGCTCGTGATCTATCCGGGTGCCCAGCTCGTGCAGGGCGAGCAGACCCGGGAGCTTCCGGCCTTGAGGCGCGGGCTGATCGACATGGCGGTCGGCTCGACCATCAACTGGTCGCCGCAGATCGTCGAGATGAACATCTTCTCGATGCCGTTCCTGATGCCCGACTACGCCGCCCTCGACGCGCTGACGCAGGGGCCCGTGGGCGAGGTGATCTTCGATCGCCTGCGCGAGAACGGCGTGGTGCCGCTGGCCTGGGCCGAGAACGGCTTTCGCGAGGTCACCAACTCCAAGGTGGCGATCCGCACGCCGGACGACATGGCGGGGCTCAAGATGCGCGTCGTCGGCTCGCCCATCTACAACGACATCTTCACCGCCCTCGGCGCCAACCCGACGCAGATGAGCTGGGCCGACGCCCAGCCGGCGCTCTCGACCGGTGCCGTCGACGGCCAGGAGAACCCGCTCACCATCTACGACGTCCTGAAGATGTGGGAGCTCGGCCAGACCAACATCACGCTCTGGCACTACGTCGCCGATCCCCTGATCTTCGCGGTCAACCAGGAGGTCTGGGATTCCTTCACGCCCGAGGACCAGGAGATCGTCCACAAGGCGGCGCTCGATGCCGGCTCTTTTGGCATCGAGGTGGCGCGCAAGGGGCTGACCGACGAGGACCAGAGCCTGATCGAGGAGATCCAGAGCCACGGCGTCACCGTCGTCCGCCTGACCGACGAGGAGCGACAGGCCTTCATCGACAGGACCCGCCCGGTCTACGACGAATGGCGCGAGACCATCGGCGCCGACCTCGTGAAGCAGGCCGAGGAGTCGGTGGCGCAACGCTAGCCGATGGAGGGGGAGCGGCCGGTGCCGGTGGAGCCCGATGGCGCGAGCTCGGGCCCGCGGGTTCCGGTCCGCCTCGAGGAGGCGCTGGCGGCGCTGGCGATGGCGCTCATCTGCCTGATCTCGCTCGCCAACGTGGTGGTCCGCTACCTGACCAGCGTCTCCTTCGCCTTCACCGAGGAATACTCGGTCTTTCTCCTCGTCTTCATGACCTTCGTCGGCGCCTCGGCCGCCTTCGCCACCAACGACCACATCCGCATCGCCTGGCTGCTCGAGCGGCTGCCGCCGCGGCTCGCTTTGGCGGCCGAGCTTCTGACCCTCGTCGTCACCACCCTGCTCTTCGCGCTCGTGGTCTGGTTCGGTGCCCAGGTCGCCTTCGACGAATGGTATTGGGGCGAGACCTCGCCGGGACTCGGCCATCCGAGCTGGATCTACTCGATCTGGCTGCCGATCCTGGCACTCGCCATCCTCCTGCGCGTGGCGGGGCGCGGCTGGCGGGAGCTTCGGCGAGGGCCGCGTGCTCGACGCTAACTTGGCGCTGGTCCTGGTCTTCCTCGGGCTGCTCGCCATCGGCACGCCCATCGCGGTGGCCCTCGGCTGCGGCGGGGTGGTGGGCATCCTCATCGGCCTCGACACCGCCGCCCTCGGCACGATCGGCACCAACACCTGGAGCGCGGTCGCCAAATATCCCCTGATCGCGGTGCCGCTCTTCATCCTGACCGGCATGGTGTTCGAGCGCTCGGGCGTGGCGGCCAGGCTCGTCACCTTCGCCGAGGCCTGCATCGGCCCGAGGCGCGGCGGGCTGGCGCTGGTCGCCATCATCGTCTGCCTCATCATGGGCGGGATGTCGGGCTCGGGGCCGGCCGATGCCGCGGCGGTGGCGACGGTCATGGTGCCGGCGATGAAGAAGGCGGGCTACCCCCGGCCGTTCTCGGCCGCCGTCATCGCCTCGGGGGCCTCGACCGCCATCCTGATCCCGCCCTCGATCGCGCTCATCGTCTATGCGGTCCTGGTGCCCGGCACGGATCTGCGCGCCCTCTTCGCCGCCGGCATGGTGCCCGGCCTGCTGGTCGGGCTCGCCATCGCCCTGCCGGCGCTGCTGCTCAGCCGGCGCCACGACTTCGGCGCCGGGACCGACGCGCACCCCGATCGCCGGCCACCCTTCTGGGCGAGCCTCTGGCGGGCGGCGCCGGGGCTCCTCGCCCCCGTCATCATCCTGGGCGGCCTGCGCAGCGGCCTCTTCACCCCGACCGAGACGGCGGTGGTCGCCGTCGCCTACGGCCTTCTCGTCGGAACCCTGGCGCATCGCAGCCTCGGCCTTCCAGACGTCTACCGCGTTCTGGTCGAGAGCGCCCGAATCTCGGCCGTGCTCATGCTGATCATCGCCTTCGCCGGCATCTTCGCCTGGGCCGGGGCGACGCTCGGCGCCTTCCGCCACGCCGCCGAAGCGCTCGTGGCGCTGGGCGGCCGGCCGGAGATCGTGCTGGTCCTGGTCATGGCGATGCTGCTCCTGGCGGGCATGCTGCTCGACGGCATCTCCATCTACCTCATCACCCTGCCGCTTCTGGTGCCGATCGCCACGGAATTCGGCTGGTCCTTCGTCTGGTTCGGGGTGGTCATGGCGATCACCATCGCCATGGGACAGGTCACGCCACCCGTGGCGGTCAACCTGATGGTCACCTCGCGCGTCGCCGGCATCGCCATGGAGAGCACGTTCATCTGGATCGGCTGGCTCTTGCTCGCCATGGGCGTGGCCCTGGCGCTGGTCATCGGCTTTCCGGAGCTCGCCCTCTGGCTGCCGCGGGCCCTGGGCTACCGGATCACCTGAGGCGTTGGCCGAATGTGCCCTCGCGTATAGGTAGTCGGGCGAGGACGAAGGGAGACACGACATGAACGAACGGGATTCCGTGCGGGGCTTCGTCCCGAAAGTCGGGGTCGGCCAGTCGGTGACCCGCAAGGAGGACCCCCGCCTGCTGCGCGGCGAGGGCCGCTACACCGACGATCTCGCCCCTCCCGACGCGCTCGTGGCCCTCTTCCTTCGCTCGAGCCACGGCCACGCGGAGCTCGGACGGCTCGACGTCGAGGCGGCCAGCGCCACCCCCGGGGTCGTCATGGTGCTGACCGCGGAAGAGCTGGATGCACGGGGCTATCCGGACCTGCCCTGCGCCGTGCCGCTCCGGAGCGCGGACGGCAGCCCGATGATCGTCCCGCCGCATCCCTCGTTGGCGCGGGACCGGGTGCGCTACGTGGGCCAGCCTTACGCCGTGGTGATCGCCGAGAGCATGGCGGCGGCGCGCGACGCGGCCGAGCGGATCGAGGCACCTTTCACGCCCCTGCCCGCGGTGGTCGCGCTCGAGCGGGCAGGCGATCCCGAAGCCCCCCTGCTGCACCCGCAAGCCCCGTCCAACACCGTCTGCGATTTCGCCTTCGGGGACTGGGCGGCGGTCGAGGCGGCGTTCGAAGGGGCGGCGCACGTGAGCCGGCTCAGGCTCGCCAACAACCGCGTGATGGTCGTGCCGCTCGAGCCGCGCGGCGCCGTCATCGACTACCGTGACGGGCGCTGGACGGTGCGCACCGGCTGCCAGGGTGCTTTCGCGCTCCGCGCCGGGCTCGCCGGCCTCGTCCAGGCGCCGGTCGAGCAGGTGCGCGTGCTGGCCGAGGATATCGGCGGCTCGTTCGGCATGAAGGCCTCGGTCTTCCCGGAGCATCTGCCGCTCATGCACGCGGCGCGCGAGCTCGGCCGGCCGATCAAATGGGTGAACGACCGGAGCGAGAGCTTCACCACCGATTATCACGGCCGCGGCTCCGTCTTCGACGCCGGGCTGGCGCTCGACGAGGAGGGCAACTTCCTCGCCGTCCGGGTCGAGGGGCTCGGCAGTGTCGGCGCCTATGTGGCGGGCTTCGGCCCGGCCATTCCGACCATGGTCGTCCAGAAGAACCTGCCGAGCCTCTACAAGACCCCCCTCATGGCGGTGCGAACGAAGCTGGTCCTGACCAACACGACGCCCATGACCGCCTATCGGGGAGCCGGGCGGCCCGAAGCGGTCTACATGATGGAGCGGCTGGTCGAGGCCGCAGCCAGGGAGACGGGGCGCGACCCCTTCGAGCTCCGCCGGCAGAACCTCGTGCCGCGATCGGCCATGCCCTTCACCATGGCGTCCGGCATCGTCTGCGACAGCGGCGACTTCGCGGCCGTGCTCGATCGGGGGCTCGAGGCGGCGGACGTGGCCGGATTTCCGGAGCGGCGGCGGGCCAGCGAGGCCAGGGGCCTCAGGCGCGGTCTCGGCGCCTGCACCTATGCCGAGGTGACGGCACCGCAGGGCCGGGAGATGGGCGGCATCCGCTTCGCTGCCGACGGGCGCGTCACCATCGTCAGTGGCACGCTCGACTACGGCCAGGGCCACGCCTCGGCCTTCGCGCAGGTGCTGGCGTCCCGGCTCGGCCTGCCGTTCGAGCGGATCGAGCTCTTGCAGGGCGACAGCGACGAGCTGCTCTTCGGCGGCGGCACGGGCGGCTCCCGCTCGCTCATGGCGACCGGCGAGGCGGTGCTCGAGGCGGCCGGCCGGGTGCTCGAGAAGGGCCGCAAGCTGGCCTCGGAGCATCTGGAGGTCGCCGAGACCGACCTCCTCTTCGAGGATGGGGTCTTTTCGGTCGCCGGCACCGACCGGCGGATCTCCCTGGCCGAGCTCGGGCGCAAGGCCGAAGGCGCTCTCGACGTCGATCTCGTGGCCGACACCCCGCCCTCGACCGTCCCCAATGGCTGCCACGTCGCCGAGGTCGAGGTGGATCCCCTGACCGGCCGCATAGCCCTCTTGCGCTACAGCGCGGTCGACGATTTCGGCACGCTGGTCAACCCGCTCCTGGTCGAGGGCCAGGTGCACGGCGGCGTGGTCCAGGCGGTCGGCCAGGCGCTCTGCGAGCACGTGGTCCACGACCCGTCGGGCCAGCTGCTCACCGGCAGCCTCATGGACTACGCCCTGCCGCGCGCCGATGACGTGCCCAGCTTCGATCTCGCCTTTCACGCCGTCCCGGCCACCACCAACCGCCTCGGCGTCAAGGGCTGCGGCGAAGCCGGCATCACCGCCGGCCTCGCCACCGTGGTCCACGCCGTGCTCGACGCGCTCGCCCCTTTGGGCATCACCCACCTCGACATGCCGCTGACGTCGGAGCGCGTCTGGCAGGCCATCCACGCCGCCAGTTTAAAGGGGTCAGGACAAATAAGCGCCAAGGCGGTCTGACGGGGACGCCGGCGAGCCGGGATTTTCGGGTCCGCTCCATGGCGACCATTTGGTGCCGATGACGGGCGTCGCCGATCGGCACGAGCGCAATCGCGGCGGCAGATCACATCCTCGCGGGCCTTTGCGGGACCAGGTGCAACGCGCAGCGTCAGGGGTAGCCGGCCGTTCCCGACGCCGTTATCGACAATGCGGAGGACGCAAGCGTCGTGGCCGGGCTCATGGCCGGTCACGCCAATCGGCGAAGGCCGGCCGCTTCAGCCGGCCTTCCATTCCGGGCTCTGCGGGTGCTTCTATCCGAAGGTATCGGCGACGATGCTGTCGTACCAGCCCTGGGCGTCCTCCGCCTCCTTGGCGTGGTATTTCGGCCCGGCGCCGAGCGGGCTGGTGGCGCTCGCGTTCTCGAGCGGTGTGACCTTGCCGTCGCGGACGCCGTACATCGTGGCCACGGAAATCGCGTAGTCCGGCGCCAGAAGGCTGTAGCAGGCGTTGAGATAGACCGGATCGCCCGGCGCCTCGCCCGCGAGCAGCGAGGCGATGGCGGCGGCGCAGACCTTGGCCTCGCTGTTGGCGACGGTGGCCGATTTCGGCAGGCCCGTCGATGCCGCGTCGCCGATGACGTGGATCCTGTCATGCTGCCGCGAGACCAGGGATGCCGGGTCGGCAGGGCACCAGCCGGATGCGTCGCTCAGCCCGGCGGCCTCGGCGATGGCGCCGGCCTTTTCGGGCGGAATGAGGTTGATCACATCGCCGGCATGGCGGGTGCCATCGGCAGCAACCACCGCGCTGCCTGCGACATCGACACCGCTCACCCGGCCGCCGTCACCGCCGATGCGCTCGATCATGCGCGGATAGAGCGCGGCCCAGCCTTCCTCGAAGAGAGGCTGCTTGGCGAAGCTGTCATTGGCATCGAGAACGAGGATCTTCGAGCGGGGGCTGCTCTGCTTGAGGTGGTGTGCGATCAGGCTGACCCGTTCGTAAGGCCCCGGCGGGCAGCGGAACGGCGCCGGCGGGACCGCGACGATCACCGTGCCGCCATCCTCCATCGCCGCGATCCGGTCGCGCAGCGCCTGCGTCTGCGGCCCGGCCTTCCAGGCATGCGGCATGGCCTCGGCCGCCGCCTCGTCATAACCCTCGATCGCGTCGAAGCGCGTGGCGATGCCGGGCGCCACCACCAGCCGGTCGAAAGCCAGCGTCTCGCCGTTGGCGAGACGGACCGAGCCGGCCTCGGCATCGACATCCACGGCCCGGCCGGCCACCACGTTGATTCCGTGCGCATCGCGCAGGCGTGCGTAATCCGCTGTCAGGGCCGAGAGCGGTTTCAGCCCCGCGATCACGGTGTTGCTGAAGGGGCAGGTCACATATTGCGCGTTCGCCTCGACCAGGGTGATGTCGAGCGCGGCGCCGGCGCGGCGGAGATACTTGGCGCATGTCGCCCCGGCAAAGCCGCCGCCGATGATGACCACACGGCCGCCGGCGCCGGCCGGCTGCGCGAAAAGCGTTCGCGGCGCAACAAGGCCGCCGAGCGTGCCGGCCGCCAAGGTCGAGGTGAAGGTTCTGCGGGAATGTTTCATGGCGGTCTTCCTCATTTCCTGAACTGCTGAAAATGCCTGGCGAGGGCGCGAATTTGCTCGTCCGACAAGCCGCGCGCGATCGGACCCATGATCCGGCCCTTTCCGGCCTCGTATTTGAACTCCTCCATCTCCTCGAGAAATTCCTCGAGGTCGATGTCGTCCAGTTTATCGATCGTTCCCGGGCTGTTGCCGTCCGTGCCGTGACAGGCGGCGCAACCGTCGGCGAGAAGCTGCGTCGTCGGCTGGGCCAGCCCGGCAGTCGAGCTCAGCGTCGCCAGCGATGCGACGGATACGAATGTCGAAAGGAATCGGGACACGGCTGGTCCTCCATTGGTTTCGTCCGCGCCGTCGGGCTGCCGCACGATCCGGCAGGTTCGATGCAGCCTGTCCCTTGGCAAGCCGAGTGAAGCCGGCCTTCCTGACCTCAACCTGAAGCCAATAGGTCATCTGTGTCAGGAAACGCTCAGGCAGGTCGTGTCCCAGCGGGCGCTTATGGGGTCAGGACTCTTTAGGCTTGCAAGCCCGTGCCTGGAGAACCAGGGATGCCACCAGAAGGCAGTCCCGGCGCCCCGATCGCTGTTGCATATCCTGCAACATGCGGCTCGGGTTGTTGCATGAGATGCAACAGGGAGGCGGCCGATGTTGCAGAAGATGCAACATGCACCCCTCGGGTCGTTGCAGAAGATGCAACCTCCGGGCCCCGATGTTGCATCTTCTGCAACATCGAACGACGAAGGAACCCGGCCGCTCGACGAAGGAACCCGGAAACTCGTGGCGCGGATCCGGCGATTCGACGAACGAACCCAAACTTTTGCGAACGAACCCGGTATCCTTCAACTCATTGACGTGAAAGAAGATTTCGCCGCTCGAGGCGGGCCGTCCCGCAACGCGCGAACCCGAGGTGCCAAAGTGCCGGACGAACCGGAGCGGCGCTTGCTTTGGGGGGCGAGACGTGTTAGGAAGATATTCAAGAACCCCTCCATGCCCGGGCGGCCCGCGGCGGGCCCCTTCGATCCCGCGGCAGCGTGCGGCCGGCGTGCTCGGTCGTTGTCTCGGCGCTCACCTTCCGCCATAGATGCGCAAGGGTCGGATCGAGCAGGGAGAGACGGGATGAGAATGACGAGACTGCTGGCGCTCGCGGGGCTGGCGGCCGGCATCGCCGGCAATGCCGTGGCGAGCGACACCAAGGTGGCGCTGGTGCCGGGCGGCCCGCACCCCTATTTCGCCGCCTGGGCGGATGCGGCGGCGGCGGCCTCGAAGGATTTCGGCATCGAGGCCGAGTACCGCGTGCCGGCGGCGTGGGAGCTCTCCAAGCAGAACGAGATGATCGAGAGCCTGGTGGCGCAGGGCTTCAACGCGTTCCTCGTCTTCCCGGGCGACGCCAACGGCACCAACGCGACCCTCGAGGAGCTGGCCGCCTTCGACATTCCCTCGGCGGCCCTGGCCGGCTGCACCGTCGATCCCACGGCCGCGCTCTTCTGCCTCGGCACCGACGTGGCGCGCTCGGCCTATCTCGGCACGAAGGAACTGATCGAGGCGATGGGCGGGTCGGGCCGGATCGCCCACTTCACCGGCTTTCTCGTCGATCCCAACACGCAGCTCCGCATCGAGGCGGTCGAGAGGGCCGTGGCCGAGGCCGAAGGCGATGTCGAGATCATCCAGGTGATCGCCGACATCGACGCGCCCGAGCCGGCCGACGAGAAGATCAACGCCTTCCTCGCCGCACGGGGTGCGGAGGTCGACGGCATCGTGACCACGGCCTGGGTGCCGTCGGTGGTGGCGGCCACTTCCTTGCGCAACCTCGGCGACAAGCGGATCAAGATGGTCGGCATCGACCACGACGAGGTGGTGCTGAAGGCCATCGAGGACGGCTTCGTCGACGGCACCATGCTGCAGAACCCCTACGGCCAGGGCTATATCGGCTCGTACGCCATGGATCTGGTCCGGCAGGGCTGCACGATGAAGGAGGATGCGCCCTGGCAGCAGACGGCGCAGACCGCGCACTTCATCGACAGCGGCACCGCCTTCGTCGATGCGAGCCAGGTGAAGGACTACCAGGCCGCGATGATCGCCGTGACGGACGACATCATGGCGACCTTCAAGGACGACTTCTTGAGCTGCGACTGAGCCTTGGCGACGCTGGCGACGCGGCGGGGCGGGCCGGGAGCCTTCGGGCTCCTCGCCTCCAACGAGGCGGGGCTCGCCCTCCTGATCCTCGTGCTCGTCGCCGTCTTCGCCACGGTCAACCCGGGCTTCACCTCGCCCTTCAACCTCTTCGCCCTCAGCCGGGTCATGGGCATCGACATGGTCATCGGCCTCTCGATGATGGTCGTGCTCGTCACCGGCGGGCTCAACCTCGCGGTCGGCTCGATCGGCGTCGCCTCGGTCATGCTGGGCGGCTGGGCGATGCAGGTCCTGGGCGTGCCGGTTCTGCCGTCCATGGCGCTGGCCATCGCGCTCGGCGCCTTTCTCGGCTGGATCAACGGCCAGCTCACCGTGCGGATGCGGGTGCACAGCTTCATCGTCACCCTGGCGACGATGAGCCTCTTTTTCGGTGCCATGATCGTCGCCACCAGGGCCGAGGCCTTCAATGCGCTGCCCCGGTCCTTCGTCGATCTCGGCAAGCTCCGCTATCTCGGCTTCGTCTCGGGCATGCTGCTCCTGGCCCTCCTCGTGGCGCTCGGCCTCTGGCTCTTCTTCAACCGCACCAGCCTCGGCCGCGAGATCCTGGCGGCCGGCGCCAACCCCAAGGCGGCCGAGATCTCGGGCATCAGGGTCGATCGCACCATCGTCGTGGCGCACGCCCTCTCGGGCGCGCTCGCCGCCCTGGCCGGTCTCATGCTGGCGGCCCGCAACGGTGCCGCCTTGCCCTCGATGGCCGGCCATATCGGCATGGGCTGGCTGCTGCCGGCCTTCCTCGCACCGGTGCTCGGCGGCACGCTCCTGACGGGCGGCGTGGTCTCGGTCCTCGGCACCATCCTCGGTGCCGCCATGGTGACCATCATCACCAACGGGCTCCTGCAGATGCAGATCGGCGAGTTCTGGGTGCAGATGTTCCTGGGCCTGATCCTGCTCGCCGCGGTCCTCCTCGACCGGGCGCGCAGCGTGCTCGCCGAGCGGCGGCGGAGCGCTGCCTGATGCGGCTGCACCCATGCTGAAGGACATCCTGAGGAGCGACTGGTTCGGGCTCTTCGCCCTGGCGCTCGTCGCCGGCGCCCTCTTGGCACTGTTCCAGCCGGCCTTCCTCTCGCCCTTCAATCTCTACGTCCTGCTCATCAGCTTCTCGCTCTGGGCGCTCGTCGCCATGGCGCAGATGGTGATCATCGCCATCGGCCAGATGAACCTCTCGGTCGGCGCCATCGGCGGCCTCGTCGCCATCACCTTCGCGGGATCCATGGAGGTCTGGGGCTTGCCCGTGCCGCTGGCGATCCTGCTCGGCCTCGCCATCGCCGCGCTTTGCGGGCTCCTGAATGGCGTCATGACGCATGTGACGGGCATCAGCGCCTTCGTCATCACCCTCGCCACCCTCTCGATCTTCAAGGGCATCAATATCGGCATCACCGAGGCGCAGCCGTTCTACGAGGTGCCCGAGGTGGTCAAGGCCTTCGGCAATGCCCGCTTCGAGGGCCTGCCGCACATGCTGATCGTGCCGGTGGTGGCGATCCTTCTGATCTGGCTCCTCTTCAATCGCATGGTCCTGGGCCGGCAGATGCTGGCCTTGGGCGCCAACCGCCACGCCGCCGAGCTTTCCGGCATCAGGGTCGGGCGCATCGTCGTCATCACCCACATGATCTCCGCCGTGCTCGCCGCCATGGCCGGGATGCTGGCCGTGGCCCGCCTCCAGCTCGGCCAGCCGACCATCGGCGACGACTGGCTGATCCTCTCCTTCGCCGCCCCGGTGATCGGTGGCGCCGTGCTCGCCGGCGGCCACGTCTCCGTCATCGGCACCTGCCTCGGCGTGGTGATCGTCACGCTGATCAACAACGCGCTGGTCCTGCTCGGCATCGATCCCTTCTTCGTCCAGCTCTTCCTCGGCGGCCTGATCCTGGTCGCGGTCGGGCTCAACCGCTGGCGCGAGCGGCGGCTGGAGCCGGCATGAACGGACCGGCACCGGTCCTCGCGGTCGAGGCCGCGACCAAGAGCTTTCCGGGCGTCCGGGCGCTGGATGGCGTCGACTTCGTGCTGCGCCCCGGCGAAATCCACGCGCTCCTCGGCGAGAACGGCGCCGGCAAGTCGACGCTGATCAAGATCCTGACGGGCGTGCACGAGCCGGATGGCGGCACGGTCCGGCTCCTCGGCGAGCCGGTCCGTTTCCGCAGTGCCCGGGCCGCCATCGAGGCCGGGATCGGTGCCGTGCATCAGGAGCGGAACCTGATCCCGCGCATGAGCGTGGCGGAGAACATCATGCTGGAGGCGCTGCCGGAGCGCTTCGGCTTCGTCGACTACCGCACCGTCAACGCCCGCGCCCGGGTCTGGATCGATCGGCTCGGCCTCGCCATCCGGCCCGACCAGCCCGTGCGCACGCTGAGCGTGGCGCAGATGCAGCTCGTCGAGATCGCGAAGGCGCTGGTGCTCGAGTCGAGGATCCTCCTGATGGACGAGCCCACCGCCTCGATCACGCCGCACGAGACCGAGGTGCTTTTCGGCCTCCTTCGACAGCTTCGCGACCAGGGAGCGGCGATCGTCTTCGTCAGCCACAAGCTCGAGGAGGTGTTCGAGCTCTGCGACCGGGTGACGGTGCTGCGCGACGGCCGGAATGCCTGCAGCGGCCTCTCGATAGGCGAGATCGACCGTGGCGACGTGGTGCGCTTCATGATCGGCCGCGACGAGCGGTCGGCCCGGCTCGGGGAGAAGCCGGTCGATGCGCGCGACGTGGCCCTCAGGCTCGCCAACGTGACGACCACGCTCGGTCACGCCGATATCGATCTCGAGCTCCGCCGGGGCGAGATCCTGGGCCTCTACGGCCTCGTCGGCGCCGGACGGAGCGAGCTCGCCAAGGCGCTCCTCGGAATCGGCGGCAAGGCGGCGGGCAGGGTCGAGGTGGCGGGGCGGGAAGCCTCGATCCCGGATCCCACGACAGCCCTTCGGCGCTACCGCATCGGCTATGTCAGCGAGGACCGCAAGGGCGAGGGGCTGATCCTGATCCACGATGTCGGCCGCAACATCGCCATCACCATCTGGCGAAGGCTCGCCGGCTGGCTCGGCTGGCTCGGCGAGGGCAGGGCCCGCGCCGCCGCCCGGCCGTTCGTCGAGAAGCTCGCCATCCGCACCCCGTCCCTGGGCCAGAAGGTCGGCAATCTCTCGGGCGGCAATCAGCAGAAGGTCAGCGTCGCCAAGTGGCTGGCCGCGGACTGCGACATCCTGATCGTCGACGAGCCGACGGTCGGCATCGACATCAAGACCAAGACCGACCTGCACGAGCTGCTCTGGGAGCTGGCCCTGGCCAAGAAAGCGATCCTGCTCATCTCGTCGGACATGCCGGAGATGGTGGCGCTCGCCGACCGCATCCTCGTGATGGGCGATTTCCGCATCCTGGGCGAGGTCCCGAACGACCACGATTACGGCCGGATGAGCGCCGCGATCATGGCCCACATCCATGCCGCCGAGGCGGCCTGAGCCGGGAGGGAGAACCATGCGGCGGACGGGTCACGTCATCGGCCTCAAGCCCAAGCACATGGCGGAGTACAAGCGCCTCCACGCCGCGGTCTGGCCCGAGGTGCTGGCGCAGATCGCCCGCTCGAACATCAGGAACTACACGATCTTCCTGCGCGAGCCCGAAAACCTGCTCTTCGCCTACTGGGAATATCACGGCACCGACTTCGAAGCCGACATGGCGGCCATGGCCGCCGACGCCAGGACGCAGGAATGGTGGAAGCTCTGCGGCCCCATGCAGGCCCCGCTCGAGAGCCGCGCCGAGGGCGAGTGGTGGGCGCCGATGGGGGAGGTCTTCCACGTCGATTGAGGAGGGCGCCCCTAGGTCGGCGCGGGGACAGCGGATCTCGCATGGGGCGAGCCTTCGGGCGGGTAGTCGAGCGTGTTCGAGAGCTCGTAGCGGAACTGCTCGTCGTGATCGGGGAAGGGCAGACGCTTCTCCTTGCGCCAGCGCTCGACCATGGCCTCGGCGCTCTCCGCCTGCTTCGGGTCGGCGCCGGCCGACCGCTCGAGGTAGAGGGTCTGCGACGGGAAGGCGAAGCCGGCGCCGATGGTCTCGACGATATCCTTGATGCGCAGGTTGATGTCCTCCTGGACCGCCAGGAACTCGCTGAAATCGCGGGTCGTGACATAGGCGAAGATGTCCAGGTCGAGGGAGAACGCGCCGTAGCCGACGAAGCGCACGCGCGCGGGCTCGATGGCGACCTTGGGATGGCGGATCAAGAGCTCGCGCAGCCGGACCAGCACGAGGCGGAGCTGGTCGGCCGAGGTCTCGTAGCGCAGCCCGAGGCGGCTCTGCAGCAGGATGCTGTCGCGTCGGGTGAAGTTGACGATCTCCATCTGGCAGAACTCGGCGTTCGGCAAGGAGATCAGCGTCCGGTCGATGCCACGGATGCGGACCGAGCGAAGGCCGACCGCCTCCACCGTGCCCATCTTGTCGCCGAACTGGCAGAACTCGCCGACCTTGACCGACTTGTCGGCGAAGAGCACGAATCCGGCCACGACGTTCTCGAGCGTCGGCCGCACGGCCAGCGCCACGGCGAGGCCGCCGACCCCGAGCCCCGCCAGCATCGGCGTCACCGGCACGCCCAAGGCTTCCGCCATGTGCACCAGGACGTAGAGCCCGAGGAGCACGCTCGCGAGGTGGAAGAGCAGCCGCACCAGCTGCGTGTCGAGGCTGGCGACAGCGAGATCGCGCCGCCGGATGACCATGTCCGCGGCGATCCGCAAGAGCTGGAAGATCAGCCAGGCCGCCACGAGATGGCCGATGACGATCAGGAGCGCGCCGATCACCGCCATGGGTGCGCCGGTGATCAGGAAGACCTCGAGCAGGATGAAATGGACGACCAGAACCAGGACCAGCGCGAGCACGCTGAGCGCCGGGCCGATCCAGCGGATGCGCTCGCCCATTGGCGTCCGGCGGCGGAGTGTTGCGGCGAACCGATAGGCGAGGAGGTAGGCCGCGATGGCGAGCAGCAGCGTCGCCGCCAGCGCTGTCCATTTCCACATGGGCAGCGGACCCGCCAGGCTGAACCAGGAGCGGGGCAGACTCTGGACGAAGCTGGTCAGCACCGCCGGTGCCGCGAAACCCGGACCGCGCCGGAATCGCTCGACAATGCCCTGATAGCGGCTGAGCTCGCCCTTCGCCGGCAGATCCTGGATGAGTCCGTAGAATTCCGGGATCCGGAGCACCGTGTCCTCGGTGAACCGAAAGCCCTGCTCGACGCCATTCTCGTCGGTCTGGCTGGCAAGACGCAGCTCGGTGCCCGGGATGGTCCAGCTGCGGAGCTCTTCCTCCCTGACCTCCTGGGCATCGGGAATCGTGGAGTAGGGCGGCAGGTCGACCCGGGCCAGCACCTCGAGCAGCATCAGCGTTCTGTCGGCCATCTCGACGAAGCTCGCTTCCGCGACACCCGATGGCGGCTCCAGCGTGGCGAAGGCGCGCTCGGCGTGCCGGCGCATGCCGGCGACGTCACCGTCGAAGTAGCGCGCGATCGAAGTCTCCACCTCATCGATGAAGGTCTCGAGCGTTGCCTGCGGGCTCGAGAGGTCGGGCGGCGCCAGCGGATCGACATCATCCACAGCTTGGGCACCGGCGCTCCAGCCCACTGCCAGCGTCAGCAGCAGCAAGAGCGTTCGCGCCATCCGCCGCCATGCGCCCGGTATCCTCGACCCCGTCGCCACTCTGTCACCTCGACCTCGTTGGATTCGGCGACAACATGGCCGCCGACCCGCCGTCGAGGCAACCCTCTGCGGGCGCGAAAAGGCTCAGGCGTCGAGCCGGTAGACCCGCTTCGCCGTGTCGCGAAAGAGCTGGCGCTGCTCCGTCTCGCTCGTGCCCCGCATCACCTCGTCGACGATGGCCACCCACTCGGGATAGCGGTGGGTCAGCTCGGAGACGGTCCAGTCGCTGCCGTACATCAGCCGCTCGAAGCCGAAGCAGTCGATGGCATGGCGGAGATAGGGAAGAATCTGGTCCCTCGTCCAGTTGGCGTGATCGGCCTCGGTGATCACGCCCGAGACCTTGCAGGCGACGTTGGGCAGGCGCCCGAGCTCGGCCATGAGATCGGCCCAGGGCTGCCACATGCCGTGCTTGATCCCTGGCTTGCCCAGATGATCGAGGACGAAGCCGACCTCCGGGCAGCGTCGGGCCAGCTCGACCGCGAAGGGCAGGCACCAGTGCTTGACGCAGATGTCGAAGACGAGATCGTGCTTCGGCAGGAGCTTCAGTGCGGCGATGAAGCCGGGCTCGAGGCAGAACCGCGGGTCGAGCTCGATCTCGATCAGCCGGCGGATGCCGCGCAAGGTCGAATGCTGCAGGAGCTTCTCGAGATCGGCGCGGACGGCGTCCGGCCCCCGCTCGAGGGGCAGGTGCGCGATCATGCCGGCGAGCCGCCGGTCCCGGTCGGCGAGGCCCTGGACCCAGGCGGCCTCCTCGAGATGGAGTCCCGGCCCGACCCAGACCTCGGCGAAGACCAGGGCCTCGACCTCGACCGGCCCGCGGGCGGCGTCGAAATCGGCGAGCCCGTGGCTCCGGTTGATGCGTGGCACCTGCGCGAGCCAGGGATAGGACAGCTTCTCGACATCGTAGAGATGGACGTGGCTGTCGATGACGGGAAAGTCCGGCATGGCGCTGCCTCCTCCTGATCCCGGCCCGTGCCGGGTCTTGCCGCCTGCGGTAGTCCCGCGCGAGCACGGTCGCAAGCCTCGACGGCGAGATCAGGCGGGCTGCGCCGGCCCCGGTGTCGGGTTTGCCGTTTCTTTTCGGGACGCGGGATGCGGAAAGATCCGCCGCAGGGCGATGTAGAGCACGGGCGTCAGGAAGAGGCCGAAGAAGGTGACCCCCAGCATGCCGGAGAAGACGGCCGTGCCGAGCGCCCGGCGCATTTCGGCGCCGGGACCGGTGGCGAGCGCCAGGGGCACGACGCCCAGGATGAAGGCGAAGGCGGTCATCAGGATCGGCCGCAGACGCAGGCGGCTGGCGTCGACCACCGCCTCGACCGGCTTCTGGCCCTGATCCTGGTTCTGCCGCGCGAACTCGACGATGAGGATGGCGTTCTTGGCGGCAAGGCCGACGAGGACGATGAGCCCGACCTGGGTCAGGATGTTGTTGTCCATGCTTCGCAGGTCGACTCCGATGAGCGCTGCGAGGATGCTCAAGGGCACGATCAGGATGATGGCGAGCGGCAGCACCCAGCTTTCGTACTGGGCCGCCAGGACGAGGAAGGCGAACAGCACCGAAAGGGCGAAGATGTAGAGGGCGCTCTTGCCCTGCGAGCGTTCCTGCAGCGCCAGCTCCGTCCACTCGAAGCCGACGCCGGGCGGCGAGACCTCGGCGGCGAGCGCCTCCATCCGGTCGAGCGCCCCGCCGGTCGAAACGCCGGGTGCGGCACTCCCCTGGACCGGCACCGAGACCAGCATGTTGTAGCGCTGCACCAAATTCGGCCCGGCGGTGTCGCGGATGGCAACCAGCGTGCCGAGCGGGACGAGAGCCCCCTTGGCCGAGCGCACGTAGAGGCGGGCGATGTCGCCGCGCTCGATCCTGAACCGGTCGTCGGCCTGGGCGCGGACCTGGAAGAGCCGGCCGAAGGCGTTGAAGTCGTTCACGTAGAGCGACCCCAGGTTGATCGAAAGCGTCTCGAAGATATTGGCGATCGGCACGTTCAGGATCTGCGCCCGGACCCGGTCGATATCGAGGAAGATCTGCGGGCTGTCGGCGGAGAAGGTGGTGAACACGCCGGTGAGCTCGGGGTCGGCGGCGGCGTGGTCGACGAGATCCCGGGCGGTCGCCAGCACCCGGTCGATGCCGCCCGTCTCCTTCTCCTGGAGCTGCATCTTGAAGCCACCGGCATTGCCGACCCCGCGGATCGGAGGCGGCGGAATGGCGATGACGAAGGCCTCGCGGATCGCCTGCATGCGGCCGTAGAGATCGCCGATGATGGCATCGAGCGTCTGGCCGCTCTCAAGCCGTTCGTCGAATGGGGCGAGCGTGACGAAGAGGACCCCCTGGTTCGATGCGTTGGTGAAGGTGGCCCCCGAAAATCCGGCGAACGCGACCGCATGGTCGACTCCGGGCGTCTCGCGGGCGATCCTCGAGGCCTCGAGAATGGCGGCGTCGGTGCGGTCGAGCGCTGCACCTTCGGGAAGCTGGAGGACGACGAGGGCGTAGCCCTGGTCGGTGGCCGGGATGAAGCCCGACGGCACCTTCTGCAGCATCAGCCAGCCGCCGAGGAGCAGGCCGGCGAAGACGAGGAGCATGAGGCAGAGGGCCAGCCCCGTGCTCACGAGACCCTGCACGATGCGTCCGTAGCCGGCGGCGAGGCGATCGAAGCCCCGGTTGAAGCCGCCGGCCATGGCGGCGAGCGGCCGGCGCCAGCCACCGCCCTCGCCGTGCGCCTCCTTCGGCTGCAGGAGGAGGGCGGCCAGGGCCGGTGACAGGCTCAGCGAGTTGAAGGCCGAGATGACGGTCGACGCGGCGATGGTGACGGCGAACTGCTGGTAGAACTGGCCGGTGATGCCCGGCACGAAGGCGGCAGGCACGAAGACGGCGACCAGAACCAGGGTCGTGGCGACGATGGCACCCGCGACCTCGTCCATGGTCCGGTGCGCCGCCTCGCGCGGGCTCAGCCCTTCGCGGATGTTGCGCTCCACGTTCTCGACCACGACGATGGCGTCGTCGACCACGATGCCGATGGCGAGCACGAGGCCGAACAGCGTCAGGAGATTGATGGTGAAGCCCAGGGCCGACATCAGCGTGAACGTGCCGATCAGCGACACCGGGATGGCGATGATCGGGATCAGCGCCGTTCGCCAGGACTGCAGGAAGACCACGATGACGACGATGACGAGCAACGCCGCCTCGAAGATGGTCGTGTAGATCTCGTCGATGGATTCCGCGATGAACGCCGTCGGATCGTAGACGACCCGGTACTCGAGCCCGGGCGGAAACTCGGTGGCGAGCCGGTCCATGGTGGCACGGATTTCCTCGGCCGAGGCCAGAGCGTTCGAGCCCGGGCGCTGGAAGATGCCGAGCGCCACGGCCGGGCTGCCGTCCAGATAGGAGTTGGTGGCGTACTCGCGCGCCCCGATCTCGACCCGGGCGATATTGCGCACCCGCACGATCCGCCCGTCCTCGGTGGCGCGCACGATGACGTTCTCGAACTCCTTCACGTCGTCGAGCCGGCCCTGCGTCGTCACCGTGATCTCGAACGCGCTTTTGGCGTCGTTGGGAGGTGCGCCCAGAGCGCCGCCGGCCACCTGAACGTTCTGCTGGCGCAGCGCCTCGACCACATCCCCAGCGGTCAGGCCGTAGACGGCGAGGCGGCCCGGATCCAGCCACACCCGAAGGGCGAACTCGCGCTCGCCGAAGATGATGAGATCGCCGACGCCGTCGAGCCTGACCAGCCGGTCGCGGACGCGCGAGCGGGCGTAGTTCGAGACGTAGAGCTGATCGAATCGATTGTCAGGCGAGAGCATGTGCACGACCATCATCAGGTCGGGCGAGCTCTTGGTGGTGGTCACGCCGAGGCGGCGCACCTCCTCCGGCAGCCGCGATTCGGCAATGGCGACGCGGTTCTGCACCAGCACCTGCGCGGCATCGAGATCGGTGCCGAGCGCGAAGGTGACGCTCAGCGACATGGTGCCGTCGGCGGTGGAATAGGAGGACATGTAGAGCATGCCCTCGACGCCATTGACCTCCTCCTCGATCGGCGTCGCCACCGTCTCGGCCACCGTTTGCGCATCGGCACCCGGATAGCTGGCGCTCACGACGATGCTGGGAGGGGCGATCTGCGGGTATTGCTCGATCGGCAGCCCGAGATAGGCGAGCACGCCGAGGATGGTCAAAAGCAGCGAGACGACGCTCGCGAAGATCGGCCGGTCGACGAAGAAATGGCCCATCCGCTCAGCTCTTGACCGGCGGCAGCTCGACGCGCTCGGGCGTCACGGTGGCGCCCGGATTGGCGCGCATCAGGCCCTCGATGACCAGCGTCTCGCTGCCGTCGAGGCCGTCGCGGATCACCCGGTAGCCGTCGATGCGCGGCCCCGGGCGAACCTCGCGCGGCGTCACCTTGCCGTCGGCGTCGACAGTCATCACCAGCCGCCGGTTCTGGTCCGCGACGATCGCCTCGTCGGGTATCAGGATACCCCGGTAGGGCAGCGAGCCCGGCACGTTGATGCGGCCGAAGAGGCCCGGCTGCAGGATGCCGTCGGGGTTCGGCAGCAAGGCGCGCACCCGCATGGTTCCCGTCTGCGGGTCGAGCCGGTTCTCGGAGAAGTCGAGCTTGCCCGCCTGCGGCCCGAGCTTGGCGTCGCTCAGGGTGATGGTGATCGGCAGGCCGCCGCTGCCCTCCTGCAGCACCGAGCCGCGGGCGCGCGCGTCGCGCTGGTAGGCCAGGAAGTAGCGCTCGTCGATGTCGAAGTAGAAGTAGATCGGATCGATCGAGACGATGGTGGTCAGCACCGTCTCGTCGGCCTCGACGAGGTTGCCGATGCTCAGGAGGTTGCGGCCGATGCGCCCGGCGATCGGCGAGCGGATCTCGGTGAAGGCGAGATCGATGCGCGCCGCGTCCGCGGCGGCGCGGGCCGCCTCCGCCGTCGCCTGGCCGGAGATCAACGCCTCGCGGCGTTCGTCGAGCACGCTCTCGGCGATCGTCCGGCTCTCGATCAGCCGTGTCGCCCGGTCGAACTGCTCCTTCGCGAACTTGAGCTGCGATTCGGCGACCTTCGCCTGCGCCTCGGCCTCGCGCAGCCGCGCCTCGAAGGTGCGCTTGTCGATGGTGAAGAGAAGCTGGTCGGCATCGACGAGCGCACCGTCGACGAAATGCTTGTGGTCGAGATAGCCGCTGACCCTGGCGCGCAAATCGATGCTGTCGACCGCTTCGAAGCGGCCGACGAACTCGTCGTCCTCGACGATGTCCTTGACCACCGGCGAGGCCACGGTGACGGTGGGCGGTGCGGCCTTTCCGGCGCCGGCATTGGTCTCCGACTGGTCGCAGGCGGCGAGCGCCAGCGGCAGGAGACACGAAGCCAGACCGAGCCAATGGCGCGGCGACGACCACACTTCTGCTTTCAAGCGGACCTTCTTTTGCAGCTTGCGTTCGAGGCGACATCCAAATGGGACAGGGACGGCCCCTTGTCGAGCGGCGTGAATGGGGTACGGTCGGCCCGGCCAGGGTGGATCAGGGCACCAGCCACGACGACAGGTGCGTGCACCACCATGATCCCCGGCCGAACGATGCCCGGGAGGGGGGAGTCCATGGCCCTTCGACGCGACTACGGCCTCACCGGTCCCGAGGCCGAGCGGGCCATCGAGCGCGGCCTCGTCGCCGCCGAATGGTACCACAGCGAAGTGCCGAGGAAGCGTATGAAGGAGCTGATGCGGCGCCGCGACGCGCCGGCGCTCCGTGATCTCGCCCTCTGGCTCGCCGCCCTCCTTCTTTCCGGCGGCCTCGCCGGCTGGCTCTACCTCCAGGGCAGCTGGTGGGCGCTGCCGTTCTTCCTCTGCTATTGGGTGCTCTACGGCTCCACCTCGGACGCCCGCTGGCACGAGCGCGGCCGCGGCACGGCCTTTCGGACAGCCTGGATCAACGATCTCGTCTACGAGGTCGCCTCATTCATGATCTTCAGGAACGCCACGGTCTGGCGCTGGAGCCATGCCCGCCACCACACTGACACCATCATCGTCGGCCGCGACCCCGAGATCGTCGCCATGCGCCCGCCGCATGTCTTCAAGGTGCTGTTGAACTTCCTGGCGCTGCCGAACCTCTATCACGGCTTCAAGGAGATGTTCATTCACGCCCAGGGCCGGCTGACGGCCTACCAGGCGACCTTCATCCCCAAGCCAGAGCGCCCCAAGGTCTATTTGCGCGCCCGCATCTACCTCGCCATCTACGCCTCGGTGATCGCCCTGGCCCTGGTCTTCCAGAGCTGGCTGCCGCCCCTCTATGTCGGCCTGCCGGTGCTCCTCGGCGGCTGGCTCATCATGTACCTGGCGCTGACCCAGCATGTCGGCCTCGCCGAGGACGTGCTCGACCATCCGCTCAACGCGCGCACCATCCACATGAACCCGCTGTTGCGCTTCCTCTACCTCAACATGAACTATCATGTGGAGCACCACATGTTCCCCATGGTGCCCTACCACAGCCTACCGGCGCTGCACGAGGAGCTGAAGGCCGACCTCCTGAAGCCCTACCGGAGCACCTTCGAGGCCTATCGCGAGATCATCGAGACGCTTTGGCGCCAGCTCCGCGATCCCGCCTACTACGTGAAACGCGAGCTGCCGCCCTCGGCCAAGCCCTTCCGGGCGGACCTGCACAGCCACGGCTTGGCCGACGCGGGCTGAATCCATCCGGCGCCTCACGTCGACCGTGGAGCCGCGCAAGCGCATCGTCGATTCCATGTCGGACAGGCCCGTCTCGCCGCGCATCACCGCCTGCAGTTGGGGCCGGCTCGGGATCGAGGGGCTCGGCACCGTCCGCGACGGCAAGCTCTATCCGGGCGGGGCCAGGGCCTGGGACTGGAACGAGACCGGCACGCGGCACGAGCCGGGCATCCAGCGGGCCGATGTGGTGGAGCTGGTGGAGCACGGTGCCACCACCGTGATCCTCTCGTCCGGCGTTTACGAGATGCTCGGGATTTGCCCCGAGACGCTCCGGGACCTCGAAACGCGTGGCGTCGCCTATCGTGTCCTGCCGACCCCGGACGCGGTCGCGGCCTACAACGAGCTCTGCGGAACCGCGCCGGTTGGTGCGTTAATTCACTCCACCTGCTGAGCAGGGACGCCGGCCGGGATGGCCCGGACCGGCGCCCAGCCTTCACGTCATGCTCGCAGGCTTCTCCGCCTCAGCCCTTGCATGCCACGAACCAGACATTCATCGGATCGTGCGGCAGCACGTGCCGCTCGGTCCGGGCGAAGCCGGCCTCCTCCAGCATTGCCTGGGCCGTCTCCCAGCCCCACATCGTGCCGAGGCCGGGTCCGCCCTGGCCGATCGAGATTGGCGTGCAGTGCGTGGTCGAGATGCCGTAGAGCAAGGGCGCCAGGGCGAAGTCGAGATTGTTCTCGAGCTTCGCCGAGCCGCCGATGTCCTGCATGAAGTAGAGCCCGCCCGGCCGCAGCGAGCGGAAGAGGGCGCGGATCAGACCCTGTGGATCCTTCTGGTCGTGCACCGCATCGAACGACGTCACGAGATCGAAGGCCTGCGCCGCCGCGAAGCCGGTGAGGTCACGGGCCTCGAAGCGGATGTTGCCCAGCCCCTTGGCGGACGCATCGGCGGTTGCCGTGGCGATGGCGTCCGGGCAGAGGTCGATGCCGAGAAAGCGGCTCTTGGGATACCGGTCGGCCATGGCGAGCAAGGCCAGCCCCCGGCCGCAGCCGGCATCGAGCACGTCGATGCCCCGCTCGAGCCGCTCGGTCAGGCCCGGCACCAGCGGCAGCAGTGTGTCGAACAGCTGGTCCACCACCGTCTGGCCACTGTCCTCCGCCATCACCTGGTGGAAGCAGGGATAGTGGTCGTAGGCCGTGCCGTCGCCCGTTCGAAAGCAGCCGATGATCCGCTCCTGCACGGCGCCCATCAGCGGCACGAACTGTGCTGCCACCGCGAAGTTGCCGAGTGGCGCCCGTCGCGTCAGGATGGCGGCGTGCTCCGGCGGCAGGTCGTAGGTTCGAGCCGCCGGGTCGTAGGTGACGATCCGCCCGGTGACCATCACGGCGAGCCATTCGCGGACGTAGCGCTCGGCGAGCCCGGTCCGCTCGGCGATCGCTTCGCTGCTCGCCGGCGGCATGCCGGTCATCGCGTCGAACAGGCCCGTGCGGTGGCCGAGCGAGCACATGACGGCAACGGCGCCACTGTTGAGGATGTCGACGAAGCGCTCGGTGAAGGCGTCCGCGGCGGCTTGGTCGAAGGTTGGAAAGGCGGGTGTGATGGCTGACATGGCGTTGATCCTCCCATGGTGGTGCGGGTTTCGGGTGGTCGGAGGATCGTTCAGGGTGCCCGATCACGGTAGGGACACAATCGCCACGACCGGGGCATTCCGGCCAAGCGGAGCGTGAGATGGCTCAGACGGGCACATCCGGACCGATCAGCGTCGCTGTCCTGGCACTGCCGGAAAGCACCGCCTACGTGCTCTTCGGTCTCAAGGAGGTGCTGGAATCGGTGGGCCCCGCCTGGGGCCTCATCACCGGCATGGCAGGGGAGAAACGGCACTTCGATGTCGCCATCGTCGCCGCCACCACCATTCCCTTCCGCTGCGCCGGCGGTGCGCTGGTGCCGGCCGACACCACTCTCGCCGGCAACCGCTCCTTCGACATCGTCGTCATCAGCGACCTCACCATCTCGCCCGATGAGGACCCGCGCGGCAGCTGGCCCGAGGTGGTGCCCTGGATCGCCGAGCGCCATGCCGAGGGTGCGACCATCGCCTCGGTCTGCTCGGGCTCCGTGCTGCTCGCCGAGGCGGGCCTGCTCGATGGTCTGGAGGCGACGACGCACTGGGCCTATGCTCCCGGCTACGCCAGGGCCTACCCGGCGGTGAACTGGTGCCCCGAGCGGATCCTCTGCATCGCCGGCGAGGGCGAGCGGCTGGTCACCGCGGGCGGTGCGGCCTCGTGGGAGGATCTCGTGCTCTGGCTGGTGGCCCGGTTCAGCGGGCCGGCCGAGGCGATCAAGCTCGCCAAGACCTACGTCATGGGCGACCGCAGCGAAGGCCAGCTGCTCTATGCCGCCCGGCGGCGGCCGCGGCGGCACGAGGATGCGGTGATCGCCGACTGCCAGGAATGGCTCGCCGACCACTACGGGAGTCCCGATATCGTCACCCGCCTCGTCGCCCGTTCCGGCCTTGCCGAGCGCAGCTTCAGCCGCCGCTTCAAGGAGGCCACCGGCTACACCGCGCTCGACTACGTCCAGGCCCTGCGCATCGAGGAGGCGAAGGAGCTCTTGGAGACGACGGGCGAGCCCACCGATGCGGTCGGCCGCGCCATCGGCTACGAGGACCCGGCCTTCTTCCGCCGCCTGTTCCGGCGCCGCACCGGCGTCACCCCCGCCCGCTACCGCCAGCGCTTCAAGGGCGTCGGCCGGGCGGTGGACTGAGTCGAACCGAGGGAGACCCATGCGTCGAATCGCGCTCATCCAGGGCCACCCGGATCCTGCCGGCGGCCATCTCGACCATGCGCTCGCCGACGCCTACGCCGACGGCGCCGCCGCGGCCGGCCACGAGCTGCGCCGGATCGAGACCGCGTCGCTCGATTTCCCGCTCCTGCGCAGCAAGAGCTCCTTCGAGCAGGAATCGACGCCGCCGGCGCTGCTGGCGGCGCAGGATGCCATCGTCTAGGCCCGGCATCTGGTCTTCGTCTACCCGCTCTGGCTCGGCGACATGCCGGCGCTCCTCAAGGGTTTTCTCGAGCAGACGTTCCGCCCGGGCTTCGTCTTCGACTATCTCGATGGCGGCAAGTCACGGATGCGGCTGAAGGGCAAATCGGCGCGCCTGGTGGTCACCATGGGCATGCCGTCCGTCGCCTATCGCTGGTTCTATCGCGCCCACAGCGTCAAGAGCTTCGAGCGCAACATCCTGAAGTTCGTCGGCATCAGCCCGATCGAGACCAGCCTCTACGGCATGATCGAGACGGTCGAGGACGCGGAGCGCGCGAGCTGGCTCGACGAGCTGCGCGAGCTCGGCCGCAAGGGTGCTTGAGGGGCGGCGCTTCGGTCTTCGAGGCGCCTGTGCGGCTCGATGCGAGTACAAATGAGGTGGTCGCCGCGCGAGCGTTATCGCCCCGCGGCGGCGAGCCTGCGGCGGGAGAAGGCGTCGGCGGTGACGGCGAGCAGGAGAATGGCGCCCTCGACCATGTACTTGACGTCCGCCGGTTGGCCGACGAGGTCGAGGCCATTGGAGACGCTGCCGATCACGAGGGCGCCGAGCAGCGCCCCCCACACATTGCCGCGGCCGCCGAAGAGGCTGGTGCCGCCGATGACCGCCGCGGCGATGACCTCGAGCAGCAGCGTGCCGCCACCCGATTGGGTGCTGGCCGCCTGCAGGCGTGAGGTGAGGATCAGCCCACCCATCGCCGTCAATGTTCCCGAGAGGGCAAAGACCGCAACCCGCACGCGCGCCACGCTGATGCCGGCCCGGCGGGCCGCCTCGGCATGGCCGCCGACCGCGTAGACGTGACGGCCGAAGGTCGTGCGACGGGTAAGCCAGTCGAAGAAGGCGACGAGCGCGAACAGCAGAACGCCGGCCGTCGGCACGCCGTTGGCCTGGTTGAGCACGGCAACGGCACCCAGGAGCAGGAAGGCCATCGCCGCGGTCTGCAGGAGCAGCATGGGCAGCGGCTGCGCCTGCAGACCGGCCCGGCGACGGGCGGCGTCATCGGCGAGATGGGTGCCGACATAGCCGAGGACTGCGACGATCGCGAGCGTCCAGCCCCAGCCGTGCGGCAGGAAGGTCGACGCGATGGCCGTGATGTGGGGATCGAAGACGTTCAGCGTTCCGGCATCGCCCAGAACGTGAAGCTGGACGCCTAGCCAGACGAGCAGGCCGGCGAGGGTCACGACGAAGGAGGGTACACGCAGGACGGCGATCCAGATGCCCTGCAAGGTGCCGATGAGCGTGCCGACCACGAGCATGGCCGCTATTCCCGCCCACCACGGCCAGCCGATGTCGACGAGGAGCACGCCCAGCACGGCCGCTGTGGCACCGGCGACCGAGCCGACGGAAAGGTCGATCTCGCCGAGCAGCAGGACGAGGACGGTGCCGATGGCAATGGTGCCGGAGACGGAAATCTGCAGGACGAGATTGGAAAGGTTGCGCGGTGTGAGAAAATGCGCGTCCTGCAGCTGGAAGAAGGTCCAGATGATCGCGAGCCCGATCACGATGGGCAAGATCCCGAGCTCGCTCGAATCCGAGCGCAGCCGCAGGCCGCGCGCCAGGGCCGCCAAAGGCGGCGCGCCTTGCTCGGCGCCGGTGCCGCTCTTGCGGTCGAGCGGTGCCGGATCCTGCTTCAGCACGTGGCCTCGCGGGCTGCCGCCTCGCGTGCTCCGGTGATCGCGGCGACCACATCCTCCGGCGTCGTCTCGCTGCATCGGAACGCCGCGGCGTTGCGCCCGAGGCGCAGCACGACGATCCGGTCGGCCACCTCGAACACGTCATGCAGGTTGTGCGAGATCAAAACGACGCCCAGCCCCTGGGCCCGCAGCCGCCTGATCAGCTCCAGGACCTCGTGCGTCTGCGCCACGCCGAGCGCCGCGGTCGGCTCGTCGAGGAGCACGATGCGCGAGTTCCACATGACCGCCCGGGAGATGGCCACCGACTGCCGCTGGCCGCCGGAAAGCATGGCGACGGCGGCGCGGACGCTGCGGATCGTCGTGACGTTGAGCCGCCGCAGCACGTCGAGGGCATGCCGCTCCATCTCGAGCTCGGCGAGCCTGCGCAGGAAAGCCGGCCTGGCGATCTTCTCGCGGCCGAGATGCATGTTGGCGACGACGTCGAGATTGTCGCACAGGGCGAGGTCCTGGTAGACGGTCTCGATGCCGAGCGACGCGGCATGGCGCGGCGAGCGGATGCTCACCTCTCTGCCCTCGAAGCGGATACGGCCGCCATCCGGCGCGTGGGTCCCCGCGATCACCTTCACCAGCGTCGATTTGCCGGCGCCGTTGTCGCCTGCGAGCGCCACGACCTCGGCCGGATGGACCGTGAAGTCGACCTCTGACAGGGCCTCGACGGCGCCGAACCGCTTCGAGATGCCTTCGAGCTCGAGCAGGGGCGAGGCGCCGCCGCCGTTCCTTTCGCCCATCGGCCCGGGGACGGCCGCTAGGTCTTGCAGGGCCCGACTGCCGGCATGCCCCGACAGAGCGCTTCCTTGGTGACCGCGCCGTCCTCGATCTCGAGATCCATGTTGTCGAGCGTGATGACGATCGGCGTCACCTTGGCCCACGGCACGTCGACGGCGCCGTTGTTCATCGTGGCTCCCTCGAACAGGCTGTCGGCGGGCTTCTCGCCCCTGAGCAGTGCTGCGGTGATTTCCGCGGCCTTGGCGGACTGGTCCTTGAGCGACCGCCAGACCGTCATCGACTGCTTGCCGAGAAGGATGAGCTGCAGGCCGTTCAGCGTGCCGTCGAGTCCGGTCACGGGCACTTCGCCCGCGAGCTGCTGCGCCTGCAGCGCCGCGATGATGCCGCCCGCCATGCCGTCGTTGGCCGAAAGGACAGCATCCACGCCATTGTCCGTCCGGGTCAGAATCTGCTCCATCTCTGCCTGCGCCTTCGAGGGATCCCAGCCCGGCGTCCAGACCGATTCGACCAGCGTGCGGGAGCCGTCGTCGAAGAGAGGCTGGAGCACCCCCATGTAGCCGCTTTCGAAGAGATGCGCATTGTCGTCGGTGGGCGAGCCGTTGATGACCGCGATGCGGTCACCGTCCTGCGTGTGGTCTGCCAGCCAAGAGCCCTGCATCTCGCCGATCTTGAGCCCGTCCACCGAGACGTAATAGGCGACGGGCGCGTTGCGGATCAGGCGATCATAGGCGATCACCGGCACACCCTGCGCTTGCGCCTTCTTGACGATGACGGCGGCACCCTCCTGGTCGATCGCCGTCACGACCAGGACCTTGGCCCCGCTCGCCAGCGCCGATTCGGCTTGCGCCAACTGCTTGGAGGTGTCGTTGAGCGCGTTGTCGACCCTGATCTTCGCCTCGGGATAAGCCTTCTTCATCGCCTCGATGAAGAAGGGCTTGTCCTGGCTTTCCCAGCGCGCCGTCACGTTCTCCGGGAGGAGGAAGACCACGAGCGGCTCCTCCGCCAGCGCGGGTCCAATCTTGACCGCACCGGATCCGGCCGCGAGGCCCAGAAGCATGGCGCCCAGCACGGCCCGGCGGACAGCACCCGACTTGCCCATCGACACTCCTCCCCCCTATGCTGAAAGAAACCTTCTGTTGGCACGGTATGCGTCGGCATTCGGTCCTGTCAACGTCGCCGGTGCCGGTGAGGATCGGGTTCGAAAGACGCCGGAAATCCTGCCGAGAGCTCATGACCATGACGACCACGGCCGAACCGCCTGTTCCTGACCCGGATCGCTCGGGCGGTCAGCGCTGAGCCGCAGACCGATGCGCCGGATCGTGCTCATCCAGGGCCATCCCGACCCGGCCGGCGGACATCTCGGCCATGCGCTCGCCGACTCCTATGCCGAGGGGGCGCTGAGCGCCGGCCACGAGCTGCGCCGGATCGAGGTCGCCGCTCTCGATTTTCCGCTGCTGCGCAGCAAGCATGACTTCGAGCATCATGCGGCACCACCAGCGCTGCAGCCGCCCCAGGCGGCGCTGCTGTGGGCGGAGCATCTGGTCTTTCTCTACCCGCTCTGGCTCGGCGATATGCCGGCGCATCTCAAAAGTTTCCTCGAGCAGGTGCTGCGTCCGGGCTTCGCCTTCGACTACCTGGATGGCGGCAAGGTCAAGATGCACCTTCGAGGTCGCTCCGCTCGTGTCGTCGTCACCATGGGCATGCCGGCCCTGGCCTATCGCTGGTTCTACCGCGCCCACAGCGTCAAGAGCTTCGAGCGCAACATCCTGAGGTTCGTCGGCATCAAGCCCGTGAAGACGAGCTTCTACGGCATGGTCGAGTCGGTGAACGAGGCGAAGCGCCTGAGCTGGCAGAAGGAGCTGCACGAGCTCGGCCGCAAGGCCGCCTGAGAGGCGACGCGGACGCAACAGCTCGGGCAGGATGGTCAGGCTCGCCAAGGGAGGCGGCGGCTGCTTCGTCCTGTAAGAGACCAGAAGGTTCATGCGATGACGAAAGTGGATGGCGTTGCCGCCATTCTCATCGTTCAATCCTTAGGGGACGGGATCCTCCAGCCGGCTTGGCCGGGGGTGCGCACCCGAAGCGGCTGCCGTCAGGTGTTCAGGAAATTCAGCTTCGCTCCCGCTCGCGGCCAGTCCATGGCGACCAGCCGGCCGCTCTGCGAGAGCGTCACGTAGGCGGTTTTCAGATCCGGCCCGCCGAAGCAGATGTTCGTCGTGTAGCGGTCCGGCATGGGCACGAACTCGACGAGTTCGCCAGAAGGCGCGATCACGCTGATGCCGCCATTGACCAGGGTAGCGACACAGATATTGCCCGAAGCCTCGACCGCGAGGCTGTCGAAGCGCTCGTAACGGCCGCCCGCCGTGTAGACCAGCCGCCCGCCGTGCGGGCTCGGCCAAGGCTGCTTCCTGATACGGCCGGGTGCCTCGAGATCGAAGGCCCAGAGCCTGCCGCCTTCGGTCTCGGCGACATAGAGCGTGCTCTCGTCGGGCGAGAGGCCGATGCCGTTGGCGGTGAGGAAGGGTTGAACCGCCTCGGTGATGGCGCTGCCGTCGGCGGCGGCGTAGTAGATTCCGCCGTAGTCGAGGTCGCGGGCACGCCGCTTGCCGAGATCGGTGAACCAGATGCCGCCCCGGCGATCGACGACGAGGTCGTTCGGACCGCGCAGGGCATGGCCGTTGCCTGTTTCGGCATGGATGACCCTGACGTCGCCCGTTTCGGCATCGACCCGCTCGAGACGACCGCCCGTGTAATCCGTCGCCTGCACGGTCGGACGCACACCCTCGGAGTCGGTGTGGAACTCGAACCCGCCGTTATTGGCGACATAAAATGCTCCGCCCGGTCCCATCGCCAGCCCGTTCGGTCCGCCGCCCGGCTCGGCCAGCACCCGCTTCCCGCCATCGATGTCGACCACCGTGACCGTTCGCCGGGCGATCTCGACCAGCGCCACGCCGCCGTCGGGAAGCGCCACCGGACCTTCGGGGAACAGCAAGCCACTGGCCAACTCGCGCATGGGCGACTCCACCGTCGATGACCCGGCGCTCGGTGCGAGCCCCGGGCATTGCTTCAGGGAACGTATTCCGCCGAGGGTGGCGGGAGCAAGCTCGCCGATACGGAGCTTTCCCCATGCCTCACCCTGCGCTACCGAAGGGCTGAAGGGGAGAGGGGGCTTTGCGCTATTCGGTCTGGAGCCTGATCCGCCAGGGGCTCGACGGCAATCGCGGTTGGCCGGAGGCGTGGCGCCATGCGGCGCCGAAGGACAGCTATGACGTGGTCCTCGTCGGCGGCGGTGGGCACGGTCTCGCCACCGCCTACTATCTCGCCGCGCTGCACGGCATCGCCGACGTGGCAGTGCTCGAGAAGGCCTGGATCGGCGGCGGCAACACCGGCCGCAACACCACCACCATCCGCTCGAACTACCTCCTCCCGAACAACGTGCCCTTCTACGAGCACAGCCTGAAGCTCTGGGAGGGCCTGAGCCGGACGCTCGACTTCAACGTCATGTTCAGCCAGCGCGGCGTGCTCAATCTCTGCCATTCCGATGCCCAGCGCGACGCTTTCGCGAGGCGTGGCAATGCGATGCTGGCGATGGGCGCCGATGCCGAGCTTCTGGATCGGGACGAGGTCCGGGCGATGGTTCCCGGGCTCGACCTCGACAATGCCCGCTTTCCCATCACCGGCGGCCTTTTGCAGCGCCGCGCCGGCACGGCCCGGCACGATGCCGTCGCCTGGGGCTATGCGCGGGCGGCCTCGGCTCTGGGCGTCGACATCGTCGAGGATTGCGAGGTGACCGGCATGGTCCGCGACGGCGACCGCATCAGCGCGCTCGAGACCACCCGCGGCGTCATCAAGGCCGGCAGGATCGGCATTGCGGTCGCCGGCAACAGCTCGAGGCTCGCCGCCATGGCCGGGCTTCGTCTGCCCATCGAGACGCATGTGCTGCAGGCCTTTGTGAGCGAGGGCCTGAAGCCCTGGCTCGACACCGTCGTGAGCTTCGGCGCCGGGCATTTCTACATCACCCAGTCCGACAAGGGCGGTCTGGTCTTCGGCGGCGACATCGATGGCTACAATTCATACGCTCAGCGCGGCAACCTTCCTTTGGTCGAGCAGGTGGCGGCGGGGGCGGTGGCACTCTTTCCGGCGCTCGGTCGGATCCGCATTCTTCGCTCCTGGGGCGGGCTCGTCGACATGACGATGGACGGCAGCCCGATCATCTGCCGTCTGCCCCTGGCCAATCTCTATCTGAACGGCGGCTGGTGCTATGGCGGCTTCAAGGCGATCCCCGCCTCGGGCTGGTGCTTCGCCCACGCTTTGGCGCGGGACGAGCCGCATCCCCTGACCGCGCCCTTTTCGCTCGAGCGTTTCGCCACCGGACGCTTGATCGACGAGCGCGGCGCGGGCCCGCGACCCGACCTGCATTGACCTGGGCGAGATTCTGCAGTTGCGCATTACCTGTCCATACTGCGGCTCACGCGGCCTCGCAGAGTTCGCCCAAGGCGGTGATGCGATGCCGGTGCGGCCGGATGCCGAAACCGACGCGGCGACGTGGATCGAGTTCGTTTACTTCCGTGACAATCCGAGGGGCGTTCACGCCGAGCTCTGGCAGCATGTGCTGGGCTGCCGGGCATGGCTCGTGGTGATCCGTGACACGGGCAGCCATGCCGTGATCCGGGTCGAGCCCGCGAGCGGTTTTCGGCGGCAGCGATGAGCCCCGACGTCTGTCGGCTCCGGTCGGGTGGGCGGATCGACCGCCAGACCCGCCAGGCCTTCACCTTCGACGGGCGTCGGCTCGAAGGGTATGCCGGCGACACGCTGGCCTCGGCGCTGCTCGCCAACGGCATCCGAATGATCGGCCGCAGCTTCAAGTATCACCGTCCGCGCGGCCTCGTGGGGTTCGGCGTCGAGGAGCCCAACGGCCTCGTGACCATCGGCCGAGGTGCTTCGGCGGAACCCAATACGAGGGCCACCATGGTCGAGCTCCGGGGTGGTCTCGAGGCCTTCCCGCAGAACTGCTGGCCCAGTCTCTCCTTCGACCTGCAGGCGGCCAGCGGACTGGCCGGCCGCTTCCTCGGCGCCGGCTTCTACTACAAGACCTTCAAATGGCCGCCTGCTGCCTGGACGACCGTCTACGAGAAGCTGATCCGTCGCGCCGCCGGACTCGGGCGGGCGAGTCACGCGCCGGACCCGGATCGTTACGACAAGAGCTTTGCTTTCGCCGACATGCTGATCATCGGCGGCGGCCCGGCCGGGCTCATGGCGGCTTTGGTTGCCGGCCGGGCCGGTGCCAGGGTGATCCTCGCCGACGAGATGCCGGCATTCGGCGGCCGCCTTCGGCACGAGGATCGGCGCATCGACGGGCGAAATGCGTTGAACTGGATCGGCAAGGCCGAGCACGAGCTCGAGGCTCTCGGGAACGTGACCCTGCTCCGCCGCACGACGGTGTTCGGCGCCTATGATCACGGTACGTTCGGCGCCTTGCAGCATCTTCCTGACGATGACGGCAGGCTGCCGCGTCAGCGCTTCTGGCAGGTCAACGCCAGAACCGGGGTTCTGGCGACAGGTGCGATCGAGCGGAGCGTGGCGTTCGCCGACAACGATCTGCCCGGCGTGATGCTCGCCTCCGCGGCGCGCGGCTATCTCTTCGAGCAGGCGGTGGTCGCCGGATGGCGGCCTATCGTCTTCACCACCAACAGCAGCGGCCATGCCGCCGCTCTGGACCTTCTGCACGCGGGCGTTGCCGTGCAGGCCGTGATCGACAGCGGTCCCTTGTACGATTCGGCGGCCGCGCGCGGCCTGCACGATGCCGATGTTCCGGTCTTTCGCCACGCCGTGGTCGAGCGGGCGCTGGGCGGCCGGGCGGTCGAGGGCGTGGTGATGCGCGACGAGCTGGGCGGGCGGCGCGAGCTCGCCTGCGATCAGCTTTTGGTCAGCGGCGGCTGGAACCCCACCCTGCACCTCGCGGCGCATCAGGGCGGGCGGCCGCATTGGGATCCGAAGATCGCGGCTTTCCTGCCGCCGAGCGCATCCGACATCATGGTGCCGGTCGGGGCGGCCCTGGGCCATTTTGCGCTCGACGATTGCCTTGCAGACGGAGCCAATGCCGCGGTCGACCTCTGCCGTCGACTCGACCGACCGGCACGCACGCCGACCTTGCCGGCGACGGACGAGAGCGAGCCCTACCGGATCAGCCCGCTCTTTGCCGTGGAGGAGATGGGAGGTATCGGGGCCAAGGCTTTCGTCGATCTGCAGAACGACGTAACGGTTGCAGATATCCGTCAGGCGGCGGCCGAGGGCTACCGGAGCATCGAGCACGCCAAGCGCTACACCACGCTCGGCATGGCGACGGACCAGGGCAAAACGATGGGCGTCACCGGCCTGGGCGTCCTGGCCGAGATGCTGGCCCGGCCCATCGGCGAGATGGGAACGCCCGGCTTTCGTCCGCCCTACACGCCCGTTGCGATCGGCGCTTTGGCGCATCATCACCGGGGTCGGCATTTCGCACCCACCCGCAAGACGCCGTTGCACGCCGCCCAGGCCGGGCGCGGTGCCGTGTTCCTCGAGACCGGGCCCTGGCTGCGTGCCCGCTACCTGCCGCGATCGGGCGAGGATATGAGCGCGGCGTCGCGGCGCGAGGTCCTGACAGCACGTGCCGGCGTCGGCCTCGTCGACGTCAGCCCGCTCGGCAAGATCGAGATGGCGGGCGCCGATGCACGAGCTTTCATCGAGCGGCTCTACTGCAACGGCATGGCGACGCTGCGACCCGGTCGCGCGCGCTACGGCCTGATGATGCGAGAGGACGGGATCGTTCTGGACGATGGCACCGTCTGGTGCTTCGGAGCCGGGCATTTCATGCTGACGACGACCACCGCCAATGCGGATCTGGTGCTCAGCCATATGGAGCTCCTCCATCAGCATCACTGGCCGGATTTCGACGTTCAGCTGGCCTCCGTCGGCGAGCAATGGGCCGGCCTCGCGGTGGTCGGGCCGCAGTCACGTGCCGTTCTGCGAAGGATCGTCGACGCGCCGGCACTCGACGATGCGGCCTTTCCCTACATGGCCGTGGCCGAGGGACGAATCGGCGACGTGATCTGCCGGGTTGCCCGAATCAGCTTCTCCGGCGAGCGGGCCTACGAGGTCCTTGTGCCAGCGGGCCACGCCGAAGCGCTGCTCGACTGCCTGCTCGAGGCCGGTGCCATGGACGGCATCGTCCTCTACGGGCTCGAGGCCATGGGCATCATGCGGATCGAGAAGGGCCATGTCGGAGGGCCCGAACTGGACGGCAGAACCACGCCTCGGGATCTTGGGCTCGAGCGGATGCAGAGCCGACGGAAGTCCTATGTCGGCTCCATGCTTGCCGACCGGCCTGGGCTGGTCGAGCCTGAGCGCCCGATCCTTGTCGGATTGGTGCCGGTCGATCATGGTGATCGGCTGCGCGCCGGCGCGCTTCTGGTTCTGGAGGGTGCGCCGGCCGAGCAGGCGAATGTTCAAGGTCACGTCACCTCGATCGCCTGGAGCCCGAGTCTCGGCCACGAGATCGCCTTGGGCTTTCTCGCCGACGGCCGGAAGCGCCACGGCCAGCGTGTCGACGCGGTCTTTCCCCTCGGGCGGGAGAGGGTGACAGTCGAGGTGCGTGAATCCTGCTTCCTCGATCCGAAAGGGGAACGGTTGCGTGGTTGATCTGCGCGAGGAGCCGGCGATCCGACGGACCACAATTGCGACAGCGGATACCTGTTGCCGGATCGTCGAGCGGGGCGGGCTCTGTGCAACCCGGATCATTGCGGCCGAAGGACGGCAATCGGCAGTGGCGCGCGTCCTCGGGCATGGTCTGCCGGAGCTTCCGAACTCGGCCTTGGAGATCGGCGGGGGAACCCTCTTCTGGCTCAGGCCGCGCGACTGGCTGCTCGCTCGCCACGATCCGGCCGGCCGGCGGGGCGGCTTCGCCGTCGATCTGCGCCGCCGCCTCGATGGCATAGCGCTGGCGATCGACCAGAGCCACGGCCTGGTCGTGCTGCGCCTGACCGGCCCTGCTACGCGCCCTATCCTGCAGAAGGGCATAGACATCGACCTGCATGCGGAAGTGTTCGGACCGGGTGTCGCCGCGCAGACGGGATTGGCCGGGATGGCTGTGCTCGTCCACGCGGTGGCGGAGGGAACGTTCGACCTTTATGGCTGCCGGTCGTACTGCGAAAGCCTGCTCGACTGGCTGCTCGAGGCGGGGCGGGAGTGGAATATCGTGATGGAGGCACCGGAGCCGTGAGCGAGAGCTTCGACTATGTGATCGTCGGCGCGGGGTCGGCAGGCTGTGTTCTCGCCAACCGGTTGAGCGCCAATTCCACGACCCGGGTGCTGTTGCTTGAGGCGGGGCCGGAGGATAAAAATCCCTGGATCCACGTGCCGATCGGCTATTATCGGACGATCTTCAATCCCGCCGTCGCCGGGAGCTTCATGACCGAGCCCGAGCCCGAGCTCGGCGGGCGGAGCATCAACTGGCCGCGCGGCCGGGTCCTCGGCGGCTCGTCGTCGATCAACGGTCTCGCCTATGTGCGGGGCCAGCCCGAGGATTACGATCACTGGCGCCAGCTCGGCAATCCGGGCTGGTCCTGGGACGATGTGTTGCCGGCCTTCAAGAAGCTCGAGGACAGCGAGGTCGGGGACGCGCGCATCCGTGGAAAGGGCGGACCCTTGCGGGTTTCCGGCCCAATCTATCGCTCGCCGCTCATGGATGCCTTCATCGACGCGGCCGAGGCGGCAGGCATCCCGCGCAATCCCGATTATAACGGCGAACGGCAGGAAGGCGTCGGCTATTTCCAGCTCACGATCAAGGGCGGCAAGCGGTGCAGCGCCGCCGTCGCCTATTTGAAGCCTGCGAGATCGCGAGCCAATCTGCAAGTGGAGACCGGAGCGCTTGCCACCGGAGTCAGGGTGCGGAACGGGCGGGCGGTAGGGGTGGACTTCCTGAAGGGCGGCGTCGCCCGAAACGTGGAGGTGCGGGGCGAGGTCGTGCTGGCCGCGGGTGCCATCCAGTCGCCGCATCTGCTCCTGCTCTCCGGGATCGGAAAGGGCGAGGCGCTCCGCTCGCAGGGCATCGCCGCGGTGCACGATTTGCCCGGCGTCGGCCAGAACCTCCAGGACCACTTCCAGGCACGCGCGGTCTTCCGTTCGCCCTTGCCGGTGACCCTCAACGATGTCGGCAACAGCCTCTGGCGGCGCGGTCTCGCCGGACTGCAATGGGGCTTGCTCAAGACCGGACCGCTCACCGTCGGCGCCGGTTGCGTCGCACTCTTCTGGCGGACCCGAGAGGAGCTGGCCTCTCCCGACGTGCAGTTCCACGTCATCCCGTTCAGCGCCGAAAAGCCGGGTGAGCCGCTGCACCGCTTTTCGGGCTATACCGTGTCCGTCTGCCAACTCCGGCCCGAGAGCCGCGGCGAACTGGCCCTCCGCTCGGCGGATCCGGCCGAGCCGCCGTTGATCCGGGCCAATTATCTCACCACCGAGACCGACCGGCAGACCATGGTCGACGGCATGAAGCTGATTCGCCGGGTGATGGGACAGGCGGCGATGGGCCGCTATCTCGCGGAGGAGGTCGTCCCCGGCGCCTCTTGTGCGGATGACGCGGCGCTTCTCGATTTCGTCAGAGCCACCGGCGGAACGATCTTCCATCCTTCCGGCACCTGCAAGATGGGTCCGGCGAGCGACGGCATGGCGGTCGTCGATGCGCGCCTGCGGGTCCACGGCGTCGCGGGCCTGCGAGTAGCCGATGCGTCGATCATGCCGACCGTCGTGTCCGGCAACACCAACGGGCCGGTGATCATGATCGGCGAGAAGGCGGCCGAGATGATCCTCGAGGACGCGCGCGGCTGAGCCGCCGTCACCACCTTGCTCCGGTCGGGAATCGCGGAGTGTCGCGGTTGGCAGAACCGGCTAGCGGCGCCCGATCGCGGCGACGCCCAGGGTGGCGATGCCGAGCGCCAGAACCGGCACGATGAAGAGCGCCGCGCGCAGGCCGATCATCTCGGCGAGGAGGCCGATCAGTGGCGGTCCCGCGAGAAAGCCCGTGTAGCCGACGGTGGCGACGGCGGCGACGCCCGTCCCCGGTGGAATCCCTTCCGTGTTGGAAGCTCGACGAAAGGCGATGGGCACGACGGCGGCGAGCCCGGCACCCATTGCCACGAATCCGAGAATCGCCACGATCGCGGACGACTGCAGCAGGCCCACTATCATGCCGAGGCCAGCCAGGGCCGAGCCTCCCTGCAGGAGGGTGAGCTCGCCGAATCGCTCGCCGAGAGCGTCGGCGACGAATCGCGTGAGGGTCAGGCCGAGCGAAAAGCCGACGAGGGCGAGAGCCGCCATGCCCGGCGGTGAGTCGAGGACGGTCCGGACATAGACCGCGCTCCAGTCGGCCGCGGCTCCTTCAGCGAGGAAGGAAGCTGCGGCGATGCACGCCAATGGCCAGATCGGACCCCGTGGTATGGCGAGCAGCTTTTCCGCCGCTTCGGGAGCGGCGACCGGCCGATCGGACAATCTGGTCATTGTGGCGACGAGTGCGGCAATGGCGAGGCCGCTCGTCAGCGGCAGATGCGCCATGACCGGAACGCCGAGCCCGGCAAAGAGGCTGCCCGTCATGCTGCCGACGAGGACCCCCACACCGTACATGCCGTGCAAAGCGGACATGATATTGAAGCCGAGCGCGCGCTCGATCGCGGCCCCCTTCGCATTCATGGCCACATCCATGGCACCGTTGGCGAAGCCGAGCAGGAACATGGCGAGCGCCAGGCTCCAGATGTCGATGGCGAAGGCGGGCAGCGCCGCGGCCGTGGCGGTGGCGATGCCCGCGAAAGTCGCGAGCGTGCCGGCGCCCATGCGGCCGACGAGCCGGCCGGTGAACGGCAGGATCACCGCGGAGCCGAGCGGCATTCCCATCAAGGTGACGCCGAGTGCACCGTCGCCGAGCTCGAGCGCCTCCTTGGTCGCCGGGATCCGCGTGAACCAGTTGGCCAGCACGAAACCGTTGGCGATGAAGACGAGGGCTATGGCGCGCGCGGCGGCCGTCGCCGAAAGCGCTCTGAGGCCGTGCAGCAACATAGTCGATGGCGGCTCCCGGCCTGCTTGTTCGGTGACGCGAGGGGCTTAGACTGGCACTCCGGCGCTGGCAACGCCGGCTCTTGTTCTGGAGGTTCAATGGCAGTGATCGACCTGGCACCGGGAATGACACGGGGTCTGGCGGTGCCGGCGGCGCAGGCACCGGTGGATGCGGCGGTGGCCAGCCATCTCGGCGCCGAGGCCGCGACCGTCGTCCATGGGTTGGCGGGCGCGATCCTGGTCGCTGTCGCCGCTTGCCTTGCCCGCGAGCGCCGGGGTGCCATCGACCGTCTGCCGGAGGGCGGAGGCCCGTTCGTGCTGCAGAAGGCGCATGACGTCGATGTCGGATGCAGGCTCACCCGCATCCTCGCCGTCGCCGGAGCCGTGCCCGTCGAGATCGGTGCCGCGGACGGGACGACACTTTATCAGCTCGAGAGCGCACTCGCCGAGGGAGCGCTCGGAGCGCTCTTCGTCGTCGGCGCGGGAACGGGCGCGTGCCTCGACCTCCCGAGCTTTCTTTTCGCCGCTCGTGCGAGAGGGGTTCCGGTCGTCGCCGTGGCGCCGGGTGGGCCCGACTGGACCGGCCTTTTCGATGCCGGCGTCGACCTCGTCGTGCTCGATGCCGCAACGGCGCTAGGTGGCCCCGGGGCCGGCATCGTCGCCGGACGAGCGGATCTTGTCCGCGCGGCACGCCTGCAGCAACTCGGCATTGGAGCACTTGTACGGCCCGCCACGGACCTGCTTCGAGAGCTCGTAGTGGCCCTGGACACGGACCTTGCGGTTCGGGTCGAGGGGCGACGCGATCACGTGGCGGTGCGTCTCGGCAGCATTGTCGGCGTCACCGTCGAGCCGATGGACAACGGTCTGGACTTGATCGTCGATGCCGAACTCGCCGGTTTTTCGGCGCGTGATCTGGCCCTCGCCCTTCGTGGTGGTGAGCCGGCCGTGCTGCTCGACGACAGCAACGCCCCGGCCGGACGGCTCGGCCTCGAGCTCGCCCGATCGGAGGAGGCGATGCTCGAAAAGGCGCTCCTCGCGATCCTCGCCCGGCTCGAGCTCGGCATCGAGCCGGCACCTTGGCCGTGGCATGCAAAGGATCGCATGGCTGACGAGCTCGCCGGCACGCCCGTGCGAGCCGCTGCCCGATCCGGATGAAGGAAGGAACCAGCATGACCAAGCAACTGCTGCACCTGGTCTTCGGAGGCGAGCTGCGGGATCCGCAGGGCACCGAGTTCGTCGACACCGAAAAGCTCGATATCGTCGGCATCTTTCCGAACTACGCGGCGGCCGAGCGGGCCTGGCGGGCCAAGGCCCAGGCAACGGTCGACAACGCGCACACGCGCTACTTCGTGGTGCATCTGCACCGCCTGCTCGACCCCGACGAGCCGGCCGGGGACTAAGTCAGCAACCGGTCGGGACGAAGGGCGGCCGCAATGTGGTGCATCCTCGGGTCGAGCGGGCTCTTCCGGGCGAGCGTCGCCGCGAGGTGCGAGAGGGCCGGGGCAGTCTGGATGCCGTAGCCGCCTTGGCCCGCGAGCCAGAAAAAGCCTTCAGCACGCGGATCGAAGCCGACCACCGGCGAGCCGTCGGGGGCGAAGGTGCGAAGGCCCGCCCAGCTCCGCTCGATGCGGCGGATGCCGAGCGGCAGGGCGCGCTCGATGCGATCGATGGCGATTGCGATGTCGATCTCCTCGGGCTGGGCATCGCAGGGCTCGGACGGTGTAACGTCGGCCGGCGAGCAGAGCAGGCGGCCGGCTTCCGGCCGGAAATAGAACTGCTCGTCGATGTCGTCGACCACCGGCCAATTGCTGACGTCGAGCCCATCCGGCGGGCGGACGATGAGGGCGGTGCGCCGCTTCGGCACCATGCCGACCGGCGGGAGCCCGGCCATGGCCGCGACCTCGTCCGCCCAGGCGCCGGCGGCATTGACGACGACGGATGCGCAAATCGTCCCCTGCACGGTGTGGAGATGCCAGTGCCCGCTCGCGTGCTCAATGCTCCGGACGCCGGAGGTGGTGAAGAGCGTGCCGCCACGCTGGCGAAAACCGCGAAGGAAACCCTGGAAGATCGCGTCGACTTCGAGATCGCGCGCTTCCCCGTCATAAACGGCAGCAGCCGCATAGGCGGGGTCGAGCGCCGGGACGAGTGCGAGAATAGCCGGCGGCTCCAGCCGTTGGGCGTTCGGCACGTGGCGGCGCTGTCGTGCGAGGTACTGGTCGAGCCGTGGGAGCTGGTCCGCGCGAACGAGGGTAAGGGCACCGCGCGGGCGGATCAGCGGCACCTCGGAGAAGCCGGCGGGCGGATTCCCGAGAAAGGGCTCGCTCAGCGCCGTCAGATCGCGAATGACGTCGGTGCCGAAGCCCTTGAGGTAGACGGCGGCGGAACGGCCGGTGGTGTGGTAGCCGGGCTGCTCCTCGCGCTCGAGCAGCGCCACGCGGCCCCTTTCGGCCAGCTCCCAGGCGATTCCGGCGCCGGCGATGCCGGCCCCGATCACCGCGAAATCGAATCGTTGGTCCCTTGTCCCACTCTCGGTCAAAGCGCACCCATTTCGTTGAAGCTGAAGAACCTGACTGGCTCACCGATCTCGATTCTGGTCGTTGTGTCTTCGATCTCGACCAGACCGTCAGCGTCCGTGAGCGAGGTCAGAATGCCCGAGCCCTGCCGGCGAATGATCTCGGCGGCGAGGCCTGAGCCGGACGGGTCGCTCACCAGTCGGGCGCGCAAGAGCTCGGTGCGGCCCGGACGTTTGCTCAGCTCGAATGCGGCCGGCACCTCGAAGGCGCGCGGCTCCAGCCATTCGGCGCCCGCCAACCGGGCGATCACCGGTCGGGCGATGCGCATGAAGCACACTGCCGCGGCGACCGGATTGCCCGGCAGGCCAATGGTCAGCGCCCGGCCGATCTGACCGAAAGCCAGGGGGCGTCCGGGCTTCATCGCGATCTGCCAGAAATGCATGCGGCCGTGGCGTTCCACCGTGCTCACCACATGATCCTCATCGCCTTTCGAGGCGCCACCCGAGGTGAGAATGACGTGATGCCGCGCCGCAGCCTCGAGCAGTGTCCCCGCCACCGTGCCGGCATTGTCCGGCAGAATGCCGAGATCCTCGACCTTCACCGGCAAATGACGCAGAAGCCCATGCAGCAAGTAGCGATTGGCGTCGAAGAGAGCTCCCGGCGCCAGCTCCTCGCCCGGCTCGCGGAGCTCATCGCCGCTCGACAGAAGCGCCAGGCGCAGCCGCTCGAAGACGGGCAGCCGTGCCAGCCCGAGCTCGGCCGCAACGGCGACATGGTGCGGCCGGAGCATCAGCCCGGGGCCGAATACCACGGCACCGGCAGCAATGTCCTCGCCGGCACTGCGACGGTTGCTGAAGGGGCGAAGCGGCCGCTCGAGCGTCACATCGACCCCGTCGCTCGTCACCTCCTCCTGCATGGCGACCGTGTCGGTTCCGGCCGGCATCGGCGCGCCAGTGAGGATGCGGATCGCATGACCCGAGGGCACGGCGCTCTGGGCCGGATGCCCGGCGGCGGCACGCTCCTGAACGAGCGCGAGACGGGTCGGGCCGGCCGCTGCCTGGCTGCCGGCGGCAAAGGCGAAGCCGTCGACCGCCGCGTTGTCGAACGCCGGAACGGCACGGCGGCTGACCAGGGGTGCGGCCAGCACGCGGCCGGTGGCGCGGGCGAGCTCGACCGTCTCCTGGCCGACGACCGGGGTGATCCGTGTGCGCAGGCGCTCCAGCGCCGTCCTCAGGGCGATGTGTCCCCGGCTCAGATCGAAGCAATCGGGTGGTGGGATCGGCGTCAGATTTCGATCTCCCTTGCGTGAGCGAGCGCCATTTCGGCGATGGCCGCGATGTCGTCGAGGTGGAGCACCGGCACCTCGAGCGAGCCGATCGGTATGTCGGCGGCGACGGCGACGACATCCGGATCCTCGCGGGCGATGAGCGCCGTGCCGCGTTCGCCCCGGTGAACCTCGATCTTGGGCAGGGAGGAGCCCTTGAACCCCTCGACGATGACGAGATCGGCCGGCGCCAGCTTGTCGAGGAGCGTCTCGAGCGGGGGTTCGTCCTCGTCCCGGAGCTCGTGCATGAGTATCCAGCGGCGGCCGGTCGCCAGGATCACCTCACCGGCGCCGGCCTGACGGTGCCGCCAGGTATCCTTGCCCGGCTGGTCGAGATCGACGCTGTGATGGGCATGCTTGACCGTCGACACACGCAAGCCACGCTCGGTCAAATGCTCGATCAGGCGGACGACCAGGGTCGTCTTGCCATTGTTCTTCCAACCGACAACACCTATGACGCGCATGGAATCCGGGCTGCATGCCTCTCAGGGCGGACCGTCCCGCCGCCGGTGGCTTACCATGCCCATGGCGCTTCGGCCAAACGGCGGCGGGAGGGAAGGGGAGGTGGCTCGAAGCATCGGGCAGGTGGCTGAATGGTGGAGCTGGACACGCGCGGATTGAACTGTCCGCTGCCGGTGCTGAAGGCGCAGAAGGCGCTTCGCTCGATGTCGCCCGGCGAGCGATTGTGCGTGCTCGCGACCGATCCCAAGGCACCTGCCGATTTCGCCCAGCTCTGCGAGGTCGCGGGCCACGGTTTGGTGGAGAGCGTGAAGCGCGACGGTCATTGGGTCTTCGTGATCGAGAAGCGTGGCTGATCGACTGGCTCTGGAGCTGCCATCATGGGCCGAAGGTGTGCTCGTCGTCGGCGATGTCCACGGGCAGGACCGGCTGTTCCAGGCTGCGGTCGATCTGGCGGCGGCGGAACGGCGGCTCGTCGTGTCGCTTGGCGACCTCGTCGATCGAGGTCCGGACAACGCCGCATGCATCCGGCTCATGCTCGACCTGCTGCGCCGGGAATGCGGTCTCTTTTTGCGCGGCAATCACGACGACAAGCTCTACCGGGCGCTGAAGGGAAACCCGGTAACCGTCGATGACGATCTCGCGCTCACATTGCAACAGCTCGGTTCGGCTCCCGATGCGGACGTGCTGAAGGGGGGCTTCAGCAACGCCTACCGGTCGGCGCCTTTCCTCGCCCGGCTCGGCGAGTGCCTGATGGTGCATGGCGCCCTTGCGCCTGCAATGCTGACGAGCCCAACCTTCGGGCCCCGTCTCGAGGCACTGGCACTTTTCGGCGAGACGAAGGCGCATGGGACCGGGCCGAAGCCGATCCGGACCTATTGCTGGGTCGACGGGATCGAGAGCGGGATGACGGTAATCATCGGTCATCATCCAATCAGCGACGAGAGCGTGCTGGTTCGCACCGGCATCCGAGGTGGCCGCGTTCTCCATCTCGATTGTGGTGCGGGCAAGGGGCGCGGCCTCGGAACGCTCCGTCTCGCCGGCGACGGGCGGGTTGTGAATGCGGTGCGGTTCGTCCCCTGCGGCCGGAACGTGCGGGCGGAGGAAGCCGCCTTCGTCGCTGTTGGAGAGGAAAGCGAGCCGCAATGAGCGCTTGCCCGCGTTCAGACGGAGACGAGGGTGCCACGGCCATGGTGGCGGCGGCTCGCGGGCGGTATGAGACGGGGAGTTCCCGGACGATCGGAGGTTTGATGGGCGCCATTCGCAAGGAGATCGAGAACCTCGAGCTCTCCGGCATCAGCAAGGTGGCAATGGGTGCTCTCGGCGATCCGGAGGTGATTCCGCTCTGGTTCGGCGAGAGCGACATCGTGACGCCTGCCTTCATTCGCGATGCCGCCAAGGCGGCGCTGGATGCGGGGCAGACCTTCTATTCCTTCTCCCGTGGCACGCCGGCGCTGCGGACCGGGCTCAAGACCTATCTCGATCGCCTCTACGGCATCGACCTGCATCCGGACCGGATCACGGTCGCGGGCTCGACCATGCTTTCGGTCGTCGTTGCCGCCGAATGCCTGCTCGACCGCGACGACGAGATCATCCTGGTCGGTCCCTACTGGCCGAACATTCGTGTCGCCGCCCGGCTGATGGGTGCGAAGTCGGTGGACGTCAGGCTGCGCATGGGCGAGCGGCGCTGGGAGCTCGATCTCGACGACGTGGCGCGGGCGATCACGGCCCGCACCCGGGCGATCTACGTCAACACGCCCTCGAACCCGACCGGCTGGATCATGTCCGGCGAGGAAGGGCGGGCCTTGCTCGACCTCTGTCGCGGGCACGGCCTCGGCCTGGTCGCCGACGAGGTCTACCACCGGAACGTCTTCGGCGGCCGGGACCCTGCACCCTCTTTCCTCGAGCTTGCGGGGCCGGAGGAGCCGGTCTTCGTGCTCAACGGCTTCTCCAAGGCCTGGGCCATGACCGGCTGGCGGTTGGGCTGGATGGTGGCGCCGGCGCATCTGGTCGAGCCCATGGCGGTGCTGGCCGAATGCAACAACACCGGCGCCACGGTCTTCGCCCAGGCGGGTGGGCTCGCCGCGCTGGAAGGAGGCGAGGATTTCGTTCGCGCCTTCATTGAGCGGACCCGAGGCAATCGCGACCTCGTGATGGAGCTGATCGGAAGCCATCCCAAGGTCGTGCTGCCCGAGCCCGAGGGCGCCTTCTACGCCTTTCCCAGGATCGAGAGTCTCGGCGACAGCCTCGCCTTCGCGCGCCTGGCACTCGAGCGCTGCAAGGTCGGGATCGCCGCCGGCTACACGTTCGGTGCCGGCAACGAGGGTCATGTGCGGCTCTGCTTCGCGATCGAGCCGGCGCGCCTAAGGCTCGCGCTCGAGCGGCTGCGCGGGCTCCTCGACGAGCTCTGAGAGCGCTTCGGCCCTCGCCAGATCCTCGGGCCGGTTGATGTTGAAGAAGGGGTCGAAAGGCAGGTCGGCGAAGTCGACCTCGACCACGCGATAGCGGGCGGCGAAGCGGTCGATCTTGCGCTCGTCCTCGAGGGTCAGGGCCCGTTCGAGTGACTCGTGCAGGGTCGTGCGCCAGAGACCGAAGACGGGATGGGTGCGCCCCGCCGAGCGGGCGAAGGCGATGTCCGCCTCGTCGGTGCCGGCTCGGGTCAGGAGCCGTGCCACGAGATCCCGGGGAAAGAAGGGCGTGTCCGTTGCCGCCGTGGCGAGCCAGCCAGCGGTGTCGTTCCGGCGCATGAAGTCCATGCCGGTGAGCACGCCGGCGAGCGGGCCGGCGAAGCCCGGCACCACATCGGCCACGACCGGCAGGCCGTAATCGGCAAAGCGCATGGGATCGCCGTTGGCGTTGAGCACGAGGCCCCCGACCTGGGGTGCCAGCCTGCGGACGGCATGCGCGAGGAGGGTCTGGCCGGCGAGCTCCAGCAGGCATTTGTCGCCGCCGCCCATCCGCCGGGCCTGACCGCCGGCGAGCAGAAGCCCGAAAACCGCCGGCTCAGCTCGCATCGACAGCCTCGCTTCGGCTGCCCTTGCGGACGCTCTGCGGCAGCTCCTCGCCCACGGCCGCGACGTCGGCGTCGAAAACGATCCGTTCGGTGCCGGCCAGGGCGAGAAAGCGCCGGCCGCGCGCCCGGCCGATGAGCGTGAGGTTGGCCTGGCGCGCGAGATCGACGCCCCAGGCGGTGAAGCCGGAGCGGGAAACCAGGATGGGAATGCCCATCTGCACCGTCTTGATGACCATCTCCGAGGTCAGCCGGCCCGTTGTGTAGAAGATCTTGTCGGCGGCATCGAGGCCGTGCCGGAACATGTAGCCGGCGATCTTGTCGACGGCATTGTGGCGGCCGACGTCCTCCATGTAGAGCAGCACGTCCGGACCGGCGCAGAGGGCACAGCCGTGGATCGCACCGGCCTCGAGATAGAGGGAGGGGCAGGTGTTGATCGCCCTGGTGAGCGCGTAGAGCCAACTCGTTTTGAGGACGGCATCCGCCGGCAGGCGCACCTCCTCGAACTTCTCCATGAGATCGCCGAAGACGGTTCCCTGGGCGCAACCGGAGGTGCGCACCTTCTTCTTCAGCTTCTCCTCGTAGTCGGTGGCACGCAAAGTGCGCACGACCACGATCTCGAGGTCCTCGTCGTAGTCGATGGCCGTGATTCGGTCGTCGGCTCGCAGCATGTTCTGGTTGAGGAGATAGCCGACCGCCAGGTAGTCGGGATGGTCGCCGATCGTCATCATCGTGACGATCTCCTGGCCGTTCAGGAAAAGCGTCAGCGGCCGCTCGTGGATGACCCGGGCCTCGACCTCCCGGCCCTCGTGATTCAGGCCGCGGACGGCACGGGTGAGGCGTGGGTCCGTTGGGTCGGGCAGGATCAGGCTGCGCTCGAGGCCCGCCACCGCGATCGCCATCCGCACCTCCTCCTCTTGCAACACCGGTTTTCGATCGCAACCTAGGCAATCGCGCGCCACTTGCAATGCGCCGGCGCTGCTGCGATCAGGCGAGGCTCGGCACGATCACGATGCGGGAGCGATGGCGAAACGTTCGAACGGCAAGGAGGCGGCGAAGCCGCGACGTGGCTTTGTCAGGCGAGTGGCAGGGCTGCTGCCGGCATTGTTCGTCGCCATGCTCGTCCTCTGGGTCGGCCTCTTCGTCGTCTACGCACCGGAGCTGCCGGACACGGAGGCCCTTTTCGATGATGCCCGCCAGGCGCGGGTGACGCTGATCGCCGCAGACGGCACCGTGCTGGCGGAGCGGGGTGCCAGCGGCACGGCCTTCGTCCGGCTCGGCGAGGTGAGCCCCGTCCTTCGCGATGCGGTGATCGCCACGGAGGACCGGCGGTTCTACAGCCATTTCGGGCTGGATGTGCGCGGCACGCTCAGGGCGCTGCTCAGCAACCTGCGCGCCGGCGAGGTGGTCGCAGGCGGCAGCACGCTGACCCAGCAACTGGCGAAGAACCTCTTCCTCACCCCCGACCGCTCGTTGCGCCGCAAGATGCAGGAGCTGATCCTGGCTTTCTGGCTCGAGGCGCGGCTGACGAAGGACGAGATCCTCGAGCTCTATCTCAACCGCGTCTATCTGGGCGCCGGCGCCTACGGGGTGGAGGCCGCGGCACAGCGCTATTTCGGCAAGCCGGCGGCGCGTGTCGATCTCGCCGAGGCGGCCCTTCTCGCGGGACTCCTGCGGGCTCCCTCGCGGCTGGCGCCGACGGTCGATCTCGATCGCGCCAACCGTCGGGCGGCGACCGTCCTCCGGCTGATGGTGGAGACGGGCAAGATCTCGCCCGAGCGAGCGGCCGAGGCGCGGGCCGCACCGGCAAGGCTGGCACCGGCGGGCGGCTCGGAGCTGGCCGGGCATTTCGTCGACTGGGTGCTGGACGGATTGACCCTGCATCTGGGCAAGCCCGAGGCCGACTGGGTCGTGCGCACCACGCTCGATCCCCGGCTGCAGCGCGTGGCCGAGGCCGCGGTGGCGCGGCAGCTCGGGGATCGGCCGGAGATCGAGGCGGCGGTCGTGCTGCTCGACGAGGAGGGGGCCATCCGTGCCATGGTCGGCGGCCGGGCCTATCGCCGGGACCGCTTCAATCGCGCGGTCGCCGCCCATCGCCAGCCCGGCTCGGCGTTCAAGCCTTTCGTCTATCTGACCGCCCTCGAGGAAGGGGCGAGCCCCTCCGACACCATCGAGGACGTGCCCTTCACCGTGGAAGGATGGACGCCGGGCAATCCGGGCGGCAAGCGCTACGGCCGCGTCACGCTGGACGAGGCGCTGGCGCGCTCGTTCAACACGGTGGCGGTTCGCCTCGGCCAGGATGTGGGCATGAAGAAGGTGACCGAGCGGGCGCGGCTGCTCGGCATCGAGAGCGAGCTTCGGCCTGTCCCGTCGCTGGCGCTCGGCACCTCCGAGGTGGTTCCGCTGGAGCTGACGGCGGCCTACCAGCCCTTCGCGCTCGACGGCGTTCGTCGTCCGCCTTTCGGCGTCGTGCGCGTCACCGACGCGGCGGCGGGCGAGCTCTACGCGCATCGGCCTGTCGAGGTCGCGGTCGTCCAACCGGAGATCGCCCGCCAGATGCGCAACATGTTGGGTGACGTCGTGCGCCGCGGCACCGGCAGGGCGGCTGCGCTGCCGGATCGGCAGGCGTTCGGCAAGACTGGCACGACGCAGGGCAACCGGGATGCCTGGTTCGTCGGCTTCGCCGGCGCCTACACCATGGGTATCTGGGTCGGTCGCGACGACAACCAGCCCATGCCAGGTGTTTCGGGTGCCGACCTGCCAGCCCGGATCTGGCGTGACGTGATGAGCGAGACGGCGCCGGGGGAGCTCCTGGCCGGGCTCGCGCTACCCCAGGCGAGGCCCGCGCAGCCGGCGTGGAAGGGGGACGGCTACGTCCTGCACACGGTCAAGCGCTGGTTCGACCGGGTGCTGGGCGCCATCAATTGAAGCCGGCTCAGGGCTTGCCGCTCATCGCCCGCCAGAGGTAGTGGATGAGCCAGATCGGCACGACGATGACCGCCCCGATGAAGATGTACTTGACGGCCCACTGCACCCAGCCGGTGGCGTCTCCGAGGATGCCGGCGATGCTGTCCTTGGCCCAGTAGAGCAGGTCGATCGGGTCCTTGCCGAGCCAGGCGAGCACGAGGCCGACGCAGAGGGACGCCACGACGAGCTTGACAACGGTGGCGGTCGTGATGCGGGGTAGCGTCAAGAGCCTCTCATCCGCGATGCGCGGCACCGGGCTCGTGCCCGATGTTCCGCCGGGAACGGGCAGCGACGGCCCGAAGCGCTGCCGGATATAGGCAGGGCCCCCGGCAGGTGCAAGTTGGAGACCATCAGACGATGCAACCGGATCAGGCGCTCAGCCTCGTTGCCGTCCATGCCGAGGGCGAGATCGGCAAGGTGATCGTGGCGGGTGCCCCAGCGATCCCGGGGCGATCGGTGCTCGAGAAGCTCGTTCACCTCAACACCGTGGATGACGGGCTTCGGCGCTTTTGCGTCCTCGAGCCGCGCGGCGGGCCGCAGATGTCGGTCAACCTGCTCCTGGATGCGATCGAGCCCGGCACCGATGCAGGCTTCATCGTCATGCAGCCGGACGCTTCGCACGCGATGTCGGGCTCGAACGCCATCTGCGTGACCACGGCCTTGCTCGAGACCGGTCGCGTGGCGATGCAGGAGCCGGAGACGCGGCTGGTGCTCGACACCGCCGCCGGGCCGGTGCCGGTCGTGGCCACCTGCCGGGAGGGCAAATGCGAGCGCGTGCGCCTCGACATGCCCTGGAGCTTCGTGGTCGGGGACGGGCTCGCCTTCGAGGTCGAGGGGCAGGGCCGGATCGAAGCGGCGATCGCCTTCGGCGGCGTCTTTTATCTTCTGGTCGACGCGGGGCCGCTCGGCCTCGAAATCGTGCCAGGGTCGGCGCGGCGGCTGGTCGATGCCGGCATGGCGATCCTGGCCGAGGCCCGACGCCGCTGGCAGCCGGTCCATCCAGAGCGGCCGGGGATCGAGGGGCTCGCCTATCTCATGTTCATGGCGGAGGACGAGGGTCGAAGGGTCAATGCCACGATCATGCCACCGGGCCGCATCGACCGCTCGCCCTGCGGCACCGGCAGCTCGGCACGGCTCGCTTTGCTCCATGCGCGGGGCGAGCTGCGGCAGGACGCGACCGCAACCTTTCACTCCATCATCGGCAGCCGCTTCGAGGCCGGAATCGGCGCCACGGGCGAGGTCGCGGGCCGGCCGGCGATCCGCCCCTGGATCAGCGGCCGGGGCTGGATCTACGCCGAGGAGAAGCTCTTCGTCGACGCGCGCGATCCCTTCCTTGCCGGACATGCCGTGGCCGATGTCTACGGCCCCGGCCTCGCGCGATGAGCGATGCCGGCACGATCGCCCTCTACGTCCACTGGCCTTTCTGCCGGGCCAAGTGCCCGTATTGTGACTTCAACAGTCATGTACGCGCGGAGGTCGACCACGATCGCTGGCGAAGGGCGCTACTGGCCGAGCTCGACCATTTCGCCGGCGAGGTCGGCGAGCGCCGGCTCACCTCCATCTTCTTCGGCGGCGGAACGCCGTCCCTGATGCCGGCCGCCACCACGGCCGCCGTCATCGACAGGGCACTTGCGCACTTCGCGGCCGATCCGGCGCTCGAGATCAGCCTCGAGGCCAATCCGACCTCGGTCGAGGCCGGGCGCTTCGCCGACTACCGCGCCGCCGGCGTGAACCGCGTCTCGATCGGCGTGCAGGCGCTCGATGACCGGGACCTCGAGGCGCTCGGGCGCGAGCACGATGCGGCCGAGGCCGTGGCCGCGATCGGGCTCGCGGCGCGCGTCTTTCCGCGCTGGTCCCTCGATCTGATCTATGCCCGGCCGAGACAAACCCTGGCAGCGTGGCGGGCCGAGCTCGGCCAGGCGCTCGCTCTCGCGGGCGAGCACCTCTCGCTCTACCAGCTCACCATCGAGCCGGGCACCGTCTTCCACGCCAGGCAGCGCGCCGGGCTGCTCGCCGTGCCGCGCGACGACCGGCAGGCGGCTCTCTTCGAGCTGACCCAGGAGCTGACCGAGGCTGCCGGGCTCGGCGCCTACGAGGTCTCGAACCATGCGAAGCCGGGGGGCGAGTGCCGCCACAACCTCACCTACTGGCGCTACGAGCCTTATATCGGCATCGGCCCCGGCGCCTTTGGGCGGCTGCCGGGTGGGGCGGGGCGGATCGGCACGGCCACGCGGCGCGTGCCCGAGGCGTGGCTCCAGGAGGTCGAGCGGCGCGGCCACGGCGAGCTGCAACGGGAAATGCTGACGCCGGGCGATCTCGTGATCGAGGCGCTGATCACCGGGCTCCGGCTCGCCGAGGGCGTGCCCGAGGCCCGCCTCGCGGCGCTCGATCCGAGGTGGCGGGAGCACGTCGATCCGACAGCACTGGCCCGGCTCCGGCGATCGGGCCGCCTCGCGGACGAGGCCGGGGTGCTGAAATTGACCGGCACCGGCCGCCTCTGCCTCGATGCGGTGCTGCGCGATCTCGTGGCGGTGGCCGCCTGAGCCATGAAAAAGCCCCCGACCTTCCGGCCGGGGGCTCCTTCGTCATAAACGTCGAGGCGCTTCAGCCGCCGATGCAGGTATCGGCGGTCTCGGGCGTGCAGACGTCGAGGCCGGTATAGGTCGGATCTTCGGGGTTCTTGCCCTCCTTGACGATGTCGTGGAGGAACTTCATCGACTCGTAGCCCATCTCGAAGGGCCGCTGGCCGACCTGGCCGAGCGACAGGCCCTCCTTCATGAGCTCCATCTGGACCGGCAGGGTGTCGGCGACGACGAGGGCGAGCTGGCCGCTCTCGAGCCGATCCTTGTAGGGCGTGACCGCGGCGCGATAGGCGTCGGGCACGAACTGCGGAAAGCCGCCGGTCGGCACGAAGGCGTCGAGGTCCGGCTCGCGGGCCAGGATGTCCTCGAGCTGCTGGTTCGCGCGCATGAAGTCGTCGTCGGTGTAGAGCGGGCAGCCCTCGATCTCGGTCCAGCCGTTCTCGCCCTCGAGCCGCTTGCCCGGCGGCTCGCTGCTGGCCTCGCCGGAGAGCGTGTCGCGAATGCCCTGCATGCGCTCGTTGTGGTTGGCCGCCGCGGCACCGCCCGACTGGATGCAGATGGTGCCGCCGTCCGGCTTCAGCTCCATGACGCGCTTCGCGAGGTTGACGCCGATGTCGTAGTTCTTGGTGCCGACATAGGCGATGCGCAGGTCCTTGTTCTCCGGCAGAAGATCGCTGTCCCATGTCAGGACCGGGATGCCGGCGTTCTTCGCCTCGGTCAGCGGCGCCACCACCGCCGCGGCATTCGAGGGCGACACGGCGATGCCGTCGACGCCGCGGGCGACGAGGTCGGAGAGCACCTGGACCTGCTCCTCGCCGCCGCCGTGCTCGCCCGGACCGATATAGAGGCACTCGATGTCGCCGAGCTCGGATTCGGCCTTCTTGCAGCCGTCACGGGCCTGGTCGAAGAACGGGTTGTTGGTGTTCTTGGGCACGAGCGCGAAGACCAGCTTGTCCTGGGCCCGGCTCTCCGGCGTGCCGAAGGTGACGAGCGTCGCCACCGCGACGGCGCCCAAAAGCAGCTTCTTCATTGCCTGTACCTCCCGAAATGGATGAAGCTCGACCACGTGCGGCCTACCCGCGCGTTCTGCCGCGGAGCCGCTCGAGCAGCACCGCGAGAATGATGAAGAGCCCGACGAAGAGATCGTACCAATTGGCATCGACCCCGAACATGATCAGGCTGTTGCGGATCAGGAAGATCAGCGCGGCACCGATGAAGGCGCCGTAGATGCTGCCCTCGCCGCCCATCAGGTTGGCGCCGCCGATGACCGTGGCGGCGATGACGTAGAGCTCGTAGGTCTTGCCCATGCCGTTCGAGGCCGAGCCGCCGTAGCCGGCCGAGAGAATGCCGGCGATGGCAGCGGTCAGGCCGGCGAGCATGTAGACCTCGATCTTGATCCGGTCGACCGGTATGCCGGTCAGCCGGGCGGCGTGCTCGTTGCCGCCGATGGCGAAGAGGTAGCGGCCCCAGGACGTGGTCCTGAGCACGACCGCCATGATGATCGCGAGGATGATGAGCACGACGAACATATTGGAGAGCGGCAGCACGTCGCCGTCGATCCAGGGCAGCTCCAATCGGCCGCCGCCGAGCCACTTGAAGGTCTCGCCACCCTCGCCGAACTTGTAGATCACCCGGTTCTCGGACGCGACGATGGCGAGCGAGCGGGCGATCGAGAGCATTCCGAGGGTCACGACGAAGGGCGGCAGCTTGAGATAGGCGATCAGCGCCCCGTTGACGTAGCCGACGACGAGGCCGGCCACGACCCCGCCCATGACCCCGACATACCAGTCGAAGCCGCCCTCCAGCAGCCTCGCCGCGACGATGGCGCAGAGCGCCATGGTCGAGCCGACCGAGAGGTCGATGCCGCCGGTGATGATCACCGCGGTCATGCCCATGGCGATGATGCCGATGGCCGAGAAGTTGCGGGTGATGTTGTAGAAGTTGTTCTTGGTGACGAACGAATCCGGCTGGTCGATCGCGGTCGCGATGCAGATCAGCGCTACGGCGACGGTGACCCAGAGCGCCTGGTTGGCGAGGAACGAGCCGGCCCAGCTCTGCTCCCTGATCCGGGTGACCTCGGAAATGTCGACGGAGCTGCTCATCGTTGACCCTTCAAGCCGTGGCGATGGCGCCGGTGATCAGGCCCGTCACCTCTTCCGGCGAGGTGTCGGCGATGGGCTTGTCCGCCACCAGGCTGCCGCGGCGCAGCACGGCGACGTGATCGCAAACGGCGAACACGTCGGGCATGCGGTGGCTGATGAGGATGATGGCGATGCCCTGGTCGCGCAGCCGGCGGATCAGGTCGAGCACCTGGGCGACCTGCCGCACGCTGATCGCGGCGGTCGGCTCGTCCATGAGGACGATGCGCGGCTCGGAAAGGCGGGTGCGGGCGATCGCCACGGCCTGCCGCTGGCCGCCGGACATCTGCTTGACCAGATCGCGCGGCCGGGTTTCCGACTGCAGCTCCTCGAAGAGCTCGCCGGCCCGCTGGTACATGCGGCCGAAATCGAGAAAGCGCATGAAGCCGAAGCTCCGCTTGACCTCGCGGCCGAGGAAGATGTTGGCGGCGGCCGTCAGGTTGTCGCAGAGGGCGAGGTCCTGATAGACCACCTCGACGCCGGCCTCGCGTGCGTCCAGGGGTCGGTGGAAGTGCATCGGCGCACCGTCGATCCGGATCTGCCCGGCCGAGGGCGGAAAATTGCCGGCGATGATCTTGACGAGGGTCGACTTGCCGGCACCGTTGTCGCCCATGAGGCCCAGAACCTCGCCGTCCGCGAGCGTCAGGTTGACGCCGCGCAGGGCCTCGATAGCGCCGAAATGCTTGGCAATGCCCGTCAGCTCCAGTGCCGTCATGCGCCCCCCGCCCGTGCATGGCCCCTGCCATCGATCGGGTCGTTCTGCTTGCGGACGAGCATAGCCGGCCTGCGGCACCGGTAAAGCCCTGTTCTGCCTGCCTCGGGCCGGCTGTCGCAGGCCGCCCGATTTTCGCGGCGGCCCGGTTGTGCTGGCGCGGGCTCGGCCTAAAATCCCGTCCGGCACGATCGATCGGGCGGCGGAGCGCCGCCTTGCGAAGCTCTGGGAGGACGGGATGGCGAAGTTCGGCGTTGGCCAGTCGGTCAGGCGGGTCGAGGATCAGCGGCTGCTGACCGGCCGTGGCCGCTACACGGACGATATCAGCGTGGACGGGCAGGCGCATGGCTGTGTGCTGCGCTCGCCGCACGCCCACGCCCGCATCCGCTCGATCGATGCCGGCGCCGCGCGCGAGGCGCCCGGCGTGCTCGGCGTCTTCACCGCGAAGGATTTCGGTCCCGCCGGCGCCACGGTGCCCTGCTTCATCCCGATCACCAACAAGGACGGCAGCGAGCGGGCCGATCCGCCGCATCCGATTCTCTGCGCCGACAAGGTCAACTATGTCGGCGACAACGTCGCATTCGTGGTCGCCGAGACGCCCGGGCAGGCCAGGGACGCGGCCGAGCTGATCGAGGTCGATTACGAGGAGCTCGAGGCCGTGGCCGGCACCGCCCAGGCCATCGAGGACGGACGCGTGCAGATTCACGCCGACGCCCCGAGAAACACGGCCTTCGACTGGTTCCACGGCGACGAGGGCAAGGTCGAGGCGGCGTTCGCGAAGGCGGCGCACGTCACGAAGATCGAGCTGATCAACAACCGCCTGGTCTGCAATCCCATGGAGCCGCGTGCCGCCGTCGCCGAGTTCGACCAGGCGAGCGGCAAGCTCACCGTCTACACCGGCACCCAGGGTCCGTGGGCCTTCCGCGACACGCTGGCGCAGAATCTGGGCATGGACCCGGCCGACGTGCGCGTGGTCACGCCGGATGTCGGCGGCGGGTTCGGCATGAAGGCCATGTTCTTCCCCGAGTACACGATGGCGGCTTTGGCCGCCAAGAAGCTCGGCCGGCCGGTCAAGTGGACCGCCGACCGCTCCGAGGGCTTCCTCTCCGACTCGATGGGCCGCGACCATGTCACGACGGCCGAGCTGGCGCTGGATGCCGACCACCGCATCCTCGGCCTTCGGGTCCGGACCATCGCCAACATGGGCGCCTACTACTACTTCTTCGCCCCGTTCATCCCGACCGGTGCCGCGCTCAAGGTGCTGCCCGGCGTCTACGACATCCCGGCCATGACCTATGCCGTCACCGGGGTCTTCACCAACACCGTGCCGGTGGATGCCTATCGCGGCGCCGGACGGCCCGAATCGATCTATTGCATCGAGCGGCTGATCGACGCCGCCGCGCGCGAGCTCGACATGGAGCCGACCGAGCTGCGGCGGCTGAACTTCATCAAGCCGTCGCAGATGCCCTACTCGACCGCCGCCGGCGAGGTCTACGACACGGGCGAGTTCGAGCGCGTCATGGATGCCTGCATGGCGAAGGCCGACTACGCGGGGCTGGAGGCGCGCCGCAAGGCCGCCGCCGCCAAGGGCAAATATCGCGGCATCGGCATGTGCTACTACATCGAATCGACCATGGGCGATCCGAGCGAGAGCGCGAAGGTCGAGTTCGGCGAGGACGGCACCGTCGCCGTTCTCGTCGGCACCCAGTCGAACGGCCAGGGCCACGAGACCGCCTACGCCCAGGTGCTGCACGAAAAGCTCGGCGTGCCGTTCGAGCAAATCCGCATCGTTCAGGGCGATACCGGCCGCATCAAGGGCGGCGGCGGCACCGGCGGCTCGCGCTCGCTGACCGCCCAGGGCACCGCCATCAACAGCGCCTCCGACATCGTCATCGAGCGCGGCAAGGCCTATGCGGCGCAGCACTTCGAGACAGCCGCGGCCGACATCCAGTTCGACGACGGCACCTTCTCGGTCGCCGGCACCGACCGGACCATCGACATCATGACTCTGGCCCAGAAGGCGCGGAGCATGCCGTCGCCGGCCGAGGGGGTCGATGGCGGGCTCGACGCCGAGACGACCATCACGCTCGACGCCTGGACCTTCCCCAATGGCTGCCACATCGCCGAGGTGGAGATCGACCCCGACACGGGCATCACGACGGTGGTCGACTACAACATCGTCGACGATTTCGGCTACGTCCTCAACCCGATGCTGGTCGAGGGCCAGGTGCATGGCGGCGTCGTGCAGGGCATCGGCCAGGCGCTCTTGGAGCACACGGTCTACGACGACCAGGGGCAGCTCGTGTCCGGCTCGTTCATGGACTACTGCATGCCGCGCGCCGACGATCTGCCGTTCTTCGACTTCTCGACCATCGAGGTGCGCTGCGCCAACAACGCCATGGGCGTGAAGGGCTGCGGCGAGGCGGGCTCGGTCGGCTCGCCGGCAGCCGTCATCAACGCCATCGTCGACGCGCTCCAGCCGCTCGGCATCAGCAAGGTCGACATGCCGGCGACTGCCGAGAAGCTCTGGCGTCAGATCCAGGACGCCCGGGCCGAGGCTGCCTGAGGGGCGGGCTCGAGCGGCCCCGGGATCGATCGAGCTCAGGCGCGATCGGCCGGGGCCGGCGAGGCGCACCCGGCTCTGACACTGCAGCAGGAGGGAGGGAACGTGCCGCTCGAACGGAAGAAGATCTGGCTGCTCGTCGCCGATGCCGCGCGGGCGCGTCTGTTCGAGGTCGACCGCCGGGCGCGGCGCTTCGTGCTGCGCGATTCCTGGGCGGACGATGCCGCGGCCGGCAAGGGCAGCGACCTCGTCGCGGACCGCCCCGGGCGGACCTTCGACAGTGCCGGGCAGGGACGGCACGCCATGGAGCCGCCGACGGCCCCCAAGACGGTGGCGAAAGCGCAGTTTCTCGCGATGCTGGCGGAACATCTCGTGCTGGAGGCGAGACGGCAATCCTTCGACGAGCTGCATGTGGTGGCGGCACCCAGGGCCCTCGGCGAGCTGCGCGAGAAGTTCGATGGGGCGGTGCGGGACCGGCTTCGGGGCGAGCTGGCCAAGGACCTGATGCCATCCAGCGAGGCCGAGCTGGAATCGGCGCTCGGCGGAACGTTCTGGCCGGGCTGAGGCGCCTTCGGCCATCTGCGTTGTCACGTCGCAGGCGGAATTTGTGCAATGCAGCATAAACCGCCTTGCGGAGGCCGCCGGGTATGCTATCTATCGTGCACTGCAAGAGTTCACGGGAGAGATCCATGTCTGCCAAGTCTCCGCTCACCGCCCCGCCGATGATGCCCAAGTTCGATGTCGATTCGATGATGGCCCTGCACAAGGCCAATCTCGACACGCTGGTCGCCGCGCAGAAGATCATGTTCGATCTGGCGCAGACCATGGCCAAGCGGCAGAGCGAGCTTCTCAAGGACGCCTTCGCCAGCACCGAGACCATGATGAGGGGCTTCGACGGCAAGAAGCAGCCGCAGGCCTACATGGACGACGCCAAGTCGGTGCTCGAGAAGGCCATGGCCGAGGCCAAGGAGACCATGGATCTCGGCATGAAGGCGCAGACCGAGGTCGTCGACCTCTTCGTCAAGCGCGCCACCGCCAATTTCGACGAGGCCAAGTCGCTCGCCGCGTGAGGTGACGTGCCGGCAAGATGCCGGCCGCTCCCCGGACGGCCGCCCGTGCATCGCACCGGCGGCCGTTCGCGTTTCAAGCGGGCGCCTCGCTGCCGATCGAGCTTGCGCTCGGCCGCGAGGTGGGCAGGATGGTGGGCCAACGGCTGCGGAACCGCCATGCGCGACATGAAGGACGACCACCTCAACCGGCCGAGCGCGCGCGAGGACCTCGAGCACGCCCGGGACATCGTCCCGTCGCCGCAGTCCCGATCGCCGAGCTACCGCCTCGCCTTCGCCGATCACGACTTTCTGGTGCGCGAGGAGCTGCGGCCGGTCCGCCTGCAGCTCGAGCTGCTCAAGCCCGAGCTCGAGCTGCAGGCGATGCGGATCGAATCGACCATCGTCATTTATGGCAGTGCGCGCATCGGCGATCCGGAAAGAGCGCGGGCCGAGCTCGCCCGGGCCGAGGCGGCGGCCGCCGACCGGCCCCGGGATCCGGCGAGCCGGAAGGAGGTCGCGCGGTGCCGCCGCAGGGTCGCCCGTTCCCGCTACTACGAGGAGGCCCGCCGCTTCGGACGCCTGGTCGCGGCGCACGGCTCGGGCGGCCCCACCCGGCAGTTCGTGATCGTCACCGGCGGCGGCCCCGGCATCATGGAAGCCGCCAATCGCGGTGCGGCCGAGATCGGCGGGATCTCGATCGGGCTCAACATCACCCTGCCGCACGAGCAGTCGCCCAATCCCTGGGTCACGCCCGAGCTCTCCTTCCAGTTCCATTACTTCGCCCTGCGCAAGATGCATTTTCTGATGCGGGCGAGAGCGCTCGTGGTTTTTCCCGGCGGGTTCGGCACGCTGGACGAGCTTTTCGAGTGCCTGTGTCTGATGCAGACCCACAAGGTGGCACGCATACCCGTGCTGCTCCTCGACCGCGACTACTGGCAGCGGATCATCGATTTCGACGCCCTGCTCGAGGAGGAGGTCATCGGTCCGCAGGATCTCGACCTCTTCACCTTCGTCGCCAGCGCGGAGGAGGCCTGGGCGCATATCCGCCGGCATTACGGCCTGGACGCCAGCAGCCCGGCACCCGACCCCGCCGGCGACCCTTCCTAGATATTATTCCTATCACGAGCCGGCCGCCGAGGCAAGGGGCGCTTCGGTTCGTCCGGCCAGCCGCACCCGCGGGTTCGCCGACCCGGCAACGGTCCCGGAACGGAGCCAAAAAGCTCTGCGGATCAATAAGTTACCTGACCCCGGGTTCGTTCGTCGAAGGCCGGGTTCGTTCGTCGATCCGTCCCTCGAATCGGCCGTTTTTCGGGTTCCTTCGTCGGATCGCCGGGTTCGCTCGTCGCCCGATGTTGCACGAGATGCAACATCGGGGGCCGGATGTTGCATCTCGTGCAACAACCCGAGGCGCGAATGGCGCATCTCCTGCAACATCGGCCGTCCTCATGTTGCATATCCTGCAACATCCCGGGACCGCTGTCGCAGGATATGCAACAGCGACCGCCAGGCGGTGAAGGAGGACGGACCAGCCCGCCTCGGAGCCCACGGTGGCGGCGCTCCTGCGCCATTCCATGGGACACGACCCGGGGCCGGCCGGCGCAGGGATCACGATCCCATCGACCCCTCGGCCGGCGTAAAGAGTCCTGACCCCTTTTAGATCAGGAGCTCGGCGAAGGGGCCGGGGTGGGTGGGGAAGGAGGCATCGAGGCGCAGCGCCTTCTCGAGGCGGGCCTTGTAGGCGCTGCGCGTGATCTCCTCGACGCCGAACTGCTGCAGGTGGTCGTTGACGAACTGGGTGTCGAGCAGGACGAAGCCGCCGATCCGAAGGCGGGCGACGAGCTCGACCAGGGCCACCTTGCTCGCGTCCGTGGCCCGGCTGAACATGCTCTCGCCGCAAAAGGCGCCGCCGAGGGCGAGGCCGTAGAGCCCGCCGACCAGCCGGCCCCCTTCCCAGGCCTCGATCGAGTGGCCGTGGCCGCGACGGTGGAGCTGGATATAGAGCGCGATGATGTCGTCGTTGAGCCAGGTGCGAGGGCGGTCGGGCGTCGCCTCGGCGCAGGCGCGGATGACCGCCTCGAAGTCGCGGTCGACGGTGAGGGCGAACCGGCCCTTGCGGATCGTCCTCTTCAGGCTGCGCGGCACGTGGAAGCGGTCGAGCGGCAGGATGCCGCGATGCAGGGGATCGATCCAGTGGATCGTCGGATCGTCCCGGTCGTTGGCCATCGGGAAGAGGCCGATGGAGTAGGCGCTCAGGACCAGCTCGGGTGTGAGCAGTTGCATGGGCGGTCTCGGCTGGGGCGTCGTTCCGGCTGTCGGTCTCCCCGCGGCTCAGGCGGGAGGACGGGCGAGAAACCGCTCGAGCCAGCTCGTGTCGTAGCGGCTCTCCCGGAACTCGGGCTCGGCCAGGACCCGCTGCAGCAGGGGGATCGAGGAGGGGATGCCGTCGATGACGAACTCGGCGAGGCTTCGCTCGAGCCTTGCGATGCAGTGCTCGCGGCTCTGGTCGTGGACGATCAGCTTGGCGATCAGGCTGTCGTAGAAGGGCGGCACGGTGTAGCCGCTGTAGATGGCGGAATCCACCCGGACACCGGGGCCGCCCGGCGGATGGTAGGCGACGATGCGGCCGGGCTGGGGCAGGAGCGTCTGCGGATCCTCGGCATTGATCCGGCATTCGATCGCATGGCCGCGCAGGCGCACCTCGTCCTGGGTGAAGCTCAGGGGATGGCCCATGGCGACGGTGAGCTGCTCGCGCACGAGATCGATGCCGGTCACCATCTCCGTCACCGGGTGCTCGACCTGGATTCGGGTGTTCATCTCGATGAAGTAGAAGTGGCCGTCCTGGTAGAGGAACTCGACCGTGCCGGCGCCGAGATAGCCGAGCCGGCCCAGGGCCTCGACGACGGTCGCACCGATCGCCCGGCGCTCGCCAAGGTTGATGACCGGCGAGGGCGATTCCTCGATCAGCTTCTGATGCCGCCGCTGCAGGGAGCAGTCGCGCTCGCCGAGATGCACGACCCTGCCGTGCCGGTCGGCCATGACCTGGATCTCGATGTGGCGCGGGTGGTCGAGGTATTTCTCGAGATAGACCCGCTCGTCGCCGAACCCGGCGCGCGCCTCGTTGCGCGCCTTGCGCAAGGCCGCGGCCAGCTCGGCGCGGCCGCGCACCACGTGCATGCCGCGTCCGCCGCCGCCGGCGACGGCCTTGATCAGCACCGGATAGCCGATCTCGTCGGCGGCGGCGGCGGCCGTCCCGTCGTCGGTCACCGCTCCCTCGGTGCCGGGCACGGTCGGCATGCCGGCAGCGGCCACCGTCGCCTTGGCCACCACCTTGTCGCCCATCATGCGGATGTGGTCGGGATCGGGGCCGATGAAGGTGAAGCCGTGCTCGATCACCATCTGCGCGAAATCGGCGTTCTCGGCGAGAAAGCCGTAGCCCGGATGGATGGCCTCGGCACCGGTGATCTCGGCGGCCGAGAGGATCGCTGCCGCGTTGAGGTAGGATTCGCCGGCGCCGGGCGGGCCGATGCAGACGCTCTCGTCGGCGAGCCGCACATGCATGGCATTGGCGTCGGCGGTCGAGTGCACGGTGACCGTGCCGATGCCCATCTCGCGGCAGGCGCGCAGGATGCGCAGCGCGATCTCGCCGCGATTGGCGATCAGCACCTTCTTGATCGGTTGGAGCCGGGCCACGCGCGGGCTCACTCGATGATCAGGAGCGGCTCGCCGAACTCGACCGGTGTCGCGTTGTCGACGAAGATCCGGCTGATGCGGCCGCCGCGGGGGGCCCGGATCTGGTTCATGACCTTCATGGCCTCGATGATCAGGAGCGTGTCGCCCTCGCGGACCGTCTGGCCCGGTGTCACGAAGGGATCGGCACCCGGCTCGGGATAGAGATAGACCGTGCCGACCATGGGCGAGGTCACGGTGCCGGGATGGGCCGCCTCGCCGGCCGGAGCCGCGGCCGCTTCCGCTTCCGCCATGGCGGCGGATGCCGGCGGGCGGGGCGGCATCTGGGTCTCGAAGGCGGGTGCCGGGCTCTTGACGACGCGGACCCGGGCGTCGCCCTCGCTGATCTCGATCTCGGTGAGGCCGGTCCGCTGCAGGAGCTCGGCGAGTGCCGCCACGTAATCGGTGTCGATGTGAAGCTTGGCCATGGTCTCAGCCGCAGGGGTGTTGCGTCGAGGCGCCGAGCCGCTCGGCCACGGCGCGCAGCGCCAGCCGGTAGCCCCGGCCGCCGAGCCCGCAGATCACCGCGTCGGCGACGGCGGAGATGTGCGAATGGTGGCGAAACGCCTCGCGCGCGTAGATGTTGGAGAGGTGCAGCTCGATGATGATGCCGGGAAAGGCCCGCAGCGCGTCGGGTATGGCCTGGGAGGTGTGCGAGTAGGCGCCGGCATTGACGAGGATCGCGGCCGCGGTCTCGCGGGCGTCGTGGATCCAGTCGATGAGCTCGCCCTCGTGGTTGCTCTGCCTGCAGGTCACGGCGAGGCCGAGCTCGTCGCCGGCGCGCGCGCAGTCGGCTTCGAGGTCGGCCAGGGTCGCGTGGCCGTAGAGGTCGGGTTCGCGCCGACCCAGGAGATTGAGGTTCGGCCCGTTGAGCACGAGAACGGCGGGCGGCATGGAGTGGTCCGACAAACGGGGCACGGCCAGCCTCGTGGCCGGTCCTCCCTCAGGGCGATGATGGCGGGCTTATATCACGCATCCGGCAAGGCGCAATCGACGGTGGCGCCACACCTCGCCTGAAAAAAGCGGTTGGCTATCAACCTCCTGGCGCCGCCTTCCGGGCCCGGGACGACTCAGCCGGCGGCGAGGCAGCCGACCGCCTCGTGGCGCTCGAAGAGGTGGAGGAGGAGGCGAAGGGCGCGGCCGCGCTCGTCATCGAGCGCCTGGTGCCGGCGGAGCGCCTCCTGCACCTTTGCGTGGGCGAGGGCCACGAGGTCGCCGTCCTCGGCGAGGTCGGCGAAGGAGAGCTCGGGCAGGCCGCTCTGCCGCACGCCCAGGACCTCGCCGGGCCCGCGCAGCCGGAGGTCCTCCTCGGCGAGACGAAACCCGTCCTCGCTTTCGCGCAGGATGGCGAGCCGGGCCCGGGCGGCCTCGCCGAGCGGCGGATCGTAGAGGAGGACGCAGGCCGAGGGGCGGCTGCCGCGGCCGACCCGGCCGCGGAGCTGGTGAAGCTGGGCGAGGCCGAAATGCTGGGCGCCGTCGATGACGATCACCGTCGCCTCCGGCACGTCCACGCCGACCTCGATCACCGTGGTGGCGACGAGAAGGCGGATCGCGCCGCCGGCGAAGGCCTGCATGGCGGCGCTTCGCTCGGCCGGCCTGAGCCGGCCGTGGACGAGGCCGACGCTCCGGCCGAAGCGTTGGCCGAGCTCCTCGAAGCGGGTCTCGGCGGCGATGCGGCCGGTATCCTCGTCGGCCGGACCGTCGGTCGTCCGCGGCGCCACGCTCGGGCAGATCCAGTAGATGCGCTCGTTCCGGCCGATGGCCCGACCGATGCGCTCCAGGACCTCGCCCAGCCGGCGGCGGGGCAGGACCGCCGTCGTGATCGGCTGGCGGCCGGGCGGCTTCTCGTCGAGCCTCGAGGTCTCGACATCGCCATAGGCGCTGAGGACGAGGCTGCGCGGGATCGGGGTCGCGGTCATCAGGAGGAGGTGCGTCGCCCGGCCCTTGGCGACGAGGCCGAGACGCTGGGCCACGCCGAAGCGGTGCTGCTCGTCGATCACGGCGAGTGCCAGGCTCGCGAAGGCGACGCCGTCCTGGAAGAGCGCGTGCGTCCCGACGACGATGCCGGCGGCCCCGCCCCGGATCCGCTCCAGGACCCGGCGGCGGTCGGCGGCACCGTCGGCGCCGGTCAGAAGATCGATCCCGAGATCGAGGGGGCGGGTCAGCGCCTCGAGGCTTCGGGCATGCTGGCGGGCCAGAAGCTCGGTGGGCGCCATCAGCACCGCCTGGTGGCCGTGATCGACCGCCCGGAGCATGGCGGCGAGCGCCACGAGCGTCTTGCCGCTGCCGACATCGCCCATCAAGAGCCGCGCCATGGGGACGGGTGCCGCGAGATCGGCTTCGATCTCGCCGATGGCCCGGCGTTGCGCGGCCGTGGGCGCGAAGGGCAGGGTGGCGAGGAGCGCCTCCGCCCGGGGGCTCGATCCTGCGAGCGGCAGGGCGGGCGCCGAGCGACGCGAGCGGCGGACGAGCGCCAGGGCGAGCTGGCTCGCGGTCAGCTCGTCGAGGGCGAGGCGACGGCGGCAGCGCTCGAGGGCGGTGTCGTCGGACACGGCGTCGTCCTCGACCCTGCCGTGCAGCGTGGCGAGGGCGACCCGCCAGGAGGGCAGGTCGTTGGCCGCGAGGGTCGCCGGTTCGTGCCATTCGGGCAGGTCGGGGACGAGCGCCAGCGCCTCGTCGATCAGGCGCTTGAGGCGCAGCGCGCCGAGCCCCTCGATCAGCCGGTAGACGGTGGCGTCCCGGCCGCTCTCGCTGGCGGGCTCGGGATGGACGATCTGCCACTGGCCGTTGAAGAGCTCGGGCCGGCCGATCACGCGCACCGCTCGCTGAAGCGGGAAGCGGCGCTCGAGCCAGGGCTGCCGGGCGTGAAAGAAGACGAGCGTCAGGACCTGGCCTTCCGTGGTGCAGCGGATGCGATAGGGGCTTCGGCCATGGCCCGGCCGGTGCGCCTCGGCGGTCACCTCGAGGGCCACGAGCCGGCCCTCGTCCGAAGGCTCGAGCCGCCTTCGGTCGGCGATGTCGCGGCGGCGCACCGGTGCCGTGAAGAGAAGATCGAGGAGGCGCGGCTCCGGCCGGCCGAGCAGGCGGGCGCACGAGCGCAGCACCTTGGGGCCGACCCCCGGCAGGCTCGCCAGCGGCCGGAAGAGGGCGAAGAGCTCGGCCGGCCGGAGCATTTCCCGGCCTGTGCCCTTGGCCGGTTCGGCCATATCGACTAGATCCCCTGCGCATGATGGCGTCCGGCCCGCTTGCGGGTCCGGACGTTCTTCCCGTCGGCGGTCCGCCGCCATACTCGGTCGGCCCTGGAGGTGGTGCAAGCATGAGCGATGCCCGGAGCATGCGGCTGAAGCGGCTCGCCCATCGCAGCCGGTATCGTGGCTTCAAGGAGGTCGATCTGCATTTCGGCCAGTTCGCCGAGCGGCATCTCCGAACGCTGGGCGAGGCCGAGCTCGACCAGTACGAGGCGCTGCTCGAGGAGCCGGACCAGGAGGTCTGGGCCTGGCTCTCCGGTGCCCGCCACGTGCCGGCCCGGCACGACAACCGGGTCTTCCGCCTCTTGCGAAGCTACGAGCCGCTCCGTTGAGCCCGGCCCTCCTTCTCGATCCCGTCGATCCCGTCGATGCCGTCGGGACGGCGGGCGGGCGCATCCTGCTCGGCAACGCGCTCGGCGGGCTCGAGGCGCGCTTCGTCGCCGAGCGGCTGAACGGCGATGCCACACACACGCTTCTCTACGTCACCCGCGACGCCCAGCGCAGCACCGCGCTCGCCGCCCTCGTTCGCTTCTTCGCGCCCGGAATCGAGGTGCTGACGCTGCCGGCCTGGGACTGCCTGCCCTATGACCGGGTCTCGCCCAACGCGACGGTGGTGGCCGAAAGGCTGGCGACGCTGCACCGGCTGGCGCAGGGACGCGGCGAGAAGAAGCGGCTGCTGCTGGTCTCGGCCAACGCGCTGGCCCAGCGTCTGCCGCCACCCGATGCGGTGCGCGCCAGCCATCTGCAGCTTCGAGCCTCGTCCAGGATCGAGCGCGCGGCACTTCTGGCGCATCTCGAGCGCAACGGCTACCAGCGCGTCGGCACGGTGGTCGATCCGGGCGACTATGCGGTGAGGGGCGGGCTCGTCGATCTCTTTCCGACCGGCTCCGCCCAGCCCGTTCGCCTCGACTTCTTCGGCTCGACGCTCGAATCGATCCGCCGCTTCGATCCGGCGACGCAGCGCACCACCGATCGGCTGAAAGAGGTCGAGCTCGGCCCGGTCAGCGAGGTGCTGCTCGACGACAAGGCGGCGGAGCGCTTTCGCGCCGGCTATCTGCGCCAGTTCGGCACGGTGACCGACGATCCCCTGCTCGAATCGGTGGTGTCGGGGCGGCACTACCCGGGCATGGAGCATTGGCTGCCGCTCTTCCACGAGAAGCTGGCGACGCTTTTCGACTATCTTGAGGGTCCCTTCGAGATCGCCTTCGATCATCTGGCCGAGGACGCCGTGGCGGCCCGTCAGGCGGCGATCGGCGAGCATTTCGAGGCGCGCACGGCGCCTGCCGCCAAGTCGGGTGCCTTCGGCTCGATCCCCTACCGGGCCCTGCCGCCGCACATGCTCTATCTCGACGAGGAGAGCCTTCGCCGGCAACTCGCTGGGCGCACCACCTGGCTCTTCTCAATCTTCACGCCACCGCCGGTGCCGCCCTCGGGGATTGCCGAGCTGCGCGATCTCGAAGGCCGGCCGGGCCGGGACTTCGCCCGCGAGCGGGCCGACCGGTCGATCAACCTCTTCGATGCCATCGTCGCCCACTTGCGCGATCTGAAGGGTGCGGGCCAGAGCCCCGTCATCGCCGTGCACGGGGGAGGGGCCGCCGACCGGCTCGAGCAGGTGCTGGTCGATCACGGGCTCGAGCCGCCCTTGCGGGTCGACACGGTGGAGGAGCTCGTTTTGGGTGCGGCGCATCTCGCCGTCCTGCCGCTCGAGACCGGTGTCGCGGCTCCCGGCCTCTGTCTTCTCGGCGAGCAGGACCTCCTCGGCGAGCGGCTGACCCGGCGGCAGGCGCGGCGGGCGAAGGCCGCCGACAAGTTCATCCAGGACGTCGGCACGCTCGCCGAGAACGATCTCGTGGTGCATGCCGAGCACGGCATCGGCCGCTTCCTCGGGCTGGTCACGCTCGAGGTGGGCGGTGCGGCGCACGACTGCCTGAAGCTGGTCTATGCCGGCGGCGACAAGCTCTTCGTGCCGGTCGAGAATCTCGACATTCTCACGCGCTACGGCAATGCCGAGCAGGAGGTGCAGCTCGACAAGCTCGGCGGCGTGGGCTGGCAGAACCGCAAGGCCAGGATCAAGCAGCGGATCAGGGAGCTCGCCGACGAGCTGATCAAGATCGCGGCCGCCCGCTCGCTGCGCAAGGGCGAGCCCTTGTCGCTGGCGCCGGGTCTCTACGAGGAGTTCGCCGCCCGCTTTCCCTTCGACGAGACCGAGGACCAGCTCCGGGCCATCCAGGCGGTGCTCGAGGACCTGGCCTCGGGGCAGCCCATGGACCGGCTGCTCTGCGGCGATGTCGGCTTCGGCAAGACCGAGGTGGCGCTCAGGGCGGCGTTCGTCGCCGCCATGTCCGGCAAGCAGGTGGCGATCCTGGCGCCGACGACGCTGCTCGCGCGCCAGCATTTCCAGAATTTCGGCGAGCGCTTCCGCGGCCTGCCGCTTCGGGTCGAGCAGATCTCGCGCTTCGTGGGTGCGAGACAGGCGGCGGAGGTCAAGAAGGGGCTGGCCGACGGCTCGGTCGACATCGTCATCGGCACCCATGCGCTGCTCGCCAAGTCGGTGAGCTTTCGGAATCTCGGGCTCGTCGTGGTCGACGAGGAGCAGCATTTCGGCGTCAGCCACAAGGAGCGGCTGAAGCAGCTCCGGGCCGAGGTGCACGTCCTGACCATGACCGCCACGCCCATCCCGCGCACGCTGCACATGGCCCTGGGCGGCATGAAGGACCTCTCGATCATCGCCACGCCGCCGGTCGACCGCCTCGCGGTTCGCAGCTTCGTCATGCCGGTCGATCCGGTGGTGCTCCGGGAAGCGATCCTGCGCGAGCACCACAGGGGCGGGCAGGTCTTCTACGTCTGCCCCAGGATCAAGGACCAGCCGAGGCTCAAGGAGGAGCTCCAGCGGCTGGTGCCGGAGGTCAAGGTGGCGGTCGCCAACGGCCAGCTTCCGGCGAAGGAGCTCGAGGCCGTCATGAGCGCCTTCTACGACCGGCAGCTCGACGTGCTGCTCGCCACCAACATCGTCGAGAGCGGGCTCGACATACCGACCGCCAACACGCTCATCGTGCATCGCGCCGATCTCTTCGGCCTGTCGCAGCTCTACCAGCTCAAGGGCCGGGTCGGCCGCTCCAAGGTCCGGGGCTACGCCTACTTCACCGTGCCGCCCAACAAGATCCTGCAGGAGACGGCGGAGAAGCGGCTGCACGTCATCCAGTCGCTCGAGGGGCTCGGCGCCGGGTTCCAGCTCGCCAGCCACGATCTCGACATTCGCGGCGCCGGCAATCTTCTGGGCGACGAGCAGTCCGGCCACATCAAGGAGGTCGGCTTCGAGCTCTACAACCACATGCTGCAGGAGGCGGTGGCCGCGCTCCGCGCCAGCGGCGACGCCGAGGCCACGATGGAATGGACGCCGCACATCACCATCGACGCGGCGGCGCTGATGCCCGAGAGCTACATCGCCGATCTCGATCTCCGCCTCGCCATGTACCGGCGGCTGGCGAGCCTCGAGGAGCCCGAGGACATCGAGGGCTTCGCCGCCGAGCTCATCGACCGATTCGGTCCGCTGCCGGCCGAGACCGAGCACCTCCTGCAGATCGTCGCCATCAAGCAGCTCTGCCGCAAGGCGAACGTGCAGAAGCTCGACGTGGGCCCCAAGGGCGTCGTCCTCGCCTTCCGCGAGAACCGCTTCGCCGAGCCCGAGCGGCTGATCCAGCACATCGCCTCGAGCAGGGGAGGAATGCGGGTCCGCCCCGACCACAAGCTGGTCGTCATGCAGGACACGGCGACACCCAAAGACCGCCTCAAGGCGGCGAGGAAGGTGGTGGACGAGCTGGCCCGCCTGGCGGCGTAGGGCCCGTGACCCCATGCCGTGCGCGACGTACTATCTGTCCTCAGTCGAGCCGGCGAGGTCGTGGGTTATCATCGAGGTGGAGCCATGAAGCGGGTGCAAGCCCATCCGGGCGAGGTCTTGCGGGAGGAGCTCATGGTGCCCTTGGGCTCGAGCGCCAATGCGCTGGCCCTGGCGCTCAGGGTGCCGGCGACGCGGATCACGGCGATCATTCGCGAGCACGAGCCGAGATCGGTGACGGCCGACACGGCCTTGCGCCTCGCCCGCTATTTCGGCACTACTCCCCGGTTCTGGCTCAACCTGCAGACGGCCTATGAGCTCTCGCTCGTGCAGTGCGAGAAGGGCGAGGCGATCGAGCGGGATGTCCGGCCGCGCGCGGCCTGAGCGGCACCGGTCAGGGAGGCGATTTGGACGTTCTCCACTACACCCATCCATCGGCGCTGCGGCACGATGCCGGGCCGGGGCACCCGGAGAATGCCGGGCGGCTGCGGGCGATCGAGGCGCTGCTCGCGGCGGAGGCGCCGGCCTTCCTCGTGCGCCGTGAGGCACCCGAGGCGTCGCTGGCGCAGATCGAGCGCGCCCATCCGGCACCCTATCCCGAGCGTGTTCTGGGGGCCGAGCCGACCAGGGGCCACGCGCAGCTCGACCCCGACACGGCGATGTCGCCGGGCTCGGGCGAGGCGGCGCTGCGGGCGGCGGGTGCCGGCTGTGCCGCGGTGGATGCCGTGGTCGGCGGCGAGGCGAAGCGCGCCTTCATCGCCATGCGGCCGCCCGGCCACCATGCCGAGCCCGACCGGGCCATGGGCTTCTGCCTCTTCGACACGGTGGCGGTGGCGGCGCTGCAGGCGCGGGCCGCGCACGGCATCGAGCGAATCGCCATCTACGATTTCGACGTGCATCACGGCAACGGCACCCAGGCGATCTTCTGGGACGATCCCCATACGCTCTATCTCTCGACCCACCAGATGCCGCTCTACCCGGGCACGGGTGCTGCCGCCGAGCGGGGAAGCCACGGCAACATCGTCAACGTGCCCTGCGCCGCCGGCACCGGCTCGGCGGCGTGGCGCGAGAAGGTGGAGGACCGCATCCTGCCGCGGCTCGAGGCGTTCGAGCCCGAGCTCCTGCTCGTCTCCGCCGGCTTCGATGCGCATGCGGCGGATCCGCTGGCGCAGATGCTGCTGACCGAGGCCGACTTCGCCTGGGTTACGGGAAAGCTCGTGGAGATCGCGGAGCGGCACGGCCAGGGGCGGGTGGTCTCCGTGCTCGAGGGCGGTTACGATCCGGACGCCCTGGCGCGGAGCGTGCTGGCGCATCTCCGGGCGCTGGCGAAAGATTAGCGCCAGGCGCAGGCGTGGCATTTCCGCCGGGTGGCGTAGGCAAGCCCGGCCGCCGCCGCTATGACGGGCGACGATGAGCAACGGGTCTGAAATGGCGGACAAGGACGAGCAAGCACGGGAAGCGGAGCCGGCGATCGCCTCAATGAGCTTCGAGGCGGCCCTGGCCGAGCTCGAGGCCATCGTGCAGCGGCTGGAGCGCGGCCAGCTGGATCTCGAGGCCTCGATCGGGGCCTACGAGCGCGGCACGGCATTGCGCCAGCATTGTGCCGCGAAGCTGCGCGAGGCCCGGTTGCGGGTCGAGAAGATCACCTTCGACACCAATGGCGAGGTCGGCCTCGAGCCCCAGGACGACGCATGAGGCGAGAGGTTTCCTGATGGATCGGGCCGGGGCGGAGCGCGCCGGGGTCGAGCGGGCGCTCGCGGATCAAGCGGCGCGGGTCGAGCGCTGGCTCGACGACGCCTTGCCCACGCCGGCCGGGGCCACCGCCACGCTGTCGCGGGCCATGCGGCACGCGGCACTCGGCGGCGGCAAGCGCGTGCGGGCGTTTCTGGTCAAGGCGAGCGCCGATCTCTTCGGCGTGTCGCCGGCGCGGAGCCTCGCCGTCGGCGGGGCGATCGAGCTCCTGCACGCCTATTCCCTGGTCCACGACGATCTGCCGGCCATGGACGACGCGGCCCTGCGGCGCGGCAAGCCGAGCTGCCACAAGGCCTTCGGCGAGGCGACCGCGATTCTCGCGGGCGACGCCTTGCAGGCGCTGGCCTTCGAGGCTCTGACGCGGAACGATGCGGGCATCGATGACGCGACGTCGCGCGCCCTGGTCGCCGGCCTCGCCCGGGCGGCGGGTGCCGCCGGCATGTGCGGCGGACAGATGATCGATCTCGAGGCCGAAAGGCTCGGCCTCGATCTCGCCGGCATCGAGGAGCTGCAGGCCATGAAGACGGGGGCCCTGATCCGCTTCTCCTGCGAGGCTGGCGGCCTTCTCGGCCGGGCCGGCGAGGCGGAGCTCGAGGCGCTTCGGGGCTATGGCGACCGGCTCGGCCTCGCCTTTCAGATCAGCGACGATCTGCTCGACCTCCGCGGCGACCCCACCTTGGTCGGCAAGGATGTCGGCCGGGATGCCGGGCAGAGCAAGGCCACCTTCATCACCGCTCTCGGCACGGCCGGGGCCGAGAGCGAGCTTTTGAGGCTGCACCGCGAGGCCAGGGGCCTGCTTGCCGGATTCGCCGGACGCGCTACCTCGCTGGATGCGCTCTTCGGCTTCGTCGTCCACCGCACCTACTGAACGCCGCCTGGAACCGCAAAGATATCATGACCTCGACCCCGCTTCTCGACCAGATCCGCGAGCCCTCCGATCTCCGCCGGCTGCAGCGCCCTTCGCTCCGCCAGCTCGCCGACGAGCTGCGGCGGGAGACGATCGACGCCGTCTCCGTGACCGGCGGGCATCTCGGGGCCGGGCTCGGCGTGGTCGAGCTCACCCTGGCGCTGCACTACGTCTTCGACACGCCCTACGACCGGCTGATCTGGGATGTCGGCCACCAGTGCTACCCGCACAAGATCCTGACCGGCCGCCGCGACCGCATCCGCACGCTGCGTCAGCCGGGCGGCCTCTCGGGCTTCACCCGGCGCAGCGAGAGCGTCTACGACCCGTTCGGCGCCGCGCACAGCTCGACCTCGATCTCGGCCGGGCTCGGCATGGCGATCGCCGGCCAGCTCGAGGGCCGCGACCGCAACGTGGTGGCGGTCATCGGCGACGGGGCGATGAGCGCCGGCATGGCGTACGAGGCCATGAACAACACGGGTGCGCTCCGCCAGCGGCTGATCATCGTGCTCAACGACAACGACATGTCGATCGCTCCGCCGGTGGGCGCGATGAGCGCGTATCTGAGCCGGGTCGTCTCGAGCCACACCTATCGCAGCTTCCGCCACGTGGCGAAGCAGCTTTCGCGCCATTTTCCGCGGCCGCTGCAGCGCGCCGCCCAGCGCGCCGAGGAGTACGCGCGCGGCATGGCGACCGGCGGCACGCTCTTCGAGGAGCTCGGCCTTTTCTATGTGGGGCCGCTCGACGGCCACAATCTCGACCATCTGCTGCCGGTGCTCGAGAACGCCCGCGACGATCCCTATCGCGGACCGGTCCTGATCCACGTCGTGACCCAGAAGGGCAAGGGCTATCCGCCGGCCGAGGCCGCCGTCGACAAGTATCACGGTGTGGCCAGGTTCGACGTCGCCACCGGCGCCCAGCTCAAGAGCCGCTCGAACGCCCCGTCCTACACGAGTGTCTTCGCGCAGGCCCTGACCCGGGAGGCCGAGGCCGATCCCCGGATCGTGGCGGTCACGGCGGCGATGCCGTCGGGCACCGGCCTCGACCGGCTGAAGCAGCGCTTTCCGGGCCGCGTCTACGATGTCGGCATCGCCGAGCAGCACGCGGTCACCTTCGCCGCCGGGCTCGCCTGCGAGGGGCTGAAGCCCTTCTGCGCCATCTACTCGACCTTCCTGCAGCGCGCCTACGACCAGGTGGTGCACGACGTCGCCATCCAGAACCTGCCGGTGCGCTTCGCCATCGACAGGGCCGGCCTCGTCGGCGCCGACGGCGCCACCCATGCCGGCGCCTTCGACATCACCTTTCTCGCGACCCTGCCCAACTTCGTCGTGATGGCGGCGGCGGACGAGGTGGAGCTCTCCCACATGGTGGCGACCGCCGCCGCCCACGACGCGGGGCCGATCGCCTTTCGCTACCCCCGCGGCGAGGGGGTCGGCCGTGACCTTCCCGAGGGCGGCACCGTGCTGGAGATCGGCAAGGGCCGGGTGGTCCGCCGCGGCGACCGGGTGGCGCTGCTCTCGCTCGGCACCCGTCTCCAGGCCTGCCTCGAGGCGGCGGACGAGCTCCTCGCCATGGGCATCTCGACGACCGTGGCCGACGCCCGCTTCGCCAAGCCGCTCGACGCGGCGCTGCTGACCGGTCTCGCGCGCGACCACGCGCTCCTGGTCACGGTCGAGGAGGGCTCGATCGGCGGCTTCGCGGCGCACGTCCAGCACTTTCTCCTGGAGCAGGGCCTTCTCGACGGCGCCCACGCACGGCTGCGGGCGATGATGCTGCCCGACCGCTTCATCGACCAGGGCAGCCCCGGGGGCCAGCTCGCCGAGGCGGGGCTCGATGCTGCGGCGATCGTCAGGAGGGTGAGGGAGACCCTGGAGACGATCGAACAGGCGGGTACGCCGTCCGGGGCCGATCGTCGCGCGGCCTGCGCATAGGCTCGTGACATCGCCCTCGGTTTCTGCGATCAGAGGGGCCCGAGCCTCGATAATCCTGAGTGGGGAGTGCAAGAATGAACCGGATGACCCGTCTGCTCGCCTGCGGTGTCGCCTGCGTGGCGCTGGCCGGCACGGCTTCGGCGCAGGGTGTCACGCTGGTCGGTGCCAGCCAGTTCGACGAGAATCATGCCTTCACCAAGACCATGCGCGAGTTCGAGCGGCTGGTCGGCGAGTGCTATCCGGGCGAGGTCACCTTCGAGCTGCACCTGAACTCGGAGCTCGGGCTCGAGAAGGACTACTTCGAGAACATGAGCCAGGGCATCGCCGTCGACTACGCCGTGTTCTCGCCGGCGCACGCCTCCACCTTCTCGCAGATGGCGCCGCTCATGGACATGCCCTTCCTGTTCCGTGATCTCGATCACTGGAACAAGGTGATGGAGGCGGATGCGCTGCAGCCGATCGCCGACGACATCCTCGAGAAGGCCAACGTGAAGATCCTGGGCTATGCCGGGGGCGGCACGCGCAACGTCTTCGCCAATCACCCGGTGCGCAACATGGAGGAGCTGCAGGGCCTGCCGATCCGCATGCAGGGTGCCCCCATCTGGACGCGGGTCTTCGAGGCGCTCGGCGCCGCGCCGACGGTGATCGCCTATGACGAGGTCTACAGCGCCATCCAGACCGGCGTCATCGACGCGGCCGAGAACGAGGCGGCGGGCATCGAGCAGATGAAGTTCTACGAGGTGGCGCCCGATCTGTCGCTCACCAAGCATGCGATCACGGTGCGTCCGCTCGGCTTCTCCAACGCCACCTTCGAGCGGCTCGATCCCGAGCTGCAGTCCTGCATCGTCGAATCCGGCAAGGCGGCCGGCAAGCACGGCCGCGAGATCGAGAGCGGCCAGGACGCCGAGAAGCTGAAGGCGATGCAGGAGAAGGGCTGGCTCACGATCTACGAGTTCGCCGACCGGCCGAAGCTGCTCGAGCTCGCGTCACCGGTCCTCGAGAGCTATGCCGAGGAGCTGGGTGCCGCCGACGTCTACGCCAATATCCGCTCGATCCAGTAGGGTCTGCGGGCGGGTGGCGCCTCCCGCCGTCCGCCCCGCCGCCCGGCACCCCCGCGTTCCCATGTGCGGCCGGTTCTGATGCGTCGCCTCATCGACGGCTATTACCGCTTTCTGCAGATCCTGCTGACCCTGCTGATCGCCCTTCTGATCGTGCCGGTGGCGATGCAGATCCTGTCGCGCTACACCGGGCTGATCCCGCGCTTCATCTGGACCGAGGAGATCGCCCGCTTCGCCTTCATCTGGATGATCATGGTGGGTGCGGCCATCGCCGTGCGCGACGGATCACATTTCGACGTCGATCTCCTGCCCGAGCCCAGGACCCCCCGGGGTCGGCTCGCTGCGCAACTCTTCGTCGATCTGACGATCGGCGCCGTGGGCCTGATCTTCCTTTTCTGGGGCTGGGATTTCGCCGTGCTCGGCTCGCGCCAGAGCAGCGAGATCGCCGGCCTGCCCATGCTTTCGATCTACATCGCCTGGCCCTGGGCCGGGGCGACTTGGCTGCTCTTCATCGGCGAGCGCATTCTGGTGCATCTCGGCAAGATCGAGCCGGCGCGCCTGCGCCAGGTGGGCAGCGGATGAGCCCGGGCGAGGTCGCGGCCATCCTCTTCGGCGTCTTCGGCGTGCTGGTGGTGCTGCGGGTGCCGGTCGCCTTCGCGCTCGGCCTCGCCGTGGTGCCGGTCTTCTTCCTCGACGACCGGCTGACGCCGATCCTGCTCCTGCGGGAGATGTTCAAGAGCTACAATGCCTTCGTGCTCCTCGCCGTGCCGTTCTTCCTGCTGGCAGCGAATTTGATGAACGGAGCGGGGATCACCGACCGGCTGATCGCCTTCGCGCGCTCCCTGGTGGGCCACCTGCCGGGCGGGCTCGGCCATATCAACGTGGTCGTCTCGATGCTCTTCGCCGGCATTTCGGGCAGCTCGACCGCGGACGCCGCCGGCATCGGCTCGCTGCTCATCCCGCAGATGAAGAAGCAGGGCTACGACGCCAGCTTCTCGGTCGCCATCACCGCCTGCTCCTCGGTCATGGGCGTGATCATCCCGCCCTCGATCCTGATGATCGTCTGGGGCGGGCTCATGTCGGTCTCGATCGGCGGCCTGTTCCTCGCCGGCGTCGTGCCCGGCGTGCTGATCGCGCTGGCGCAGATGTCGACCGTCTACGTCTACGCCAAGAGACGCGGCTATCCGATCTACGCGCGCAGCACGCTCATGGGCCTGCTCTCGGCCTTCGCCGGCTCGTTCCTGGCGCTGATGACCCCGGCGATCATCGTCGGCGGCATCGTCGGCGGCCTCTTCACCCCGACCGAGGCCTCGGTCGTGGCGGTCGTCTACTCGCTGATCCTCGGGCTCTTCGTCTACCGCTCGGTGAAGCCCGGCCAGTTGCCGACCATCCTCTACGAGAGCGCCCGCTTCGCCGCCCTTTCGCTCTTCTGCATCGGCACCGCCTCGGCCTTCGGCTGGGCGCTCGCCTATTTCAAGATTCCGGCGGCCCTGGTCGCCCAGATCGAGGCACTCGGCCTCGGCGTCATCGGCACGGGCATGCTCGTGGCGCTCGCCTTTCTCGTGATCGGCATGTTCATCGACGCCATCCCGGCGATCATCATTCTCGGCACCGTGCTCTCCCCGGTGGCGGAGAGCGTCGGCATGCACCCGATCCATTTCGCCATCATCGGTGTCATCAGCCTCGCCTTCGGCCTCGTCACCCCGCCCTACGGCCTCTGCCTCATGATCGCCGCCGCGATCGGCGAGATCAAGCTGATCCGGGCGCTCAAGGACGTGGCCGTCATCCTGCTGCCGATGCTCGGCATTCTCGTGGCCATCATCGTCGTGCCGGACCTGATCCTGGCCCTGCCGCGCTGGCTCATGCCCCGCTTCGTCCAGTAGGCCGCCCCGTCGTTCCGCTCGCCGTTAACGGAATCGCAAGAAGAGCCCCGCAGAATGCGGGCCATCGACCAGTGACGGGCCGACCAGCAACGGCGAGCTTCACCTATGGCTTCGGACGATCGGCAGCAACGGACCCTCGATCTCGTGGAACGCTCGCTGGGCATTCCGTTCACCACACCCCTGATCTCCGGCGCCAAGGTGAGGTTGATGGCCAGCGGCGGGGTCGAGCTCCTCGTCCCCAACCCGTCCGGTGGCCGGGGCTACTACGTCATGGACCTGCGCTCGCTGCGCGACTACTGCCAGCTCACCGTGCATGACGAGCTGCTGCTCGAGCGGCTTCTCGCCACCGACGTGGTGACGCCGGCGAGCGTGCGGCGGGCGGCTCGCGAGGTGGCGATCGATGGTGCCGCGGGTCGCGACGCGGCCGTCGCCGCGCGGAAGGCGGCGGAGCGCGACGAGGCGATCGTCAACCTGACCAACTACCTGATGCTGATGCGTCTCCTGCGATCGGTCGGCATCGACGAGCGCGAGCTGCAGCGCTCGGGCGTCTCCGGGCGGGCGGTGCAGCTCGAGATCAGGCGGCGGCTCGCGGGCCTCGGCCCGAGGCTCGGCATGACGGCCGACGAGGTGATCGACACGGTCGGCGACATCGCCTTTCATGCCGCCGCCATCGGCTTCGCGGACGGCGACCTCGAGACGCGCCACCGGCGCGTGCTGCAGCGCCTCAGGCCGTTCGCCAGCGAGATGCAGCAATGGCTGGCGCTCGAATCGGGCGAGAGCAGGGACAGCGCCCTGCAGATCGCCGATTGCGCCGGGTGGACGAGCGACAGGACGCTGCCGCTGATCACCGACTGCCAGATGTGGCTGCAGGACATCCCGGAGCTGGCACGCAGCTGGCGCCACGACCGGGGAAGGCTCAAGGGACGTTTCGCGCTGCCCGACTGGCTGCTCGACGGCTGGCCCGAGATCCTCGCCCTCTGGGATGCGGCGAGCGGTGACAACCGGGCGACCCAGCGCGCCGTGGTGGCCCAGATCCAGCGCCTGATGCCGCTCGCCCAGAGCCAGGCGGAGGGCAGGGCGGTCGAGGTGATGCGCGTGCAGAGCGTGATGGTGCATTCCCGCTCGGTGAAGCTGCACGAGGACTGGCGAACCGGGGTCATCATGAGCGGCATCCGGGCACGCACGGAGGCGCTGCGTGCGGGTGCCGCCTGAGATGGCCGCGAAGGGAAAGGCCGGGATGATGGATGGCGCGCGGCGTCGCCGCCGCGGAAGGAGCGGCTGATGGGCGCGGAGACGGCGTTTCAGGCGCTCGCGGCGCAGCTTCAGGGTGCCGACGACCGGACCCTCCTGAAGCTGGTGGCCGTGGTCGATCGACTCGCCCGGCGCGGCTCCCTGGACGGGCTGCTCCACGAGCATCGGGCACGGCTCGCCGTCATCCGGCCGCCACGCCCGATGACGCTCGGCCGCCTCGTCGTCCTGCCGCTCGAGGAGCTCCTGGTCGACGGCGCCGCCTGGTCGCCCGGCATGCTGCGTCTGCCGCGCGACCGGCTGGAGAGGCTGATCGACCTCCTGCTCGAGGCGCTCGATCCGGAGCTCAGGCGAGAGGCCGCCCAACGCCTCGCCGGCCGCTCCATGCACGACAGCGCGCTGGCGCTCGAGGTCGGCGGCACGGTCTGGCCCGCGGTCGGGCTCGCGGCCGAGGCGATCCTGTCGCGGCGGCAGGCGCGCGAGGTCGAGGTTCGCGATCTGCTCGGCCCCTTGCGCGTCGTGCAGAATCTGATGCCGGTGGCCGAGCCCCTCGTCACCACGCTCTGGTCGCTGCCGGCCAAGCCGATGCTGGCTCTCGATGGCGGTGCCAGGACCCGCGTCGCCGGGCTTCTCGGCCTCGCCAGCGAGCGGGGCCGCGACTGCCTCCTGCTCACCGCCGAGCTTCTGGTCGGCCGCACCGAGCTGCCCCTCGCCATCATCGAGGTGGTGCTGGACGGCGAGCTCGATCTCGGCCATCGGGAGCGGCAGCGGGCGGCGTCGATGATCGCCGAGACCTGCCAGGCCGAGATGGTGCGACTCTTCCGCTCACTGGCGTGCCTGCCGACAGAGACGGGACCGTCGGCACTCGTCCACCCGCTGCGGACCCTCGTCGCCAATCTCGAATCCCTCCTCGAGGTGGCACAAAAGGTCAAGTTCGATCACCGTGAGTTGCGCCGCGTCAGGACCGAGGTGTTCGCGCTGATCGAGACCCGCCTGGAGGCCCTGCTCAACGGCAGGCTGCTGCAAGCCTTCGATCGCCTTTCAGAGGCCTCGCCGGAGATCGACTGGCGCCAGCTCGAGCACGATGCCACGGCCGCGGCCCACATGCGGCTGATGGCCAAGCGCATCGGCCTCGCCACCCGCATCGACTTCGTTTTCGCGAGGGCGCTCGAGCGCTATCGCGCCATACTGGAGGAGCATGCGGGCGCCAGCGCGCGCATCGACGGCCTGACCATGGACCGCGTCCGCACCATCGAGCTCTTGTTCGACAGCCGCAGCGCCATGCAGGTTCTGACCCGGCTGCGCCAGCCCAGGGCCGCCGCCTCGAACCCCGCAGCGGCAGCGCGATGAGGTCCGATGGACGGCCATCCGCCGCAGCGCGCGATGTCGGCAAGGGAGAATGCCGCCGCGATGGCGCCCCTCCCGGTCCCGCTCCCCTTCGCCGGCCGGCGACCGACCTCGAGGCGTTCTGGCCGCGGTCAACTTTCGGGCGGGCCGCTTTCGGGCGGGCCGCCGGCGACGTGCGGATCGGGCTCCGCCGGCAGGACCTTGCCGGGGTTCAGGATGTTCCGGGGATCGAGCGCCCGCTTGAGGCGGCGCATGAGGGCGATCTCGAAAGGCGTGCGGCAGTGGGCGAGCCAGGGGGTCTTCAGCGTGCCGAGGCCGTGCTCGGCGGTGACGGTGCCGCCGTGCTCGCGCAGCTGCCCGTAGACGATCTCGTCGATCGCATGGTCGGGATGCGGGCGCGGCCCGGGCACGGCGACCTGCAGGTGGATGTTGCCGTCGCCGAGATGGCCGTACCAGATGATCCTCGCCTCGGGCCAGCGCTTCCGGAGGGCGGCCTCGATCGCCCCGGTGCAGGCACCGATGCGGCCGATGGGCAGGCCGAGATCGAACTCGACGCGCGGGCCGAGAAGCGCCGAGAACTCGGCCACCGCGTCGCGCACGCCCCAGAAGGCGCGGGCATCGGTGCTCGACTGGGCGATGGCGGCGTCCTCGATCAGGCCCTCCTCGAGGCAGGATTCGAGAAAGCGCTCGAAGCGTGCCGCATCGGCGGCGGGCTCGCCGCCCTGCGCCTCGACGAGGACGTACATGCCATGGCGGCCCGAAAGCGGCGGCCGCACACCCTTGGCGCCGCTGCCGGCGGGCGTGCCGATGATCAGATCGTAGTAGCTCGGCCACATGATCTCGAAGCTGGAGAGCAGGCCCGAGAGCCCGAAGCGGGCGCGGCCGAGGAACGCGATGGCGGCATCGAGTCCGGCCAGGCCGCAATAGGCGGTGGCGGAGGACGCAGGCAAGGGCTCGAGCTTCAGCACGGCGCGGGTGACGACGCCGAGACTGCCCTCGCTGCCGATGAAGAGCTGCTTCAGGTCGAAGCCTGCATTGTTCTTGATCATGGTGTTGAGCATGTCGAGCACGGTGCCGTCGGCGAGGACCACCTCGAGGCCGAGCACCATCTGACGGGTCATGCCATAGCGGATGACGCGGTTGCCGCCGGCGTTGGTCGCGATATTGCCGCCGATCGCACAGGTGCCGCGGGCGCCCAGATCGAGCGGACACAGAAAGCCGGCCTCGCGCGCCGCCGCCTGCACGGATTCGAGCGGTGTTCCGGCCCTGACGGTCATGGTGGCGGCGGCGGCATCGATCGCCTCGACGCCGGCGAGCCGGTCGAGGGCGAGGGCGATGTCGCCTGTCCGCGGCACCGCTCCGCCCGAAACGCCGGTGCGCCCACCCTGCGGCACCACGCTCTGGCCGTGAGCGTGGCAGATGCGGAGCGCGGTCGCGACCTCGGCCGTGCTGCGCGGCCGGAGCAAGGCCCTGGGCCGCGCGGGCGCCACGATGCTCCAGTCGTGGCCGTGCCGGTCGAGGCTGGCCGCGTCCCTTGTCACCACGCCATCGCCGAGCGCCGCCTCGAGCGCCTCGATCACACCCATTCACGGTCTCCACCGCGGCCGCACCGGCCGCCGTTCTAGAAGCCCGTCCGGGAAATGACCATGACCTGCATGAGCCGAAGCCCGAACCAAAGGAGAGGGGCCGGCCCGTCTCGATGCCGGACCCTGATCGAATGCGGAGGGGCATTCCCCTTGTTCCGACCGTTCGCACCGTTCACCAACCCTCGTCCGCCGCTGCCCGAATGGCAGGAAAGCGGGTGTCTCGGTCGGTCGGTCAGTCGGTCGGTCGGTCGGTCGGGCGGGCGGTCGGGCGGACCGGCATCGCCCGCATGGATGCCGAGGGGACGCCTGCACGTCAGCGGAAGACCCTTTGCCCCATCCCGCGGGTGATGCCGCCGCTGCTCCCCGCCTTTGCCGGGCGACCGTCTCGAAAGATGGCGGCCCCGCGATCGACAGGCGCGCTCCGGGACGATTCAGCCGGCGTCGCGCATCGCCCTGAGGCCCACCGCCCAGCGATGCGTCTCGTCGAGCAGGGTGGCGGCGGATTTGTCGATCAGCGCGTTGGAGACGAAGCGTCCGCTCCCGTCGATCAGCGTCGCAACCATCGGCACCGCGACCCCTTCGGCCATCGGCATCATCTTCAGCGTCGTCACCTGCAGCTTGGCCGCCTGAACCGCGCGCAGCCCGCCCGAGACGCCGCCATAGCTGACGAAGCCGCAGGGCTTGTAGTTCCATTCCCGATAGACATAGTCGAGGGCGTTCACCAGCGTGGGGGGCGGGCTGTAGTTGTATTCCGGCGTCACGAAGACGTAGGCGTCGGCCGCGGCGACGCTTGCGGACCAGGCTTTGGTATGAGGGTTCTGGTACTCCTGCCGCACCGGATGGACGGGCTCGTCGTAGAGCGGCAGATCGAACGCGGCGAGGTCGACGAGGCCGACGTCGAACTTGCCGTGATCGCGGGCGAACCCGTCGAACCACCGGGCCACGGCGGGGCCGGCCCGCCCGGGGCGGGTCGAGCAGATGATGATGTGCAATTTCGGCGTCAAGTCGGGCACCCTTTCGGCATGAGCATCGTGGCATGGCAGGATGCCAGGCGAGGCCCGGTCCTGGACGGGCCGGGAGGCCAGGCCAACGCCCGAAAGGCTGCGAATCGGCCCTCCGCCCCGCGCCCGACCTGCAGGAGGTACATAGCAAAGCCGTCGGAGACTGTCCAGGGGGCCGCCACCCGTGCAGGGCCGCGAGCCCGGCGCGAGCCCGCCACCGGGCGGAGGAGGACATCCTTCCTTGGATGATGCGCATCGCGGCGGAACGCTCTCCCGCCGCGGGCCGAATCGTCGGGAAGGGAGGTCGCCCGGCGGGCCGGGAGGCTCGTGGAGCTGAAATCCGGGGTGGCAAGGTGGATGCGTGAAGGGTTCCGACGCCTTCGAATCCGCAGCACTTCCCTCTGGGTCGATTTTCGCGGATCCTGCGAAAGCGGGCCGGCAAGGGGATGGGGGAGATGAGGGGAGCCGTTTCCTCTGCGACCGGCAGGCGGTCGGTCTGCCATGTCTGCGGGCAGGCCTTTTCGGCGTCGAGGCTGCGACCCTGGGTTGCGGTGCGACCGGGTGTTTCGGCCCTGATCGCGGAAGCGGCACCCGGCTGGTCGGAGGGCAAGCACATCTGCAGGCCCGATCTCGCCCGTTTCCGGCGGCAATATGTCGAGAACCTGCTGGCAAACGAGCAGGGGGAGCTGCACGAGCTCGACCGGCAGGTCATCGCCAGCATGGAGGCGGGGCTGCCCGTCGCACGCAAGCCGGACGAGGCGTTCACCGAGCGGACCACCTTCGGGGAGCGCACCGCCGACAAGGTGGCGCAATTCGGCGGCAGCTGGACCTTCATCCTCGCCTTCGCCTTCGTCCTTCTCGTCTGGATCACGATCAATGTCGCAGGCCTTTTGGCCAGGCCCTTCGATCCCTATCCGTTCATCCTGCTCAACCTGGCACTTTCGTGCCTCGCCGCCATGCAGGCCCCGGTCATCATGATGAGCCAGCGGCGGCAGGAGACCAAGGACCGGCTGCGCGCCGAGAACGACTACCGCGTGAACCTCAAGGCCGAGCTGGAAATTCGCCAGCTCCACGAGAAGATCGACCACCAGCTCGCCCACCAATGGGAGAAGCTGGTGGAGCTGCAGCAGATTCAGATCGAGCTTCTGGAGGAAGGCGCCGAGAGGGGCGGCTGAGGCGGCGATGCGGCGGGCCGGGCGGCAGCGATGGTCGAGCCTTCGAGCATCCGAATCGCGACCTTGCCGGTCGTTGTGGCCATGGCTCTGGCGATCCTGCCCGAGCGCGCCTTTGGGCCGCGCAGCCCGGACGACACCTCCCTCGCCAGCCATCGCGGCGCCCGAGGACGGTGATCCGCCGGCCAGGCCCGGAAGCTCGCCATCACCGCCTGCATGAAGAAGCTTCCGGTCATTCCCGAGGCCATGCTCAGGGACCATGGCTCATGGCGGACAGCGCAGGCGACCTGACCATCCGAGACCGTCGCTGGCCCCTTTGAAGCCGCAGGCGGTGATTGACCGATGGCCTTGCGGCTCTATGCTCGCGGGGCGTCACCCCCCATGGACCCTCATGCGCGGCTTTCTTGAGCTCCTGCGGCAGCAGGGGCCGCTGCTCGGCTTTGGAGCCCTGCTCTGCTTCACGTCGAGCTTCGGCCAGACCTTCTTCATTGCCGTTTTCGGCGGGGCGCTGCGCGCCGAGTTCGAGCTCGGGCACGGCGCCTTCGGCGCCGCCTACTCGGCGGCGACCCTGGCCAGCGCCGTGAGCCTGATCTGGGTCGGCCGGCTGGTCGACCGGGTGCCGGTGCGGTGGCTGACGCTCGCCACGCTGCTCGGCCTCGCGCTCGCGTGCCTGCTGCTCAGCTTCGCCCGGGGGCCGCTGACGCTGGCACTCGCCTTCTTCGGGCTTCGGCTCGGCGGGCAGGGCATGGCGACGCACATCGCCATCAGCACCATGGCCAAGCGTTTCTCGGCGGCGCGCGGCCGGGCGATCAGCATCGCCTCGCTCGGCATACCCTTGAGCGAGATCCTGATGCCGCCCCTCGCCGTGCAGGCGCTCGAGCTCGGCTGGCGGTGGGGCTGGCGCGGCTTCGCCGCTCTCCTCGTCGCGCTGGCCCTGCCTTCGCTCCTGGCTCTCGCCGGTCGCGCCGACCGTCCGGCACAGCCGCCCCCGGCGGCATCGGCCGCCCCGCTGGTGCCGAGCCGGCGGCAGGGCGAGGTGCTGCGCGAGCGGGGGTTCTGGCTGCTGCTGCCGGGTGTCCTGGCCCCTTCGATCATCGTCACCGGCATCTTCTTCCACCAGGTGCACATCGTGGGTGCCAAGGGCTGGTCCTTGAGCCTCTTCGCCGCCACCTTCACCGTCTATGCGCTCGGGGCCGTGGCGAGCTCGCTCGTGAGCGGCTGGGCGGTCGATCGCTTCGGCGCGGCGCGTTTGCTCCTCGCCTACCCGCTGCTTCTGGCGACGGGCTGCTTGAGCCTCGCCGCCGGTGATTCGTTCCTCGTCGCCGTGCTCATGATGCTCTTTTTTGGCCTCGCCTCGGGCGGCCAGTCGACGACGATCAACGCGCTCTGGGCCGAGCTCTACGGCACGGCGCATCTCGGCGCCATCCGCGCCCTCGCCACGGCGCTCTCGGTCTTCGGCTCGGCGCTCTCGCCCATCGTCTTCGGTGCCGTCTTCGACCGGGGCGTTCCGGTCGAGGGTCTGGCGCTGGGTTGCGCCGGCTTCGTGGTCCTGGCGGGCGGGCTCTTCGTGCCGGCCCTGCACCTGAGGGCTCAGCCGGCGCTCTGAAGCAGCTCCTTGAGCTTCGGGAAGAGACCGCCCGAGGCGGCGACGATGGTGCCTTCGGCCAGAAGGTCGTCATCACCCTCGAGCCGGCCGACGCGGCCGCCGGCCTCGCGTACGAGCAGGATGCCGGCGGCGATGTCCCAGGGCTGGAGCCCGTATTCCCAGAAGGCGTCCTGCCGGCCGGCGGCGACCCAGGCGAGGTCGAGCGAGGCGGTGCCGAGGCGGCGCAGGCCGGCGACGTGATCGGCCACCGCGTTCATCTGGCTGGTGAACCCCTTCTCGCGGCCGGGCCAGCTCTGCACGGGCAGGCCGCAACCGACCAGCGCCTGGCCGAGCTCGCGGCGGGCCGAGACGCGCAACCGGCGGTCGTTGACGTAGGCGCCGCCGCCCTTGTCGGCCCAGAAGAGCTCGTCGCGGATGGGATCGTAGACCACGGCGGCGGTGATCTCGCCGAACTGCTCGAGCGCCACCGAGACGGCGAAATGCGGCAGGCCGTGGAGGAAATTGGTGGTGCCGTCCAGGGGATCGACCAGCCAGCGGTTCTGCGGCTGCGAGCCGACCTCCTCGCCCGACTCCTCCATGAGGAAGCCGAACTCGGGCCGCGCCCGCTTCAGCTCCTCCTTCAGGACGCGCTCGGCGCGCCGATCGGCGTTGGAGACGTAGTCGGCGGGCCCCTTGAGGCTCACCTGGAGCTGCTCGACCTCGCCGAAGTCGCGCACGAGGCCGCGGGCCGCCTTGACGGCGGCGCGCACCATCATCTCGCAATTGGCGGAGCGTCTGGCCACCCGTCAGTCCTTGGCCCGCTCGACATAGGTGCTGTCGGCGGTGTTGATGACGACGCGGGTTCCCATCTCGATATGCGGCGGGACCATGACGCGCACGCCGTTGTCGAGGATCGCGGGCTTGTAGGAGGCGGCCGCGGTCTGGCCCTTGACCACGGGGTCGGCCTGGACGACCTCGCAGACCACCGTCTCGGGGAGGGCGAGCGACAGGGGCCGGCCCTCGTGGCTCTGCACGGTGACGATCATGCCCTCCTTGAGGAAGACGACGCCCTCGCCGACCAGGTCCTTCGGCAGCGCCACCTGCTCGAAGCTCTCCTGGTTCATGAAGTGGAGCTGGTCGCCGTCGTCGTAGAGGAACTGGTAGTCGGTCTCGTCGAGCCGCACCCGCTCGATGGTGTCGGCGGTGCGCAGGCGCTCGTTGAGCTTGGTCGGATGGTCGACGCCCTTGAGCTCGACCTGCAGATAGGCGGGGCCCTTGCCGGGCTTGACGTGCTCGGTCTTGACCACCCGCCAGAGCTTCGCCTGGTGCTCGAGCACCTGGCCCGGGCGGACATCGTTGACGCTGATCTTCATGCTCTACCTTTCAGGAGCCGGGAGGGCGGCGACGAGAGCGGCGAGCCGGGCCGCGTCCGCCGTGTCCGGCAACAGGAAATCGGCGCCGGCGGCGGCGAGGCGACGCGCATCGTCCGGCACGAACGGGCCGGCCGCGACACAGGGCAGAACGGCAATTCCGCTCCACCAGGCGACATGCGCCGCGAGGGTCTCGAGGGCGCCGGCCGGCATGATGCCGAAAGCGCCGAACAGCACATAGTCCGCCCCGTCCTCGCCGGCAACCATGGCGTCGTGGCGCGATGCGCCGACGGCGGCCCCGATCAGCTCGCCCCGGTCGAGGAGCCGGCGCGCCCCTGCGACCTCGGCCGGCCGGCCGAGCAGCACCCCGTCGGCGCCGAGCGGGCGCACCCGCTCCGTCCGGTCCACCAGGAACGCGGCACGGCCGGCCGCATGGATGCGGGCGACGAGCTCGACCGCCGGCTCACCCTCGAGGAGGAGGCCGGCCACAGCCTCGATCGCCAGAAGCGGACCCGGATCCAGGCCCATCGGGCAGTGCGCCAGAAGCCGGCAGCCCTGGCTTTCGGCCTCGACCCACCGCTCCGTTCCGGCCTCGGAAAGCCCGCCGCCGCGCCCGCGCCGGACGCGGGTCACGCGCCTCCCTTGTAGATCTCGATGATCCGGCCCAGGAGGTCGAGCGCCTCCTCGCGCGGCCTCTGGAAGCTGTTGCGGCCGACGATCGAGCCGGAGCCGCCGCCATCGCGGATCTCCTTGATCTCGCCGAGCAGGCCGTCCGTGCTCTTGGCCTCGCCGCCCGAGAAGACGACCAGCCGCTTGCCGTTGAAGCAGCACTGCATGACGTGGGCGATGCGCTCCTTCAGCGTGTCCATCGGCACGTTCTCGTAGGCCGCCTGGGCCGCCTTGAGGTCGACGCCGGCCTTGGGCGGCTTGACCTTGATGATGGTCGCACCGAGAAGGGCGGCCATGTGCGCGGCATAGGCCACGATATCGAGCGCCGTCTCGCCCTCCTTGGTGACGTTGCCGCCGCGCGGGTAGGACCAGAGCACCGAGACGAGGCCATGCGCCTTGGCTTCGGCCGAGAGCTCCCGAAACTCCTCCATCATGCCGTAATTGGCGTCCGAGCCCGGGTAGATGGTGAAGCCGACGCCGACGCAGCCGAGGCGCAGCGCGTCCCTGACCGAGCCGGTGACGGCCTGGTCGCCGACGCCGGCATGCAGGCTGTTGGCGCTGTTCAGCTTGAGAATGGTCGGCACCCGCCCGGCAAAGGTGTCGGCACCCTGCTCGAGCGAGCCGAGCGGGGCGGCGTAGCCCGAGAGCCCGGCGTCGATGGCGAGCTGGTAGAGATAATGCGGGTCGTAGGCGGCCGGGTTCTTGGCGAAGCTTCGGGCCGGACCGTGCTCGTAGCCCTGGTCGACCGGCAGGATGACGAGCTTGCCGGTGCCGGCGAGGCGACCCTGCATCAAGAGGCGGTAGAGGTTGCCCTTGACGCCCGGATTCTCGCCTTCGTACCAGGAGAGAATGGTCTTCACGCGATCGCTCATGAGGCAGGCCCTTCGGTCGATGGGGGAGAGGTCGGCCCGGAACTTACACAAGTGGCCGGGGCGATCCAAGTGCCGCCGGGGCCGGGCACCACGAGGCGGCCGGCCGGCGCGGCGAGCACCTCGGCACCGTGCATCGCCGCCAGTTCGGCGAGCTTCAGACGCAGGCGCTCGGGGCCGCTGAAGACGAGCCGCCGCAGGCCGGCGCGCAGGGCCGCCATGACGAGGCCGGCGCGGTCGTCGCACACCGCCGTGACCGGCTGCTCCAGCACCTCCTCGAGCGCTCTGACGAAGGCGGGGCCGGCGAGGCCGGCGGGAGCGCAGAGCTCGATCGGTCGATCCTGCTCCACGGCCAGGGCCAGAGCCGCCCGGGCCTCCCGCTCGTGGTGGACGAGGACGGCGAGCGGTGGCGCCCGCCGCGCGGCCATGGCGTCAGGCGGTCTCGAGGGCGGCGACGCCCGGCAGGGTCTTGCCCTCGAGCCATTCGAGGAAGGCGCCGCCGGCGGTCGAGACATAGGTGAAGCGCTCGAGCACCCCCGCATGGGCGAGGGCGGCCACGGTGTCGCCGCCGCCGGCCACCGTCCGGAGCTTGCCGGCCTGGGTCAGCACGGCCGCGGCCTTCGCCACCTCGGTCGTGCCGGCGTCGAAGGGCGGCACCTCGAAGGCCCCCATCGGCCCGTTCCAGAGCAGCACCTTGACGCCGGCGAGCCGGTCCTTGATGTCGGTGACCGAGCCCGGGCCGATATCGAGGATCATGTCGGCCTCGCCGACCGCGGCGATCGGCACGGTGCGGCAGGCGGCGTGGGGCTCGAGGTTCTCCGCGACCACGGCATCCACCGGCAGCACGATCTCGACGCCGGTCTCCCTGGCCGCCGCCATGATGGAGCGGGCATCGTCCAGGAGATCCGGCTCGCTCAGCGATCTGCCGATGGCGACACCCCTGGCGGCGAGGAACGTGTTGGCCATGGCACCGCCGATGATCAGGAGGTCGACCTTCTTGAGCAGGTCGCCGAGGATGAGCAGCTTCGACGAGATCTTGGCCCCGCCGATCAGGGCCGCCGACGGCCGCTCGCCGCCGCCCAGAGCGGTGCTCAGGGCCTCGAGCTCGGCCTGCATCAGGCGGCCCGCATAGCTCGGCAGGCGCTCCGGCAGGCCCGTGACGCTGGCATGGGCGCGGTGCGAGCAGGAGAAGGCGTCGTTGACATAGGCATCGCCGAGCCTGGCCAGCGCCTCGGCGAAGGCCGGATCGTTCTTCTCCTCGCCGCCGTGGAAGCGCAGGTTCTCGAGCAGGGCGATGCCGCCCGGCGGCAACCCCTCCACCACCTCGCCGGCCTCGATGCCGACGCAGTCCGCAGCGAACACCACCTCGCGGCCGAGCACGCCCCCGAGCGCCCTGGCGACGGGTGCCAGGGACATGGAGGGCTCGAAGCGGCCCTTGGGCCGGCCGAAATGCGAGAGTGCCACGACCCGCGCCCCCTTGTCGGCGAGCTCGGTCAGGGTCCGCGCGGCGCGCTCGATGCGGGTCGCGTCGGTCACCTCGCCGTCCTGCATCGGCACGTTGAAGTCGACGCGCACCAGCACGCGCTTGCCCGCGGCATCCAGGGCGTCGAGTGTCTTGAAGGTCATGCCGTCCTCTCCCCCGAAACGTCGATACTGCGCGGCGCCCCCCGAGATGGTGGCGCCGCCGTCATCCCGCCACCGCCGCCGCCAGCAGCTCCTCGAGCGCGCCGGTGCCTTCGCAGGCGCGGGTGAAATAGTCGTTGCGGACGCTGTTGCGATAGCGGCCGGCATAGCTCGTGGCCCAGGCGATCCGGGTGCCCGCGCCGCCGGGTGCGAAATGCACGCGGGCCTCGGCGCTGCGCTGCTCCACCCTGGCCATCTTGCGGCTGCGGTTGTTGCCGCTGGAGCCGCCCACGAGCACCGGCCGACAGCGGGTGAAGCGCACGGAATCGGAGGTGGCCAAAAGGCCGTCCGGCGTCTCCTCCACCTCAAGGCCCTCCCGCTCCAGCGCGGCAGAGAGGCGGCTTTGGACCACCTCGACGGGTGCCGTGGAGCTTGCCGAAAGCGGCGGTGGCGGGCCCGTCGTGCAGCCGGCGAGGGCGACCAGCGCGCCGCCGGCGACCATGGCGCTCCACCGCCCTTGCAGGGGCCTAGCCATCCACCGCCGACTGGAGCAGATCCTCGAGCGCACCGGTGCCCTCGCACGACCGCTCGAAGGGCTCGTTGCTCTCGCGGTCGAGATAATGGCCGCTGTAGCTGGTCTGCCAGGTGGCCCGCGTTCCCTTGCCGCTCGGGGTGAAGGTGACGAGGGCCGTCGAGGTGACCGATTCGGGCGGGGTCAACTGGCGGCTGCTGCCGCTGTCGCCGCCGCCCACGAGGACCGCGTCGCAGCGGGCGAAGCGGTCGGCGCTCGAGGTGGCGCGGAGCCCGTCGGCGGTCTCCTCCACGCTCAGGCCGTTGCGGCGCAGCGCCGTCTCGACCCGGCTCTCGACGCTCCCTTCCGGCGCTGCCGCAGAGGCCGATTCCGGCGGTGGCGGGCCCTCGGCACAGCCGGCCAGAAGGGTGAGCGTGGCGCTCAGGAGGAGACCTTGCTTGAACGGGGACATGCAGCCGCTCCCGATTGGATGGCGCCGTTTCGTTTCGGCTTCAACCTGATATGGATGACCGGTCGCCCCGGTGACAGGGGCGTGCCGCACGGGCTGGGGCCGGTCAGGCCTCGAGGCGCAGCCGGTCGATCAGGCCCGTGGTGACCGTGCCCGTGACCGGCAGGCCGTGCGCCGTCTCGAACCGCTCGACCGCGTCGCGCGTGCGCGGCCCGTAGAGGCCGTCGATCGGGCCGGGCTCGTAGCCCTGGGCGGCCAGGAGCTTCTGCGCCCGGCGCACGTCCTCGCGGCTCGGGGCCGGCATGGGTACGCGGGTGCTCATCCAGCTCTCGAAGTAGAGCTGCTGGTCGAGGTCCTGGGCGAGGAGGGAGCGGCGCTCGGCCGCGAGCCGCTCGAACGCCGCCTGGCGGCGGGCGTCGCGATCGAGCGCTTCCTCGTCGGTGACGACCACCGGCCCCGAGGCGGGCTCGATGTCGCCCGTCCGTGTGAGCCTCTCGGCGGCGATGCCGCCGACGAGAAGATCGCCGACCAGGACCGAGCTGCTGAGGATCAGGGCCTCGCTGCCGGCGGCCTCCTCGGGGCCGGCGCCGGGCTCGACGCTCATGGGCACGTAGTAGGGCTTGTTCGCCGAGGTCGTGCAGGCGGCGAGAAGGGCCAGGGCGAGGCCGGCGGCGGCGGGGCGGAGGGGGGGCATCACGGTGCTCATCACTCGGCTCCGATCGGCTCGGCGAGCAGCTCGTCGAGGCTCAGCGTTCCGTCCTGGTCGCGATCCGCCGTGTTGAAGGCAGCGAGCTTGGCGAGGCGCAGCTCCTCGAGATCGATCCGCCCGTCGGCATTGGCGTCGACCGAGGCGAACGCCTCCGGGGACACGCCGACCAGCTCGTCCAGGGTCCGGCCCGTATCGCCCGTGGCATCCACCCCGACGAAGGCGGCGACGGCATCGGCGGCGAGCTCGGCCTCGTCGATCACCCCGTCGCCGTTGAGATCGGCGGCATGGAAGACCGCGCGCTGCAGCTGGTCGGTCACCTGCAGCGTCTGGGCGCCGGCGGGGCCGGCCGCCAGGAGCCCGGCCAGGCCGAGGCATGTGGCATGAGCCGCGAAGTGCGGGCGGCGGGGCGAACGGCCGGGCATCTCTTTCCTCCTCGAGCCTCTTCCGTCATCGCGAATGCCACATTTCGAACCACGGGTCCACGCACTCCGCCCGCCTGCCGCTCGGGATTCGCTGCTTGTGCCCGTCTTCGCGTGCCATGGTGCGCGACTTGTCAAGGGGCTGCGAACGCTGCACTAGAGGCGGGCCGGTCGACAATCGCTTCGGGGACGGGACGGTGGCGCTGCTCTTCTACAGCCAGGACGACGATCCGGAGGCGTGGCGCGCGGCGCTTCTGGCGCTCCTGCCCGGGCTCGACCTGCGCCTTTGGCCCGAGATCGGCGATTCTTCTGAGATCGAGGCGGCGCTGGTCTGGCTGCCGCCGCCGGGCCTGCTCGCCTCGCTGCCGAGGCTTCGGGCGGTCTTCTCGCTCGGCGCCGGTGTCGATGCCATGCTGGACCAGCCCGATCTGCCCGACGTGCCGCTCTGCCGCCTCGTGGACCCGTCGCTCACCCGGACGATGGCCGAGTTCGTCCTGGCGCAGGTGCTCCACTATCACCGCGACCTCGACCTCTACGAGGCGCAGCAGCGGGCGGCGCGCTGGCGGCTGCGGCTGCCGCGCGCGGCCGCTTCGTGCCGTGTCGGCGTGATGGGCCTGGGCGAGCTCGGCGGTGCCACGGCGAGGCTTCTCGCCGATCACGGCTTCGCCGTGCGCGGCTGGAGCCGCTCGGGGCGGGACATCGAGGGGGTCAGGACCTTCGCCGGCAAGAGCGGGCTCGAGCCCTTCCTCGCCGAAGCCGACATCCTGGTCTGCCTCCTGCCGCTCACCGCCGAGACCGAGGGCTTGCTCGATCGGGCCCTCTTCGCGAAGCTGCCCGAGGGCGCGGTCCTCGTCCATGTCGGGCGCGGGCGGCAGCTCGTGCCCGAAGACCTGATGGCGGCGCTCGATACGGGCCGGCTGCGGGGGGCGGCGATCGACGTGGTGCCCGAGGAGCCCCTGCCCGCGGGCGATCCGCTCTGGCGGCATCCGGGGGTGCGCCTGACACCGCATGTCGCCTCCTATGCCCAGCCGGCGACGGCGGCGGCCACCATCGTCGAGAATCTCCTGCGGCTGCGGCGGGGCGAGGCGCTTTCGGCCGTCGTCGACCGGCGCCGCGGCTATTGAGGCTCGAGGGAGTTCGTCCATGCAGGCCGCCATCGTCACCATCGCCCAGCAGAAGGGCGGCGCCGGCAAGACCACGCTGGCGATCCAGCTCGCCACCGCCATGCGCGAGGCGGGCCGGAGCGTCGCCGTCGTCGACATCGACCCGCAGGCGAGCCTGACCAGCTGGATGCGACTGCGCGAGCACGAGGCCCGGGAGGCGCCGGAGCTTCGCTTCTCCATGGTCGGCGGCTGGCGGCTCGGGGTCGAGCTCGACCGGCTCAGGCGCGAGGTCGAGCGCATCGTGGTCGACAGCCCGCCGCACGCCGAGAGCGACGCCAAGGGGGCGATCAAGGCGGCCGACCTCGTGCTGGTCCCCTGCCAGCCGAGCCCGCTCGATATCTGGGCCAGCAAGAGCACCCTGGACATCGCCATCGCCGAGGGCCGTCGCCACGCCCTGGTGCTGAACCGGGTGCCGCCGCGCGGGCGAAGCTTCGAGGAGGCCTTGCAGTCCCTGGCCGATCGCGGCTATGCGGCGCTGTCTTCGCGCCTCGGCAACCGCCAGGCCTTCGTCGCCAGCCTGGGCCGGGGGCGGGGGGTGGTCGAGAGCGAGCCCAGGAGCGCCGCCGCCCGGGAGGTGCGGGAGCTTCTCGCCGAGGTCGAGGCGGCGCTGGCCTGAGGCGGTCTCCCGGACGGCCGGGGGACGGAGCCCGGGCGGCAACAGGATAGGGAAGGAACGGCGGATGTCGGCGCCACCGCAGGGCAAGGGTGCTCCGATCGAGGATCGGCGCCAGTTGATCGAGTATCTGGAGCAGGGCTCGAAGCCGCGGGACGCCTGGCGGATCGGCACCGAGCACGAGAAGTTCGGCTTCGACCGGAAGACATTGCGGCCGCTGCCCTACGAGGGCGGACACGGCATCCGCGCCCTGCTCGAGGGTCTCGCGCAGACGTTCGGCTGGGAGCTGGTGCGCGAGGGCGAGAAGCCCATTGCGTTGCAGGGCGACGGCTGCAACGTCACGCTCGAGCCGGGCGGCCAGTTCGAGCTTTCCGGCGCCCCCTTGCGCCACATCCACCAGACCTGCAGCGAGGTTCACCAGCATCTGGCGCAGGTGCGCGAGGTGGCGGACCCGCTCGGCATCGGCATGCTCGGCATGGGCTTCCAGCCCAAGTGGCGCCGGGACGACATTCCGTGGATGCCCAAGGGCCGCTACGCGATCATGCGCGCCTACATGCCGAAGATGGGCTCGCTCGGTCTCGACATGATGCTGCGCACCTGCACCATCCAGGTCAATCTCGACTACCTGGACGAGGCCGACATGGTCATGAAGTTCCGGGTCGGCTTGGCGCTGCAACCCGTTGCCACGGCGCTCTTCGCCAACTCGCCCTTCACCGAGGGCCGGGCCAACGGCTTCGCCAGCTACCGAAGCCACATCTGGACCGACACCGACCCCGACCGCTGCGGCATCCTGCCCTTCGTCTTCGAGCCCGGCATGGGCTTCGAGCGCTATGTGGACCACGTGCTCGACGTGCCCATGTACTTCGTCTACCGCGACGGCACCTATATCGACGCTTCCGGCCAGTCGTTTCGCGACTTCATGGCGGGCCGGCTGCCCGCCCTGCCGGGCGAGAAGCCGAGCATGAGCGACTGGGCCGACCATCTGACCACGCTCTTCCCCGAGGTGCGGCTCAAGCGCTTTCTCGAGATGCGCGGCGCCGACGGCGGCCCCTGGCGGCAGCTCTGCGGCCTGCCCGCCTTCTGGGTCGGCCTGCTCTACGATTCGACGGCCCTGGCCGCCGCCTGGGATCTCTGCAGGGACTGGACGATCGACGAGCACCGGCATCTCCGCGACACGACGCCCCGCCTCGGCATGAGGACCCCCTTCCGCAACGGCACCGTGCAGGACCTGGCGCTCCGGACCATGGAGATCGCCGAGACGGGCCTCGCGGCCCGCAACGTCAGCGACTGGGACGGCCGCGACGAGCGCAAGTACCTCCACGCGCTCTGGGAGATCGCGAAGAGCGGCATCACCCCGGCCGACGAGAAGCTCGCCCGCTTCGAGCGCGAATGGCGGGGCTCGGTCGATCCGGTGTTCGCGGCCTACGCCTATTAGCCTGAACTCGGAGAGGGACAGCCCACCTTTACCGCCATTTCCTCGATGCCCAGAGGTCTGGCGCATCGGCACGAATGGTTGAAAGGACAATTGCCCTCACCGCTTTCACGGATGCGGGAGGCTGTCTCTCGCCGTTGATCCGAAAAGTTAAATTTGGTTCGTGTCCCCCTT
>CAYOCP010000019.1:0-95447 GCA_964402505.1 uncultured Geminicoccaceae bacterium
TAGCAGGTCTCGATGCCGGCGAGGGCGGGGTTCTTCTTCGGGTTCAAATGGTCGAGCCGCTCGAGCGTCAGCGGCTGCACCCAGTTGGGGTCGTCACGGTAGATGTGGCGGGTGACATCGAAAAAGGCCCGGAGATCGGCGCGATCGTGGACCGTCTGGATGGCGATCGTGGCATGGCGGGAGGACAAACGCGCTCCATCCCCTCAGGAGCGACCGCCTCAGGCGGCGCGGCGGCGGCGGCGGATGGCGTAGGTCTCGTCGTCGGCGGAGAGCTCGGCGACCCAGGGCCACTGCCGCCTCGCCTCGCTGGTATAGCCCAGGTTGTGCACCGTGGCGCTGCGCGGCGTGTCCTTGGGCTGCGCGTAGAACGTGCCGAAGACGTGGTCCCAGAGATTTGTGGTGATGCCGTAATTGCCGTGCTCGCTGTGGAAATGATGCGCCAGATGGCGCTTCTTCAGGTCGCGCAGCCAGGCGCTCCTCGGCGTGAACGGCAGATGCTGGACGCAGTGCACGAACTCGTAGACGCAGAAGACGACGCAGGCCGTGCCGAAGGCGGCGAGCGCACCGGCGGGACCGGCGAGGAGCCAGCCGACCGGCAGCGCGATCGCCGCGATCGTCGGCAGGGTCGTGTAGAGGGCGCCGAAGAGCACCGCCAGATCGTGCGGGTTCTGATGGTGATCGTAGTGGATCCGCTTCCAGACCTTGGCCGTCGACTTGTGCTTGAAGAGCCCGGTCGAGTGCAGCACGAAGCGGTGGATCAGGTATTCGACGAGCGGATAGATGGCGACGGTAACGGCACCGGCGACCAGCGGTTGCCAGAGATCGTCCATCACACCCAGAGCCGCCACCCAGACGACGAGCGCGATCGCGAGATAGACCTGGATCGCGTAGTAGGTGAAGAAGGCGCGGACGAGATCGCCCAGGCTCATCTTGTCGAGAAAGTAGGTCTTGTCGCTCCAGGGACCCCAGGACGTCAGCATGGTCGTCTACCGCAAGCTCGCTCGGATTCGTGATGCAATCCCGAGGTAATGCCCGGCCACCGGCACCGCAAGGGTGCTGCCGCGCTTTGCCACGGCACTGTGGACCGGCACGCGCCGCGGCCGGAAGGACATCCCCCTTCAGCCGGCTTGCGGCGCTCGCGTCAGCACCCGGCGAATGCGCTCGATGACGCGCTCGAGATCGTCGATGGGCTTCGGAGCCGCCATCGGCACGGGCTCGCCGGCGCGCACCAGGAGACCGCGTGCCGCCAGCGCCCGGTGCAGGCGCGCCGGATCGCGGGGCAGGCTGAGCCAGCCTCTGGCGATCAGCCGGTCGACCAGCCGGCCGAGGACGTGCTGCTGGTGCGGCGTGCCGCGATAGGAGGTGCCGCCGCCGATCAGGATCGTGAGCGCGCTCTTGATCGCCTTGCCGCCCGGCAGGCCCTCGTGCCGATAGGGCAGCTCGACCAGGGTCACCGGCTTGCCGGTGAGGCAGGCGGCGGTGAGGGCCAGGGTATCGTCGCCGGTGACGAGCAGCCGGTCGGCGGCGGCCATGACCTCGGCGAGCGGCTTCTCCGGGTCGATGACCCGGACCTCGCCCGCCGCCTCGAGCACGGCGTCGCGCACCTCCTCCTCGATGCCGGGCTCGAAGCGCACCGCCCTGGGTCCCTCGCCGCAATCGCGGAGCGCGCGGCCGACGCGGCCGGCGGCTTCGCGGGTCAGCCGGAAAGGCCTCTGGCCCCGGCCGACGAGCGCCACCGTGCCGCGTCCGCTTCTGGCCGCTCCCTCGGGCGGCAGCAGGGGTGCGGTGATCTGCAGCACGTTCTCGCGCACCGGCAGGCGGAGCTGCGGGGTGGCGACCACGAGATCGAAGAGATCGAGTGCGGCACCCGGCGTGCCGAGCTGGACGATGCGGGTGGCACCTCGGCTCTCCCGCTTGATCCGCCGGGCCGCCGCCGCACCCTTGGGGCCGGCGGCGATCACCAGATCGGGCCAGGGCGCGGCGAGAGCATGGAGGTTGCGAGCGATGGGCTTTTGGACCGCCTCGCCGCCGAGGGCCTGGGCCAGGCGGCGCACCTGCGCGTCGTGCGCCGGCGTGCCGTCGAGGAGCGCCCAGATCGTGGCGTGCGCGGGGTAGGCCGTGGCACGCACCGTAAAATGCCGCACCGTCCCCGGAATGGGCGCTGCCTTGTCGGCGACGGTGAGATGCCAGCTCACGCCCGGATGGCGGGCGGCGATCTCGTCCACGCGCTGGCGCCACCAGGTAGCGCTGCCGAGCCCCTCGGGTGCGAGCGCCACGGCATCGAGATGCACGGCCTTGCGAGCCGACCCGAACAGGGCGCGCAGCAGCCAGGGCAGGTCGGCCGGCGGCACGCGGCCCAGAATGCCGCTCGCGACCACCGCGTCATGGGCCTTTTTCGGCCACTCCATCCCGGTGGCGAGCCGGAGCACCGTCCTTCGCCGGCCGAGGGTCAGGGAATCCGTGGCCTCCGTCACCGCCTCGGGTGCCGGTTTCAGGACCAGCACGTCCTCCACGCCGAGCTCCCGGAAGAGGGTGCCGGCCGCCTCGCCCGGGGGCGGCGACGCCTCGCCCTCGACCTCGTTCCGGCCGATCGCCGCGGCGAAATCCGGGCTCGGTGCCTCGCTCGTGAAGATCTCGTAGCCTTCCCGGTCGGCCGCGCGCTCGAGATCGTACCAGATGTAGGCCAGGGGGTTGGGGTGGTAGGAGAAGACCTCGGGAAACGGATGCCATGGCTGCTGATGCAGCGCCGTGTAGTGCAGGCACTTGGTCAGGCCCTCGACATATTCCTGGTCGCGCGCGTTCCAGTGGCCGTCGAGGGCACCCCAGAGCCCCGGCGTCGAGGAGGGCTTGTCGATCAGCGCGTGCTTGCCGAGCGAGGCCGCGGTCCGGCGGTTCCAGAGCGGCAGCATGCGCTCGCAGTCGATCAGCATGACCGACGTGTCCTTGGCCGAGATGGCGAGATAGCCGTGCTCGCCCATGTCGGAATCGAAGAGCAGCGCCGGATCGGCCAGATAGATCTGGTCGACATCGTTGTAGATCGCCTTGCCGCTGCCGCCGGCGAACTCGGGAATGGCATAGCGGTAGTTGGTGAAGCCCGTCCGCCACTTCGAGCGGTCGAAGCCGGTGACGTTCTTCATCAGATGGATCTCGTAGACCCGGCCCGGATCGCGGACCTGCTCGATCGAGTAGAAGAAGATGCGCTCGGCCCGGTACTGCGCCTCCTCGGTGCCGAGAAAGATGCGCACCGGCGGCAGCGCCTTGGGCGTGACACCCGGCCGGACGTCGAGGATCACGGGCGTCGGATCGGCGCGGAAGAACGGCCAGGCATCGGCGCGGCCGGAAAGGGTGGGAAGCTCGGGCATGGGGCCTTTCCGTTGCGGCTGTGGAAACCCTCGGGCGGCGTTCAGGTAGGCTGCGGGTCAGATGCCGTCAATTCGATCGGCCGGCGCCACGGGCTCGCCCGCCTGCAACTGCAGCCATTCCCGCGAAAGTGCCAGGCCCAGGGCGAGGAGCATGGGGCCGAGGAAGATGCCGAGAATGCCGAAGGTGATCACACCGCCGATGACGCCGAAGAAGACCAACAGGAACGGCATCCGGCTGCCGCGGCTGATGAGGTAGGGTTTGAGGAAGTTGTCGACGCCGCCGATGATGAGCGCACCGTAGGCGGCCATGATGATGCCGGCGACGATCTGCCCCGTCATGAGCTGCCACAAGGTCACCGGGATCCAGACCAGGGAGGATCCCGCGACCGGGAAGAGGCCGAGGATGAAGACGCAGGTGGCGAGCAGGAAGGGCTGCGGCACGGCGAGCAGCCAGAAGCCGAAAAGCGCCAGCATCGCCTGGATCAAGGCGGTGCCGATCACCCCGTAGACCACGCTCCTGATGGTGCCGGCGGCGACCGCGATGAGCTGCTTGGCGCGGTCGCCGACAACCGTGCCGATCGAGCGGTGCAGGAGCTCCGCCGCCATCGCCCCGTCGCGATAGAGAAAGAAAGCCACGAGCACGCTCACCGCCAGCTCGATCAGGCCGCGCCCGAGGCCGAGCCCGCCCCGGATCGCCGCGTCGCGCAAGGGCGCGAAATAGGGCAAAGCCGAGGCCAGGAGATCACCGGTATTGGTGACCAGCCCGCGCCAGAGGCCGGCGAGAAAGACGCCGATCAGCGGCAGGCCGGTGAGCCAGGCGGGCGGCTCGGCGAAGGCGCCGCTGCTGTCGGCACCGATGCTGAGGCGAAGCTGGGCGATGGCCCCTTCCGCCGAATCGGCGAGCGCGCTCACCAGAAGCGCCATCGGCACGATCAGCGCCGCCGCCAGCGCCAGGGTCATGAGGAAGGAGGCCGGCAGGTTGCGCCCGCCCAGCAAGGCCTTCAGCCGCTGGTGCAAGGGCCAGGTCGAGAAGACCAGGATGATCGCCCAGAGGAGCGACGAGAAGAAAGGCCTGAGGACGAGCACGCAGCCCAGGCCCAGAAGGACCAGGAGGATCCAGCCCGCGACCTCGTTGAGCCGGGTGCCGACGCCGAAGAACCGCCGGGGCTGCGTGGCCAAGCGCGTCAGTCCTTCCCGCCCTCGCCATCGTCCGGTGCCGCCGGCTCGCCGGCAACCTCGAAGCCGCAGAGCCGCTCGTAGACCTTGATCACCGCGATGTCGTCCTCACGGCCATAGCCGGCGGCCGCGGCGGCGAGAAACTGCTGGTGTGCAGCGGCCGCGATGGGCAAGGGAAAGCGTCGGCCCTTCGCGGTGTCGAGAACGATGCCGAGGTCCTTGACGAAGATCTCGACGGCGGAGGTGGGCGTGAAGTCGCGGGCCAGGACGTGCGGCACGCGGTCGGTGAACATCCAGGAATTGCCGGCGCTGTTGGAGATCACGTCGTAGAGTGTCCGGGGATCGGCGCCGCAGGCGGCACCCAGCGCCATGGCCTCGCCGGCGGCGGCGAGATGCACGCCGGCCAGATGCTGGTTGATCATCTTCACCGTCGAGCCGATGCCGGGCTCGGCACCCAGCCGGTAGACCTTGCGCGCGGTCGCCTCGAGCGCCGGTGCCGCCGCCTGGAACGCCGCCTCGCTGCCGGAGGCTATGACCGTCAGCGTGCCGGAAGCGGCACCCGCCTGGCCGCCACTGACGGGCGCATCGAGAAGCTCGAGACCCATCTCGGCGAGCCGCTCCCCGAGCGACCGCATGAAGGGCGGCGGCACCGTGCTGTGCAGCACCACGACCCCGCCCTCGCCGAGCACCGCCGCCCCGCCATCGGCGCCGAAAAGGGCCGCCTCCGCCTGATCGGCGGTGGCGACGGCCAGGATCAGCAGCGAGACCTGGTCCGCCGCCTCGCGCGGGCTCGAGACGGGCTGGCCGCCGGCCCCGGCGAAATCCTCGAGCGGCTTTCTCGCCACGTCGTAGCCGTAGACCGTGTGGCCCTTGGCGAGCAGTTGCTTCGCCATGAGCAGGCCCATGGCGCCGAGCCCGACGAAACCGATGCTGGTGGTCATGAGGGTTGTCCCAGGCGGCGGTGGCGCTCGACCGGCAGACGCTGCCGGACGCGATGGAGATAATCCGGATCGAGTTCGGCCGTGGCGTGGCCGGGCCGGTCGGAGACCCGGGCGACGACGTGCCCCCAGGGATCGACCACGAGCGAATGCCCGAAAGTGTAGCGCACACCCGTTCCGGCCGGAAAGCTGCCGACCTGGGCCGCCGCCGCCACGTAGCACTGCGTCTCGATGGCGCGCGCCCGAAGCAGCACCTCCCAGTGATCCTTGCCGGTCTGCAGGGTGAAGGCGGACGGCACCAGGATCAGCTCGGCGCCGGCACGGCGAAGGGCGAGGAAGAGCTCGGCGAAGCGCAGATCGTAGCAGATGGTGAGGCCGATCCGAATGCCGTCGAGCTCCACCGTCACCACCCGGTCGCCCGGCACCGTGTAGTCGCTCTCGCGATAGACCTCGCCCGCCGGCGTCTCCACGTCGAAAAGATGGATCTTGCGGTAGCGCCCCACCTCCTCCCCGCTCCGATCGAAGACGACGGTCGTGTTGGCGAGCCGGCCCTCGCCCAGATCCTCGAAGAAGCTGCCGCCGTGCACGTTGATCCCGTGCTCGCGGGCGAGCCCCTGCAGCATCGTGTAGGCGGCGCCACCCGGCAGGACCTCGGCCGCCTCGCGCCTGCCGGCCGTGCCGCCGCCCATGATGGTGAAGGTCTCGGGCAGGCTCACGAGGTCGGGCCGGTCGCGCTCGATGGCCCTTTCGATCAGCGCTTTCGCCGCAGCGAGGTTCGCCCCCTTCTCCGGCCCCGTATTCATCTGGATCACGGCGACTCGCATGGCGGTCAGCTCCCGACAACGGCGAAACGGTGCGCCATGCGATGCCGGTAGCTCTCGCCCGGTCGCAGGATGGCGCTCGGAAAATCGGGATGGTTGGGCGCATCCGGAAAGGCCTCGGTCTCGAGGCAGAGCCCGGCGCGGGGACCGATATGCGTGCCGTTCGAGGCCTCGATATCCATCTTGAAGCCGGTATAGAGCTGCACGCCCGGCTGGTCGGCCAGCAGCGTCATCGCCACCCGCCCGTCGCCGGAGACGAGCTCCGCCACCCGCCTTAGCCCCGCCTTCCCGGTCAGGACGAGACAGTGATCGTAATCGGCGGGACCGTCCCGATCGATGCGGCGGGGCCCTCTGAAATCGAATGACGTGCCGGCGACCGAGAGGATCTCGCCGGTCGGGATCTGCCCCTCGCCCGTCGGCAGATAGCGGTCCGCCTCGACCTCGAGGCGATGCGCCTCGATCGTCCCCCCGCCGTCGAGGTTCCAGTAGCTATGGTTCACCATGTTGATCGGTGTCGGTGCGTCGGCCGTGGCCGTCATCTCGACCTCGAGCGCGTCGTCGGAAAGGCGGTAGATGCAGCGCGCCTCGACCGTGCCCGGATAGCCCATCTCGCCGTCCGGCGAGGTGAGCGCGAGCATGACCGAGCGACCGTCACCGCCCGGCTCCATCCGCCAGATGCGCCTGCCCCAGCCCTTCGAGCCGCCATGCAGGTGATGCACCCCGCCCTGGTTGGCATCGAGCTCGAAGCGCACGCCATCCAGGGTGAAGGCGGCATGGCCGATGCGGTTGGCGAAGCGGCCGACCGTGGCGCCGAAATAGGGTGATCTCGCCGGATAATCCGCGAAATCGTCGAAGCCCAGCACCAGCGGACGCGGCCGGCCGTCCACTTCCAGCGTCAGCGACTGCAGCACCCCGCCCCAGCTCAAGATCGCTGCACGCAGGCCCCGGCCATTGTCGAGCACGACGCGATCCACCGCCTCGCCGTCGAGCTCACCCCATCGTTCCTTCGCCATGACCCGCTCTCCGCACGCTTCCCGGATGTCTCTATAGCCCAAGCCGGACCACCGGTCAGTCGCCCTGAAGGCTGAGCCGCCCGAGCCCCGGCAGCGTGATCGCGAGGTCGAGGGGATCGACGCCGAGCACCAAGCCCGAGAGATTGAGCTCGAGACCCTCGGCGCGGGCGACGAGAAGGCCGAGCACGCCGCCGAGCGAGAGCTGGTAGCCCGTATGGCTCGGCGCCGGCGCCAGGATATGCGCACCCAGATAGTCCTTGCCGATGGCGCGCGGCGGCAGGTCGAGGCCGAGATCCGGCACCTGGCGCGCGATCCAGGCGATGAAGGTGTTGGAGTTGGGACCGGGAAAGGTGCGGTAGGTGTGGCGGTAGGGATATGTGCGGACCGCCGCCTCGATCAGCGGGATCAGAACCGCCGCTTGGGGCCCGCGACGGTCGAGCAGGACGCGCGGCCGGTTGCCGGCCCAGTTGCCGTCCGGAACGCCCCTGAGATTCACCCGGATCGCCTCGCCGCCGCCGCGCACCCCCCAGGCGACCACGTCGTAGCGGGTGTAGCCGGCGGCATCGGTGGGCTTGAACGCGATCCAGCAGTGATCGGCCACGGCCCCCTTGAGCCCCCAGGAGGCGGCGCAATAGACCTGCACCACCGCTTCCCGCGTGATCGCGGGATCGGGTGCGAGCCCGGCACTGTCCCAGCGCGCGCCGCTCCAGTGGACGACCTCGCCCCGCCGCCAGGTTGCCAGCCCGACCGGCAGGACGACGAGGGCGAGAACGAGCAGCAGCGGCAAGAGCCAGCGCAACGGACGAGCTTTCTTCGATCGGGTGCCTGCTTTATGTAAGTCGTTGGGGCGGGACTTGGAGGCGCAGCATGACGAGACACATCAACGTGGGCAGCCGTGCCTTCGCCTTGGCCGGCTTCGCCGGCATCTTCCTGCCTGCGACCGGGCACGGGGCCGATGCGCGCCTCGTCGAGCGCGGCCAGATCATCGCCGACACCTTCTGCGCCGAATGCCATGCGACGGGTGCGACGGGTGCCAGCCCTCTCCCCGAGGCACCCCCTTTTCGCACCTTCAAGGAGCGCTGGCCGGTCGAGAATCTCGCGGAGGCCCTGGCCGAGGGACTGACCACGGGCCATCCCGACATGCCCACGGTCACCATGACGCCGGGCGAGATCGACGCCTTTCTCGCCTATCTCGACTCCTTCTGAGCTCTATTGGCCGAGCGCCAGCCCAGGTCCTCATGCGGCTGCCGGTTGCCGCGCATCGGCGTCGCGGCACCGACCGGCGCCGCCCAGATGACGGCGTTCTTGATCAGCACCTGCACCTCCGCCTGATGATAGGTCGGATAGGTCTCGTGGCCGGGGCGAAGATAGACGAGGCGCCCCTGGCCGCGCCGCCAGGTGCAGCCCGAGCGGAAGACCTCACCGCCCTGAAACCAGCTCACAAGAAAGAGCTCGTCGGGCGGGGCGATGTCGAAATGCTCGCCGTACATCTCCTCGTGCGGAATGACGATCTGCTCGGGCAGGCCGGCCACGACGGGATGCGCGGGATCGACCACCCAGAGCCGCTCGCGCTCGCCGGCCTCGCGCCATTTGAGGTCGCAGCCCGTGCCCATCAGCATCTTGAAGATCTTGGAGAAATGCGCGCTGTGCAGGGCGAGGAGACCCATTCCGCCCAGCACCCGCTCGTGCACCCGCCGGACGATCCCGTCCTCGACCTCGTCGTGCGCCCGGTGGCCCCACCAGACCAGCACGTCGGTGGCAGCCAATCGATCGGCGCCGAGGCCGTGCTCGGGCTCGTCCAGCGTCGCCGTCGCGACCTCGAGCCCGGCCGCCCGCAAGGGCGCCGCCAGCGCCTCGTGGATACCGTCCGGATAGATTTCCGCCACCTTCGGGTTAGCCTTCTCGTGGCGGAACTCGTTCCAGATGGTGATCCTCGGGCTCGCGCTCATTCGCCGACCTCCTCGACCAGGCTGGTTTCCATCTCGTCCGCCGCGCGGGCGATCTCGGCCACCGGCACCAGCCGGCCGTGCTCGGAAGCGGAGCGGATCGCCGCGTGCATGAGATGGAGGCTCTTCAGATTGTCGGCGCCGGTGCTGAGCCCGGCGGCCGGACGGCCGTTCGTGACCCATTGGGCGAAGGCGGCGAGCGCGCCGGCCCGGTCGACATGCGCCAGTGGCTCGAGCGGCAGCGGTCGCCCCGCGTCCCGCGCGGTATAGAGCGTGACCTGGTCGGCACCCCGCCGCTCGCCCCGGTTGCCGCGGAACGTGCCGAGGGCCGCGGCTTCGCTGCCGTCGATCCGCCAGTCGGCACCCCAGGGCGTGTCGGGGCCGCGGCTGATCCAGGTGCCGCGGTAGCTGACCACCACGCCACGCCGGAAGCGGATCAGGGCCGCCGCCGCCGGCCGCCCCTGAAAGGGCGTGCCGGGCTCGCTCCAGCTCATCGCCGTCACCGCTTCGGGCTCGTCGTCGAGGATGTAGCGCATCATGTCGAAATGGTGGATCGCCATGTCCGAAAGCAGGGGCTCGGCGAGGAAGAAATAGCGATAGTACTCGTCCCAAAGCTTCCAGAAATCGACGGCGATCGATCCCACATGGCCGAGCATCCCCTCGCCGACCAGGCGGCGGAACGCCCGGGGTGCCGGGAAATGCCGGTAGTTCTGGTTGACCATGAGGTGCAGGCCCCTGGTCCTGGCGAGCTCGACCAGTGCCGTCGCCTCGGCCAGGGTCTCGGTGAAGGGCTTTTCCACCAGCACGTGCAGGCCCTGGCGGAGGGCCGCCTCCACCACCTCGGCATGCGCCGCGAGCGGCACCACGATGAGCGCCGCATCCGGCCGGGCGGCCGCGATCGCCTCCTCGAGCGAAGCGAAGAGCCGCTTCGGACCGAGGCCGAGCGTCTCGCTCGCGAGCTCGCGCGTCGCCGGATCGCCGTCGACGAAAGCCACCGTCTCGACCTCCGTCACCTCCGGCAGCACCTCCTTCACCCAGTCCCGGCCCCAGCCGCCGAGCCCGATCTGCACCAGCCGCACCCTGCCATTCCTTCCCGCTTGGACGCGCGTGGTCTAGCAGACCGGCCCGGCCGCGCGAAGGGCACGCAAGGCATCCTCGAGAATCACCGCGGCGGCATAGTGGTCGAGCGGCCCTCCCGGCTTCGGCCGTGCCAGCCGCCCCTCGGCGATCGCCTCCTTGACCGCCTCCGTCGTCAGCCGCTCGTCCTGCATCAGGCAGGGCAAATCGAGCCTTTGCGCGAAGTTGCGCGCCGTGTCCCTGGCCGAGCGCGCCCTCGGCCCCTCGCTCGCGTCCATGTTGAGCGGCAGGCCCGCCACCAACGCCACCACGAAGCGCTCCTCGACCACCCTTCGCAGCCTCGCCAGATCGGCCTCCTGGCCCTTGCGCTCGAAGGTCAAAAGCGGGGTCACGAGCCGCCTCTCGGGATCGGTGCCGGCGAGGCCGATCCGGCGCTTGCTCAGATCGAGGGCCAGAAGCGAGCCGGTCCTGGGCAGGCTCGCCGCGAACGCGGCTGCCTCAGGGCTCAAGGCTGGAACCGGCCGTAGAAGAGAAAGGGTGCCGTCGGCAGGGCCATGGGCGGCGCATCGGCGCTTTCGATCGAGACGCCGAGCCCGAGCCCGTCGACCCGGTATTCCTCGGGCAGCTCCAGGATGGTCGTGCCGTCGCTGTCGAGCGAGCCCAGGGCCTCGGGCGAGCCGTCCGGATCCGGCACGGCCCAGAGCCGAAGCACCCGGTCACGGCCGAGCACGAGCGGCGGCAATGGCGTGACGCTCAGCCGGCTGCCCGAAAGGCCGACCCGCCAGACACGACCCGGCCGAAGCGGCTGCAGCAGGGCCGCCCGGTCGTAGAGAGGCTCCACCGGCACCGGCGCCGCCGCCGCCGGCGCCTCCACCGCCTCCGGCAGGAGCCGGTCGCCGAGCAGCACGAGGGCCAGGGTCAGCGCCACCGCACCGGCGCCGATGGCACCCCGCCGCCAGAAGCGGAGCGCCCGCTCGCGCGCGTCCCTGAGCTCGTTCGGCATCGGGTCGCGGCCACGTTCCATCGCGGTCATCGCCGGCTTGACGTGCCGGTCGAGCCGCTTGAGCCCGATGGCGATGTCGAGCCGCTGCCAGAGCTCGGGCGGCGGCTGGACGGGACGAACCCTTCCCTTGGGAATAGCGGCACCCTCCGGCAGATGCCGGTCGAGCACGCCCGCGAGCCAGGCCTCGGCGCCCTGGGCCTCGCGATCCCGCTCCCTGGCCGTCGCGAAGATCTCGAGGAAGGCCGCGATCAGCGCCGCGTCGGCCGCCGGCCCCTCGACCGCCGCCCGGGCACGGCCGTAGAGGCGCGGTGCGGCCGCGCGATAAAGTGCCTCCATGGCACCGCGATCGTCGGCGACCCCGGCATCGAGCAGGGTGCCGAGATCAGGGCCCGGCCGCTTCGGCGCGGCCTTGCGTTTGGCGGTCATGTCGTCCGATACCATTCCCGGAGCCGTTCCCGGACAGGCTCCTAGACAATGCGGCCGGATTTACGCAAGTAAACGACGCCGCCCCTGCCGGCCGGGTCGGGCGGCATGTCCGCCCTTTCGATCAACCGACAGGATAATCCATCGATGTCGCTCGACAAGGCCACCGTGCGCAAGATCAGCGAGCTCGCCAGGATCGAGGTGCCGGAGGCCGAGCTCGAACCGCTGGCGAAGGAGCTGGGTGCCATCATCGGCTGGATCGAGCAGCTCGCCGAAGTGGATACCGACGCGGTAGCACCCATGCGCTCCGTCATGCCGATCACCCATCCCTGGCGCGCCGACGAGGTGACCGATGGCGGCATGCCCGAGGCGATCACGAGGAACGCGCCGAGCTCGCATGACGGTTATTTCGTCGTGCCGAAGGTGGTCGAGTGATGGCCGGATCGACCGATCTCGGCCTCGCCGAGGCCCGCCGCCTGCTGCAGTCCCGCGAGCTTTCGGCCGCGGAGCTGACGAAGGCGCATCTTGCCGCCATGGCCGAGGCCCGCACCCTCAACGCCTTCATCACCGAGACGCCCGAGCTGGCGCTCCAATCCGCCGCGGCCGCCGACGCGCGCCTCGCCAGGGGCGAGGGTGGCCTGCTCGAGGGCCTGCCGATCGCCATCAAGGACCTCTTCTGCACGAAGGGGGTGGCGACCACCGCCGCCTCGCGCATCCTCGAGGGCTTCGTTCCGCCTTACGAATCGACCGTGACGGCGAAGCTCTGGGCGGCCGGGGCCGTGCCGCTCGGCAAGACCAATCTCGACGAGTTCGCCATGGGCTCGTCCAACATGACCTCGCATTTCGGCCCCGTCCGCAATCCCTGGACCCGGGCCAGCGACAATGCCGACCTCGTGCCGGGCGGCAGCTCCGGCGGCTCGGCCGCGGCCGTGGCCGCGCGCATCGCCCTTGCCGCCACCGGCACCGACACGGGCGGCTCCATCCGCCAGCCCGCCGCCTTCTGTGGCATCACCGGCATCAAGCCCACCTATGGCCGCTGCTCGAGGTTCGGCGTCGTCGCCTTCGCCAGCTCGCTCGACCAGCCCGGCGCCTTCGGCCGAAACGTCGAGGATGCCGCCCTCCTGCTGCAGGCCATGGCCGGCCACGACCCGAACGACAGCACATCGGCCGACCTCGCCGTTCCGGACTGGACGTCGAGCCTCGCGGGCAAGGTCCGGGGACTCAGGATCGGCGTGCCGAAGGAATATCGCGTCGACGCCATGCCCGGCGAGATCGAGAGGCTCTGGCAGAGCGGCGCCGACTGGCTGCGTCAAGAGGGTGCCGAGATCGTCGAGATCGCCCTGCCGCACACGAAATACGCGCTCCCCACCTACTACATCATCGCCCCGGCCGAGGCCTCCTCCAACCTCGCCCGCTACGACGGCATGCGCTACGGCCTCCGCGTCGAGGGCGAGACCCTGGCCGACATGTACAGGAAGACCCGTGCCGCGGGCTTCGGCGACGAGGTCAAGCGCCGGGTGCTGATCGGCACCTACGTCCTCTCCGCCGGCTACTACGACGCCTACTACCTCAAGGCGCAGAAGGTCCGCCGCCGCATCGTCGAGGACTTCGAAGAGGCGTTCGGGAAGGTCGACGCCATTCTCACCCCCACCGCCCCCTCCGCCGCCTTCCGCGCCGGCGAGAAGATGGACGACCCCGTCGCCATGTACCTGAACGACGTCTTCACCGTCCCCTCCAGCCTCGCCGGCCTGCCGGCGATCTCCGTCCCCACCGGCCTCTCCGCCGAAGGCCTGCCCTTGGGCCTGCAGGTCATCGGCAAGGCCTGGGACGAGCAGACCGTGCTGGACGTCGGCCTGGCGATCGAGCGGGCGGCCGGATTCGAGGTGATGCCGTACGGGCTGGGGCAATAGGAGCCGGCCGTCACGCGAGGCGCGATTGCGGTCATATTCCGACTTCATCGTCTATGCCGACGAGAGCGGCGATCACGGCATGGACAGCATCGACCCGCAATATCCTGTGTTCGCGCTTGCGCTCTGTGTGCTCAGCAAGAACGACTACGTCACCCGGGTGGTGCCCGCACTGCAGCGGTTGAAGTTCGACATCTGGGGGCACGATTCGGTCGTCCTGCACGAGCACGAGATCCGCAAGAGCCTCGGCCATTTCGGCATCCTGCGCACCGATTCCGACCTGCGCACGCGGTTCATGACCGATCTCAACACCTTGATCGAAACGGCGCCCATGTCGATCTTCGCTTCGGTGATTGACAAGAAGCTGCACAGGGCAAAGTATGCCGATCCTTGGAATCCTTACGAGATCGCGCTGCTGTTCTGCATGGAGCGACTGCACGACTTTCTCTGCTCGCAAGCCCAGCTCGGGCAGACGGTGCATGTCGTCTTCGAGAGCCGGGGCCGAAAAGAGGACAGGGAGCTCGAGCTCGAGTTTCGCAGGATTGCGAGCAACGAACGCAACTGGGGCTATACGAAACGCGACTTCAGATGGTTCGGCTTCGAGTCGGTCTTCATTCCGAAGGCAGCAAACGCACCGGGGCTGCAGCTCGCCGACTTGATTGCGCGCCCCATCGCCTTGTCATGCCTGCGACCCGATCAACCCAATCGCGCATTCGACCTCATCAGCCCCGAGCTGGGCGGCCTGAAGCACTCTCCTTGAGCCGGTTCCCGGCCGCACCAAACAAAAGGGCCCCGGAAGCTCCAGGACCCTCTTGTCGACCGGGTAATGCCCAATCCTTGCACATATATATGGCTTCAGGACCGTCTACGGCAAGCGCCTCCGCCATGGCCGCCGCAACAGGATCCCGCAAGATGTCGATCACCGCACCCGATCCCCGGTCGGGCGGGTCCGACGCACCCGCCTTCCTTCAAGAGGGCCGATTCGCCGGGCAGCAAACCGTAAGGAGGAACCGATGAGCGATCTGACCTTGCCGGCGCAGGGCGGCTGCCGTTGCGGGGCGGTGCGGCTGGAGATCACGGCGGCACCGATGCTGACCATGGCCTGCCACTGCCGGGGCTGCCAGCGCATGACCGGCAGCGCCTATTCCTTGAGCGCCGCCATCCCGGCCGACGCCTTTCGGGTGACGGCGGGCGAGCCGGTGATCGGCGGGCTGCACGGTGCCAACCGCCACTATTTCTGCGGGCACTGCATGAGCTGGCTCTTCACCCGGCTCGACGGCATGGACTGGTTCGTCAACCTGCGGGCGACCATGCTGGACGATCCCTCCTGGTTCCTGCCCTTCGTCGAGACCTGCACCGCCGAGGGTCTGCCCTGGGCGACGACGCCCGCGGTCTACAGCTTCGAGGCCATGCCCTCGATGGAGGATTTTGAGCGGGTGACGAGGGATTACGCGGCGCAGATGGGGCAGGAGGCACCCTGAGCGTCTTGTCCCGGCCCCCACGGGACCGCTAGAGGAAGCCGCGAGCGACGAGGAGCGGACCCATGACCTACACCATCGACGGCAGCACGGGCACCTGGGAGATCGTGTGCGGGCTCGAGGTGCACGCCCAGGTCACCGCCAGGGCCAAGCTCTTCTCGGGTGCAGCCGCCGCCTTCGGCGCGCCGCCCAACAGCCAGGTCAGCCCCGTCGATGCCGGCATGCCGGGCATGCTGCCGGTGCTGAACGGCCACTGCGTCGCCCAGGCGGTCCGCACCGGGCTCGGGCTCGAGGCGGAGATCCACCGCCTCTCGATCTTCGAGCGCAAGAACTACTTCTATCCAGACCTGCCGAACGGCTACCAGATCAGCCAGTACCAGCACCCGATCGTCGGCCGGGGCCAGCTCCTGATCGACCTGCCGGACGGCCGCAGCCGCGCCATCGGCATCACCCGCCTGCATCTCGAGATGGACGCCGGGAAGTCGCTGCACGACCAGCGCGACGGCGAGACCCTGATCGACCTCAATCGCTCGGGCGTGGCGCTCATGGAGATCGTCTCCGAGCCGGACATCCGCTCGCCCGAGGAGGCCGTGCTCTACCTGCGCAAGCTGCGCTCGATCCTTCGCTATCTCGGCACCTGCGACGGCAACATGGAGGAGGGCTCGCTGCGCTGCGACGCCAATGTCTCGGTCCGGCGGATGGGCGAGAAGGCCTATGGCACGCGCTGCGAGGTCAAGAACGTCAACTCCATGCGCTTCGTCGCCAAGGCCATCGAGCACGAGGCGAAGCGGCAGGTCGAGCTGATCGAAGCCGGCGGCGCGGTGGTGCAGGAGACCCGGCTCTTCGATTCGGTCAAGGGCGAGACGCGGTCGATGCGCGGCAAGGAGGAGGCTAACGACTACCGCTACTTCCCCGATCCCGACCTTCTGCCGCTGGTTCTGCCCGAGGACTTCGTCGACCGGCTGCAGGCGAGCCTGCCGGAGCTGCCGGACGCGAAGAAGACGCGCTTCATGGCCGACTACCGTCTGAGCGCCTACGACGCCGGCGTGCTGGTCGCCGAGCGCGCCACCGCCGACTTCTTCGAGTCGGTGGCGCGGGGCCGGGACGGCAAGCAGGCGGCCAACTGGGTGATCAACGAGCTCTTCGGCCTGCTCGCCAAGGCCGGCAAGGGCATCGACGAGAGCCCGATCGACGCCGCCAGCCTCGGCCGGCTGCTCGATCTTCTGGCGACCGGCCAGATCTCCGGCCGCATCGCCAAGGACGTGTTCGCCATCATGTTCGAGACCGGCGGCGATCCCGGCGCCATCGTCGAGGAGAAGGGCCTCCGCCAGGTGACCGACACGGGTGCGATCGAGGCGATCGTCGAGGAGGTGATCCGGAACAATCCGGGTCAGGTCGAGACCTACCGCAAGAACCCCAAGGTCATCGGCTGGTTCACCGGCCAGGTGATGAAGGCCTCGGGCGGCAAGGCCAATCCGCAGGCGGTGGGCGAGATCCTCAAGGCGAAGCTGCCGCCTGTCGAGTGATCCGTGCTAGGATGGAGGCCATGAGCACTGCCCTGGGCGGGGACCGGGCGGATGGGTCGGGATGGGACATGGCACAGCTCGCGACGGTAATGGAGCAGGAGGAGGACGGGCGCTGGATCGCCGAGATCGAGGCGTTGCCCGGTGCTCTCGCCTATGGTGCGACGGCGGAGGAAGCGCGGGCGAAGGTCGAGGCTCTGGCGCTGCGGATCCTCGCCGATCACCGCGAGCACGGCGAGCCCGTGCCCGAGCTCGACGGCCTCTTCGAGGCCGCTTGAGCGCCTTCGGTTCGACCCGTGCCCGGCGCGTGCTGGCAGCGCTCCTGCGAATCGGCTGGCGCGAGAAGCGGCGCGCGGGCTCGCATGTGGTGCTCGAGCGCGACGGTTATCCGGACTACGTCTTCGCCTTTCATGACCGGGAGGAGATCGGCCCGCGCATGCGCGCCCGGGTCGCCCGGCGGACCGGCCTCTGCCCCGAGGGCCTCTGAATGACCATCCTCTATCTCGACGCCGACGGCTGCCCGGTGAAGGACGAGGCCTATCGGGTCGCCGGACGCTACGGGCTGCACACCTTCGTCGTCGCCAATGCGTGGCTTCGCGTGCCGGAGAGTGCCGCGATCGAGCGGATCACGGTCGGCGACCGGCTGGACGAGGCGGACGACTGGATCGCCGGGCGCGCCGGTCCGGGCGACATCGTCGTCACCGGCGACATCCCGCTCGCCGACCGGGCGATCAAGGCCGGGGCCAGGGTGGTCACGCCGGATGGCCGGGTGCTGGACGAGCGGACCATCGGCGACGTGCTCGCCACCCGCAACCTCATGACCGACCTGCGCGAGGCCGGCACCATCCGGGGCGGCGGCCGGCCCTTCGGCAAGGCGGCGCGCTCGCGCTTCCTCGAGGCGCTCGACCGGGTGATCGTGGCGATCCGCCGCGGCCGCTGAGCGCCCGGACAAGGCCGAAGCGGGCGGACGTCACCCCCGCACCGTCACCCCGTTGTGCTCGCAGAGATCGTCCAGCAGGCATTTCGAGCAGCGGGGCACGCGGGCGAGGCAGACCCGCTTGCCGAGATTCAAGAGCCACATGTGCGCACCCCAACGCCAGCGCTCGGGCACCCGACCCGCGAGGTCGACGGCCAAAGCCGCCTCGGTCCGGCCGGCGGCGAGGCCGGTCCGCCTCGCCACGCGAAAGACGTGCGTGTCGACCGGCACCTCGGGCTCGCCGAAGACGAAGCGCAGCATGATGTCGGCGCATTTCCGGCCGACGCCGGGCAGGGCCATGAGCGCCTCGCGCGTTTCCGGCACGACGCCGCCATGCCGCTCGAGCAGCACGGCGCACATCCGCCTGAGGTTGCGCGCCTTCATGTTGTAGAGCCCGCAATCCTTGATGAGGTCGGCGATCGTGGCCTCGTCGAGGGCGAGAATCGCCTCGGGCGTGGCGGCCCGCTCCAGCAGCCGCTTCCTGGCCCTGGCGGTCATGACATCCCTCGATTGCGCGCTCAGCATGACGCCGACCAGGCTCTCGAAGGGCTTTCGGCCGAGCTTCGCCTCGGGCTCGCGGCCCTGCTCCGGGTCGGCCGCGGCGAGGCGGGCGAAGAGCTCCTCGATCCGGTCCGCGTCCAGCATCCGTTTCCGCCTTTCCTGCAGGTGGCCGGCCATTCTTCGGCCGGAGAACCTGCCCGCTGTCGGCGCCGTTGGCCACCACCGTTTCGCTCGCCGGCGCCCTGTACTAAGCCGGGGCAACAATGGCGACGGGCCCGCCGCCGCGGCCCCTGGAGCGACCGCCACCTTGACCCTGCGCATCGATCCCGTCCGGGCGGCGCTCCGGGAGCCCGCCTTCCGCGCCTATCTCGCCGCCAACTCGATCTCGCTGATCGGCACCTGGATGCAGCGCATCGCCGTCGGCTGGCTCGCCTGGGAGCTGACGCAATCGCCCTTCTGGATCGGCGCCGTCGCCTTCGCCGACCTCTTTCCCGCGGTGCTGATCGCCCCCTTCGGCGGGGTGCTCGCCGACCGCCAGGACCGGCGGCGCATCCTGCTCTGGACGCAGAGTGCCCTCGCCCTCGTCACCACCGCCATGGCGCTCCTGCTCTGGCGCGAGCTCGTCGGCATCATCGGCCTCGTGCTGCTCGTCGGGCTCTCGGGCCTGCTGATCGGCCTGAACCAGCCGGCGCGCCTGGCGCTGGTGCCGGCCCTGGTGCGCCGGCCGCACCTGCAGGCGGCGATCGCGCTCAACAGCGTCGTCTTCAACACCGCCCGCTTCATCGGCCCGGCCGCTGCCGGCATCGTCATCGCCTGGTCGGGCGTGCCGGCCGCCCTTCTCGTCAATGCCCTGAGCTACCTGCCCATCATCCTCGTCCTGCCACGCCTCGTGCTCAACGAGAGCGTGCGGCCCGGCGCCTGGCAGGGCACCGGCCGCGCCTTCCTCGAGGGGCTCCTGCACATCCGCGGCAATCCCGTGCTGGCCGCGCTCTTCGCCTTCTTCATCGCCCTCTCGCTCACCGTCCGACCCCTGGGCGACCTCCTGCCGGGCTTCGCCGGCGGAGTCTTCGAGGGCGGGGTCCAAGGCTTCGCGGTGCTCAGCGCCGCCATGGGCCTCGGTGCCGTGCTCGGCGGGCTTTGGGTGGCGCTCAGGGCCGAAACGCTCGACCTGCGCGGCACGCTTCTGCTGCAGCTCGGCGTCACCCTCTGCGCCACGCTCTTCGCGCTGAGCCCGGGCTTCGTTCTGGCCGTGCCGCTGATCGCCGGCTTCGGCTTCACCCTGGTCGCCTGCGGCGTCGCCATGAACACCGCCGTGCAGATGGGAGTGGAGCCGGCGTTGCGCGGCCGGGTGATGAGCCTCTTCGGCCTCGTCTTCCGCAGCGTTCCGGCGCTCGGCGCCCTGGCCGTCGGCACGGTGGCCGAGCCCATCGGCCTCAGGGCCGCCATGCTGCTCGCGGCCGTCGCCTTCACCCTCGTCTTCGCCTGGCTCTGGCGCCGCCTGCCGCGGATTGGCCGTTGACAGAAGGCGGGCTCCTCACCTAGATGGCGCTCTTGTCGGCGAGCACCTCCGGTGCCCGCGCGATGTCCATTCTAGAGACAGCCTCGGTCGTCCGTCCGCCAGGGGTCCGATCTCCCGGCGTGGCCCAGCCTCGTGAGCAACTTCATGAAGACCTATTCCGCCAAGCCCGCCGACATCAAGCGCGACTGGTACGTGATCGACGCCGAGGGGCTGGTTCTCGGCCGTCTCGCCGTCCTGGTCGCCAACCGGCTGCGCGGCAAGCACAAGGCGATGTTCACGCCGCACATGGACTGCGGCGACCATGTCGTCGTGCTGAACGCCGAGAAGGTCGTCCTCACCGGCAACAAGCGCGCGCAGAAGACCTACTACCGCCACACCGGCTATCCGGGCGGCATCAAGGAAACCACCGCCCAGAAAGTGCTCGAGGGCCGGTTTCCCTCACGCGTGATCGAAAAGGCGGTCGAGCGCATGGTGCCGAGCGGCCCGCTCGGCCGCGAGGTCATGCGCAAGCTGCACGTCTACGCCGGCGGCGAGCATCCGCATGCGGGCCAGAGCCCGAAGGCGCTGGACATCGCCGCCCTGAACCCGAAGAACAGCAAGCTCGGAACCGCGCATGGCTGAAACCGTCTCCTCCTTCCAGGACCTCTCGAAGCTGCGGCCCGGCATCGCCGCCGAGCCGGAGGTCGAGGTCGCCGAGCCCAGGATCGACCAGTTCGGGCGGGCCTACGCCACCGGCCGGCGCAAGCAGTCGACGGCGCGCGTCTGGGTCAAGCCCGGCAGCGGCCGCTTCACCGTCAACGGCAAGGACATGCCGGCCTATTTCGCCCGGCCCACGCAGCAGATGGTCATCAACCAGCCGCTGGTCAGCATCAACCGGCTGCAGCAGTACGACATCGTCTGCACCGTCGCCGGCGGCGGCCTCTCGGGCCAGGCCGGGGCGGTGCGGCACGGCGTGTCGAGAGCCCTCATCGCCTACGATCCGGCGCTGCGCCCGGCCCTCAAGCATGGCGGGTTCCTGACCCGCGACGCCCGCGAGGTGGAGCGCAAGAAATACGGCAAGGCCAAGGCGCGGCGCAGCTTCCAGTTCTCGAAGCGCTGACCGCGAGCCCGATCGACCGCACCCGGAAAGGGCGCCGGCGCGAAGCCGGCGCCCTTTTTTCGTGGCCCGTCGCTCGCATGACTAATCGAAGGTAGAAAAACCACATATTACTTGTCATTCTAAGGCGAACAGACCAGCCCGACGCGCCCGCCGCCTTTTCCAACCACTGATCGGGGTGGACCTTGTCGACTGACACAGCCTGCGCGAGATCTCCGCGGTTCTGGGCCGCCGCGCTCGGCATGCTCGCCTGCCTCGCCACAGCCTCGCCCGCGGCCGCCCAGACCTCAGGGGCATCGACGGCGGCGGCCGTCGATCCGGGCCCCCTTTGGCAATACACCGTGCGACCGGGCGACAATATCTGGAACCTGTCGCGCCGCTACCTCGCCGACTGGCGGCGCTGGCCGGAGGTGCAGGCGCTCAACGGCATCATGCAGCCGCGCTCGATCCCGCCCGGCACCCGCCTCGCGATCCCCCTCGCCTGGCTGAGCCTGCAGCCGGCCGAGGCGACCCTCGAGACCTTCAGGGGCAGCGTCGAGCTCAGCCGCGGCGAGGCGCATCCGCCTCCCGCTTCGGGCATGCGGCTCGAGGTGGGCGACGTGATCGAGACCGGCGACGATTCCTCCGCCGTGGTCGTCTTCGCCGACGGCTCGCGCGTGGTGCTTTCCGAAGGAGCCCGGCTGGAGCTCGACCGGCTCGGCGAGTACCGCCGCACCGGCATGGTCGACACGCGCCTCAGGCTCGAGCGCGGCCGCCTCGAGACCCGGGTCGAGCCGGCGGCCGGCGCCGGCTCGGGCTTCGAGGTCTGGACGCCGCCGGCGGTGAGCTCGGTGCGCGGCACCGATCTGCGCGTCGGACTCGACGAGGCGGCGATTCGCAGCGCCACCGAGGTTCTCGCCGGCACCGTCCGGGTGAGTGCAGCGGGGACCGCCCGGCGCGTCGGCGCCGACATGGGCACGGTGACCCGAAAGGGCGCTCCGCCCCCGCCGCCGCGCGAGCTGCTCGACCCGCCGGACGCCGCCCTCCTGCCGACCCGGCTCGAGCGCCTGCCGCTACGCCTGCCGATGCCCCCGGAGGAAGGTGCCGCGCGCTTCCGCCTCACCGTCGCGAGCGACGAGAGGTTCGAGCAGCGGCTGGCCGAGACGATCGTCGAGGCCGGCGAGGCGGCGAGGCTGGAGCTCGCCGATGGCAGCTACTTCGCAAGGCTGCGCGGCATCGAGGCGGACGGGCTCGAGGGCCGGGACCGGGTCTGGCGGCTCGCGGTCGACGCCCGGCCGGAGCCGCCCGCACCCTTGCGCCCGAAGCGCGAGGGCAAGGTGCGCGAGCCGCGACCGGAGTTCGGCTGGTCGGTGCCGCTCGATGCTCGGACCTTCGATCTCGAGCTCGCCCGCGACGCCGACTTTGCTGAGCCCGCGATCAGCGCCTCGGGCCTGACCGAGCCCCTGCTGACGCCGGACCGGGATCTCGGGCTCGGCATCTGGCACTGGCGGCTGCGCACGGTCGACCGCGAGGAAAAGGCCGGACCCTGGGGCGAGACCTGGTCCTTCGAGCGGGTCGAGCCGCCGGCCGATCCCGGGATCGAGACGGTCGAGACCGAGCGCGGCCGCCTGACGATCCGCCTCCGCCCGCTCGAGCCCGGCCAGCGCATCCGCTTCGAGATCGCGAAGAGGCCCGACTTCGCCGAGCTTAGCCACACGGCCGTCGCCGACGAGGCCGTTCTGGTCGTGCCGGGCCTGCCACCGGGCGACTACTGGTTCCGCGCCCAAATCATCGAGCCCGACGGCTATACGTCACCATTCTCGACGCCGCAGCGCATCACGGTCGACCCCAGTCGCTGGTGGCCGGCACTGCTGGCACCGTTCGCGCTCCTCTTCCTGCTGCTCTGAGATGGCGGCGGACCAGGGCTTGCCAATCCCCCGCGGCGTCGGGCTCGCCGCCCTCGCGACCGTCCTGGCTGCGACCTTCGTCCAGCTCGCGCCGCACGACGCGCTCGATGCACGAGCCTTCGACCTGCTCCAGCCGTGGCTCGCGGGCGGGCGCAGCGACCGCGTGGCGGTCGTCGGGATCGACCAGCAGAGCCTCGAGCGGATCGGCCCCTGGCCCTGGCCGCGCCGGGTCCAGGCGCGGCTGATCGACCGGCTCGCCACCGCGGGTGCCCAGGTCATCGGCTACGACGTGCTCCTCGCGGGCCCGTCGCCGGACGACCCGGCGGGCGACCGGGCGCTCGAGGCGGCGGTGGCGCGGGCCGGCAACGTGGTCCTGCCGGTGGCCGCGGAGCCGCCGGCCGCCGGCCAGCCGCCGGTCGAGCTCTTGCCCTTCGGTCGGCTGCCCGAGCTCGCGGGAGCGCTCGGCCACGCCCATCTCCGCGCCGACGCCGACGGCCGTCTACGCCGGCTGCAGCTCGCCGCCGGCATCGGCGAGGCCCATTGGCCGGCCTTCGCCCTGGCGGTGAAGCGCCAGGTCCGGCCGCGCGGCACCGTGCCCGCCACCTTCCGTGAGGAAGATCCGCCCCGCACCTTCCTCGGCTGGGTCGAGGACGGCGAGGCGCTGGTGCCGATCGGCACCGACCGCTGGCGATTGCGCCACTACTCGGCACTCGACATCCTGGAAGGCGAGCCGGCCGTCTCGCTCGCCGGCAGCGTCGTTCTGGTCGGCGTGACGGCGCAGGGGCTGGTGGCGCCCGTCCGCCTCGGACCGGGCGCCGGCCGGAACGCAGCGCCACCGATCGAGTTCCAGGCGCTGGCCGTCGAGGCCCTTTTGCAGGGCCGGACCATCGCCCCCTTCCGCTGGCCCGGCCTCGCCGCCGCGATCCTCGCCGGCTGCGCCTTCCTGCCCTGGCTGCTGATCGGCTGGCGACGGCCGGCCCGCGCCCCGCCGGCGCTCCTTCTCGTGCCGCTTCTGCCGCTCCTCACCGGCATCGGCGCCCTCTTCATGGCACGACTCATGCTGCCCTTCGCCGCGGTCACGGCGATCCTCCTCTGCCTGCTCGTCCTGGTCCGGCTCGGCGAGGCGGCCGAGCGTGTGAGGCGTGCCCAGGTCGAGCGCAGCCTCGCCCACGCCGCCCTGACGCATGTCGCGGACGCGGTGCTGACCACCGACACCGCCGGCAATGTCGACTACGCCAACCCGGCGGCGGTCCGGCTCTTCGGCCGCCCCGCCGAGAAGCTCGTCGGCCAGCGCCTCGAGGCGCTGGCGCCGCCCGTCGGCGAGCTCGCCCGGCGGGCGGTCGAGGGGCCGGAGCCGTCCGTCACCGCACCGCTCGGCGCCATCCGCCTCACCACCGCCGACGGGCGCGAGCGCTCGGTGCGCGCCACCGCCCGCCGTTTCGGGCCGCCCGCCCGCTCCCAGCTCGTCCTGGCGCTCAACGACATCACCGACGAGCAGCGGCTTCTGGACGAGGTGGCCTTCCGTGCCACCCATGACAGCCTGACCGGGCTGCCCAACCGCCACCTCCTGACCGACCGCCTCGCCGGCGCCCTCGACCGGGCCCGCCGCGCCAGGAGCCGGGTCGCCGTCGTCTTCCTCGATCTCGATCGGCTGAAGAACATCAACGACGCGCTCGGCCACGCCGTCGGCGACGCCGTCCTGGTCGAGGTGGCGGCGCGCTTTCGCCGGCTCGGCCGCGCGACCGACACGGTAGGCAGGATCGGCGGCGACGAGTTCGTGGTGGTGCTGGACGGCCTCGAGAGCCGTGCCGCGATCAAGGCCGCCATCGACCGCTACCGGACCGCCTTCGCGTGGCCGGTCACCGTCGGCGGCAGGCCGCTTCGCGTCAGGGCGAGCTTCGGCGTCGCCATCTTCCCCGATGACGGCGACGACCCGGAGAGCCTGCTGGGTCGAGCCGATGCCGCCATGTACCGGGCGAAGCGCGACGGCCGCGATCAGGTGGTCGTCTTCGATCCGGCCCTGCACGGCGAGGCCGGCGGCGGGCTCCTGCTGGATGCCGCCCTCAGGGACGCCATCGGCCGCGACGAGCTCGAGCTCCACTACCAGCCGCGGATCGATCTCTCGCGGCGCCGGCCGGCCGGGCTCGAATCCCTGATCCGCTGGCCCCATCCGACGGAGGGCCTCCTGCCGCCGGCACGCTTCATCGGCCTCGCCGAGGAGACCGGGTCGATCGTCGAGCTCGGCCGCTGGGTCCTGGATCGGGCCTGCGCCGACCTCGCCGCCCCGGCCCTGCGGCAGCGCGACCTGCAGCTCTCGGTCAACGTCTCGGTGGTGCAGCTCAAGCGCGATCCGGGCTTCGTCGACTTCGTCCGCGGCACGCTCGCCCGCCACGACCTCGCACCCGGCCGGATCGAGCTCGAGGTGACCGAGAGCCTGTTCCTCGACCCGTCCCTGCCGATGCTCGGCCGGCGGCTCGCCACCCTGGCCGAGCTCGGCCTGCATCTCTCGATCGACGATTTCGGCACGGGCTATTCCTCGCTCGCCTACATCAACCGCTTCCCCTTCGACCGCATCAAGATCGACCGCTCCTTCGTCGACCTGATCGACCGCGACCGGGGGGCCCAGGCGATCGTTCGCGCCATTGTCGGGCTCAGCACCGCCCTCGCGAAGAAGACCACGGCCGAAGGCGTGGAGAAGAGCTCCCAGCTCCCCCTGCTCGAGGAGCTCCGCTGCAACGAGGTGCAGGGCTTCCTCTTCGGCCGCCCCGCACCCCTGCCCCTGATGCTGCGCAGCCTCTGAGGCCGCCCGCTGGACAGGCCGGCGCCGAGGCCGCATACCGGCCGGGACAACGCGGCTGGTCGGGGAGAGCGGCGATGCTTTTGATCCTGGGCTCGGTGAACGCCGATCTCCTCTTCAAGGTCGAGAAGCTGCCGGCACCCGGCGAAACCGTGCTCTGCCCGTCCTACGCCATGGCGCCCGGCGGCAAGGGCTCGAACCAGGCGGCCGCCGCCGCCAAGGCCGGGGCCGAGACCCGCTTCGTCGGCCATCTCGGCGATGACGCGTACGGGCCGGTGGTCCGGGCCCTCCTGGTCGAGGCCGGAATCGAGACGAGCGGCCTCGCCGTCTCCAAGCGGCCGACCGCGATCGCCGTGATCGGCGTCGACGCCCGGGGCGAGAACGCGATCATCGTCGCGAGCGGCGCCAATCTCGACACGCATGCGGGCCAGATCGGCGACGCGCTGCTCGGCCCCGCCACCACCCTCCTCTGCCAGAACGAGATAAGGATGAGCGAAAGCGCCGCCATCCTCGCCCGCGCCAAGGCCCGGGGTGCCCGCACCCTCCTCAACCTCGCCCCCGCCGGACCGCTTCGCGAAGGCATGCTGGACTCGCTCGACTACCTCGTCGTCAACGAGATCGAGGCCCGAATGGCAGCCGGCGACGCCTCGGGCGAGCCCCTCGACCTCGCCCGCCGGCTGGCCCGCACCCACGATCTCGTCTGCGTCGTGACGCTGGGTGCCAAGGGTGCCGTCGCGGTCGGCCCCGAAGGCGGCTGGCGCGTCGGCAGCCTCGCCATCGAGCCGGTCGACACCACCGGTGCCGGCGACGCCTTCGTCGGCGTGCTCGCCGCCGCCCTCGACCAGGGTCGCGCCCTGCCCGAGGCGCTGCACCGGGCGAGCCTCGCCGCCGGGCTCTCCTGCCTCGCCATCGGCGCGCAATCGGCCCAGCCCACGGCGGCCATGATCGAGGAACGCCTGGGCGAGCTGGCGAAACCCGCCCCGCTCGACTGATCCCGCCCGCCTCCTCCCGCGTATCTCCTGCCAATGGCGGGAGAGAGGCGATGCATCGACGCGACATGCTGCAGGGCGCACTCGGGCTCGCGGCGGGTGCCACCCTCGGCCGGCCGGCCCTGGCCGCGCCTCTGGGCCGGCTCGCCTTCGCCGTCTACCGCGACGAGAGCGAGATCGGCCAACACACGCTCGACTTCGCGCTGGAGGGCGAGCGGTTGACCGTGGACATCGACATCGAGCTCGAGGTCAAGATCGCCTTCATCACCGCCTATCGCTACAGCCACCAGAACCGCGTGACCTGGAGCGGCGGCAGGCTCGAGGGCTTCGCCAGCCGCACCGACGACAACGGCACCGCCTATCGGGTGGAGGCGGCGCAAAAGGGCGATCACCTCGTCATCGATGGCGAGAAGGGCCAGATCACCGCCCCTGCCGACACCCTGCCCGCCACCTACTGGCCGGCCGGCTTCGTCACCCGAAAGCGCTGGATCAACACCCAGACGGGCGCGCTCATCCATTCCACCGTGACCTCGCTCGGCCGCGAAACGGTCGAGGCGGAAGGCGAGGCCACCACGGCCGAGCGGTTCGGCCTGCGGGGCGATGTCGATCTCGACCTCTGGTACGCGGAAGGCCGCTGGGTCAAGCTCGCCTTCACCGGCCCCAAAGGCTCGAGAATCGACTATCGCCAGACCGACGGCAGCGCCTATCGCAGCCCGGCGCTTCGGCGGAACGAGCCGGGCAGGAGCTGAGCCACAGCCGTGCCCCGGAGCCTTCGCCCCGTCTTCGCCGACCAGCTCAGCCACGGCCTCGCCTCGCTCGCCGACGCCAGCCCGAAGCAGGACCTCGTCCTCATGATGGAGGTCGAGGCCGAGACCGACCACGTCCCGCACCACCCGAAGAAGATCGCCTTCCTCTTCGCCGCCATGCGCCATTTTCGCGACGAGCTGCGCGATCGGGGGCTCGAGGTGCGCTATGTCGAGCTCGACGATCCCGAGAATCGCGGCAGCTTCGAGGCCGAGGTCGCCCGCACCCTCGAGGAGGAACGGATCGGGCGCGTCGTTGTGACCGAGCCCGGCGAATACCGGGTCCTCGCTCTGATCCGAAGCTGGGAGAAGAAATTCGGCCTGCCGGTCGAGATCCGCCGGGACGACCGCTTCCTCTGCTCCACGAGCGAGTTCGCGAGCTGGGCCGGCGACAGAAAGCAGCTTCGCATGGAGTCCTTCTACCGCCGGATGCGACGGCAGACGGGCTGGCTCGTGGACGAGGCCGGCAAACCCCTGGGCGGACGCTGGAACTACGACACCCTGAACCGCAAGCCGGCGAAACCCGGCAGCGACTTCCCCCGTCCCATGCGCTTCACGCCGGATGCCACCACCGAAGCCGTATTGGATCTCGTCCGTCGCCGCTTCGCCGACCGCTTCGGCGAAGTCGATCCCTTCTGGTTCGCCGTGACCCGGGGCGAGGCACGCCGGGCGCTCGCGCATTTCGTGAAAACGGCCCTTCCGCGCTTCGGCGATCTTCAGGACGCCATGCTCGCGGGCGAGGACTGGCTCTGCCATTCGGCCCTCTCGCAATACCTCAATTGCGGCCTGCTCACCGCCCGCGAGGTTTGCGAGGCGGCCCTTGAGGCGCACCGGAAGCAGGATCTGCCGCTCAACAGCGTCGAGGGCTTCATCCGCCAGATCGTCGGCTGGCGCGAGTACGTGCGCGGCATCTACTGGCTCCGCATGCCGGGCTACGCGAAGCTGAACGGCCTGCGGAACCGCCGCCATCTGCCCGCCTTCTACTGGAGCGGCGAGACCGACATGCGCTGCATGGCGCATGCCCTGGACCAGACGCGGCGGGAGGCGCTCTCGCACCACATCCAGAGGCTCATGCTGACCGGCAACTTCGCGCTCCTCGCCGGTGTCATCCCGGAGGAGGTCTGCACCTGGTACCTGGCGGTCTACGCCGACGCCTTCGAGTGGGTGGAGCTGCCCAACGTGCTCGGCATGGTGATGCACGCCGACGGCGGCTATCTCGGCTCCAAGCCCTATGCCGCCTCCGGCAACTACATCGACCGCATGTCGGACTTCTGCGGCGGCTGCGCCTTCGACGTGAAGAAGAAGCTCGGCGAGCGCGCCTGCCCCTTCAACTACCTCTACTGGAGCTTCCTCATCGAGAACCGAAAGGCGCTGGAGAAGAACCCGCGCATGGGACCGATCATGAAGAACCTCGACCGCATGAGCGACGATCGAAAGGCGCGGATCGCCGAGAACGCCGGCCGCTTCCTCGACGGCCTCGAGCCCTGGCATCCGGCGGGCGACGATGGCTGAGCGCATCTGGATCATCGGTGCCAGCTACGGCATCGGCGCCGCCCTCGCCCGCCACCTCGCCGCCGAGGGCAAGGAGGTCTGGGCCAGCGCCAGGAGCACCGACAAGCTCGAGGCCCTGGCGCTGGATCATCCGACGCGCATCCACCCGCTCACACTCGACGTGACCGACAAGGCGGCGGTCGTGGCGGCCCTCGGCCGGATCGAGGCGGCGGCCGGCCCGGTCGACACGGTCGTGCTCAATGCCGGCACGCACCAGCCCACGGCCGCCCGCGATTTCACCTCGGACGGCCTGAGGCGGGTCATGGAGCTCAACGTCTTCGGCACCGCCAACGGCATCGAGACGGTGCTGCCGGGGATGCTGGAGCGCGACGCCGGGCGAATCGTCGTGGTCGCCTCGGTCGCCGGCTACCACGGCCTGCCGACCAGCGCGTATTACGGTGCCAGCAAGGCCGCCCTCATCAACATGGCGGAATCGCTGCAATTCGACCTCCGCCACACGGGAGTCCGGCTGCAGCTCGTCAATCCGGGCTTCGTCGAGACACCGCTCACCGACAAGAACGAGTTCGAGATGCCCTTTCTGATCCCGGCCGAGGAGGCGGCCGCCCAGATCGCCCGCGGGCTCGGGAGCGGCCGCTTCGAGATCGCCTTCCCCTGGCTCTTCGTCCGGCTCCTGAAGCTCGCGGGCCTCCTGCCCTACCGCCTCTATTTCGCCCTCATCGGCCGGGCGACCGGCATGTGACCCCCTTCAGGAAGGCTCCACCTTCTTGAAGAAGATGAAGACCTCGCCCAGGGTCAGACCCCATTTCGAGACGGTGGCACGGTTGATCATCACCGTCTCGTCCTGCAGGAACATCCAGTCCTCGAAGCTCACCCGCCAGGTCCGCTCGCCGACCTTGAGGTCGAAGAGATAGCGCCAGCGCATGGCCTTGCCCTCGCGCTCACCCGTGGCGGTGCCGACGATGTCGTCGGCCTCGCCCTCGTAGCGGCCCTCGGGCAGGGGGCGGATGTGCCAGACGCGCTCGTCGCGCTCGCCGTCCGCGTAGCGGAACGCCTCGTCGAGCACGAGCACGCCGTCTTCCATCCGGCCTTCGATGTCGACCACGAACTCCCGCCTGACGGTGCCGAAGCGATCCTGGAAGAGACCCCAGGCACGGGTCTCGCCGAGGAAATAGTCCTCCGGCACAAAAATCGGCTCGGTGCCGTCGAAATCATCGATCTTCATGGTCGAGCAACCTGCAATAGCACAAAGCATTACGCTGGCGAGGAGGATGCGGATCATCGTGTCAGAACGTTCCTTCGGCCGTCGGTGACTTGGCACGCAGCTCGCCGAGGCGGGCCGCATCGATCTCGAAATTCCAGACGAGGAAGATCGAGGCGAATTTCATGAGCACCGGCAGGAGCGCGTAGAGCCCGCTCAGGGCGAGCAGGGCGAAAGGCGCGTTGGCCGACGCCTCGGCATCGAACCCGGCGAGGTCGAGCGCACCGAAGGCGATGCCGACGGCAAGGGCGAGCGAGAGCTTGGTCGCCATGCTCCACAAGCCGAAATAGAGCCCGGCGCGCCGCTCGCCGGTGACGGCGCTGTCCGCATCGACCACGTCCGCCTGCATCGCCGTCGGCAGGGCGAGATCGGCCCCGAGGCCGAGGCCGCTGGCGACGCAGACGGCGGCGAACCAGGCGAGATCGTCCGCACCGAGCAGCGGCACGAAAGCGAATACGCCCGAGACCCAGAGCATCGAGACGCACCAGGCGCGATGCTTGCCGATCCGGTAGCTGAGCCGAAGCCAGGCCGGAATGGCGGCGAGCCCGCTCGCGAAGTAGACGAGAAGCAGGGGCCCGCTCGCCTCCGGCGCGCGGATCACATGCTGCACGAAAAGCAGAAAGAGCGTGGCCGGCAGGCCGCTGGCGACGCCATTCAGGAGATAGGCGAGCACCAGCCGCCGGAACGGCCGGTTGGCGAGCACCACGAGGAGCCCCGCCCCGAAGGTCAGGGCACGGGTGCCGGAATGCGCGCTTTCGCCGATCCGCCAGAGCAGGACGAGGAGGGCCAGGGGCAGGAGGAGGGCTATGGACCAGAAGATGGCCGCCATGGTCGCGGCACTGCCCGGGCGCGTGCCGATCAGCGTCGGCAGGGCGGCGGCCAGCATGATGCCGAGGATGACGAAGCCCTCGCGGATCCCGAAGATGCGCGAGCGCTCGTCGTAATCCTCCGAGAGCTCCGCCCCCCAGGCGCTGTAGGCGAGCAGCATCATCGTCCACCCCAGATAGGCGAGGCTCGCCCAGCAGAAGAGATGCAGCCAGCCGGCACCTTCGGGCGGCAGGAAGAGGAAGAAGCTCGCGACCAGGACGAGCGGCAGGGCGAGGAGCATCCAGGGCCGCCGCCGGCCGAGGCGGAAGCGCGTGCGGTCGCCGAGCGTGCCGATGACCGGATCGGTCACCACATCCAATAGCCGGGCGATCAGCAGCACCGTCCCCACCGTCGCGAGCCCGAGACCGAGCTCCGCCACGTAGAAGGTCGGCAGATAGACGTAGAAGGGCAGATTGAGCGCCGCCAACGGCAACCCCAACCCGCCGAAGGCGAGAAGATCGAGAACCCCGAGCCGCTGGCCGGACAGCCGCTCAACTCCGCCTGAGCGCAAGCTGCACGACATCGGTGCTGCCGGAGCGGAAGCCGGCCTCGCAATAGGCGAGATAATAGCGCCAGAGGCGGCGGAAGCGCTCGTCGAAGCCCTGTTCGCGAATTTCGTCCCAGGCCGCCTCGAAGCGCTCCGCCCAGAGCGCCAGGGTACGGGCGTAGTCGCGGCCGAACGCGACCTTTCCCGTGATCTCGAGCCCGACCCGGCTCGTCTGCCCGGCGAGCGCGGCCTCCGACGGCAGCATGCCGCCCGGAAAGACGTATTGCTGGATGAAGTCGCTGCCGCGGCGATAGCTCTCGAAATGCCGCTCGGCGATGGTGATGGTCTGCAGGCCAACGAGCCCGCCGGGTGCGAGCCTCGAGCGCAGCTTCTCGAAGAAGGTGGGCCAGTAGGCCTCGCCGACCGCCTCGAGCATCTCGATCGAGGCGATCCGGTCGAAGCGGCCCTCGACGTCCCGGTAGTCCTGCAGGCGGATCTCGACCCGATCATTGAGCCCGGCCGCGGCGATTTTGGCGCTCGCGAACTCGTGCTGCGCTCGCGAGATGGTGATGCTCGTGACCCCGGCGCCGAACTCGGTCGCCGCGATCCGGGCAAAGCCGCCCCAGCCGCTGCCGATCTCGAGCAGGCGCTGGCCCGGCCGGAGGTCGATCATCCGGCAGAGATGGCGATACTTGGCCTCCTGGGCGGCCTCGAGGTCGGCCTGGCCGGACCTGCCGCCTTCCTCGAAGAGGGCGGCCGAGTAGGTCATGGAGGGATCGAGCCAGGCGGCGAAGAAGGCGTTGCCGAGGTCGTAGTGGGCGTGGATGTTGCGCCGGCTGCCGGCCCGCGAGTTGCGGCGCAGCCGGTGTCGCGCTCGGGCCATGAGGCGCGTCAGCGCCGGCCCGAAATAGCCCTGTCCCCAGGCGTCGCCATTGCGATCGAGGAGCTCCAGAAGCTCGGCCACATGCGGCGTGTCCCATTCGCCTGCCACGTAGCTCTCGGCGAAGCCGACGCTGCCGTGCCAGAGATAGCGGTCGAGCACCCGAAAGCTGCGGATCGAGAGCGCCGCCCGCGGACCCGCCTCGACACCCCTGACGGTCTCGCCGCCGCCGTCGGGCAGGGTCAGATCGAGCGTGCCGCGGCGCAGCCGGCGGAGCACGCGAAGGAGCGCCTCACGCCGCACGCGGTCGGCGAGGCTGCCGCCGCCAGCCTGCCGCAGGCCCAAAGCCGGGTCGATGGCCATGGCCGGCTCCGGCGACCGCTCGTTTCGTCCGCTCATCGGCCGGATCCTCCGGCGGCCCGCGGGTGGAAGGGCGCCCCCTTCAGCCAGAGCCGCAGCGCCTCCAGATGGATCGCCCCTATCACCTTCAGCGTCATGGCGGGATGGCGCATGGTGCAGAGGGCGAGGTTCCGGTCGTCGAGCGGCCGCATCCGCCCCGTCTGGCTCGCGGCGAAGAAGAGCCCGTTCCGGTCGGTCTCGCGGATCACGAGGTCCAGCCGCTCGCCCGGCGCCTTCAGGGCGAACTCGTACCTCGCCTCCATGTCGATGAAGGGCGAAACGTAGAAGGTCTTGGCCGTCGCATGGCGCAGCCAGCCGCCGGAAGCGGCCCGCGCCGGATCGGTTGGCAGGACGTAGACGTGCTGGCCGCCGAACGTGTTGCTCACCTCGTAGAGCACCGCGGCGAGCCGGTCCCTGGCGTCGTAGCCGAAATAGACGCTGAGCGGGTTGAAGACGTAGCCCCAGAGCCTCGGAAAGCAGAGCAGCTCGATCCGCCGAATGCCCTCCTGCCCTCCTTGCGCGAACTGCGAGAGCGCCCAGGGCTCGAGCGGCGAGCCGTCGCGAGCGCCATGGTCGCGCGCGCGAAAGCCGAGAATGCCCGGCCGCTCGATGCCGAGCAGGCGAAGCTCGCCGGCGAGCTCATCGAGCTCGCCCAGATCGAGCATGAGCGAGAAGACCCGGTAGCGGAAGCGGTGCCGGACGGGGCGCAGCCGCTGGTGGATCACCGCCCCCTCGTAGAGGCGCGAGCGTCTCGCTTGGCCGGTCATGCGGGCCGTGCCGCCGCCAGCTCCGGCAGGCCCGAAGCGCCGCCCATCCTCACCGCCGTCCGGGCGCCGCCTTGCCAGGGTGCCTCGACCCCGAGCCGGGCCGCCGCCTCGAGGCCGGAGCGGAGCCCGTCCTCGTGGAACCCGTAGCCGAGCCAGGCGCCGGCGTAGTGAATGCCGCCCCGCCCCTGAATCCGGCCGATCTCCCGCTGCGCCGCCACCGCTCGCGCATCGAGGATGGGATGATCGTAGGCGAATTCCCGGTGCACGAGCGCCGGCTCGGGCTCGATCATCGGATTCATCGAGACGAAGAGCGACAGGTGTCCGTCCATGTTCTGCAACCGGTTCATCCAGTAGGTGACGGCCACCCTGCCGCCCGGCACGGCCAGATGGGACGCCATGTAGTTCCAGGCCGACCACGCCCGGCGGCGCCGCGGCATCAGCGCCGGATCGCTGTGCAGCACGGCCCGGTTCGGCTGAAAGCGGAAGGCTTCGAGAATGCGCCGCTCCTCAGGATCGGCATCGGCGAGCACGGCCAGGGTCTCCGGTGCATGTGCCGCCATGACCACCGCATCGAAGCGGAACCTGCCGCCCCTGCCGTCGACCACCTCGACCCCTTCGGCTGTCCGCCGCACCGCCAAGGCCGGTGCCGCCCTGCGGACGGAAGAGCCCAGCCTGGCCGCGACCGCCTCGACATAGGCCCTGGAGCGGGCCTCGAGCGTGCGCCACTCGGGCTGACCGCTCACCGCCAGAAGCCCGTGGTTGGCGAAGAAGCGGAGAAAGCTGGTCGCCGGGAAATCCGTCATGGTCGCCGTCGGGCAGGACCAGATGGCGGCCGCCATGGGCAGAAGATAGCCGCCCATGAAGGCGTTGCCGAAGCGGTGCGCCCGAAGGAAGTCGCCGAGGCTTTCGATCCCGCAAGCCGGAGCTTCGAGATGCGCCCGTCCCAGCCGGTTGAAGCGGAGGACGTCGCCGAGCATCCCCCAGAAGGCCGGCCGCACGAGGTTGCGCTTCTGCGCGAAAAGGGCGGCCGGCGAGGCCCCGCTGTATTCGAGCGTGCCACCGGCGATGCTCGCCGAGAACGACATGTCGCTTCGCGCGGTGCGGATGCCGAGATGGCGAAGGAATGCGGCGAAGAGCGGATAGTTCGGCTCGTTGTAGACGATGAAGCCGGTATCGACCTCGATCGGCCCGCCCTTGGCGGCCACGGTCACCGTGTTGCTGTGCCCGCCGAGCCGCGCCTCGCGCTCGAAGACCGTGACCCGATGGCGGTGCGCCAGGGTCCAGGCCGCGGAGAGCCCGGCAATGCCGGTGCCGACGACGCCGATATGCAAGAAGCCTCTCCGCTGGCTGGTCGCGGCTCCGGCTCCTCGGCTGGCGGCCCGGAGCTTCGATCACCCGCGATCGTGTCCTTCACCAGGAAGCCGCGAGAGCGCCCGACCACGCTTTCAGGGTCGTGGGCGGATCGGCGGCGGGGCCCGCCGGCCCCGGGGGAGGAAAGGCCGGCGGGCTTTCGCCACGGGCTTCGCAGCCTTCTGGCTAGGGATGCATACGCAAGGCGGTCGGCAGTGGATCACAACCCCGGCTGGGAACCGAGGCCGCCGAGCGTGCGCGCCTGGCCGATCCAGTCCTCGCGCTCGATGCGGCCCTTGAACTCCAGAACCTCGTCGATGCGCTCGATGTCGGCCGGCGTCAGCGCCGCGATCTGCCTGAAGGTGGTGATGCCGAGCTCGTTCAGCCGCTCGCGCAGCACCGGGCCGATGCCGCGAATTTCCTCGAGATCGTCCGGCTCGTCGGGCGGCGGGGTGAAGAGCCGGGCCGGTGCCCTGACCGGCACGGCCGCCGCGGCACCGCCCTCGGCCTCGCGGCCGGCGAGCGCTGCCCGCTCGGCCACCAGCCGCGCCCTGGCCGAGGAGCCGGCGGGAAGCTGCGCCAGCTTCGCGTCGATCCGCCGCCGCGCCTGCGCCAGCCGCTCCGCTTCGCTCGGCCCGGAAGAGGCGCCGGACCCGGGAGCGACCTCGGCCGACGGGGGCGGAGCGGCGGGCACCGCCGCAGGCGGCGCCGGAGCCGGCGTCGGGGCTGGCGCCGGCGCTTCAGGGGGTGGCACCTGCTGCGCCACCTTCTCCTGCTGCAGGAGCCGCAGCCGCTCCTTCGTCTCCTCGTGCGCCGCGTCGGCCCGGCGCACCTCCTGCTCGACATGGGCGAGCTTCTTCTTCCAGCCCTCCTCGATCGCCACCCGGCTCGAAGCGTCGCGACGCTCGAAGAACCACCAGGCGGCGATGACGCCGACGATGATGCCCAGGATGAACATCAAGAACGAGCCCATGCAGCAATCCTCCCCAGATCCAGGAACGGCGCGGGCGCGACGTTGGCCCCGCCACGAGCCTCGGGATCACACCCGAGCGCTTCCCCCGTTGCGCCGATACTGGCGATCAAGGTGCCCGAGCACAAGTCAGCCCCGGGCGTCCTCGACGATCATGCCCGCCGCCTTCTCGGCGATCATCACCACGGGCGAGTTGGTGTTGCCGGAGGTGATGGTCGGCATGATCGAGGCGTCGACCACCCGAAGCCCGCCGAGGCCGTGCACCCGAAGCCTCGCGTCGACCACGGCACGCGGGTCGTCCGAAGGTCCCATCCGGCAGGTGCCGACAGGATGGAAGATGGTCGTGCCCAGGGCACCGGCCGCCTCGATAAGCGCTTCCTCGGCGACCACGTCCGCCCCCGGCAGATGCTCCCTGGGCGCATGGGGCGCCATCGCCCCGGCCGCCATGATCCGCCGCGTCAGCCGGATCGCGTCGGCCGCCACCTTCCTGTCCTCGTCGGTCCCGAGATAACGCGGGCCGATCGCCGGCGCCGCCGCCGGCTCCCTCGACTTCAGCCGCACCGTGCCCCGGCTGGTCGGCCGGAGGTTGCAGACCGAGGCGGTGATCGCCGGAAAGGGATGCAGCGGCTCGCCGAAGCGGCCGAGGCTCAGGGGCTGGACGTGGTACTCGACATTGGGCGTGGCGAAGCTCGGATCGGTCCGGGCGAAGGCACCGAGCGTCGAGGGCGCCATGCTCAAGGGACCCCGCCGGTGCAGCGCGTACTCGAGCGCCATGCGCGCCCGGCCGGCGAGCGTCGCCGCCTGCTCGTTCAGCGTCACCGCATTCCGGACCTTGAAGACGGTGCGGATCTGCAGATGGTCCTGGAGATTGCCGCCCACCCCTTCGAGCGCATGGCGTACCTCGATCCCGTGCTCCATGAGATGCTCGGCCGGGCCGATGCCGGAAAGCATCATGAGCTGCGGCGAGCCGATCGCCCCGGCGGCGAGAACGACCTCCCGCCCCGCGGTCACCGACTTCGCGAGCCCGTTCTCCACGTAATCGACACCGGTCACGCGCCGGCCCTCGAGCCTCAGCCCCGACACCTGCGCCCCCGTCACCACGACGAGGTTCGGCCGCCGGCGGGCCGGCCGGAGAAACGCCTTCGCCGCCGACCAGCGCACGCCCCGGCGCTGGTTGACGTGAAAATAGCCGCAGCCCTCGTTCGAGCCCCGGTTGAAGTCGTCGGTCGGCGGAATGCCGACCTCCGCCGCCGCGGCGCGAAAGGCGTCGAGGATCGGCCAGCTCACGCGCGGCTCCTCGACCCGCCACTCGCCGCCCGTGCCGTGCAGCTCGTCAGCACCACCCGCGAAATCCTCCGAGCGCTTGAACCAGGGCAGCACGTCCTCCCAGCTCCAGCCCGGATTGCCGAGCTGCCGCCAGTGGTCGTAGTCGGCCGCCTGGCCGCGCATGTAGATCATGCCGTTGATCGAGGAGCACCCGCCGAGCACCCGGCCGCGCGGATAGTTCAGCACCCGCCCGCCCAGCCCGGCCTCGGCCTCGGTCCGCAAGCACCAGTCCGTCCGGGGGTTGTTCTGGGTGTAGAGATAGCCGATCGGCACATGGATCCAGAACCAGTTGTCCCGGCCGCCCGCCTCGAGCAGGAGGACACGCCTGCGCGGATCGGCCGAGAGCCGGTTGGCGAGCACGCAGCCGGCGGTGCCGGCACCGATGACGACGTAGTCGAAGCCGTTCACGAGCCTTCCCCCGAGATGAATAGCCCTCCAGGCCGCTTTCCGGCGACGTTACCGGTCGGCCGGGAGCGCCGCAACCGCTTGCCCTGCCTGGGCTTCATGGCCACCTTGGGGCTCATTGGAATCGATCCAGCGTGGAGTGCTCCTTGCGAGAGATGGCGGCCCAGACCGGCGGGAAGGCTGCGCCTTGAGCCGCGGCCGCGGCGTGCCGCCCCCCCTGTCCGCGACCCTGGGTGCCGCCGTCCGGCCCGAGCGGAGCTGGGCCGATCTCGCCCGCTTCGCCCTCCCCTATGTCTGGCCCGCGGGCGAAGCCGGCTTGCGCCTGCGCGTCGTCCTCGCCTTCGCCTGCCTCCTCGCCGCCAAGATCCTCACCGTCTACGTCCCTTTCTTCCTCAAATGGACCATCGACGCGCTGAGCGTCGCCGGGCTCGCCGCCGTGCCGCTCGCGCTGATCCTCGGCTACGGCACCGCCCGGCTCCTCGCCTCGGCCTTCCAGCAGCTCCGGGACGGGCTCTTCGCCCGGGTCGGCGCCCGGGCCGGCCGGCGCCTCGCGCTCGAGGTCTACACCCGCCTCTTCGACCTCTCGCTCCGCTACCACCTCGAGCGGCGCACGGGCGAGCTCGCCCGGGCCATCGACCGCGGCGTCAAGGCGCTCTCCTTCCTCCTGCGCACCGGCCTCTTCAGCCTCGGCCCGACGCTGCTCGAGTTCTCCATGGTCATCGGCGTCCTGCTCTGGAACTACCCGCCGCGCTTCGCTCTCGTCACCTTCGTCACCATCGCCGGCTATGCCGGCTTCACCATCGTCACCACCAACTGGCGGACCATGATCCGCCGCGAGCTCAACCGCGCCGACAACGAGTTCAACGCCTCGGCGGTCGACGGGCTCATCAACTACGAGGTGGTCAAGGCGTTCGGCAACGAGGGCTTCGAGCGCCGCCGGCTGGACGGCCAGCTCGCCGCCTACGAGCGCGCCGCCGTCCGCTCCGAGGTCTCGCTCGCCTGGCTGAACGGCGGCCAGGCCGCCATTCTCAGCATCGGCGTCACCCTGCTCCTCGTCATGGCGGGCAAGGGCGTGGTCGACGGCTCGATGACCATCGGCGACGTGGTGCTGCTCAACACCTATATCTGGCAGCTCTACCAGCCCCTGAACTTCCTCGGCGTCATCTACCGCGAAATCCGCCAGTCGGTGACCGACCTCGAGCAGATCGAGGCCCTGCTCGAGCTCGAGCCGGAGGTGGCCGACGCATCCGACGCCACCCCGCTCGCCGTCACCGATGGCACCGTCCGCTTCGAAAGGGTCGGCTTCAGCTACGACCCGCGGCGTCCGCTCGTCGAGAACCTCGACTTCACCCTCGAAGGCGGCGGAAAGCTCGGCATCGTCGGCCCGACCGGCGCGGGCAAATCCACCATCGTCCGCCTGCTCTTCCGCTTCTACGACACCCACAGGGGCCGCGTTTCCATCGACGGCCAGGACATCAGAAAAGTCACGCAGAAGTCGCTGCGCGCCCATGTCGGCCTCGTGCCCCAGGATTCCGTCCTCTTCAACGACACCATCGCCGCCAATATCGGCTACGGCCGCCCCGGCGCGTCCATGGAAGCCATCGAGGAGGCCGCCCGCCTCGCCCAGATCCACGACTTCATCCAGGCCCTGCCCGACGGCTACCTGACCACCGTCGGCGAGCGCGGCCTCAAGCTCTCGGGCGGCGAGAAGCAGCGCGTCGCCATCGCCCGCGTGCTCCTCAAGAACCCGCCCATCCTCATCCTCGACGAAGCGACCTCGGCCCTCGACAGCACCACCGAGCGCGCGCTCCAGGAAGCCCTCGCCCGCGCCGCCCGCGGCCGCACCACCCTCGTCATCGCCCACCGCCTCTCCACCATCACCGACGCCGAGAAGATCATCGTCATGGACGAGGGCCGCATCGTCGAGCGCGGCACCCACGCCGAGCTCGTCGCCAAGGACGGCCTCTACGCCCAGCTCTGGCAGCGGCAGCAGGCGGAGGAGGCGGGCTAGCGCCGGGTGGCTCTCATGCCCTTTGACGCCTATAAACCAGCGTGACGTGGGCGGTGAGCACAGGCAAGAGCCGATGCGGTGCCCGTTTTGCGGTTCCGAGGATACGCAGGTGAAGGATTCGCGGCCCGTCGAGGACTCGACCTCGATCCGCCGTCGCCAGCGCCTTGCCGTAGTCGACGCCCAGACCCGCCGTGGCGTTGCCTGCCGTGCTCGCCGGTCCCGGCAGCGCGCCGGGCACGCCCACATCGGCATCCACGGCTGCAGTCACTGCGGCACTGTCAGGTCAATACCAGCTCTGTACAGACGACATCATCCGCACCGAGGGCAGCATCGTTCCGCTATTATGTAGCAAACACACCCTGGCGGGCGTTTGCGATGGCGACTGATCTTCCATACAGCACTCCCGGCGGCTATTCCTTGAAAGAATGATGCAGGAAAAACCGCGCATTTTTGGGAGGGACGCCATGGACTCCATGCCGGCGGAAGCCGATTTTGGTGTTTATATTGATTTCAGCAAGGGCGACCATGACCCAAAAGCAATTTTGGGGGCGGCTCATGATATCATTGGGGCTTTAGACAAAGCAAACCAACTACTAGCACAATCGCTAGACGCATCTGTTGAGCCTGTTCTTTTACTAGAAGATATAGAAGCTGGCTCGTCATTGATATGGCTACGAGATGCTATTACGCAAGTTGATGATCAGGCGGTAAAAGAACTTGACTGGAAACAACAAATTGGTAAATATCTTGTAAGGGGAAAATATCTTATTGTCGATTTTTTGAATAAGAAAATTGAAGCAGATGATACAAAGCGTATTGAGCAGTTGAGTGCGGATTTGCTTAAATTAGCGCAGGAAACAGATATAAAATATATGCACACTTACACGCCGGCGCCAATTGCACAACTTGCCACCACTCTTTCTGAGCTATCAAGGGCGAGAGCACGGTTGCCGAGCGGCGATCGTGTAAAATATCTATCCAGAGAGCCGGATCTTGAGATGCTAGAATCTGCAGACGATCAATTACAAGTGATTGAAGAGCTTGCAATTGCAAGAAGAATTCCGATAGCAAGTCAAGAAATGATTTTGCTTGTTCGTAGACCTGACTATATAGGGAACTCACAATGGGAATTTAGGCACGGTCGATCTCCATTATCTGCAAATATTGCCGATGACAAGTGGCTTTCGTCATTTCAAGGTCGAAACATTGATGTTCGCCCAGGAGATGCTATACAATGCATCGTCTCGGGCGAAGCGCGATATGGACACAATGGAGAACTATTGAGTCAATCCATGGTAGTAGATCGCGTTTTGAATGTCATTGAAAATAGAGCAAGCCAACCGGGCTTGCTCTAACAGCGTCTAAATTTGTAGTTTATCGACACCTAGGGCACGAAGGCACTGCACTAGGAACACGGCCGAGAACCCGCCGCGCGCAACTTTGTTGCGCAGGCTTTTGGGCTGTTCACTCACTCCGATCTCGGCCAGCTTCGCAGATAGCTGGTCATAAGTGATGTTACGCCGGGTCATCTCAGCCCGAAGCATGCCCTTGACCAACGCATGCCATTCATCTGCCGTCATCTGCTGCCCTCCATAAAGTGGCAAGCGCCATCGTATCTAGGGCGAAAGCCATTGACAACCCACCTTCGTGCCGCCATATCTAGGGCGTTCGCCGAATATATGATGGCAAGCACAGATGGCGCAGCACTTCCTCCTCTCCTCCAAGGCCCGCACCCTCTCGCTGGTGCGCGTTGCCCGCATGTCGGACGAGGAAGCCCGCGCGACGTTCCGCGTCCTGCGCTGGCACGAGACGGACGGCGAGCCCGTGTGCCCGTCCTGCGGCTGCCTTGCCGTCTACGAGTACGCCAGCCGCCCGATCTTCAAGTGCAAGGGCTGTGGCAAGCAGTTTAGCGTCACCAGCGGCACGATGTTCCACAGCCGCAAGCTACCGATGCGCGACTACCTCCTGGCCATCGCGATCTTCATCAACGCCGTGAAAGGCATCAGCGCCTTGCAGCTCGGCCGAGATCTGAGCGTCCAGTACAAGACGGCTTTCGTGCTGGCGCACAAGCTGCGCGAGGCCATGAAGGGCGATAAGGACACCTACAGCCCGCGCGGCGAGGTCGAGATCGACGGTTGCCACGTCGGCGGCTTCGTCAAGCAGACCAACTACAAGGCCAACCGGATCGACCGCCGGCTGGCCATCCACCAGACCGGCAAGCGCCGCGTTGTGGTCGCCATGCGTGAGCGTAATGGTAGCACCCTGCCGTTCATCGTCGGCCACGAGGCCGAGGCTACCGCGATCATCCGCGCCCGTGTCGCGGCCGGCAGCACGGTCTATGCAGACGAGGCCAGCGCATGGGATGATCTGCACGCCTCATTCGAGGCCAAGCGCATCAACCACGGCTTTGCCTTCTCCGATGACGGCGCCTGCACCAATCAGGTCGAGTCGTTCTTCTCGCGCCTGCGTCGGGCCGAGTTCGGCCAGCACCACCGGATCAGCGGCAAGTATCTCCATCAGTACGCTGGCGAGATGGCGTGGCGCGAGGACATGCGCCGGGTCGACAACGGCACGCAGTACGAGCGGGCTGGCCGCGATGCGTTGCACGCGGCGAAGTCGGCTAGCTGGTACGGGTACTGGCAACGTTCTGCTTGAAATCGCTGGCGATTTCGATCATAAATTCAAAAAAGAAGCCCGGCACGAGGCTGGGCCCAAGTTAGGCGAAGACTAAGGATTAGCGCTCGTAAACGGGCGCCCCAGAGCTAGCTTTGACAAGGTTGATGCCCGCTTGAGCATCAGCCTTGTTCCAGTAGCTCTCAGCCGAATCAGCGATGATTCGGTTGTTGGCGGCGACGAGCCGCCACCTCCACTGAAAGCTGTTGTCTCTGTAGAGGACGAAATACATGGCCCTTAACTCCGTTGCCATGGGTGGGTACAAGACCTACCTCGCCAGCTACAATTTCGACGGGATGAAGTGGAACCTCGAGATCGCCGCTCGCGATGAGGACGAGGCGCGGCAACGTCTTGCCCGCATCGCGTTCGCGAAGCTTGATGGAGAGGTGAAAGCGAAAATAGCGGTGCCCACGCCCTCGATCTTCAACGTTGCCCTCGCGAAGATGCGGTCGATCCTTCGGTTGCACGACTCCCGCTGAGGATCGCGCCGAAGGGTAAGTCGCTACAATATAGGGTGAGTCACAATGTCGCACAACAAGATATTGTGGTCCGCCATCAGGAACGCAACCGCCACGCCAGCAGCCCATTCTCGCCCTTCTCGCTGACCACCAGCCCGCGCCGTCGCATGGCGTTGAGCGCGGCGCAGACCCGTTTCAGCATCGTTGCTCGCAGTCGCAGGTTGCTGGTGCCGAGCCCGCGATACTGCATCACGATCTGCGTCAGTTTCCGGCTGTCGATGGGCGCACCATTGGCCCGCTTCATGGCGTCCAGCACGAGCCGTTTCATCTCGCCCTTGAACGCCTGATTGCGTGGCGGCACCGGCTTCGGCTCGATCTCCTCCAGGTCGATGTCAGGCGCGAACAGCCGCAGCGTGTGGTCGACGTTGTCCAGGTCCACGATGAGCTGGTTGAGCGCGTCCTGGTGGCACTCGATCTGGCCCGCTATCTCGGCCCGCTTGCGGATCAGGGCGTTGATGGTGTGGTCGAGCTCCGGCATGGCGTCCTCCGTTTTGGAGGCGGAAAGTTAGCCGGATCAGGTGGTTAGGCGTAGATGTGGCGGGGTGTATTTGCTACATAATAGCGCATCGTTCTCGCCTTCCGCGCGGTGCCGAGTAGCATCCCACCGAATGACAGGTCCTTGATGGAGTCCTCGAACGGCACGTCGACATTGGTCTTGGTGCCGGCCACCGTGGCGTTGCCATCGAGCGAGATCATCCAGAGATAAGGCGCTGGCTCGAAGTTCCAGTGGTCAGACGGCCCAGCCTCGGTGGTCGCCTCCTGGGCGCTGGCAACCGCGGCCAGCGCAGCCCAGAAGGCGGAGCAACGACTGAGCTCAAAGCTCGACTCGGCATGCCTCTCTCCTCGTGCCCGGTCTCCTTTTTTCAGGGCACCGAGTTGCTGGTTTGGAAACAATGGCGTGACGTTGAACCTGAGCCCCCAATCCGGGGGGTTCCGGCCCCTCCGCGCACCAGCGCAGACCGCCCTGCAGGCTGATCTTCGGGCCACCGACCTCGACGATCTCGCTGACGAAGGCGCCGATCGGAACCGTCCACTCGTCGTCATTGGCCTCCCGGTTGCGCATCGCCTCGGTCTGCAACGTGAAGATCCAGGCATGGGGTGTCGTGTAGCCGAGGAAGGGCTGCAGAAAGATCGTGCTGACATCAGGTCGATCGTCGTCAACGGCGACCGACCTGATGTGGTTGGCGAGCACGCCGCGGGTCCGAGCGCCGGCCTGCTCGAGCAAGACCCGGCCGGGCCGGGAACGAGGGAGACCGGCCCGATGCCCCAGATCGAATCGCTCGACATCGGCGAGAGGAAGAAGCTCTGCACGGTGTCGCCGGGGCCGGACCGGTCGTCGTTCGGATTGACGTCGTTGACCGTCACCTCCGGCGGCAGGATGTGCCTCGGGTAGACGATCGGCAGGATGGTGCGCGAGATCAGGTTCCGATCCTCGTTCAGCGCGATCGGCACCACCGTTTGAAAATTCGGCGGGTAGCGGAAGCCGTCGTCGTCGATGCTGCCGCCAAAATCCAGATTGTTCTGGAACGGCACGTTGATCAGCGCCGACACGGGAGCCGGGAATTCTCTGGCGAAACCGGCCGCCGACGTCTGCGCGAGGCCGGCACCGGGCAGCGCCGGGACGGCGTCGGCGCGCAAGCAGGCGCCCCTGCTCGCGGCCCTGTCAGCGTGCCGGCCTTTGCCAAAGCGTGTTTCGTCGAGCCGAGCGGCGGCGCGCCGCCGCTCCCGAGCTTGCGAAGACGACCCCAGGCAAATGCAGTCGATGCGGCTGCCCGGAGGCCCTTCCCCGCCATCAGCCATGCGGGAAAAGCGCGTGTCTCGTCGTGGCCTCCCCCGCGCCGGCCGCCCTATTGCATGCCCTTGCTGAGAAATTCCTCGACGACGTTCGACATGTCGAAGGACGTGCCGCCCTGCACCGGCGGGTATTCGGCGAGCGTCATGAGATGCTGCTGCATCAGCACACTCATCGGCTGGATCAGCCATGACACCTTCTGCATGAGGTGACCGTAGGCATCGCTGGAGTCGTAGCTCTCGAAGGGGTCCATCCGTATGTTGAAGACCAGCGGCACGGTGCGCGGCACAACGTTCGCATAGTAATCCTCCTTGGTGGAGAAGTGGAACTTCCACGGCCCCATGCGCATCGCCGTCAGCTGGCTCTCGTAATAGTGGAAAATGTGATCTCGGGCCGAGCTGTCGGTCTCGCCCTTCCAGTAGGGCAGGTTGTTCAGGCCATCGATGTACTGGTCCATCTCCGCCTCGACGCGCGCCGCCACGTCGTCGACGCCGGCGGCGGCAGCGAGGCTCGTGAACATGTCCTGATGCGCCTGGATGCCGTTCAGGACCGCACCCGCCGGAAGCTGCCCGGGCCAGCGGATCATCGACGGCACACGCACGCCGCCCTCGTACGTGGTCATCTTCTCGCCGCGGAAGGGTGTCGTGCCGCCATGCGGCCACGACGAATGCTCGGGACCGTTATCGGTCGAGTACCAGACGATCGTGTCGTCGGCGAGGCCCTGCTCGTCGAGCCATGCCAAGACGAGGCCGATGTCATGGTCGTGCTGCAGCAGACCGGAGCCGTAGAAATCCGCCTCCGACGTGTATTGCTCCGCGGCGTAGCGCCATTCGTCGTTGAGACGGGTGTAGAGGTGCATGCGGCTGGTATTGAGCCAGACGAAGAACGGCTCGCCGGCCTCCCGTGCTGCCGCCATGAAGTCGATGGCGAGCGGGATGACCTCACCCTCGTCGAAATTCTTCATCCGCTCCTGAGACAGGGGACCGGTATCCTCGATCGTCTGTGCGCCGACTACGCCAAAGCGGGGATGCTCGGTCTCGTCCACCGTGTCGGTGGCGAAGCTGTGGATGACGCCGCGGGTGCCGAACTGCTCCTCGTAGGTCTCGAGGCTGCCGGAGAAAGTCGCGCCGAAGCGCTGATAATCGCGCTGCTCGGCCTCTTCCTGGGTATTCAGGTGATAGAGATTGCCGAAGAACTCGTCGAAGCCATGCACCGTCGGCAGATGCTCGTTGCGGTCGCCGAGGTGATTCTTGCCGAAGTGCCCGGTCCGATAGCCCTCGGCCTTGAGGATCTCGGCCAATGTCGGCGAGGCCGCCTGCAGGCCGAGCGGCGAGCCCGGCTGCCCCACCGTCGTCATGCCGGAGCGGATCGGGTACTGGCCGGTGATGAAGGCGGCGCGACCGGCGGTGCAGCTCGGCTGCGCATAGTGGTCGGTGAACTTGATGCCCTCGTCGGCGATCCGGTCGATGTTCGGCGTGGTGTAGGCCATGATGCCGTCACCATAGGCCGAGACGTTCGACCAGCCGATGTCGTCGCCCCAGATGACGAGAATGTTCGGCCGGTCGGCGTCCTGCGCAACACCCGATGAAGCCGCCAACAGCGCGGCCGCGAGAGCGACGATCGGCAGTGTCTTGCGCATGGCGTTCTCTCCCCTGTTTGCCTTCATTTCGATGGCGGTACAGCCGTGCTGCGGCAACCGGTCGGACTGCTGCCGCGCCGCTTCCGTAACGCCGGACCGTTTTGGCCTGCGCTCACTGTACGTGACCAGCAGCCTGTCGGATCTCGGCGAATCAAACCTTTCATCAACTAAAGATTGAAAATTGAGCTCTGCAATTGAGGCGGAACACCCGGGCGGTTCGGGGCGAGCCCTGGTGGCCGTGCGTGGCATTAGCCATTATACGAGTGCCATCGTTCAGCACGATGGGACGAGGCGAGCCGATGCGGTGCCCGTTTTGCGGTTCCGAGGATACGCAGGTGAAGGATTCGCGGCCCGTCGAGGACTCGACCTCGATCCGCCGGCGGCGGCAGTGCGCGGCCTGCGGCGCGCGCTTCACCACCTTCGAGCGGGTGCAGCTGCGCGATCTCGTGGTGCTGAAGAAGGACATGAAGCGCGTGCCCTTCGACCGCGACAAGCTGGCCCGCTCGATCGCCATCGCGGTCAGGAAGCGCGGCGTCGACCAGGACCGGATCGAGCGCATCGTCAACGGCATCGTCCGCCGCATCGAGACCAGCGGCGAGCACGAGGTGCCGACCACGCGAATCGGCGAGCTCGCCATGGAATCCCTGGCCAAGCTGGACGAGGTCGCCTATGTCCGCTTCGCCTCGGTCTATCGCGACTTCGCCAATGCCCGCGATTTCGAGGAGTTCATCAGTCGGCTGCCCGAGGCCGACGAAGCCGAAGCGTGACCACCCGTCCCATGCACGATCCGACCGATGTCCGCTTCATGGGGCTCGCCCTGGCCCTGGGCGAGCGTCATCTGGGCCTGACCGCCCCCAATCCCTCGGTCGGCTGCGTCATCGTCAATGACGGCATCGTGGTCGGCCGCGGCTGGACCCAGCCGGGCGGCCGGCCGCATGCCGAAACCGAGGCCCTGGCCCGCGCCGGCGCCGCGGCCCGGGGCGCCACCGCCTATGTCACGCTCGAGCCCTGCTCGAACTGGGGCAGGACGCCACCCTGCACCAAGGGCCTGATCGAGGCCGGCATCGGTCGCGTCGTCGTCGGCTGCGTCGATCCGGACCCGCGCGTCGACGGCAAGGGCATCGCCGAGCTTCGCGAGAGCGGCATCGAGGTGGTCCTCGGCGTGCGCGAGGCCGAGGCGCTCGCCCAGAATCTCGGCCTCTACCGCCGCATCCGCGCCGGCCGACCGATGGTCGGCCTCAAGCTCGCCCTGAGCATGGACGGTCGCATCGCCACGCGCACGGGCGACAGCCGGTGGATCACGGGCGAGGCGGCGCGCGCCTTCGGCCATCGCCTGCGGGCCAGCCACGACGCCATCATGATCGGCAGCGGCACCGCCTTGGCCGACGATCCCGAGCTCTCCTGCCGCCTGCCCGGTCTCGAGGACCGCTCGCCGCTGCGCGTCGTCATGGATCGCCGCGGCCGCCTCCCGACCGAAAGCCGGCTTCTCGCCACCGCCGACCGGCTGCCCCTGGTCCACGTCACCGCTGCCGACGGCGACACCTCGCCCGACGCCGTCTTGACCCGCCTCGCCGACCAAGGCATCACACGTCTTCTGGTCGAGGGGGGAGCGACCCTCGCCACGAGCCTGCTCCGGGCCGGCCTCGTCGATCGGCTGTACGTCTTCTCGGCACCCGTGCTGATCGGCGGCGACGGCCGCGCCGGCGTGGAGAGCCTCCGCGTCGACCGGATGGCCGAGGCCGGCCGCTGGCACGTGGCCGAGACAAGGCTCCTCGGCCCCGACCGGTTCAGCGTGCTCGAGCCCGAAGGTCAGAAAAGCCCAGCCGATGTTCACCGGCATCATCACCCATAAGGGCCTCGTCGCGAAGGTCGAGGACGAGGACGGCGGCCGCCGGCTGCAAATCCGCGCGCCGGGGCTCGACCTCGAGCGGCTCGCCCTCGGCGCCTCGGTCGCCCATTCCGGCATCTGCCTCACCGTCGCGGGGAAGACCGCCGAGGCCTACGCCGTCCACGCCTCGCCCGAGACCCTGGCGCGCACCACCATGGGCACCTGGCGGGAGGGCCAGAGCATCAACCTCGAGACCTCGCTCAGGCTCGGCGACGAGCTCGGCGGCCATCTCGTCTTCGGCCATGTCGACGGGCTCGGCCGGATCGCCGGGATCGAGCCCACGGGCCAGAGCTTTCGCCTCGTCGTCGAGCTGCCGGCGGATCTCCGCCCGCTCGCGGCGGTCAAGGGCTCGATCGCCGTCGACGGCATCTCGCTCACCGTCAACGAGGTGACGGAGGTGGCGATCGCCCTCACCATCATCCCCCATACCTGGGAGACGACCACGCTCAGCCGACGGCGCGTCGGCGATGCGGTCAATATCGAGGCCGACATGCTCGCCCGCTACGTCGCCCGCCAGCTCGCCTTCGCGGCACCCGCCCGCCCCGAGATGCACCGATGAGCGACGCCGATTTCGTCTCGCCCATCGAGGACGTGATCGAGGACGCGCGGCGCGGGCGGATGTTCATCCTGGTCGACGACGAGAGCCGCGAGAACGAGGGCGACCTCGTGATTCCGGCCGAGTTCTGCGACGCCGCCGCCGTCAACTTCATGGCCAAGCACGGCCGCGGCCTGATCTGCCTCGCCCTCACCCGCCAGCGCTGCGAGAAGCTCGGCCTGCCCCTCATGGCGCAGGGCAACGAGCCCCGCCTCTCGACCGCCTTCACCATCAGCATCGAGGCGAGGGACGGGGTGACGACCGGCATTTCCGCCGCCGATCGGGCACACACCGTCAAGGTCGCCATCGACCCGCGGAGCGGTCGCGACAACCTCGTCGCCCCGGGCCACATCTTCCCGCTCATGGCCCGCGACGGCGGCGTCCTGGTGCGCACCGGCCATACCGAGGCCGCCGTCGACCTCTCGCGCCTCGCCGGGCTCGATCCGTCCGGCGTGATCTGCGAGATCATGAACGACGACGGCACCATGGCGCGACTGCCCGACCTCGTCGCCTTCGCCCAGCTCCACGGCCTCAAGGTGGCGAAGATCGCCGACCTCATCGCCTACCGCCTGAAGCACGACCGGCTGGTGGAGCGCGACATCGCCACCACCTTCACCAGCCGCTTCGGCGGCGACTTCCGCCTCCAGGTCTACGTCAACGTGCTCGATGGCGTCGAGCACGTGGCCCTCGTCAAGGGCGACGTCGCTTCGGGCGGGCCGGTGCTGGTGCGCGTGCATGCGGTCAACATGCTGCAGGACCTGCTCGGCGAGGGCGAGAGCGGCCGCGGCGACCAGCTCCACCAGGCGATGCGGATGATCGGCGAGGCGGGCCGGGGCGTCGTCGTGCTCCTGCGCGAGCCCTCGCCCACCAGCATCTCCGAACGCGTCAAGGTGGCGCTCGGCCACCATCCGCAGCCGCCCGCGGATCTGCGCGTCTATGGCATCGGCGCCCAGATCCTGGGCGATCTCGGCGTCACCGACATGATCCTCCTCTCCAATACCGGCCGCACCATCGTCGGCCTCGAAGGCTACAGCCTGCGCGTCGTCGAGACCCGGCCCATCCCCGCCGAGGGAGCCCGCTGATGGCCGGCATCTCCGCCACGACCCGGGTCCCGAGGCTCATGGGCGCGCGCCTCCTCGTCGTCGAGGCCCGCTACCACGCGGCGATCAACGACCTGCTGCTGAAAGGTGCCCGCGCCGTGCTCGAGGCCGCCGGGGCGATCGTCGAGGAGCTGACCGTGCCGGGTGCCCTCGAGATCCCGCCCGCCATCCGCATCGCGCATCTGCACGGCCGCGAAGCCCACGACGCGGGCTTCGCCGGCTACGTGGCGCTGGGCTGCGTCATCCGCGGCGAGACCACCCATTACGAGCTGGTCGCCGGCGAGAGTGCCCGCGGCATCACCGATCTCGGCACCGCCCACGGCCTCGCCATCGGCAACGGCATCCTCACCGTCGAGAACGAGGCCCAGGCGATCGAGCGGGCCGATCCGGCCCGCCAGGACAAGGGCGGCCACGCGGCCCTCGCGGCCTTGACCCTCATCGCCTTCCGGCGCGGACTCGCGAGCCGATGAGCGAAGCCCAGAAGAAGCCCGTCCTCAACAAGCGGCGCGCCGCCCGTCTCGCCGCCGTCCAGGCGCTCTACCAGGCGGATGTCGGCGACGTCGCCATCGACCGCGTCGTCGCCGAGTTCCAGGCGCATCGCCTCACCCGCATCCTCGAGCCCCTGGAGCTCGACCGGCCCTCGCCCGCGGTCGACGCCGAGTGGTTCGCGCTTCTCGCCGGCGGTGCCTGGCGGGCGCGTGACCGGCTCGATCCCGCGATCGAAACCTGCCTGGCGGCGGGCTGGACCCTCGCCCGCTGCGGCTTTCTCCTGCGCGCCTGCCTTCGGGCCGGCGCCTTCGAGCTCGCCGAACGCACCGACGTGCCGGTCAGGGTGGTGCTCAACGAGTATATCGAGCTGGCCCATCTCTTCTTCGCCGGCGACGAGCCGGCCTTCGTCAATGCCGTGCTCGACCGGCTGGCACCGGTGCTCCGCCCGGCGACGAGCCCCGTCACCTGATGAAGGGAGCAGCGCCCATGGGCGAGTTCGAGCTCATCGACCGCCTGCTGAAGCCTTTGGCGAAAGGCTTTCCGGGTGCCCTCGGGCTCACCGACGACGCGGCCCTCGTGGACCTGCCCGAAGGCCGCTCGCTCGCCATCGCCAAGGACGCCATCGTCGAGGGCGTGCATTTCCTCGCCGCAGACCCGCCCGGAGCGGTCGCCGCGAAGCTGCTCCGCGTCAATCTCTCCGACCTCGCCGCCATGGGGGCGGCACCGCTCGCCTACCTCACCGTCATCGCCCGGCCGCGGGCGCTCGCCGACGACTGGCTCGAGGGCTTCGCCGCCGGGCTCGCCGCCGACCAGAAGGCGTTCGGCCTGCACCTCATCGGCGGCGATCTGGTCTCGACCCCGGGACCCCTCCTCCTCTCCTGCACCATCCTGGGCTCGGTCGAGAAGGGCCGCGCCCTGACCCGCTCGGCGGCGCGGCCGGGCGATTCCATCTGGGTCTCGGGCACGCTCGGCGACGCGGCTTTGGGCCTGCGCATCCTCAAGGGCCTCGCCGCCACCGAGGAAGAGGCGCTCCACCTCATCGAGCGCTACCGGCGGCCGCGGCCCCGCACCCTCCTCGGCCCCCGCCTCACCGGGCTCGCCCATGCGGCGATCGACGTCTCCGACGGCCTCGTCGCCGATCTCGGCCACATCCTCGAGGCCTCGGGCGTGGCGGCGACCGTCGAGGCCGACGCCCTGCCGCTCTCGGCCGTCGGCCGCGGCATGCCCGGCTGCCACGAGGCGGCCCTCACCGGCGGCGACGATTACGAGCTCCTGTTCACCGGCCCGCCATCCACGACACCCGCGATCGAGGCGCTGGGGCGAGAGCTCGGGTTGCCGCTCACCGCCATCGGCCGGATCGAGGCCGGCCAGGGCCTCGCCGTGCTCGATGCCGAGGGCCGGAGGATCGCCTTGGGCGGCCCCGGCTGGCGGCATTTCTGAGCCGGCCATGACCGCTCCAGCCCCGGCCCCGATCCTCGACCACGCCCCGCCGCGCCGCGGCGAGAGGCCGATCCCCTGCCACGTCCTGGAGCCGGTCGGCCCCGCGAGGGGCCTCGTCCTCCTCGTGCACGGCCGGGACGGCGCCGGCCGCTCGCCGCATATCGTGCCCATCGCCGAGGCCTATCGGCATCGGGGCTGGCGCGTCGTCGCTCCGGACCTGCCGCATTCCCGAGCCGTGCCGGATTCCGGGCCGGCCGAGCTCTACACCATGAGCGGCCATCTCGAGGATGCGGCGGCGGTGCTGCAATGGGCGCGCGAACGCTGGCCCGAGGACGCGCGAAGCCTGGCCCTCGCCGGCCACAGCGTCGGCGCCTTCGCCGCCGCACGGCTCGCCGCCGCGGCCGAAAAGCTGCACCATCTCCTCGGCGTCTCGCCGGTCCTCTCCGGCCGGGCGCTGCTGGCCGCCCGCCGCGCCATGGGGCCGCCGGCCGTGCAGGCGCTGCGCCGGGAGGCGCCGGCCATGCTGGCCGAGCTCTCGACCATCAAGGCGGCACCGGCCTTGCGTCGCGTCACCGCCCCGGTCGCGGTCGTGACCGGCGCCTCCGACGGCATCACCCCGCCCGCCGTCGCCCGTGCCTGGTTTCGGGCATCCGCCGGCGCCTGCTTCTACATGGCGCTGCCGGGCCAGCATCACTGCCCGGCCGGTCCCGTCTACGAGCGGGCACTCGCTGCCGCCCTCGACGCCACCGGCGCCTGAGCCGGAGCGCTCACCCGCAGCACCGGCATGCGCCGGCCCGGCACGAGCGGGTCCGGCACGGGCGGGTTAGGCACGGCCCGGCGCCGGGAGGTGCTCGCGCGCGCCACGCCGTCCTCGATCTCGACGATGGTGTCGTAGAAGGGCGCGCCCCGCCGATCGACCGGCATGTGCTCGCCGTGCAGCACGGCGAGCACCACCGCCTCCGGCAGGGCCTCGCGCAGGGTCTCGTGGAACGAGAGCGCCGCCTCGGCATCGAGCGCGGAGGTCGCCTCGTCGAGCAGCAGCACGTCCGGCCGGTGCAGGAGGATGCGCGCCAGCACGAGCCGCTGCTTCTGCCCGCCCGAGAGGACATGGCGCCAGTTGTGCCCCTCGTGCAGCTCGTCGTGAAGCGCACGGAGGAAGCCCTCGAGCCCGACCAGGGCCAGGACCTCGACCGCGGCCAGATCGTCGAAGCGCTCCGGCGCCTCCGGATAGGCCACCAGCGCCTTCAGCGACAGCCGGTCCGGGAGATCCGGCTCCTGCCCGGCGAAGAAGAGGCCGGCTTCGGGTGCGGTCAGGATCTCGCCCTCGCCATAGGGCCAGAGCCCCGCCACGGCCTTCAGAAGCGAGCTCTTGCCGCAGCCGTTCGCCCCCCGCAGGCACGCCCACCGGCCGGGCTCGAGCCGGAGTGCGGGCATCTGCAGAAAGGCGGGAGCGGCGTGGCCGCGATGATGCAGCGCCATGCCCCGCAGCCGCAGCCCCGTCACATCCGGCGAGCGCATCCGGCGAAAGCGGCTGATCCCCGTCTCGGCGTAGAAGGCGTCGCGTTCGCGCACCCGCTCGATCGCCCGGGCGAGCTCGGCGAGCCGCCCGGCATTGGCGCGCAGGGTGGCGATCGCCGGCATCACGTTGATGAACCAGGAGACGTCCGAGATCAGCTCGGCCGTCAGCTCGGAGGTCGCGACGAAGTCGCGAAAGACCATGCCGCCCGAGGTGAAGGCGGGCAGCGCCGGCAGGTAGGCGATGAGCCGCCGCGCCAGAAAGCCGTGGACGTCGTTGAAGAGCATCATGCCGGCGCCCCAGGCGTTCTGCCTCGCCCAGGCCCGATCCACCCCGGCATAGAGCCGGGTGTTGATCGACCGCTGCGCCCGCTCGCCCCGGGACGCCGCGAGCTGGGCCACCCGGTGCAGCATGGCGCCGAGCTCGCCGCGCCAGGCGCCGTCGCGCCGCTGCCGCTCGAGGGTCTGCCGCTCCAGCACCCGGCCGATCAGCCAGGCGGCCATGGTCACCGCCGGCACGTAGAGCAGGATGAGCAGGAAGGCGAGCAGCGCCGAGCCGTAAGCGCCCGGCCGCGGATCGACCGTGAGCCCCGCCGTCTCGTGGATCAGGGCCGCGAGCCGCATCGCCCCCTCGTCGAGCAGCGGCACCCGGACGCTCCGCTCGAGCAGCGCCTGCGCCACGAACCCGACGGAGGTGACCGCCCCCCAGAGCCCCATGGCGAGGCCGATCAGCCCGGCATAGAGGCCGGCCGAACAGTCGTCGAGGCGCTGGTCGATGGCATCCGGCAACCGTGCGGACCGCGTTCCGTCATCGGCCCGGTCGCTCATCAAATCGAACACGATCCGCTCGTCGGCGAGGATCGCCCGGTCGAACCGGCCGACCAGCCAGGCCCGAGCGCGCCGGTGCAGCGTCGTCGAGAGGAAATGGCGAAAGGCGACGCCGCCGGCCCGGCCGACATGGAGGGCGAGGAAGAGCAGGGCGCTGGTCAGCAGCAGCGCCGCCGGATCGACGCCGTCCTCGGGCGTGTGATAGCCGGCCAGCGCGCCGATGAAGTCGCCGGACGCCGTCGCCACCCAGACCGAAGCCTTGCTCAGGATCGTGGTCAGCCCCAGCACCGCCACCGTCAGCGCCCAGGCCTCGACCCAGCGCTCGGATAGCCAGTAGGCCGCAAGCAGCCCGCGAAAGCTCTGCAACCGCTTCATCAACCGCCCATGCCGCTGTCTGTCGCGGCTCAACTAAACCATAGGTTGTATACGGGCGGCACTCCATCGATGTCCAGGAAATGCAACCCCGCTCGGCCGGAAATCCCGGACCGTGACATTGCGGCCGACCTCCCCGTGGCGCGCGTGCCGGCGAGACGAGGGCGGCCGCGACAACCATCGCGGGTCGTCGGCAAGTCGTGGGATCGATGCATCGTCCTTCTGGTCGTGCACATGGCAGAAACTCCCCTGATCTCTTGAGAATACACGAGCGGCGGTAAAGAAAATGTTAATCCGTTACAGGATCACGCGGATGTGAACGGTGCCAGCCGACAGGACTGGCGTGACATCCCGGACACGAGTGGTCGCCATTCATTGAAAATGATACACTGATTGGTCGTCGGTAGTGGCAGATCTCGTTGACACTTTGTTAAGATCTTCTCCGGAAACCTCGGGAGCGGTCGCGACGCGCCGGGTGCCACCCGCCTCGGCGCGGTTCAAATCCCTTGCATGACGCGCCGGCGCCCGGGCATCTTCCCGCAAGGCGGCCGGCGTCGCCGCCTCGAGCGAGGATGGGGGAGGATCGAATGAGGATTTCGAGCAGGCTGCTCGTCGCGGCGGCGATGGTCGTGACCTTCGCCGGAGCGGCGCAGGCCGAGTATCCCGAGCGGCCGATCACGCTGATCGTGCCCTGGGCCGCGGGCGGCGGAACGGACGCCATCGGCCGGATGATCGCCCAGGGCCTGCAGGAGGAGCTCGGCCAGCCGGTCAACGTGGTGAACCGCACCGGGGCGGGCGGCATCGTCGGCCACAAGGAGATGATCGACGCCGAGCCCGACGGCTACACCATCGGCTTCGCGACGGCCGAGCTCGGCACCTACCGGGCCATGGGCACATCCGAGATATCGCCGGCCGATGTCACGCCGATCGCCCTCATGAACTTCGATGCCGCCGCCTTCAGCGTCCAGGCCCAGAGCGACTGGGCGACCCTGGCCGACGCGCTCATGGCGATCAAGGCCGCGGCACCCGGCACCTACAAGGCCTCGGGCTTTTCGGTCGGCGCCGGCTACCATCTGGCCCTCGCCGGCCTCCTGACCGACAACGGCATCGATCCGAAGGTCATCGCGGTGGTGCCGAGCCAGGGTGCGGCACCGGGCTTTCAGGAGCTGGTCTCGGGCGGCGTCGACATCGTCCCCTCCTCGCTCCCGGAGGCGGCACCCATGCTCGAGAGCGGCCTGATCCGCACCCTCGCCGTGCTCGCACCCGAAAGGCTCGCCGCCTATCCCGACGTGCCGACGGCGATCGAGGCGGTCGGCACCGATTCGGTCGGCGGCTCCTGGCGCGGCGTGGTCGGCCCCCTCGGCCTGCCGCAGGAGGTCCGGGACAAGCTCGAGGCGGCGCTCCACGGTGTCAGCCAGAGCGACGCCTATGTCGCCTTCATGGACGGCCGCGGCTTCGGCCGCGAATGGGCGCCCGGAGCGGCGTTCGCGACCTTCATGCAGAAGGCGCAGGAGACTGCCACCGCCTCGATCGAGAAGCTCGGCCTCGGACAGTAGCCGAAACCTCGCGCATGAAGGTGAACGACGCCGTTCTGGGTGCCGTCTTCGTGATCGTCGCCCTCGCCGTCGCCTTCGCCGCACGCGACTACCCGAACCTGCCGGGCCAGCCCTACGGCTCCGGCACCCTGCCGATGCTGGTGGCGGCGCTGATGCTGCTCCTGGGTGCGGCGCAAATCGCCAAAGGCCTCCGGAGCCGCGCGCCGCCGATCCGCCTCGACGCCTGGATGAAGACGCCGGGAGCGCTTCGCCGCATGGCGGCCGTGCCGCTCTTCGTGGCCGCCTTCGTCCTCCTCCTGCGACCGGTCGGCTTTCCGCTGGCGACACCGCCGCTCCTCCTGGCGCTCCTCCTCGCGATGTCGGTCCGGGTGACGACGGCCGCCCTCACCGCCCTCGTGGCGACCGGCCTCATCTGGCTCACCTTCGCCCGGATGCTGGGCGTGCCGCTGCCCCTCGGGCTCCTGACCCGGATCGTCTACTGATGCCGCCGGCCCCCTCGGCCGGGAGCGCCTGCTGATGGAGGCGCTGGTCGCGGCCCTCGCCGCCGTCGCCGCGCCACACGTTCTCCTCGTGGTGCTCGCCGCCTCCGTCTACGGCCTCGCCATCGGCGCGGTGCCGGGCCTGACCGCCACCATGGGCACGGCCCTGCTCGTACCGCTGACCTTCTTCCTCGATCCGCTCTCGGCCATCGGCGCCATCGTCGCCGCCTCGACCATGGCGATCTTCGCCGGCGACATCCCGGGAGCGCTCCTGCGCATCCCCGGCACCCCCGCCTCGGCCGCCTACGCCGACGACGCCTACCGCCTGACGCAGAAGGGCGAGGCCGGGCTGGCGCTCGGCACCAACCTCGTCTGCTCGGCCCTGGGCGGCCTCATCGGGGTCACCGTCCTCGTCGTCGCGGCACCCAGGATCGCCCGCTTCTCGCTCGGCTTCTCGAGCTACGAGTATTTCTGGCTGGCCGTGCTCGGCCTCTCCTGCGCCGCCGCGGTGAGCCGCGGCTCGGCGGTCAAGGGCGGGCTCTCGATCTGCACGGGCCTGCTGGTCTCGATGATCGGCATCGACATCGTCACCGGCATCCGGCGCTTCACCTTCGGCGACACGCCGCTCGTCGCCGGCGTCTCCATCATCCCGGTCCTGATCGGCATGTTCGCGATCACCGAGATCCTGCGCAAGTGCGCCCAACCGGCAACCACGGCGAGACCCCCGTCGCTCCGCCTCCGCGCCCTTTTCACCGGCGTCGGCGGCACGGTCTGGCGCTACAAGGGCGGCGTCGCCCGCTCCTCGCTCCTCGGCGCCTTCATCGGCGCGCTGCCCGGCGCCGGCGCCGACATCGCGGCCTGGATCAGCTACGCCCTCGCCAAGCGCTTCTCGCGCCAGCCCCAGATGTTCGGCCAGGGTTACGCGGAAGGCATCGTCAGCGCGTCGAGCTCGAACAACGCGGCCCTCTCGGGCGCCTACGTCCCGGCCCTCGTCTTCGGCATCCCGGGCGACACCATCACCGCCATCCTGATCGGTGTCCTGATGATGAAGGGCGTCACCCCGGGACCTATGGTCTTCGTCATGGACCAGGGCCTCGTCGGCGCCATCTTCCTCGTCTTCGTCCTCGCCAACCTCCTGCTGCTGCCTCTGGGACTCGGCGCCATCCTCCTCTCGCAGCGCCTCCTCGCCGTGCCGTCCAACGTGCTCTTCCCGGTCATCCTGCTCTTCTGCGCGATCGGCGCCTTCGCCACCAACAACGCCTCTTTCGACATCTGGATCATGCTGGTGGTGGGTCTTCTCGCCTTCCTCCTCGAGGAGAACGGCTATCCGCTGGCACCGATGATCCTGGCCCTGATCCTGGGCCCGCAGATCGAGGAGAGCTTCATGCAGTCGATCATCAAGGCGGACGGGCACCTCCTCGCCTTCTTCAGCCGCCCGATCGCCGGCACGCTCGGCGTGCTGACCCTGCTGATCTGGCTCGCCGCCGGATTCCTCGCCCTCAGGACTCGAATCGGCGCAGCACGGCGATGACGAGGACGGCGAGTCCCGTGGCGAGGACGGCGAGTCCGATCAGGCCCTGACCGGCGGCGATGCCGATGGCACCGGCCATCCAGAGGCCGCCGCCGGTGGTCAGGCCGCGCACCCGGTCGCGCTCGCGGAAGATCGAGCCCGCGGCGAGAAAGGCGACACCGGCGGTGATCGCCTCGAGCAGCCGGAGCGGATCCGCCGTCGGCCGCTCCTCGAGCGACCGCACCCAGGCGAACATCTCGAACGCCATGATGGTCAGAAGCGCCGCCGCCAGCCCGACAAGCATGTGGGTGCGGAGCCCGGCGGCATGACCCTTGAGCTCCCGCTCGAAGCCGACGAAGCCGGAAAGGACGAGCGCCACGACGAGGCGAAAGAGCGCCTCGCCCGGCGCGATGTCGGCCGACCAGAGATCGTGGACCCATTCCGGCATCACGGAGCCCTCCCCAGATCGGCAACGGCCGGCGGCCGCCCTCGTTCCGTGCGCCCGGAAAAGGGGTCAGGACAAATTTCCGGATGCGCCATGCGTCCCGTCCGGCCCTTCGATGCTCGCCTGCATACCGCCCGCAAGCACATCGGCGGCGGTCGTGCCGTCCTCATCCCGTCGGCCATCGGCAGCTTCTCGGCGGGAGCGCGGACACGGGCCCGAACGTGCCCCGGCTGCCCCATCGAAGGCCGTGGCCATTGCGCTTCGCCAGCCCATGCGCCGCTAGGGTGTCGGATAGGGCGTGCCGTCCTTGTGCACGAAACGACCGTCGGCGTTGGCGATCATCATGTCGATGTCGGCGTAGGTGGTGAGATCGTTCGGGTGGCGCGAGCCGATCTCCAGAAGAACCGCCGTTCTCGATGACTTGTTGATCAGATGATGGCCGTTGCCGGTGCCTTTGGGGAACGCTGCGCAATCACCAGGGCGCAGCACCGTTTCGCCATCGTCCTCGACGAGGGTCACCTCGCCTTCGAGCACATGGACGAGCTCGTCCTCGTGACTGTGCCAGTGGCGCTGGCTCGACCAGCTCCCCGGCGGCAGGGTCATCAGGTTGACGCCGAAATCCTGAAGCCCGCCCGCCTCGCCCAAGCGTCGCCGCGTGCGTGCCGCGCAAAGCGCGTCGAACGGCGGCGGATAGTTCGATCCCTGACGAGCCGGCGCGGCGGCGATATCGATCTTGGGCATGCGCTGCTCCTCGTCCTCTGCTCGCCCGTCATTCAGCACGACCGATCGGCAATTGCCACAGGCAAAGGCAGGACTCCTCGATTGGCCGCATTAAAGGGGTCAGGACAAATTTCGCGAGACGCTGAATGGCGGGTCCGGTCCGGCCGCCGTCGCGTTCTGCCCGCAAGTCCGCGGCATGGCCGAAGCTGCCTGGACGTCGGCGGCGGCCAGGATATCCGTCGCGACGGGCTCGATGTGGCGGATCGACCCGCTCGTGCGACGCCTCCGCGGCTGGCCGACCCGAGAGGGCGATCCTGCACCCCGCAGGCGGTCCTCTCGTCGCCTTCCCTGGCCTCGACCCCGGCATCATCACCAACGCTCGTGCAGCTTGCCGCGCCTTCGCCTCGGCGGCGTCACCCTTGGCCGGAGCGCGTGTCGAGGTGCTCGCGGTGGTGCGTCCGACGCAACCGGCGCTGACGAGCAAATTGGAATGATCGACGAACAAGATCCGAAGAGACGGCCGAGAACGCCGCAAATCGACATACCCACCGGACCGGCCCTGCATTTGCGGTGGGAGCTGGCTAAAAGTCCCGCACTCGGACCGACTCTTGGCAAACCGGCGCTCGCGTCAGCCGCAGGAAGCGGCGGATCAGCATGACCGCCGCCAGGGCGAGGCCGAAGGCGAAGGCGAGCCAGACCCCCCGGCCCTCGAGCGGCGTGGCGAGGGCGAGAAGGACCGCCGCCGGGAAGGCGAGGACCCAGTAGCCGATGGCGGCGACGACCAGGGGCACCCTCGTGTCCTGCAGGCCGCGAAGCGCGTGGACGGCGGTCACCTGCAGGCCGTCGACGATCTGGAAGACGGCGGCGATGGCGAGATAGGTGGTGGCGAAGGCGAGCACGAGGGGGGCCTCGGGGCCGCCGTCGAGAAAGGGACGGATCAGCGGACCCGGCGCCAGCCAGAAGGCGAGAGCCGTGCAGCTCATGAAGCCGGCGGCGAGCGCCATGCCGGCGAGCCCGGCGGTGCGCACCACCGCGCGATCGCCCCGCCCGTGCGCCAGCGCCACCCGGACCGTCACGGCCTGGCCGATGCCGAGCGGCACCATGAAGGTGATGGAGGCGAGCTGGATGGCGATCTGGTGCGCGGCGAGCTGGAGGGTGCCGACATAGCCCATGATCTGGGCCGAGCCCGCGAAGATGCCGACCTCGACCAGGATGAAGAGGCCGATGGGTATGCCGATGCGGTGGATGGTCCGGAAGGTGGCCCAGTCGGGGCGCCAGAGACGGCCCAGGATGTGATGGCGGCGGAACGGGTGCCGGGTCAGGACGATCAGCGCCATGGCGAGGGCGAGAACCAGATGGGTGAGCGAGGAGCCGATGCCGGCGCCCACGACCTCGAGCCTGGGCAGGCCGAAGGCACCGAAGATCAGCCCGTAATTGAGGAAGGCGTTGAGCGGGATGCCGGCGAGCGTCACGGCCAGCACGGTGCGCGTCCGCTCGAGCGCGGTGGCGTAGCAGCGAAGCACGTTCCAGACGAGGATGGCGATGAGGCCCGGCACCACGCCGCGCATGTAGCCCTGGGCCTCGAGGCTGAGACCGTGGTCCTGGCCGATCGCCGTGAACGCGCTGCCGATCCACCAGAGCGCCGGCAGGGCCAGGAGGCTCACCGGCACCGCCGCCCACAGGCCCTGGCGGACGACACGGCGCATCTCGCGCACCTGCCGCCGCGCGAGCGCCGCCGCGGCGAGCGGGGTGACGGCGCTGCCGATGCCGATGCCGAGAAGCATGACGGGATGAAAGACGCTGAGGGCGAGCGCGGTGGCGGCGAGCGCCTCGGGACCGAGCCAGCCGAGCATCAGGAGGTCGGTGGTCATGATGGCGACCTGGCCGATGGAGGCGATGACCAGCGGCAGCCCGATCCGCACCTGCGCCGCCACCTCGCGCCGGAAGTGGCGGGCCTTCGTCGAGGATGCGGCACGCGCCGACGTGACCCGAGGCGGGGAGAGCATCGCTTGACCTGATGCGGCTGAAGAGGGAGCGCCGATGCGCGGCCGCCCGTGCTTAACCCCTCGCGACGCCGGCGTCGAGCGCTGGCGGTCCGGCCGGAGTTCTGCGAAACTCGCGGGAGTGACAGAGAAGGCGGGCGGCGGCGGGGTTCTCGGCCGGCGCCCGCACGGGAGCAACCTCATCATGACCGACCCAGCACTCACCGTCCGGCTCAACGCGACGGACAACGTCGTCGTCGCCCGCCGGGCGATCGGCGAGCGCACCGCCCTCGACGGCGAGGGTGTGACCACGACCGCGAAGATTCCGGCCGGCCACAAGATCGCGACGAGCCGGATCGCCAATGGCGAGCCGGTGCGCAAGTACGACCAGATCATCGGCTTCGCCAGCGCCGACATCCTGCCCGGCGACCACGTGCACGTGCACAACTGCCAGATGGGCGAGTTCGACCGCGACTACGCCATCGGCAGCCGCACGAAGCCCGTCGCCATGGTGCCGGAGGCCGAGCGCGACACGTTCGAGGGGTTCGTGCGCGAGAGCGGCAAGGTGGGAACCCGCAACTATATCGGCGTGCTCTCCTCGGTGAACTGCTCGGCCTCGGTCTGCCGCTTCCTGCAGCAGCGATTCCCGAAGGAGGTTCTGGCACAGCACCCGAACGTCGACGGGATCGTGGCGCTGACCCACTCGACCGGCTGCGGCATGGCCGACCGGGGCGAGGGCTTCGCCGCCCTGCAGCGCACGCTCTGGGGCTATGCCAGGCATCCGAACTTCGCCGGCATCCTGATGATCGGTCTGGGATGCGAGGTGAACCAGATCGACTTCCTGCTCGAGGCCTACCAGATCGAGCGCGGTCCCTTCTTCCGCACCATGACCATGCAGGAGACGGGCGGCACCCGGCAGACCGTCGAGCGGGCGACCGCGATGATCACCGAGATGCTGCCGCACGCCAACGAGTTCACGCGCCAGACCGTCTCGGCCTCGGAGCTCACCGTGGCGCTGCAGTGCGGCGGCTCGGATGCCTATTCCGGCATCACCGCCAACCCGGCGCTCGGCTACGCCACCGACCTCCTCGTGGCGCAGGGCGGCACCGGCATCCTCGCCGAGACGCCCGAGATCTACGGTGCCGAGCATCTCCTCACCCAGCGCGCCGTGAGCGAGGAGGTGGGCCGAAAGCTGATCGAGCGGATCAAGTGGTGGGAGGAGTACACGGCCTCCAACGGCGGCGAGATGAACAACAATCCCTCGCCCGGCAACAAGGCGGGCGGGCTCACCACCATCCTCGAGAAGTCGCTCGGTGCCGCCGCCAAGGGCGGGACGACCAATCTCGCCGGCGTGCTCCGCTATGCCGAGATGGCCAGGGACCGCGGCTTCCTCTTCATGGACAGCCCCGGCTACGATCCCTGCTCGGTCACCGGCCAGGTCGCCTCGGGCTCGAACATCGTCGCCTTCACCACCGGCCGCGGCTCCTGCTTCGGCTTCAAGCCGGCGCCGTCGATCAAGCTCGCCACCAACTCGGCCATGTACGAGCGCATGGTCGAGGACATGGACATCAATTGCGGCGACATCCTCGACGGCGGGGCGACCATCGAGAGCAAGGGCCGCGAAATCCTCGACATGCTGCTCGAGGTGGCCTCGGGCGAGCCCTCGAAGTCCGAGGCGCTCGGCATCGGCGACCACGAGTTCATCCCCTGGCAGATCGGCGCGGTGATGTAAGCGCCCTTCGAGGCCGGCCGGCGGCGCCCCGACTTCAGTGCGAGGCGCCGCCGTCGACGGCCATGGCCTGGCCGGTGACATGGGCGGCCGTCGCGAGGTAGACGGCCATGTCGGCCATGTCCTCCTCCGTCTGCGCCACCCCCTGCGGGATGAAGGCCTCGACCGAGCGCTTGTAGGATTCAGCCTCGCTTTCGCCGGGCTCGGCGAAGATCTGGCTCAAAAGCGTCCACATCTGCGTGCCGACGATGCCGGGGCAGAGGCAGTTCACCGTGATCCCCTCCTTCGCCACCTCCTTCGAGAGGGCGAGGGAGAAGCCGACCACCGCCCATTTGGAGGCGCAGTAGTGGGTGAGCATCGGCACGCCGAGCTTGCCCGCGATCGAGGCGATGTTGATGATCCGCCCGCCATCGCCCTGGCGACGCATCTCGGCCACGACCGCCTGGTTGGTCAGGAATGTCCCCTTGGCGTTGACGTCCATGATGCTGTCCCAGTCCGCCTCGGTGACGTCCTCGAGCGGCTTGGCGGTGATCACGCCGGCGCCGTTGACGAGCACGTCGATGCGGCCGAAGGCGTCGATGGTCGCCTTGGTCATGGCCGCCACCTGGGCGGGGTCGGTGACATCCGCCTCGATCGCCAGAGCACGGTCGCCCAGGGCCTCGGCCGTCGACCTCGCCGCCGTGTAGCCGCCCATGTTGCGGCCGTGATACTGGTTCGCGGCGTCGCGGGCCTGGTCGAGCCCGGCCAGCGCCACCCGCATGCCGAGGCTGTGGAAGCGCTCGCCGATACCCTTGCCGATGCCGGTGCCGCCACCCGTGACGAGCGCCACCTTGCCCTTCAGATCCGCCATGTCCTTCCTCCCGCAATGCCTCCATTGCAGGATGCCGGCCGCCGGTGGCTCCGGCAACTGAAATCGACCGCCGCCTATCCGGTGACCCGGACGAGGACCGCCGTCACCGTGGCCACGGAGAGGGCGTGGGTGGCGAGCACCAGCGAGGAGGCGCGGACGGTGTAGGTGGCGTAGCGCTCGGCCAGGACGAAGACCGAGGCACCGGTCGGCAGGCTCGCCGTGACGATGGTCGCAAGCGCCAGCTCCGGGCGGAGCGGCAGGAGCCAGAGCACGACCAGGGCCATGAGCGCTGGATGAACGACCAGCTTGATCGTGGTGAAGGTGAGGATCTCCGCGCGCGCCCCGGCGATGGGTGCGCCCACGAGCGACGCGCCGAGCGCGAAGAGCGCGCAAGGGGCGGCCGCCGCACCGAGCAGCTCCGTGAAATTGCCGACCGGAGCGGGCATGGCGTGACCGCCGAGCGTCCACGCGAAGCCGGCGAAGACGGCCAGCACCAGAGGGTTGCGCGCGAGGTTCATGGCGACGGTGCCCAGCGTGGCGAGCCGGCTGCGGCCGCGCCCGGTCCTGGCCTCGAGGATCATGATCAGGATCGGCGCCGTGAGCAGGTTGTCGAAGGTCAGCGCCAGCACCGCCGGCAGCGCCAGGTCGGAGCCCATGGCGGTGATCAGAAGCGGGATGCCCATATAGCCGGAATTGGTCCAAACGCTCCCCGCACCGGCGACCGCGGCCTCGGCCAGGGGCAGGCCGAAGCGCCAGCGCGCCAGCGCCGAGGCTGCGATCCACAAGGCGAAGGCGACACCGTAGAAGGCGGCGAAGAAGCGCCAGTCGAAGAGCTCGGCCAGGGGCGTCGTGCCGACCTTGAGGAAGAGCAGCGCCGGCAGGGCGAAATGGTAGACGAAGGCGTTCAGCCCCTCCACCGCCGCCGGACCGACCAGCCTTTTCGCCAGCGCCGCGTAGCCGCAGAAGATCAGGGCGAAGAACGGCAGCGCCACATCGACCAGAGCCGCCATGCCGGATCGTCAGAGCAGCTCGTGGAGGAACGGCAGGAGCGGCTTGTCGGCCTCGGGCATCGGCAGGGCGAAGAGCGCCTGCGGCCGGAGCCAGCGGATCTCCTGCCCCTCGCGCGGCACCGGCTCGCCCTCCCACACCCGGCAGACATAGAGCGGCATGAGCAGGTGGAAGTCCGCATAGCCGTGGCTGGCGAAGGTCAGGGGTGCGAGGCAGGCCGTGCGCGTGACGATGCCGAGCTCCTCCTCGAGCTCGCGGATCAGGCAGGCCTCCGGCGTCTCGCCGGGCTCGAGCTTGCCGCCCGGAAACTCCCAGAGCCCGGCCATGCTCTTGCTTCGGGGCCGGGTCGCGACCAGCACCCGGTGGTCCCGGTCGATCAGCGCCACGGCGGCGACCAGGACGATCGGCAGCGCTCCCGCCGCGCCCCCTTGCGATGCGGCCACCCGGCTCAGCTCCGGTAGTCGGCGTTGATGTCGATGTAGCCGTGGGTCAGATCGCAGGTCCAGACGGTGGCCCGGCCCGGCCCGCCGCCGACCTCGATGTCGATGCGGATCTCCCGGCCCGCCAGGTGGGCCGCGACCGGCGCCTCGTCGAGATCGGCAACGGCGGCCCCCGCTCGCGCCACCTCGTGCCCGCCGAAGGCGACACCGAGCAGCTTCGGATCGATCGCCTCGCCGGCCTTGCCGACGGCCATGACGATCCGCCCCCAATTGGCATCCGCCCCGGCGATCGCCGTCTTGACGAGGGGCGAGTTGGCGACGGTGAGGCCGATGCGGCGCGCTGCCGCGTCGTCGGCGGCGCCGGCAATGGCGATCTCGATGAGCTTCTGCGCCCCCTCGCCGTCCCGCACCACCTGCTGCGCCAGATCGATCATCACCCGATCGAGGGCGTCGGCGAAGCCGGCGAGGGCGGGATCGTCGGCGTTCCCGGGCGCCGCGTTGCCGGCTCGACCCGTCGCCAGCAGCAGGAGCGTGTCCGAGGTCGAGGTGTCGCCGTCCACCGTCGTCGCATTGAAGGAGCGGTCGGTCGCCCGGCCCAGGAGGATTTGCAGCACGGGAGCCGGGATGGCGGCATCGGTCACGGCGAAGGCCAGCATGGTCGCCATGTCGGGAGCGATCATGCCCGAGCCCTTGGCGATGCCGGTGATGGTGACCTTTCGGCCGTGGAGCGTGGCCGTGGCCGAGGCCCATTTGGGAAAGGTGTCGGTGGTCATGATGGCGCGGGCCGCCGCCTCGATCCCGTCCGCGCGAAGCCCGGCGACGAGCTCCGGAACAGCCCGCTCGATCCGCTCGACCGCGAGGCGCTCGCCGATGACGCCGGTCGAAGCGACGAGGACCTCGTGGGCGGCACAGCCGAGGGCCGCCTGCACCGCCGCCACCTCGCGGGCCACGGCGGCATCGCCCTCGGCACCCCGGCAGACATTGGCGTTGCCGGCATTGACGAGGACCGCCCGCGCGTTCCCGCCCTGCTCGAGGCCCATCGCCAGCGCCCGCCTGCACCAGAGGACCGGATGGCCGGCCGTGAGCGAGCGGGTGAAGACCCCGGCGATGGTGCTGCCCGAGGCGACCTCGATCAGCAGGAGATCGGACCGGCCGGCGTAGCGGATGCCGGCGGCCGTCGTGGCGAAACGGGCGCCGGCCACGGATGCCGGCGCGGCCGGCCTCGGCGGCGCGAGCGGCGAGGGCTGCAGGGGCTTGGACATGGAGGCTGCGCCGGGCCGGGCGTTCGGCCTACTCGCGCGGCGTCCCGTCGATGTTGAAGCGCTCCACCTCGGCACCCTCGCGGACCTGGGCCAGAAGGTCCTCGACGGCCTTCCGGGCCAGCTCGGCCCGCAGCTCCGGCTCCATCTCCTCGAAGCTCGGGTCGACCTTCTCCTTGGCGTCCACCATGATGACGTGATAGCCGAACTGCGTCTGCACCGGCTCCTTGCTGTAGGTGCCGGGCTCGAGGGCGAAGGCGGCGGCCTCGAACTCGGGGACCATCGCACCGCGGCGGAAGGTGCCGAGCTCGCCGCCGCGCGACGCGGCCGGATCGGTCGAGCGCTCCTTGGCAAGCTCCGCGAAGTCGGCGCCGGCATCGAGCTCGGCGATGACGGCTTCCGCCTCCTCCTCCGTCTTGACCAGAATATGCCGTGCCGTCACCTCCTCGACGGCGAAATCCGGCTGGCTCGCACGCTCCTCGTAGGCGGCCTTGAGCGCCGCCTCGTCGGTGGCGGCGGCGACCGCGCGCTCGATCAGCGTCTGGCGCAGCACATCCGCCCGGGCCCGGGCGATCGCCGCCTCGACATCCGGATCGCCGGCGAGGTCCTCGGCCTCGGCCTTCTCGAGCAGAAGCTGGCCGTCGATCAGCCGGTCGAGCAGCGGGTCGTAGATGGCCTCGATCGGCATCTGCCGGAACTGCTCGGGCAGCTCCTGGTAGCTTCGTTCGAGGTCGCTCCGGTGGAACTCGGTGTCGCCCACCTTGGCAACCACCGGATCTTCCTGGGCCGCGGCCGCGCCGGCCGTGCCGAGAACGAGCGCAAGGGCGAGGCCAAAACGCAACAGACGGGTCATGTGGGGAGCCTTCGGCTGGATGATGCGGATCGGGATCGGGACGAAACGGCGCGCATACAGCCACAATCCGCGAGCAGCGGCAAGTTGGCCGCCACGCCGGCATTAACCGGAACCTAAGAAAGCCGAGGTAGTTTCACCTCCGCTGCATGGGTGGCGCGGCTTCCGGCCGCGCCGGCCTTGCAGCAAAGCCTCGGGGCTGGGTAGAAGGGCCGAAGCGCGCGTGTCGGTCAGGATGACGGCCCGAGGTCGCCTCTCGACCTCGGCTCATCGGGATTTTCGGCGGGCGCCGCAAGGAGAACGGATGACGGCTATCAAGAAAGTGGTGTTTCCGGTTGCCGGCCTCGGCACGCGCATGCTGCCGGCGACCAAGGTGCTGCCCAAGGAGATGCTGCCGGTCGTCGACAAGCCGATCATCCAGTACGCGGTGGAGGAGGCGGCGGCCGCCGGCTGCGAAACCTTCATCTTCGTCACCGGCCGCGGCAAGACCATCATCGAGGACCATTTCGATCGCGCCGTCGAGCTCTTCGAGGCCCTGGCGGCCAAGGGCAAGGACGACGTGCTGCGCGGCCTCGAGACCGACGTGCCGCAGCCCGGAACCGTGCTCCTGACCCGCCAGCAGGAGGCCAGGGGCCTCGGCCACGCGGTCTGGTGCGCGCGGCGGATGATCGGCGACGAGCCATTCGGCGTCGTGCTGGTCGACGACCTGATCCATGCCGAGACCCCCTGCATGGCGCAGATGGCGAAGGCCCATGCCGAGACCGGCGGCAACCTCGTGGCCGTGATGGAGGTGCCGCGGGAGCACACGGCCCGCTACGGCATCGTCGATCCCGGCCGCGAGGAGGGTGCTCTCGTCGAGGTCAAGGGGCTGGTCGAGAAGCCGGCGCCCGAGGCCGCCCCCTCCCGCTATGCGGTGATCGGCCGCTACATTCTCGATGCCGCCGTCTTCACCCATCTCGACCGCCACGAGATCGGCGCCGGCGGCGAGATTCAGCTCACCGATGCCATGCAGAGGCTGATCGGCGCCCAGCCCTTCTTCGGCTATCGCTTCTCCGGCCGACGGTTCGATTGCGGCGACAAGCTCGGCTATCTCGAGGCCGTCGTCGCCACGGCCCTGGCCCGGCCGGACCTCGCCGCGGATTTCGCCGCGGTTCTCGATCAATATCGCTGAGCCGCAAGGCCCGCCGGGCCCGGCCCAAGGAGTGCTGAAATGCGTATCGCGATGATCGGTACCGGCTATGTCGGTCTCGTGTCCGGCGCCTGCTTCGCCGAGTTCGGGCTCGACGTGATCTGCGTCGACAAGGACGAGCGCAAGATCGCCATGCTCGAGGAAGGCCGGATACCGATCTTCGAGCCCGGCCTCGACGCGCTCGTCGCGCGGCACAAGGAGGCCGGCCGGCTGAGCTTCACCACCGACCTCGAGGCGGCGGTGCGGCAGAGCGAGGCCGTCTTCATCGCCGTCGGCACCCCGACCCGCCGCGGCGACGGCCATGCCGATTTGACCTACGTCTTCGCCGCCGCCGAGAAGATCGCGGCAGCGCTGGAAGGGCCGACGGTGGTGGTGACCAAGTCGACCGTCCCGGTCGGCACCGGACGCCGGCTGCAGCGGCTCTTTCGCAGCAAGCGGCCGGACCTCGAGATCGATGTCGCCTCCAATCCCGAGTTCCTGCGCGAGGGCTCGGCGATCGAGGATTTCCTCAGGCCCGACCGGGTGGTCTGCGGCGTCGAGAGCGAGCGGGCGCGCGACCTTCTGGCCAATGCCTACCGGCCGCTCAACCTGATCGAGACGCCGATCATGTTCACGACGCTCGAGACGGCGGAGCTCGTGAAGTACGCGACCAACAGCTTCCTCGCCACCAAGATCACCTTCATCAACGAGATGGCCGATCTCTGCGAGAAGGTCGGCGCCGACGTGCAGCAGGTCGCCAAGGGCATGGGGCTGGACGGGCGGATCGGCCGCAAGTTCCTGCATTCGGGGCCGGGCTATGGCGGGTCCTGCTTTCCCAAGGACACGCTGGCGCTCCTGCGCAGCGGCGAGCAGTACGACAGCCCCTTGCGCATCATCGAGACCGTGGTCAACGTCAACGAAGGACGCAAGCGGCGCATGGTGCGCAAGATCGTCGATGCCTGCGGCGGCTCCGTCGCCGGCAAGACGATCGGCATCCTGGGGGTCACCTTCAAGCCTAATACCGACGACATGCGCGACAGCCCGAGCCTCGTGATCCTGCCGGCGCTGCGCGCCGAGGGGGCGAGGGTCCAGGCCTTCGATCCCGAAGGCATGCGCGAGGCCGAAGCGCTCCTGCCGGAGATCGAGTGGTGCCCGGGCCCCTACGACGCGGCACGGCACGCCGACGCGCTCGTCGTGCTCACCGAGTGGAACGTCTTTCGCGGCCTCGACCTCGCCCGGCTGCACGACGAGATGCGCCAGCCGGTGCTGATCGACCTGCGCAACATCTTCGACCCGCTGCAGGTGACCCAGGCCGGCTTCGCCTATACGGGCATCGGCCGGGCCGCGACGCCGGCCGGCTGAGCCGAGCACCATCCGAGGGAACCCCTGCACCTTGTCCGATCGCCACGACTTCGACCCGACCATCCTGCGCGAGTACGACATCCGCGGCATCGTCGGCGACACGCTGCATCCCGCCGACGCCAGGGCGATCGGCCGCGCCTTCGGCAGCATGGTCCGAGGCGAGGGCGGCCGGCGCGTGGCCGTCGGCCGCGACGGGCGGCTGAGCTCGCCCGAGCTGGCGGCGGCGCTGGCCGAGGGGCTCCGGGCTGCCGGCGTCGACGTGGTCGACATCGGCATGGGACCGACGCCGATGCTCTATTTCGCCGTCCATCACCTGGAGACCGATGGCGGCATCCAGGTGACGGGCTCGCACAACCCGCCCGACTACAACGGCTTCAAGATGATGCTGGGCCGGGCCTCGTTCTTCGGCGAGCGCATTCAGGAGCTCGGTGCGCTGGCGGCCGCGGGCCGGCTCGAGAGCGGCACCGGCCGGATGGAGACCGCCGACATCAGGGACGCCTATGTCGAGCGGCTGCTCGCCGACTATCGGGGTGGGCGGACGATCGACGTGGTGTGGGATGCGGGCAACGGGGCGGCGGGGCCCGTCATGGAGGCGCTCGCGTCGCGCCTGCCGGGACGGCATGCCTGCCTCTTCGCCGACGTGGACGGGCATTTTCCCAACCATCATCCCGATCCGACCGTGGCCGCCAACCTCGTCGACCTGATCGAGGAGGTCCGCACCGGCGGCTTCGAGATCGGCATCGGCTTCGACGGGGACGGCGATCGGATCGGCGTGGTGGACGGCCGGGGGCGGATCATCGCCGGCGACCAGATCCTGCAGATTCTGGCCGCCGACCTGCTCGAGCGGCGGCCCGGCTCGGTGATCATCGCCGATGTCAAGGCGAGCCAGGCGCTCTTCGACGACATCGCCCGAAGGGGTGGCAGGCCCTTGATGTGGAAGACCGGCCATTCGCTGATCAAGAGCAAGATGGTCGAGACCGGCGCACCCCTGGCGGGCGAGATGAGCGGCCACATCTTCTACGAGGACGGGTTCTACGGCCACGACGACGCGCTCTACGTGGCGATCAGGCTGCTCGACATCCTGGCCCGGGACGAGCGCACGCTCGAGGCGATCCGGGACGGGATGCCGAACCTCCACAACACGCCGGAATTGCGCTTCGACTGCCCGGAGGAGCGGAAGCTCGAGACGATCCGGTCGGTCCGGCAACGGCTCGAGGCGACGGGTGCGGATGTCGACCTGACTGATGGCGTGCGGGTGCGACAGGACGACGGCTGGTGGCTGCTTCGGGCCTCCAACACCCAGGCCGTGCTGGTCGGCCGGGCCGAGGCGCTCTCGCGGGAAGGGCTTTTGGCCTGCAGGACGGCGCTGCAGGAGGCCCTGGCCGGCGCGGGGCTCGAGGTAGAGCTCGGGGACTGAGCGCCCGAGCGGACCGGACGATCGATTGCACGGTCGAGGCGGCGCTGGGGCGTCCGGCGGAAGCCGGAGCGGCCCCATCACCCGGTGAGGCGGTTGCGCGATCCCGCGATCGCCGGTGCAAGCGACGTTCCTCGGCCTCGGAGCCTGTTGGAGACGTTTTCATGATGTTTCCCTCCGCGGCCTGCTGGCCGCGTCGCCTTCGAAGATCGGATGAAAGGCCTTCTGGTCTTTCATCGGCTTTCGGGTGAGCGCCGGCGACGCGTTCGTCGATCTTCTGACAGAGCCTGGAGACCTGGCTCTTCGAGATGCCGCCCATGCCATCGAAGGCCAGGAGGCCTTTGATCCGATCCCTGGAAGGGACAGGGCCAGCAGGCCCTGGAGGGCGTCTTGACCAGCTCGTCGACCGATCGCGTCGACACGCCCTGGATGTAGGCCTCATGAATGACCGCCGTCAGCGCCTTCTCCGCCAACCGCCGCGGCTCCAGAAATCCCGGAAAATACGAACCTTTGCGCAACTTCGGAATGCGCAGCTCGACGGTCCCGGCCCGCGTCTCCCAGACCCGATCGCGATAGCCGTTGCGCTGCGCCAGCCGGTCCGGGCTCTTCTCGCCCCAGCCAGCGCCAGTCTTGCCACCGACCTCGAGCTCCCTCGGCGGGCAGCGGCGCCGCCGAGGCCGACTGCGAAGCAGCCCGGGCCAGCAGGCCCGGGAGGCAGCCGCTCGGCCGCAAAGCCCAGCATCTCGCGCAAGAGGTCAGCGTCGGACGTCTTCTCCAATAGACCCTGAAGGGCCATCATCTCGTTGGTCATCGGTTCGGTGCTCCGGTTCAGGTTGGCTCCGCAACCAGACCTTACCGAAGAACCGCCGATGACCGCCGGCAGCTACACCATCACCGGGGACACGCCCGCATCCGCGCCTCTCGAGCCGGACCAGCGTCCGCGGCGCGATCCCGCGCCACATCGAGGGTGGTGTGGGCGCCGCACGGCCAGATGGGGGGCGGCTTCTCGCCCTCGAAAGCTGGCAGCCGGCGCCGCGTTGGCCGGCCCATCGCACCCGCCGACCGATCCCCGGGAGCATCGCCCCCACCGGCGATGAACGCCATTTTGCAGAAGATCCTGGACACCACTAATTCGCTTCGCACCGCCTTCGGCCGCCGCCTCGCGGGCGACGCCCTCCGTGCTCCGCCAGCCCCTCCCCGCCATTTGGCCGGGCGGAGGGCCTGACCTTCGAGCTCCCGGACAGGCTCGGCACGACGCAGCGGATCGGGCGCCTGCCGGCGGGCGATGGCGAACGGCTCGGTGAAGACGCTCGATGACGAGAGGATCGCTGGCCGTGCCTCTTGCGACATCGCCCCAGCGGAGCCCGCCATCGGCGGCTTCCTCCAGGCGGCCTGCAATTTCTCGGCGCCTCCACCCGGCCCTCGCCTGAAAGCCGCGGGCCGAGTTCGAGGTGGGCGCGCCCGAATCGCCGGCTGCGCGGTCGGCCGGCCCGTGTCGAGGGACGCGCAGGCCCGCCGCGTCATGCGCCACCTCGAAGGGCCCGGCGAGGCGAACGGCATGACCGGCACCGCCCGGAACCGGTCTGCCGTCCCGTCCCTCCCGGTGCCATCATCGTTCCCCGCGAAAGAAGCTGCTGCAAGCGCATCATTTGCCCGCATGGCCTCGGGCGCCTCAGCCGCCCGTCCCTCGCGCCCTCCCGGTGCCCGCCGTGCGGCCGGCCTTGCCCGAGCCGTCCGGCGATGCGCGAGCCCGAAAGCCCGTCCAAGAAGGGTTCATGACCGGCACCGCCCGGGACGGGCGGGGACCCAGAGGTCCAAAAAAAAGCGGCGGCGAAGGCCATTTCGGGCCAGCGTCGGGCCGGTGTCGTGCCGCCTCGCCCGGGCGGCCGTGATCCGCTGAGCTCGCCGGCCCCGGCTCGGGCGCGCGTCGACCGGCCCTTGCGATGGTCGCGCAGCCGGGCGGCCCGTCCCCTCGCCCGGAGCCGGCGCCGACGCGCGCGGGCCACGGCTGCTTTCCGAGGAGGCGCCTGACCAGCGGAGCGGACGAGCGGCAGCGGGAGTTTCGCGCCATCGGCCACGAACCTTCCGGAGCGAAGGGTCGTCCGCTGGACGCGCGCCGGGCACGGCCGGACCCTTCAGGGAAGCGTCGGAAGGTTCTGCTCCCGGGCGAGCTCGGTCGTCACGATCCGCGCCCGGCCGGGATCCATGGCCGCCAGGATGGCCGCCATCTTCGCCTCCTTCATCCTCTTGGCGACCGGCAGGAGCACGGCGAGGTCGAGCCGGTCGAAGATCTGGGCTGCGGACTTGGCGCGCATGCTCTCGTAGACCTTGACCAGCTGCTGCTGGCGCGCCTCTTCCTCGTCATTGGCCATGCCGACCAGCGCCTGCAGCTCGCCACGCAGCGCCTCGAGGCGATCGAGCTGGGCGGCGAGGCCGGCCTCCGCCGTGCGCAACCCCGCCTCGCGGATGGCGAGCCGCGCTTCCAGCTCGAGCAGCTGCTCGCGCCGCTGCTGCAGCTCGAGCGCGACATCGGCGAGCTCGGGCGGCGCCGGCGGAACCGGTGGCAGACTGGTGGGCGCCGGGAGCTCGGGCGTGTCGGTCGGGGCCGTGCCGCGTGGCGGCGCAACGGAAGCGTCGGGTCCAGCCGCGGGCTCGACCGTCTCCCAGTCGAAGGCCGAAGGCGCGGGCGGAACACCCTTGTCGGCGAACCCGGGCGATCCTCCGGCATTTCGGGCATTCTCGCCCGCCGGCGTGCCGTTCGCCTTCTGCAGGTCCGAAAAGAGATCCGTCGCCAGGACAACGAGTGCGAGGCCGGCAACAGCCGCCGTCGCCGGCAGCAGCGGAAACCGCCCTGGGGCGCCGAGCCGGCCCGGCAGAGCCGCCAGCATCCGCCGCAGGAGGCGCCGCGCGTGCCGCACCGTCCCTCGGATGAGCGGCTGTGGCGGAGCCATCATCGAAGCGCCTGCAGCGCCTCGAGAAGCTCGCCGTGCAAGAGCCCGTCGAGCCGCTTCTCGGGCCTGCCGTTCCCGCCCGTGGAGGGGCGGGCACCTGCCGCCCCTTTCGGTCCATTGGGCGGTCGGTCTGCCGGCGTCGGCACCGGCGGGCGCCGGTGCTCCTCGCTGCCACGCTCGTCCAGGGTGCGCAGCTCGGCGACCCGCCCGGTGCCCTCCTCGAGAGCCGCTTCGAGGCGCCTCGTGACGCGCGTGGCCTTCTCGATCAGCCGGCCGAGCTCGCTGCCGCGTTCGCGCGCCTGGCTCTCCCGGCCCAGGCCTTTGCTCTCGAGCTCGTGGCCGGTCTCGCGCATCATCCGGATGGTCGCCTCGGCCCTGGCGGTCGCCTCGCCCAGCGCCTCGACGAACGCCTGCATCTCATTGCCGTCGGTCCGCAGCCGGCGCAGGCGAAGGTGGACGATCACGCACCAGGTGATGGTCAGGAGGAGGAGGACGACGAGCACGACCTGCAGGGCCACGTCAATCATCGGCGCGCCTCCCCGGACGGTCGATCCTCTCCTCCACCTGGACACACATGGTGTCACCGCGCTGGCAGACCTTGCCGCGCAGCATCCCGATCTGCCCGCAGCGCAGCACGATGTCCGTCTCCGGCTTCGAGCGCAGCTGCAGGACCGAGCCGACCTCGAGCCCGGCAACGAAGGCGAGGCTCACCGTCTGCACCTCGAGGACCGCCTCGAGCTCGACATCGGTCACCCAGATCTCGCGGGCGAGGTGACTCTCCCAGATGGAATCCCGGCCGAACTTCTCGCCCATGAACATCTGCAGGAGCAGGTCGCGCGCCGGCTCGAGCGTGGCGTAGGGCACCAGGAACTCGATGGTGCCGCCCCGATCCTCCATGTCGATGCGCATCTTGAAGACGATGCAGGCATTGCCCGGCCGGGCGATGGCGGCGAAGCGCGGGTTGGTCTCCATGCGCTCGAAGCGGAAATGGACATCGGTGACCGGCTGAAACGCACTGCTCAGGTCCTGCAGCACCAGCCGGATCAGCCGCTCCACCAGCGACGTCTCGATGGTGGTGTAGGGCCGTCCCTCGATGCGCATCGGCACGGTGCCGCGGCGACCGCCGAGCAGCACGTCGACGATGGAGTAGATCATCGGGCTGTCGACGGTGACGAGGCCGAAATTGTCCCATTCGACCGCCTTGAAGACGGCGATCATCGCCGGCAGCGGCACCGAGTTCAGATAGTCGCCGAAGCGTTGGGCGGTGATGTTGTCGAGGTTGATGTCGACATTCTCGGAGGTGAAGTTGCGCACGCTCGTGGTCAGCATGCGCTCGAGCCGATCGAACACCACCTCGAGCATCGGCAGACGCTCATAGGTGACGTCGTTGGAGTTGATGAGCGCCAGAATGCCCTGGCGCTCGTCCTCGTCCTTGTCCTGGGTGGTGCCGAGCAGGCTGTCGATCTCGTCCTGGTCGAGGACCCGGCTGGCGCTCCCGGACCTGGCCTTGGACGACGACGCATCGCCTTCATCGTCAAGGCCGTCCCCGGCCCATTCGCTGATCTGCACGTCCGGCTCGTCGTCCGGCATGGCCGCCTGGCCGCTCATCGCCCGCCCCCGGCTGCTCCTGGCGTCGGAGCCGATGGCACCGGCGCCCGGGCGCCGAGCCCCCGCTTTCCCCTGTCCGCCATCGTCGCGGCTCCGCTATTGGACCAGCATCTCCTTGACGAGCACATCGTCGATCCGGCTCGGCTGAACCGCGAGATTGACGCGCATCGCGAGCTCCTCCTTGAGCCGCTGCATCCCTCCGGCACCGTTCACCTCGTCGACCGTCAGGGCTCGCAGATAGAGCTGGAAGCCGTCCATGATCCGGGGCATCAGGCTCTCGATCCTGGCCGCCACCTCGTCGCTCGCGACCTCGAGTGCCGCCCGGAGCTTGAGAAAGCGGAGCCGCTGACCGCCGGATTGCAGGTTGACCAGGACGTCGGGCATGTCGACGAAGACGACCTCGCCGGGCGGTCCGCCGCCATGGCCGGCGCCGCCATGGCCCGATGCCTCATGGCCCTCGGCGGCTGCCGCCTGCGCCAGGGCCTCCTCCGCCCCCGGGTGACCGCCGAGGAAGCCGGCATACCAGGCACCACCGCCCGCGAGCCCGAGGAGCAGCACGAAGTCGACGCCGCCCAGAACCAGGAGCTTCCGCCTGCCCGACCTCGGCTTCGCCTCCGTCTCCGCCGCCGCGTCGCCCGTCACTTCGTCCGCCATGCCCGTATCCGTCCTCGGCATCTGTTCCACCGCCCTTCTTAGCCGCCATTCCTTAACGAAACCTTGCCGCCTTGGACTGCCGACCCGGCAGGAAATGCCGGGTCATCTCTGCCGGGTTCCGCCTGCCGGGCCGCATGGAAACCGGGCGGCGAGCCGGTGCTCGCGTCCTTTTCGTGTTGGCACGAGGCATGCATGGGTTTCGGCGATACGTGCCGCATGCCCCAGAAGAGATCGGTTCGAATGGACAATACCAGCTACGTCGCCCTGAGCCGGCAGGTCGCCCTCGAGCGCCGGATGGCGGTGGTGGCGGAGAACATCGCCAACATGAACACGGACGGATTCAAGAGGGAGCAGGTATTGTTCGAGCAGGCGCTCGAGCGGGCCGGCAAGCCCGGCCGCGTGGCGTTCGTCCGGGATGCCGGCCTCGTCAGGGATCCGGCAGCGGGAACGATCGAGGCCACCGGCAACCCGCTCGATCTCGCGATCAACGGCGAAGGCTACTTCTCGGTCGAGACGCCGGGCGGTCCCCGCTACACGAGGGGCGGCCATTTCGTCATGGGTGCCGCCGGCGAGATCGCCACCAGTGGCGGCCACGCCCTGCTCGACGAGGGTGGCGGCACGCTGGTGGTGCCGCAGGGCAGCGGGCCGATCGAGATCGCGCGCGACGGCACGGTCTCGACCGCCCAGGGCATTCTCGGCCGGATCGGCCTCGTGCGGTTCGCCGACGAGGCCGGGCTCCGGCGTGAGGGCGACGGCCTGCTGCGCGCCGACCAGGCGCCGGAGCCGGTGCCGATGCCGGACATCGCACAAGGCCGGATCGAGCGATCCAACGTCCAGCCGGTGCTCGAGATGACCCGGATGATGGAGACCGTCCGCGCCTTCCAGTCGACGCAGCGCCTCTTGGAAACCCACCACGAGCTGGTGCGGCGGGTCATCGACGCCGCCGGGCAGGGTTGAGCCGATGATCGGGACGTCGGGCGCGGGCCCGCATTCATGGAGGAGTTCGCCATGCGCTCGATGAGCGTCGCCGCCACCGGCATGATGGCCCAGCAGCTCAACGTGGAGGTCATCTCCAACAATATCGCCAACATGACGACGACCGGCTTCAAGCGCTCGCGGCCGGAGTTCCAGGACCTGCTCTACCAGACGCTGCGGCGCGGCGGCTCCGCCTCGTCGCAGGACGGAACGATCGTGCCGGCGGGCGTGCAGGTCGGGCTCGGCGTCAAGACGGCGTCGATCTACCGCGTGATGGAGCAGGGCAACCTCGTCAACACCGAGAACCGCCTCGACATCGCGATCCAGGGCCAGGGTCATTTCATCGTCGAGCTGCCCAGCGGCGAGCTCGGCTATACGCGCTCCGGCAATTTCCAGCTCAGCCCGGACGGCGAGATCGTCACCGCCGATGGCTATCCCGTGAGTCCCGGCATCGTCGTGCCGCCCGACGCGGTGGAGGTCTCGGTCAATGCCGACGGCATGGTGACCGCCAAGATCGAGGGCGAGGTCGCCCTGCGCGACCTCGGCCAGCTCGAGCTCGCCACCTTCGTCAACCCGACGGGGCTCGAGGCGGTCGGCGACAATCTCTTTCTCGAAACCGAGGCCTCGGGCGGTGCCGCTTTCGCCACGCCCGGCACGGCCGGCTACGGCACGGTGCTGCAGGGCTTTCTCGAGAGCTCCAACGTCAATCCGGTGCAGGAGATCACCAGCCTGATCACCGCCCAGCGCGCCTACGACATGAACTCCAAGGTGATCTCGGCATCGGACGAGATGATGATGACGGTGACGCAGCTGCGATGACCGGGTCCCTCGGCATGATGCGCGACGCCGCCTTTCGGCCGGTGCCGCTCCTCCTCTGGCTCGCCGCCCTCCTTTCGGCCACGCCTGCCCTCGCCGCTGCCTGGCTGGCGCCGGGCGAGCCGCTCACGCAGGCCCGGCTGGCCGCTCTGGTCGAGGCGGCGCTGCCGCCGGAGGGCGACGGTTTCGAGATCAGCTTCACGGCACCGAGCCTGCCGCTCGCGAACCCGGCCTCGAGCGAGGCCGGCCTCGATCTCGTCGAGCTGCGCTTCGACGCGCGCAGCGAGCGCTTCACGGGCGGCCTCTTGGTGCGGCTCGAGACGGGCGAGCAGCGCGTTCTCGGCATCGGCGGCCGCGCCCGGGTCATGACCGAGGTGATGGTGCCGATGCGGCCGGTGGCGGCGGGCGAAAGGCTCGATCCGGCATGGCTGGAGCCGACCCTGGTGCCGGCCCGGCTGCTCCGGGCGGATGTGCTGGGGCCGCTCGAGGCGCTCGACGGCATCGAGGCACGCCGCCGGCTCGCCGCCGGCCGGCCGATCCGTCAGGCCGACATCCAGCCGGTGCGGCTGGTGCGGCGCGGCGAAACGGTCGAGCTCCGCTACCGGGCACCCGGGATCGAGCTCGTGACCCTGGCCCGCGCCCTCGAGGATGGTGGCCTCGGCAGCGTCGTCCAGGTCGCCAATATCGACAGCGAGCGGCGTCTCGCCGCCCGGGTGACCGGCCCGCGGCTGGTCGAGATCGCCGGCCGGCCGGGAGCCTCGAGATGACCGCGCGGCCGATCCTCGTCCTGCTGCTGGGCCTGCTCTGGCTCGCCGGCTGCAACACGCTCGATCGTCTCGGGCAGGTCGGCAAGCCTCCGCCCCTGCAGCCGGTCGAGAATCCGGTCGAGCGGCCGGGCTACCAGGCCGTCTCGGTGCCGATGCCGCCGCCCGAGGAGAACCGCAGCGCCGGCGCCAACTCGCTCTGGCGCGAAGGGGCGAGAGGCTTCTTCCGCGACCAGCGGGCGCGGCGCGTGGGCGATCTCATGACCGTGAGCGTGGTGATCGACGACCGCGCCGAGCTGAAGAGCAAGAGCACGCGCAGCCGCGCCAACTCGGATCAGCTCGGCGTGCCGAACATCTTCGGCTTCGAGACCAAGCTCGACAAGATCTTCCCGTCCGCCGTCGATCCGAGTGCCCTCGTAGGTGCCTCGAGCGACATGTCGAACCAGGGCCAGGGCGGCACCAACCGGGAGGAGTCCATCCAGTTCAACATCGCGGCGATCATCACCCAGGTCCTGCCCAACGGCAACATGGTGATCGACGGCAAGCAGGAGATCAGGGTGAACTTCGAGGTCCGCGAGATTTCCATCGCCGGCATCGTCCGGCCCGAGGACATCACGCCGCAGAACACCATCAGCCACGACAAGATCGCCGAGCTTCGGGTCGGCTATGGCGGCCGGGGCCAGATCACCGACGTCCAGCAGCCGCGCTACGGCGCCCAGGTGCTCGACATCATCCTGCCCTACTGACCGGCGCTCGGCGCCGCCGCCCCGCCCGCATCAGCCGGGCGCCCGGAAGCCTCTCGAGAAACCCCTGGAGCCTGCCGCTGAGCTTGCCGAAACGCATCACGTCCTCGATCCGCCGGTCGAGAAAACGCCAGGTCTCGTCGTGGCCGGGCGAGGTATCCTCGAGCCAGTAGAGGAAGGTCGAGGCGAGGACCGCCCCGAGGGTCGCGCGACGGCTGTAGTAGCTCGGGCTCCGCCTCTGCCCGGCGCCGCCGAAGCCGGCCGCCTCCCAGATGCGGTCGAGGGTGCGCCAGAAGGCGCGGCCGCCGCCGACGAGGTTGCGGGGCGTGCCGCGCGCCACCGTGGCACGGCGAAGCGCCTCCTTGTGCTCCTCGAGCACCTCGAGACGACAGCGGATCAGCCTGGCGATACGCTGGCGGACGGGCAGGCTGGCGAGGGCGGAGGGATCGGCCGCCTCGAGCATCCGTCTGTCGGCCCAATCGTCGAGCCAGGCGAGCAGGCTGTCGCCGCCCTTCGGGAAGAGGCGAAGGGCGGTGGTCCGGTCGATGCCGAGATCGCTCGCCGCCTGGAAGAGCGTGCGGCGGCTCCAGCCGTCGAACGCCGCATGGATCAAGGACGCCTCGAAAAGCGCGTCCTTCTGCGCCACCCGCCCGGCGACGGCGTCGCCGTCCGGCGCTCCGTTCACGCCATCCTCCTCACAGGGAGCGCTCAAGGCGCGGTCGGCGCGGGGACGGGATGCGGGCTCGTCGCTGGCGGGCTTGGTCATGGCTCACTCCTGAGGGCGGGCGCCGGCCCCGGCTGCCTGCTCGTCGAGATGGGCGGTCAGTCGCGCCACCTCGCTGTCGAAGGCGAGATGGCGGGGCGAAAGGAGGCGATCGAGATAGAGGATGCCGTCCAGGTGATCGACCTCGTGCTGCAGGATGCGGGCGAAGAGCCCCTCCGCCTCGCGCTCGACCGGCCGGCCCGCCTCGTCCAGGGCCTCGAGGCCGACCTTTCGATGACGCGGCACGAGGCCGCGCAGCCCCGGGATCGAGAGGCAGCCCTCGAAGGCGGCCTCGCGTTCGTCGCCGAGCGGGGTGAGCACCGGGTTGACCAGCACGAGCGGCCGGTCCGCGCGATCGACCGAACCGTCGACCGGCTCCAGTGCCAGAATGATCCGGCGGCCGGCGTGAACCTGGGGAGCGGCGAGACCGAGGCCCCGCGCGTCGACCAGGGTCTCGACCATGTCGGCGATCAGGCCCCGGATCGCCGGATCGGTCGGGTCCGCGACCGGCCGGGCCGGCTCGAGCAGGATGGGGTGGCCCAGCAGGGCGATCTTGCGCAACGTCATGGAGAATAGGTAATTGTGCTGCCGCCGTCGAAAAGGCCATGAGCCGAAATGGATGGGGAAAGGACGGCGGGCGAGGCACCGGAGTAGCGCCCTGCACCGCCGGCCCCCTTGTCCGGAAGGCTCTTTTCCGCTATCCAACCGATCCTCCCTTCGGGGAGGGAACCCTTTTTGTCGTCCTGGCGATCGTGACCGGGGTCAGGGCGAGCCAGCACGGGAGAACGGTCATCGTCGAAGTCCAGGTGCGTGACAACAATGTCGATCAGGCGCTCCGCGCGCTGAAGAAGAAGATGCAGCGCGAGGGCCTGTATCGGGAAATGCGCATGCGGCGGCACTACGAGAAGCCGTCCGAGCGCCGCGCCCGCGAGAAGGCCGAGGCGATCCGCCGCTACCGCAAGCTGATGCGCAAGCGGGCCGAACGCGACGAGGTGTGAGCCCGGGCCGGAACGATCCGGTCAAGGCAGGATGAGAAGGGGCGCTCCACCGGGCGCCCTTTTCGATTCGTCTTGCGATGCGACCCGTTCGGACCCTCAGAGCCTGCTCGAAGCCCCTTCGCCGCAGTCCTCGATCGGATCCGGCAGCCGTGCAGCGCCGCACCCGTCGCTCACTCCGGCTGCTCCAGCCCGTGCGCCGCCAGCGCCGCGGCCTGCCGCGCGGTCACCGCGTCCACGTCGAAATCGCCCACCAGCTCCAAAAACATCTGGTGCCAGTTGATCTCGGCATCGAGGTGGAGGAAGACCGAGCCGAGGCCGATGGCGGCGCGATCCATGAAGACGAACTCGCGCGGCGGGGTGACACCGCCGGCCTCGCGCAGCCGCTGGTGCACCTTGCCCGCCACCTCGCGCCCGTGGCGGCCGCTGCCGGTCTCGTGGATCAGGCGCACCCGGTCGTCCAGGAGGGGGCCGTAGAGGAAGACGGCCCATTCGTTCAGGATGTCGATCACCTCCGCGGTCAGCTCGCGAAATCCCCAGCATTCATAGGCTTCGACCGCGAGGTCCCGGTCGTTGCGCATGAGCGCCCAGAAGAGATCGATGACGCCCTTGACGAAACGGGGCGGAAAGATGCGGATGCAGCCGAAGTCGAGCAGGTTGATGTCGAGATCGGGGCGGACCGTGTAGTTGCCGAGATGCGGATCGCCGTGGATCACCCCGAAATCGTAGAAGGGCACGTACCAGGCGCGGAACATGTTGAGCGCCAGCCGGTTGCGGGTCTCGGTCGGCGCGGGCTTGAAGTCGAGGAGCCGGGCCCCGTCGAGCCAGGACATGGTGAGCAGCCGGCCGGTCGAGAGCTCGCTGAACACCTCGGGAACGTGGACATGCGGCTCGCCCGCGAGGATCTCCGTATAGAGCGCCATGTTCCGCGCCTCGCGCCGGTAATCGAGCTCCTCGTGCAGGCGGGCCGCGATCTCCTCGTAAATGCGGTCCGGCTTGATCGCCCTGTCGTAGCGCCGGTAGAGGGCGAAGATCAGCCGAAGCTGGGTCAGATCGGCGTCCACGGCGGCGGCGATGTTCGGGTATTGCAGCTTGCAGGCGGCGGTCCTTCCGTCGGCCAGCACCACCTTGTGCACCTGGCCGAGCGAGGCGGCGGCCGCCGGGTCGAGGGGGAAGTCCAGAAAATGCCCTTCCCAGTCCGGCCCGAGCTCGGCGCGCATCCGGCGGCGGACGAAGGGCCGGCCCATCGGCGGAGCGTTGCTCTGCAGCTGGGCGAGCTCGGCCGCGTACTCGGCCGGCAGCGCCTCCGGAATGGTGGCCATCATCTGCGCCACCTTCATGAGCGGACCCTTGAGCCCTCCCAGGGCCTCGCGCAGCTCGGATGCGTGCACCAGCCGGTCGGCGCTGCTGCCGGTGCCGCCCGTCAACCGGCGCCCGGCGAGCCGCGCCGCCTGGCCCGCCATGGTCCCCGAGACCTGGGCGTAGCGGCGAAACCGGCCGCCGAGCGAGCTTTCGCTGTCGCGCCGGCGGCTGCTGTCGGGGCGATCGCTCAAGCGGTCTCTCCGGCGGCCACGTCGACGCCGGCCGTCCGGCCCGCCTCCAGCTCCTGCTCGAGCTCGGCGATGAAGCCCTCGATGATCGCGAGCCCGCCATCCCAGAACGCGGGGTCGCCGGCATCGAGCCCGAAGGGCGCCAGAAGCTCCTTGTGACGCAGCGTGCCGCCGGCGCGCAGCATCTCGACATAGCGGGGCTCGAAGCCCTCGGGCGCCCTCTCGTAGAGGGCGTAGAGGGCGTTCACGAGGCAGTCGCCGAAGGCATAGGCGTAGACGTAGAACGGCACGTGGACGAAGTGCGGGATGTAGCTCCAATAGGTCCGGTACGCGTCCGGATAGACGAAGGTCGGGCCCAGACTCTCCTTCTGCACCGCCATCCAGATATCGCCGAGCTCGTCCGGGGTCAGCTCCGCCCGCCGCCGCGCGTCGTGCACCCGCCGCTCGAACTCGCAGAAGGCGACCTGGCGGACGACCGTGTTCAGCATGTCCTCGACCTTGCCGGCGAGCAGCACGCGACGCTCGGTCGGGCTCCTGGCCTGCGAGAGCAGGGCTCTGAAGGTGAGCTGCTCGGCGAAGACCGAGGCGGTCTCGGCGAGCGTCAGGGGGGTGGCGGCCAGAAGAAGCCCCTGGTCCGCCGCCAGCGTCTGGTGCACGCCGTGGCCGAGCTCGTGCGCCAGCGTCATGACATCGCGCGCCCGGCCCTGGAAGTTCATGAGCACATAGGGGTGAACGCTCGGCACCACGGGGTGGCAGAAGGCGCCGCTGTCCTTGCCGGGGCGCAGCTCGGCGTCGATCCAGCGGCGCTCGAAGAAGCGGTCGACGATGGCGGCGAGGCGGGGCGAGAAGCTCCGATAGGCATCGAGCACGATGACCTTTGCATCGTCCCAGCTCCGCCGCTCCTCGCTGTCCTCGGGGAGCGGCGCGTTGCGGTCCCAGAACTCGAGCTCGTCGAGCCCCATCCAGCGCGCCTTGAGCGCGTAGTAGCGATGCGAAAGACGCGGATAGGCCCGACGCACCGATTCGATCAGCGCGTCCACCACCTCGTCCTCGACCTGGTTGGCGAGGTTCCGCGACGAGATCGGCCGGGCGAAGTGGCGCCAGCCGTCCTCGATGGCCTTGTCCTTGACCAGCGTGTTGGTGATCCGCGCGCAGAGGCGGATGTTCTTCTCCAGGACACCGCTGATCGCGGTCGCGGCATCGCGGCGCACCGCGCGGTCCTTGGCCGAGAGCTTGTCGAAGACCTGGGCGCTGGTCAGCTCCTCGCCCCGGAAGGGGAAGCGCAGCGCCGCCATGCTCTCGTCGAAGAGGCGCACCCAGGCGCTGCGGCCGGTCACCGAGCGCTCGTGCAGCACCTTCTCGATCTCGTCCGACAACTGATGCGGGCGAAAGGCGCAGACATCGGCGAGCCAGGGAGCGAAGCGCGCGAGCGTCGGCGATGCCGCCATCCTCTCCTCGAGAGCGCCGTCCTCCAGCCGGTTGAGCTCCAGCGTGACGAAGAGGAGCTCCGTGTTGATCTCGTTGACCCGCTCCTGCACGCCCTGGAAGAAGCGGCCCACCTCGACGTCGTCCCGGTGGGCGGCGTGGCTGAGCGAGGCGAAGGCGTGGACCCGGCCGAGCTTCTCCTGAACCGCCTCGTAGCGCTCGACGAGGGCGGCGAGACCGTCGCCGTCGAGGCTCGCGAGCCTGCCGGCATGGGCATGGGCGATGGCCCTGGCCTCATCGGCGGCGGCCACGAGCGTCGCCTCGATCGCCGGATCGTCGAAGCCGGCGAAGAGGTCGGAGAGATCCCAGCCGGGCGCCGCCGCAGGCATTGCCGTCGCGGTCCTGGTGGCAGCCGTGTCGGCGGTCGCCTGAAACCGCTCGCCCTTCGTCATCGAACTTCCCTTCAGCCTGGACATGCCAGATATATGTGCCCCGGGATGCAGGTCCAGCGGGCCGGGAAACCGTCGCGGCGAGGCGTCGAGCCGGATCGTCCGATCCCGCGCCCCGGGCGCGAAGCGCGGGAGGTTCCCGAAGGGCGCGAAGCGCAGGAGAAGGATGTCGACGTTCATCACCGAGACCAACCTGCTCTCGATGTTCGAGGCCCGGGCAGCGGCGGAGGGCGAGAATCCCTTCCTCTGGGAGAAGCGGGACGGGGTCTACCGCCCCTGGTCCTGGCGCCGGGCGGCGCAGGAGGCCGGCCTCGTGGCACGGGCCCTTCGGGCACGCGGGCTCGAGACCGGCGACCGGGTCATGCTGGTCGCCGAGAACCGGCCGGAATGGTGCATCGCCGATCTCGCCATCCTGGGTGCCGGCGGCATCACCGTGCCGGCCTACACGACCAATACCGAGCACGATCACGCCCACATCCTCGGCCATTCCGAGGCGCGAATGGTGGTCGTGGGGGGGCGCGGCCTCGCGAGGAGGCTGATGCCCGCGATCCGTCGGACGCCCTCGGTCGAGACGCTCCTCTGCATCGAGCCCATGGACGAGCCGGGCGCATTGCCGGTCGAGGCCCTGTCCTGGGCCGATGCGCTGGCGCTCGGCGAGCGCTCGCCCGAGGCACCGGGCCCGGCCGCGATCCGGCCCGACGACGTGGCCTGCTTCATCTACACCTCCGGCACCGGCGGCACGCCCAAGGGCGTGATGCAGACGCATCGCAACATCCTCGCCAACCTCGAGGGCGCCTATGAGCTCTTGAGCCATCTCGGGCTCGGCGACAGGGAAACCTTCCTTTCGTTTCTCCCCTTGTCACACTCGTACGAGCACACGGCGGGGCAGTTCTTCCCGATCTCGCTCGGCGCCGAGATCTACTACGCGGAAGGGGTGGAGACGCTCTCGACCAACCTCGTCGAGGCGAGACCCACGATCCTCACCTGCGTGCCACGCCTCTACGAGGTGCTGCGGCTGAAGATCCTGGCGGGCGTCAACCGCCAGGGCGGGTTCCGCAAGCGGCTTTTCGACGAGGCTCTCCGCCTCGGCACGAGGCGCTACGAGCGGGGCGGCCGGCTGGGTCCTGTCGACAGCCTGGCCGACTGGCTGCTCGACCGGCTGGTCCGCGACAAGGTCAAGGAGCGCTTCGGCGGCCGGCTCAAGGCGATGATCTCGGGTGGCGCGCCGCTCAATTACGAGGTCGGCATGTTCTTCGCGGCGCTCGGCCTGCCGGTGCTGCAGGGCTACGGCCAGACCGAGGCGGCACCCGTCATCAGCGTCAACGTGCCCGGCCGGGCCAAGCACGACACGGTGGGCCCGCCGATAAGGGGGGTCGAGCTCCGCCTTTCACCGGACGGCGAGATCCAGGTCCGGGGGGCGAACGTCATGAAGGGCTACTGGAAGGACGAGGAGGCGACCCGGCGGACCGTCGTCGATGGCTGGCTGCACACGGGCGATGTCGGGGTGCTGGACGGCGACGGCTATCTCAGGATCACCGACAGGAAGAAGGACATCATCGTCAACTCCGGCGGTGACAACATCTCGCCGCAGCGGGTCGAGGGCATCCTGCTGCTCGAGCCCGAGATCGGCCAGGCGCTGATCTATGGTGACAAGAGGCCCTATCTCGTGGCGCTGGTCACGCCGGACCCGGGCTTCGTTCAGGCCTACGCGCGCGAGACCGGTCGCGCCGGTGACATGGCGGCGCTCGCGCGCGACCCGGACTTTCGCCAGCGGATCGGCAGGGCGATCGAGCGGGCCAACGCCCAGCTCTCGACGATCGAGCGAATCCGCCGGTTCGAGGTCATGACCGAGCCGTTCACCGTCGAGAACGGCATGATGACGCCCACCATGAAGCTCCGCAGGCCGCGGATCATCGACCACCACCATGCCCTGCTCGACCGGCTCTACGGCTCGACCCGATAGGCAAGGATGCCGTGGCGCCGCGAAGGGTGGAGGACGCGTTAACCCTGTCGAAACCTCGATCGGCGACAAGCACGCTCCACACTGCATCGAGGTGGAACGTCCGCCATGCCGCTCGCCCTGCCGGCCCGTCGTCGCGTCTCGTGCCTGCCACTCCTCTTGATCGCCATTCTGGGGGGAGCACCCGTCGAGAGCCGGGGCGAGACGGCCGCGGCCGATGCCGGCGCGGAGGAGGATGCGCCGGTCCGACTCGAGGGTGAGCTCGGCCTCGTCTCCGACTATGTCGATCGCGGCATCAGCAACAGTGACGGCCGGCCGGCGCTCCAGGGCGGCCTCACCTATGGGTTTCCACTCGGATCGGCCAGCGACACCGCCCTTTATCTCGACATCTGGGGCTCGAGCGTCGATCTCGATGATGGCGGCGAGGCCAGGGTGGAGCTCGACCTTTCGATCGGCGTGACGGCAACGCTCGGCGCCGGTGGTCCCGACGTCGATGCCGCCGTCACCTGGGTTCTCTACCCGGGTGCCGATGGCGACCTCGACTACAACTACGTCGAGCTCCCTCTGGCGGTCGGCTATGCGGTCCGCGACGACCTCTATCTCGGTCTCGGCTACAGCTTCGCACCCGACTATTCGGGCAATGTCGGCCGGGCCCACTACCTCGAGGCCATCGCCGGCTGGACCCTGCCCCTGCCCGATGAAGCCTGGCCCGTCACGCTCGACGCCCGGCTCGGCCGCCAATGGTTCGAGAGCAACAGCATGGCCGGTCTCGACGACTATCTCGACTGGGGCCTGGGGCTGACGCTGACGCTCGGCCACCTCGATCTCGGCCTCCACTACACCGAAACCAGCCTCGGCCGAAGCGATTGCTATGACGGCAGCGACGCCTGCGGCGCACGCTTCGTGCTGAGCGCCGTCGCCCGTTTCTGAGCCGCCCCCGCGAAGGGCGGAGGGCGGCCGGTCAGTGCGCCGGCATGGGCTGCGATGCCGCAACCGACCCGTTGGCGCGGCGCGGCGAAGGTGCCGGGTCACAGGACGAGGGGTCGAGGGCGACCCCCAGAAGACGCATGCCGTCGTGACGCGCGGCGTCGTACCAGCGCAAGCCGTGCGCCGGCTCGCGCCGCCGGACCAGCGGCCGTCCGCCGGCGAGGGCGATGGCGAGCGCGCCGCCGAGATAGGTCGCGACCGGCGCCAGCGCGAAGGCGACGGCGGGGAAGGCCGTGGCGAGGCGGGCGGCGCTGCAGGCTTGGCCGGCCTCGTCGAGCAGCGGATTGCCGAACTGGGCCGCGAGCACCCCGCCCTCGCCGAGGCGCCGCCGGCAGGAGCGGTAGAAAGCCTCGGTGAAAAGGGCGGCTCCGGCGCCGACCGGATCGGGCGCATCGACCAGGAGGAGGTCGTAGGTCTCGCTGGACCGCTCCAGAAAAGCGGCACCGTCGTCGATCACGATGCGCACCCTTCGGTCGTCGAAAGCGCCCGCATGGATCGAGGGCAGATGGCGGCGGCTGGCCTCGATCACCGAGGCGTCGATCTCCACGAGGTCGATCGCCTCGATATCAGCGTGACGGACCAGCTCGCGCAGGCAGCCGCCGTCACCGCCGCCGATCACCAAAGCGCGCCGCGCCGCCGGATGGCTGGCCCAGGCGAGATTGACGAGGCTCTCGTGGTAGATGAACTCGTCGCGCTCGGTCGCCTGGACCAGCCCGTCGAGCATCAGGACGCGGCCGAGATCGGCATTGTCGAAGATCAGGATCTCCTGGTGCGCGCTGCGTCGGCGGAAGACCTCGCGGTCCATCCTCAGGCTTTGCTGCCAGCTCGGATAGTACGCCTCGCGAACCCAGCCCATCGCCGACCATTCCCCAAAAAGTAGAATAGCGCCGACTATGATCTCTTTTTCGGCACGTGGCAAGGCCGCGTGGCCGGGCCTTCGTTCATGCCGCCGTTAACCGCATCTTCATGCGGATCTGGGAGGATCGGGGCAATCGGCACGAAACAGCACCTCGGGACGTGCGAATGCCATGGAAACGCTAAGCCCTCGCCTCGGTCGGCGGATCGTCCTTCCGACCGCCGCCCTGATGGCGCTCAGCCTCATCGTTCTGCTCGGCCTGATGGCGATCAATGCCGGCACCGAGGACGAGACGGCGCGACGCCAGTCGATCAACACGGTCGAGCAGACCCTTCACCTGCGCGAGACCCAGGTCGGCAGGGTCGCCAAGGACTACGCCTGGTGGAACGACGCGGTGCGCCACCTGCATGTCCGGATCGATCCCGACTGGGCCGATCTCAACTTCGCCGGTTACATCTACGAAACCCACAAGTACCACTACACGCTGGTGATCGACGGCGGCGACCGGACCGCCTACGCGGCCTTCGAGGGCGCGCGCATCGAAGCGGCCGGGCTGCCGTCGATCGCCGGCGGGCTCGAGCATCTGATCGTCGCCGCCCGCCACGCCAGCGAGCGCGAGCCGGACTACCAGACCGGCCTCGTGCTGGTCGGCGGCAAGGTGGCGCTCGCCGCGGCGAGCGCCATCACGCCCGAGGAGACCGGCGAGGTCGCGCTGCCGCCCGGGCCGCGCAGCGTGCTGGTCTTCATCAAGCTGCTCGACGGCGCTTTTCTCGGCGATATCGCGGACCGCTTTCACCTGACCGGCATGCACATCGCCGGCGGTGCCAGGGACGAGCTGGCATCCCTGCCGCTCACCACGATCGACGGCAGCGACGCGGGCCGGCTGGTCTGGCAGCCGCACCGGCCCGGCCGCCAGTTCCTTCGATCCATAGCGCCGTCGCTGGTCCTGGCGCTCGTCGTCATCGGCGGCTTCAGCGTCGTCGTCATCCGTCAGGCCGGCCAGGCCGTCCGGGCCTTCGAGGACAGCCAGTCGCGGTTCCGCGACGTCGCCGACGCCAGCTCCGACTGGATCTGGGAAACCGACAAGAGCCTGCGCCTGGTCTTCGTCTCCGAGCGGGTCGCCGAGCTCATCGGCATTCCCGCCTCCAGCATCAACGGCCGGGCGCTCGACCAGCTCTTCCACCGGGGCGACAACGAAGCCCAGTGGGCGCACTACCGCCGGGCGCTGACCCAGGCGCTGCCGTTCCGCAACGTGCTCGTGGTCTGCGACGATGCCGACGGAATCCGCCATTCCCTGCGCATCGCCGGCAAGCCGGTGATCGATCCGACCGGCAGCTTTCAGGGCTTTCGCGGCACCGCGACCGATATCACCCGCGAGCTCGAGGCCGAGCGCCGCGCCCAGTTCCTGTCGCGTCACGATGCGCTGACCGGCCTGCCCAACCGCAACATGCTGGGTGAACGGCTCGACGAGGCGATCGCGCAGGTCTCCCGCCGACGCGAGATGGCGGCCGTGCTCTGCGTCGATCTCGACCGCTTCAAGGACGTCAACGACACGCTCGGCCACGGCGCCGGCGACATGCTGATCCGGCAGGTCGCCGAGCGGCTCGAGGCCTGCCTGCGCGAGACCGACACGCTGGCCCGGGTCGGCGGTGACGAGTTCGTGATCATTCAGACCGCCGTGCAGGACGTGGCCGCGGTCGAGCGTCTCGCCCGCCGCATCCTCTCGGTCCTCCAGACGCCCTTCGAGGTCGACGCCGAGCGCATTATCGTCACGGCCAGCATCGGCATCGCCATGCTGCCGATCGACGGCTCGATCAGCGGACGCCTCCTGCAGAACGCCGACATCGCTCTCGATCGTGCCAAGAGCGAGGGGCGCGGCTCGTTCCGCTTCTTCGAGCGCGACATGGACGCCCGGCTGCAGGGGCGAAAGACGCTCGAGCGCGACCTGCGCCTCGCCATCGCGCGGCACGAGCTCGAGCTCTTCTACCAGCCCAAGATCGACCTCGGGAGCGGGAGGGTGAGCGGCGTCGAGGCGCTTGTCCGCTGGAATCATCCCGAGCGCGGCATGGTCTCGCCGGTCGAGTTCATCGGCATCGCCGAGGCGACGGGCCTGATCGTCGAGCTCGGCGCCTGGGTGCTGCGCCGGGCCTGCACCGACATGCGGGCGCACGAGGAGCTCGAGCTCGCCGTCAATCTCTCGCCGGTCCAGCTCAAGTCGGGCGGCATCGCCGAGCTGGTGGCCGACGTGATCGCCGAGACGGGCTACGATGCCCGCAGGCTCGAGCTCGAGATCACCGAGAGCGTGATGATCGAGGGGGCCGAGGCGGCGATCGCCGAGCTGCGCCGCGTCAAGGACATGGGCGTCCGGATCGCCATGGACGATTTCGGCACCGGCTACTCGAGCCTGAGCTATCTCAACCGGTTCCCGTTCGACAAGATCAAGATCGACCGGTCGTTCGTCATGGAGCTCGGCAATCGCAGCAAGGGCGCGGCGATCGTCAAGGCGATGGTCGGCATCGGCGAGAGCCTCGGCATGACGACCTGTGCCGAGGGGGTGGAGACGGTCGAGCAGCGCCGGTTCCTGGAGCAGACGGGCTGCCACGAGGCGCAGGGCTACCACTTCGCCAGGCCCATGAGGCTGGCCCAGCTCGCCGCCTTCCTCGCCGAACCGGCGCGCCTGCTGCAACCGGCCTGAGGGGCGTCGCGGCCCGCCGCTCTCGCGCCTGAGGCGATGGCGTGTTGACATCTGTACTTGAAGGTTGAATTCGGCTATCCCGCTCGCCGGCGGCGACGCCCTGGCATCGGCAGTCCCGCCGATCCGGCGAACGTCCGGGAAACCGTCATCATGAACGACACGCTGTCACGTTTGCGGAAGCTGACCAAGTGCCTGCACATCTACATCGCCGAGACGCCTGACCGCGGGTTCGGCATCTTCGCCGCCCGCGCCTTCGCCGAAGGCGGCACCATCGTCGTCGACGAGGACGGCGACTACTACGCGGGCGTCATGACCCTGGCGGAGGCCCTGGCGCGCGGCTACGACCTCGGCCGGGATCTCTTCCAGATCGGCACCGATGCCTTCCTGCTGCCGAATGCCAATCTCGACGACTTCGTCAATCACAGCTGCGATCCGAGCACCGGCCTCCGGCTGACGCCGAACGGCTACCGGATGGTGGCGCTTCGCGACATCGCCCCGGGCGACGAGCTGACCTACGACTACTCGACCTACATCTCGGGCACGCCCGAGCGCATGACCTGCGCCTGCGGAGCCGCCGCCTGCCGCGGCACGATCGGCGGCTTCGAGACCCTGCCGCCCCCGCTGCAGCGGCGCTATCTCGCCCTCGACGTGGTCGGACGCTTCGTCGCCGCCCGGGGGGCGGCCGATGGCGGAAGCGAGCCCGCCCTTCCGGATGCCGCCCTCTCGGTCCCGGCCTAGGCGCCGCACCGGGAAATGGCCATGACCCGCATGACCCCGGTGCGCGCGAGGGCGGCACGGCGCCGGCCCGGCAATGGCGCCGCGTCGGGGCAGGATGATCTCCGGGCCCGCGGCCGGCGCCTGGGGGCCATTTCCCTTTCCCGGACACGCGCCTAGCCCATCGCCGGACAGCCCCGGATGGCCTCGCTGGGTCGCATGAGGATCGGCCGTGCCGGGATCGCCGGCTCCGCGGCGTTCCGGCTGGCGCTCGTCGCGGGCCTGCTCAGCGCCGGCAAGGTGCTGCTCTACACCACCGGCACGGCGCTCTTTCTCGGCCGCGACGGCATTGCCGGGCTGCCGCTCCTCTACGTGAGCCTGGCGGCGCTGGCCACGCTCGCGTCCCTTGTCCTCGGGCATGTCGTGGACCGGGTGCCGGGCGGCAGGCTCCTGCCCTTCCTCACCCTCGCCATCGGCCTCGTCATGGCGGGGCTGCTGCCCGGCGTGGCGCTCGATCTGGCCTGGGCGCCCCTGGCGCTGCTGCTGACCGCGCATCTCTACGACATCGTCACCGACATCGTCTTCTGGGTGCTGGCCGCCGCCTTCTTCGACAATCTTCGGCTGCGGCGGCTGACGACACGATTCTACATCGCCATTGCCGTCGGCGGCAGCAGCGCCGGCATCCTCGCCGAGCGGGCGCTGCTCCGGCTGTCGCCGACCGAGCTGCTGCCGGCCGTGATGCTGCTCATGGCCCTCGCCGTCCTCGTCCTCTGGCCGATGGCGGTGCCGCGAGCGGCGGCAGATGCCGGGGACGGCCCGGACAAGGTCGCCGGGCTCGGTCACCTTTGGCGGCTTCTCGCCCGCCACCCCTTCGCGCTGCTCCTGGCGCTCAACTCGATGATGCTGACCGTCGTCTACAGTCTCACCGAGTTCGTCTGCTTCGCGCTCTATGCCGAAGCCTTCACCGACGAGGCCGAGCTCGGCCGTTTCCTGGCGCTGATCTTCGCGGCATTGCAGCTCGCCGAGCTCGCCGTTCTCTGGCTCGGGGCGCGCGGGGTCGTCGAGCGGGCCGGCCCCCTCCTGCGCAACCTGCTCTTTCCGTTCGCCTCCCTCGCCTGCCTCCTCGCCCTTCTGGCGCAGCCGCGCCTCGCCTTCGCGATCATCGCCCACATCAACACCGAGGCGGTCTCGAACGGCGTTTTCGAGCCGGTCAACACCACGAACTACGGCGCCCTCCCGGCCGCCGTCCATGGCCGGGCCCGCACCCTGGCCGACGGCATCTTCTACCCGCTCGGCATGGCGCTCGCGGGCCTGGTCCTGGCCATGCTGCCCGAGGACGATGCCGCCTTCCGCGCCCGCGTGCTGGCCGTGGTGGCCACCGGCCTCTTCGTCCTGCTCAACCTCGTGGTCGCCCGACGCTACCTGCCGACCCTCGTCCGCCACCTGCGGCACGGGCAACGGCGGACGATCCTTCCGTCTCAGGGACCGCGGGCGGGATGGACGGCATCCCCGGTCGACCCGATCCGCCTCGCCCCGCTTCTGGGCAGCCGGCGGAGGGCGGACAGGCTCCTCGCGATCGAGCTCGTCGAGGCGGCGCTCGCGGGCTCGACAGACCCTGCCGCCGGTCGGGCGCTGGTGGCCGCCCTGGCCGGGCCACTGGTCGAGGCGGCGGGCAGGCTCGACGATCTCGAGGAGGCGCGGGTCGCGGCGATCCTGGCGTCGGCCGAGCCGGCGATCCTCGATCGGGCGCTCGAGGCGGCCACTGCGGCGGGCGAGCGCGAGACCATGGCACTCCTCGCGACCGCACGGCTGCTCGCCGGGGCGGCGCCGGACGCATCTCCCACCGGGGATCTCGCGGCGGCGCTCGCCGACCTCCTCGCCGACGCCGACGCCGAAGCGGACGGCACGGCCGGCGATGTGCGGCATCGCCCCGCCCGGCAGGACGATGCCGCGCTCGGTCGCCGGCTCGCCGCCCTGGTGCGGCGCGCACCGCCAGTGCTGGCGCCGCGCCTCGCCCGGCGGCTCGGACGCAGGGACACGACGGAGCCGCTGCGCCAGGCGCTGCTCGAGGCCGTGCTCCGCCACCCGCCCGAGAAAGCCGACCAGGCGCTGGTGGCGCTCGCCCAACAGGAGCTCGAGGCACCGGTTGCGGAGCGACGGGCGCTGGCGCTCGCAGCCCTCACGCGCATGCTGCCGCCCTCGGTGCTCTTCGATCTCGCCTTGAACGCATTGGCCGATCCGGGCCGGATCGTGCGGCGGATCGCCATCGAAGCCCTGCGGCCGCAGGCCGACCTGGTGCTGGCACGGCTGGCGCGCGCGGCGGAATCGAGGAGGGCGGAAGCCTGTGCCGCAGCCTGTCCGCCCGGCGTCATCGAGCTTCTGGCAGCGCTTCCGGGGCGCCCGGCGCGGCGGCTGCTCGAGCGCCTGATCGGCGGCCTCGCGGAGCTCGCCGAGCGTCAGGCACTCTTGCTCGATCGCATGGCGCTGATCGGCGACCGGTCGCTCGCGCCGCTCCATGCCGCCCTCCTCGATCATGCGGAGAGCCTCGCCGACCGCCTCTTCGCCGGGCTCGAGGCGCTGGGCGAGGCGGGTCATGCGGCGGAGCTCCGCCGGGCGCTCGGCGAGGCCGACGCGCGCCTCGTCGCCGGCGGCATCGATGGTCTCGTCTCGCTTCGCCACGGCCGGCTCGCGCGCCGCCTCGTGCCGCTGCTCGAGCGGCTGCATCTGCAGCCGCAGGCAGCCGCTGTCGCGCGTCGGCCGCGGCCGGGCGCCGCTTCGGCCGAGACCATCGAGCGTTCGGTCGAGAGCCTCGACGGCCGCTGGCTGCGGGCGGCTCGCCGGCTCGTGCAGGATCGCCGAAGGGCCAGCGGCCTGCCGGTGCGATCCGTCCCGCCCTCCGGCACAGACGAGGTGGTCATGCCGATCTTCCAGCGCCCCGGGCCGATGACCGATGACGGAACGATGCTCGAGGCGATGCTGCGGCTCAAGCGCTTCGAGCTCCTGGCTGCGCTGTCGCTCGACGCCCTCGCCACCCTGGCGCCGCTGGTGGAGGAACGCCACTTCGCGCCCGGCCTGACCGTGCAGCGGGGCGGCGGTGCCCTGCCCGTCGTCTGGCTGGTCGACGAGGGCCATGTCGAGGTGGCCTGGCCGGACGGGCGGAGCGAGACCGCGGGGCCGGGCGAGATCGTCGGCGAGGCGGCGCTCGTCGATCCGACCGTGCCGGCACCCGGCATCACCGCGCGCACCGCCTGCCGGCTGCTGCTGCTGCACCGGATCACGTTCGAGGACATCGCCCGTGACCACCCGGACCTGACCCTGGCCCTCTGCCGTCTGCTGGCCCGCCGGCTCCGCCAGCGGGGCAATGGGGACACGAACCGAATTTAACCTTTGCACGGGGCAATGGGGACACGAACCGAATTTAACCTTTCGCTCCCGGTGGCCGTGGTTGCAGGGGA
>CAYOCP010000020.1:0-81253 GCA_964402505.1 uncultured Geminicoccaceae bacterium
GTGACGATTGGCCCTGCTGTGGTCGGCCTTGCTGGTTGGCTGAGGAGGGATCGCGAGCCTTAAAGGGGTCAGGACTCTTTTAGGGAACCTAAAAGAGTCCTGACCCCTTTAAGGCTCGAATGGTCGAAGAGGAAGGCGAGCCCATCTTGGGCCGGGGAGGCTGGCCATGACCACCGACGAGACGAACGACCCGCTCGCCCGGCAGCGGCTGGACAGGAAGGTCGTCTGCGTCACCGGCGGGGCCTCGGGCATCGGCGCCGCCGCCGCCCGGCTGATGGCCGCTGCCGGGGCCCGGGTCGTGATCCTCGATCGCGACGGCGATGCCGCGGCGGCCACGGCCGGGGCGATCGGTGGCGGCATCGAGGCCATGGCGCTCGATGTCGGGAGCGAGGCCGAAATCGACCGGGTGCTGGCCGAGATCGCCGGGCGTCACGGGCGGATCGACGTGATGATCGCCAATGCCGGCATCAATATCCGCCGCACGGCGGCCGATTGCCCGCTCGACGACTGGAACGCCGTCTTGCAGGTCAACCTCACGGGCGTCTTCCTTTCCTCGCGCGCCGCCGCCCGGCACATGCCCCGACGTGGCGGGGCCGTGGTTGTCACCGCCTCCATCATGAGCTTCTCGGGCGGCGGCCTCTATCCCAACGTCGCCTACGCCACGACCAAAGGGGCGCTGGTCAACCTCGTCCGCAGCATGGCCGTCGAATGGGCGCCGCGGAACATCCGCGTCAATGCCGTCGCCCCGACCTGGACCAGGACCCCGTTCATCAGGCCGCTCACCGACGATGCGGCGCTCACCGCGAGGCTGGAGGCGCTGACGCCGATGGGACGGCTGGCCGAGCCCCTGGAGGTCGCCCACGCCATGCTCTTCCTCGCCAGCGAAGCCGCCTCCATGGTCACCGGCCACACCCTCGCCGTGGATGGCGGTTTCCTGGCCCAGTAGACCCGAGGGGGGACATTCTTCTTTCGTTGATCAGGTCTGCGGGGTGCATTGGTCTCGAAGGAGAGGTACCCCTGGTTTCGGGGCCGACGCGCCCGGTCCGGACAGCGACGACAAGATTGCCTGAAAAAGTTTCGAATGTGCGATTTGTCACATAGCTTGCGCGAACCCTCGTCTATTGTCGATGATGCAACTCAGAACCGAGCCACTCGAGTCAACCAAGAAATCGACCTGATTCTTGTGGGCGTGACGTACGGTCCGAGCTTTCGGCCGATTGCTGCGTCTGATCGGTCGGCCGGAATCTCGACGCAACCCTCTCCGGCTCTTTCGCAGACATGGTCACGGCAAGGTCGGGGGACGCCGTGGGTGTGGCCCGCATCCACTACCTTTCGGAAAGGAAGGAGCGATGAACTGCAGCATCTGCTTTTCGATCGCAACGTTGACCGCCGGCCTCCTCGTCCTGCCCGCGTCGCACGCGGCGGCGGACAGTATCCGACTCGAGACCCCCATGGCCGCCGCCTCGTTGCACGACGGTGGCTTTGACATGGTCGTCTACTATCTCGAACGCGGCGATGACCTCCACGTGGTCGCCACCTATGTGGCCCACCGTGCTCCAGACGCTCCGGCCCGGCTGCGCCTGGACCTCACCGAGGGCGACCACATGTCGTTCCACCTGCCCGGCGTGATGTACAGCTTTTCCCGCGCCGGCCGCTCGCTCGCCGTCGAGGCGACGCCGACGGACACGAACGAGCGCATGAACGTCGCCGGGTCCGCGCAGATCGACACCGAAGACTGCCTTTGAAGGCAGCCGCGGAAAGTGGGGACACGAACCTAATTTAACCTTTCCGGAAAGTAGGGACACGAACCCAATTTAACCTTTGCACCGCTGCAGCGAGGCTCCGCCGCTCTGCGGGAATGGTCAACGAGGGAGATGCCCGCCCGGAGCGGGATCTTCTGCGCCACGACCGGGGGCGCTGGGCAACCTCGTCCGCCGCCTGGCCGTCGAATGGGCGCGGGGGAACGAGGTTCGCATCTTCCCGGTCGGACGGGGACACTACCCCTTCGCGCCCCGACCGCGTTGCATCCCGTGCGACATGCGGCTCGGATTGTTGCATCTCGTGCAACGTGGAGGCGGCCGATGTTGCAGAAGATGCAACCTCGGGGCCCCGATGTTGCATCTTCTGCAACATCGAAGGGCGAAGGAACCCGGCCGCCCGACGAAGGAACCCGAAGAATCGTGGCGCGAATCCGGCGTTTCGACGAACGAACCGAAACTTTTGCGAACGAACCCGGCATCCCTCAAGTCCTTGACGTGAAAGGCGATTTCGCCGCCTGCAGCGGGCCGTCCCGTAACGCGCGAACCCGAGGTGCCAAAGCGCCGGACGAACCGGAGCGGTGCTTGCTTTCGGAGCCGACCTGTGGTAGGAATATCTTCTGATGAGGTGCGCCGCGCGCAAGCCGGCGCTCACTCCGGCGCGACGACCGGGAGCGCTTTCGGCATGATGTCGATCTCGAGCGGCGTCTCGCCCGTGAGCTCGCCGTCGATGTTGGCGCGGCGGCGCCGCGAGGTGGCGATGCGGATGTGGCGGCCCTGCAGGCGGAAGGCCTTCCTGCTCTCGACCCCCTCGATCTTGAGGCTCGCCATGATCTGCATCAGGCGGAAGACCGGGCCGTCGCGGAGCGCGTAGAGGTCGAGCACGCCGTCGGTGATCGTGCCGCCGGGCCGGGGCTCGATGCCGCCGCCGTGGAAGCGGCCGTTGACCACCGCGAGGTGGATGAAGTGACCGCGATGGGTGGCGCCGTCGCAGGTGATGTCGACGCGAAAGGGGTGGATGCGACGCCAGGCGACGTAGAGGACCCGGGGGTAGTTCAGAACGCCGAGCAGCCGCTTGGCGGTGCCCTGATGCAGGGCGGCGACGGCGGCACCGAGGCCGATGCTGACGGCGTTGAGCACCGGCCGGCCGTTGGCCCGGGCGAGATCGATGCGGCGCACGCCGCCGCGCGCCACCAGGCGAAGCTGCTCCGCCCGGCTGGAGGGCAGGCGCAGATTGCGGGCGAGGTCGTTGGCGGTGCCGAGCGGCAGCACGGCGAGCGGCTTCTGCACCTCGAGCAGTGCCGGCAGGGCCGCGGCGATGGAGCCGTCGCCACCGGCGATGACGATCCTGTCCACACTCGCGGCGGTGGCCCGGATCGTCTCGAGCATCGCCTCGATGCCCTCCGGCATGGCGAACTCGACCGCGACGCCCTCCGCCTCGAGATCGGGCACGAGCTCGCGGGCCTCGGCACCGTTGCGCGCCCGCGGGTTGGCGAGGAAAAGGACCCGCCGTGCGGGCGTCGCGAGGGTCAGGGGATCGGTCATCGGCTGAGGTCTCCCTGGTTCGCGAAGGATGGCATCCGGTCGTCACCGGCGGCGATGCCGTGCCAACCGCCCGGCGGCGCACTTCGTTCCGCATGGCCCGGAGGCGGGCGCGCGGCCGGTCGCGTGTCGCGCCCCGAAGCACGGGTCCCGGTGCGATCACGAGCCGAGCTCGAGCAGTCCCTCGGGCATCGCTCCCTCGCCCGCCGCCATGGGCGGTGCCAGCCTGACCTGGTCGCGGCCGCCCTGCTTGGCGGCGTAGAGCGCCCGGTCCGCGACCTCCACGAGGCTCTCGAGGTCGCGGCCGTGACCGGGGCACATGGCGGCGCCGATCGAGATGGTGACCGGCGGCAGGACCTGATGGTCGATCCTGGCGGTCACGCCGGCGACGCCCTGGCGCAGCCGCTCGAGCTGCTCCACCAGAGCCGGCGGGTCGATGCCCTGGATCAGGAGCAGGAACTCCTCGCCGCCATAGCGGAAGAGCCAGTCGCCGAGCCGGATGCTCTCCTGCAGGTAGCCGGCGACGGCGACCAGGGCCGCGTCGCCAGCCTGGTGTCCGTGGCGGTCGTTGAACCCCTTGAAGTGGTCGATATCGGCCATGGCGATGGCGATGGTCCGGCCGGCGCGCAGGACCTGCGCGATCTCCTTGGGCGCCACGACGTCGAGATAGCGGCGATTGAAGATGCCGGTGAGCGGGTCGCGGATCGACTGCTCCTTCAGGACCTCGCGGATCCTGAGGCTGGCCAGCGTGAGGCCGAGCTGCTTCGCCAGCATGGCGGCGAGGCGGTCGGCGGAGACCACCCCACCCTCGCCCGCCGCCGCCCCGTCCGGCACGGCATCCGGCGAGGCCACGAGGGTGAGCAGGCCCAGCGTCTCGCCATGCGCCGTGAGCGGGACGCAGAGCGTCGACGTGTCGAGCTGGCCCAGGGCCTGGGCCAGATGCGGGCAGAGGGGAGCGGGTCCGCCGATGGCGTGGCGGTGCTCCTGCCCCTGCCGGAGCGCCCAGCAGTCGCTCGCCGCCAGCTCGCCGGGATGGGCGATGCTGCCCCAGGCGGCGACGACGTGGAGCCGCTCGCCCGCCGCTGTCCGCGCGAGCACGGCACCGCCATGTGCCGGGAAGAGCCGCTCGAGCTGCGGCGCCAGCACCTCTGGCAGCTCGCCCAGCGACTGGCAGCCCTGCAGGTAGGTGCTGGCCGTGGCGAGCTGGGCGATCTCGTTGCGCTCGGTGCTGATCTCGGCGAGGCTCCGGCGCAGGTCGGCCGCGTTCTCCTGCAGCTTGCGGTTGTAGGTGCCGCGATTGACCAGCTCGCGCCGCATGAAGCTGAAGAGCGCCAGGACCAGCGCCGCCGACACCGTCAAGAAGATCACGAAGGCGGCGAAAGCCTGGTCCTGCGCCGTCTCCCAGTCGAGCCGGCGCGCCTCCAGCGTCGCGTCCTCGTCCGCCTGCATGACCTGGACCACGGCGCGGATCTCGTCGAGCGTGCCCTGCTGCTGGTTGTCGAGGATGAGCCGGCGCGCCGCCTCGGCACCCTGCAGACGGCGGGCGGTGAGCGCGCTCGACTGCTCCTGGAACCGCTCGCTCACCAGGACCTGCAGGTTGACCAGCCGCTGCATCTGCGCCGCGTCCGTCCGCAGCAGCCGGCCGATCCGTGCCAGGAGATGCTCGGCCTGGAGCAGGGCCTCGTGATAGGGCACGAGGTAGCTGTCCTCCTCGGTCAGCATGAAGCCGCGATGGCTGGTCTCGGCGCTGAGCACCACGTTCAGCATCTCCGAGAGCAGCTGGCGGGTGTCGATGGTCTCCGCCACCTCGCGCGTCGCCGCCGACAGGCGGACGTGGCTGTTGTAGAAGAAGAAGCCATTCGCCAGAAGGACGAGCACGACCAGCGCCAGGACGAGCGCGCCGCGCAGCCGAGAAACTCCAACACCGAGTGGCATGCCCAGCCAGACTCCGCTTCGAGCCCGACGCGGTCAGGCGCCCTGTCGGTCGGCGCGAGGTGCCGTGGAGGCCGCCGATCGGCCCCCGTCACGGCGGCCGAGACTTGCTCAACCCGTCCTCGGGTACAAGCCCCATTCGAGCCGGGCGGGTTCCCGCCGCCCGGGCGCTCGCGGCCGTACGGCGGTCCGGGGCCGCGCGATCCCTCAGCCGGCACTCCCGTAGCCGCCGCCGGTCGGTGTCTGGATGGCGAAGATGTCGCCCGGCTCGAGCTCGGTCGCGTCGCAGCCCAGGAGCTTCTCGATCCGGCCGTTTCGGCGCTCGACCCACTGGTCGCCGCACTGGCCGGGCTCGCCGCCGGCGAGGCCGAAGGGCGGCACCTTGCGATGATTGGCGAGAATGGCGGCGGACATGGGCTCGAGGAAGCGGATCCGCCGCAGCGTGCCGTCGCCGCCCGGATGGCGCCCCCGGCCGCCGGAGCCCCGCCGGATCCGGTGCTCCTCGAGCAGCACGGGATAGCGCCATTCGAGGATTTCCGGGTCGGTCAGGCGCGAGTTGGTCATGTGGGTGTGGACGGCGGAGGTGCCGGGATGGTCGGGGCCGGCGCCGGAGCCGCCGCAGATGGTCTCGTAATACTGGTGGGTGGCATTGCCGAAGGTGAAGTTGTTCATGGTGCCCTGCGCCGCCGCCAGGGCACGAAGCGCGCCGAAGAGCGTGTCGGTGCACCATTGCGAGGTCTCGACATTGCCGGCGCAGACGGCGGCCGGCCATCGGCAGGCGAGGATCGAGCCTTCCGGAATCACGAGCTCGAGCGGCTCGAGGCAGCCGTCGTTGAGCGGGATGTCGGCATCGACCAGCGTCCTGAAGACGTAGAGCACGGCGGCACGGGTCACGGCGGCGGGGGCGTTGAAGTTCCAGTCCTGCTGCGCGCTCGTGCCGGTGAAGTCGATCCTGGCCGAGCGGCTGGCACGGTCGACCTTGACCTCGACCCTGATGACCGGTCCCCGGTCGTGGGCATAGGTGAAGGTGCCGTCCTGGAGCCGGTCGAGCACCCGTCGCACGCTCTCCTCGGCATTGTCCATGACGTGCCGCATGTAGGCTTCGACCGTCTCGATGCCGAACTGGCCGACCATGCGGTCGAGCTCGGCGGCACCCTTGGCGCAGGACGCCACCTGGGCCTGCAGGTCGGCGATGTTCTGCCTGGGATTGCGCGCCGGATGCGGTCCGGACCGCAGCAGCGCCTCGACCGCGTCGTGGCGAAAGCGGCCGCTCTCGACGAGGTGGAAGTCGTCGAAGAGGACCCCCTCCTCGTCGATATGCCGGCTGAAGGGCGGCATGGAGCCCGGCGTGATGCCGCCGATATCGGCATGATGCGCGCGCGACGCGGTGTAGAAGAGCACGTCGCCGGCCTCGCCGAAGACCGGCATGACGACGGTGACGTCGGGCAGATGGGTGCCGCCGTTGTAGGGGTTGTTCAGAGCATAGACGTCGCCCTTGACCATGCTCCGGCGGCGCAGGCGAATGACGGTGCGCACCGATTCGCCCATCGAGCCGAGGTGCACGGGCATGTGCGGCGCGTTGGCGATCAGGCCGCCTTTCGCGTCGAAGAGCGCGCAGGAGAAATCCAGCCGCTCCTTGACGTTGACCGAGTACGCGGTGTTGCGCAGCGTGACCCCCATCTGCTCGGCGATGGTCATGAAGAGATTGTTGAAGATTTCGAGCAGGATGGGATCGCAATGCGTGCCGAGGGCGACACGCTCGGGCAGCTTCTCGACGCGGGTCAGCACGACGTGGTCGCGGCTCGTGACCTCGAGCGCCCAGCCGGGCTCGACGACGATGGTGGTGGTGCTGCCGGCGACGATGGCGGGGCCCCCGAGCCGGTCGCCCGGCGCCAGATCCGTGCGCCGCCAGACGGCCGCCTCGAAAGTCTCCGCCGGCTGGTGGGGTGCCCGCGTGGTGAAAATGCCGGTCTTGCCGACCGGTGGCGGCAAACCGCGGCCGGCGCCGATCGGCCGCTCCGGCTCCTCGATCGCCTGCATCACGCCGATTCCCTCGAGGGTCAGCGTCTCGATCACGAGGCCGCGCCCCTCGACCGTGAAGCCGTAACGGGACTTGTGCTCCGCCTCGAACGCGGCGCGCATGGCATCCACCGCCTCGAGCGGCACCTCGATCGGCGTATCGGTGCCGGCATAGCGGATGTGGGCGCGCGCCTCGAGGCGCAGGGCTTCGGATGCTATGCCCTGCTCGGCGAGCTCGGTCTCGGCCGAGCGGGCGAGCGCCTCGCGGGCCGCCTCGAGCTCCTTCTCGATGCCGGGCTCCAGCGGCCGGTCGAGAGCGCGCTGGCGGATGGTGCGCAGATCGGCCAGGCCCATGCCGTAGGCCGAGAGCACGGCGGCATAGGGGTGGATCTGGACGCGGCCGATGCCGAGCAGATCGGCGACCTGGCAGGCGTGCTGGCCGCCGGCGCCGCCGAAGCAGACGAGGGTGTAGTCCTGGACGTCGATGCCGCGGGCGATCGAGATCTCCTTGATGGCGTTCGCCATGTTGTCATTGGCGATGGCGAGGCAGCCCTGGGCGATCTCGAGCGGGCTGCGCTCGGCGCCGGTGGCCCGCAGGGCCTCCTTCGCCAGGTCCTCGAACCGCTCGCGCACGACCTCGGCATCGAGCGGCTGATCGGCGGCGGGGCCGAAGACCGCCGGGAAGAATTCGGGCAGGAGCTTGCCGACCATGAGGTTGGCATCGGTCACGGCGAGCGGCCCGCTCTTGCGGTAGCAGGCGGGTCCGGGATCGGCGCCGGCGCTCGCCGGGCCGACGCGGAAGCGCTGGCCGTCGAAGGCGATGATCGACCCGCCGCCGGCGGCGACGGTGTGGATCTTCATCATCGGTGCCCGCATCCGCACACCCGCGACCTCGGTCTCGAAGGCGCGCTCGTAGTCGCCGGCATAATGGGTGACGTCGGTCGAGGTGCCGCCCATGTCGAAACCGATGATCCGCTCGAATCCGGCGAGCGACGCTGTGCGCGCGGCACCGACGATGCCGCCGGCCGGACCCGAGAGGATGGCGTCCTTGCCCTGGAACTTGTGGGCGTCGACGAGCCCGCCATTGGACTGCATGAACATCAACCGGACCCCCTTCGTCCGGCTGGCCACCCGGTCGACATAGCGGCGCAGGATGGGCGAGAGATAGGCGTCGACCACGGTCGTGTCGCCGCGACCGACGATCTTCATGAGCGGCGAGACCTGGTGGCTCACCGAGATCTGGGTGAAGCCGACCTCCGCCGCGATCTCGGCCACGCGGCTCTCATGGTCGGGATGGCGGTAGCCGTGCATGAGCACGATGGCGATGGCCCGGAAACCCTCTTCATAAGCGGCCTCGAGCCCCTTCCGGGCGCTCGCCTCGTCGAGCGGGCGATCGACGCTGCCATCGGCCAGAAGGCGCTCGCTCACCTCGAGGACGCGGCTGTAGAGCTGCTCCGGCAGGACGATGTGGCGGGCGAAGATGTCCGGGCGATGCTGGTAGCCGATCCTCAGGCAGTCGCCGAGGCCCTTGGTGATGGCGAGCACGGTGGGCGTGCCCTTGCGCTCGAGGAGCGCGTTGGTGGCGACGGTCGTCCCCATCTTGATCGCATCGATGCTCTCGACCGGCAGAGGTGCCTCGGGGCCGAGCTCCATGACGTCGCGAATGCCCTGCAGCGCCGCGTCCGCGTATTGTCCGGGATTCTCGGAGAGCAGCTTGTGAATGCGGATGTCGCCATTGGGCTGCCTCGCGACGATATCGGTGAAGGTGCCGCCGCGATCGATCCAGAACTGCCAGCCGGTCGGCATGATCTTCCGCCTCGTCTCGATCCCTGTCCGATACTGCTATAGAGCATGGCATGGTCGAGAACGAGGCTCTGATCCCGGAGATCGAACGGGCGGCGTGGCGGGCGTGGCCGGCGGCGCGCACGGCGAGCCTTTGCGGATGGCGGCTGCGCGCCGGACCCACGGCGACGCGGCGCGAGAACTCGGTCCAGGCCATGGACTTCACCGGCGAGCTCGCGCTCGCCGATGCGATCCGGTCGGCCGAGGCCTGGTACGGGGCACTGGGCAAGCGGGCCTGCTTTCAGATCAACGCCTCGAGCCTGCCCGCCGGGCTCGACCGGAGCCTGGAAGCGCGCGGCTACGGGTCGGAGGGAAGAAGCGCGGTGCTGATTCGGCCGCTCGACCGCCTGCCGCCGGAGCCGCGCAATGTCGTGCTCGAGGGGCGACCGAGGGCTCTGGTCATGCAGGCGATCGCCGACCCGCTCTGGCAGGGGGCGGAACGCGCCGCCCGGGCGGCGCTCTTCGGACGGATCCGCCCCACGCTCGCCTTCGCCGTGCGCACGGCCGGCGGTGAGGCGGTGGCCGGCGGCCTCTGCGTCGTCGACGGCAAGCTTGCCGGAATTGCCGCAATGCGCACGGCAACCACGGCGCGCCGCCAGGGGCACGGCCGGGCGGTGCTCGACCGCCTGCTCGTCTGGGCCGGGCGGATGGGAGCCCGAAAGGCGTGGCTGCAGGTCGAGGCGGAGAACGAGCCGGCCGCGGCGCTCTACCAAAGCGCCGGCTTTCGGCCGCTCTACGGCTATCACTACCGCGTGGCCAGGCCAGAAGGCCGACCGGGTGGCGGCCGGGGACGCATGGACGAGGTCCCCCGGCGGGAGGTTCTGTCGCGTTGACAGGATTCCGGCCGCTTCTAGTATCGCCTCAGCCTATGACGCAACGCACAATCGGGCCGTCGGCGCGGCGGCCCGCTCGGGTCAGGAAACGGAGCCGGCATGGCACAGGGCGCGCGACCACTCTCCCCGCATCTCCAGATCTATCGCTGGTACTGGGCGATGGCGACCTCGATCATCCACCGGATCACCGGCGTCGGCCTGGCCCTTGGTCTCGTGCTCTTCACCTGGTGGCTGGCGGCGCTCGCCGGCGGGCCCGAGAGCTTCGCCACGGTCCAGGCGGTGATGCACAACTTCTTCGGCTGGCTGATCCTCTTCTGCTTCACCGCCGCCCTCTTCTTCCATACGGCGAACGGTGTCAGGCATCTGGTCTGGGACGCGGGCTACGGCTTCGAGAAGGAGACGGCCCGGCACTGGAGCATGGCCACCATCGCGATCGGCGGCGCGCTCACCATCCTTTTCTGGCTCATCGTCCTGATCGTCGCCTGAACGCGGAGGAAATCACCATGCAAACCGCCATCGGCCGCGTTCACGCCCAGGGCACCACCCGCACCGGCGTCGGCCACTGGAAGGCGCAACGGATCACCGCCATCGCCAGCCTTCTCCTGGTGCTCTGGTTCACTTTCGTCGCCATGGGCATGGCCGGCAGCGACTATGTCGGCTGGGCGCTCTGGTTCCAGTCCCCGATCAACGCCGCGCTGATGATCCTGCTCGTGCTCTGCACCTTCTATCACGCCAAGCTCGGTCTGCAGGTGGTGATCGAGGATTACGTCCACCACGAGGGGATCAAGGCCGCGAGCCTCGTCGCCATCGTCTTCGCGCTGGCCGTGCTCGCCCTCATCTGCATCGTCTCGATCCTCATGCTCGTCACTGGAGGCTGATCCGATGGCCAAGGCCTATCCCATCACCGAGCACGAGTTCGATGCGATCGTCGTCGGCGCCGGCGGCTCCGGCCTCAGGGCCGCCGTGGGCATGGTCGAGGCCGGGCTCAGCGTCGCCTGCGTGACCAAGGTCTATCCGACCAGGAGCCACACCGTGGCGGCGCAGGGCGGCATCAACGCCGCGCTCGGCAACATGAACGAGGACGACTGGCGCTTTCACATGTACGACACGGTCAAGGGCTCCGACTGGCTCGGCGACCAGGACGCGATCGAGTACATGACCAAGAACGCGCCCGCCGCGGTCTACGAGCTCGAGCATTACGGCGTGCCCTTCTCGCGCACCGAGGCCGGCCGCATCTACCAGCGCGCCTTCGGGGGCCAGTCGGTCCATTTCGGCAAGGACCAGGCCTATCGCACCTGCGCCGCCGCCGACCGGACCGGCCACGTCATCCTGCACACGCTCTTCCAGCAGGCGCTGAAGAACAAGGTGCAGTTCTTCAACGAGTATTTCGCCCTCGATCTCCTGATGGGCGAGGACGGCGAATGCCTCGGCATCCTCGCCCTCTGCATCGAGGACGGCTCGCTGCATCGCTTCCGCGCGCACCAGACCTGCCTCGCCACGGGCGGCTATGGCCGCGTCTATTTCTCGGCCACCTCGGCGCACACCTGCACGGGCGACGGCAATGCGATGGCGCTGCGGGCCGGCCTGCCGCTCCAGGACATGGAGTTCGTGCAGTTCCACCCGACGGGCGTCTACGGCGCCGGCTGTCTCATCACCGAGGGAGCGCGCGGCGAGGGCGGCTATCTCACCAATGCCGAAGGCGAGCGCTTCATGGAGCGCTACGCGCCCTCGGCCAAGGACCTCGCCTCGCGCGACGTGGTCAGCCGGGCCATGACAATCGAGATCAAGGAAGGGCGCGGGGTCGGCGCCAAGCAGGACCACATCCACCTGCACCTCGAGCATCTCGATCCGGAGCTCCTGCACAAGCGCCTGCCGGGCATCTCCGAGACGGCCAGGATATTCGCCGGCGTCGACGTGACCAAGGAGCCGATCCCGGTGGTGCCGACCTGCCACTACAACATGGGCGGCATTCCAACCAACCATCTGACCGAGGTGGTGCGGCTCGAGGACGGCGATGCCGACAGCGTGGTGCCGGGGCTGATGGCCGTGGGCGAGACGGGCTCCGCCTCCGTGCACGGTGCCAACCGCCTCGGCGGCAACTCGCTCATCGACCTCGTCGTCTTCGGCCGTGCCGCGGCGCACCGTGCGGCGGAGACCGTCCGCTCCGGCAGCCCGCACCGGCCCCTGCCCCCGAGCGCCGGCGAGGCGACACTGGCCCGGCTCGACCGGCTCAGGCATGCCGATGGCGGCCAGAACACCGGCGCCATTCGGCTCGCCATGCAGAAGACCATGCAGCGCTACGCCACCGTCTTCCGCGACGGGCCGCATCTCGACGAGGGCGTGGAGAAGCTCGGCGAGGTCGTGGCGACCCTGCCCGACATCCGCATCGCCGATCGCTCGATGGTCTGGAACAGCGATCTCGTCGAGGCCCTCGAGCTGCAGAACCTGATGGCGCAGGCGGTCGCGACCATGCATTCGGCACGCTACCGCACCGAGAGCAGGGGTGCTCACGCCCGCGAGGATTTCCCCGAGCGTGACGACGAGAACTGGATGAAGCACACGCTGATCTGGATCGACGACCGCCACGAGGTCACCATCGAGCCCAGGCCGGTGCACTATTTCACGCTGTCGAACGAGGTCGAGGTCATCCCCCCGGCCAAGCGCGTCTACTGAGATCGAGAAGAACGATGGTCGAATTCGCCCTGCCCAAGAACTCGCGGATCGAGCCCGGCAAGTCCCATCCGGCGCCGGAGGGTGCGAGCCGCACCAAGACCTTCCGCATCTACCGCTACGAGCCGGAGGACGGGAAGAATCCGCGGATCGACACCTACACGGTCGATCTCGACGATTGCGGGCCGATGGTTCTGGACGCGCTGATCAAGATCAAGGCCGAGACGGACAGCACGCTGACCTTCCGCCGCTCGTGCCGCGAAGGCATCTGCGGCTCCTGCTCGATGAACATCGACGGGCGGAACACGCTCGCCTGCACCAGGGCGATCGAGGATGTCGCCGGAGACGTCGCGATCTATCCCCTGCCGCACATGGCGGTGGTCAAGGATCTCGTCACCGACTTCACCCAGTTCTGGGCGCAGTACGAATCGATCGAGCCCTGGCTCAAGACCTACTCCACCGAGCCCGCCAAAGAGCGTCTGCAGTCGGTGGAGGACCGCGAGGAGCTGGACGGTCTCTACGAGTGCATTCTCTGCGCCTGCTGCACCGCCGGCTGCCCCTCCTACTGGTGGAATCCCGAGAAGTATCTGGGTCCGGCCGTGCTGCTGCAGGCCTATCGCTGGCTCGCCGACAGCCGCGACGAGGCGACGGGCGAAAGGCTCGACGATCTCGAGGATCCGTTCAGGCTGTATCGCTGCCACACCATCATGAACTGCACCAACACCTGTCCGAAGGGTCTCAACCCGGCCAAGGCGATCGGCGCCATCAAGAAACTCATAGTCGAGCGGCGTATGTAACTTTTCGCCTTTTCGCCTCTAGCCGGGCAGTTTCGGTGTTGGTATCCCTGATGGGCATAGAATGAGGCGCAAGCCCACACACGCAGGTCCGATCTGAAAAGGGAGGCGTCAGCCTCCTTTTTTTTGTGCCGCCCGCCGGCACGCGCCTTTCCGCGGCGATGCCCGCGACCGCGCGAAAACGTGTGGACAGACCGGGCCATCAGGGCGACCATCCGCGCGGGAACGGATCGCAAGGGCTGGCTCGGCTCAGGGGGAACCGCATGCGGCTGACGAATGGCCTGCGACAGCGGGCGATGGACGGCAACCCGATCGGGATCGGGCTGATCGGCTGCGGCAAGTTTGCCACCATGTTCCTGGCCCAGGCGGCCCGCACGCCCGGCATTGCGATCCGGGCCATCGCCGATCTCCGGCCCGAGGCGGCCCGCGCCACGGTCGAGCGTTCGACGGCACTCGACGCCAACGCCATACGCTTCGTCGGCGATGCCGCATCGGTCGTGCACGACGACGGCGTCGAGCTGGTGATCGAGGCCACCGGGGACGCGGTGCAGGGCGCGCTCCACGCCCTGGCGGCGATCGAGGCACGCCGGCACATCCTCATGGTCAATGTCGAGGCCGATGTGCTGGTTGGCCCCGCCCTCGCCAAGCGTGCCCGGCACCGGGGCGTGGTCTACAGCCTCGCCTATGGCGATCAGCCGGCTCTGGTCGTCGAGCTGGTGGACTGGGCGCATGCGTCGGGGTTCGAGATCGTCGCTGCCGGCAAGGGCACCAAGCACCGGCCGCACTACCGTTTCTCGACGCCGGAGACGGTGTGGGACCACTATGGCCTCTCCGCCGAACGCGCCGCCGCGGCCGGCATGAATCCCAAGATGTTCAACTCCTTTCTCGACGGCACCAAATCGGCGATCGAGATGGCGGCCATCGCCAATGCCACCGATCTCGAGGTCGCCCCGGACGGCCTCGTCTTCCCACCCGCCTCGACCGGCAATCTCGCCACCGTGTTGAGCCGGCGGGCCGAGGCGGCCGGCATCGATGGCCACGGCATCGTGGAGACGGTCTCCTGCCTCGACGACCAGGGCCGCCCGGTGCCGGACGATCTGCGCTGGGGGGTCTACGTCGTCTTCAAGGGGGCGAGCGACTACGTCGCCGGCTGCTTTCGCGACTACGGCCTCGTGACCGACGCGACCGGCCTCTGCGCCGCGCTCTGGCGGCCCTGCCACCTGATCGGGCTCGAGCTCGGCATCTCGGTCGCCGACATGGTGCTGCGCGGGGAACCGACGGGCGCTCCCTGGCGCTGGGCCGGCGACGTCGCGGCGACGGCGAAACGCGATCTCGAGGCCGGCGAGACCCTCGATGGCGAGGGAGGCTTCACGGTCCATGGGCGGCTCGTCTCGGCCGCCGCAGCGGCTGCCGAGGGGCTGCTGCCGATCGGATTCGCCCATCGGGCACGGCTGCGACGCAAGGTGGCCCGGGACCGGATGCTCACCCTCGACGATGTGGAGCTGGATCGGGCCACGCTCGCCTTCGAGCTGCGCGAGGAGATCCTCAAGGAGATGGTGCCGGCATGAGCGCCACGTCGACATGTCGTGGTCACTGGGGGGCGGCGTACCGGAAGGCCAATGGCACCCCTTGCCCTCGACTTCCCGCGGGTGCTTGATAGGGTGAGAAGCGTCGAGGCGGCGGCCTCGCGATCGGAGGCCGGCTCGACCGCCACCGCCTTTCGCATCGAGCGGGATAGGGTCGCACGCAAGGAAGGGAAACGATAAGCCATGCTCGGGCCGAGCCGATCGGAGCTGCAGCGGCCGCTCTCCATCAGACGGGCGAAGGCACAGGATGCTCCGGCGATCGCCCGGGTGTACGTCGATACATGGCGCGAGGCCTATCAGGGCCAACTGCCCGAGGCCTACCTCAAGGGCCTCACCTACAGCGCCTTCGAGCGCCACTGGCGACGCACCCTGGCGGCGCGCGGCTGGGCGTTCGTCGCCGAGCTCGAGGATCGCGTGGTCGGCATCGCCAGCGGCGGAAGGTCCCGGCGCCAGGCGCTCGCGGGCGGCGAAATCTACGTGCTCTACGTGCATCCCGATCAGCACGGCATCGGCATCGGCCGCGCCCTTTTCGACGCCTGCCATTTCGAGCTGGCACGCCGGCGCTACGCCGGAACCCTCGTCTGGGTGCTGGCGAGCAATCCGGCACGCCGCTTCTACGAGCATCTGGGCGGGGAGCGGGTCGCCGAGAACACGCTCGAGATCGGCGGCGCCAGGGTCCAGGAGGTCGCCTATCTCTGGCGCGACTGAGCGCGGAGCCGCTGGAATCCATCGGGGATTAACCGAATCTTAGGCGCCATGGTCCAGGCTCGTTGCCGGATGCCGCAGAATCTGGCGAAGCCATGGCCGACAAGTTGAGTCTCCTGATCATCGAGGACAGCGACGCCGAGCGCACGCTTCTCGCCGCCGAGCTCGCCGCGTGCCCCACCTTGACGCCTCGCATGGCGGCGAGCCTGCACGAGGCGGCGGAGGCGATCGCCGCCTCTCCGCCCGACGCGGTGCTGCTCGACCTCGAGCTGCCCGACGCGCGCGGCCTCAAGGGCATCGAATGGCTGCAACGGCACCATCCGGCCCTGCCGGTGGTGGTCCTTTCGGGTTTCGCCGCCGACGATCTCCTCGTGGCGACCGAGGCGGTCCGACTGGGGGCGCAGGACTTTCTCAGCAAGGGGCGCATCGATCCGGATCGCATCCACCGCACGCTCAGGCTCGCGATCGAGCGCAAGGCGCGCGAGCATCGCCTGGTTCGGGGAGCGCTCCGCGATCCCTTGACCGGACTGCCCGGGCTGCCGCAGCTCGAGGAGCGCTTCACCCGCGTCGCCGTGCGCAGCGCCCGCAACAAGGCGCGCCTGGCGCTCCTGCATATCGCCGTCGACGACCTCGGAAGCCTGCGCGAGGCACACGGCATCGATCGGGCGGAGACGGCGCTGGTCGAGCTCGCGGGCCGCCTCGAACGGGAGATGCGGCGCACGGACGCCATGGCGAGGCTCGACGACACCACCTTCGTCGCCCTGCTCGACGGCATGAGGCACCTCAGCGACGCCTATGTGGTGGCGCGCAAGATCATCGCCGCGGCGCGGGAGCCGATCCGGATCGGGGACTTGGTGCTGGTCCTTCGCCCGAGCGTCGGCGTCGTGACCCATGCCGGTCCCGGCATCGACTTCGGGACCCTCCTGGCGCGCGCCGTCGTCGCGACGCAGGAAGCCCGAAGCCGGGGCGGCGAGGCTGGCTTCGCGGCACCGGAGCCCCTGCTGGCCGCCGGCTAGCGGACTGCAGGAGCACGAGAAGCACCGTCCGGATCGGCGATGCGGCGCGGCCGGGCCTTGTGCCCGAAGGTGTGTTCGGGGTAGCCGGATCGGGAACAGGGGCGTGGCCGGCGATGCCGCCGACACCCGCACCGCGGATTGCCGGCCGCGGGCACCCGCGGCCGCAGGAAGAGAGGCATGCTCGACTATCTGGTGCTGGTTCTGGCGGCATTCCTGGCGGGCATGCTCAACACCATCGCCGGCGGCGGCACCTTCCTGACGTTTCCGGCCCTGGTCTACACGGGTGTCCCCGTCGTCATCGCCAACGCCACCAGCGCCGTCGCGGTCTTTCCGGGCTATCTCGGCGGCGCGATCGGCTTCGGCCGGGAGCTTCGGGCCTTCGACCAGAGGAAGCTGCTGAAGACCGTGGCGCTCACCGCGGCCGGGGGCCTGATCGGCTCGCTTCTCCTCCTGGTCTCCTCCGACGCGGCCTTCTCGGCCGTGGTGCCCTTCCTGCTGCTGCTGGCGACCCTCGCCTTCGCGTTCGGCGATCGGGTGCAGCGATGGGCCCTCGCCCGCCGCCTCGACACCAGCGAGGGGCCCTTCGGGACCATGCTGGTCGCCATCTATGGCGGCTACTTCAACGGCGGCCTCGGCATCGTGCTTCTCGCCCTCTTCTCGCTCTGGGGGATGCGCGACCTCAACGCGATGAACGGGTTGAAGAACGGCCTCTCCTTCATCCTTTCGGCCATTTCCGTCGTCACCTTCGCCGTGGCCGGCATCGTCGTCTGGCCGCAGGCCATCGTCATGATGCTGGCCGCCACGATCGGCGGCTATGCCGGAGCCCCCGTCGCCCGCGCCCTGCCCCGCCCGGTCGTGCGCGCCATCGTCATCGCCGTCGGCGGCATCATGAGCGCCGCCTTCTTCGTCCGGCTTCTCGCCTGAGCCGGATCGCGCGTGGAGCGAACGGCTGGCGGCAGCGCATAAAGGGGTCAGGACCGATAAGCGCTCGCTTGCCCGCGAATCAGAATTGTGGAGAGTGGAGCCAGGGCGAGTCCGTCCGTGTTTCCGCATTCCGGGAGGCGTCGACCATGCGACGTAGCCATGTCCTGGGCGGCCTTGTCGCCGGTCTCCTGGCGGTCCCCGCCTTCGCCGACGGTTGCGACGACGCCATGAGTCAGTTCGACATGACCGCATGCCATGGCGATGCCTTCAAGGTGGCGGACAAGGCGCTGAACGCGACCTACCGCCGGATCGAGGGGCGTCTCCGCGATGATCCGCAGACGAAGAAGCTGCTCGTTGCCGCCCAGCGCGCATGGATCGCCTTTCGAGATGCGCAGTGCGCCTTCTCGGCCTCGGACGCGGCGGGCGGCTCGATCCATCCGATGACGGTGTCGATCTGCCTGACCGATCTGACCACGGCGCGAACGAGGCAGCTCGCGACCTTCCTCCATTGCCGGGAGGGCGACGTCGGCTGCCCGGTCCCAAGCGAGTAGCTGCCCCCATACGGCCAAGGGGATCGGGTCGCATGAAGACCGGGAAGGGCAGGAAAGGGATGTCTAGAACGGCCGTGAAGCTGCGCGGCGGCGGGTGAGCCGCCATAATGAGTCCTGACCCTTTTTAGCTCTCGGGTGAGCCGGCATAATGAGTCCTGACCCTTTTTAGCTCTGCGGCGGGGGCGCGACGTTGTGGACTTCGGCCGGGAGGAGTGGGAGGTGGCCCTTTCCCCAAAAGCCGGTCTATAAGCCGCGACGATCCGAGACCGGGAACGGGCCGGGGCCGCGGGCGGGCGTCGTGAGCTGGCGGCGGCGTTCAGGCCGAAGGTGGGACGGGGTGGCGCGGGCATGGCGACGGCACTGCGGGCGACGGGGCTGACCAAGGAGTTCAAGGGCTTCGTTGCCGTCAAGGACGTCGATCTCGTGGTCGAGCGGGGCTCGATCCATGCGCTGATCGGGCCGAACGGCGCCGGCAAGACCACCTGCTTCAACCTTCTGACCAAGTTCCTGCAGCCGACGCGCGGCAGCATCTTCTACGAGGGCCAGGACATCACCCGCCTCGCACCGGCGGCGATCGCCCGGCTCGGCATGGTGCGGTCCTTCCAGATCTCGGCGGTGTTCGCCGATCTGACCGTCCTGCAGAACGTGCGTGTGGCGCTGCAGCGCAAGCGGGGCGACAGCTTCGACTTCTGGCGCGGCGAGAAGGTGCTCGCCGCCTTCGACGACGCCGCTCGGGCCCTTCTGGACGAGGTCGGGCTGCTCGAGCTCGAGCATCATCGGGCGGCCGAGCTTCCCTACGGCCGCAAGCGCGCGCTCGAGATCGCCACCACGCTCGCTCTCGATCCGGCCATGCTGCTGCTCGACGAGCCCATGGCCGGCATGACCCAGGCGGATATCGAGCGAATCTCGGCGCTGATCCGCAAGATCGCCAAAAACCGCACCATCCTGATGGTCGAGCACAACCTCTCGGTCGTGGCCGACCTCTCCGATCGGATCACCGTCCTGGCACGGGGCGAAATCCTGGCCGAGGGAGACTATGCGACGATCTCGAAGGCACCCGAGGTGATCGACGCCTATATCGGGACCGGTCATGGTTGAGGCAGCGGTCGAGGCGGCGGCCTCTCCCTCCGCAACCGGCGATCCGCTCCTGCGGGTGCGCGGGCTCGAGGGCTGGTACGGCGAGAGCCACGTGCTGCACGGCGTCGATTTCGACGTTCACGAGGGCGAGGTCGTCACCCTGCTCGGGCGCAACGGCGCCGGCAAGACGACGACGCTTCTGGCGCTCATGGGCATCCTCGAGAAGCGCAGCGGCTCCGTTCTCGTCGACGGCCACGAGACCATCGGCCTCGAGCCGCGCCGCATCGCCCGCCTCGGCATGGCGCTCTGCCCGGAGGAGCGCGGCATCTTCGCGTCCTTGAGCGTCGAGGAAAACCTGATGCTGCCGCCGCGCATCAGGGAGGGCGGGCTCAGCGTCGAGCGCATCCACGACCTCTTCCCGAACCTGAAGGAGCGCCGGCGCAGCCAGGGCACCAAGCTCTCGGGCGGCGAGCAGCAGATGCTGGCGATCGCTCGCATCCTGCGGACCGGCGCCCGCCTGCTCCTGCTCGACGAGCCGACCGAGGGCTTGGCGCCGGTGATCGTCCAGCAGATCGGCCGGACCATCAGCGAGCTCAAGAAGGAGGGCTTCACCATCGTGCTGGTGGAGCAGAACTTCCACTTTGCGGCCTCGGTGGCGGATCGGCATTATGTGGTCGATCAGGGCGAGGTGGTGGACATGATCGCCAATGCCGAGCTCGACGCCAATATCGACAAGCTGCACGCCTATCTGGGTGTGTGATCCTGCAACCGGCGCCGTTTCGCGCCACCACCTGGAGAACACCGGATGTTGAGAACGCTTCTCTTCGGCACCGCCTTGATGACCACGCTCGGTGCCGTCCCCGCCCTCGCCCTCGCCCAGAACATCGACCTGAAGCTCGGCGTCCTCAACGACCGCTCCGGCGTCTACGCGGATCTCGCGGGCGAGGGCTCGGTCGTGGCGGCGCGCATGGCCGTCGAGGACTTCGGGGCCGCCGACAAGGGCATCAATGTCGAGATCATCTCGGCGGATCACCAGAACAAGCCCGACATCGGCTCGAGCATTGCCCGCGAGTGGTACGAGCGGGACGGCGTCGACGCGATCCTGGACGTTCCGACCTCATCGGTGGCGCTGGCGGTGGCCGACATCACCGCGAAGATGGACAAGGTGTTCATCGATTCGGGCGCCGGGTCGACCGAGCTCACCGGTGCCCAGTGCAAGCCCACGACGATCCACTGGACCTACGACACCGCCGCCCTCGCCAACGGCACCGGCAAGGCGGTGACCGACGCGGGCGGCAAGAAGTGGTTCTTTCTCACCGCCGACTACGCCTTCGGCCATTCGCTCGAGGAGCAGACGGCCAAGGTGGTCGAGGCCAATGGCGGCGAGGTCGTCGGCACCGTCAACGTGCCCTTCCCGGCCACCGACTTCTCGTCCTTCCTGCTCCAGGCGCAGGGCAGCGGTGCCGACGTGATCGGCCTCGCCAATGCCGGCGGCGACACCGTCAATGCCATCAAGCAGGCCTCGGAGTTCGGCATCACCCAGGCGGGCCAGAAGCTGGCCGCACTTCTCATGTTCGTCACCGACGTGCACGCGCTCGGTGCCCAGACGGCGCAGGGGCTGTCGCTCACCGAGGCGTTCTACTGGGATCAGAACGACGACACCCGCGAGTGGTCCAAGCGCTTCGAGGAGCGTCATGGCAGCAAGCCGACCATGGTGCAGGCCGGCGTCTACTCGGGCACCATGCACTACCTGCGCGCGGTCGAGGCGGTGGGCGGCAAGGACAGCAAGGCGGTGATCGCCAAGATGAAGGAGACGCCCTTCGACGATCCGCTCTTCGGCAAGGGCCATATCCGCGGCGACGGCAGGGCGATCCACGACATGTACCTCTTCGAGGTCAAGTCGCCCGACGAATCGACCGGCGAATGGGACCTCTACAAGCAAGTGGCGACCATCTCCGGCGACGACGCCTTCCTGCCGATGCTCGACCAATGCGACTTCACCAAGAAATAGGCTGAGAGCGCCCGCCGCGTCGGCATCCGCGCCGGCACGGCGGGCCGCCTTGAGGGAGACGAACGGAGCACCATGCTCGCGTCACTCGGTATATCGCCGCAGGTGCTCCTGGGTCAGCTCCTGCTCGGCCTGATCAACGGCTCCTTCTACGCCGTGCTGTCGCTCGGCCTCGCCGTGATCTTCGGTCTGCTCAACATCATCAATTTCGCGCATGGCGCCCAGTACATGATGGGCGCCTTCGTCGCCTGGATGCTGCTCACCTATATCGGCATCGGCTATTGGCCGGCGCTGGTCCTGGCACCTCTGGTCATGGCGCTCGTCGGGATCGTGCTCGAGCGGACGATGATCCGGCGGCTCTACCATCTCGACCATCTCTACGGCCTCCTTCTGACCTTCGGCATAGCGCTCATCATCCAGGGCCTGTTCCGCAATTATTACGGCATCTCCGGCCTGCCCTACCGCATCCCGGAATCACTTTCGGGCGGCTACAACCTGGGCTTCATGTTCCTGCCGACCTATCGCGGCTGGGTCGTCGTCGCCTCGGTGATCGCCTGCGCCGGCACCTGGTTCATGATCGAGAGGACGCGGCTCGGCGCGTACTTGCGGGCCGCCACCGAGAACCCGACCCTGGTCGGCGCGTTCGGCATCAACGTGCCCCGGATGATCACCCTCACTTATGGCTTCGGCGTCGGGCTCGCCGGCTTCGCCGGGGTGCTGGCGGCACCGATCTACTCGGTCAATCCCAACATGGGTGCCGATCTCATCATCACCGTCTTCGCCGTCGTGGTGATCGGCGGCATGGGCTCGATCCTGGGCGCCATCGTCACCGGCTACGGTCTCGGCGTGATCGAGGGATTGACCCGCGTCTTCTATCCGGAAGGCTCGGCCGTCGTGATCTTCGTCATCATGGCCATCGTGCTCCTGGTGCGCCCGGGCGGCCTTTTCGGGAGGGCGCCATGATCGCCATGGCCGACGGCAAGGCCGCGGCACCGAAGGCCCCGCCCGTGGGCATGCCGCTCCTGCACAAGGCGATCTTCCTGGTCCTGCTCCTGGGGCTTCTGGTCCTGCCCTATTTCGTCTATCCGGTCTTCGCGATGAACGTGATGTGCTTCGCGCTCTTCGCCGCCGCCTTCAACCTGCTGCTCGGCTTCGGCGGGCTTCTTTCCTTCGGCCACGCCGCCTTCTTCGGCAGTGCGAGCTACATCGCCGCCCACGCCGCCAAGGTGTGGGGCCTGACGCCGGAGCTCGCCGTCCTGAGCGGCACGGCGGCCGCCGCCGTGCTCGGCCTCGGCATCGGCGTGCTCGCGATCCGCCGGCAGGGCATCTACTTCGCCATGGTGACCCTGGCCTTCGCGCAGATGGTCTATTTCATCGCGCTCCAGGCGGCGTTCACCGGCGGCGAGGACGGCATCCAGTCGGTGCCGAGAGGCGATCTCTTCGGCCTGATCCCGCTTCGCGACAACATCCCCCTCTACTGGTTCGTGCTGGTCGTGACGCTCGGCGGGATCCTCCTGATCCATCGCATCGTCCACTCGCCTTTCGGCCAGGTGCTGAAGGCGATCCGCGAGAACGAGCCCCGGGCGATCTCGCTCGGCTACGACGTCGACCGTTACAAGCTCCTCGTCTTCACCCTCTCGGCCACGCTCTCCGGCCTCGCCGGCGCCACCAAGAGCCAGGTCTTCCAGCTCGCCTCGCTCACCGACGTGCACTGGATGATGTCCGGCGAGGTGGTGCTGATGACGCTGATCGGCGGCATGGGCACGCTCTTCGGCCCCCTGGTCGGCGCCGCCCTGATCGTCACCATGCAGAACTACCTCGCCACCTTCGGCGCCTGGGTCACGGTCATCCAGGGCGTGATCTTCGTCCTCGGCGTCCTGCTCTTCCGCGAGGGCATCGTCGGCGTCATCGCCCGCTGGCTGAAGCGGCCGCTTTGAGAACCAGCAGGTATCGTTCGATTCGGACGATTGATCGGAACGAAACAATCAATTGGATCGATCCGATGGCAGCGCCTATCTGCACCCTTGAAAGATCTTCGAGGAATTGCAGATGGCACACGTTCAAGCTCGGCCTCTCCTGGATTGCGGCAGCGCCCGGACATGGCTCGAATCCGCTCCGGGCCGCGTCCTGCCCGGCCTCGGCCTCGCCACCCTGATCGCGACGCTGGCGTTCGCGCTGCGCGAGATTCCGGGTGTCGGCCTGGTCAGCCCGCTCATCCTCGCCATCCTGATCGGCATGGCGTTCCACAACCTCGTCGGCACGCCCGCCATGGCGAAGCCCGGCGTCTCCTTCAGCCTGAAGCGGGTGCTGCGGGCCGGCATCGTGCTTCTGGGCCTGCAGCTCGCGGCCCAGCAGGTGATCGCGGTGGGCGGCCTCGGCGTGGCGCTGATCATCGCGGCCCTTCTCGCCACCTTCGCCTTCACCACCTGGCTCGGGCGCGTGCTGCATGTCGATGCGAAGCTCACGCAGCTGATCGCGGTCGGAAGCTCGATCTGCGGTGCCTCGGCCGTGATCGCCACCAACACCGTGACCCGGGCGCGCGACGAGGACGTCGCCTACGCGGTCGCCTGCGTCACCATCTTCGGCTCGCTCTCGATGATGGCGATGCCGCTGGTCGGCGGGCTCCTGGACATGGGGCCGCACGCCTTCGGCCTCTGGACCGGGGCCTCGATCCACGAGGTGGCGCAGGTCGTCGCCGCCGCCTATGCGCGCGGGCAGGAGGCCGGGGAGTTCGGCACCATCGCCAAGCTGACCCGGGTGATGATGCTCGCACCCATGGTGCTGATGCTGGGCGTCGCCGCCGCCCGCCGGCTGCGCCGCCAGGGCGGGGAGGCCGGCCATGCGGCACCCCCGGTCCCGTGGTTCGTCCTCGGCTTCGTCGCCATGGTCGGCATCGCCAGCACCGGCCTCGTGCCCGAGGCGGTCACCCCGGTCACCACCGGCACCACGCAGTTCCTCCTGGCGATAGCGCTCGCCGCGATGGGGCTGGAGACGGACATGCGCAAGCTCGTCGCCGAGGGCATCCGCCCGGCCCTGCTCGGTGCCGGCTCCTGGGTCTTCATCTCGCTCTTCAGCCTCGGCCTGGTCCTTCTTCTGGCATGACGCTGGATCAGCTCCGCGTCTTCGTCGCCGTCGCCGAGCGTGAGCACGTCACGCAGGCGGCGGCGCATCTCAATCTGACGCAGAGTGCCGTCAGCGCCGCCATCGCGGCGCTCGAGGAGCGTCACGCCGTCCGCCTGTTCGACCGGGTCGGGCGGCGCATCGTCTTGACCGATGCCGGGCGGCTCTTTCTGGACGAGGCTCGGGCCGTGCTGGCACGGGCCGAGCAGGCCGAGCGGCTCCTTGGCGACCTGGCCGGCCTGAAGCGCGGCACGCTCCGCCTCGCCGCGAGCCAGACGGTGGCGAGCTACTGGCTGCCGCCGCTCATGCAGGCCTTTCGCGCCGCTTATCCGGGCTTCGTCTTGGAGCTCGCCACCGGCAACACGAGCGAGGTGGCGCGGATGGTGCACGAGGCCACCGTCGATCTCGGCTTCGTCGAGGGCGGAATCGACGATCCGGCCCTTGCCGTGGAGAGCCTTTCCGGCGACCGCCTCGCGCTGGTGGTGGCGCCGAGCCACGCCTGGGCGAGCCGCCCGCCGGCCGGCCCGGCGGACCTGAAGGCGAGCCCCTGGGTGCTGCGCGAGCCCGGATCGGGCACCCGCGCCGTCGCGGCGGCAGCGCTCGCCCGCCACGGCCTCGCCCTCGCCGATATCGAGATCGGACTGGAATTGCCGTCCAACGAGGCGGTGCGCCTCGCGGTCGAGGCCGGAGCCGGCGCCACCATCCTCTCGACGCTGGTGGTGGCGCTGGCGCTCGAGGCCGGCCGTCTGGCCCGCGTGCCCTTCGACCTGCCACCGCGCCGCTTCCACGTGCTGCGCCACAAGGAACGCCACCCGTCCCTGGCCGAGCGCACCTTCCTCGACCTCGCCCGGGCAGGGCCACCGGTCGTCTGACGGCGCAGAGTGCGTGATTCGTGGCTCGACGGCCGTCGGGTGCCGGCCGGGGAGCTCGACGGGACCCGCTTCGTCTCGCGGACGACGGGTCTTCGCGCGATCCGCTCGAAACCTCGTTGCCAGCGGACAGCAAACGCCGATAAATGGGAGGGCCGCATAGCTGATACAATCAAGGATTGATATGCGCGGACCAGCGATTCTCGAACGGACCATGTCGGTCCCGACGCCTAAAGGGGCGAATGGCAAAGCTCGCCCGTGGCAGTACCATCCTCGCAGCGACCACCACTCGAAGGTCGCGTGCTGGGGGGTGATCCTCGATCTGCTGCAGGATTGCCCGCTGCTGCGCGAGCACCTGAGCGATGGCAAGGTCGGCTTCGGCATCAACCACGAATTGGTCGACTTTCGCAACAATCGGAAAAAGGCGTTGGATCTGGTCGTCTGCTCGCCCGGAAGCGGGCGGGTGAAGCGCCCTGCGGACTTGCGGTCGCTGGCCAAATCGTGGCATATCGTGCTGAGCGACGACGATCGAGAGCGTCTTCGAGCGCTTCCCGATCTGCCCGTCGTGGCGGTCGGCAACGTGCTCGTCGCCCTCGAGGTCAAGGCGTGCATGACCGAGTTCGCGAAGGCCGGGCCACGTCTGCACGACGAGTTGAACTCGAGCCATCTGATCGTTCACGCGGCCAGCAACGAGGCGATCGCCGTCGGCCTCGTCATCCTGAACCTCGCCCGGCGCTTCAAGAGCCCGAGCCGCAATCCGGGGGCCGACGACGCCACGGTGTGGAATTCCCACAAGCAGCCTCGCGACGCTGGATTGGTGATCCGCAAGCTCGTCGATCTGCCGCGCCGACCGAATACGAGCGAGGTGGGGTACGACGCGTTCGGCGTCATCGGGATCGATTGCGAGAACGACGGTGCGGCACCCGTGCGGCTGGTCGCGGAGCAGCCCTCACCGCAGCCGGGTGATCTCCTGCACTACGACACGATGATCCACCGGATTTCCGGCCTCTATGCCAGCCGATTCGCCAATCGATAGCTTCGCGAGCCGACCGCGCGCCCTCTCGGCCTGCGCCTCGCATTCCCAGATCAGCACGACACGAAAGCCCGCTCGCCGCAGGGCTCTGATCTTCGTCGCATCGCGCCGGCGGTTGGCTTCGAACTTCTCGATCCAGAACTCACGATTGCGCTTCGGAATCGTGGCGCGCGGGCAGTTCGTGTGATGGTGCCAGTAGCAGCCGTTGACGAAGATCGCCCAGCCGCGGCGCCGATTGGCGAAGTCGGGCGAGCCGGCGAGACCCTTGACGTTCCGCCGATAGGGGATGCCGAGTTCGCGCAGGGCCCGGGCGACTCGCTCCTCGGCGTCCGTGCCCCGCTGCCGCACCCTCTGCATCAAGGCGCGCCGTCCCGGGTCCGTCGGCAGTTGGATGCGCGGCAAAGCTCAACTGCCGACGAGCGCCAGCTCGGCCGCCCCGCGTGTCCCGGTCTCCGCTTCCGGCGGATTCTGCAAGGTCGCCAGATGACGTTCGAGCCGGTCGAGGAAGCCGGGCTCGAACCGCAACCGGCTGGCCCGCGCGCGGGAGAGGAAGCCGGAGGTCGCGCGTACCGACAAGGGCTTGCCGGGAAAGAGCAGGAATTCCGCCAGCGGCGGGCGCGGCCGCCAGACGGGATGAGCGCCGATCTCGACGGCGGTGCGACGGCGACCGTCGGAGCGCGCGGCACGGGGCCACGTGCCAGAGGTGAGCTCGCCCCGGTCGCGCGCCCGCTCGTAGCGGCCCGGCCAGCGCAGCCGCTCGCCGATCCACTCGGCCACGGGCACACTGACCGCATTGCCGATCAACGACCAGCGCAACGTGCCCTTTCCGGCACCGACTGCCGGCCGGGTCCAGTCGCACTCGAAGCCCTGCAGTCGCTCGGCGTCGCGGATATCGGGCTGGATCACACGGCCGTCTGGCAGAAGGATCGCCGGCGGTGACGGGATGCCGATGGTCGAACCGTTCTTCAGGGTCGGCACGGCATCGCGTGCCCAGCCGAGGCCGCGCGTACCTTCGGTCCAGTAGAAGCCGTGCGCGTGGGTCGCGAGCGTGGTCGAAACGACCGGTGGCTCGACTTCATCGTGCAGAAGAATGTCGGCCGGATCGGCGACCAGGCTGGCGAGGAAGTAGACCCGCTCGCGCCGCTGCGGCAGGAAGGCTAGCGAGTTCACCAGACGGTAGGCCCAGCGATAGCCGCGCGCCTCGAAGGCCTGCACCAGACGCTCCATGGCCCGACCGGAATCGAGATGCAGCATGAAGGAGACATTCTCCAGCAGCACCCAGGGCACGCGCGTATCGTCCAGCAGCCGGAACACGTGATCGACGAGGCCGGACCGGGAACCGGCGATACCCGTCGTCCGCCCCGCCTGGCTGAGGTCCTGGCAAGGGAAGCCGGCCGTGACGAGATCGGTGTCGTCCGGCAGCGCCGGCAACATCGTGACGTCGGGATGATTGGGAACGCCAGAAAAACGCCGGGCGAGCACCGCCTGTGCCGGCGCCCAGCTCTCGCACGTCAGGATGGTCTCGTGCCCCGCCGAATCGAGGCCGAATTCGAGACCTCCGATACCGGCGAAAAGCCCGGCAATCTTCATCGACACCCTCGAGTTGTTGGGTCCAGCTTGCCGATCTGTCGCAAGATGTGCAAGCCCGACTGGGCCGGACCGGCCCCCCTACGCCTCGACCTTCTCCGCGCGGCCGCTGGCGAGGGAGCGGTAGGCGGCGTTGGCGAGGAGGAGGGCTCTTCTGCCGTCCTCGAAGTCGACGGGCATGGGGCGACCCGCCTCGACGGCCTCGATGAAGGCCTGGATCTCGGCGTTGTAGGCTTCCTGGTAGCGCTCGATGAAGAAGTAGAGAACGGGTGCCTTCTGCTCGGTGGCGGCCTCGTCCCAGCGCTCGAGGGTGTTGGGGCGGCGGTTCTCGGCCTTGAGCATGCCGGTCTCGCCGATCGCCTCGATCCGCTGGTCGTAGCCGTAGACCGCACGGCGGTAGTTGTTGATGCAGCACTGCCGGCCGGAGGCGGTCTCCATGATGATCATGGCGGTGTCGTGATCGTTCAGCTCCTTCACCTCCTCGGCGATGAGCGCCTGGGCGAAGCAGGCGACCTTGACCGGCTCCTCCCCCAGAAGGTAGCGGGAGAGGTCGAAGTCGTGGATGGTCATGTCGCGGAGCAGGCCGCCCGCGACCTGCATGTAGGCGACGGGCGGCACCTCGGGGTCGCGGCTGGTGATGACGACCTGCCGAAGGTCGCCGATCTCGCCCTTGCGGATGGCGTCGTGGACCGCCTTGAAGGAGGGGTCGAAACGGCGGTTGAAGCCGATCATGACCCTGGGCTCGCGTCCCTCGATGCGCCGCCAGCAATCGTCGACGCGGTTGATGTCGAGGTCGATGGGCTTCTCGCAGAGCACGGCCTTGCCGGCCTCGACCGAGGCCTCGATCAGCTCGATATGGGTGTCGGTCGAGGAGGCGATCAGGACGGCGTCGACGGTGCGGTCGGCGAGGGCCTGGCCGATGTCGCTCGCGACCTTCGCACCGTGCCGGGCCGCGCAGGCTTTCGCGGCGTCGCTCTGGACATCGTAGACATAGGCGAGCTCGGCCTTCGGGTGGCGGACGAGGTTCTCGGCATGCATCCGGCCGATGCGGCCGGCACCGAAGAGCGCGAAGCGCAGCATGATGATCTTTCCCCCTAGCCTGCCGGGACTTGCCTCGCTCGATTGGATAGTTTGTTCTGCCGGTGAGCGCAAATGGAACGTGCGTTTCATTACGGCTTCACGACGCCTCCCCGGGCTGCTAGACCATGGACGCCGCGCGGGCGGCCCGAAAACTCTGGGGGAGAGATGCGATGCGGACGGTGCGGCTGACCATGGCCCAGGCGCTGGTGAAATGGCTGGTGGCGCAGCGGACGGTGGTGGACGGGCACGAGGTGCCGCTCTTCCCCGGTGTCTTCGCGATTTTCGGCCATGGCAACGTGACCTGTCTCTCCGAGGCGCTCGAGGCGGTGCAGGACGAGCTGCCGACCTGGCGCGGGCAGAACGAGCAGTCGATGGCGCTGGCGGCGATTGCCTACAACAGGGCGAAAAAGCGCCGGCAGATCATGATCGCGACGAGCTCGATCGGCCCCGGCGCCACCAACATGGTGACCGCCGCCGCCGTGGCCCACACCAACCGGCTGCCGCTTCTCCTCCTTTCCGGCGACTACTATGTCAGCCGGGCACCCGATCCGGTGCTGCAGCAGGTCGAGCATTTCGGCGACCCGACCATCTCGGTCAACGACGCCTTCAAGGCCGTGACGCGCTACTGGGACCGGATCACCCGCCCGGAGCAGATCGTCCATTCCCTGCCCCAGGCGCTCGCCATGATGCTCGATCCAGCCGATTGTGGTCCCGCCTTCATCGGCATGTGCCAGGACGCGCAGGCCGAGGCTTACGACTACCCGCTCCGCTTCTTCGAGCCGCACGTGCATCGGATCGAGCGGCGGCGCGCCGACACTGTGCAGCTCAAGATGGCCGTCCAGCTTCTCAAGTCGGCGAAGAAGCCCTTGATCATCGCCGGCGGCGGGGTGCGCTGGAGCGAGGCCGAGGCGACGCTCGCCGAGTTCGCGACCAAGCACGGCATCCCGGTCGGCGAGACCCTGAACGGGCGGACCGTGCTGCTTCACGACCATCCGCTCAATGTCGGGCCGATCGGCATCATGGGGGCTTCCTCGGCCAACGAGCTCGCCGCCGAGGCCGACGTGGTGCTGGCGGTCGGCACGCGATTGCAGGACTTCACCACCGGCTCATGGACGCTCTTCGCCCCCGATGCGCATTTCATCGGGCTCAACGCCGCCCGCTTCGATGCGGTGAAGCACCAGAGCCTGCCGGTGGTGGGCGACGCCAAGGTCGGGCTCGAGGAGCTGGGCGCCGGACTCGGCTCCTGGACGGCGCCCGCCGCCTGGCGCGAGCACGGGGCAGCACTCTATGCCAAGTGGAACGCGTATATCGAGCAGCGCTCGGGGCCGACCAACGCGGAGCTGCCGACCTATGCGCATGTCGTGGGCGCCGTGAACCGGCTCGCCGGGGAGCGCGACCTGGCGCTGACGGCGGCCGGCGGCATGCCGGGCGAGCTCTCGATGAACTGGCGGGCCAAGGGCGTCGGCACGTTCGATTGCGAGTTCGGCTATTCCTGCATGGGCTACGAGATCGCCGGCGGCTGGGGGGCGGCCATGGCCGACCCGCATCGCGAGGTCTTCGTCATGGTCGGCGACGGCAGCTACCTCATGATGAACTCGGACATCTACTCCTCGGTGCTGGCCGGGCAGAAGCTGATCGTCGTGGTGTGCGACAATGGCGGGTTTCTCGTGATCGACCGGCTGCAGCGGGCGACGGGTATTCCCTCATTCAACAACTCGCTCGACACCTGCCGCACCGCCAATGGCGCCTTCCGCGTCGATTTCGCCAAGCATGCCGAGGCCATGGGGGCGATCGGCGTGCGCGTCCAGAGCATCGGCGACCTCGAGGACGCGGTACGCGCCGCCAAGGCGGCCGACCGGACCACCGTGATCCACATCGACGTGCATCCGACCGACTGGACCGGCAACGACAATTCCTGGTGGGAGTGCGGCACGCCCGAGGTGAGCGAGCGGCCGACGGTCAAGGAGGCCCGGCAGGCGCACCAGGAGGCCAAGAAGAAGCAGCGCGTGGGGGTCTGAGCGATGGCCATCCGTCTCGGCATAGCACCCATCGCCTGGAGCAACGACGACCTGCCGGAGCTGGGCGGCGAGACCACGCTCGAGCAGTGCCTCGCGGAGGCCCGGCAGGCCGGCTACAGTGGGATCGAGAAGGGCGGCAAGTTCCCGATGGACCCGAAGGTCCTGAAGCCGATCATGGCGGAGCACGGGCTCGAGCTGGTCTCCGGCTGGTTCTCGGGCCGGCTGCTCGAGGTCACGGTCGAGGAGGAGAAGAGCCGAATCCAGGAGCAGCTGGCCCTCTTCCAGGCGATGCGCTGCCCGGTCATGGTCTATGCCGAGACGGTCGGCACGGTGCAGGGCCAGATCGACACGCCGTTCTCGAGGCGACCGAGGCTGACGCCGGACCAGATCAGGCGCTACGGCGAGAAGCTGACGAAGTTCGCCGAGTTCCTCGCGGCCGAGGGCTGCCCCATGACCTTCCACCACCACATGGGAACGGTGATCGAGGTCGAGGAGGAGATCGACCTCCTGATGGAGAATACCGACCACGCCGTCGGCCTTCTCCTGGACACCGGCCACCTCACCTTCGCCGGCGGCGACGTCACCGCCACCACCCGGCGCTGGGGCAAGCGGATCAATCACGTCCACACCAAGGACATCCGCAAGGATGTGCTGAAGAAGCTCCGGGCCGAGGACTGGAGCTTCCTCAAGGGCGTGCTCGAGGGCGTCTTCACCGTGCCGGGTGACGGCTCGATCGATTTCGGCACCTTCCTGAAGACGCTGAAGGAGATCGGCTACTCGGGCTGGGTGGTGGTCGAGGCCGAGCAGGATCCGCGAAAGGCCGATCCCTTGAAGATGGCCGAGATCGGCATGGAAGCGCTCCGGGAGGCGGCCGAGGGAGCGGGGATCGAAATCAGGGCCTGAGCCGGTCCCCCTCGCCTCCTAGATCAGCGCCAGCCCCAGACCGCCCAGGGCGACGACGATGACGACGATCCAGGGCGGCAGCCTCCAGACGGCCAGCAGCACGAAGCCGGCGGCCGCCAGCGCGAAGTCGCCGGCTTCGAGCACGGCACTGGTCCAGACCGGATGGTACAGGGCAGAACCGAGAATGCCGACGACCGCCGCGTTGGTGCCGCGCATCGCCGCCTGGGCCATGGGTCGCGTGCGAAAGGCGTCCCAGAAGGGCAAGGCACCCACCAGCAGGAGGAAGCCCGGGAGGAAGATCGCAAGGAGTGCGATGGTCGCCCCGGCGACGCCGTTCGGCGCCGGGCCGCTGGCGGCACCCAGATAGGCGGCGAAGGTGAAGAGCGGGCCCGGCACGGCCTGCGCCGCGCCATAGCCGGCGAGGAAGGTGTCGTTGCTCACCCAGCCGCGCGGCACGACCTCGGCCTGCAGCAGCGGCAGCACGACATGGCCGCCGCCGAAGACGAGCGCGCCGGCCCGGTAGAAGGCATCGAGGAGGGCGAGACCCTGCGCCGCGCCGGCGGCGAGCGGCAAGAGGACGAGCAGGAGGAAGAAGAGAGCGAGCGCGGCGAGCCCCGCTCGCTTCGTGACGCGAAAGCGCAGCTGGCCCGTTTGCGGCGGCGCGTCGTCCCGACAGAGCCACAAGCCGGCCAGGCCGCCGGCGACGATGGCGATGATCTGGCCGGACGAGCCGCCTGCGAAAACGGTGATCAGCACGGCCGCCAAAGCGATGCTCGCCCGCAACCGGTCGGGCGCGAGACTGCGTGCCATGCCCCAGACGGCCTGCGCCACGACCGCGACCGCGACGATCTTCAGGCCGTGCAGGAGACCGGTGCCGATCGGGCCGGCCAGGGTGTGGGCGCCCAGGGCGAAGAGCACGAGCGCCAGCGCCGACGGCAGGGTGAACGCAGCCCAGGCGGCGAGCGCGCCCAAGGGGCCGCCGCGCAGGAGGCCGAGCGCGAATCCCACCTGGCTGCTGGCAGGGCCGGGCAGGAACTGGCAAAGCGCCACGAGGTCGGCATAGCCCGCCTCGTCGATCCACTTGCGCCGGGTGACCAGCTCGTCGCGGAAATAGCCGAGATGGGCGATCGGTCCGCCGAACGAGATGAAGCCGAGCCTCGCGAACGCGCGGAAGACCTCGCCCGGCGTGCCGCGCGAGGTGACGGGCTCGGCCACCGCCGGCCGGAATGACGTCAAGCCGTTGCTCCTGTTGCTCCGTGGCCGGGTGGTTGCGAGGGCGCTTGCCATCTCCACAACCGGCGATGACGATCGTTGGTATCATCGCCGCAAGGGGACCGCGACACCCGGGTCGCGCCGAGGTGCCTGACCGCTCCGGGCGAGGACCCGAAAGGGCGGCAAGTCGGGCCGGCGCGTCGCCGCTCTTGCCGAAGGCGGGGCTGTGCCCGATTGGCCACGTTCATGAACGAAGGCTGGACGCGGCGCGCGACCGAGCCATGCAGATCAGCCGGTTGTCTTCCGCCAAGCGATGGCCAAGTCTGTTGCAGTGCAACATGAGAATCCGGGCGTTCGCACGGCGCCCCGATCTGGAGCTTCAATGATGTCCATCGACCGGCTGGTCGCCGGCAATTACGACCCCGTCCACGTCAACGCGATCATGATCGAGGCGCGGCGCATGCGCAATGCGGCGCTTCTGGGGCTGCTCCGCCGCCTTTTCGGCTGGCGCGGCGAAGGGCGGCCGGACGCGGCCGATGCCGGGGATCTGGCTGCCGCCGGCACCTGACGGCCGGACTGGCCCGCGGCACCACCGCTTGCTACGCTGCCGGCGACTTTCAGCGGATCGGGGGAGGCGGCGATGAGCGGCGGGTTCGAGGGCAAGGTGGCGGTCGTCACGGGCGGCACGCAGGGGCTCGGCGAGGCGACGGCGCGGCTTTTTGTCGAGCGCGGTGCCAAGGGTATCGTGATCTGCGGCCGCAACGCCGAGCATGGCGAGCGGGTGCGGGCCGATCTGGAATCCGCCGGGGCGAAGGCCGTCTTCGTCCGGGCGGATCTCGGCGATCTCGACGCGGTGCGCGAGGTCGGGAAGGTGGCGGACGACTCCTTCGGTCGGATCGACTGCCTCGTCAACGTCGCCGCCACCACCGATCGCGGCACCATTCTCGACACCAGCCCCGAGCTCTATGAGCGGATGTTCGCGATCAACGTCCGCGCCCCCTTCTTCCTGATGCAGGCCGCGGCGAAGATCATGCGGCGCGAGAGGATCGCCGGTGCCATGGTCAACATCCTCTCCATGTCGAGCCATGGCGGCCAGCCCTTCATCTGCGCCTATTCCGCCTCCAAGGCGGCGCTCGCCGCCCTCACCAAGAACGTCGCCTACTCCTTGATGCGCGACCGGATTCGCGTGAACGGGCTCAATATCGGCTGGATGAACACGCCGGGCGAGCACGCCATCCAGACCGGCACGCACCATGCCGCCGACGACTGGCTCGAGGTGGCCAAGGCGCGGCAGCCCTTCGGCCGGCTGCTCGAGACGACGGAGGTCGCGCGGGCCATCGCCTTTCTCGCCTCAGACGAGAGCGGCATGATGACCGGCTCGCTCGTCGATTTCGACCAGTCGGTGCTCGGCTGCTACGACAGCGCGCCGCAGCCGGCGGCGCCGATCTAGGAAGCGCCCGATTCGTCGGTCGGGGCCTCGCTCGCCTTCGGCCGGCGGAGCAGGCGCTGCCGAAAGCGGTCGCGCCAGCGCTGTTGCCGTTCCTCGTCCACGCGGCGGAGCGAGAGGCCGATCTCGGCGATCCTGCCCTCGTCGTCGACCCGACGCACGATGAGGTCGACGGGGCCGAGCGCCAGCCGGTCGCCCGGCTCGGCGCGACCGCCGAGCTGCCGCTCGATGTGCTCCGCGACGCGGGTCGCCCCCGGATCGGTCTCGAGGGCGAGGTCGTAGGTGGCGGCCAGGGTCTCGAGCCTCGCATCGGGATCGATCGGCAGCTCGCCCCAGAAGTCGATATCGGCCGGATCGAGCTCGGCGCGGCTGGCGAAGAGACGGTCGAGCAGGTGGCTGAAGCTCGGTGCCGTGAAGATGTAGACGTAGTCGTCGGGCAGGAGCTGGCCGACCTGGTGCACGCGCAACGAGCGGCCCTGGCGGACGACCAGGGACGGGCGGGCCCAGCGCGGCAGGCGATGGCCCCTGGCGACGGGGCTGCCCTCGGTGATGTGGTAGACGACGAGCTCGTGACGGGCGGTCCCCGGCAGCTCGAGCTCGACCTTCTCCACCGGGCCGATGCGCGGCGGCACGACGACACCGAGCCAGCGCGCCAGCGGGCGGATGCTCCAGCCCTGGACGAGCAGCGAGACGAGGACGATCAGGAAGGCGGCGTTGAACAGCATCTGCCCGGTCTCGAGGCGGGCCATGACGGGCATGATGGCGAGCAGGATCGAGACGGCACCCCGCAACCCGACGACGCTGATGAAGGCCACCTCGTTGCGCCGGAAGCCGAAGGGCCAGACGAGGAGGGTGACGGCGATGGGCCGCACCACGATGACGAGGAGGAAGGCGAGTGCCACCGCCGGCAGGGCGATCTCGCCGAAGCTCGATGGCGTGGCGAGCAGCCCGAGCAGAAGGAACATGACGATCTGGGCGAGCCAGGTGAGCCCGTCCTGAAAGCGGCGCAGATGCGGGCGGGCGCGGATCCGCATGTTGCCGGCGACGAGGCCGGCTATGTAGACGGCGAGAAAGCCGCTGCCGCCGAGAATGCCGGTGAACGCGAACAGCATGAGGGCGCCGGCGAGGACGGCGATCGGGTAGAGGCCCGGCTCGAGCTCGATCCGGTTGATGCCCTTGACGATGAGCCAGCCGCCGGCGAAGCCGGCGACCAGGCCGACGCCCATCTGCAGCGCGAATTGATGCAGCAGGCTCGGGCCGAGCGCCTCGAGGCCGGCACCCTCGACGATCAGGTCGAGCAGGACGACGACGAGGAAGATCGCCATCGGGTCGTTGGAGCCCGATTCCACCTCGAGGGTCGAGCGCACACGATCGCGGATGGTGATGTTGCCGACCCTGAGCAGGAAGAAGACCGCGGCGGCGTCGGTCGAGCTGACGATGGCGCCGAGCAGGAGGGCCTCGAGCCAGGCGAGGCCGAGCAGGTGGTGGGCGGCAGCACCCAGGATGCCGGCCGTCAGGAGGACGCCGAGCGTGGCGAGCACGACGGCGGGAACGGCGGCGTTGCGCAGCGCCTGCCGCGGCGTCTCGAAGCCGCTGTGGAAGAGGATCACGACGAGCGCCAGGCTGCCGACGAAATAGGTGCCCGTGCTGTCGTCGAAGGCGATGCCGCCCGGGCCGTCCTCGCCGGCGAGCAGGCCGATGACGAGGAAGAGCAGGAGCAGCGGGGCGCCGATGCGGAACGAGACGAGGCTGGTCAGGATCGAGAGGACGAGCAGACCGGCCCCGATCAGGATGGCGACCAGCATCGTCTCGATCATCGTGGCGCGTGCTCCGGGCAGGCGGCGGAACCCGGGGCAGATGTCGCATGGCCGCCGGTGCCCGACAACCGGAGGTTCAGTCCGGGCCGGCCATGTCGGGGTCGATGGTGAAGAGCTCCTGTGTCCGGCCGACGCCCCGAAGGGCGTAGCGGCCGAGCGAGACGAGGCGGCCCCGGGCCGTGCCGGCGGTCAGGGCGAAAGCCTTGGAGACGACGACGCGGCGGTCGAGCGAGTGGCACATCGCCACGATCCTCGCCACCTCGTTGACCGAAGGGCCGATCACCGTGAAGTCGAGCCGTCCGGCGCTGCCGATATTGCCGTAGAGCACCTCGCCCCGGTGCAGGCCGAGATGGAAGTCGGTGACGGGCTCGCCGGCATCGCGCCGCGTCGAGCTCAGCTCCCGCACGGCGTGGCGTGCGGCGATCGCCGCGTCGAGCGCCCGGGCCGCCGCATCGGCGTCGCGGAAGATGGCGAGAATGCCGTCGCCCATGAATTTCAGAACGTCGCCGCCATGGCGCCCGACGACGTCGACGAGAACCTCGGTGTAGGCGTTGAGGAAGGCCATCAGCCGGTCCGGCCGGGTCGTGTCGGCGATCCGGGTGAAACCGTCGAGATCGGAGCTCCAGAGCACCGCCTCGATCGGCAGCGCCTCGCCGCGCCGGATGCGGCCGCCGAGGACGTGCGTTGCGGCATCCTCGCCGAGATAGGTGCGCGTCAGGGTGCGCGCCGTCTCGATCGCCGCCATGCCCTTGAAGCCGAGCGCCAGAGGCGAGGCGCAGCGCTCGAGCAGGGCGAGCTCGCGGTCGACGAAGCCTCCGGGCCTCGATGTCGTCCAGGAGACGGCGACACCGCTCAGCTCACCCAGCGTCCGCTCCGGCGTGAAGCGGCGGGCAACGGCGAAATAGTCGGTGCCGCCCTCGGTGCGCAGCCGGTCGAGCAGCGGGAAACGGCCGGGCTCGAGGCCGTCGTCGAGCCGGACGCGCAGGCTCGATAGCCCCTCATGGACCATGTGGTAGAAGGGGCTTTGTGGCCAGTCGCCGCCGGGCTCGCGGGCGGTGCCGTCGTAATCCTCGCGCACGACCTCTCCACCCTGCCAGCGGAAGCCGCGCGCCCGCAATTGCGGGTGGAGGAGCTGCGACGCCATGAGCACGCGCACGAGATCGAGCCCGGCCCGCTGCAGGCGGTCGCAGAGGCCCCGGAGCAGCCCTGCCTCGTCATGATCCCGCAGACCCGCCTCGATCAGCCAGTCGACGAGCTCCTGCTCCGCATCACCCGACATGGAGCGTTCTCCCGTTCCGCATCCGCCGGCTTCGAAGATGGGCGGGGATCAGCCTGGGGCAAGCAGCCGCCCGGCGGTCGCCTCGTCGGTGATGGCGACGTTGAGGAAGCCCGCCTCGAGCACGGCGGCGATGACCCTGTCCTTCTCCGGGCCGCCGGAGGCGAGGATGGCGGTCGGCACGCCGGAGAGCTCGGCCGGGGCGAGGCCGATGACCCGGCGGTTGATCGGGTGGTCGACCAGCCGGCCCCGGGCGTCGACGAAGTGGCCGAGGCTGTCGCCGACCGCTCCGGCCTCGATGAGCGAATCGAGCTCGTCGGCACCGAGGAGATCGAGGCGGCGGATGGTCGAGCCGGCACCGAGATCGCCGACGCTGACCAGGGCCAGATCGACCTTGCGTGCCCGCTCGAGCACGTCGCTTATGGCCGCCTGCTCGATGAAGGTGGCGCGGCTCTCGGCCGAGGAGATGAAGGTCGGGGCGGCCAGGTAGTAGCAGTCGGCGCCGAGGAGGTCGGCGAAGCGGGAGGCGGTCTCGTAGGTGTTGATCGCCGATGCCCGGGTCAGCCCGCCCATCAGGGAGACGATCGAGAGATCGGGCACGATGCGTCGCTCGATCGCCTTGAGCGAGCCGAACACGGTCCGCCCCCAGCCGACGCCGATGTTCATGCCGGCCACCAGCCGGTCCGAGACGTACTGGCCGGCCGCCGTGCCGATGACCTCCGGCAGCAGGGTCGGATCCTCGGGCGTGGGCACCACCACGGCGTCCTTGAGGCCGAACCGTTCGATCAGCCGGCGCTCGCTGGCGACGCAGGAGGCGAGCCTGGCATTGATGCGGATCTGGACGATGCCCCGCTCACGGCAGATGGCGAGCTCGCGATTGACCCTGACACGGCTCAGCCCGATGCGCTCGGCGATCCCGCTCTGGGTCAGGCCCTCGACGTAATAGAGCCAGGCGATCCGGGTGCGGAGCTGCTCCGTGCGGTCGAAGAAGGCGCTCTCGGACAAGGCGGCGGTCGGTTCAGGCGCTGCCGGGGCCGCGATAATCCTCGTCGACCCGGTCGATCTTCGCGACCTTGCCCCCCGACCGGCTCGCCTGGAACTCGTTCTGGAGCCAGATGTCGACCAGCATCTTGGCGACCGAGGGACCGGTGATCTGGGCCCCCATGGTGATGACCTGGGCGTTGTTCGAGGCGATCGCCCGCTCCGCCGTATAGGGATCGTTGACGCAGACGGCGCGCACCCCCGGCACCTTGTTGGCGACGATCGCCATGCCGGCGCCGGTGCCGCAGACGAGGATGCCGCGCTCGAAATCGTGCGCGGCGACCCGCTCGGCCAGGGCCCGGCCGACATCCGGGTAATCCACGGGGTCAGCGGCATCGACGCCCATGTCGACCACCTCGACCCCCTTCCCTTCGAGGTGCTCCTTGAGCGCGTTCTTGAGCGGCAGGCCCAGATGATCGGCGCCGATGACGAGCTTCTTCACGGTCATGGCTCAGTCCTTCGCATGGTTCGGCTCTCCCGGGCCCGCTTGGCGATGGAACGCGGACCACGGGATCACGAGCGGGCGATCATCGCCGATGGCATCGAGAATGGCGAGGGTCAACGGCAGATCCCGCGCCCGCAGGCGCTCATCGGCGATCATCGCCCGAAGCGTCGGCCCGACGGCGACGGCGAGCTCGGCCCCCTCGACCGTGTCGAGGGCCATGCGCTCGGCCTTGGCCTTCGCGTAGGTCCAGCCGGCGCCGAGCAGCCGGCCCATGCGGCTGTTGCGGCCGCCCTGCACCGTGACGTAGAGGTCGCCCGTGCCGGCGAGGCCGTGCACGCTCGAGGCGGCGCCGCCGAGTGCTGCGTTCAGCCGGCCGAGCTCGGCCACGGCCTCGGAGAAGAGCCCGGCCGCCGGGTTGTGCATGAGGGCGCCGTTGACCGCCGGCCCGGCCGCATCGGCCATGCCCTGGGCGGCGCCGATGCCGAGCGCCATGAAGTTCTTGAAGGCGGCGCAGACCTCGGTGCCGACGAGGTCGGCGCTGGCGCGGGCGTGATAATAGGGGGCGGCGGTGAGGGCCAGCACCCGCTCGACGAGCGTCGCATCCACGAAGCTGACGACCGTGCTGGTGGCGCGGCGCACGGCGAGCTCGCCGGCGATGCAGGGACCGCCCACCGCCCCGGTCGGGCAGCCCAGCGCCGCCTCGACCGGCCGCGGCAAAATGTCGATGCGGCGGCCGTCGGCGGCGAGGCCCTTGGTCAGAAGGAGGATGGGCCGCTTGCGCGCGAGAAGCGGCCGCAGCCGGTCGATGGCCCAGCCGATGCCGGCCGAGCTGACGCCGAGGACGACGAGCTCGACAAAATCATCGAGGGCCGTCGCCAGCTCGTGGTGGTGGAAGGTCCGGACCCTCTCCGGCAGCGGCGCCTTCAGGCGCGGATGCACGGAGGTCGCCCGCACGGCATCGATCAGCTCGACATCGAGATGGGTCCCGACCAGCCGCACCGCCGTCCCCGCATCGGCGAGCGGCAGGGTGAAGGCGCTGCCCATGACCCCGGCGCCGAGGACGAGAACGGTGGCCATCCTCCTATCCCTCGCCGGCGGCAAAGGCCTCGAGCCGGCCCGAGAGGGCGGCGAGGTCGAGAAAGCCGAAGCGGTCGCGGATCTCGTGCGCGTGGGCGACGGCGGTGCGGTAGAAGGCGGGATCGAGGCCGAGCCCGGCGGCGGTGCGCGCGGCATCGATCGAGCCGAGCGCCGCCTCGATCCGCTCGGCCGGAATGGCGAGCCCCGCCAATGCCCGACGCCAGTCGCCCCAGAAGCGGGCGAGCCGCGCGTTGGCGGCGGCGAGCCTTTCGCCGCTCAGCGCCTTGGCCAGCAAGGCCGCCCTGCAGGCCGCCGCCTGCCCGCCGAAGCGCTCCTCGAGGGCCGCATCGTCGATCCCGGTCGGTCCGAGCACCGGCGGGGCCGCCTCGGCCAGCAGCAACGCCTGCAGCCGGGCCATGGTCAAGGTGGCGACCCCGACCTGCTCGCCGTGGAGCGAGCCCGGATGCGGCCGGGCGAACATGTCGATGAAATGGCTGATGCCGTGCTCGCCCATCGAGCCCGAATGGCTGGTGCCGGTGATGACCACGCCGAGCCCGCCCAGCGTGAGGACGTGGACGAGCGTCGCCATCGCCTCGAGGTCGCCGTCCAGCAGGCGGGGTGCCGCGGCGAGGAGCTTGGGCTCGTCGACCAGCTGCATGTCGAACGGGCTCTCGACGTAGGTCGTGCCCAGGAGCAGATGCGAGAGCAGCCAGTCGATCTGCGCGGTGCCCCGGCAGAGGGCGTCGCCGAGCCCGGCCCGCGTGAGCCGCGGCGGGGCCGCCGCCAGGATGTCGAGATCGAAGAACACACCCCTCGGCGCATGCGATTTCAGGCTGTGCTTGAAGTCGCCTTTGGTGATCGAGGCGGTGCCGGTGACGTAGCCGTTCATGGAGGCGGCCGTGGCGAAGACGGCGCAGGCACGGCCGTCGCCATGGGTCACGTGCTTGCAGAGATCGTTGAGCGTGCCCGAGCCGACGGCGACGAGGGCATCGCAGTGGCGGGCCCGATCGCGCAAGGTCGCGGCGGTCGCCTCGTCGGCATGGGGGTGGTCGAGGACGATCGGCCGGCAGCGCGAAAGCGCCCGCTCGACCCGGGCGCCGAGGACGTCGCGCGTGTTCTCGTCGCTGACCACGCCGATCGTGCCCGTGAACCCGATCGCGGCGAGCAGCGCCGCCTCGCGGCCTTCGAGGCTCCGCCCGATCTCGATGGCGGCGATCGGGCAAGGGACGGGCCGCCCCGTCTCGATCGTCCGATAGCGCCCGGCGACGAAGTCCTGGATCAGCGCGTCGCCGCCGCTCACGCGCCGGCCTCCGCCCCGCCATCCGCCGCTCCGTGGCGGAACGCGGCCAGAGCTTCCTGCGCCTCGCGCGTCTGCGGATAGAGCTCCTTGTAGATGGCGAGCAATTCGCCGTAGCGCGCATGGCGGGCGGGGTCGGGCTCGATCCGGTCCAGGATCCGTCCGGTCATGGCATCGGCGGCGGCGGCGGCGTCGGCGAACCAGCCGGCCCCCTTGGCGGCGGCGATGGCGGCGCCCAGGGCCGTCGCCTCGACCGTCGCCGGCCGCGCCACCGTCTTGCCGGTGGCATCGGCGATGATCCGGCACCAGAGGGCGCTTCGGGCACCGCCGCCGATGGTCACGAGCTCTCGGACCGGCTCGTTCGTGACCCGCTCGATCTCCGCCATGCCCATGGCCTCGTCGAGGGCGAGGCCTTCCATCATCGCCCGGTAGAGATGCGCCTGGCCGTGCGCGGACGAGAGACCGAGCATCAGCCCGCGCGCGTCCTGGTCCCACCAGGGGTTCATCACGCCGCTCCAGTAGGGCTGCAGGAGAAGCCCGTCGGCGCCGACCGGAAGCTCGCGGGCCGCGGCCTCGAGCCGGTCGTAGATGCCGGGCTCGGCCGCGGGATCGACGCCGAAGACGTTCTTGACGAACCAGTCGGTGAGAAAGGTGCCGGTGCGCACGCAGAGCTCGAGGATGTAGCCCTCGCCGGAGACGCTGGTCAGCGTGCGGAAGGCGGGATCGGTGGCGTAGGCGGCGCTGTAGACGCCGGAGACGCTGGCCGTGCCGAGATTGAGATAGGCTCGGCCGGGACGCAGCGTGCCGGTGCCGAGCCCGCCCGCCTGGCCGTCCCCGCCGCCGGCGATCACCAACGTGCCGGCCTGGAGCCCCGTCTCCCCGGCCGCCTCGCCGGTCACCTCGCCGAGCACGCTGGCCGGCCGCAATGCGGTGGCGAACTGCTTCTCCTCTAGCCCGAGCGCATCCAGGATCGGCTCGCTGTAGCGCTTGGCGGCGAGATCGTAGACGCCGGTCGGATCGGCGCTCGCCCAGCTCGTGCGGTTGAGCCCGGTCAGCCGGCGGACGAGATAGCCGTGCACGTCGAGAAAATGCGCGGTGCGGCGGTAGAGCTCCGGCTCCTTTCGTCGCATCCAGTGGAGCGCATAGAGGCAGGGGGTCGGGTCCGGCGTCTTGCCGGTGATCCGCCGCAAGGTCTCGACACCGAGCTTCTTCGAGAGCAGCACGACATCGTCGCGGCCGCGCTCGTCGAGCCAGGTGATCGCCGGCCGGAGCGGCTCGCCTTTGACGTCGAGCGGAACGAAGGTCTCACGCTGGTTGGCGATGGCGACGGCCGCGACCCGCCGCCGGTCCACCTTGCGGTTCAGCTCGGCCAGGGCGGCGCAGAGCGAGCGCCACCAGTCCAGCGCATCCTGCTCGTAGAAGCCGGGCCTGGAGTTGGCGAGCGGTATGGCCGAGCGGCCCTCGGCCACCAGGGTCCCGGCCCGGTCCCAGGCCGTGGCCTTGGTGGCGGTGGTGCTGCTGTCGATGCCGATGACGAGGTCCTGGTCCATGATCCCTCGCTGACGCCGAACGGTGCCGCGTCAGGCCCGCGCTTGCCGCGAACGTTTGTTCTTCCGGCAATACAAACTTCGCCCATATCCGTATGGCTGCCATGGCCTGTCAAGGGTCTGGCAGGGGCGCAACGGCGATCGCGCAGCCGCGTCAGTCCGGCTGGACGACGATCTTGATGGCGTTCTCCTCGTAGTTCGCGAGGAGTTTGAGAGCGGCCGGCACGCGATCGAGGCCGATCCGGTGGCTGACCCAGAGCTCGGGGTCGAGGCGGCCCTCGGCGACGAGGCGGATGGCGCGCGGCAAGACGTGGTTCATGCGGCGGGAGAAGGTGATCTGCAGCTGCTTGCGGCGCGGCGTCGACGCCTCGAAGTCGTAGGCGTTGCCGTCCGGGATGCCGACCACCACCACGCGCCCGCCGATCGCGGCCGCCGCCGTGGCATCGGCGAAGCCGTTCGGGCTGTTGGTCGCCTCGAGCACGAGATCCACTCCCCTGCCACCGGTCAGGCCGCCGAGCTCGGCAACGCTCGCCACGGTCGCGGCCGCGCCGAGCGCCCGCGCCTTCTCGCGGCGGTAGCCGACGGGCTCGACCACCAGAGGCTCGGCGACCCCGACGATCCGCAGGAGCTGGAGAAGGCCGAGCCCGATCGTCCCCGCACCCAGCACCGCCACGGTCTCGAACCATTGCGGCCGGGCGAGATCCATGGCGTGGACGCAGATGCCCAAGGGCTCGATCAGGGCCGTGGTCGAGGGGGAGAAATCCTCCGGCACGGCGTAGAGCTGCTCCGGGGCCAGCGCCACGGTCCGGGTCAAGGCACCGTGATAGGGGGGCGATCCCATCATCACCGTGTGCGGGCAGAGATTGTGAAGGCCGGAATGGCACCATTCGCAGCTGCCGCAGGCCAGGGCCGGCTCGATGGCGACGAGGGCCCCCTCGGCGATGCCGCGCTCCGGCACCGCCTCGCGCACCCGGCCCGCGGCCTCGTGGCCGGGCACGAAGGGCTCGGCGATGGTCTGTCCGCTGCCGATGCCGCCATCCTTGTAGTAATGCAGATCGCTGCCGCAGAGGCCCACGGCCTCGATGTCGACCAGCACCCGCCCCGGGCCGGCATTGGGCACCGGCAGCTCGCCCAGGCGGATGTCGTAGGGGGCATGGATGAAGACGGCGCGCATGAGGGATCACCCGAGCTCGAGAGCGGCGCGGATCGCCGCCCTGATCGAGAGGTAGCCCCGATCGGCGCTGTCGCAAAGTCCGTCCGCGCGATCGCGAAAGGGCGCGCGCGCCGGCCCCTTCCCGGCTCCCGAAGGGCCGGCGGGCTTGCCGAAGGCTCGAGGGGGTGCTAGCCGAATCCAGCGGGTGCGAGCAGCGCCCACCACCCGATAACCCGGCAGGCCAGCGATGACGGGACCACCGAGCACCAAGGAGCCGATCCAGACCGACATGGTGATCATCGGCGCCGGGCCGATCGGCCTCTTCGCCGTGTTCGAGGCGGGGCTGCTCGGCCTCAAGTGCCATCTGGTCGACAACCTCGACAAGATCGGCGGCCAGTGCGCCGAGCTCTACCCGGAGAAGCCCATCTTCGACATCCCGGCGGTGCCGCGCTGCACCGGCCAGGAGCTGATCGACCGGCTATTGGAGCAGGCGAAGCCCTTCGAGCCGGTCTTCCACCTCGACCAGCAGGCCGCGGCGCTGCAACGGCTGGAGAACGGCCACTGGCGGCTGGAGACGACCGCCGGCACCGTATTCGAATCGCCCAATATCGTGGTCGCCGCCGGCGCCGGCAGCTTCGTGCCGCGCCGTCTGCCGCTGCCGGGCGCCGAGGCGTTCGAGGGCGCTTCGCTGCACTATGCGGTGCGGCGGATGGAGGATTTCCGCGACCGCCATCTCCTGATCGCCGGTGGCGGCGACAGCGCCCTCGACTGGCTCTTGAACCTCGAGCCCATGACGGCCTCGATCGCCATCCTGCACCGCCGCGACGAGTTCCGCGCGGCACCGGACAGCGTGCAGCGCATGCGCGAGCTGGTCGAGACGGGCCGGGCACGGCTGCTGCTCGGCCAGGTCGCCGGGCTCGAGGGCGTCGGCGGCCGGCTGGAGGCCGTGCGGATCAACACGCCCGAGGGCGAGATCCGCCACGAATGCGATGCGCTGCTCGCCCTGTTCGGGCTCAAGATGGAGCTCGGACCGATCGCCGAATGGGGCCTCGATATCGAGCGCAACCTCGTTTCGGTCGACACCGAGACATTCGAGACCAACCAGCCGGGGATTTTCGCTATCGGCGACATCATCACCTATCCGGGCAAGCTCAAGCTGATCCTCTCGGGCTTCCACGAGGCCGCGCTGATGTGCCAGAAGGCCTTCAAGAACGCGCACCCCGACCAGCGGCTCGTCTTCCGCTACACCACCTCCAGCTCCGAGCTGCACAAGAAGCTGGGTGTTGCCTGAATGGCGAAGCTGAGGGTTCGGGACCGGGAAGGGGTCGTCCACGAGATCGAGGGCGAGATCGGCTGGTCGGTCATGGAGATCATCCGCGAGCACGGCCTGCCGATCGAGGCGGCGTGCGGCGGCTGCTGCGCCTGCGCCACCTGCCACGTCTATGTCGACACCGCCACCCTGGCCAGGCTGCCGCCGGCCGATGCCGACGAGAACATGATGCTCGACGAGGGTTTCGAGGTGCGCGACAACTCGCGCCTGAGCTGCCAGATCAAGTTCAGCGAGGAGCTCGACGGCATGGAGGTCGAGCTGGCACCGGAATACTGAGCCGCGACCCCGCTGCTAGCCGCGGTCCCTGAACCGGTGGCGCTGGATCGCGAGCTCGTCGAGCTCCCGTCGCTCGCGTTGCGCCGCCTCGGCGAGACGACGCCGAAGGCGGCGCTCGGCCAGAACCTCCAGCCGCTTGACCGCCACGAGGCCGGCCTGCACCTCGTCTTGGATCGAGGCCAGCTTCGCCGCCTGCCCCTGCCGCTCCGCCTCCGTCCGGTCGAGCACGTGGCGCGTGCCGCGCGAGAGCGCACCCCAGAGATCGAGCTCGGCCTCGGCGGTCGCCGCCTGCGTCACCGCCGCCGACCACGCCGCCTTGCGGCGCGCCGCAAGGGCCGCCAGCCGGTCCTGCCGCCCCTGGGCCTCGACCATGGCGCCACGCGCCGCATCCAGCGTCTGCCGCTCCAGCCGGGCGAGGACCTCGAGCGGATCGCGCTTCATGCCCGCTGCCGCTCGTCGGCCGGCCCGGTCGCCCCCGGCCCCTCGAGATCGAGTGCCCTGGCCAGCCGGGCGAAGGGATCGTCGCCCGCTTCGGGCTCGTCGAGATCCTGCGCCAGCACCGCCTCGAGCGCCGGGCGGCGCGCCACCGCCTCGTCGACCAGGGGATTGCTGCCCGGCCGGTAGGCGCCGAGCTCGATCAGCTCGGCCATCTCGCTGTAGCCCTGCATCAGGCGGCGGGCCGCGGCGACGAGCTGGCGCTCGGCCGGGGCGTAGCAGCCGGGTGCGGTGCGCGAGAGACTTTTCAGCACGTCCATGGCCGGAAAGCGGCCGGCCTCGGCGATCCGCCGGTCGAGCACCACGTGGCCATCGAGGATGCCGCGCACCGCGTCGCTGACCGGCTCCGAGGTGTCGTCACCATCGACCAAAACGGTGAAGAGCCCGGTGATCGTGCCGTGGCCGGGAATGCCGGGGCCGGCGCGCTCGAGCAGCCGCGGCAGCTCGGTGAAGACGCTCGGGGGGTAGCCCTTGCTGGTCGGCGGCTCGCCGGCGGCCAGGTGGATCTCGCGCAGCGCCATGGCGAAGCGGGTGACGCTGTCCATGAGGCAGAGCACCGCCGCCCCCTGGTCGCGGAAATACTCGGCGATGGTCAGCGTCGCATAGGCCGCGCGGCGGCGGGTCATGGCCGGCTGGTCGGAGGTGGCGACGACGACGACGCTCCTCGCCCGTCCCTCGGCGCCGAGGATCGAATCGAGGAACTCCTTGAGCTCGCGGCCGCGCTCGCCGATCAGCCCGATCACGAGGACGTCGGCGGTAGCGGCCCTCGCCAGCATCGAGAGCAGGCTCGACTTGCCGACGCCCGAGCCCGCGAAGATGCCGAGCCGCTGGCCCGCGCACACGGGTGCGAAGAGGTCGAGCGCGCGCACGCCGAGGGCCAGCCGCGGCCCGAGGCCGGCCCGCGCGCCGGCCGGCGGCGGCGGCACCTGGACGGCATAGGCCCGGGAACCCTGTCGCAAGGGCGGTCCGCCGTCCTGGGCGGCACCGAAAGCGTCGACCACCCGTCCCCGCCAGCTCGCATCGGGACGGAGCCCGTCGAGGCGCCGGTCGATCTCGACCCGGCTGCCGTGGGTGACGCCGGCGACGTCGCCGTAGGGTGCCAGAAGCGTCGCCGGCCCGTCGAAGCCGACGACCTCGGCCCTCAGCGCCCCGCCGCCCGGGCGCTCGACCAGGCAGCCGTCGCCGACGCCAACGAGCCCGCCGAGGCCGGCAGCCCGGATGATCTGGCCGCGGCAGGCGGCGACGCGGCCGAAGCAGCGCCACGCCTCGAGGCCCCGCACCGCCGAGAGCGCCTTCTCGATCCGGGCGGCATCGAGAAGCGGGGCCGAAGCCGACCCGCCGTTCCTGCCGCCCGAAGCGGCGCCACTTGCCTCCATCGGCATCTCGTCTCCGCTGCCTGCCGGAAAATCGTGCGCCGGCCCTCTCCACGAGCGTTTTAAGGGGTCCGCGTTAACAGAACCTTAAGGAACGTTGTCTTAAGGTTAGGGCGATGAACGGACGAGCGGGACAGATGGAGACACCATGCGGGCACTGGTAATCGAGGACGATCCGGTTTCGGCCAAGCTGATCGAGACGGCCCTGCGCACCGAGAACATCGTGTTCGAGCCCACGGATCGCGGCGAGGAGGGCATCGAGCTCGCCAAGCTCTACGATTTCGACATCATCATTCTCGATCTGCGCCTGCCGGACATCGACGGCTACGAGGTGGTCCGCCGCCTCCGGGCGAGCCGCGTGCAGACGCCGGTCCTGATCCTCTCCGGCCGCAGCGACACGACCGACAAGGTCCGGGGCCTGACCAACGGCGCCGACGACTACCTGACCAAGCCGTTCCACAAGGCGGAGATGCTGGCCCGCATCCACGCCATCGTGCGGCGGGCGAAGGGTCACTCGGAATCGGTGATCCGCACCGGCAAGCTGGTCGTCAACATGGACAGCCGGTCGGTCGAGGTGGACGGCCAGCGCCTGCACGTCACCGGCAAGGAATACAGCATCCTCGAGCTGCTCTCGCTGCGCAAGGGCACGACCTTGACCAAGGAGATGTTCCTCGACCACCTCTATGGCGGGATCGACGAGCCGGAGCTCAAGATCATCGACGTCTTCATCTGCAAGCTCAGAAAGAAGATCGCCACCGGCACCGGCGGCCCGAGCTACATCGAGACCGTCTGGGGCCGGGGCTACGTGCTGAAGGATCCGGAGCCGCGCAGCGACGCCATCCCGGCCGCCGAGCAGGCTGCCGCCGCCGTCGCCTGAGCCGGTTCCCCCGCTGTCCCGCAGCGAGCGTCCCCCGCCCGAAGAGCGCCTATGCGCCGGACTGCAGGCGGGCGGCGGTCAGCGTGTTGCGCATCAGGCAGGCCACGGTCATCGGCCCCACCCCGCCGGGCACCGGCGTGATGGCGCCCGCGACCTCGGCCACCTCGGCGAAGGCGACGTCGCCCACCAGCCGGCTCGTGCCATCCGCCTCTTCGATACGGTTGATACCTACATCGATCACGGCAGCACCGGGCTTGACCCAGTCGCGCCGGACGAGGCCCGGCCGGCCGACCGCAGCAACGAGAATGTCGGCGCGGCGGCAGACGGAGGCCAGATCGCGGGTCCTGGAATGGGCCAGAGTGACCGTGCAGTCGGCGGCGAGCAAGAGGGCGGCCAGAGGCTTGCCGACGATGTTGGAGCGGCCGATGACGACCGCTTCCCGCCCCTCGAGCCCGTTCGTCCCGAGCGTTTGGCGCAGGAGATGCAGGCAGCCGAGCGGCGTGCAGGGCACGAGGAGCCGGTCGGGATCGGGCCGCGTGGCGCTGAAGAGCGCGCCGACATTGGCCGGATGGAAGCCGTCGACGTCCTTCGCCGGCGAGATGGCGGAGAGCACCCGTGCCTCGTCGACGGCTCGCGGCAGCGGCAGCTGGACGAGGATGCCGTTGACGTTTGGATCGGCGTCGAGTGCGGCGAGTCGCTCGAGGAGCGCCGGTGTTCCGATCTCGGCCGGAAGCTCGATCAGCCGGGCATCGATACCGGCCGCCTCGGCCATCCGGGTCTTGGTCCGGACATAGGCGCGGCTCGCCGGATGGTCGCCGACGATGACGACGGCGAGGCCGGGCGGCCTCGCCTGCCGCGCCCTGAACGCCTCGACCGCCCGGCCGATCTCGTGCCGCAAGGCGGCGGCCGCCGCCTTGCCGTCGATGATGGTCGCCATGCCGTTCCTCCCCTCGCCTCGCCGTCGCCCCCCCTCCGGCCTTCCGGCTCTCACATCATCGACCAGCCATGGCTCACGATCATCGACTGGCCGGTGAGGGCGTTGGTCGGAAACGCGGCGAAGACATGCGCCATCTCGGCCACGTCCTCGATGGTGGTGAACTCGCCGTCGACGGTCCCGCCCAGCATGACCTTCTTCACCACCTCCTCCTCGGAGATGCCGAGATCCCTCGCCTGCTCGGGAATCTGCTTGTCGACCAGCGGCGTTCGGACGAAGCCCGGGCAGATGACGTTGGCGCGAACACCGTGCGCCGCCCCCTCCTTGGCGATGACGCGGGCGAGGCCCAGAAGCCCGTGCTTGGCGGTCACATAGGCGGACTTGAGTGCCGAGGCCTCCCAGGAATGCACCGAGCCCATGAAGATGACCGACCCGCCCCCTTGACCGTACATGTGCGGCAGGCAGGCCTTGGAGGTGAGGAAGGCGCCATCGAGATGGATGGCCAGAAGCTTCTTCCATTCGGCGAGCGGGAAGTCCTCGAGCTTGTGAACGATCTGGATGCCGGCATTCGAGACCAGCACGTCGACCCGGCCCCACTCCCGGACCACCCGGGCGACGCCGGCATTCACCTCGTCCTCGTCGGTGACGTTCATGGCCACGCCGATGGCCGATCCCGGTCCCCGCGCCGTCAGCTCGGCGGCGGCCCGATCGGCGGCATCCGGATTCAAGTCGGCGATCGCCACCCTCGCGCCATCGGCGGCGAACCGGTCGGCGATTCCCTTGCCGATGCCGCTCGCGGCACCGGTGATGATGCAGACCTTGTCCTTCAGATTCATGAGCTCGTTCCCATTCAGCGACCCGGCGCGACGAGGAGGGACCGGATCGTGCCGAAAACCGGTCGCGCGAGGTCGAGACCCTGCCCCACGCTAGCGCAAGCACCGCTCCGGCGCCATCGCCGGCACACCGGGCGTCCCGGACGAGAGCGTCAGCGAACGGTGACGAACCGGATTGCCGGGCCCACCTCAGCCTGATCGAGGGTTTCCGGCGCCGGCAAGGGAGCACCCGGCCCGTCGGGAGCGGCCTCGGCACCGCTGCGGGCGGGCGACCGCATTGCCGCCACGCGGTCCGCGGCCGAGCCCCGGCAGCGTCACCCGGGGCCGGGGCAAGCCGGCGGCGCTCGCAGTCCGGGGTCGAGCCCTGCGCGACGGCCCTTGGCGGAGCCTCGGCCGCGGTTCGAATGCCGCGTCGGCCGGCAGGGGTAGGGCTTGGCGATATTCGGAACGGCGCGGCGGGCTGGTCGCGATGCGGGAGGGCAGAAGGGCTGTCGCGAACGACGACGAGCCGACCCGCGCGCCCGGTCCTCGAGCTCGTGTCTGGCGCGATGACCCGCGCCATCGGGCGCCGGTGCTCGATGAGGCGGCGGACCTTCACGGGCGGCGTCATCGACGCTCGTGGTGGGAAGAGAGCTCGACAGGGAGGGATCGAGGTCGCCACCGCCGAACCTGCTCCGGCCGATTCAGGGCTTCATCTGCTCGTGGCTGGGCCGTCGATCACCCCGCAGCACGACATAGATCGCCGGAATGACGAGCACGGTCAGCGCCGTCGAGGAGGCGAGCCCGAACAGCAGCGAGATCGCGAGTCCCTGAAAGATCGGGTCGGTCAGGATCACCGCGGCGCCGATCATGGCGGCCAAAGCGGTCAGCAGGATCGGCTTGAAGCGGATGGCGCCGGCCTCGAGCAGCACCTCGAGCAGCGGCCGCTCGGGTGCTCGCGCATGGCGGATGAAATCCACGAGCAGAATGGAGTTGCGCACGATGATGCCGGCGAGCGCGATGAAGCCGATCATCGAGGTGGCGGTGAACGGTGCGTCGAACAGCCAGTGGCCGAGCATGATGCCGATGAAGGTGAGCGGGATCGGCGTGAGGATCACGAGCGGCAGCCTGAAGGAGTCGAACTGCGCGACGACGAGGATGTAGATGCCGAGAATCGCCACCATGAAGGCAGCGCCCATGTCGCGGAAGGTCACCCACGTCACCTCCCATTCGCCGTCCCAGAGGAGAGTGGGGTGTTGCTCATCGTCGGGCTGGCCGTGCAACGCAATGGCGGGTTTGGCCGATCCGCCCCAATCCGCCCTGGCGATGGCGTCGGCTACCGCGAGCATGCCGTAGACCGGCGCCTCGAAGGCACCGGCGAGCTCGCCCATGACCATCTCGGCGGCGCGGCCGTTGTGCCGGAAGATCGGATAGGACGCCCGCTCGCGGCTCACCGAGACGACATCGCCGAGCTCGACGATGGCTCGGTCACCCGGCAGCGCATTGGCGGGCACCGGGGTGGCGAGCGTGCGCTCGTTGACGACCCGCTCGCTCTTGGACATCGCGAGCCGGATCGGGATCGGCTGGCGGCCGCCGCCGCGATACGAGTAGCCGACCGTGGTGCCGGCGCCGAGCGTGCGGATCGTGTCGTACACGTCGCCCTGCTCCACGCGGTAGTATTCGAGGTTGTCCTGATCGATGGCGAGCCTCACGCGCTGCGGCCGATTGCGAAAGCTGTCCTCGACATCGACGATGAAGGGCACGGCCTCGAAGGCCTCGCGCACCCTTGTGGCGACGGCACGCCGCGTTTCGGGATCGGGGCCGTAGATTTCGGCGAGCAGCGTGCCGAGCACCGGCGGCCCCGGCGGCGGCTCGACCACCTTCACCACGGTTCCCCCCGGCAGCGGCAGCTCCTGGAGCCGCCTCCGCAGTTCTAGCGCGATGTCGTGGCTGGCGCGGCTGCGCTCGCCTTTCTCTACGAGGTTGACGGCGAGATCGCCCCGCTCCGGTTCCGAGCGCAGATAGTAGTGCCGGACCAGACCGTTGAAGTTGAAGGGAGCGGCAGTGCCGGCATAGGCCTGGAACGAGGCGACCTCGGCCACGGGCGCGAGGCGCTCCACCATCGCCTGCAACGTCCGGTCGGTGTCCTCGACCGACGACCCCTTCGGCAGATCGACCACCACCTGCAAATCGGCCTTGTTGTCGAAAGGCAGGAGCTTCACGGTCACATCCTGCGTGTAGAAGAGCCCGAGCGAGGCGAGCGTGAGGACGCCCACGGCGAGCAGGAACGCCCAGGCACGGCGCCTCGTCCGCAACACCGGCTCCGCCGTGGCGACATAGGCGCGGCCGAGCCGGCCACCCTGGGCGCCGCCGTGCCCGTGCGCGCCGTTGTGGGCGCCGCCACCGACTTTCGTCATCAGCCAGGGCGTGACGATCACGGCGACGAAGAAGGAGAACAGCATGGCGGCCGAGGCGTTCGCCGGGATCGGGCTCATATACGGCCCCATCATGCCGGACACGAACAGCATCGGCAGCAGGGCCGCGACCACCGTCAGCGTTGCGACGATGGTCGGGTTGCCGACTTCGGCCACCGCCTCGATCGCCGCCTGCGCGCGCGGCCGGCCATCCCGCATCGCCCAGTGGCGGGCAATGTTCTCGATCACCACGATGGCGTCGTCCACCAGGATGCCGATCGAGAAGATGAGCGCGAACAGGCTCACGCGGTTGAGCGTGTACCCCATGATCCAGGAGGCGAAGAGGGTGAGCAGGATCGTCGTCGGGATCACCACCGCCACCACCAGCGCCTCGCGCCAGCCGATGGCGAAACCGACCAGGACGACGATCGAGACGGTCGCGAGCCCGAGATGGAGCAGGAGCTCGTTGGCCTTCTCGTTCGCGGTCTCGCCGTAGTCGCGGGTGACGGTCATCTCGACCTCGGCCGGGAAGATCTGGCCGCGCGCCCGCTCGAGCCGCTCGACGATGGCGTGCGCGATGACGACGGCGTTGGTGCCGGGCCGTTTGGCGATGGCCAGCGACACGGCCGGCGTCCGCGCGAGACCGGCCGCTGTCTTGCGCACATGGGTCACACGCGCCTCGTTCGGCTCGGTGGCGAGCACCACCGTGCCGACATCGCGCACATAAACAGGGCGACCGTCGCGCGCGGTGAGCAGAAGATTGCCGATCGCGGACAGCGATTGCAGGGTCTGGCCGGCGACGAGCGTGCGCTGCTCACCCATCTCGCGCACCCGGCCGACCTGGAACGAACGGTTGGCGCCGGCGATCTTCGCGGCGAGCTGCTGCAGCGTGATGCCGTAGAGCGACAGAAGCTCGGGGTCCGGCTCGACGCGGATTTCCTCGGGCTGCTCGCCGACGATGTAGGTGAGGCCGATGTCGGGCAGCTTCAGCACCTCGACCTGAAGCTCGCGGGCGAGGCGGGTCAGGCCATTCGCGTTCCAGCTTCCCGCCGCGTCCGGTGTCGGCGTCAGGGTGACGACGACGATGGCGACATCGTCGATGCCGCGGCCGACGATCAGGGGCTCGGGGATGCCGACCGGGATGCGATCCATGTTGGCGCGGATTTTCTCGTGCACGCGCAGGATCGCGGCATCGGCGTCGGTGCCGACGAGAAAGCGCGCGGTGACCACGGCACCATCGTCCTCGGTCTGCGAGTAGACGTGCTCGACGCCGTCGATGCTCTTGATGATGGTTTCCAGCGGCTCGGTGACGAGCTTGACGGCGTCCTCCGCCTCGAGGCCGTTGGCCTGAACGCGGATGTCCACCATCGGCACGGAAATCTGCGGTTCCTCCTCGCGCGGCAGCATGACCAGGGCGATGAGCCCGAGGGCCAGGGACGCGAGCAGGAAGAGCGGCGTCAGCGGCGAGGCGATGAAGAACCGGGTGAGGCCGCCGGCGATCCCGAGCTTCACGGCTCCCGGTCCGGCATCACGATCCGGTCGCCGGAGCGGAGCCCGGTCAGCACCTCGACGCGCGGGCCATCGTCGGTGGGGACCGTCTCGCCGAGGATCACGGCAAGCTCGATCGGCCCGTTTTCCATTGCCACCCGCACGTAGTCGATGCCGTGACGGACCGTCACGGCCTCCTCGGGAACGGCGATGACCGATCGCTGGCCGACCGGAATCCATACCAATGTACGCTCGTTGACGAAATAGTCGCCGATCCCGTCAAACTCGACATCGGCGACGACACGGCCGTTCGCGATTTCCGGATAGACCTTGGCGACGCGGCCGGGACGTGCCTGGGCGAGGCCGCCGCTCGTTGCCGGCGAAAGGCCGCGCCGGCCGATCCGCACCAAGGCATCCTCCCTGATCTCTTTGGCGTGCCGTTCGGGAAGCGACAGGCGCAGGTAATAGCGACCGCTGGCGATGCGTGCGATCTCCTCCCCCGGCAGCACCACCGAGCCGAGCGTGACGGACACCGTGAGCGCCCGCCCGTCGGCCGGCGCCAGCACTTCGCCCTCGCGCGTCCGCTGCTCGACGACAGCCTTCTCGGCCTGTGCCGCTGCGACCTGATTGACGATGACGTCGAACTGCGTTTGGGCCTGGTCGAGGCGAAACCGGGTCCCGGCACCGCGGGCGAGGAGCTGCTGCGCCCGGTCGAGCTCGGTGCGCGCATTCTCGAGCTGCGAATTCAGCGCCTCGATCCTCGCGGTCGCGGCGTTCAGCTCGAGTGCCAGCTTGTCGTCGACGACATTCGCAAGAACGTCGCCTTCCTTCACCTCGGCGCCTTCCGTGACCCGGATGGCGCGGATCGAGCCCCCGATGCGGGCGCGCGCCGGCACCACCCTTCTGGCTTCCACCTGACCGAATACGGCCTTCATCTCCAGGACCGTGACGGGACTGACGATATGTTCCGCCGCGGCCGCCGGTGCCATGCCGGCGAGCAGCGCCAGGATCGTCAGGCAGCCGAGACCGGCGGCGCGGGGCATGGTCGCTTCCTTCGGGCAGGCGGAATGTTGCGCGCCCGGCGCGCAACGTTCCGGCAGTGGCGAGGCGCCATCAGGTGAACGCGCACCCGCTCCTCAGGCCGAGCATCTTGAACAGCCTGGCGACGGGGCAGAAGCCGCTCACCGAGGCCTGCATGAGATTGAGCCCGACGAAGGCGGTCAGCAGATACCAGTAAGGCGACACGTAGAAGCCGAGCGCCAGCGACAGCAGCACCATGAAGCCGGCGAACAGCATGACGGCACGGTCGATCGACATCTCCTCACCCCTTTCCCTGTTGTGAGCGACAACCCGGTGAACCGGGCTCGATCGCCAGCGCGCCCTTTCGAGGCCCGATGACCGTGCGGCCTGTGGCATGGCGCATGGCTGCAGGATCGATCCCGTGTTTAATATTCATATTCACGAATATAAAATGGAGCGAGCGGATGTCAAGCCGCCAAGGCTGGCGGCCGCCTGTCCTGCCGTCAGGCCGGGCCGATGCCGCGCCGCGTCGTCACCGTCGGGGGCGTGCCCTCCCCTACTCCACCGGGCGGCTCAGCAGGTCCGTGTACATCGTCCAGAAGCGGTCGAGGTCGATGCGGCGGATGATGGTGGCGGGCTGGGTGCCGGTGGGCGGGTTCTTTGCGTACCCGAGGGAGCGGCCGTAATCGGGGCCGAACTGGGCGTCGACGTCGAGATGGACCTCGATGCTGTCGGTGACGATGGAGGGGTCGAGCAGCCAGGCCACGGCGATTGTGTCCCAGACATAGGCGGTGGCTTCGGGGTCGTCGGCGAAGCGCTTGCCGTAGGTGGCCTCGAACATCCGCGCCACCACCGTGTCGGCGCTGGTGATCCGGTCGAACACCTCCTTGTCGAAGGCGGCGGTGTCGGTCACGTCGAGCGGTATCACGATGTGCTCGATGGGGGCGCGGACCACGATCCTCGCGGCCTCGGGGTCGAACCACCAGTTGAACTCGGCGGCCGGCGTGACGTTGCCCGGCACCTCGACGGCCCCGCCCATGTAGACGATGCGCTTGATGAGCGGGATGATGGCGGGATCGGTGCGGATGGCGAGGGCGAGGTTCGTGAGCGGTCCGACGGCGAGGATGGTGACCTCATCGGGATTCGCCTTGATGGTGTCGATGAGCCAGGCGACCGCGTTCTCGTCGCTCGCCTCGACTTTTTGCGCGAATCCGTCCGGCGGAGCCACGAGATCGTCCCTGTTCCTGGGCTCGGGCTTGCGCCAGGCACCCGAGTAGCCCTTGCCGAACAGGGCCTGCTCGGCCTCGAGCGGGGCGGGATCGTGCAGCAGCGGGTCGTTGGCGCCGGCATGGATCTCGACCTTGCCGGCGAGACCCATGCGCTCGACCGCGCGCTCGGCGTCGGCGACCTCCTGCATGAGCCACTGGTTGCCGCTGACGACGCTGATGCCGAGGAGGTCGATCTTTCCCTCCTTCATCGCCTGGGCGAGCATGACGAAGGCCTGCCCGTCATCGCCCATGGTGTTGAAGTCGGTGTCGAAGATCACCTTCTCCTGGGCCAGGGCCGTGCTGCCGAGGCCGATGAGGGCGGCGGTCGCGGCGGCCGCGATGGTGCCCCTGATCCTGCAACGCATGATTGTCCTCCCCGAGCTGGCGCTGAACTCAGGATCGATCAAAGCGCCGTGCCGATCAAGCGGTTCCGCGCTTCAGCCAGGCGCGGGACGAGTGACGGCGCGTCAGGTGCAGGCGGCGCAGGAAGGCCAGGACGAAGAGCGTGGTCAGCACGAGCACGATGGTGGCGGCGGGCGAGCTGTCGAGGAAGAAGCTGAGATAGGTGCCGAGCAGCATGGCGGCGAGGCAGACGCCGACCGAGGCGACGAGCATCCAGCCGAAGCTGCGCACGGCGAGAAAGGCGATGGCACCGGGCGTCACCAGAAGGGCCACCGCGAGGATCAGCCCGACCGAGGTCAGGGTGGCGACGATGGTGAGCGAGAGGCTGGCGAGGAGGCCGTAATGCAGGAGCCGCGTCGGCAGGCCCGAGGCGCGCGCCTGCGCCGGGTCGAAGGCGTGGAGCAGGAGGTCCTTCCACTTGAGGACGAGAAGCGCCGAGACGGCGAGCGAAATCAGCCCCGAGGTCCAGAGATCCCCCGCGCCCACGCCCAGCATGTTGCCGAAGAGGACGTGGTCGAGGTGCTCGCTCGTGTGGATCGAGGTGTAGAGGATGATGCCGATGCCGAACATGCCGGAGAAGACCACGCCCATCACGGTGTCCTGCTTGATCCTGCTGTTGTGGGAGAGGTAGCCCGTGGCGAGGGCACAGGTCATGCCGGCGGCGAAGGCGCCGATGATCAAAGGCAGGCCGAGGATCCAGGCGAGAACGATGCCCGGCAGGGTGGCATGGCTCACGGCATCGCCCATCAGCGCCCAGCCCTTGAGCACGAGGAAGCAGGAGAGGAGGGCCGTCGGCGGGGCGACCAGGAGGACGATCCAGAAGGCGTTCCGCATGAACGGGAACTGGAACGGCAGGAGCAGGGTCTCGAGCATCAGCGCCAGGCTCCGCGAGCACCCGGAGGCGAATCGGCGGGGACCGGACGGGCGATCCCTTGCGCGGCCTTCCGACGCGCCGCCAAAATCCCGTGCTTGGGGGCGAAAACGAAGGCCGCGAGGAAGATCAGGGTCTGCAGGGCGACGATGACGCCGCCGGTGGCGCCGTCCAGAAAGTAGCTCAGATACGCGCCGACGAAGCTCGTCGCCACGCCGATCGCGACGGCGAGCGCGATCAGGCGCGGGAAGCGGTCGGAGAGCAGGTAGGCGGTGGCACCCGGCGTCACCACCATGGCGATGACGAGAAAGGCGCCGACCGTCATCATCGCCGCCACCACGGCCGCGGAGAGCAGGACAAAGAAGACGGCGCGCAGAAGATCGGGCTGGAGCCCGATCGTCCGCGCATGGCTCTCGTCGAAGAAGGTCACCATCAGGTCCTTCCACTTCGCCAGGAGGATGGCGAGCGAGACGACGCCGATGATGGCGAGCTGCGCCGTGTCCTCGGGCGTGATGGCGAGGATGTTGCCCATGACGATGGTCTGGATGCTGACCGACATGGGGCTGAGCGAGACCATGAAGAGGCCGAGGCCGAAGAAGGAGGTGAAGATGATGCCGATGATCACGTCGATCTTGAGCCCCGAGCGCCCCGAGAGGAAGAGCATGGCGCCTGCGGCGAGGCCGCCGGCGAGGAAGGCGCCGAGCGCGAAGGGCAGGCCCAGCATGTAGGCGCCGGCCACGCCCGGGACGACCGAGTGGCTGAGCGCGTCGCCGATCAGGGACCAGCCCTTGAGCATCAGATAGGCGGAGAGGAAGGCGCACACGCCGCCGACCAGGGCCGAGACCCACATCGCGTTGGTCATGTAGCCGTAGCCGAAGGGCTCGAGCAGAAGGTCGATCATCCTGAACGGTCGCCGCTATCGGCCGGGTCCGACGGCTCGCCGTAATGCACGAAGGGCCGCTCGTCGTCGGTGATGACGCTGATCTCGCGCCGATCGTCGTCCTCGTGGAGCTGATCGCCGCCGAGCGTGAAGTGGCGGAGCACGCCCCCGAAGGCCCGCTCGAGATTGTCGCGGGTGAAGACCAGATCGGTCGGACCGTGGGCGAGAACGGTGCCCTTGACCAGGATGGTGCGGTCGCAGAACTCGGGCACCGAGCCCAGATTGTGGGTCGCGACCAGCATCACCCGGCCCTCGTCGCGCAGATCCCGGAGCAGCCCCACGATCTGCTCCTCGGTCTTGACGTCGACGCCGGTGAAGGGCTCGTCGAGCAGGATCACCCGCCCGTCCTGGGCGAGCGAGCGCGCGAGGAAGACGCGCTTGCGCTGGCCGCCCGAGAGCTCGCCGATCTGGCGCTGGCGCAGATGCGCCATGCCGACCCGCTCGAGCGCCTCCTCGACGGCAGCCCGATCCCGCGGCCGGGGCCGGCGCAGAAAGCCCATATGGCCGTAGCGGCCCATCATGACCACGTCCTCGACCAGCACCGGGAAGGCCCAATCGACCTCCTCGGCCTGCGGGACGTAGGCCACGAGATTGGCCCGAAGCGCCTCCCTGACCGAGCGCTCGAGAATGCGGATCTCGCCCCGCGCCAGGGGCACGAAGCCCATGATGGCCTTGAACAGGGTGGATTTGCCGGCGCCGTTGACACCGACGAGGGCGGTGATCGTCCCTTCGGGAATGGCGAAGCTCGCGTCGCGCAGGGCGGTCAGGCCGTTGCGATAGGTCACGGTGACGTCGCGGCCGAGAATGCCGCCGCCCGGGGCATCAGGGGCGGGCCGCGCCACCTTGGCGGCTTCGCGCAGCGGGCGGGTGATGGTGGACGTGCTCACTCGAGCCCGGCCTCCAGGCCCTTCGCGATGGTCTCCGAGGTCACGCGCAGCAGGTCGAGATAGGTGGGCACGGGACCGTCCGGCCGCGACAGCGAGTCGACGTAGAGGACACCGCCATAATGGGCGCCCGTCTCGCGGGCGACCTGCTCGGCGGGCGAGGTGTTGACCGTGCTCTCGCAGAAGACGACGGGAACGTGATGCTCGCGCACGCCGTCGACCACCTTGCGGACCTGCTGGGGCGTGCCGATCTGGTCGGCGTTGATCGGCCAGAGATAGAGCTCGTGCATCCGGTAGTCGCGGGCGAGGTAGCTGAAGGCGCCCTCGCAGGTCACGAGCCAGCGCCGGTCCTCCGGAATGGCGCCGATGCGCTGGCGCAAGGGCTCGATCACGGCGCGGATGGACTTCTTGTAGGCCTCGGCGTTGGCGGCATAGATCTCCGCGTTCGCCGGATCATGCGCCGCGAAGGCATCGCGGATGTTGTCGACATAGACGAGAGCGTTGTCGAGGCCCATCCAGGCATGGGGATTGGCCTGGCCCTCATAGGCACCCTCGGCGATCGGAATGGGATCGATGCCATCGGTCAGGGTGACCGACGGAATGTCGCCGAGATTGGCCAGGAACTGCTCGAACCAGCGCTCGAGATTGAGGCCGTTCCACAGGATCAGGTCGGCATCGTGGGCGCGGACCATGTCCTGCGGCGTCGGCTCGTAGCCGTGAATCTCGGCACCGGGCTTGGTGATCGAGACGACATCGGCGGCGTCGCCGGCGACGTTCTGCGCCATGTCGGCGAGGACGGTGAAGGTGGTCACCGCCTTCATCCGGTCCTCGGCCGCAGATGCTGCCGTGGCACCGATCAGCAAGAGTGCGGCCACGAGGGCCGGAAGGGATGCGGCTCTGATCATGCGCTCTCCAGGGTTCCAGCGGCGGATATAGCAACGGCTATGATACAGTCAAGGCGGTCTTTCGTTGACATGCGGCTCTTTCGGCGCCACGCCCCCGCCCGGCTGGAGTTTTTCCAAAGGACCGCGAAATTTCATAGACATTGCTAACAAGCGCTCTATCCGGTAAGAAACTTGCCTCCTGAAGTGACTGTTGGAGCGATGACGAGAGCGCCCGCCCTGCCGTTTTCGCCGCCGGCCGAAGACGCCGGGCCGCAAGGCTCCGGCCTGATCGCCGCCGAGACCCATGTCGAGAGCTTCCGGCAGGCGCGCGCCGCACGGCGCATCGAGCTGGTCGAGGACTATGTCGAGCTGATCGCCGATCTCATCGACGACGGCGGCGAGGCCCGGCAGGTGGACATCGCGGCCCGGCTCGGCGTGGCACAGCCGACGGTCGCCAAGATGTTGAAGCGGCTCGCCGAGGAGGGGCTGATCCAGCAGCGGCCCTATCGCGGCGTCTTCCTCACCGGGTCCGGCCGCGAGCTCGCCGAGGAGGTCCGCCGGCGCCACCAGATCGTCGAATCCTTCCTCCTCGCCCTCGGCGTCAGCGCCGACATCGCCCGGGTCGATTCGGAAGGCATCGAGCATCATGTCAGCGACGAGACCCTGGACGCCTTTCGCCGCTTCGTCGCCACCGGCGGGGGCTGAAGGGCCCAAGCTCAACCGTCGGTGGGTGCCCTGCCCCGCAGGCTCTTGATCCTCGAGCGGGCCGCCTTCGCCACGAGCCGCCGCTCGCGGCTGGCCCTGGTCGGGCGTGTGGCGCGGCGGAGGGCGGGCGGCTCCTCGGCGGCGCGGATCAGCGCCGCCAGCCGTGCGCGCGCGTCCTCGCGATTGCGCTCCTGCGTTCGGTGGCGCCGGGCCTCGATCACCAGCACGCCCTCGCGGCTCAGCCGCCGCCCCGCCTGCCGCTCGAGCCGCTCCCGCACGGCCTCCGGCAGGCTCGGCGAGCCGCGCACGTCGAAGCGAAGCTGGACGGCGGTTGCGACCTTGTTGACGTTCTGCCCGCCCGGCCCCGAGGCGCGCACGAACGTCTCGACCAGCTCGTGCTCGGGGATGGCGATGCTTTCGCTGACGATGAGCATGGCGCCCATATTGGGAGCCGGGGCCGATGCGACAATGCTACGCCACCTCCGCTTCGCCGAGGCCGGCGAGGAGGGCGACCGCCTCGTGCGTGAGCTGGCCGCCGAACACCGCCACCTCGTCGAGACGACCATCGAAGCTGTCGGCGATGTCGTCGGCGGTGCCGCGGGCGCTGTTCCAGGCGAGAGCACCGAGCACGAGAGGCTCGCCGTTGCTCTCGAGCCCGCCCGTATAGGCGGAGCGCGCCACCTCGATCCCGTCGAGCCAGAGACCGGCGCCGGCGGCACCGAAGGTGAAGGCGACGTGATGCGCCTCGCCGGCCGTCACGGCCCCTTCCGCCGAGCGGAGCACGTGGCTGCCGCTCTCGTCCTGCAGCCGGAGCACGAGCCGGTCGCCGTCGAGATAGAGGCTGACATCGCCGCCATCGCCGAAGCCCTTGGCATCCTTGCTCAAAAGGCCCTGCCGGCCGCTCAGGTCGTCGGCCGCGAACCAGAGCGAGACGGTGCCCTGGGCCAGGGCCAGGGGATCGGCGCCGCCCTTGCCGAAGGGCTCGAGCAGCGCCTCGATCTCGTCGAGGAGATCGTCGAGGATCAGCCCGTTGCCCGCCGGGGTCGGGTGCACGCCGTCGCTGGTGTAATGGTCGGCGCCGGCGTCGTAGACGGGCTTCAGGATGTCGGCGTAGTAGCCGGCGCCGTGCTCGGCGGCCTCGTCGGCGAAGATCCGCGTGAAGGCCTCGGCCTGCGCCGCGGTCTGGTAGCCGTGATAGCCGTCGGACCATTCGGCCCGGCTGCCGGCGAGGAGGGTCGCCACCTCGTTCCGGTCGAGGAGGTCCATGATGCCGTGCAGCTTGGCCTCGACCGTGTCGAGCGCCAGCCTGCTCCGGCTGTCGTTGGTGCCGAGGGCGACGAGGGCCGCGTCGGGAAGCGGGTTCGCGTCATTGGCGAGATAGGCCTCCAGCCGGTCGAGCCCGCCCACCACCGTGCTGCCGCCCTTGGAGAGCGTGATCAGCTCGAAATCCCACCCTGCGGCGTCCAGCCGCTCGGCGAGCTGCCCCGGAAGGGTCTCGTGCGCCGCCATGCGCGGCGAGGTCGGCGTGGTCAGGCTGTCGCCCAGGATCATGAGGCGGATCGGCTCACCCCCGCCGCCGAGGACGAGATGATCGTCGGCGCCATCGAGCCGGACGGCACCATCGTCGCCGATCAGGCCCGCCGCCCCGAGCCGGGCCCCGTCCCGAAGCTCGAGATCGCGCGCGCCGAGCGCATCCGCGGCCGTCCGTCCGCCGGTCTCGTCGAAACGCCAGTACGCGATGCCGCCGAGCTCCGCCACTAGGGCCGCGTAGTCGCCGGGCCAGGGGGCGGGCTCGGGCGGCGGCTCGGTTGCGCCGCCGAAAACCGCGGCCGGCACTTGCGTGTACCAGGTGCCGTTGAAGGTGATGGTCGCCGCCGCCTCGCCCTCGACGATCACCCTGCCGTCGCGCGGACCCACGTCCTGCGCGCCCGCGGCCGGATCGAGCGAGAACCCGTCGATGCCGACGCCCAGGATGGTCAGCGCGCGCAGTGCCGTGTCGTGATAGTGCTGGATCGCGATCTCGTGCGGTGCGCTGTCGTCGAGGCCTGCGACCTCGAACGCGAAGCCGCTGGGCGAATCACCCTTCGCCCGCCCCTCGCCGACCACCTCGCCGTCGACGAGAAGCCTGAATTTGGCGAGATCCGAGCCTGGCGCCGCGGCCAAAGTGAGGACGATTCCGGTCTCGCCCCCAGCGCCCGATGGTGGGGGAGCGGGGTCGGGAGCCGGCTCCGGGGTCGGATCGGGAGCCGGTTCGGGTGCCGGCTCGGGTGTCGGATCCGGCTCCGGCGCGGGGTGCGGATCGGGCTCGACGGCGCCGCCGAAGACGCTCGCCGGCACGTCGACCTCCCAGGTGCCGTTGAAGACGATGCGCCCGGCGTCCTCGCCGCTGACCAGAAGCCGCCCGTCATGCGGCCCCACGTCCTGCACGCCCCGGCTCGCCTCGATCACCGTTCCGGCAATGGTGACGCTCTCGATGGTCAGGGCCCGCGCCGTCGTGTCGTGATAGTGCTGCACGCCGATGCGGTGCGCCGTCGCGGCATCCACGTCCTCCAGCACGAAGACGGTGTCGGTGACGGCGGCACCCCGCACCACCGCCTCGCCCACCACCCTGCCGTCGAGCAGGAGCCGCAGCTTGCTGAAGTCGCTGCCGGCGGCGGCATGGGCGCGGATGGTGACCTCGACCTGACTCATGGCGGCAATCCGGTTGATTAATTCTGCGTTAACTCCAGCATTTGGCGAATGATTAATGCAACGCCCGCGGAACCCCGGCGTGCATACGTCCCTACTCGCCAGGGCAGACGGCGGGGTTTCGCGGCACTAGCATATGGCGGGCATCAGGAAGGGAAGGACCGTCATGACCGAGATCGTCGCCGAACCCGCGCCCCTGCCGGGCTGGGCGGAAGGCCTCGTCAACCTCGCCTCGCCGCGCTTCGGCACGGTGGCGGTGAGCTGCTCCGACGACAGCTTCGGCGCCATGGCGCGGATGCTGCAGGACGGTCCGCCCGTCTTCCATGCCGGCCGCTACGACGATTTCGGCAAGTACATGGACGGCTGGGAGACCAGGCGGCGACGCCGTGGCGGCCACGACTGGTGCGTGATCCGCCTCGGGGCACGCGGCCTCCTCCGCGGCGTCGATCTCGACACCAGCCATTTCACCGGCAACTTCCCGCCGGCCGCCTCGCTCTGGGCCTCGGACGACGAGGCCGAGCCGGGCGACGATGCGTCGCTATGGACGGAGATCCTGCCGGCCACGAGCCTCGGCCCGTCGGCCCGGCATTTCCGCGAGATCACCCGCGCCGGCCCCTGGCGCTGGCTGCGGCTCAACATCTATCCCGACGGCGGCATCGCGCGGCTGCGGGTGCTCGGCCAGCCGGCGCCGGACTGGGGCGAGGCGGAGGGCGACCTGGTCGAGCTTTCGGCGCTGCGGAACGGCGGCCGGATAATCGCCTTCAACGACGCCCATTACGGCGATGTCTGGGCGCTGCTCGGCCCCGGCCGCGGGCGCGACATGGGCGATGGCTGGGAGACCCGGAGACGCCGGGAGCCGGGCCATGACTGGCTCATCGTCGCCCTCGGCGCCGCGGGCACGATCGAACGCGTCGAGGTCGACACCGCCCACTACAAGGGCAACTACCCCGACCGCTGCTCGCTGCAGGCGGCCCGCGTGACCTTCGGCACCGATTCCTCGCTGGTCACCCAGGCGATGTTCTGGCCGGCGCTGATGGGCGAGCGGCCGCTCGGCGCCGACGCCATCCACGTCTTCGAAGGCGCCGATCTCGCCGGGCTCGGCCCCGTCACCCATGTCAAGCTCAACATCCATCCCGATGGCGGCGTCAGCCGGTTGCGCATCATGGGCCGCCGCGCTTGAAGCCGCTTAGATAGTTGCTAGGAACAGGTATGCTGGACCGGCCTAGCTTGACGGGAGAAGAAAAGATGCGGGCATTCCTCGCGAGCCTGATTGTCATGGTGGTCGTCGCGATCGGCGGCTACTACCTGCTCGGCGACTTCCAGCACTCGGCCCGGGAAGCCTTCACCTCCCAGAGCGCCCGGCCCTAGGAGCCAGCAGCCGGACGCTCGGGGCCCGACCCTCAACGCCGCCAGATCTCGCCGTCGATCTCGCCCGTGAGCTCGGGATAGTCGGCGAGGTGGAAGACCGGTTCCTGGCCGGCCTTGCGCTGCGCGAAATAGTCGTGGGTCAGCTTCACGACCGTGCCCGAGAGCAGCACGATGGCGATCAGGTTGATGGTCGCCATGAGGCCCATCGAGGCATCGGCGGCATCGAACACGGTGGCCACCGCCTGCACGGCACCCCAGACCACCATCAAGAGCACGATGACCCGAAGGACGAGGAGGCCGGTCCGGTTGCCGACACCGAGATAGGTCAGCGCGTTCTCGGCATAGGAGTAGTTGCCGATGATCGAGGTGAAGGCGAAGAAGAAGATGGCGATGGCGACGAAGGGGCCGCCGAAGGCGCCGATATGCTCGACCAGAGCCGCCTGGGTGAGGGCCGTGCCGGTGAGCTCGTTCTCGGGCCCGAGAACCCCGGAGAGCAGGATCAAAAGGGCCGTCGCCGTGCAGACCAGGAGCGTATCGATGAAGACGCCCAGGGCCTGGACGAAGCCCTGGCTGGAGGGGTGGTGCGGCTGCGGCACGGCGCAGGCGGCGATGTTGGGCGCGGAGCCCATGCCCGCCTCGTTGGAGAAGAGGCCGCGCTTGACGCCGTTGAGCATGGCGGCCGCGAGACCGCCCGTGACCCCGCCTGCCGCCTCCTGGAGACCGAAGGCGCTGGCGAGGATGTGGCCGACCATGGCCGGCACCTCGCCGATGTTCATGATCAGCACGATGATCGCGAGCAGGAGATAGACGCCGGCCATGAACGGCACGACGAACTCGGCCACCGTCGCGATCTGCCGGATGCCGCCGAAGATGACGATGCCGGTCAGCACGGCGATGGCGATCCCGGTCACCAGCTTCGGGATGGCGAAGGCGCCCTCGACCGCCTCGGCGATCGAATTGGCCTGCACGGCGTTGAAGACGAGGCCGAAGGAGAGGATCAGGGCGAGGGAGAAGATCACCGCCGCCCAGGGTGCCCCGAGCCCGCGGGCGATGTAGAAGGCGGGGCCGCCCCGGTACTGGCCCTCCTCGTTCTTCACCTTGAAGAGCTGGGCGAGCGTGCTCTCGGAATAGGCGGTCGCCATGCCGACGAGGGCCACCATCCACATCCAGAAGATCGCGCCCGCCCCGCCCAGGGTGAGCGCCACCGCGACGCCCGCGATGTTGCCCGTGCCGACCCGCGACGCGAGGCTGACGGTCAGCGCCTGGAAGGGCGTGATGCCCGCCTGGTCCGCCTCCCGGGAGCCGCCGATGACGCGGAAGAGCTCGGTGAAATGGCGGAACTGGATGAAGCCGAGCCGGATCGTGAAGAAGACGCCCACGGCCAGCAGGCCGTAGATCAGGACATAGCCCCAGAAAATCGTGTTCAGAAAACCGATGACCGAATTGATGGCATCCATGACGGCCTCCCTGCCGAGAAGGCGCGGAGCACCGTCTCTCGACCGGCATGGCCTTTGGTGCGGCGCGTCTTGCCGCGACTATGGTGGCGGCGCGGCGATCGGTGCAAGCGGGGCCTGGCGCTTTTGCCGGCGAGCGCGGCGGGGCGGACACAGTGGGGAGAACCGGGTCCGGCACCCGCTGCCGCTCTCTGCCCGCCTCTGAAGTTCGGGCTATTCGGCCGGGACGGCGCCGCGCCCCGCCCCCGTCTCGCGCCGCTCCCGGGCCAGGATCTCCTCGGCCCAGAGGTCGTGATGCGCCTCGGCCCAGTTGAGGTCGACCTCGCCCGAGCCCATGGCCGAGAAGGCGCCCTCCATGCCGATCGTGCCGATGTAGATATGCGCCAGGATCACCGCGACCATCAGCATCGAGAGGACCGAGTGCGCCGTCTGCACGGTCTGCATCCCGCCGACATCGGGGACGACCGTGAACGGGAACATCAGGAAGTAGCCGGTGACGGCGATCGCCGCACCCACCAGCACGACCAGCCAGAAGAGCGCCTTCTGCCCGCCGTTGAAGCGTCGCGCATGGACGTGCCGGTGCCCGACGAGGCCGCCGCCGGCGGCGAACCATTCGGCGTCGACCCGGCTCGGGATGTTGTCCCGCACCCAGAGCACGAGCATCAGGAGAATGCCGAGGGTGAACGGGAAGGAGAGGTAGTTGTGGGCGATCTTGCCCCAGTGCGAGAAGGCGGAGAAGGCGTCGGCGCCGATCAGCGGCAGGAGCAGGTCGCGGCCGAAGGCGATGTTGAGCCCGGTGATGGCGAGCACGATGAAGCTGACCGCGGTGAGCCAATGGACGAAACGGTCGGCCCAGTTGAAGCGGGTGATGGTCTCGCCGGATCGCCCGCCCTCCATGCCGATCCGGCCGCGGATCAGGAAGAAGAGCACGAGCAGGACCAGCATGCCGCCGATGGCGATGCCGCCGACCCAGGGAGAGACATCGCGCCAGAAGTCGCGCCAGTCCTTGCCGGCGGGCTGGATCAGGGTCGCCGCCCGCTGGTCGGGGATGCTCACCCGGCCGGTCACCGGACCCTTCAGCTCCTGCATGAGCTGCAGCTCGGCGTCCGAGGGACGGCCCTGATCCTGCACCTGCGCCATCGCCGGCTGGGCCAGGGCCAGAACCAGGGCGAGGCAGAAGGCTGCGAGGCAGCGCCAGAGCATGGTCATGATCCCGTCCTCCCTCGCCATCTCAGACACTCGGGCTGTCGGGATAGGCCGTGGACCAGCCCCAGGCGCCGGAGCCGAAGCCCCTCGTCATCACCCGCTCCTTGTAGATGGCGGCGATGATCTCGCCGTCGCCGGCGAGCAGCGACTTGGTCGAGCACATCTCGGCGCAGAGCGGCAGCTTGCCCTCCGCCAGCCGGTTGGCGCCGTAGAGCCGGTACTCCTCGGGCGTGTTGTCGGCCTCGGGCCCGCCGGCGCAGAAGGTGCATTTGTCCATCTTGCCGCGGCCGCCGAAATTGCCGAGCTGCGGGTATTGCGGCGCGCCGAAGGGGCAGGCGTAGAAGCAGTAGCCGCAGCCGATGCAGAGCTCCTTGGAGTGCAGCACCACCGCGTCCTCGGTGGTGTAGAAGCAGTCCACGGGGCAGACCGAGGCGCAGGGCGCGTCGGTGCAGTGCATGCAGGCCATGGAGATCGAGCGCTCCTTGCCGATCTCGCCGTCGTTGAGGGTCACCACCCGCCTGCGATTGATGCCCCAGGGCACCTCGTTCTCGTTCTTGCAGGCGGTGACGCAGGCATTGCACTCGATGCAGCGCTCGGCGTCGCAAAGGAACTTCATGCGGGCCATCGTTCGAATCTCCTTCTCGACGCCGCTCAGGCCGCCTCGATGCGGCAGAGCGTGGCCTTGCCCTCGTGCATCGCGGTCACGGGGTCATAGCCGTAGGACGTGCAGGCATTGGCGCTGTCGCCGAGCACGATCGGATCGGCCCCCTCGGGATACTTGGCGCGCTGGCTCATCCCCTCCCAGAACCCGGCGAAGTGGAAGGGCATGAAGGCCACCCCCTCGCCCACCCGGTTGGTGACGAGGGCCTTGACCCGGACCTTGCCCTGGGAGGGACCGTAGACCCAGACCATGCCGCCGTCCTTGACACCGAGCCGCGCCGCGTCGGCCCTGTTGACCTCGACGAACATCGACTGCTGCAACTCGGCCAGCCAACGGTTCGAGCGCGTCTCCTCGCCGCCGCCCTCGTACTCGACCAGCCGGCCCGAGGTCAAAATCAGCGGATAGGTCTCGAACGCCTTGTCCTGCACCGCCTGCTGCTGGATGGTGTGGCCGATATTCGTGACACGGAAGTCGCGCTTGTCCTCGTAGGTCTGGTACTCGGCGACGAGATCGGGCCGCGGGCTGAAGATCGGCTCGCGATGGACGGGCACCGGGTCCGGCAGGTTCCAGGCGACCGCCCGCGCCTTGGCGTTGCCGTAGGGCACGCAGCCATGCGCCATCGAGACGCGCTGGATGCCGCCCGAGAGATCGATCGACCAGGAGACGCTGTCCGGATCGTCGCCGCCGATCCTCTGGATGGTGGCGAGCTCGTCGGCGGTGAGGTCGCCGTCCCAACCCAGCGTCTTGAGGATGCCGTAGGTGAACTCGGGATAGCCGTCCTCGATCTCCGAGCCCTTGGACCAGCTCCCCTCGGCGAGCAGCGTCTCGCCGTCGCGCTCGACGCCGAAGCGGGCGCGAAACGTGCCGCCGCCATCCATGACGTGCTTGCTCGTGTCGTAGAGCACGTGGGTGCCGGTGTGCTTGATCTCGGGCGTGCCGAAGCACGGCCAGGGCAGGCCGTAGACCTCGCCCTCGACCGGTGTGCCGGGCTTGCCGCGCAGGCTCACCATCTCGAAATCGCCCTGGTGCTCCATGTGCTGCTTGAGCCGCTCCGGCGATTGGCCGGTATAGCCGATCGACCAGGAGCCGCGGTTGATCTCCCGAAGAATGTCCTCCGCCAGGACCCGCTTGCCCTCGACCTTGATGTGCTTGAACATCGGCTCGACGATGCCGAGCCGCTCCGAGAGCAGGTACATGGCGTCGTAGTCGTTCTTCGATTCGAACAGCGGCTCGACGATCTGCGTCCCCCACTGCAGCGAGCGGTTGGAGGCGGTGCGCGAGCCCGAGCATTCGAACTGCGTGCAGATCGGCAGAAGATACGTGCCGTCCTTGCGCTCGGAGACCACGGCGAAGGTGGTCGGGTGCGGGTCCGCCACGACCAGGAGCTCGAGCGCCTCGAGCCCGGCCCGCATCTCCGGCATGCGCGGCACCGTGTTGCCGCCATGACCGAAGACCACCATGCCGCGGAGCTTGTCCGGCTGGTCCACCTCGTCCGGCTCGGCCAGGGCCGCATCGAACCAGCGGGTGGTCGGAATGCCCTTGGCCTCCATCAGCTTCTGCTTGTCCTCGACCGCCATGCCGGCCGTGCCGAAACGGTCGCGGACCCACTCGTAGTCGAGGTCCCAGACCCGGCACCAGTGCCGCCAGGCCCGCTCCGAAAGCCCGTAATAGGCCGGCAGCGAGGTGACATCGAGGCCGAGATCGGTGGCACCCTGCACGTTGCAGTGGCCGCGGAAGATGTTGGCGCCGCCGCCCTCGATGCCGATATTGCCGAGGGCGAGCTGCAGCACCGAGAGGGCGCGCACGTTGGCCGTGCCGACCGAGTGCTGGGTGATGCCCATGCACCAGATCAGGGTCGAGGGCTTCTGCGTCGCCATGATCCGGGCGACCTCCTCGACCTGCGCGCCCGGCACGCCGGTCACCCGCTCGACCTCGGCCGGATGCCATTTCGCCACCTCGGCGCGGATCTCGTCCATGCCGTAGACCCGCTGGGCGATGTACTCCTTGTCCTCGAGCTCGTTCTCGAAGATGTGCCAGAGCATGCCCCAGACGAGCGGGATGTCGGTGCCCGGCCGCTGCCGGACGTAATGGGTCGCGTGCGCCGCCGTGCGGGTGAAGCGCGGATCACAGACGATGAGCGGCGCGTTGTTCAGCTCCTTGCCGCGGAGCACGTGCTGCAGCGAGACCGGGTGCGCCTCGGCCGGGTTGCCGCCGATGATCAGGATCGCCTTGGAATTGGCGATGTCGTTGTAGGAATTGGTCATCGCCCCGTAGCCCCAGGTGTTGGCGACACCCGCGACCGTGGTCGAATGGCAGATCCGCGCCTGGTGGTCGACCGAGTTGGTGCCCCAGATCGCGGCGAGCTTGCGGAAGAGGTAGGAGCCCTCGTTCGAGAACTTGGCCGAGCCCAGCCAGAAGACGCTGTCCGGCCCCGACTTCTCCCGGAGCTCCAGGAGCTTCTCGCCGATCTCGTCGATCGCCTGCTCCCAGGTCAGCCGCTGCCACTCGCCGCCGGCGAGCTTCATCGGGTATTTCAGCCGCCGGTCGCCATGCGCGATCTCGCGCACCGAGGCACCCTTGGCGCAATGCGCGCCGCGATTGATGGGGCTCGCCCAGGTCGGCTCCTGCCCGGTCCAGACCCCGTTCTGCACCTCGGCCGTCACCGTGCAGCCGACCGAGCAGTGGGTGCAGATGTTCTTCTTGATCTCCACGGGGACGCCCGGCTGCATCGGCCCGGCCTCCGCCTTCCGCACCGTGGCGAGCGGCAGGCCGCCCAGAGCCGCGAGGCCGCCCGCGGCGATGCCGGACCGCTTCAGGAACGCGCGGCGATCGACGGTCGCGGAACCGGCCGCGGCCAGCATCCCGCCCAAACCCCTACCCGTCGACACACCGGCACGACGCTTCTGCAACATGGCTTGGTCTCCTCGTCAGTACCGGCGTCAGTACCGGGCGCTCTCGTAGAAGCTCTTGACGTCATCGGTTTCCCGGTAGCGGGCCTTCCGCTCCTCCTCGGCCGATTCCGCCGCCTGCGCCCCTCCGGCGAGCACGGCCGGCACGAGCAGCGCCGCGCCCGCGGCACCGCCGGCCGCCGCCTTGAAGAAGCCGCGCCTCGCCGGCGAGACGGGGGTGATTCTTCCTTTCGGGGTCTGGGTCATGGACGGTCTCCCTCGCGGGCGCCGGGCGGGCATCAAGCCGCCAGCGCGTAGGCTGTGGTCTCGATCTCGATCAGCTGGCGGCCGAGCGTGCCGACCGGGCGGTAGAAGACGGCAGCCTCGGCAGCCTCGAGATCGGTGAAGAAACGCTCCGCCCAAGGTGCGATGTGCCGCTCGAAGAAGCGCCGCTGTCCCGCCGCATCGACGGCGAAATCGCCGGCGATCAGCCCGGCCATCGTCTCGGCCAGCGACGCCATGTGGTCCTCGGGCTCGGCGAGGCCCGGTGCCCGGGCGATGCCGAGCGCGGCCATGTCGCCGCGCAGGAGAGCCAGCGGCTTCTCGTGCAGAAAACCGGTGAGATAGTAGGAGGCGTAGGGCACGAGCTCGCCCCGGGCGAGTCCGATGAAGAGATCGTGATGCTCGCGCGCGAGCCTTGTCGGATCGGCCGTGCGGGCCAGGGTCGCGAGCTCCGAGAGCGCCGTGCCCAGGGGCGAGCCATCGCCCTCGAGGCCAGCGATCAGCCGCAGCGCCGCCGCATCGGGCGCCGCGCGCAGGCAGAGGCCCATGAGCTGCCAGAGCCGGGCGCGTGCCAGCTCCACGTCGCCCTCCGCCTCGCTCGCCCGGTTGCCGGTGCCGGCCATCGACCTCCCCAACGGCCGCGTCGCCGGTCATCGGCCGGCCATGCAGCCTGGAATCACTCCAGACGGGAAGTCTAGCCCGAAGGCCGGAAGTGGCAAGCCGAAAAGACCCCGCCTCAGCGTGGCATCGCACCGCCATGCCGCCGGCGGGCGGGGGGCTCCGGCTCGGCGGCCTCGGCCTCCGCTGCGGCCGGCTGCGGCAACGAAGGCTCCGCCGCCGCCACGCGGACGGGGGGCGGCACCGGCTCGCCAGGCCGAATCTCCGGTGCGGCCGGCTCCTCCCGCGCCGCCGCCGGCTCTCGAACCCGTGCCAGCAGCCGCCCTGCCGCCTTGCGCACATCGTCGCCGGGTGCCAGCGCCCCGTAGCCCGGAGCGTTGAAATCCCAGTCGTAGTCGGCGACCTCGCGAAACCGGGCGATCTTCGGATCGGCGGTCCAGATGCGCCGGAGCGCGGCCCGGCGCAGCGCCTCGGGAACCCCCTTCTGCAGAAAGGCGGCGACGTCGCTGCCAGGTCCCAGGCTCTCGATCGGCGGCAGGCTCGCCGGGTCGATCGCCGCCTCCGGCTCCGCCGCTTTCGGCACCGCCTCGACCGGCGGTCCTTCGCTTCGGGCCGCCCGCTTGCGCCTCGACCAGCGGGCGAGGAACGCTCTCTCTTCCTCAGCCATCAGGTTTCCTTCCGCTGCGTCCTCGCGGCGCCGACGCCAGCGCCTCGGGATCGGCGCGATCGCGCCGCCGCTTGATCCTGGGCCGCTCGACGTGGTGCCGGGCGACGAAGGGCTCGAGCCAGGCGCGCACCGCCTGCGGCATCTCGACCATCTCGACGAGATCGTCGCCGGTATCCGCATGCGCCTGCGCCTCGCCGGCGTCGACCGTGGCCATGAGCAACCGCCAGCCGGGTGCTGTCGCCGCCCGGCGCAAGACCACCCAGACGGCGGGCATGGCAGCACCGAGATTGTGCACGAGCGCCTCGGTCTCGCCCGAGTAGACGACGAGCTCCGCCGTTCCGGCGAAGAAGCGCGTGGCCCCCCCGGCCTCGGCGAGCACCGTCCAGGGCGGCGTCGCCGGGGCTCCCGGCAGCACCTCGACCGCCCGCCAGACATGGCTGGCCCAGCGCGAGCGCGCCGGCCGCCGCTCGACGATCACCGCCACGCTCATCCGCTGCGCGACCAACGCTCTCCCTCTCAGCTCGCCCGGTCCTGCCGCAACGGCAGGCCGAGCAGGAGGTTCTGCGGCTTCAGCCGCAGCCGGTTCTCCCTGTCCATCGCCATGGCCAGGTAGACCGGCCGGCCGGCGACGCGCTCCAGCATGGCCGAGGGATCGCGGAACTCCAGCCGAAAAAGCCCGAGGATCCGCGCGAGGTCGGCCTGCGCCACCGCCTCGCCCTGCCACATGGCATTGAGAATGACGGTGGCCTCGGCGTCCAGCCCGACATGCCAGGCCCAATTCCGGTCGCGGACCGTCTGCACCGGCTGCAAGCGGATGGCGAGGTCGAGGAAATGCGCGACCCAGCGCTCGAGCACCCGCGCCAGCGCATCGGACCCGGGCCGGGTGAAGGCGATATCCAGAACCATGTCGAAGCGCTCGCTCCGGCCGGCGTAGCTCGCGGCATTGGCCTCGCGCAGGACGTCGAGCTCGACACTCTTCGGCACCGTGCCGGCCTGCACCAGAAGCTGGCCGAGCCCGCCGAGCCCGCCGGTCGCCGCCGCCTGCTCCACCGTCTCCTCGTCGGCCAGCAGGATGCCGCCCTCGGTGATGCTCACCTTCTGCGGCCGGAACAGGCATTCCGCCGCGCGCCAGCGAAAGGCATCGGTTTCGCCCTCGAGCAGGTGGCGCAGGATGACGTGCGCCAACTGGTCGACGAAGAGCGGCGGCACCGTCGGCCCCTCGCCCCTGACCAGCCCGAGATAGGCGGATTCGAGGCTCGGCCGGTCCAGGAGGAAATCGCGGAAGCCGAGCCAGACCCGCCAGTTGGCCAAAGCGTCCGGATCGACCAGACGGGCGAGGCTCGCCGCCTCCACCGGCAGCAGCGGATCCGCCAGCAGCCGCCGGTGCAGCTCCCGCTCGGCCTCGCAGGATTCCTCGATCGGCGCCAGCTCTGGGCGGGCGAGGTAGGCCTTGAGAAAGCTCGGCGTGACCTCGAGACCTCCTCCCTCGGCCGGGTCGAGCAGCTCCAGCCCGGCGCTGGCCCAGATGGCGTCGCTCATCCGCCGTCGTTCTCGAGCACGGTGTCCCAGGCCCGGCCGTGCACGCCGGCCCTGCGATCGATCACCCGAAAGCTCTCGCGAATACCGCCATCGCCGTCGACGCTCCGCACGATGGCGAGGAGCGTGCCCGCCGGGTGGTCGCGACAGAGGCCCTGCATGAGGCGGACCTCCTCGCGCGCCACCGGCCGGGCCTCCTCGAGATCGGGCGCACCGTGCGCCGCGACGAAGAGCCGGGCCAGCCGCTCGATGATCTCGTCGATGATCGCGGCATCGGCCGTGGCGACCACCACGAAGGTCGACCAGCCCAGGGATTCGGTGCCGAGAAAGCCCGAGACGAAGGCCTGCCGCCGCTTGCCGGTGAGCTGCGTCGGGTCGGTGTCGAGAAAGGCGAAGCCGCCGGCCACCGCCCATTCGCCGGACTCGGCGGCACGCTCGAAGACCGCCTCGTCCGAGGCGTCGAGCCGGATCGTGCGGGGCAGCTTCAAGGACATGGGACCGGCCGTCCATCCAGGTCGGGCTCGACCGGATCGAAAGTCAGAGGATCGAGACGCGCCCCCGCCGGCAATCCCAGACGCCTTTCGAAGGCCGCGGCCACGGGCGCCGCCCCCTCCTCCATCCAGCGATGGGTCCAGTGAAGGAAATGCCGGGCGAAGCTCTCGACGATGTCCACGACCTCGAGATCGCCGAAGCCCTCCTCGTGGAGGGCCGTGATCTCCGGCGTCGTGCCGGGCTCGTCGGCGCCGGGCGGCAGCCGCAGGCGAACCCGCACGCCGACGACGGCCCAGTCGGGCACGTCGTCCGCCGCGCGCGTCGGCGCCAGCGCGAGCCGTGCGCGCCCGGCCTCCGCACCGTCCACCATGAGCCGGTCCGGCCAGGCGAACACCACGTCCTTCAGGGGCGGACCCAGGGCCGTCAGCGCGTCCGCCATGGCGAGCATCGCCAGCGGCAGCGCCGCCCGGCACTCCACCGAAGGCCGGTCGGGAGCGAGCACGAGGGCCAGATCGCAAAGGGCCGCATCGTCGGCGATCAGGAGCGTGCCGGGTCCGGCACCCGCTGCCGCCGCGACCTCTGCCGCGGCCGGAATGTCGCCCCTTCGCCACGCCGCCTCGAAAGGCGGCGGCAGGTCCAGGACGGATCGAGGATTGCCGGCCATGCGCATAAGAGTCATGTAGTGCGTTTGGCGTCTGGACGAAACGGGAGAGGTCGATGCGGGTCGGCGGACGACGGGTCATGCTCTGCGATTGCGAGGGCACCATGCCGCTCGACGGCCCGGCTCTGGGCAGGGCGCTCGGTGGCGAAACGCCCGCCATCGCGACCAGCCTCTGCCGGCGGCAGCGAGCCCTTCTGGCCGGGGAGAAGCCGGATCTCGTCGCCTGCGCCCAGGAGAGCGCCGTCTTCGAGGAGGTGCTGGCCGAGGCCTCGGGCGAAGCCGCCGCGGACGCGCTCCTCGCCGTCGACATCCGTGCCCGCGCCGCCTGGTCGAAGGAAGGGGCCCGGGCCACGCCCAAGATCGCGGCGCTCCTCGCCGAGGCGGCGCTCGTCGTGCCGGAGACGCGGGCGCTGACCCTCGAATCGAGAGGCGTCACCCTGGTCTACGGGCGCAACGAGACGGCGCTCGAGGCCGCGGCCCAGCTCGGCGACCGGCTCGATGTGACCGTGCTCCTGACCCGCCCGGACGACGTCCTGCCCCGGGCGCGGACGACCTTCCCGGCGCTCAAGGGCACCATCCGCACGGCGAAGGGGCATCTCGGCGCCTTCGAGCTCATCGTCGACGACTACGCCCTGCCCGATCCCTCGTCCCGCCAGAGCCTTCGCTTCGAAAGTCCGCGCGACGGTGCCGTCTCCAACTGCGACGTGATCCTCGATCTCAGCGGCGGCACGCCGCTCTTCCCTTCGCCCCAGACCCGCCCGGGCTACCTTCGCGCCGATCCGAACGATCCCGTCGCGGTGCAGAAGGCGCTGCTCGCCGCCACCGACCTCGCCGGCACCTTCGACAAGCCGCGCTACGTCACCTATCGACCGGAGCTCTGCGCGCACAGCCGCAACCGCACCATCGGCTGCAACCGCTGCCTCGAGGTCTGCCCGACGGGGGCGATCACGCCGGATGGCGACCACGTCGCCATCGATGCGGCGATCTGCGCCGGCTGCGGCGGCTGCCACGCCGTCTGTCCCACGGGGGCCGCCGTCTACGCCCTGCCGCCCGCCGACCATCTGCTCGAGCGGGTGCGCACGCTGCTCACCACCTATCACGTCGCCGGCGGCAGGGATGCCGTCCTCCTGATCCACGACGCCGATCACGGCATGGGCATGATCGACCTCCTCGCCCGCTTCGGCGACGGCCTGCCGGCCCGGGTCCTTCCGCTCGCCGTGAACGAGGTCACGTCGATCGGCATCGAGCTTCTGGCCGGCGCCATGGCGATGGGTGCCGCCGACATTCGCATTCTCTCGGGCGGCGGGAGGCGGCCGGACATGACCCCGCTCCAGCGCGTCATGGCGGTCACCGGAGCCTGCCTCGCCGGCCTCGGCTACGGCGCCGACCGCATCCAGGTGATCGATGCCGACGATCCCGAGAGGCTCGGCGAGGCGCTCTGGGGGCTCGGGCAGCGGCCCGGCACGGCCACCCCCGCCAGCTTCCTGCCGATGGGCGAGAAGCCGGGCCTCATGAAGCTCGCCCTTCGCCAGCTCCACGCCGCCGCCCCCGCGCCGGTCGATGTGATCGGCCTGCCGCCCGGCGCTCCCTTCGGCCGGGTGCGGATCGACACCGCCGGCTGCACCCTCTGCCTCGCCTGCACCGGTGTCTGCCCGACCGGAGCGCTCGCCGCCGACCCGGATCACCCGCGGCTCAGCTTCACCGAGAACGCCTGCGTGCAGTGCGGGCTCTGCAAGCCCACCTGCCCCGAGAAGGTGATCGAGCTGGTGCCGCAGATCGACTTCACGCAAGCCCCCTTCAGCCCCGAGGTCGTGAAGGAGGAGGAGCCGGCCCTCTGCACCCGCTGCGGCAAGCCCTTCGGCGTCAAGTCGACCATCGACCGCGTCGCCACGCGGCTCGCCGGCCGCCACTGGATGTACAAGGGCGATCGCAGCCAGATCGAGCGGCTCGGCATGTGCGCCGACTGCCGCGTCATCGCCCAGAGCGAATCCGCCCTCGACCCCTATGCCGGCCCCGAGCGCCCGAGGACGAAGGCGGCGGAGGATTACCGGGGGTGAGCGGAGCCCTCGCTCGAGCACCCCTTCTCGCCAATGGAGGCGTCATGCTATGACCAGTCGCTCTGACCGGTTGGAGAGAACGATGCGTCAGGTGCAGTCCACCGATGCCGAGGCCCATCTCGCCCGCCTGCTGAGCGCCGTGGAGCGCGGCGAAAGCTTCGCCATCACGCGCCACGGCAAGCCGATCGCGCATCTGGTCCCGCCTGCCGCCACCGATCCGGCGAGCCGCGCCGCAGCGCTCGAGCGGTTTCGCAAGCGCCGTGCCGCCTGGCCCAAGGCGCGCTTCTCGATCGACGAAATTCTCGCCGCCCGGCACGAGGGCCATCGCTCTTGACGCTTCTCGTCATCGATGCCTCGGTCGCCGCCTCCTGGCTCTTCGATGACGAAAGCGATCCGCTGGCGACGAAAGCCCTTGCCTTGCTCGATCGGGTCGAGGCCATCGTGCCGCAACTCTGGCACTTCGAGATGCGCAACATCCTCCTCGTCGCCCGGCGACGCGATCGACTGACCGAGGCCGCCTTTCGGGCGCGGCTGGCAGCGCTCCCCGATCTGCCGATGCTGACGGACGACCAGCCCGATCTGGACGCCGCCCTCGCACTCGCCGAGCGGCACACCCTGTCGTTCTACGACGCACTTTATCTGGAGCTCGCCCAGCGCCGCGGAGCCCTGCTCGCGAGCCTCGATCGAAGGCTCTGTCGCACCGCCACGGCCGCGGGCGTCGCTCTTCTCGAGTAGCCTGCCCCCTACTCCCCGCCCATCGCCTCGCGCTCGAGAAAGCCGATGAGAGCGGCGCGTTCGGCCGCGTCCGGGATCCGCTGGATCGGCATCTTGGTGCCGGGCGTCACCACGTCGGGGCCGAGCGCGAAGAGCCGGCTCACCGTCTCCGGCGTCCAGACCAGATCGCCGCCCGCCAGGGCGGGTGAGTAGGGATAGCCCGCAACCGTGCCGATCCGCCGTCCGAAGATCCCGTGCAGGGTCGGCCCCGCCCGGTTGCCGCCGTCGGGTGTCAGGGTGTGGCAGGCGACGCAGCGCCGCCAGGCCAGCGCTCCCGGGTCGGATTCCGGCGAGCCCGCCTCGAGCGGCGGCAGCTTCGCCGGCTCCTCGATCTCGACGCCGGCCGCGACGTCGAACTGGCGGATCGTCCGGTCGTTGCCGCCGGCGTAGAGGATCTTCCCGTCGGCCGAGAAGGCGAGCGACCAGAGCGGCTGCCGCTCGCCCGCCAGAACGGCCGCGATTCCGCCAGTGGCGGCATCGAGAAGGGTGATGGTTCCGGCCATGCCGGCAACGGCCAGCGTCTTGCCGTCGGGGCTCGGGGCGATGGCGAGAAGCGGCGCCGGCGCCCCGGTCGAAAACCGCGCCCGGCGCTCGCCCGAAGCGAGGTCGAAGACCGTGACGGCACCATCGCCGCCCGCGGCATAGGCGAGGCCGCCATCGCCCAGCACCAGGGCGTTGAGCGCCACCGGCCCGCCGCCGAGCACGCCGAGCGCCGTTCCGTCCGCCGCCCGCCAGAGCCGGAGGGTGCCGTCGGCGCCGGCCGTCACGAGCGTCCGGCCGTCAGGCGTGTACCGCACCGCCTCGACCGGCCCCGCATGGCCCGCGAGCCGGAGCGTCTCGGCCCCGTTCCCCAGATCCCAGACCCTGGCCGTCCCGTCCCACGCGGCCGAGGCGACGTGGCGGCCGTCCGGTGCCACGTCGACCGCCACCACCCGGCCGGCATGGCCCGTGAAGCGCAGCACGGGTGTCGCGGAATCGAGCCGCCAGAGCAGCAGCGTGGCGTCATCGCTGCCGGTGACGAAGCCCGATCCGTCGGGCAGCAGCGAAACCGCGTTGACCGCGGCATCGTGGCCGTGCCGCACACTCACCGCGGCACCGTCGGCGAGGCGCCAGAGGATCACCGAGTAGTCGAAGCCGACGCTCACGAGCGTCGTGCCGTCCGCCGTCGCCGCGAGCCCCTTGACCGGCCCGCCATGGCCGAGCAGGGCGGCGGCAGCCTCTCCCGCCCAGCCACCGGCCCCGACCAGAAGCCCGATCAGGATCGGCAGGGCGCGGGCGAGCCCGCCCGTCACTTCAGGGCGATATCGCTCGTGATCTCGTGCGTGAGGTCGAGGCTCTCAACCGTGAGCACCATCCTCGCATGCAGCTTCTCGTCACCCTTGAGCCTGCCCGCCTCGAGCCTGTCGCGCACCGCCTGCTCGATCTCCCGCTGGCTGGTCACACCCACATGCTTCAGGAACTTCCGCAGCTCCATGTTGAAGACATCCTCGTTCACCGGCTTTCTCCCATGTCGTGCAAGCTCTCAGAATTGAACCGCTCGATCCACCGGTCAAGCCGGACGCCCGGCCCCGCCCGAATGACGTTACCCACCGCGTCTATCGGCCGCCGCCCAGGTCCGGCACCCGGTCGTCCTCCGGATCGGCCCAGTCGGTGTTGGGCACGAGGGCGAACCAGTCGGGGCGCAGGGGATCGCGGTCGTAAGGATAGCCGCCGAGCTTCCTGTAGAGCTCGGCGTAGCGGCCGACCCGCTCGGGATCGAGCTCGACGCCGAGGCCGGGTCCCTCCGGCACCGCAATGGCACCATCCCGATAGGCGAGCTTGCCGCCCTGGATCACGTCGTCCGTGAGGTGGTGGTAATGCGCGTCGCCCGCGAAGGTGAGATTGGGCAGGACGGCCCCCAGATGCAGCATGGTCGCGAGCTGGATGCCGAGCTCGCCCGAGCTGTGCACGGCGATTCCCGTCTGCATCGTCTCGCACACCCCGGCCGCCTTGATGCAGGGCCTAATACCGCCCCAGAAGGTGGTGTCGAGCAGCACCACGTCGATCGCCGGGTCGCGCAGATTGGCGGCGAGCTGCTCGAAATCGACGACCACCGTGTTGGTCGCGGTCGGTATGCGCACCGCCTCCCGCACCTGGCGCATGCCGTTCAGGCCCCAGACCGGATCCTCGAAATAGTCGTTTCTGAGATCCTCGATCGCCCGGCCGAAGCGGATCGCCTCCTCGAGCGGCAGGGCGGCGTTCGGATCGTAGCGAAAGCTGTCCCCCGGCAGGCTCTCCGCCAGCGCCCGGTAGCAGGCGAGCTCGTGCGCCGGCGGGAAGACCCCGCCCTTGAGCTTGTGGCTGGTGAATCCGTGCTCGGCCCTGAGCGCCTTCGCATGGGCCACGAGCTGCTTCGCCGTGCGCACCTCACCCCGCCCCGTCCTGTCGACCGGAGGACGGAAGAAGAGATAGGAGGCGAAGGGAACGCGGTCCCTGAGCCGGCCGCCCAGGAGGTTCGAGACCGGCTGGTCCAGGGCCTTGCCGATGATGTCGAGGCAGGCGAACTCGATCGCCGCCAGATATTGCGTGCGGTTGTTGTAGAGGCTGGCCGTGGGGTTGGCGATCAGGAAGCGGAGCGCCTCGAGCCGGAACGGATCGTGGCCGACGAGATAGCGCTCGAGCCCGCGGAAGGCCGTCTCGGCGCTCTCGCCGCCGCCGCCCATCTCGCCGAGCCCGGTGATGCCGGCGTCGGTCTCCACCTCGACGATGGT
>CAYOCP010000021.1:0-78754 GCA_964402505.1 uncultured Geminicoccaceae bacterium
GCCTCGAAGATCTCGGGCCCGACATAGGCCGCCGCCTCGCCATAGCCGAACGGCATGACCGGCGGCGGGGCGACGTTGAGGCCGATGAGATGGCTCTCGAAGTGGCGGGCGAGATCGACCGCGCTCGTGAGCCGGCGCGGCAGTGCTTCGTCCTCGAACATCTGCAGAAGGATCGTGCGGTAGCCCATGACGTCACCTCGCTCGAGCGGCTTTGCCGAACCTTAGACCCTGCGCCGGCCCTTTGTCATGACCCGATCAGCCCTCGGCCTCCCGATCGGCCAGCATCTCCCGCGCCATGAGGATGCGGCTCGAGGTGGTGATCCAGCAGACGAGGCCGAAGAGCCAGGCGAGCGGGGCGAAGGCTCGGGGCCAGAGCAGGACGAGGAGGAAGAAGAGGATGGTCTCGCTGCCCTCGGCGAGGCCGCCGAGGTAGTAGAGCGACTTGGTGCCGCGCGCCCGGCTCGAGAGCCCGCGCTTCGCCGCCATGATGGCGAAGGCGAGGAACGAGGAGCCGGTGCCCATGAAGGAGAAGACGAGGAAGGCGGCGGCGAGCGCGTTGGCCTCGGGATCGGCCACGGCCATGGCGAAGACGAGGCCCGAATAGACGATGAAATCGAGGGTGATGTCGAGATAGCCGCCGAGATCGGTAACGCCCGTTCGCCGGGCCACGGCACCGTCGAGCCCATCGGCGAGGCGGCCGAGCAGGAAGAGCGCGAGGCCCGCGAGGTGGTGGCCCAGCATGACGAGGCCCATGGCCCCGAGGCCGAGCGCGAAGCCGAGAAGCGTTATGGTGTCGGCGTCGATCCGGCGGGCGAGGCGGGCGGCGATGCGGTTCAGCGGCGGGTCGATCAGGGGGCGGGCGAAGCGGTCCAGCATCGGCTCAGGACGACTTCGTGCGACTCCCCAGGCGATAGACCGCCGGATCCCCGGCCGCCCTTTCGCCGGCCTCCGCCTCGGGCGGGGCCGCCGCCGGCTCGGAAGAGCTCGCCTCGCCCTGGCGCTCCATCCGCTCCGCGAGCCACCAGCTCACCGGAATCGAGCCGAGATAGGCGATGCCGAAGAGCGTCAGCATCAGCCAGACCTCGGTGACGAGGAGCACGGCGATGAAGACGCCGGCGATCATGGTCGGGATCACCAGGGACGGCTTGATCCGCAGCCGCTTGACCGAGAAGGTCGGCACGCGGCTGACCATCAAGAGAGCCACGGTGACGAGCACGAGGCCATTCAGCCACCACGAGCGAACGATGCTGCTGCCGATGACGAAGGACGCCATCATGGGCACGAGGGCGAGGCCGGCGGCGGCCGGCGCCGGCACGCCGGTGAAGAAGTAGAGCGCCCAGCGCGGCCGCTCCGGCGCGTCCAGCTCGGCGTTGAACCGGGCGAGGCGGAGCGCGCAGCAGGTGGCGAAGACGAGGGCGATGGCCCAGCCGAGGCCGCGCACGTCGCGCAGCACCCAGAGATAGACGATGATCGCCGGCGCCACGCCGAAGCTGAGGAAGTCGGCGAGGCTGTCGAGCTGCTCGCCGAGCTTCGAGGTCAGCTTGAGCAGCCGCGCGGAGCGCCCGTCGAGCCCGTCGAAGACGGCGGCGGCGAGGATGAAGCCGACGGCGATCTGCCAGCGGCCGTCGAAGGCGTAGCGAATGCCGGTCATCCCGGCGCAGAGGCCGAGGATGGTGAACATGTTGGGGACGAGATGGAGGACCGGGCGGGGCTGGTGGCGCCGCCGGCGAAAGGCCTTCCGGGCGAGGGCCGAAGGTGTGGCGGGGTTCTCGACGGGCATCAGTCGGTGCGTCCCTGGCGCGCGGCCTGGGGGCCGGTGAGTTGCGCGATCACGGTTTCGCCGCCAATGGTCCGCTGGCCCTCGAGCACGACCGGCTGCACCCCTTGCGGCAAGTAGACGTCGCAGCGGCTGCCGAAGCGGATGAGGCCGATGCGCTGGCCGGGTGCCAGCTCGGCGCCGGTATCGACGAAGCCCAGGATGCGGCGGGCGACGAGCCCCGCGATCTGGACGATGCCGACCTCGCTACCGTCGGCGGTGGCGATGCGAAAGCTCTGGCGCTCGTTCTCCTCCGACGCCTTGTCGAGCGAGGCGTTGAGGAACTTGCCGGGATGATAGGCCCTGGCCAGCACGCGGCCCGGCACCGGCGTGCGGTTCACGTGCACGTCGAAGACGTTCATGAAGATGCCGACGCAGGGCAAGGGCTCGCTGCCGAGCCCGAGCTCGGCCGGCGGCACGCGGGGCGTCGTCGCCGCCACCACGCCGTCGCAGGGGCTGGTGACGAGGCCGGGATCGAGGGGCGTCGTGCGGGCGGGATCGCGGAAGAAGAAGACGCACCAGAGTGTCGCCACGAGGCCGAGCCAGAAGAGCGGCTGCCAGAGGAAGCCGAGCGCCACCGAGAGCGCGAGGAAGAGGGCGATGAACGGCCAGCCGGCCTTGTGGATCGGCGGAATGATGCTGCCCAGGCTGCCGGGCTCGGCCATGCGCATCCTCTGCATTGTCTGAAACGGCAGACCCTAAGGTAGGTGGTCTTGGGCATGATCGCCAGCGTCGCGGCCTCGTCCAGGAGAAGGGCCCCTAGGTGAGCGTGCGAACGGGCGCGCCGGCGAAATAGGCGTCCACGGCCTCGGTGGTCTGGCGCCACACCTCGGCCATGGCCTCGTTCGAGGCCCAGGCGACATGGGGTGTCAGGACCACATCGGGCCGGCGGGCGGCGCGATAGATCGGGTTGTCGGCGGCCGGCGGCTCGCGCGTCAGCACGTCGAAGCCGAGCCCGCCGACCAGTCCCTCCTCGAGCGCCTGCACGGCGTCGGCCTCGTTGACGAGGCCGCCGCGGGCGGTGTTGATGATGAGCGGGCGACGCTTCATCCGGCGAAACTCCGGCATGGCGAGCGTGTCCCGGGTCTTCGGCGTCAGCGGCGCGTGCAGCGTGATGATGTCGGCGGTCTCGAGCACCTCCTCGAACGGCGTGTAGAGCGGCCCGAGCCCCGAAACACCCTTGTGCGCGGCGAACACGGGCTCCATCCCGAAGCCGCGGGCGATCGTGGCCACGGCCTGGCCGATGACCCCTTCGCCCATGATGCCGATGCGCGAGCCGGCCAGATCCCGGATGGGGTGGGTGAAGAAGCAGAACTGCCCGGCCTTCTCCCAGGCGCCCGCCAGCACGTCCTCACGGTAGCCGACGATGGAGCGGCGCAGCGCCAGGATCAGGGCGAAGGTGTGCTCCGGCACGGTGTGGACAGCGTAGCCGCGCACGTTGGAGACGGTCACGCCATGCTCGCGGCAGGCCTCGAGGTCGATCACGTCGAACCCCGTGGCGGCGACGGAGACGAGCTTGAGGTCGGGCAAGGCCTCGATCGCCCGGCGGCGCAGCGGCACCTTGTTCGTGATGGCGGCGGCCGCCCCGGCCAGACGCTCGACCACCTGCTCGGGGGCGCTGCGGTCGTGGGTCTGCCAATCGCGCGCGGCGCGGGGCGGCGGCAGATCCATGTCGGCGGGAAAGGTCTCCCGGTCGAGGAATACGATACGCACGGGACTTCTCCAGTCTTTTCAGGCGGCGCTTCGCCGAAGGGCGAGGTGCCTCGGGCCAGGGGCGCTCGGGCCCCGGGTCCAGCTTCAGTGGATCGTCATGAAGGGCACGCGAAAGATCAGCAAGAGCACGATCAGGGCCACGAGGTAGAAGGGCAGCAGGGCCAGGACGGTCTCGCCGATGCCGACATCCGGCCGATGGCGGAGGCAGGGGGGCTGCGTTGCCGGTGAAGTCGCCGCCGGTGAGCATGGCGGTGGCACCGCCCGCTCCATCGGGTGGCCTGATCGTCAATGGATCAGCGATCCTCCGTTCACGTCGATCTCGGTGCCGGTGCAGTAGGCGGCGAGATCGGAGGCGAGGAACAGGCAGCAGCCGGCGACATCGGCGGCTTCGCCGGCGCGGCCCATGGGAATGCCGGCGACGATGCTCTCGAGCATCTGCGGCGTCAGCTTGCCGCCGGTGATGTCGGTGGCGATGAAGCCCGGGCAGACGGCGTTGACGCGGACCCCGTCGGGCGCCAGCTCGCGCGCCATGGCCTTGGTCAGGCCGAGCACGCCGGCCTTGGCGGCCGAGTAGTGCGGGCCGCCGAAGATGCCGCCGCCGCGCTGGGCCGAGACCGAGGATATGTTGACGATGCTGCCCGACCGGCGCTCGCGCATGCCGGGGATGACCGCCTGGCTCATGTAGAGCGTGCCGCGCAGGTTGACGTCGAGCACCGCGTCGTAGTTTTCGGGTGCTATGTCCATGATCCTGAGCGGCTGGGTGATGCCGGCGTTGTTGACCAGCACGTCGATCCGGCCCCAGCGCCGCTCCAGCTCGGCCACCGCCGCCTCGCAGGCGGCCTTGTCGGTGACGTTGCCGGCGAGGCCCGCGTGGCCGGCGCCGAGATCCGCGGCAGCGGCCTTGGCCGCATCCGCGTCGAGATCGAGGATCGCCACCTTGGCACCGTGCTCGGCGAAGAGTCTCGCCGTTGCCTTGCCGAGGCCACGCGGCGAGGCCGCGCCCGTGACGATCGCGAACTTGTCCTTCAGCAGGCCCATGGTCTTTCTCCACCTCGTTCAGGATCGCGGGATTTCGGCTTCAGAGCCAGCCCTTGATCCGTTGGGCCACCTTGTCGACCGTCAGGCCGTACATGTCGTGCAGAGTCGGCAGTGCGCCCGCCTCGAGGAAGGCGTCGGGCAGGCCGATCATGCGGAAGGTCGGTGTGACGCCGTTCCGCAGCAGCGTGCCGGCCACCGCCTCGCCGAGACCGCCGATCACGGTGTGGTTCTCGGCGGTGACGACCAGCCTTCCGCCGCGGCCGACCTCGGCCAGAAGGGTCTTCGTGTCGAGCGGCTTGATCGTCGGCACGTGCAGGACGGCCACGTCGACCCCGTCCGCCGCCAGCCTTTGGGCGGCATCCAGCGCCCGCATGGTCATGAAGCCGGTGGCGATCACGAGGACGTCCTTGCCGTCCCGGATCATCTGCGCCTTGCCGAGCTCGAAGGCGTAGTCCGGCTTGTGGCGGGTCAGCACCCTTGGCACCCTGCCGCGCGGCAGGCGCGAATAGACGGGGCCCGGATGCGCGGCGAGCTGCGGCACCATGCCGACGATGTCGTCGGCGTCGCAGGGGTCGACGATGGTCATGTTCGGCAGGCCGCGGAAGATCGCCAGATCCTCTGTCGCCTGATGGCTCGGGCCATAGCCGGTGGTCAGTCCCGGCAGGGCGCAGACGATCTTGACCGGCAGGCTCTCCTCGGCGATCGCCATGGCGATGAAATCGTAGGCGCGGCGCGAGGCGAACACGGCATAGGTCGTGGCGAAGGGGTTGAAGCCCTCGCGCGCCAGGCCTGCGGCCGCCGCCATCAAGAGCTGCTCGGCCATGCCCATCTGGTAGAAGCGGTCCGGCATCGCCTGGGCGAAGACGTGCAGATCGGTGTACCTGGCGAGATCGGCGGAGAGGCCCAAGATCCTCTCGTCCTTCCTCGCCGCCTCGACCAGCGCGTGGCCGAAGGGAGCGGCCACGGTGTCGTAGCCTTCGGCGGCGAGCGAGGCGATCATCGCCGTGGTGGCGGCGCGCTCGCCCTCGGGGAGGCGGCGCGGCTCGTGCTTGCGGGCCATGGATGCCAGGGTCATTGCGGCTTTCCTTCCTCCAGAACGGCGAGCGCGTGGCCCCATTCGTCGGCCTCGACGCGGACGAAATGGGTGATCTCCCGGCTCTCCAGGAACGGCACGCCCTTGCACATCGTGGTGTCGAAGACGATCGCGCGCGGCTTCGCGTCGGTGGCCGAGCGGGCGGCGTCGAAGGCGCCGACCACGGCCTCGAGTTCGTTGCCGTCGACCCGCTGGACGTGCCAGCCGAAGGCCGCGAACTTGTCGGTGACCGGCTCCGAGCCGAGCACCCTGGTCGACCTGTCGTCGGCCTGCTGGTTGTTGAAGTCGACGAGACAGACGAGGTTGTCGAGGCGGTGGTGCGCCGCCGACATGGCGGCCTCCCAGGTCGACCCCTCGCCGAGCTCGCCATCCGACATCAGGTTGTAGACGAAGGCAGGGTTCTTCTTGCGCTTGAGCCCGAGCGCCATGCCGACGGCGATGCCGAGCCCGTGGCCGAGCGAGCCGCCGGTGATCTCCATGCCCGGCGTGTAGGAGGCCATGCCCGACATCGGCATGCGGCTGTCGTCCATGCCGTAGGTCTCGAGCTCGTCCTCGGGCAGGATTCCCGCCTCCATCAGCACGGCATAGAGCGCGATCGCGTAATGCCCGATCGAGAGGAGGAAGCGGTCGCGCCCCTCCCACTCCGGGTCCTCGACCCGGTAGTCGAGCGCATGGAAGTAGGCGGCCGCCAGGACGTCGGCGATACCGAGCGCCTGGCCGATATAGCCCTGCCCCTGCACCTCGCCCATGAGCAGCGCCTTCTTGCGGATGTTCCAGGCCCGCCGCGCCAACGAGACGTTGGAGCCATGGGCGGGTCGCTCTGTCCTTGTCATGCTGTCACCCCCGGACGCGTCGATCGCGGGCATGCTTAGCGAAAAGGGCGCGGCCAGTCCGTCACGGAAAGTTGAAGATGCGTGCGGGAAGACTCGAGGCACCCCGCCTCCCGGGCGATGCCGGGGCCGGCATCGGCTCACGGCGTCCCTGGACGAGGGCGGTCGCCGGTGTCGCGGATGAAGACGCCGTCGAACTGGAGCATGCGGCCGAGCTTGCGCTCGAAATAGCCGGGGAGCACCAGGGCGAGGCGGAAGCCGGCGGCGGCGAGGCGGTCGATCATGGTCCGCCAGTCGGTTTCGCCGAGATAGACGGGCTCGAGCGAGAGCTCGAGCTGCAGGGTGGTGATCCGGTCCATGAGGCCGGCGGCGCCGTCGAGCACAAGGGGCTCGTAGCCCTGCACGTCGATCTTGAGGTGCAGGCGCCGCCAGGCGGGATCGAGGAGGGCCCCTTGGCCGTCGAGGCGGTCCGCCGCCACGCGCCGCCGCTCGATCACGGCGGAGCTCGGCGAGATGGCGTGCAGCATCGGCGTCTGCGGCAGGATCGAGCTCATGTCGCTTTCGGCCGAGATCTCGATGGTGACGTGGCCGGCGCGGTCGCCGAGGGCGAGAGGCGGGGCGACGCGCCAGAGCGGGTCCCCCTCGGCTGCCCGGACGAGGGTGCCGTGCGGCTCGGCCAGAGGCTCGAAGGAGAGGATCGGCCCGGCATGGCCGGCGCGGCGGAGCATGCTGCCGTACTGGCCGCGATTGGCGCCGACATCGATGACCGCGTCGATCCGCTGCCGCTCGAGGAGGCAGGCGAGCCGGGCCGGGCCGTCCGAGGGCTTGGCCGCGGTCAAAGGCTCGGCAGCGCCGCTTCGGCGGCGCGCAGCCGCTCCAGCGCCTCGGGCTTGGGGGCGTGAACCGCGATCCGGCGCTCCACGCCGCGCAGCGCGTGCTCGCCGAGGCGGTCGAGGGTGGCGGCGGCGCAGGCGCAGGAGGCGGCGAAGTCGCCGGAGACGAGCAGCGGCCGCCCCAGCTCCTTGGAGAGGTCCTCGAGGCGCGAGGCGACGTTGACGGCGGGGCCGATGACGGTGAAGTCGAGACGCTCGCGGGTCCCGATATTGCCCCACATCACGTCGCCGACATGCAAGACGAGGCCGAAGCCGAGCTCGGCCCGGCCCGCTGCCCGGCGCTCCTCGTTGAGGCGGGCCATGCCCTCCTCGGCCTCGAGCGCCGCCCGCAGCGCCCGCTCGCAGGCGCGGGGCTCGGCCATCGGAAAGATCGCCAGCATGGCGTCGCCGATGAATTTCAGGATCTCGCCGCCGCGGCTGGTCAGCGGTGCCGCCATGGTGTCGAAATAGGCGTTGAGCGCCTGGATCACGTCGTCGCGCGGCCAGCGCTCGGAGAGCATGGTGAAGCCGCGCAGATCGCAGTGCCAGATGGCGGCCGAGAGGGTCTCGCCGCTGCCGCGGTCGATCTGCCCCTCGAGGATGCGGGTGCCGGAGCGCCGGCCGACATAGGCGTCGAGCAGGTTCTTGGTGATCCGCCGGCCGAGGCGGATCTCGGCCGCCATGGCGAGCACCGGCAGAAGGTCGGCAATGGTGTTGAGGTCGGCGGTGGCGAAGCCGCCGGGCCGCTTCGTGCTCCAGGTGCAGGCATGGCGGGTGCCGCCGACGAAGGCCATGGGCAGGACGACGTAGTCCACGATGCCGAGTGCTCTGAGCTCGTCATAGATGGCGAAGACCGGCGCGCCCTCCGGCTGCGGCAGGTCGAGGCGCGTGCGGATGCCGTCGACCTCGCCCTCGTAGAGCGGGCGAAGCGGGCTCTCGAGGTAGCGCCGGCTCTGCCAGACCTCGCGATCGACCGTGGTGAGCTGGATCTCGTCCGTCTCGGCGGTCCAGCGGATGGTGGCGCCGCCGAACTGCGGGTGCAGGATGCGCAGATGCAGCGTCGCCCGGTCGAGCGGCAGGCCGTGGGCGCGAAGCCTGCGGCAGAGATCGCCGAAGAGGTCGTCGACGAAAGGCTGGTCGGCGACCCCGGCCGCGAGCCAGTCGAGGACCGGGCTCCGCCGGCTCGGCCATTGCCCCGATTCCGCCGGCCCGGTCGCCATCAGGGGTCCGGCTGCAGGGCGCGCAGCCGGGCCGTGGCGTCGCCGAGCTGCTGGGTGGTGTGGTGCAGGCGCGACGCGAGCTCGTGCATGATCTCGACGCCGACTTGCGGGAACTGGGTGACGAGGTTGAAGAAGCCGTCCTTGGAGACGCGAAGCGTGACGAGGCGGCTGGCGGCGACGACGCTCGCGGTGCGCGGCACGTCGCAGAGGATGGCGATCTCGCCGACGATGTCGTTCTTGCGCAGCGTCGCCACCTTGAGGGCACCGCTCGGCGTGTCGACCAGGACCTCGGCGTCGCCCTCGAGCAGGATGTAGGCGGCGTCGCCGGCGTCGCCCTGGCGGAACAGGCTCTCGCCCGGCATGAACTCGAGATGCTCGCTCGTGAAGGCCAGAAGCTTGAGCTTGGCGGGCTCGATCTTGCGGAAGAGGGCTATGTTGCGCAGCGCCTCGACGTCCTTCTGCAAGGTCATGTCACGTGCTCCCTGAATCGTCGTGCTCGCCGAGGAGGCGACGCAGCGCGTGCCCCCCCGTCGCGAGCTTCTCGAACGCACCGTGCTCGACGAGCCGGCCCTGATCCAGCACGAGCACGTGGTCGAAGTGGCGCGCCCACTCGGCGTTCTGCAAGGCCCAGAAGACGCTCCTGCCGGCAAGGTATTCGAGCACCGCGGCGCGGACCAGCGTCTGCTCGCGCGAATCGAACGGGGCCAGGGGATCGTCGAGGACGAAGACCTCCGGTCGCTTCATGAGCGCGCGGGCGAAGGCCAGCTTCTGGCGCTGCACCGGCGACAGGCGCGAGCCGCCATAGCCGACCGGCGAGGAGAGACCGACCTCGACCACCCGGTCCATCAGGCCGAGATCGTCGAGGACCTCCGTGATCAGGGCGGCGATCCGGCTCTCGGCCTGCGCCTGGCCGAAGGCGATCTTGCCGAAGAGGATGTTGTCCTGGATCGAGGCGGCCTCGTTGTAGGCGTCCGGCTCGAAGAAGGCGACGGCACCGCGCAGCCTTTCCGGCAGCTCCTCGCGAAAGACGCGGCGCGCCTCGAGCAGCCGCCGGCGGAAGTCCTCCTCCAGCACGCCGAGCCGGTGGCGGGTCGGCACCAGCTTGAACGGCAGGGCCAGGAGGAGCTGCCGGTCGTCCCTGTTGAGCCGGTCGAGACGGGTCGGATCGGCGCGGTTGAGCAGCGCCCGGTAGTCGGGGAGCGCCTCGGCGTCGATGAAGCTAAACTGGCGGAAATACTCGTGGTCGGGCGGCAGCTCGGCGAAGATCTCGACCATGGTGGCGGCCACCTTGTAGCCGGTCGCCACCAGCTCGTCGGTGAGCCCCGTCTTGTCGAGCACGGCCCGGACATAGGGCTGCTCGGCCAGGTTCTCGAGGTCGAAGGTCCTGCCGACCGGCGTGCCGAAGAGCAGGTTCTCGGCCACCGAGGCGTTCATGTTGTAGCGCTCGGGATCGAAGCGCTCGACCAAGCGGGCGAGATCACCGTCCTCGTCGAGCCGGAGCTGCATGGCGTGGCGGGCCTCGAGCAGGGCCTGCGGCAGGTCGGAATCGGCCTCGTCGTCGATGCTGCTCTTGAGCCCCATGACGTAGACGTCGCGGTCGAAATTGACGATCCGCAGGCACTCGGCGATGGCGGCGCGGCGGCTGTCGTCGTTCGCCGCAGCCTCGCCGAGCGGCGAGTAGTCGACCCAGTCGGCATCGCAGTCATAGGCCGAGTTGCCGGAGAGCAGGTCCTCCCTGCGGCGCTGCTCCCGCCGGGCCTCGCTCTCGTCGGCGAGGGCGAGGTCGCGCACCGGCCGGTGCATCAGGCCGTAGAGCAGGTTGTGACGGATGGTGCCGGCGAGGATGGCCGAGGGGTTGCCCACATAGGCGATGCGGCGGCCGGTGAGCGATTCGGCGAGATCGGCGAGGTTCGTGTCGTTGACGAGGAGCCGGCCGCGGCTCGGGTCGATCAGGCCGGCGAGGACGAGGCAGAGCTCCTCCTTGCCGGCGCCCGAGGGGCCGACGATCGCCACGTGGCTCGGCAGCTCGAGCTCGAAGTCGATGCTCTCCAGGCGCACCTCGTCGTCCTCGTCGAGGATGGTGACGCCGCGTGCGTGCCAGGTGCCGGCGAGCGCCAGCTCACCCGGCTCGTCCAGGCTCTGGCGACGCTCGTCGATCAGCCCGGGGATGCTGAACTGGGCCACGACCTGGTCGTACTTGATGCGGACGTCCATGAAGAGCTGGTAGTGGGCGAGCAGCTCCCGCCAGGGCGAGGCCAGGTCCTTCTGGGCGCCGACCACGGCGACGAGAGCGCCGATGGTCAAATCGCCCTGGATGACCAGGTAGCCGCCGATGGTGAAGAAGAGGAACGGGCCGAGCTGCGCGAGGAAGTTGTTCAGGAACTTGATGAAGAACTTCTTCTTGTAGATCTCGAAGCGGATGTCGAAGACGCGGCCGAGCTCGCGGGTGAAGACGGCGCGCTGGTACTGGGTGGCGTCGTTGGCGCGGATGTCGCGCACCCCCTGGGCGGTCTCGCTGATGCGCTCGGCGAGCCGCCGCACCTGCTGCACCCGCCGCTTGCCGAGCTCGTTGACCTGCCGCTGCAGCTTCGGGATGACGTAGACCTGGACCGGGTAGAGGGCGATGGCGGCGAGCCCGAGGACGGGGTCCTGGATGAACATGAAGGTGAGGATGGTGAGCAGCGTGCCGCCCTGGAAGGCGGGAGTGGAGAGCGCGTCGCCGACATAGCCGCCAAGCGGCTCGACCTCGGCGTTGATCATCTGCACGAGCTCGCCCTGGGTCAGGCGGTGGTAGTGGGCGAGCGGGAAGCGCAGCATGTGATTGTAGAGCATGTAGCGCAGGCGGCGCAGCATGCGCTCCGCGACCACGCCCGAATAGACGTTGATGACGTATTTGAAGGCGCCGTTGATCAAGACGAGAACGAGGAAGATGCCGCAGAGGGCGAAGAGGTACTCGACCTGCTCGAGCTCGAAGCCGAGGATGATGCCGCCGCCGGCCTGGCCGAGCGCGTCGTTGATGATCTGCTTGGGCAGGTCGAGGGAGGCGTAGAGGAACGGGAACGACACCACCGTCATCGCGAGGATGGTCAGTTGCTGGCGCCAGCTGTAGCGCCGAATGAAGCCGAAGATCGTGGGTTCCATGCCACCCCTGTGCTGCCCGCATCGGCCCGCCGGGCGGACCTTAGGCGCCGCGCGGCACCCGCACCAGTAGCGGCGGTCACAGTTGCGGCCGGCAGCGCTGTTTCGCCGCCTTGCGGTAGCCCATGGCCCGCCGCTAGCGTCGCTTCAATGTGGTGGGCCTCGCTTGGGCCCGGCATTCGGGGGAGAGCCATGCGGGGAATGTACCGACAGATCCACGAGCGCAGCCTCGAGCGGCCCGAAGAGTTCTGGGCGGAGGCGGCGGAGGCCCTGCACTGGGACCGCAAATGGGACCGGGTGCTGGACGATTCGAAGGCGCCCTTCTACCGCTGGTTCGCCGGCGGCCGGCTCAACACCTGCTTCAACGCCGTCGACCGCCATGTGCGCGCCGGCCGGGGCGGGCAGGCGGCGATCATCCACGACAGCCCGGTGACCAAGACCAAGCGAATCATCACCTTCGGCGAGCTTCAGGACCTGACCGCCCGCTTCGCCGGTGCCCTCGTGCAGCACGGCGTGCGGCAGGGCGACCGGGTGATCATCTACATGCCGATGGTGCCGGAAGCGCTCGTGGCGATGCTCGCCTGCGCCAGGATCGGCGCCATCCACTCGGTGGTCTTCGGCGGCTTCGCGGCGCAGGAGCTGGCGACCCGGATCGACGATTCGAAGCCGGCGATGATCGTCGCGGCGAGCTGCGGCATCGAGCCCGGCCGGGTCGTCGAGTACAAGCCCCTGGTCGACCGGGCGATCGAGGAGGCGGCGCACAAGCCGCGGCACTGCATCGTGCTGCAGCGGCCGGAGGCGAGGGCCGGGCTGGAGCCCGGCCGCGATCTCGACTGGCAGGAGGCCATGGCAACGGCGCATCCGGTGGATTGCGTGCCGGTCGAGGCCACCGACCCGCTCTACATCCTCTACACCTCGGGCACGACCGGCCAGCCCAAGGGCGTGGTGCGCGACAATGGCGGGCACGCGACAGCCCTCCTCTGGAGCATGCGCAACGTCTACGGCGTGAAGCCGGGCGAGGTCTACTGGGCGGCCTCGGACGTGGGCTGGGTCGTCGGCCACAGCTATATCTGCTACGCGCCCTTGCTCAACGGCAACACCACCATCGTCTACGAGGGCAAGCCGATCGGCACCCCCGATGCCGGCGCCTTCTGGCGGGTGATCGCCGAGCACAAGGTGTCGGTGATGTTCACGGCACCCACCGCCTTTCGCGCGATCCGCAAGGAGGATCCGGAGGGCGAGCACGTCCGGCGCTACGATCTCTCGCGTTTCCGCACGCTCTTCCTCGCCGGCGAGCGCTGCGATCCGGACACGCTGCTCTGGGCCGAGGCGCAGCTCGGCGTGCCCGTCATCGACCACTGGTGGCAGACCGAGACCGGCTGGGCGATCGCCGCCAATCCGATCGGCATCGAGCATCTGCCGGTCAAGCCCGGCTCGCCGACCCTGCCGATGCCCGGCTACGACATCCGCATCCTCGACGAGGAGGGGCAGGAGGTGAAGGGGCCGGGCACGATCGGTGCCGTGGTCGTCAAGCTGCCGCTGCCACCCTCCTGCCTGCCCACGCTCTGGCAGGCCGACGACCGCTTCCGGCAGGCCTATCTCAGCCGCTACCCGGGCTATTACCTCACCGGCGACGCCGGCTATGTCGACGAGGACGGCTACGTCTTCATCATGAGCCGCATCGACGACATCATCAATGTCGCCGGCCACCGGCTCTCGACCGGCGGCATGGAGGAGGTGCTGGCCGGCCATCCGGCGGTCGCCGAATGCGCGGTGATCGGCGTCGCCGACAAGCTCAAGGGCGAGCTGCCCCTGGGCTTCGTCGTGCTCAAGGCTGGCGTCACCAAGCCCGAGGCCGAGGTCACGAAGGAGCTGGTCGCCAAGGTGCGCGACGAGATCGGCCCGGTTGCGGCCTTCAAGCTCGTGGCGGTCGTCAAGCGCCTGCCCAAGACGCGCTCCGGCAAGATCCTCCGCGGCATCATGAAGAAGATCGCGGACGACGCACCTTACAACATGCCGGCGACCATCGACGATCCGGCCATTCTCGACGAGATCGCCGAGGCGCTGCGCGGCCTCGGCTATGCCGGGAAGAATGCCGCGGCCTAGCCTCGCATGCGGTGCGGACGGTGAATGGGTATCGTAGCCAGGATGATACACATCCAGACGGACGCGCGCGGGGCCAGGTTGAGCCGTGCGCACGACTATCGAGATCGATGAAGCCCTGATTGCGCAGAGCTGGTATTGACCCGACAGTGCCGCGTCGAGCGGGCGGGTCAGGCGGCTTTGGCTGCTGGTGTGCATCCTCCCTTCGTCGGTTGTGGCTCGGGCAGGCCTTCCTTGAAGGCCCGGGCCGGGGCACGTATCGAGAACGGCCTGCATCTCGTCGGCGATCTGGTGCTGTGCGAGGTGCCGCGCGGCTTTCGCGACGCGCACCGGGCGTGTCTCGCCCGCGAGCTCCTCGCCCTCTGCGGGCCCGTCGTCTTCGGTGGCCGGGAGCTCGCGCGAAGGGCGGCGGCATATCATCGCGAGCTGTGCGAGCGCGGTCTGACGCCGCGCAAGACCGTGGATCTGCCGATCGGCACCTGGTGCATCGTCAATCGCGTGCCGCTTCTGCACCGCGACCGTGATTTCCTGCCGCTGGTCCGGCAGCTCGGGCTCGGGGAAGCCCGGCCTATTGGCTGACCAAAGCGGCGGCCGGGAGGACGCGCTGCATGAGGATGCCGACGGCGACCGTCTCGTCGCCGGAGCGGACCACCGCCGACTGAATCCCGAGCACGAGGAGCCGGCCGTCGCGCTCGATCACCAGAGGCGAGCCCGAGGAGCCGGCGGTGGCGTCGCAATCGTGCAACAGAAGGCGGCCTTGCTCGATCACGCCGAGCGCCCTGCAGGGATCGACCTTGGCCGGCAGATGCGGCCGGTCGCTGCTGTAGCCGCCGCGGGCGATGGCGTTGCCGGCGAGGTGGTCGCGCTCGCTGGCGTCGGCCAGCGGCATGGGCTGCACCCCGGCCCCCGACTTCAGGTCGAGGTCGAGCTCGATCACCGCCCAGTCGTCGAGCAGGTTCTCGGGATGGCCGGAGGCGTCGATGGCGATGCCGTCGGCGAGGCGGAAGGCCTGGCCCCTGGCGTGGCCGAGATAGGTGCCGCGCCGGTAGCCCGGAACGAAATGCACGGTCCTGGGCTGCACCCAGCGCCGCTGCGAGGTGTCCCAGAGGCAGTGGGCGGCGGTCAGCGCCTCGCGCGGCCCGATGAGCACGGCGGTGCAGAACCCGCCGGATTCGCGGTTGAGCCGGCCGACCGCGTCCCAGCGCCGGTCGGCGGCGTCGATGACATGCTGGTCGTCATTGCCGAAGATGCCGAGCGGCGTGGTCGCGGCCAGCGGCCCAGCCGTGGCGGATGCGGCCAGGAGCAGCAAGGAGAGCACGAGGAGTCGACCCAAGGAAAAAGACCTCCGATGGCCGCCGCAATGTAGCCGCTCGGCCGCCGGAACGCCAGCAATGGGTACCGGACAAAAAGGGGTCAGGACCAATTTACGGCGTTGGGCGATGCTCAGCCGACCCGATCCCGCAGCCGCAGCCATGCCACCGTCGCCGCGACGGCGGGCTTGCGCAGGAAATGCAGAGGAATCGGCCGCATCGGCGTCACCGGGTAATCCAACTCGCTCTCGGGCGTTCCGGTGCACCAGTCGGCCAGCACCCTGCCGAGGGCGGTCGCCATCGCCACGCCCCTGCCGTTGAAGCCCATGGCCGACATCGCGCGGTCGCCAAAGGGGCTCAGATGCGGATAGTGATCGGCGGTCATGGCGACGAAGCCGCCCCACTGATAGGCCCAGTCGGCCCCCTCGAGCTGCGGGTAGAGCCTGGCCGACACCTCGCGCAGCTTCTGCATCTGGTGCAGGGTGCCCGGGGCCGAGTAGGCGCCCCGGCCGCCCATGACGAAGCGCCCCTCCGGATCCAGCCGGAAATACAGGAGCAGGCGGCGGCTGTCCGAGGCGGCGTGGCCGCGCGGCAGGATGGACCGCCGGACATTGTCGCCGAGCGGGCGCGTCGCCACCTGCACGGACCGGATCGGCACCACCGTCCGCGCCGATGGCGGGGCGATCCCGTCCGTGTAGCCGTTGGTGCAGATCAGGGCGCGCCGCGCCGCGACCTTTCCCCTGGCGCAATGCACGATCTGCCGCCCGCCCCTGGCCTCGAGACGCTCGGCCCGGGTGTCGCCGTGCAGCACCGCACCGGCCTTTCGCGCGGCATCGGCCAGCCCCAGGGCGTAGTTGAGCGGGTGCAGGCTGCCGCCGCGCTCGTCGATCATGCCGCCGATATAGGCATCCGTGCCCAGAAGGTCCGCCGTCTCCGGACCGCTCAAAAGCCGGAGCGGCTGCCCGCGGCGCTGCCACTGCTCGACCCGTGCCCGCACCACCGCCAGCGCCGCCCGATCCAGAACCGGCTGCAGCCAGCCCGGCTGAACCCCGGCGCAGGCGATGCCGTGCCGCTCGACCAGGCTGAAGACGAGATCGGCCGCACCGCCCGAGAGCCGGATCATGCGCTGGCCCATCTCGGCGCCGAAGTGCGCCTCGATCGTGTCGGGATCCTCCTTCAATCCGGGGTTCACCTGCCCGCCATTGCGCCCCGACGCCCCCCAGCCGGGCGTCTCGGCCTCGACCAGCACCACCGACAACCCCGCCTCGGCGCAATGCAGCGCCGCCGAGAGGCCCGTGAACCCGCCGCCGACGATCGCCACATCCGCCTCCTCGTCGCCCGCCAAGGGCGGGCAGGGCGGCGCCGGATTGGCGGTCGCGGTCCAGAGCGAGTTGGCGATGCAGGCTTCCTCGTGCGCGATCATCGAATCCTCCAGGCTCGCCAGAGCCGCCGAAGGATAGCCGCTCCGACCGGGCGGGGCACGCGGCTTCGCTGCCGTCCCATCCCGCTTCCGCCCACCGCCGATCCGCCCGAGGAACGGATTGACAGGCCGGGATCGCCGGGATCAGATGACCGGCGCGAGGACTGGCTCCCGATTCCCCTGGATCTGCCGAGCGGAGGAATACGCATGCTGCCTTCCCTGATTGGGTCCACCCGGCGGGCCGCCATGGCCCTCGGCATCACGATCGCCCTCCTCGGCACCCTCGCCGGTGCCGCTCAGGCGGCCGAAACGACCTACAAGGTCGGCTCCACCCCGACGGGCGTGCCCTTCACCTTCCTCGACGTCAAGACCAACCAGATCGAGGGGATCATGGTCGACATCGTCGAGGCGGTGGCCCGGGAGGAGGGCTTCGCCGTCGAGATCGAGGCGACCCAGTGGGCGGCGCTGATCCCCTCCCTGACCAGCGGCAAGATCGACATCATCGCGGCAGCCATGTACGCCACCGCCGAGCGCGCCAAGATCGTGGCCTTCACCGAGCCGGTCTACAGCTACGGCGAGGGCCTGTTCGTCGCCAATGACGACGACGGCACCTATAAATCGTTCGACGATCTCGCCGGCAAGACCGTCGGCGTGCAGGTGGGCACGAGCTATTACGACGTCCTCCGCGACTCCGGGAAGTTCAAGGAGGTCAAGGTCTACGACAGCATCGCCGACATCATGCGCGACGTGGCGCTCGGGCGGATCGACGCCGGCTTCGGCGACCGGCCGATCGTCGCCTACCAGCTCTCCAAGGGCGCCTCGCAGGTCCGGCTGGTCGACCAGTACGTCTCGGTCATCACCGGCAGCGTGGCCCTGGCCGTGCGCCAGGACGACCCGGACCTGCTCGCCACCCTCAACGACGGCATCGAGAAGCTGAAGGCCAGCGGCGAGCTCGACCAGATCATCGCCAAATGGGGCGTCTAGCCGCCCGGCACCCGTAGGGAGGGGGGCCGATGCCGGACCTGATGACCAGGTCGCTGGATTATCTTCCGGTCCTCATGCAGGGGGTCGTGCTGACCATCCTCGTCACGATCCTCTCGCTGCTCCTGAGCACGTTCCTGGGCCTCGTCTGGGCGATCATGTCCTGGTCGAGAAACCCGGTGCTCGACGGCATCAGCCGCACCTTCATCACGATCATCCGCGGCATCCCGATCATCGTGCAGCTCTTCTACATCTATTTCGTGATGCCCGAGATCGGCCTGAACCTGACAGCGCTTCAGGCCGGCGTCATCGGGCTCGGCGTCGCCTACTCGGCCTACCAGGCCGAGAACTTCCGGGCCGGGATCGAGGCCATCGACAAGGGCCAGATCGAGGCGGCGCAATCCATCGGCATGACCAAGTCCCTGATCATGCGGCGCGTGATCCTGCCGCAGGCGATCCGCATAGCCCTGCCGCCCTTCGGCAATACGATGATCATGATCCTCAAGGATTCGTCGCTCGTCTCGACCATCACCGTGGCGGAGCTCACCCGCCAGGGGCAGCTCATCGCCGGCTCCACCTTCGACAACATGACCGTGTTCACGCTCGTGGCCCTGATCTACCTCCTCATGAGCCTGCCGCTGACCTATCTGACGCGCCGCCTCGAGCGGCGGTTCGCGAGCGCATGATCGCCGTCGACGACATCCACAAGTCGTTCGGGGCGCTCGAGGTCATCAAGGGCGTGACCTTCGAGGTCGCCAAGGGCGAGGTCGTGTGCGTGATCGGCCCTTCCGGCTCCGGCAAATCCACCATCCTCCGCTGCATCAACGGCCTCGAGACCTACGACCGAGGCGAGATCAGCGTCGAGGGCCGGAAGGTCGATCCGGCCGACAGCTCCATCATCGAGATCCGGACCCGGGTCTCGATGGTCTTCCAGCGCTTCAACCTCTTTCCGCACCGCACCGCCCTCGAGAACGTCATGGAGGGACCGGTCTACGTCAAGAAACGGCCCCGCGCCGAGGCGCGCGAGCTCGCCGCCGGCCTGCTCGAGAAGGTCGGGCTGCGGGGCAAGCTCGACGTCCACCCGGCCCGGCTCTCGGGCGGCCAGCAGCAGCGCGTGGCGATCGCCCGGGCACTCGCCATGGAGCCGAAGGCGATCCTCTTCGACGAGCCGACCTCCGCCCTCGACCCCGAGCTCGTCGGCGAGGTCCTCAAGGTCATGCGCGACCTCGCCGGCGAGGACATGACCATGGTGGTCGTGACCCACGAGATGGGCTTCGCCCGCGAGGTCGCGGACCGCGTCCTCTTCCTCGAATCCGGCACCATTCTCGAGCAGGGGCCACCGGAGCAGCTCCTGCGCAACCCGCGGCACGAGCGCACGCAGGACTTCCTGCATCGGGTCATCAACCCGCTGGAGTGACCATGCCGCGTCAGCCACGCGTCGTCCTGATCGACGCCTCGGAGCAGGTGGCGGATCTCCTGGCCGAGATGCCCGTCGATTTCCCTCTGCACGTCCATCATGGCGACCCGTCGCCCGGGCGTCTGCGTCATTTGCTGCGCGACGCCGGGATCGTCCTCGACGGGCACAGCTACCTGACCGCCGACGACATCGCCGCCGCCCCCCATCTCCAGACCATCATCTTCCTCGGCACCGGCGCCTCCTCCTACATCGACATGGCGGCCGCCCGAAAGCGGGGCATCGAGGTGAGGACGGTGAAGGGCTACGGCGACCGGGCGGTGGCCGAGCACACCATCGCGCTGACCCTGGGAGCGATCCGCCGAGTCTCGGTCATGGACCGGGAGCTGCGCCGCGGCCATTGGGCGCCGCTCGAGGGCCGCGAGATCGCCGAGCTCTCGTTGGGGGTCATCGGCATGGGCGGCATCGGCAGGGAGGCCGCCCGCCTCGCCACAGCACTCGGGTTCGACGTCATGACCTGGAGCCGCAGCCCTGGCCGGCCGGTGCCGGGCACGCGCACGGTGCCGCTCGAGACGCTTTTGCAGGCATCGGACATCGTCTCGCTGCATCTCGGCCTCACCGACGAGACCCGCCACTTCCTCGGCCGGTCGAGGCTCGACCTGCTGCGCCGGGGTGCGATCCTGGTCAACACCGCCCGCGCGGAGCTGATCGAGCGGCGGGCCCTGCTCGATGCGCTCGAGGCCGGCCGGATCGGCCACGCCGCCCTCGACGTCTTCGACACCGAGCCCCTGCCCCCGGACGACCCGCTGCTCGCCATGCCGAACGTGACGCTGACCGCCCATGCCGGCTTCAAGACGGAAGCGGCTACCCGCCGCCTGCTCGAGGCGGCGCTGGCGCTGGTGCCCCGCTCCTGAAGAGCCCTCCTCCCGGACCCTCAGCCCCCGGGCGTGATCCAGACCCGCCCGATGCCCGGGATGCCGGCCCTTTCGAGCTGCCTGCCCTCCTCGGCCGGGAGCACGGCGAGTGCCGTCGAGAAGGCGTCGGCGCGCATGGCGCTCCCGGCCTCGACGCTGACCTGCAGCGGTCCCGCGGCCGGGCGGCCGGTGCGCGGATCGATCAGATGGTGGAAGCGCCCGGTGGGCTCGAAGACGGTGCCGGCCGGGCTCGACGTGGCGATGGCCCCGTCCACAAGCTCGATCGGCCGCGGCGGGCCGCCGTTCGGGTCGGCGAGCCCCACCTGCCAGGGCCGCTCGTCGGGCCGCAGCCCAACCGCCCTGATCTCGCCCGTGTCGATCAGCGTGTCGGCGATGCCGGCAGCCTCCAGGAGCTGCGCCATCCGGTCGGCGATCGCCCCTTGCGCGATGCCGTTCAGGGTGAGCCCCATGCCGGGCCTGGCGAAGGCGATGCGCCGCGCATCGAACGCGACCCCGTCCATGCCCGTCCGGCCGCGCGCCAGGGCTATCGCCTCTTCCGATGGCGGCGTGGTGGCGCCAGCCGAGAAATGCGCGCCGTAGAGCTGCCAGAGCGGCTGGACCGTGACGTCGAAGGCGCCGGCGGTGAGGTCGTGCACCTGCCGCGCCTCGGCGAGCACCTTCAAGAGCTCGAAGGGCGGCGCCTCCAGCCGCCCGTCCCGGTTCAGCCGCGAGAGGGCGGAGGCGGGATCGTAGAGGCTGAAGACCCGTTCGAGCCGGCGGAGCTCCAGAACGGCCGCCTCGATGATGCGCCCGGCCGCCGCCTCGTCCTCGTGCACGAGGCGAAGCTCGGCCATGGCGCCAAGGGCGACGCCGCGCCAGCGCCAGGTTCGCGCCCGGGCCTCCGGACGGCCCAGCGGCACACCGGCCATCGCCAGGCTGGCGCCGGCAATGGCGAGAAAGCGGCGGCGGCGCATCAGCTTGCTCCTCCTGCAAGGGGTTCCTCTTCGCCGAGCACCCAGTGGGCGTCGATCGCGTCGAGCCTGCGCACCTCCCCGCCATGCCGGGCGGCGAAGGCGCGCGCATCCGCCTCGCGGGCGAAGGGCACGGCCTCGGCCTCGCCCATGCCGCCCGAGGAGGCGGAGCCGATGACGTAGAAGGCGGCATCGGCATCGACCCAGGCGCCGGGTGCCGGCAGGCTCGTGGCGTCGCCCGTGCCGGTGTCGCTGACATAGATCGCCACCACCTCGGCGGTCTCGCCGGGCAGCAGGCGGAAGGTCAGCATGTCGCGCACCGACGGAAACCAGAGGGGATCCTCCCGGCCTTCGACGAAGGCCTGCGCCTTCGGGCCCGGATGCTCGTCGATCGCCATCAGGCAGAAATAGCCGGTGGCGTCGGCCGAGAGCTCGGCCGGCTCGGGCCGCGCGGTGGCGGCCGGCTCGTCGCAGGCGGCGAGCAGCACAAGAAGGGCGGGCAGGGGCAAAAGGCGCATCAGGGCTCCCTTCGCTGGAAACGGGCGGCGGTCAAAGCGAGCGGCAACAGAATCCAGGCGACGATGCTCGCGAGCAGGATCGAGGGCGCCGGCTTCGCGGTCCTCGCCAGCCCGGCCATGCCGCTCAACTGCTCGATCGACGGCACGCCCGAGAGGTTGAAGAGGCGGTAGGCATCGGCCGGATTGGCGATCAGGAGCCAGGGGAAGACGTGCTTGGAGAAAAAGCCGCCATCGTCGGCGACCAGCGCCCCCAAAAGCCCCATGTCGAAGAGCAGGACGAGGAAGAGCCAAATGCCGATGGCGAGTCCGGCCGCGGTGTTGCGGTCGCGCACGAGGCAGGACGCCAGATGGCCGAGCCCGACGAAGGCCGCACCCAGCAGCAGCGAGGAGCCGACGAGGCGCCAGAAGAGCAGGAGCTCGCCCGCCCGGATGTCGCCCGTCGCCGCCACCGCCAGCGCCGCCGCACCGAAGCCCAGGACCGTGGCGATGGCGACCACCGTCACCTGGCCCAGGAACTTGCCGAGCACGATCTCGTGGCGGGCGAGCGGGTAGCTCAGGAGCAGGAGCAGCGTGCCCCGGTCGAGCTCGCCGACGATGGCGTCGTAGGCGAGCAGGAGCGCGATCAGCGGCACCAGGTAGGTGGCGAGGCTGGCGAGCCCGACGGCGGTGACGGTGAGCCGGCCGGCGTCGATGGTGCCGCCGGGTGCGGAGCCGAGAAAGGCGAGCGCCAGGGACAGGGCGGCGAGGAGCAGGCTCGCCATCAGGACCCAGCGATTGCGCAAGCCGATCCTGAGCTCGCTCGCGGCAACGGTGAGAACGCCCCTCATGCGCCGCCCGCCCGCCGGCCGTAATGCGCGTAGACCTCGTCGAGCGACGGCGGCACGAGCTCGAGATCGTCGATCTCGATCGGCAGATCGGCGATGCGCCTGAGCATCTCGATCTTCCGCTCGGCCGGGCAGAGCAGCTCGACCGCGTGCCCGTTGAGGCGGTGCGCGCCGAGATCGCGCGTCATCGCCTCCAGCGCCGGTGCCAGCGCCCTGACCCGGATGCGCACCGGCAGCCCGGCGGCGCGACGCAGATCGGCCAGGCTGTCGAGCGCCACCAGCCGGCCGTCGCGCAGGATGGCGGCCCGGTCGGTGCGCGCCTCGAGCTCGGTCAGGACGTGGCTCGAGAGCAGGATGCTCGTCCCCCGGCCCTTGAGCTCGGCCACGATCTCGTAGAACGAGCGGCGCAGGATCGGATCCAGCCCCGAGGTCGGCTCGTCGAGCAAAAGAAGCCGGGGTGCGCCGAGCAGCGCCTGGGCGAGGCCGAGGCGCTGGCGCATGCCCTTGGAATAGGTGGCGACCCGCCGCCCCGCCGCATCGGCGAGGCCGACCCGCTCGAGCAGCGCCTCGACCTCGCCTTTCGCCCGGCGCTTCAGGCGCGCGTAGAAGCGAAGCGTCTCCCCGCCGGTCAAGGCCGGATTGAAGGCGACGCTCTCGGGCAGATAGCCGGTCGCCCTTCGCGCCGCCGCCGCCCCGGCCGCCCCGCCCAGAACCTCGATCCGCCCGGCGCTCGGCCGGGTCAGGCCGAGGATCATCTTCATCAGCGTCGTCTTGCCGGCGCCGTTGGGGCCGAGCAGCGCCATCACCTCGCCCTGGCGAAGGTCGAGCGTCACCGCCTCGACCGCCACGGCCCGGCCGTAGCGCTTGGCGACACCTTCGAGCCGGATCGCCGGTGCGCTCATGAAGGCACCTCCTCCGCCACCTTCGAGGGCGGCGGCCGCATCAGGGGTGCCGTGTCCACCACGCCGCCCGGTGTCAGCCCCGGAAACTGGCCCTGCGTCCAGCGCAAAACCTGCAGGGCCGGGCTGTTCAGGAGCAGCTTCGCCAGCGGCTGGCGCCAGAGCACCTGGTCCACCATGTCGTTCGGCCGGTAGGGCGCATCGGCGATGCCGTCGCCGTCGAGGTCGAAGGCGGGGTTGTCGGACCAGTAATTGCCGCGGCCGTCCGCCGACCAGTCGAGCCAGCGCGTGCCGACATACTTCACCTGCGTCTCGTTGCCGATGAAGGCGTTCCCCGTCATGGCGTTGCGCTCCGAGCCGGCGGTGAAGTGGACGCCGATCGTGCACCCCTCGAAACGGTTGCCGCTGAAGACGTTCTTGTTGGAATTGTAGATGAAGACGCACTTCTCCGGTGCCGCGCCCTCGGCATCGGGCTCGACCAGATTGCCCAGGATCTCCGACGCATTGGCGTAGTTCAGCATGATGCCGTGCTCGCGATCGCCGATGGACACGTTGTCCAGGACGCGCAGCCGGCTCGAGTACATGAGCGCGTAGCCCAGATGATTGCCGATCGAGACGTTGCCCTCGATCGTGCTGTCGTTGGTGTACATGTAGTGCACGGCGAAGCGCAGATCGCGAAACCGGTTGTCCTTGAAGAGGTTGCGCTTGCTCGTCGTCGAGAAGATGCCGTCGCGGCCGTAGCGGATGTCGTTGCCCTCGACCACCGCACCCGGCGCGTTCCAGACGAAGACGCCGTTGCCGCGCTCGTTCATGCGCAGATCCCGCCGGCCCACGATGCGGTTCCCGCGCACCACCGAATCCGGCGCCCCCTCGATGTGCACGCCGATCAGGTTGTCATCGAGAAAAACGTCCTCGACCACGGCGCCGACCGCCTCCTGGGTCAGACGGATGCCGGAATCGATGGTCGCGAGCGAGAGGCCGGAGCCGGTCACGGTCATCCCGCGCAGCACCGCCTCCGGCGCCTCGATCACGACCACGGTGCCCTCGCCGTCGCCCTGGATCACCGCATCCCGCCCGCCCTCGATGGTCAGGCGCCGGTCGACGACGATCCGCCCCGAATGAACGCCGGGCGCCAGCAGCAGCCGGTCGCCGGGTGCGGCGGCGGCGATGGCGGCGGCGAGCCCGTCCCCCGCCGCCACCTCGACGACCGCCGCGGACACGGCCGAGCCCGCCGCCACGAGCGCCCCCACGAAAGCGGAGGCGATCGCAACGTGCAGGAACGACCCGTGCCCGCGGCCCTGCATCGTCAGACGTTCCTGGGCTCGACCAGCATGCGGCCGCGCATCTCCATGTGCAGCGCATGGCAGAACCACTGGCAATAGAACCAGTGCACCCCCGGCCGGTCGGCGGTGAAGGTCACCGAGGCCGTGGCCTGCGGCGCCAGCTCCATGGCGATGCCGTAATTGGCGAGGGTGAAGCCGTGGGTGAGGTCGTCGATGTCGTCCATGTTGGTGACGTAGATCGTCACCTCGTCACCCTGCTTGACCGTGAACTTCTCGAGCGAGAAGACCGGCGCTATCGAGTGCATGTAGACCCGGACCTTGTCGCCGTCGCGGATCACGTCGGCACCCCAGTCGAGATCGACCCCGTCCGCCTCGGCCTGCTTGCGCGCCTCGTCGAAGGTCGGATCGTGGCGGTCCCAGACATTGACCGGGTTAACGATGTCGCTCCTGACGATGACGATGTCGTGCGGCTCGGCGAAGGCCGGGCCGTCGTGCACGAGCTTCATCTCGTCGCCCGAGATGTCGATGAGCTGCTCGTTCTCGGGCTTGAGCGGACCCACGTTGAGGAACCGGTCCTTCGAGAACTTGTTGAGCGACACCAGCCACTTGCCATCGGCCTCCTTGGTCTCGCCCATCGAGGTGTGGTTGTGGCCCGGCTGGTAGTGCACGTCGATCTTCTGGATGATCGGATCGACCTTCTCGCCGGCGAAGGCCTGGATCGCCTTCTCCATGTTCCACTTGGCGACCTGGCTGTCGATGAAGAGCGTGGTGTAGGCGTTGCCGCGCCCGTCGAAGGCGGTGTGCAACGGACCGAGACCCAGCTCCGGCTCGGCGACGATGCAGGAGCGGGGATCGGCATCCTTCTCGAAGAGCGCATCGATCAGCCGCACGTCCATGAGCGAGCAGGTCGGCGAGAGCTTGCCGTTGATGACGACGTAGTTGCCGTCCGGGGCCGTGTTGATGCCGTGCGGGCTCTGCGAGATCGGCACGTAGCGGGTGAGCGGCGAGCCCTTGCGGCCGTCGACCACCGGCACGCCGTTGAGCTCCTGGAAGTCGCCGTTCTTCACCGCCTCCTCGATGCGCGCGATGTTGAAGATGACGACATGGTCCTGCTCGGCCGCCGTCATCTCGGCCGTGTTCATCCCCATCTCGGAATTGTAGCAGGTCGAGAACGCGTACTTGCCCTGATAGTCGCAGTCGCAATTGTCGAGATTGCCCGACACGATCACCTGCCAGGCCACCTTCATCTCGTCGCCGTCGACGGCGCTGAAGATGGCGACGTACTTCTCCGGATCGTCGAGAATGCTGCCGTCGTTGACGAGCGGCGCCTCGTGCTCGCCATTGCAGAAGAGATAGCCGGTCCGGGGATATTTCTGCGGCCGCATGCCGTGGATGTCGTGGGCGTTCGGAATCTCGAGGATCTTGTCGGTCTTCATCACGTCCATGCGGATGCGGGCCAGGCGCGTGTTGGCCTTGTCGTTGATGAAGAGGTAGCGGCCGTCATAGGTGCCGTCGGTGAACGACATGTGCGGATGGTGCGCGTCGCCGTTCTGCCAGGTGCCGCCGCGGGTCGCGAGAAACGCCTTCGTCTCCGGCGTCAGGCCCTCGGTCAGGATACGCCGACTCTCGTTGGTCTGGCCCCAGCCGGTAGCGCTGCAGCGGTTGAAGACCGGAATGCGCAAAAGCTCGCGCATCGACGGCATGCCCAGCACCCGGACCTCGCCGCTCTGGCCCGACGACCAGAAGCCGTAATACTCGTCGAGCTGGCCCGGTGCGACGCTGCCGGCCTCTTCCGCCCGGGCCGGGGTGGGGGCGAGCCCGGTGCCGCCGGCCAGGGCCGCGATGCCGGCCGCCCCGCCGAGCCCGCCGGCCCCGGCGATGGCCGCCGCCTTGGCGGTGCCGCTCATCAGGCCGCGACGCGACAGCGCCGCCTTCCTCTGCTGCTCCGTCATGCTTCTCGTTCCTTCCTCCTGGTTTTCACGTTCGGCTCACGGCGACCGCCCTTTGCGGCAGCACCGGCTTCGCACTGTCGCCGCTGCGCTCGTGCTGCCGCTCGCGCCGGAGCCGCCGCTTCACGCAGACCGGGCATTTGTACTCGTCCTTGTAGAGCACCTGACAGTGCAGGCACTGAATGCACTCGTTCGGGTTGATGTTGCCTTCGGGGTGGATCGACTGCACCGGACATTCATTGGCGCAGATCTGGCAGGGATTGCCGCACTCGCGGTAGCGCTTGAGCCAGTCGAACATACGGATCCTGCCGGGAATGGCCAGCCCCGCGCCGAGCGCGCAGAGATAGCGGCAGTAGAATCGTTCGACGAAGAGACCGACGAAGACGAGCCCGCCGGCGAAAAGGACGAACCACCACTCGCGCACGAAATGCAGGATGATCGCCGTCTTGAAGGGCTCGACCTCGGCCAGGTGCTCGGCCGTGTCCAAGGAATAGAGCGAGACGCCGAAAAGTACGAGGAAAAGGATGTACTTGATCGGCCACAGCCGCTCGTGCAGCCCCCAGGGCACGCGCCACTGCGGGATGCGCAAGAGCTTGGCCAGGCGGTTGGTCAGCTCCTGCAAGGCGCCGAAGGGGCAGAGCCAGCCGCAATAGGCGCCGCGCCCCCAGAAGAGGATCGCCGCCGCGACCGAGAACCACAGGATGAAGATCAGGGGATCCATCAGGAAGTAATCCCAGCTGAAATCCGAGAGCAGCGAATTGGTGAAGGTCATGATGTTGACCACCGACAATTGCGCCTTGGCGTACCAGCCGAGCCAGAAGAGCGTGAAGGTGAGAAAGACGATGCGGCCCCAGAAGATGAAACGCTGGTAGCGCACGGCCTGCATCTGGAAGAAGAAGAGCGCGGTCAGAAGGGCGAGGGCCGCCACGACGATCGCGATGTCGATGGTGCGCGCCATCCACATCTTCTGCCAGAGCGTCGTTCGGGCACCCGCGGCGAAATCCCCCTCGCCGACCGCCGGCGCCTCCGGCCCCTGGGCCACCACGGGCGTCGGCACCGGCGCCGCCGGCTCGAGATAGCGCTCGGGCACCTGATAGTTCAGGTCATAGGTCAAGAACGCCTTCGAGGTGGCGCCGGTCGCCCGTTGCACCAGCAATTGCAGATGCCAGGGCCGGGTCGGATCGAAGCCGCTGTCCACCGGGATGGTGAAGACGCCGATCTCGTCCAGCCGTGGCGATCCCGGTGCCGCCGACTGGGCGATGCGCTTGTGCTGGCGGTCGCGAAAGCGGATGGCGATGTCGCCCTGGATGAGCTGGATGCGGTCGAAGATGCCGCCCCTGACGTAGCCCGAGCCCTTCCACGAGTAGATGCCGCGGCCGGCGACGAAGATCGCCTGATCGCCCTCCTTCAGCCGCTCCTCGAGATTGCGCCACTCGTTGGCGCCCAGGACCGAGCGGCCGATGGTCGGCACCGTCAGAAGGCCCGTGTAGAGATCGATGAAGGTGGTGTCGGGCGGGCCCTGCTCCGGCCGGGTCGCCGCCTCGGCATTGCCGCTCTCCTCGAAGGCCTCGTTGACCATGCCGACATCGAGCGTCAGGCGGCGGATCGAGCCGTCGCCGACCAGCGTCAGCCAGTCCTCGACCGCGGGCGCCGCGCTGGTGTCGAGCTGGCGCGACACGGTCGGCGTCGGCGCTTCCGCCTCGAGCCCGCCCAGGCCCAGAAGCCTCGCCACCTTGATCGAGCTGCGCACGATGCTGTCGTCGATCACCATGATCGTCACCGTGGCACCGGAGACGATGTCGAGATCGTGCCCCTCGCCGGCGGCCTCCACCTCGTGCGCCATGTCGAGGCCGACATAGCCGTCGATCACCGCCTTGATCTTGGCCTCCGGAATGCCGATCAGGACGATGGGCTCGTAGTGCTTGACCAGCTTGAGGCCGGTGATCCTGGCCTCGGCGTCGAGGGCGATCACCAGATGGATCGGCTTGCCCGAATAGCCCACCGCCCCGACGAAATCCGTGTTGACGAAGGCATGCGCCACCGTCTCCCCGCCCTTCAGGACCGGCACCACCGGCACGTCCTTGCGCACCGCCCCGAACGCATCCGCGCCGGGCGCCAGCTCCGCCGGCGTCACATCCTTGAGAAACCGGGCGAGATCGCTCGCCGCCACGGCCGGCGACGGGCCCGACGCGAGAAGGGCGAGGAAGGTCCAAAGCAGAAAGGCGAGGCGGCGCATCCGATCATCCCGAAGCCACGAGGCGACCCTACCTCCCAAGTCTCGCGGCGCGCGGCCATGATCTATGTCAAGATGCGGCAACGCAGCATGGAGGCGGTCAGGCGTCCGAGGCCACCTTCATCAGAACGAGGCCCGACGTGATCAGGGCGGCGGCGATCAGCCGCCAGAGCGTCACCTGCTCGCCCAGCACCACGATGCCGACCAGGAAGGCGCCCACCGCACCGATGCCGGTCCAGATCATGTAGGCCGTGCCGAGCGGCAGGGAGCGCATGGCCAGGGCCAGAAGGCCGAAGCTCGCGAGCATGGCGGCAAGCGTCACCAGCGTCGGCCAGAGCCGGCTGAAGCCGTCCGACTGCTTCATGAAGAAGGCCCAGACCACCTCGAGCAGCCCGGCCGCGATCAGCATGACCCAGGCCATTCACGACCCTCCAAATGGGGGACACGAACCGAATTTAACCTCTTCGCTTCGTGCGCCAAATGGGGGACACGAACCGAATTTAACCTTTTCGCTTCGTGCGGCCGGCGTTGCATCTCGTGCAACATCGGCCCTTCGGAGGTTGCAGGAGATGCAACATCGACCTTCGGGATGTTGCACGCGATGCAACATCCGCGCTCGGGTTGTTGCCTCTGATGCAACGTCCGCCAACGCATGTTGCATCTCCTGCAACATCCGACGACGAAGGAACCCGGCGAATCCACGAGCGAACCCGGCGAAAGGCCCTGGATCGACGAACGAACCCGGGCCGCGACGAAGGAACCCTGAACCTCGCAGCTTATTGGAAAAAGGCACTTTTCTCCCGTTCCCGCGCCGTTCGGCGGGGCCATCGAGGCCGGCGAGGAAGGCGTGCCGGACGAACCCCGGCAGCGCTTGACGCGACACCAGGCATAGGGTATAAGTCCTAGGATGCCTGGGCGACAGCGCGGAAGACCGTGGCGAAGCGGGCGCGCTCGGCGGCGGTGCCGACGGAGACCCGGATGCAGCGGTTCAGCGGGGCGACGCCGGGCCTTCTGATGAAGACGCCGGCGGTGGCGAGGGCTTCGAGGAGGGCGCTGCCGCGCTCGGGTCCGCGGCCTTCGGGATCGACATCGATGGCGACGAAGTTGGTGGCCGACGGCAGGGCCACGAAGCCGAGCTCGGTGGCCAATGCCGCGTACTCCTCCCGGCCGCGCGCCACCTCGGCCACCACCCCGGCGACGAAGCCCGGATCGTCGAGCGAGGCCATGGCCGCCGCCTGGGCCAGCCGGTTGACGCCGAAATGGTTGCGGATCCGGCCCACCGCACCGATCACTCCGGCATCGGCGATGGCGTAGCCGATCCTCAGTCCGGCCATGCCGTGCGCCTTGGAGAAGGTGCGCAGGCGAACCACCCGTGGATCGTCCGTGACGATGGGCGGCGCGGCATCGCCCGGCGCGAACTCGATATAGGCCTCGTCGAGCAGCACCATCGTGCCGGGGGGCAGTTCCTGGAGAAAGCGCCCGATCGCCGCAGCACCGTGCCAGGTGCCCATGGGGTTGTCGGGATTGGCGAGATAGACGAGCCTCGCCCTCTCCCGCCGCACCGCCGAGGCGAGCCCCAGGAGGTCCTCCTTGTCGTCGCGGTAGGGCACGGCGACGAGCCGCCCGCCGAAGCCGGCGACGTGGTAGTTGAAGGTGGGATAGGCGCCGGCCGAGGTCACGACCGGATCGCCGGGCTCGACCACCGCCCGCACCAGCACGCCCAGAAGCTCGTCGATGCCGGCGCCGACGACGATCTCGCCCGTCCCCACGCCGTGCAGCCCGGCCAGCCGTTCCCTGAGGTCGAAGGCCTCGGGATCGCCGTACCAGGCGGCCCGGCCGAGCTCCCGGCGGATCGCCTCGGCGGCCAGGGGCGAGAGCCCGAAGGCGCTCTCGTTGGCGCCGAGCCGCAGCTCGAAGCCGCGCCCGCCCCGCCGCTCCAGGGCCTCCGGGCCGACGAAGGGGATCGTCGCCGGCAGACCCTGGACGAGGTCGGTGAAGCGGGGGTGCCGCCCCGTCGCCACCGCCCCCGGCTCAGCCGTAGGCGATGTTGACGAACTTGGCATCCAGGTAGTCGTAGAGCCCCTGGCTGCCGTTCTCGCGGCCGAAGCCCGAGTGGTTGACACCGCCGAACGGCATCTCGGCCGTGGCCGCCGCGAAGGTGTTGACGCCGACGATGCCGGTCCGGAGCGCCTCCGCGGTCGCCTGGGCCAGCTTCTGGTTGCCGGTGAAGACGTAGCCGGCGAGGCCGTAGCTCAGGCTGTTGGCGCGGCCGATCACCTCGTCGAAGCTCTCGAAGGTGGTGATCGGGGCGATCGGCCCGAAGGGCTCGTCGTTCATCACCCGCATGTCGTCGCGCACGTCGGTGAAGACGGTGGGCTCGAAGAAGTAGCCGCGGTTCATGTCCGCCGGGCGCTGCCCGCCGGTCACCACCTTGGCACCCTCGGCCTTGGTCTGCTCCACCATCTCCTCGATGAAGGCGAGGCGCTTTCTGTTGACCAGGGGGCCGATCTCGGTATCGGGCTCGAGCCCGTGGCCGATCTTCATGCCGGCGAGCGCTCCGGCGAAGGCATCGGTGAAGGCCTGCTCGTGCTTCTTGTGGACGTAGAAGCGGGTCGGCGAGACGCAGACCTGGCCGTTGTTGCGGGACTTGCCGGCGGCCGAGGTGAGCGCTGCCTTGATGGGATCCACGTCCTCGTGGATGATCACCGGCGCGTGCCCGCCGAGCTCCATCGACATCCGCTTCACCGTGTCGGCGGCCCGCCGCATCAGGTGCTGGCCGACCGGAATCGAGCCCGTGAAGGTCACCTTGCGGACGAGGTCGCTGTCCATGATGGCTTCCGAGATCACCTCGGGCTTGCCGGTCACGAGATTGACCGTGCCCTTGGGCGCGCCCGCCTCGATGAAGCACTTGACCAGCTCGGCGACCGACGAGGTGCCTTCCTCGGCCGGCCGCGTGACGATGGTGCAGCCGGTCGCCAGCGCCGGCGCGATCTTGCGCGCCTGCAGCACCACCGGGAAGTTCCAGGCGGTGAAGGCGCCGACCACGCCGACCGGCTCGTAGAGGGTCATGAAGCGGTTGTCGGCGCTGCGCCCGGGCAGGGTCTGGCCGAAGATGCGGCGCGCCTCGTCGGCGTACCAGTCGATCAGGTCGACCGCCGACATCACCTCCGCCCTGGCCTGGGCGAGCGGCTTGCCGCATTCGAGCGTCAGGAGCCGGGCGACCTTGTCGGCCCGCTCCTCGAGCAGCATGGCCGTCCGCCGCAGCACCTTCGAGCGCTCCCAGGCGGGAACATGGCGCCAGCTCTGGAAGGCCTGGTGCGCCGCCCGGATCGCCGCCTCGACATCGGCGCGCTCGGCCTGCGCCGCCTGCGCCACCACCTCCTCGGTCGCCGGATCGAGAATGTCGATGAGACCGCCGGCCACGGCCGGATGCCAGGCCCCGTCGATGTAGAGGTCGGTGTGGTAGGTCTGGGCCATGGGGCGCTCCTCGTCTTGCCAAAGTCTCGTTGTGCAGTGCCGCATGTGGCGGTCGAGCGCCGTCTAATCAACCACCTGCGGCGCCGTCGTCGTCGAGCACCACCTGCACGCGCCGGTTCTGGCGGCCCTTCTTCTCGATCTTCGCGACCCGCACCCGGCCGATCTCGCCGGTGCGCCGCACATGGGTGCCGCCGCAGGCCTGGAGATCCACGCCTTCGATCTCGACCAGCCGGACGCGCCCGTCGCCCTTTGGCGGCTTGACCGAGAGCGTGCGCACCAGCTCCGGCCGTGCATCGAGCTCGGCCGTGTCGATCCAGCGGGCGGTGACCGGCCGATCCTCGTCGATCCAGGCATTGAGCTGCCGGGTCAGCTCCTCCTTGTCGAGTGAGGGCTCGGGAATGTCGAAGTCCAGCCGCCCCTTGCCGAGGCCGATCTGCCCGCCGGTCACGACCCCGTCCACGGCCCGGCAGAGCAGGTGCAGGCAGGTGTGCATGCGCATCAGAAGATGGCGTCGCTCCCAGTCGAGCACCGCCTCGACCGCCGTGCCGGCCGCAAGCCTGCCCGGCTGCTCGAGCAGGTGCGCGATCGTCCCGGCCGCCGCCCCCTTCTCGGTGCCCGTGACCGCCAGCCGCTCGCCCTCCGCCAGAAGCCAGCCCGTGTCGCCCGGCTGGCCGCCGGCGCTCGGGTAGAAGACCGAGCGGTCGAGCTCGACCGCGTTCCCGCTTACGGCCACCACGGTCGCCCGGCAGTCGCGCCGATAGGCGTCATCGCGAAAAAGCTCCTCTGTCATCGCCGGATCTCCATGCCGCTGCTGTCGCTTCCGCCCCGTCTCCAGGGCGATCTTTACATCAAAGCCCTTCCTCTTTAGCTCTGTCGAGGTCGATGCGGCGGGAAACGAAAGGGCCGATGACCAGCGAGCAGGAGGCGTTCGTCCGTTTCGCCCAGGTGCAGAAGAGCTATGACGGCGAGACCCTCGTCGTCAAAGACCTGAACCTCGACATCGCCCGGGGCGAGTTCCTGACCATGCTCGGACCCTCGGGCTCCGGCAAGACCACCTGCCTCATGATGCTCGCCGGCTTCGAGACCGCCACCAGCGGCGAGATCCATCTCGACGGCCGCGAGATCAACAACGTCGCTCCCCACAAGCGCGACATCGGCATGGTCTTCCAGAACTACGCGCTCTTCCCGCACATGACGGTGGCGGAGAACCTGGCCTTTCCCCTGTCGGTCAGGCGGATGGCCAGGGCGGACATCGAGAGGCGGGTGCGCCACGCGCTCGACATGGTGCAGCTCGGCGATTTCGGCGCCCGGCGCCCGGCCCAGCTCTCCGGCGGCCAGCAGCAGCGCGTGGCCCTGGCGAGAGCGCTCGTCTTCGAGCCCCGCCTCGTGCTCATGGACGAGCCTTTGGGTGCGCTCGACAAGCAGCTTCGCGAAACCATGCAGTACGAGATCAAGCACATCCACGAGAACCTCGCCGTCACCGTCGTCTACGTGACGCACGACCAGGGCGAGGCGCTGACCATGTCCGACCGCGTCGCCGTCTTCAACGACGGCGTGGTGCAGCAGCTGGCGACGCCGCCGGTGCTCTACGAGAAGCCGGAGAACGCCTTCGTCGCCCAGTTCATCGGCGAGAACAACCGCTTCGTCGGCGTGGTGCGCGAGATCCGGAACGGCCACTGCATCGTCGAGGTCGAGGGTGCGCCGATCCGCGCTCTGCCCGTGAACATCGATGGCGTCGGCAGCCGCTCGACGCTCTCGCTCCGCCCCGAGCGGGTGGTGGTCGACCCGCCCGCCGGCAGCCACCCCAACGTCTTCGACGCCCGGGTCCTGGAGCTGATCTATCTCGGCGACCATATCCGGGCGCGCATGGCCGTCTGCGGCAATGACGACTTCATCGTCAAGGTGCCCAATGCCGGCGAGCACCCGACGCTCGAGCGTGGCAACGCCATCCGGGTGGGCTGGCAGGCCGAGGACTGCCGGGCGCTCGACCCGGGCTGAGGGTCCGTCCGAGGCCGGTCCCGGCGCGGCATCGAGAACAGGTGCGCCGGACGTCGAATTGCGGCAGGATCGAAGCCGGACTGTAAGCCGAAAGGGGAGGGAATGATGTCAGGCAATCTGCTCAGGCTGGCGACGTTCGCCGGCATCGCGGCGCTGGCCACGGCCGCCCAGGCGCGCGATCTCACCGTCGTCTCGTGGGGCGGCGCCTATCAGGATGCGCAGCGCCAGGTCTATTTCGAGCCGTTCACGGCCGAGACGGGCATTCCGCTCACGGAGGACAGCTGGAACGGCGGCATCGGCGCGCTCCGCGCCAAGGCCGAGGGGCCGCCGAGCTGGGACGTGGTCCAGGTGGAATCCGACGAGCTCGAGCTGGGCTGCGAGGAGGGCATCCTGGTGCCGCTCGACTGGGACGAGCTCGGCGGCCGCGACCAGTTCCTGCCGACGGCGGTTCACGATTGCGGCGTCGGTGCCATCGTCTGGGCCACCGTGCTCGCCTACGACGCCGACCGCTACGCCGAGAACCCGCCCTCGACCTGGGCGGATTTCTTCGACACCGAGACCTATCCGGGCCCGCGCGCGCTCAGGAGCGGCCCCCGCCAGGCGCTCGAGTTCGCGCTCATGGCCGACGGCGTGCCGCTCGACCAGATCTACGACGTTCTCGCCACCGAGGAGGGCATCGAGCGGGCCTTCGCCAAGCTCGACAGCATCAGGGACAGCCTGATCTTCTGGGAGGCTGGCGCCCAGCCGCCGCAGCTCCTGGCGTCCGGCGAGGTGGTCATGACGAGCGCCTATAACGGCCGCATCACCGCCGCCAACCAGGACGAGGGCCGCAACTTCAAGATCGCCTGGGACGCGGGCTTCGTCTACCAGATCGACAGCTGGGTCATTCCCGCCAACTCCGACAAGGAGGACGAGGCCATGCAGCTCATCGCCTACATGAGCGAGCCCGAGCACCAGAAGCTGCTGCCGCCTCTCATCCCCTACGGCCCGACCAACAAGAACGCCGCGGCCCTGGTCGATCCGAAGGTCCTGCCCAACATCCCGTCGTCGCCGCAGAACATCGACCACGGGCTCTTCTTCAACGGCGCCTTCTGGGTCGACCGGGTCGAGGACTTGAACGCGCGCTTCAATGCCTGGGCCGCGCAATAGCCGGCAGCGAGACACTGTCCGCCACCGAGGCCGGAGCGCTCTCGCGGGCGCTCCGGCGGGTCGAGCGGCGGCAGCGGCTCTGGGCCTTCGGCCTCACCCTGCCGCTCCTGGCCTTCCTTCTGGCCTTCATGATCCTGCCGATCGGCGGCATGCTGAAACTGGCGGTGGCGAATGGCGAGCTCGAGGCGACCATGCCGGCGACCACCGCGGCCTTGCGCGAATGGCAGGGCACGGGCGTGCCGCCCGAGGCGGTGGTCGCGACCTTCGCGAGGGAGCTGAGGGAGGCCAAGGAGGCCCGCGCGCTCGGCCCCGTCGGCCAGCGGCTCAACAACGCCCATCCGGGTGACCGCAGCCTCCTGCAGGGCACCGCGCGGCACCTGCCGCAAGCACCCGAAGGTGACTGGCGATCCACCCTCGCCGGCATCGACGAGGCCTGGGGCGAGCCCCGCATCTGGCGTTCGCTGAAGGATGCCGCCGCACCCTGGACCGATCTCTACCTCCTGCAGGCGCTCGATCTCGAGCGCGATGCCCAAGGCCGGATCGCCCAGGTGCAGGATGATCGCGCCGTCTACCGCAGCATCCTCGGCCGCACCTTCTGGGTCAGCCTCGTCGTCACGCTCGCCTGCCTCGCCATCGGCTATCCGCTCGCCTACAAGCTGGCGTCGCTGCCGCCGCGCATCGCCAACCCGCTGACGATCCTGGTCCTCCTGCCCTTCTGGACCTCGCTCCTGGTCCGCTCGGCCGCCTGGATCGTCGTCCTGCAGCGCGAGGGGCCGATCAACGAGGCGCTGCTCGGCCTCGGCCTCGTCGACCAGCCGGTGCAGCTCGTCTTCAACCGGATCGGCGTCTACATCGCCATGACGCACGTGCTGCTGCCCTTCATGGTGCTGCCGCTGCTCAGCGTCATGCGTTCCATACCGCCCTCGCACATGCGGGCGGCACTCTCGCTCGGCGCCCGGCCGTTCGAGGCCTTCCTCAAGGTCTACCTGCCGCAGACGCGGCCCGGCATCGGCGCCGGCTGCCTGCTCGTCTTCATCCTCGCGATCGGCTACTACATCACCCCGGCCCTGGTCGGCGGGGCGGCCGACCAGATGATCAGCTACTTCATCGCCTTCTTCACGATCCAGACGGTCAACTGGGGCATGGCCGCCGCCCTCGGCAGCATCCTTCTGGCCGCGACGCTCGTGCTCTACCTGATCTACGCGCGGCTGGTCGGCATCGACCGGCTGACGCTCGGCTGACCGCCCGTGGCGCGCCGCACGTGGACCCGAGGCCAGGCGTTCGGCCACGTTCTGCTCTGGGCATGGACCCTTCTGGCCCTCGTCTTCCTCGTAGCACCCATCCTCGTCATCGTCCCCTTGTCGTTCAACGCCGGCGCCTTTCTGTCCTTTCCGATGCCGGGCCTGTCGCTCCGCTGGTATCAGGAGCTCTGGCATGCCGATGTCTGGTGGAGCGCGCTCATCAACAGCCTGATCGTCGGCACCGGTGCGACGGCGATCGCCCTCGTCCTCGGCACCGCCGCCGCCGTGGGCCTCGCCATGGCGCGCTTCCCGGGCAAGGACGCGCTCATGGCGGTGCTCATCTCGCCCCTCGTCGTGCCGCTCGTGATCGTCGCCGCGGGCACCTATTTCTTCTTCATCCCCATGGGTCTGACCGGCAGCCTGCTCGGCCTGACGCTGGTCCATGCGGCGCTCGGGGCACCCTTCGTCCTGATCACCGTGGGCGCCACCCTCGTCGGCTTCGATCGCAATCTCGCCCGCGCCGGCGCCAGCCTCGGCGCCGCCCCGCTCGAGGTCTTCTTCCGGATCACCATGCCGCTGATCGCGCCGGGCATGGTCTCGGGTGCCCTCTTCGCCTTCATCACCTCCTTCGACGAGCTGGTGGTGGCGCTGTTCCTTACCGGCCCCGGCCAGCGCACCCTGCCGCGCCAGATGTTCGACGGCATCCGCGAGAACCTGAGCCCGACCATCCTCGCCGTCGCCACCATCCTGATCGTGATCTCGATCCTGCTCCTCGCCACGGTCGAGCTCCTGCGCCGCCGCAGCCTCCGCCTGCGCGGCATCAGGGAGTAGGAGGCGTTCTTGTCCCGCTGCACCGGGCGAGCTACGCTCGAAGGTCAGGTCGGTCCGGAGGGATCCATGGAAACCGTCAGCATCGACGAGGCGAAGGCCAATCTCTCGCGACTGATCGATGCCGCGGCGAAGGGCAAGCCGTTCATCATCGCCAGGGCCGGCAAGCCGCTCGTCAAGGTCGTGCCGCTCGAGACCCGAGAGGAGGTCGCGAGGCGGCGCATCGGCTTCATGGACGGCCAGTTCGAGGTGCCCGACGACTTCGACGAGATGTTTCAGGACGAGATCGAGAAGATGTTCGCCGGCGAAGAATAACGATCCGTTCGACCGGCTGCTGATCGCCCAGGCGACCGCCGAAGGCGTCACGCTGCTCACGGCCGATCGGCGCGTCGCCCGCTACCCCGGGCCGGTCCGGCTGGTCTGACTGCCGCTCCTAATGCACGTCCTGGCCGCCGTTGACGGGGATCTCGGCGCCGGTGATGTAGGAGGACTGGTCGGTGGCGAGGTAGTAGATCACCGCCGCCACCTCCTCGGGCGAGCCCAGGCGGCGAAGCGGAATGCGCTCGACCAGCTCGGCCGTGCCGGGCGAGAGGATGGCGGTGTTGATCTCGCCCGGGCAGACCGCGTTCACCCTGATCCCGAGATGGGCGAGGTCGGCGGCGAGCTCGCGGGTGAGCGCCGTCAGCGCCGCCTTGGAGGTGGCGTAGGCGCTGCCGGCGAAGGGATGGACCCGGTGACCGGCGATCGACGTGATGTTGACGATGGTGCCACCGGTCCGCGCCAGCCTCTGCGCCACCGCCCGGCTGAAGAACACGGGCGCCAGGAAATTGATGGCGAAGGTCCTCTGCCAGGTCGCCATGTCGCCGTCGAGGCAGCCGAGCCGCGCACCGCCCTCGCCCTTGGGCGAGTAGCCGGCATTGTTGATCAGCGCGTGCAGGGGCGCTCCGTCGAGGAGCGCGTCGAGCCGGCCGGCCGTGGCGTCCAGATGGGCCGTGTCGGCGAGATCGGCGGTGATGTGGTCGTGCCGTTCGTCGCGCGGGCAGCCCTCCGGCACCACCTCGCGCGAGCAGGTGATCGCCCGCCAGCCCTGGCGCACGAAATAGGTGGCCGTGGCATGGCCGATGCCACGGCTGGCACCCGTGATGAAAACGTTCCTGCGCTCGCTCATGCCCCGGCGTCCCCGCTCACCCGCCACGCCTCCCTAGCACAGTGGCCGAGGGATCGTGCCTGTTCTCGTTCGAAAGAGGCGCTCAAGGCGCCAGCCGCTCGATCCGCCAGGCCCCGCCCTCCGGCAGGTAGACGAGGCGGTCGTGCAGCCGGCTGGTGCGGCCCTGCCAGAACTCGAAGCGATCCGGCACCACCCGATAACCGCCCCAACAAGCCGGGCGGGGCGGATGCTCCGGATATTCGGCCTCGGCCGCCCGAAAGCGCTCCTCCAGCACGGCGCGCGACGCGATCGGCCGGCTCTGCGGCGAGGCCAGGGCGCCGATGCGGCTGCCATAGGGGCGCGAATCGAAATAGGCGTCCGATTCGGCGTCGCCGATGGGCTCCACCTCGCCTTCGATACGCACCTGGCGATGCAGCCGGTCCCACCAGAAGAGCAGCGCCGCCCGGGAATTGGCGGCCAGATCCCGGCCCTTGCGACTCTCGCGATTCGTGAAGAAGGTGAAGCCCGAAGCGTCGAAGCCCTTGAGCAGCACCATGCGCGACGACGGCCGGCCGGCCGCGTCGACCGTGGCGAGCGCCATGGCGTTCGGCTCGAAGAGACCTGCCTGGAGCGCCGCCTCGAACCAGACGGCGAATTGACGAAAGGGGTCCTTCTCCGCATCGGCCTCGCCGAGGGCGCCGGCGTCGTAGCTCTGGCGCAGTTGCGCCGGATCGGGGATCATGCAGGGTCTCCAGCGAAATTGGCTCCGGAACTAGCGGCCCACGTGGCGCTGGCAAGGGCCACTCTCCTGCGCTTCATCGTGCCGGCGAACGCACGGAGGGACGAGCTTGCAGGATGGCATTCTCTCGATCCAGTCGGCCGTGGCCTACGGCCATGTCGGCAACAGCGCGGCCGTCTTCCCGCTGCAACGTCTCGGCTTCGAGGTGTGGCCGGTCAACACCGTGCTCTTCAGCAACCACACGGGCTACGGCAACTGGCGCGGCCATGTCCTCACCGTGGAGCAGGTGCGCGACATCCTCCTGGGCGTGGAGGAGCGCGGTGCCTTCGATCGCTGCGCTGCCGTGCTCTCCGGCTATCTGGGCGATGCCGCGCTCGGCGAGGCCGTGCTCGAGACCGTGGCCCGCATCAAGCGGCTCCGCCCGGAGGCCCTCTACGTCTGCGATCCGGTGATGGGGGACCTCGATCGCGGCTTCTTCGTGCGCGAGGGCATACCCCCTTTCTTCAGGGAGCGCGCCGTGCCGGCCGCCGATATCGTCACGCCCAACCAGTTCGAGCTCGCCTGGCTGACCGGGCGGGATCTGGTGACGTTCGCGGACGTGCTCGAGGCGGCACGGACCGCTCGCGCCATGGGACCCCGGATGGTGGTGGTGACGAGCCTGAGCCTCGCCGAGCGGCCGGGCGAGCTCGGCATGCTGGCGGAGACCGAGGCGGGAAGCTGGGTGGTCTGGACGCCCCGGCTCGACATCCGCCTGAGCGGCACGGGCGACGCCTTCACGGCACTCGTCCTCGCCCACTATCTCAGGCATCCGGGCCCGGCGCAGGCCATCGAGGCGGCGGCGAGCGCCATGTTCGCCCTCGTCGAGGCGACCAAGGCCGCCGGCCGGCGGGAGCTGGCCTTGGAGGCGGCGCAGGCGCAATGGACGGAGCCCCGCCACCGCTTCAGGGCCGAGCCGGTTCGCTGAGGCGCGCGCCTGTCCGCCGCGCCCGGGCCAGAAGCCCGTCCCTCCCGGTGCTCGGGCCGAGGAGGCCCGAGAGCTTTCGGCAATCGAGCACGAAGCCGTCGCGCTCGGCGTGATCGGTGACCAGGAGCCGGCCCCGGCCGAACCCCTCGATCAGGGCGAGCGCCAGCCTTCCCGTCTCCAGCGCCACGCCGGAGCCGACATTGACGATGCCGCCCGGCGGCCGGCGGGCGAGGCCGGCGATCATCCGCCCGGCGCTCGCCACATCGAGGAAGTCGCGGGTGGTGAACGGGCTCATGTCGAAGGTGATGGTCGCGTCGCCGGCGAGGCCGTCGAGCATCCGGCCCATGAAGCTCGCGCGGCCCGGCTCGAAGCCGAAGATGTTGGCGAGGCGCAGCCGGGTCAGCCGGTCGCCCAGCAGCGCTGCCAGCGCCTCCTCCATGGCGAGCTTCTGCCGCCCGTAGAGATCGTTCGGACCGAGGGCAGCCGCCTCGTCGAGCGGTGTCGCGGCCGGGGCGTAGACCTTGCGCGAGGAGAGCGTCAGGAACGGCAGGCCGCGGGCGGCCACCCGTCGCGCCAGGGCGAGCTCGACATCGTCCTCGGGCCGGTAGCCGGGCGTGCCGAGACGCGGATCGCGCCCGGCATGGACGACCGCCTCGATCCCGTCGAGAAGATCGGGCTCCTCCAGCGCCAGATGCGCCCGCGCGCGGGCGAGGGGGCCGAGAGCCCGGACGACCTGACGGCCGATCAGCCCGCCGGCGCCGACGACGAGGATCATGGCTCCGGCGGCTCGATCAGCACGATCCGCCGATCCCGCACGGCGAGCCCGATCCGTCCGGCCTTGAGATCGAGGGCGCGGGCGCCGAAGAGCTCGCGGCGCCAGCCCTTGAGGGCCGGGATGTCGGCCGCGTCGTCGAGCGCCAGCTCCTCGAGCTCGGCGCTCGTCGCGATCAGCCGCTGCGCCACGTCGCTCTCCTCGGCACACTGCTTGAGCAGCACCCGGAGCAGGTCGACCGTGGGCCCGATTCCCTTGGCTGGCGGCCTGGGCTGCGGCAGGTGCGGCAGGCCCTCCTCGGGCCGCGCCCGCACGGCGGCGATCACCTCCAGAACCTCACGCATGCTCTCGCGGTCGAGATTGATCCGGTCCAGCCGCCGCAGCGCCTCGAGGTCGCTCGGCTTCTGCGCCGCCAGCTCCATCAGGAGGTCGTCCCTGACGATCCGGTTGCGGGGCACGTCGCGCGCCTGCGCCTTCCGCTCGCGCCAGGCGGCGAGCTCCTGGACGAGGGCGATGAAGCGCGGCTCGCGCGAGCGGACCTTGAGCCTTTTCCAGGCATCCTCGGGCTCGGTCACGTAGAGGCTCGGCACCGTCAGCCCGGCCGTCTCCTCCGCCACCCAGTCGAGCCGGCCCGCCTGCTCGATCCGGCTCCGGAGCTTCTCGTAGATCGTCCGGAGATGGGTGACGTCCGAGAGCGCGTAGGCGAGCTGCGCTTGGGAGAGCGGCCGGCGGCTCCAGTCGGTGAAGCGCGAGCTCTTGTCGAGCCTGGCCTTGGCGAGGCGGTTGACCAGGGTCTCGTAGGCCACCTCCTCGCCGAAGCCGCAGACCATGGCGGCGACCTGGGTGTCGAAGACCGGCTCGGGCATGCCGCCCTGCATCATCCGGCTGAAGATCTCGAGATCCTGCCGGCAGGCATGGAAGACCTTGAGCACGTCCGGATCCGCCAGCAGCCCGAGCAAGGGCGCGAGATCGATGCCGGGGGCCAGCGCATCGACGGCGACCGCCTCCGACCCGCCGGCGAGCTGGACGAGACAGAGCTTCGCCCAATAGGTGCGCTCGCGCATGAACTCCGTGTCGATGGTGACGAAAGGCTCGCGCCGCAGACGCTCGACGACCGCCAGGAGCTCGTTCGTTTCGGTGATCAGGGTCATGGGCGATCCGCGGTGGGCTCATCGGGCGGGCCGGGCTCGCCGCTTGACACGCCGGCGAGCGTTGTGACCTTTACGCACGGCCGCGAGCCCGCAGCCTTCCTTTCATTGCAACTCGAGAGTGACGGCATGCACCGTTATCGAACGCATCGCTGCGGCGAGCTTACCAGAGGCTGGGTCGGCAGCGAGGCCCGGCTGAGCGGATGGGTACACCGAAAGCGCGATCACGGCCAGTTGCTGTTCATCGATCTGCGCGACCATACCGGCATCACCCAGATCGTCTTTCAGCCGGAGCAGCCCTTCTTCGCCGAGGCCGAGGGGCTGCGGCCGGAGAGCGTGGTCACGGTCCAGGGCGAGGTCGTGGCGCGCACGGCGGACACCGTCAACCCGGAGCTCGCCACCGGCGAGATCGAGCTGGTGGCGGCGGCGCTCGAGGTCCTGTCCGTCGCCGACACCCTGCCGCTCCAGGTCAATGCCGAGCGCGACTACCCGGAGGAGACGCGGCTCAAGTACCGCTTCCTCGACCTCCGGCGCGAGCGGATGCAGCGGCAGATCCGCCTGAGATCGGCGATCACGGCGAGCATCCGCCGGCGGATGACCGAGGCGGGCTTCACCGAGATCCAGACCCCGATCCTGACCGCGAGCTCGCCCGAGGGTGCCCGCGACTTCCTCGTGCCGTCGCGGCTGCATCCCGGGCACTTCTACGCGCTGCCGCAGGCGCCGCAGCAGTACAAGCAGCTTCTCATGATGTCCGGCTTCGACCGCTACTTCCAGATCGCACCCTGCTTTCGCGACGAGGATGCCCGCGCCGACCGCAGCCCGGGCGAGTTCTACCAGCTCGACCTCGAGATGGCCTTCGTGACCCAGGAGGACGTCTTCGCCGCGGTCGAGCCCTTGATGCACGGCCTCTTCGAGGAGTTCTCCGACCGTCCGGTCACGCCCCTGCCGTTCCCGCGCATCGCCTATCGGGACGCGATTCGCCGCTACGGCACCGACAAGCCCGATCTCAGGAACCCGATCCTGATCGACGACGTGAGCGAGCATTTCGCGGGCTCCGGCTTCAAGGTCTTCGCCAACATCCTCGCGGGCGATCCCAGCGCCGCCGTCCGGGCCATCCCGGCACCCAGGGGCGGCAGCCGCGCCTTTTGCGACCGCATGAACGGCTGGGCGCAGGAGCAGGGCCAGCCGGGGCTCGGCTACATCCTCTTCAGGGACGGGGAGGGGTCGGGGCCGGTCGCGAAGAACATCGGCCCCGAGCGCACCGCCGCCATCCGCGATCAGCTCGCTCTCGGCGACGGCGACGCCGTCTTCTTCATCGCCGGCCGGCCCGACCGGTTCCAGAAGTTCGCCGGGGCCGCCCGGGACCAAATCGGCCAGCAGCTCGACCTCTGCGAGAAGGACGTCTTCCGCTTCTGCTGGATCGTCGACTTTCCCATGTTCGAATGGGACGAGGAGACGAAGAGCGTCACCTTCTCGCACAACCCCTTCTCCATGCCGCAGGGCGGCATGGAGGCGCTGGAGACCAGGGACCCGCTCGATATCCTGGCCTACCAGTACGACATCGTCTGCAACGGCGTCGAGCTCTCGTCGGGCGCCATCCGCAACCATCGCCCCGACATCATGGTCAAGGCCTTCGAGCTCGCCGGCTACGACCGGCAGGTGCTCGAGGACCGCTTCGGCGGCATGTTCAGAGCCCTCCATTTCGGTGCCCCACCGCATGGCGGCATCGCGCCCGGCCTCGACCGCATCGTCATGCTGCTGGCCGGGACCGGGAACCTGCGCGAGATCATCGCCTTCCCGATGAACCAGCAGGCCCAGGAGCTGCTCCTGGGCGCACCCTCGCCGGTGGCCGTGAAGCAGCTCGAGGAGCTGCACCTGCAGCTCTCGCTCGCCGCCCGCGAGCGCTTGCGCCAGGAGACCGGCAAGCCCACGGTGCCTGTATCCTAGAATTCCCGGAACAAGAGCGTGTCGAGGACGTGTCGATGGAGCAGGAAAGGCAGAAGCCGCTGGTCGTGACGCTGCGCGAGATGCGGCCAGAGGGGGCCGCCGGCGAGGCGGTCGCCAATGACGATGGCCCCGCCGCGCCGGCTCCGGAGGCGGCGGACACGGCCGGCGCGACCTCCAGCGTCCACGAGACCCTCGATCACGCCACCCAGGCCTGGATCTCCCGCTTCACACGCGGCCTGTCGCCGGCGGCGCTGATGGGCGCCTGGTTCGATTGGGCGACCCACATGGCCGTGGCTCCGGGCAAGCGCCTGCAACTGGCCGAGAAGGCGGCCGAGAAGACCCGCCGTCACGTCCACTACGCCATCGAATGCGCGCTCACGTCCGATCGTGCCGACTCCTGCATCGAGCCGCTGCCGCAGGACAATCGCTTCAGGGACGACGCCTGGCGAAGCTGGCCGTTCAACGCCATTCATCAAGGTTTTCTGCTGCAGCAGCAATGGTGGCACAACGTGGTGACCGGCGTGCCGGGTGTCACCGCCCAGCACGAGCGCCAGCTCCAGTTCCTGACGCGCCAGGTCCTCGACACGGTCTCGCCGTCGAATTTTCTCTGGACCAACCCCGAGGTGCTGCGGAAGACGCGCGAGGAAAACGGGGCGAACTTGATCCGCGGCACGCGGAACCTCCTGCAGGACCTGCACAACAGGCTCGCCGGCGCCAGCCCGAAGGGCGCCGATGCCTTCCGGCCCGGCCGGGATGTCGCCGTCACCCCGGGCAAGGTCGTTCACGCCAACCGGCTGATCGAGCTCATCCAGTATTCGCCGCGCACCGAGAAGGTGCGGCCCGAGCCGATCCTCATCGTGCCGGCATGGATCATGAAATACTACATTCTCGACCTGTCGCCGCACAATTCCATGGTGCGCTACCTGGTCGAGCAGGGGCACACCGTCTTCATGATCTCGTGGCGGAACCCCGACGCCCGGGATCGCGAGCTCACCCTCGACGACTATCGCCGGCTCGGCATCGTCGAGGCGCTGGCGGTCATCGGCGAGATCGTCCCGAAGAGGAAGATCCAGGCGGTCGGCTATTGCCTGGGCGGCACCCTCCTCGCCATCCAGGCGGCGGCCATGGCGCGCGACGGCGACGGGCGTCTGGCCTCGCTGACCCTGCTGGCGAGCCAGGTGGACTTCACCGAGCCGGGCGAGCTGCAGCTCTTCATCGACGAGAGCCAGCTCGCCTTCCTCGACAGCGTCATGTGGCGACAGGGCTTTCTCGACACGACCCAGATGGCCGGCGCCTTCCAGATGCTGAGGTCGAACGACCTGATCTGGTCCAGGGTGGTCCACGCCTATCTGATGGGCGAGGAGCGGTCGATGATCGACCTCATGGCGTGGAACGCGGACGGCACGCGGCTGCCCCGCGCCATGCATTCCGAGTACCTGCGCAAGCTCTACCTGAACAACGATCTCACGGAAGGGCGGTTCAGGGTGGAGGGCCGGCCCGTGCATGTCGGCGACATCCGCGTGCCGATCCTGGCGGTCGGCACGGTCAGGGACCACGTCGCACCCTGGCGGTCGGTCTTCAAGATCGACATGCTGAGCGACACCGACGTCACCTTTGTCCTGACCAGCGGCGGCCACAACGCGGGCATCGTGTCGGAGCCCGGACATCCGGGGCGGACCTTCCGGATCAGGAGCCGCGAGGCGACCGATCTCCACGTCGATCCCGAGACCTGGGTCAGGGAGACGCCCGAGCGGGAAGGCTCGTGGTGGAGCGCCTGGGTGGCGTGGCTGGACGCCCGTTCGGGGCCGCCCGTGGCACCGCCGCGCCTGGGAAGCGACGACCATCCGCCCGTCGCCGATGCGCCCGGCTCCTACGTCTTCCAGAAATAGCGACCTTCACGCCGGGGCGGCGCGTCAGTCGAGCTTCTCGACCGTCGCGCCGGTATCGCCCTTGAAGCGGATGCTGTAGGTGCCCTCGTCGCAGTGAAGGATCCAGGCCGCCTCGTCCGGCAGCGAGCGGTCCGGATCGGCCCGGGCGTCCTTCGGATGGGTGCATTTGTGGCCGGCATCCCGCACCGCAACCGCGATGTCGTCGGCGGCGGGCGCTCGGGCCGTCGCCGTCGCGGCCGGGACGAAACCAAGAAGGGCGAGGGCGAGGCCGACCGGGGCAGAGGGCGGGCGCATCATGAGGATTGCCTCCTGGCGGTTCCGGTCCCGGAGGCTATGCCGGCGCATGGCGTGTCGCAAGGCGATGTCGCTTGTATCCGGCAGCCGGAACTGCTATATCCAGGGTGTTGGCATCGTCTTGCGGCGCTGCAGTCGTCGGAATCGCCGTACCCGCCGGCAGAGGTAGCGGGCAAAGCCGAAAGACCGGCACGCATGACGGCGATGCCATCGATCTGAGGCAGCCAACGAACGGGAGGGTGCGAATGTGCATGGGTGATCCACCCGCGAGTTCGTGACGACTCCGCCGCCTCGCGCCGCGGGGTCACGGTCCGGCTGATCGACCGGAGCTTCCTTTTCCGGGCGTGGCCCGGACCGCCAGACAATTCCAGACGACCGAATGAGGCGCCAGTGCTTGCGCCTCGATGAATGGGCCGACGCTCGTCGGCCATGGCCATAGCGCCGGAAAACCCCGCCTCGAGCCCTCGTGCCGGCGGGGTTTTCACATGATGTCGGCGAAAGTCGCGATTCGCCGCCTTCCTTTCCACCTCTTTCCACCGCCATGCCGTTTGCGAGCCGCTCCGATTGCGGCAGGCAACCTTGCGGGGCGTCCGGCTGTTTGCTCGCCCGGGCGGTTTCGCTAGTCTTCCCTTGCCGACGCCCGCCCGCCGCTTGCGACGCGGCCCGGCCACGGTCATCGACGAATCAGCAGGAAGACGCATCATGCAGAAGCCCCTCGAGATCCGCTTTCAGCAGATGGACCCATCGCCGGCGGTGGAGGCGCGGATTCGCGAGAAGGTCGAGGCGCTCGAGCGCGTGGCGCCGCGGCTGACGAGCTGTCGGGTCGTGGTCGAGAAGGAGGATCGCCATCAGACGAAGGGCAATCTCTACCGGGTGCGGCTCGATATCTCCGTGCCGGGCAAGGGCATCGCGGTGAGCCGGGCGGGGCCGCAGGATCATGCGCACGAGGACGTGTACGTGGCGATCCGCGACGCTTTCGCCGCGGCCCAGCGCCAGCTCAAGGAGCGCAGCCGCATCGTCGCCGGCACCGTCAAGCAGCGCGAGGAGCCGTTCACCGGCCGGATCATCCGCCTCTTCCCCGACGAGGGCTACGGCTTCATCGAGACGGCGGCGGGCGAGGTCTATTTCCACCGGAACAGCGTCGTCGACGGCAGTTTCGACCGGCTCGAGATCGGCGGCGAGGTGCGGCTCGAGGTGGCCGAGGACGAAAGCCCCGCAGGCTGGCAGGCAACCACGGTGCAGCCCACCGGCCGCCTGATGACGGAAGACTAGCGAGCATCGGCCGAACCCCGCTCGACCAAAAAGAGTCCTGACCCCTTTTTGCGCGGTAAAGGGGTCAGGACTCTTTTCTCGGAACGCCGGCGGGTGAGGGGCGGGCCGGCTGGATGGATGTCTAGCCCGCCCGCTCACTCAGGAGATCGACGCGCACGAAGAGCTGCGGGTGGCCCTCGAGGCCTGCGAGCAGGTCGCCGTCGGCGGTCAGCAGCTGCAGGTTGCGGTCGACGGCGAGGGCCAGATAGAGGCAGTCCTGGATGGGCCGCCCGGTGTCGAGCGCGATCTCCAAAGCCGGTCCGGTGAGCGCCAGATCGGCCACGTAGGCGATGGGCAGAAGGTCGAGATCGGCCAGAGCCGCCGCGGCCGTGGCCCGGTCGAGCTCGCCATCGGCCACCCGCCGGGCGAGCACGCCGGCGCACTCGGCGGCGAGCCATTCCGGCGCCTGCAGCACGCAGGCGTCGACCGCGGCCAGCGCCGCCTCGCTGTCGGCCTCGGGCAGGAGGCACTTGAGCGCGATCGAGGAATCGACGACGACGCTCTGCACGGCCGTCACCCCGCCCCGCCCCGCCCCGGCCCGCGGCTCCGGCGGACGAGGAGGGCGCTGTCGGAAAAGCAGCCTCCCCGTCTGGGCGCCCGTTCGGCCAGACCCTGGCGCAGCCGGTCGAGCATGCCGTCGCGCGCCGGCAGCACCGCCGCCTCCAGAATGAAGCGCGCCTCCTGCTCCATCGAATGGCCGGCGGCGGCGGCCCGCGCCTTCAGCGCCTGCAGCACGGCGGAATCCAGCCGGCGGATGGTGATCTGGGTCATCACGGCCCTCCTGCGGACCGGCCGACGGCTGCCGAGGGCCGGATGCCTGCGCTGCATGCAAGAATAGCGCGAGACGGTCCGCGGAGGCAAACGGCAACACCCCGGCCCTGCGACCGCGTGGCGCCCGAGCGCGGGCGGAGGCGGCCTTGCCCACACCGGAACGCTGTGTTAATCGCCACCCGTCCTTTCGGGAACGAAACGCACAGCCTTGCCGCGCGGCCGTCAGTGCTGTCGTGGCCTTCCTGACCAGCCGGGGATCGGAATTGCCCGCGACATCCGCCACCGCGACAGGCTTGGCCCAGCGCTACGCCACGGCCCTGCTCGATCTGGCCAGGGAAGAGAAGAAGCTCGACGCGGTCGCCGCCGACCTCTCGGGCCTCGTCGATCTCTTGCGCCAGAGCGACGACCTGCGCCGGCTCGTCGAGAGCCCGGTGCTCAGCCGCGAGGACCAGGGCCGGGCCATCCTCGCCGTCGCCGGGAAGGCCGGCGTCGAGCCGCTGACGAGGAAATTCCTGGGTCTGCTCGCGAGCCGCCGCCGGCTCTTCGCGCTGCCGGGCATCGCCAAGGCCTATGCCGCGATGCTCGCCGAGGAGCGGGGCGAGGTCGCGGCCGAGGTGATCTCGGCCGTGCCTCTGGGCGAGGCCGAGCTCGCGGACCTCAAGGACGCCATCGCCGGCCATGTCGGCCAGTCGGTGAACGTGGAGACGCGGGTCGATCCGGCATTGCTGGGCGGCGTGGTGGTGCGCGTCGGCTCGCGCATGCTCGATGCCTCGATCCGCACCAAGCTGCAGCATCTCGAGCAGTCGATGAGAGGAATGGGGTGATGGATATTCGCGCCGCCGAGATTTCCGCGATCCTCAAGGAGCAGATCGCCAACTTCGGCACCGAGGCGGAGATCTCCGAGGTCGGCCGGGTCCTGTCCGTCGGCGACGGCATCGCCCGCTGCTACGGCCTCGACCAGGTCCAGGCCGGCGAGATGGTCGAGTTCGAGGACGGCACGCGCGGCATGGCGCTGAACCTCGAGGAGGACAATGTCGGCATCGTCATCTTCGGCGACGACCGCGACATCTCCGAAGGCTCGATCGTCAAGCGCACCCAGACCATCGTCGACGCGCCGGTCGGCAAGGGCCTGCTCGGCCGCGTGGTCGACGGCCTCGGCAACCCGATCGACGGCAAGGGCCCGATCGACGCCGCCGAGCGCCGCGTGGTCGACGTCAAGGCGCCGGGCATCATGCCGAGAAAATCGGTGCACGAGCCGATGCAGACCGGCCTCAAGGCGATCGACGCCCTGATCCCGATCGGCCGCGGCCAGCGCGAGCTCATCATCGGCGACCGGCAGACCGGCAAGACCGCCATCGCCATCGACACCTTCATCAACCAGAAGCCCTACAACGCCGGCGCCGGCGACGACGAGCACAAGAAGCTCTACTGCATCTACGTCGCCGTCGGCCAGAAGCGCTCGTCGGTGGCGAAGCTGGTCAAGACGCTGCAGGAATCGGGCGCCCTCGAATACACCATCGTCGTCGCCGCGACGGCCTCGGATCCGGCACCCCTGCAGTTCCTCGCCCCCTATACCGGCTGCGCCATGGGCGAGTACTTCCGCGACAGCGGCATGCACGCCGTGATCGTCTACGACGACCTCTCGAAGCAGGCGACCGCCTACCGGCAGATGTCGCTGCTGCTCCGCCGGCCGCCCGGCCGCGAGGCGTTCCCGGGCGACGTCTTCTACCTCCATTCGCGCCTGCTCGAGCGCGCCGCCAAGCTCAACGAGGAGAACGGGCTCGGCTCGCTGACGGCGTTGCCGATCGTCGAGACCCAGGCCAACGACGTCTCGGCCTACATCCCGACCAACGTCATCTCGATCACCGACGGCCAGATCTTTCTCGAGACCGACCTCTTCTTCCAGGGCATCCGCCCGGCGGTGAATGTCGGCCTCTCGGTCAGCCGCGTCGGCTCCGCCGCCCAGACCAAGGCGATGAAGAAGGTCGCGGGCCGCATCAAGCTCGAGCTCGCCCAGTACCGCGAGATGGCCGCCTTCGCCCAGTTCGCCTCCGACCTCGACGTGGCGACCCAGCGCCTCCTCGCCCGCGGCGCCCGGCTGACCGAGCTCCTGAAGCAGCCGCAATACCAGCCGATGCCGATGGCGGAGCAGGCCTGCGTCATCTATGCCGGCGTCAACGGCTTCCTCGACGGTGTCGCGATCGCCGACGTCAACCGCTACGAGGAGGGCCTGCTCGGCGAGCTGCGCGCCAGCGGCGGCTCGATCCTCGAATCGATCCGCGAATCGGGCGACCTCAAGCCCGAGGCCGAGAAGGAGCTGCGCGCCTTGATCGAAGCCTACACCAAGACCTTCGGCTGAGCCGCCGATGCCGAGCCTGAAGGAGCTCCGCGGCCGGATCGGCAGCGTCAAGCAGACGCAGAAGATCACGAGTGCGATGAAGCTCGTGGCCGCGTCGAAGCTGAAGCGCGCCCAGGAGCAGGCGGAGGCGTCCCGGCCGTTCGCCCTGAAGATGTCGGCCATGCTGGCCAATCTCGCGGCCGGCGTGCGCGACCTGCCGGGCGCGCCGGCGCTGCTCGCCGGCAGCGGCAAGGAGGAGACGCACCTTCTGGTCGTCGCCACCTCCGACCGGGGACTCTGCGGCGGCTTCAACAGCTCGATCATCCGCGCCGTGCGCCGCCGCATCGCCGAGCTGCAGGGCGAGGGCCAGACGGTCAAGATCATCTGCATCGGCCGCAAGGGTCGGGACATGCTGCGGCGCGAGCACGGCAAGCTGATCGTCGAGTTCGTCGACGGCGTCGCCGGCAAGCGCCGCATGGAATACGCCGACGCGGCGATGGTGGCGCAGAAGATCCTCGACCTCTACGCGGCCGGCGAGTTCGACGTCTGCACCATCGCCTACAACCGCTTCAAATCGGCGGTCACCCAGATCGTGACCCTGCAGCAGATCGTGCCGGTCGAGCCGCCGGCGCCGGCCGAGGAAGGTGCCGACGCGAGCGGCGACGGCGCCATCTACGAGTTCGAGCCCAACGAGGAGCAGATCCTCTCCGAGCTCCTGCCGCGCAATCTCGCCGTGCAGATCTTCGGCGCCCTCGTCGAGAACGCCGCCTCCGAGCAGGGGGCCAGGATGGCCGCCATGGACAACGCCACCCGCAATGCCGGCGAGATGATCAGGAAGCTGACATTGCGCTACAATCGGCAACGGCAGGCGCAGATCACCAAGGAACTGATCGAAATCATCTCGGGTGCCGAGGCGGCCGTCGGCTGATCGTCTCGACCCGAACCTGGACGCTGGGAGCTGAAGCATGAACGAGGCCGTAGCCAAGGACAACGTTGCGAGGGGGCGGATCACCCGCGTCACCGGCGCCGTGGTGGACGTGCAGTTCGACGGCGAGCTGCCGGCGATCCTGAACGCGCTCCACACCCAGAACGCCGGCAGGACGCTGGTGCTCGAGGTGGCCCAGCATCTGGGCGAGGCGACGGTCAGGACCATTGCCATGGACGGCACCGACGGCCTGACCCGGGGCCAGGAGGTGATCGACACCGGTGCGGCCATCTCCGTGCCGGTCGGCCGCGAGACCCTGGGACGCATCCTCAACGTCATCGGCGAGCCGGTCGACGAGGCGGGCCCGCTCGACGTCAAGATCACCGCCCCCATCCACGCCCCGGCCCCGGAATTCGTCAACCAGTCGACCGAGGCCGAGATCCTGGTCACCGGCATCAAGGTGGTCGACCTGCTCACCCCCTACCCGAAAGGCGGCAAGATCGGCCTCTTCGGCGGTGCCGGCGTCGGCAAGACCGTGCTCATCATGGAGCTGATCAACAACATCGCCAAGGCGCATGGCGGCGTGTCGGTGTTCGCCGGAGTCGGCGAGCGCACCCGCGAGGGCAACGACCTCTACCACGAGATGGTGGAATCCGGCGTCATCGTCGAAGACGACCGCGCGAAGTCCAAGGTGGCCCTGGTCTACGGCCAGATGAACGAGCCGCCCGGCGCCCGCGCCCGCGTCGGCCTCACCGGCCTCACGCTGGCCGAGTACTTCCGCGACCAGGAAGGCCAGGACGTGCTCTTCTTCGTCGACAACATCTTCCGCTTCACCCAGGCGGGCTCGGAAGTGTCGGCGCTGCTCGGCCGCATCCCCTCGGCCGTGGGCTACCAGCCGACCCTCGGCACCGACATGGGCGGGCTGCAGGAGCGCATCACCTCGACCAACAAGGGCTCGATCACCTCGGTGCAGGCCATCTACGTCCCGGCCGACGACCTGACCGACCCGGCACCCGCCACCGCCTTCTCGCATCTCGACGCGACGACGGTGCTCTCGCGCTCGATCGCCGAGCTCGGCATCTACCCCGCCGTGGACCCGCTCGATTCGACCTCGCGCATCCTCGAGCCGGGCGTGGTCGGCGAGGAGCACTATCGGGTGGCGCGCGACGTGCAGGAGACGCTGCAGCGCTACAAGGCGCTGCAGGACATCATCGCCATTCTCGGCATGGACGAGCTCTCGGAGGAGGACAAGCTCGTGGTCGCGCGCGCCCGCAAGATCCAGCGCTTCCTCAGCCAGCCCTTCTTCGTCGCCGAGGTCTTCACCGGCAGCCCCGGCAAGCTCGTGCCGGTCGAGGAGACCATCAAGGGCTTCAAGGGCATCGTCGCGGGCGATTACGACCACATGCCGGAGAACGCCTTCTACATGGTCGGCAGCATCGACGAGGCGGTCGAGAAGGCGAGGAAGCTCGCCGCGGAAGCGGCCTGAGCCGCCTGACCGATTGAAAAGGAGGCGGACATGGCCGAGGCTTCGAGCGACAAGGTGGCGTTCGAGCTGGTCTCACCCGAGCGGGTGCTGGCCAGCGTCGCGGCGGACATGGTGGTGGTGCCGGGCGAGGACGGCGATTTCGGCGTGCTCGCCAACCACGCGCCTCTGCTCTCCCTGCTTCGCCCGGGCGTGATCTCCGTCTACCAGGGCCAGCAGGCGGAGCAGCGCGTCTTCGTCGAGGGCGGCTTCGCGGAGGTCAACCCCCGGGGCCTCATCGTCCTCGCCGAGGCCGCGGCCCCCATGGCCGAGCTCTCCCTCGAGGGCGCCCGCCAGGACTTGCGAGACGCCGAGGAGGACCTCGCCGACACCAGGGACGCCAGCCAGTCCGAGCGCCAGCGCCTCGAGCGCGCCATCGCCGTCGCCAGGGCCCGGGTCGAGGCGCTCGAGTTCCATAGCTGACGAGCTCAGCCGGCGCGGCGCCGATTCCGGCACCCGACGCTCTGCTAGCCGTGCCGCGCCGAGCGCAGCCATAGCCGGATCAGCGAACGGCCGAGACGATCGGCCGAATCGGCCATCTCGGCGATGATCGTTGCGGGATGCGGCGGCAGTGCGTGGATGGTGCCGCTCGCTTCCAGAACGTCCTCGGCGATCTGCCCCTGAAAGCGCCGGATCAGCCGGCGCACGCGCCGATTGCCGGCGAGACAGCGAAGCTCGAGCAGGGTGAAGCCGCGGTTGCGCGCGAGCAGGAGGACTTGGCGCAGCAATTCCGCGCCGATGCCCAGCCGCTGAAAACGCCGCTTGACGCTGATCGCGATCTCCGCCCGATTGCCCTCGATCGGATGCAGCTCGCATACGCCGCGGAGCGACCGGCCGATCCAGCAGCCGACGATGATGACCCGGCTCCAGTCGATCGAGCGGACATGGCGGCTCGCCACCTCGCGCCGCCCTGGGCCCATGAACCGGTCGGCGAGGTCGTCAGGGTGGAGGCGGAGGAGATGGGCGCGAAGAGCTCGTCTGTCACCGGCGCCGAGGCGCCGCCAGCTCGCCCGGGGTCGGCCTGGGCCGGGCGCGGCCCGAGGCAGGGAGTCGATCATCCGAAGAGGGGGTCTCGGGAGAACGCGCGGCTCTTGTTGCATTGCACAAGAAATGGTGCGCGGGACCGCGCCCGCCAAGGGCCGCGCTCCGGCCCCCGGAGCCTCCCGACCCCGCGAAGCCGGGCTCAGGCGTTGACGATCCGCGGGAACGGCTTGACGCTCGCCGGCCCCTCGAGCTTGTCGCGGACGGTCAGCGCCAGGTTCATGAAGGCTTGGGCCTGCGGCGAGTCCGGCTGGCTCACGACCACCGGCCGGCCGCCGTCGGAGGTCTCGCGGATGACGATGTCCAAGGGAATCTCGGCGAGGAAGTCCACATTGTACCTCTCCGCGCATTCCCTGGCCCCGCCATGCGCGAAGATCTCGCTGCGGTGGCCGCAATTGGGGCAGCAGAAATAGCTCATGTTCTCGACGATGCCGAGGATCGGCACGTCGACCCGGCGGAACATGTTGATCGCCTTTCTGGCATCGAGGAGCGCGATGTCCTGCGGCGTCGAGACGATCACGGCACCCGCGAGCGGCACCTTCTGCGCCATGGTGAGCTGGGCGTCGCCGGTGCCGGGCGGCATGTCGACCACCATGACGTCGAGCTCGCCCCAGTCGACGTCGCCGAGCATCTGCTGCAAGGCGCTCTGCACCATCGGCCCGCGCCAGATCATCGGCGTCTCCTCCTCGACGAGGAACCCCATCGACATCAGCTTGACCCCGGCCACGTCGAGAGGCTGCATCCTTTTGCCGTCGGCAGTGGTCGGGCGGCCCGAGAGCCCCGCCATGCGCGGCATGGAGGGACCGTAGATGTCGGCATCGAGAAGCCCGACCCGAAGGCCGGCGGCGCGCAGCCCGCAGGCGAGGTTGATCGCCGTCGTCGACTTGCCGACACCGCCCTTGCCGGAGGCGACGGCGATGATCTTGTCGATGCCGGCCGGGCCCGCCGGTCCGGCCCTGGCCGGCGCCGGCGCCGGCGCCGGCCGCGAGGCCCCTTGCGGGCGCGCCGCCGGGCTGCGCTCGGCGGTCAGCACCACGGTGCAGGAGCCGACCCCGGGCAGCGCCTTCACCGCCTCCTCGCAGGCCCGGCGCAAAGGCTCGAGCTTCGGCGCCTCCGAGGCGGGAGCCTCGAGGGCGAAGCCGACGTTCCGCCCCTTGATCACGATCTCGCTCACCATGTTCAGCGCGATGACGCTCTGGATGCGCGTCGGATGCCGGACATGGCTCAGCGCCTGGCGGATAAGGTCGGGTGAAAGCTCGTCCATGGTTGATCCTCGGGGTGCGCTCACCGATATAGTGGGCTAAGTGACATTCACGATCGGGTCGGCCGACGCTATTCTCTAAGTGCCGATCCACTCCCCGACATGCAAGGCGACAGCGACGAGGTGGTCCAAGGATGCCCTGGAACAGTCAAGGCGGCGGTGGTTGGCAGGGAGGCGGCGGCCAGGGGCCCTGGGGCAACCGCCCTGGTGGCGGCCAGCAGCCGCCCGACCTCGAGGAGCTGATCCGCAAGAGCCAGGAGAAGGTCAAGAGCCTCTTTCCCGGCGGCGGTGGCGGCGGCGGCCGGGGCCTCTCGGCCAAGGCCATCGGCATCGTCGTCCTCGTCCTCGTCGGCATCTGGCTGGCGAGCGGCTTCTACCGCGTGCAGCCCGAGGAGGAAGGGGTCGTGCTGCGCTTCGGCAAGCTCAACCGCGTCACCACACCGGGCCTGAACTACCATCTGCCGAGCCCGATCGAAACGGTGCTCACCCCGCAGGTCACCCGCGTCAACCGGGTCGAGATCGGCTTTCGCAGCGGCGCCGGCAGCTCCGGCCGCAACATCAGCGAGGAAGCGCTGATGCTGACCGGCGACGAGAACATCATCGACGTCAATTTCGTCGTGCTCTGGCGCATCAGCAACGCCGCGGACTACCTCTTCAATATCCGCGATCCCGAGGACACGGTGGCCATCGCCGCCGAAAGCGTCATGCGCGAGGTGATCGGCCAGACGCCGATCCTCGAGGCCACGACCGAGGGCCGGCGCGAGATCGAGGGGCGCGTGCGCGAGCAGATGCAGGTCCTGATGAACGAGTACGGTGCCGGCATCAACATCGAGGAGGTGCAGCTGCAGAAGTCGGACCCGCCGTCCGAGGTCATCGACGCCTTCCGCGACGTGCAGCGCGCCCAGGCCGACCGGGAGCGCTTGCAGAACGAGGCGGAGGCCTTCGCCAACGACATCATCCCGCGCGCCCGCGGCGAGGCCGAGCGGCTGCTGCAGGAGGCGCAGGCCTACGAGCAGGAGGCGGTCGAGCGCGCCCGCGGCGAGGCGGACCGCTTCACCCAGGTGCTCAAGGCCTACAACGAGGCCAAGGACGTGACGATCAAGAGGATCTATCTCGAGACCATGGAGGACGTGCTGGGCGGCGTGAACAAGGTCATCATCGACAGCAAGGACGGCGGCAACGGCGTGGTGCCCTACCTGCCGCTGCCCGATCTCGAGCGCCGCGCCCGCGAGCGTGACGCCGCCGCCGGCGCCGCCGCCGGCGCAGCACCGCCCGAGCGCGGCTTCGGCGCCATGCAGTCGGGAGCCACGCAATGAGCCATCGCTTCCTCATCGGCCTCGCGGTCGTCGCCGTCGCGGCCTTCTTCATCCTCTCGAGCGCCCTCTTCACCGTGCACCAGACGCAGCAGGCGCTGGTCATGCAGTTCGGCAATCCCGTTCGGGTGATCACCGAGCCGGGCCTCCACATGAAGGTGCCGTTCATCCAGCAGGTCGAGTATTTCGAGCGCCGCGTGCTCGACTTCGACGCCGGCTCGGTGGAGCTCGTGCTCGGCGACCAGAAGCGGCTCGTGGTCGACGCCTTCACCCGCTACCGGATCACCGACCCGCTCCGCTTCCGCCAGAGCGTCGGCAGCGAGTCGGCCTTCATCGGGAGGCTCGAGCCGATCACCTTCTCGGCGCTGCGCAGCGTGCTCGGCGAGGTTTCGCTCTTCACCATCCTCTCCGATGAGCGGACCCGGCTCATGAACCGGATTCGCGAGGAGGCCAACGCGTCGCTGCAGCAGTTCGGCGTGCAGGTGGTCGATGTGCGCATCAAGCGCGCCGACCTGCCGGCGGAGAACAGCCAGGCCATCTTCCTTCGGATGCAGACCGAGCGCGAGCGGGAGGCGCGGGAGCTGCGCGCCCAGGGTGCCGAGATCGCCCAGCGCATCCGGGCCCGCGCCGATCGCGAGCGCCGCGTCCTGATCGCCGAGGCCGCGCGCGAGGCGGAGCAGGTGCGTGGTCGTGGCGATGCCGTGGCGATCGCCACCTTCGCGGACGCCTTCGGCCAGGATACCGATTTCTTCGCCTTCTACCGGTCGATGCAGGCCTATCGCAACGCCTTGGCCGGCGACGCGACCAGCTACGTGCTCAAGCCCGATAGCGAGTTCTTCCGCTACTTCAACTCGTTCCAGGGTCTGTCGGACGCGATCGCCGAGGCCGCCGGGCAGGCGGAGCAGACGCCGGCCCCGGCCGATCTCGGCGCCGCGCCCGCGGCGGTGCCGCCGGTGGCCGAGCTGCCCACGGCGGCGCCTGCGGCGCAGAGCACCCAATAAGGCAGCGGGCCCGGCGATCCGAACCTGGCTCTCGAAGCTGGCCCCGGCCTGAACGATGCAGGATCTGCTGACCGCGGCAGCGCTGGTTCTGGTGCTCGAGGGAGCGCTCTGGGCGCTCTTCCCGGGCGCCATGCAGCGCGCCGCGGCCCGCGCCATGACGCTCGAGCTCGGCATCCTCCGCAGCGGCGGCCTCGCCTTCGCGGCGCTCGGCGTGTTCATCGTCTGGTTGATCCGGGGCTGAAAGCTCCTTCGACGAATGGTCGTGACCTGCATGCTTGGCGACGGGCGCGGCAGGCAGTACAACTCTGCTTGCCGGCACGGGCTTCGCGTGGCACGTGGGGCGCGCGTCGTTTGGGGCGGTAGTGGGAACCTGCGGGCGGTTGCCCGCCAAGAGCGCTGAAATCGGCTCGGACGAAGCGTCCGGGCCTGCCGATGGGAGCGGTTGATGAACCTATGCTTTGGCGTTTGCCGGGGCCTTCGCCGGGCGGCTGCGGGGGCCGGCGCACGCCCGCTCGCGGCACTGCTGCTTCTGGCCTTTGTGGCACAGGGTCCGCTGCCGGCACCGGCTTCGGGCCAGACGCTGCCGACCCAGGGCTTCGGCGATCTGGTCGAGCGTGTCAGCCCCGCGGTCGTCAACATCCAGACGAGCCGCGACGCGGTGATGCAGGAAGACATCCCGATGCCGCAATTCCCGCCGGGCTCGCCCTTCGAGGAGTTCTTCAAGGACTTCTTCGACCGCGAGCAGCAGCAGCCGCAACGGCCCCGACGAGGGGCCTCGCTCGGCTCCGGCTTCGTCATCGATCCGGCCGGCTTCGTCGTCACCAACAACCACGTGATCGCCGAGGCGGACGAGATCACCGTGGCCTTCGCCGACGGCAAGGAATACAGCGCCGAGCTGATCGGCCGCGATCAGCAGACCGACCTCGCCCTGCTCAGGATCGAGCGCGACGAGCCCTTCCCGTTCGTCGAGTGGGCGGACAGCGACAACGTTCGGGTCGGCGACTGGATGCTCGCCATCGGCAACCCCTTCGGCCTCGGCACCTCGGTCACGGCCGGCATCGTCTCGGCCCGCGGCCGCGACATCCGCGCCGGACCCTATGACGACTTCTTCCAGGTCGACGCCGCCATCAATCGCGGCAACTCGGGCGGCCCGAGCTTCACCATGGACGGCCGGGTCTTCGGCGTGAACACCGCCATCTTCTCGCCCTCCGGCGGCAATGTCGGCATCGGCTTCGCCATCCCCTCCAACCTCGCGAAACGGGTGATCGACAGCCTGAAGACCGAGGGGCGCGTGGCGCGCGGCTGGCTCGGCGTGCGCATCCAGAGCGTCACCGAGGAGATCGCCGCCAGCCTCGGCCTCGACGAGGCGCAAGGGGCGCTGGTCGCCAGCGTGACGCCGGACGGCCCGGCCCAGGCGGCCAACATCCAGGCGGGCGACGTGATCCTCGAGTTCAACGGCCAGCAGATCACGCAGATGCGGTCCTTGCCGCGGATCGTGGCGGAGACCGATGTCGGCCGCGAGGTCGATGTCCTGATCTGGCGGCGCGGCGAGAAGCAGACCGTGCGGGTCAAGCTCGGCGAGCTGCCCGACGACGCCACCCTGGCCGAGCTCGGCGGCGAGACGCCACCCCCCCAGAGCACGGCGCTCGAGATCGACGAGCTCGGCATCACGGTCGGCGCGCTCGACGACGAGATGCGCAGTCGCTTCGAGCTCGATCCCGACGTGCGTGGCGTCGTCATCGTCGATGTGAAGCCGGGCAGCGCCGCCGACGAGGAAGCTCTTCGGCCCGGCGATCTGATCGTCGAGGTGAGCCAGAGCGAGGTCGGCTCGCCGCCCGAGGTGCTGGCCAAGGTCAACGAGGCCATCGACGAGGGACGCGACGCGGTCCTCCTCCTGATCGACCGGCAGGGCGACTTCCGCTTCGTGGCGCTCAGGCTTTCCGCCTAGTCGGCCCGGCGGCGAACCCGGCGGCGGTGTAGCCCTGCAGGTAGAGGGCGGCGGTGAGGTCGCCATGGTCGATCACGAGGTCGGCGGAGACGGCCAGCACAGGGTGGGGCCGATAGGCCACGGCGAGCCCCGCCGCCTCCAGCATCGGCCGGTCATTGGCGCCGTCGCCGACCGCCAGGGCGGCATCGCGGCCGCAGCCGAGCTCGGCCGCCGCCTCGTCCAGCGTCCGGAGCTTGGCGCTGGCACCCAGAACCGGCGGCAGCACGCGGCCGGTGAGGCGGCCATGGGCGAGCTCGAGCCGGTTGCCGTGGTGCCGCTCGAACCCGGCGAGCCTCGCCACTTGCGCGGTGAAGAGCGTGAACCCTCCCGAGACCAGAATGGTGAGCGCGCCGGCCCCGCGCATGGTCGAGACCAGCGTGCGCGCACCCGGGTTGAGCCGAAGCCGCGAGGCGCAGATCTCGGCGACCGCGCTTTCGCTCACGCCCTCGAGCAGGGCCACCCGCTCGGCCAGCGCCGCGGCGAAGTCGAGCTCGCCATTCATGGCGCGCCGGGTGATCGCCGCCACCTCGGCCTTGATCCCGACGAAAGCGGCGAGCTCGTCGATGCACTCGATATCGATGATGGTGCTGTCCATGTCCGAGACGAGAAGCCGCTTTTTGCGCCCCGCCGCCGGCACCAGCGCCCAGTCCAGGGCGCGGCCGGCCAGCATGTCGGCCAGGGCCGCGCGGGTCGGGCGGGGGTCGAGCAGGATCTCGGCCGCGGAATCCTCAGCAAGCCAGCGGGCAGTGCCGCCGTGTCGCCGGCCCACGGCCTCGACCAGTCCGGCCTCGAGCGGGGCCCTCGCCGGATCGGCGACGATGACGAGACAGTGGGGACCGATGGGCGGCATGGCGCCTCGTGAAGCCCGGTCGCGAAGCGCGTGACCGGCGGCCTCCTGCTGATAGGCGGCAGCACCGCCAGCGGCAAGTCGGCGCTCGCCCTGGCCCTGGCCGAGCGCACCGGCGGGGCCGTCGTCAACGCCGATTCGGTGCAGCTCTACCAGGACCTGCCGATCCTGACGGCCCGCCCTGACGCATCCGACCTCGCCCGCGCCGAGCACCGGCTCTACGGCATCCTGGAGGCGCGCGAGAAAAGCTCGGTCGCCGCCTGGCTCGAGCGCGTGACGCCCGTGCTTGGCGAGCTCGAAAGCGCCAACCGGCCCGCCATCCTCACCGGCGGCACCGGGCTCTACTTCAAGGCCCTGCTCGAGGGCCTGCCGGCGATCCCCGAGATCGCGCCGGCGCTCCGCCGGACCCTTCGCGCCGATCCGGCCCCGATCGAGGCGCTGCACGCCCGCCTCGCCAGCCTCGACCCGCCGCTCGCCGCACGGCTGCGGCCGACCGACCGCCAGCGCGTGCTGCGCGGCCTCGAGGTGGCGCTGCAGACCGGCCGGCCGCTCTCCGCCTGGCAGGCCGACCCACCCATCCGCCCGCGTCTGCCCCGACCCCGCACCGGAATAGCCCTCCTGCCGCCGCCGGACCTGGTGGACCCGCGCATCGAGGCGCGGCTCGAGGCCATGCTCGAGGCCGGCCTCCTGGCCGAGCTCGAGGCCTTCCATGCCCGCCCGGCCGATGCCACCGCCGCCCTCGCCAAGGCCGACGGCGTCGCCGAGTTCGGCGCCTTCCTCGAAGACCAAATCGATCTCGCCGAGGCGAAGAGGCGAACCCTCGTCAAGATCCGCCGCTACGCCAAGCGCCAGCGCACCTTCTTCCGCGGCCAGCTCGCCCACGTCATGGAGCCCCGCGCCATCGCCGCCGACCCGCCGGGCGTCGACGGGCTCGTCTCGACCCTGCTGCGCCGGCTGTGCCGCGACGCTTGACGATCCGTCGCGCCGGCTCCGGCGCCCGCCGTCGCCCCTGCTTTGTTGATTCTCCAGCGCCGGCCGACTAGTTTGGCAGACCCTGCTTCGCAGGTGCACACAAAGACCTCTCGTCCAATCAGCCAGCGATAGAGCCACCTCTTTTTGCTGCAACCGGAGTTTGATCGATGACCGCAGCGACAGCCGCCCCGTCCGCCGTCGACACCCCGTCGATGACCGGCTCGGAGGTGGTGCTCCAGGCATTGGTCGACCAGGGTGTGGAGGTCATCTTCGGCTATCCTGGCGGTGCCGTGCTGCCGATCTACGACGCCATCTTCCAGCAGGACCGGCTGCGCCACATCCTCGTCCGCCACGAGCAGGCCGCCGTCCACGCCGCCGAGGGCTACGCCCGCTCCACCGGCAAGGTCGGCTGCGTGCTGGTCACCTCCGGACCCGGCGCCACCAACACCGTGACCGGGCTCACCAACGCGCTCATGGATTCCGTGCCGGTCGTCTGCCTGACCGGCCAGGTGCCGACCCACATGATCGGCAACGACGCCTTCCAGGAGGCCGACACGGTCGGCATCACCCGGCCCTGCACCAAGCACAACTACCTCGTCAAGAACCCCGAGGACCTCGCCCGCTCGGTGCACGAGGCCTTCCACGTGGCCAGGAGCGGCCGGCCGGGCCCGGTCGTCGTCGACCTGCCCAAGGACATCTTGATGAAGCCCGCCCCCTACCAGGGCAGGGACGCCGCCCGGCACCGCACCTACCAGCCGGCCCGCGACCCCGATCCGCGCCGCATCGAGGAGGCGGTCGAGCTCATGGCCCGGGCCGAGCGGCCGATCTTCTACGTCGGCGGCGGCGTCATCAATGCCGGTCCCCGCGCCTGCGAGCTCCTGGTCGAGCTGGTCCGCGAGACCGGCTACCCCATCACCCTGACGCTCATGGGCCTCGGCGCCTATCCGGCCAGCGACCGGCAGTTCATCGGCATGCTCGGCATGCACGGCACCTACGAAGCCAACATGGCGATGCACGATGCCGACGTGATGATCAATATCGGCGCCCGCTTCGACGACCGGGTGACGGGCCGGCTCGACGGCTTCTCGCCCGGCAGCAAGAAGATCCACGTCGACATCGACCCCTCCTCCATCAACAAGAACGTGGCGGTCGACGTGCCGGTCATCGGCGACGCCGAGCCGGCGCTCGAGGCGCTGCTCGCGGCCTGGCGGCGCCGCGGCAACAGCCTCGCCGAGGGCCGCACCACGGGCTGGTGGGGACAGATCGCCGACTGGCAGGCGAAGAAGAGCCTGCGCTTTCGCCAGGGCCAGGACAGCATCAAGCCGCAATACGCCATCCAGCGGCTCCACGAGCTGACCCGGGAGAAGGAGGTCTTCATCACGACCGAGGTCGGCCAGCATCAGATGTGGGCGGCCCAGCACTTCCACTTCGAGAAGCCCTTCCACTGGCTGACCTCGGGCGGACTCGGCACCATGGGCTACGGCTTTCCCGCCGCCATGGGCGTGCAGGTGGCCCACCCCGAAGCCCTCGTCATCGACATCGCCGGCGAATCCTCCTGGCTCATGAACATGCAGGAAATGTCGACCTGCGTGCAGTACCGCCTGCCGGTCAAATCCTTCATCCTCAACAATGCCTACATGGGCATGGTGCGCCAGTGGCAGGACTTCTTCCACGGCAACCGCCACGCCGAGAGCTACATGGAGAGCCTGCCCGACTTCGTGCGGCTGGCGGAGGCGTTCGGCGCCGTGGGGCTGCGCGCCACCAGGCCGTCGGAGGTGGACGATCTGATCGAGGAGATGATCAGGGTGAAGAAGCCCGTCATCGCCGACATCGTCGTCGACCGGGCCGAGAACGTCTATCCCATGATCCCGGGCGGCGCCGCGCACAACGAGATCAAGCTCAGCCCCGAGGATGACGGCTCGCACGAGGCGATCTCCGAGAAGGGCATGGTGCTCGTATGAGCCGTTCCCGCGGCCGGTGATCCGGCCGCCCGCTGCCGGCCGCCCGCCTCGCCGGTGGCGCGACCCCGTCTCGTGGAACCTCCTCGCCGGACCGATCCCATGCCCGCCCCGAAGCCCAACGAAGAAGCCAGGACCCCGACCCCGCAAGCCCTCTTCTCGGATGCCGAGAAGAGCCCGGAGGAGCGCCACACCCTGGTCGTCCTCGTCGACAACGAGCCCGGCGTCCTCGCCCGGGTCATCGGCCTCTTCTCCGGCCGCGGCTACAATATCGAAAGCCTGACGGTGGCCGAGATCGACGCGCAGAAATCGCAGTCGCGCATCAATATCGTGACCACCGGCACCCCCTTCGTCATCGAGCAGATCAAGAACCTGCTGGCGAAGCTGGTGCCCGTCCATTCGGTCCTCGACCTCACCGTCGAGGGCCCGCACATCGAGCGCGAGCTGGCGCTCGTCAAGGTCGTGGGCGGCCGCGAGAACCTCGTCCAGGCGCTCCGCATCGCCGATTTCATGCACGCCCGGCTCGTCGACAGCACGCCCGAGAGCTTCGTCTTCGAGGTCACCGGCACGTCCGGCGAGATCGACGCCTTCATCCACCTCCTCGAGCCCATCGAGGTGAGCCGCGCCGGCGTGGTCGCCATCGGCCGCGGCGATTCCATCCTGCGCCAGCGCGAGCGCTGAGCCGATCCGAGCCAGAATCCAGATGCCAAGGGGGACATCGATGCGCGTCTACTACGATACCGACGCCGATCTCAATCTCGTCAAGTCGAGGAAGGTCGCCGTCGTCGGCTACGGCAGCCAGGGCTTCGGCCACGCCAACAACCTGAAGGACAGCGGCGTCACCGACGTGGTCGTGGCGCTCAGGGAAGGCAGCGCCAGCCGTGCCAAGGCCGAGCGCGCCGGCTTCCGGTGCATGACCGCCAGCGAAGCCGCGAGATGGGCCGACATCGTCATGGTGCTCGTGCCGGACGAGCTCCAGGCCGACCTCTACAAGGACGAGCTTCGGGACAACATGAAGGAGGGTGCCGCCCTCATGTTCGCCCACGGCTTCAACATCCACTTCAACCTGATCGAGCCGCGCGCCGATCTCGACGTGCTGATGATCGCACCCAAGGGCCCCGGTCACCTGGTGCGCGCCGAGTACACCAAGGGGGCGGGCGTGCCCTGCCTCCTCGCCATCCACCAGGACGCGACGGGCGGCGCCCACGATGTCGGCCTCTCGTATGGCGCCGCCATCGGCGGCGGCAGGGCCGGCATCATCGAGACCAGCTTCAAGGAGGAGGTCGAGACCGACCTCTTCGGCGAGCAGGTGGTCCTCTGCGGCGGCCTCTGCGCCCTCATCCAGGCTGGCTTCGAGACGCTGACCGAGGCCGGCTACGCCCCGGAGATGGCCTATTTCGAGACCGTCCACGAGGTGAAGCTGATCGTCGACCTGATCTACGAGGGCGGCCTCGCCAACATGCGCTACTCCATCTCCAACACGGCCGAGTACGGCGACTACAAGACCGGCCCCAGGATCGTCACCGACGAGACCCGGGCCGAGATGAAGCGCATCCTCGCCGACATCCAGGAAGGCCGCTTCGCCCGCGACTGGGTGCTCGAGAACAAGGCCGACCAGGCCCACTTCAAGGCCATCCGCCGCCGCCACGCCGACCACGCCATCGAGCAGGTGGGTGCGAAGCTCCGCGCCATGATGCCCTGGATCGGCGCCAACAAGCTGGTCGCCGGCACCAGGGACTGAGCTAAAGGGGTCAGGACTCTTTAACGCCGCGCCTTCACCCGCTCCGGCCGAAGGTGACGCCGGTCAGGATGCGGTTCTCCTGGGCGATCAGGTTGCCGGCCTCGCGGCTCCTGGCGAGAAAGGCCGTCCATTGCGGGTCCGCCGTCATCGCCGCCCGGCGCTTCTCGCGATCGGCCGCCGATTCGTACGCCCAGACATGGACATAGGTGTTGATGGCGCCGGTCTCGGTGACACCGTAGAGGACGGGCTCGCCGAGATGCCGGGTCTGGGTGGCGTAGCCGTGCTCCCTGTAGAGCGCCAGCTGGGCCGGCACCGTGCCCGGCCGGCAGGTGTAGATGCGCATGTCGTAGATCATGGCGGACGCTCCCCGATATCGCTGACGATGCGGGCGAGAGGCGCCATGACGAAGCGGATGTCAACCCGCGCGGCCGGGATACGCGAATCCCGTCGACCGGCGGTCCCCGACTGCGGTAGAACCGCCGCACGAGGCAGGGAGGCTTCTCGATGACCAGTCTGACAAGACGCAGCCTGATGGCGGCCACGGCCATCGCCGGCGCCGGCATTGCGGCACCCCGGGTGCTCCGCGCCCAGAGCACGGTGATCCGCTGGGGCGAGATGCTGCCGGCGAACCATCCGCAGGCCCTGATGATCGACCGCATCGCCGCGACCGTGGCCGAGAGGTCGGACGGCCGGATCGAGATCCAGAGCTTCCCCAACGGCCAGCTCGGCTCGGGCAAGGACATGATGGACGCCGTCGTGTCGGGAGCGCTCGCCATGACCACGGACGGCGCCGCGGCCCTGGGCGCCCTCCTGCCGCGGCTCTCGGTGATCGAGGCACCCTATCTCTGGCGCGACGCGGCGCAGATGTCGAAGGTCGCGACCGCACCCGTCTTCATCGAGATGAACGACGATCTGGTGGCGCAGCGCGGCCTCAGGATGCTGGCCGTGACCTATTACGGCAAGCGGCACCTGACGACGGGCAGCCGCGAGGTCCACACCGTGGCCGACATGCAGGGCTTCAAGCTGCGCGTGCCGCCGGTCGACACCTTCAGGGCCATGGCCGAGGCCTGGGGAGCGCAGGCGACGCCGATCAACTTCAACGAGCTCTATCTGGCGCTCAGCCAGGGGGCCGTGGACGGGCAGGAGAACCCGCTGCCGACCATCGCCAGCGCCAAGCTGCCGGAGGTGCAGAAATACCTGGTGCTGACCGGGCACATCATCACGCCGCGCCTCGTCATCGCCAACGACGCCTGGCTCAACGGGCTCGCCGACGCCGATCGCGAGATCCTGCAGCAGGCGATCGACGAGGCGGTCGTCTGGCAGGATGCCGAGCTCGCGAGCCAGGAGGCGTCGCTGCTCGACACCTTCAAGGAGCAGGGCATGATCGTCATCGAGCCCGATGTCGAGAGCTTCAAAAAGCCCGTGCTGGAGCAGCTCCCGCCGAAATTCGCGGATAAATGGGGCGCCGGCACCTGGGACGAGCTGGCGGCCCTCTGATCCTCGTGACGGCCCGTCGCTGCCGCATGGCGGCGGCAGCGCCCGCCGCCGGATAGTCACATGCTTCGATCGCTCGCCCGGCTGGCGGACCGGCTCCTGGCGGCGGCGGCCGTCCTTCTGCTGCTCGCCATGCTCGCCTCGGTCTTCCTCGGCGTCGTCTTCCGCCTCGCCGACCGCCCGCTGACCTGGTCGGACGAGTTGGCCACCTACCTCCTGGTCTGGACCGGCTTCGTCGGCTGGATCATCGCCGGCCGGCGCGGCAGCCACATCCGCATCACCGCCCTCATCGGCAGGCTCGAGGGCAGGGCCCTGGCGCTGGCGGAGATCGTCATCCAGGCGCTGGTGCTGGCCTTCGGGCTGATCCTGCTGACGCAGAGCTTCGGGCTGATCCGGCGCAACCTCGATGTCGAATGGGTGAGCCTGCCGCTCCCGGCCGCGCTCGTCTACGTCCCGATCCCGATCGCCGGCTTCGCCGTGGTGCTGCAGGCGGGCCTCGAGATCCTCCGCCTCCTGCGCGGGGAGCGCCTGCCTTGACGGCGATCATGGTGCAGATCCTGATCGTCTGGTTTCTGGCGCTCATGCTGGGCGTGCCGCTCTTCGCGACGCTCGGCCTCGCCGCCGCCGCCTTCGTCTGGCTCAACGGCATGCCGATCGACATCGTGCCGCAGAAGCTGGCCCAGTCGGTCAACTCCTTCCCGCTGCTCGCGGCACCCCTCTTCATCCTCATGGGTGCCATCATGAACTCGGCCGGGATCACCGACCGCATCTTCGGCTTCGCCACGGCCTGCGTCGGCTGGGTCCGGGGCGGGCTCTGCCATGCCAACATCCTGGCCAGCGTCATCTTCGCCGGCATGTCGGGCTCGGCCGTGGCCGATGCGGGCGGGGTGGGTGCCCTCGAGATCCGGGCGATGAAACGGGCCGGCTACGATGCCGAGACGGCGGCGGCGATCACCGCGGCATCGGCGACCATCGGGCCGATCATCCCGCCCTCCCTGCCCATGGTGATCTACGGCGTCAGCGCCGACGTCTCGATCGGCGGGCTCTTCCTCGCCGGCGTGGTGCCCGGCCTGCTCATGGCGGGCGCCCTCTCCGCCATGGTCGCGGCGATGGCGCGGCGCCGCGGCATGGCGAAGGAGCTCTTCCCCGGCCCCGCCGGGCTCTGGCGGGCCTATCGCCGGGCCCACTGGGCGCTCATGACCCCGGTGATCCTCTTCGGCGGCATGCTGGGCGGCATCATGACACCGACCGAGGCCGCGGCGGTGGCCTCGGTCTACGCCCTCTTCCTCGGCCTCGTCGTCTACCGCGAGCTCGATCCGCGCGAGCTGCCGAAGCTGATCGTCGCCACCGTCGAGGTGACGGGCATGGTGCTGGCGCTGGTCATGACGGCGGCGGCCCTCGCCTGGTGCCTCTCGATCTCGCGCATCCCGCAGACCATCACGCCGATCATCGTCGAGCATCTGGGCAGCCCGCTGCTTTTCCTCCTCGCCGTCAACCTGCTCCTGCTCTTCGTCGGCTGCTTCATGGAGGCGCTCGCCGCCATGCTGATCCTGATCCCGATCCTGACGCCGGTCGCCGACCAGCTCGGCATCGACCCGCTCCATTTCGGCGTGATCTTCGTGCTCAACCTGATGCTCGGCACCATCACGCCGCCGGTCGGCGTCGTGCTCTTCATCACCTCGCGCCTGGCGGAGATCAGCTTCGAGCGCATGTCCGTCGCGGTCGTGCCCTGGCTGGTGCCGCTCCTCGTCGTGCTGGTCCTGCTCTCGCTCTGGCCGCCCTTGACGACCTTCCTGCCCGGCCTCTTTCTCGGCCGCCCGGGCTTTTGAGCGGCGGCCTCAGCTCAACGTCGCCTCGGGCGGCGGCGCCAAGGCACCGGTCATCAGCGCCACGGCGTCCGACATGCTGATGGCCTTCGGATCGACGACGCAGAGCCGGCTGCCGAGGCGGTGAATGTGGATGCGGTCGGCGACCTCGAAGACGTGCGGCATGTTGTGCGAGATCAGCACGATCGGCATGCCGCGCGCACGGACGTCCAGGATCAGGTCGAGCACGCGCCGGCTTTCCTTGACGCCGAGCGCCGCCGTCGGCTCGTCCATCACGACGAACTTCCTGGCGAAGGCGGCGGCCCGGGCGACCGCCACGCCCTGTCGCTGGCCGCCCGAGAGCGTCTCGACGAGCTGGTTGATGTTCTGGATGGTCATCAGGCCGAGCTCGGAGAGCTTCGCCCGGGCGATGGCATGCATCTGCTTGCGATCCAGCATCATCAGATACTTGCCGAGCCAGTCCCGCCGCCGGATCTCGCGGCCGAGGAACAGGTTGTCGGCGATCGAGAGGGCCGGCGAGAGCGCGAGATTCTGATAGACGATCTCGATGCCCTTGGCCTGCGCCTCGATCGGGCTGGCGAAGCGGACAGGCTCGCCATCCACCTCCAGCACGCCTTCGTCCGGCGTGACCGCGCCGCAGATCGACTTCACCATGGTCGACTTGCCGGCGCCGTTGTCGCCGATGACGGCGAGGATCTCGCCGGGCAAAAGATCGAAGTCGGCCTTGTTCATGGCGACCACCCGGCCATAGCGCTTGGTGAGGCCGCGGCCCTTGACGACGGGTCTGATGCTCTCGGACATCACGCGGAGACCTTTCTCAGCCACTGGTCGATGGCGACGGCGATGATGATCAGGGCGCCGACGGCGAACTGCTGCCAGAGCACGTCCACACCGGAGAGGTTGAGGCCGGAGCGGAAGACACCCACGATCAGCGCACCGACGAGCGTGCCGATGATCGAGCCGCGGCCGCCGAAGAGCGAGGTGCCGCCGATCACCACGGCGGTGATGGCGTCGAGATTGCCCTCGAAGAAGCTCTGCGGGCTGACCGAGCCGACGCGGCCGATCGACACCCACCCGGCCAGGGCGCAGAGACCGCCGGCCACGGTGTAGACCGAGAGCAGCACCCGCCTCGTGTCGATGCCCGAGAGTCCGGCGCTCTCGCGGTCGTCGCCGACGGCGTAGACGTGGCGGCCCCAGCCGGTCCAGTTCAGCACGTACCAGAAGAGGACGAAGAGCAGCAGCATCAGCACCGAGCCCGTGGTGAACTGGGCGCCGAGGAGCTGGAAGGTGCCGCCGAAGACCTTGAGCATCGGTGCCGAGGCGTCGATGTCCTGGCTCCTGATGCTCTGCCCGGCGGAGAGCCAGAGCACGAGGGCGAAGAAGATCTTCCAGGTGCCGAGCGTGACGATGAAGGGCGGCAGGCGGAAAACGGTGACGAGGCCGCCATTGATCGCACCGCAGGCGAGGCCGGCGACGAGGCCGATGGGCACGGCGATGACCGACGGAAGACCGAGATTGACGCCGAGCTCGCCCATGACGACCGTCGACAGCACCATGATGGCGGCGACGGAGAGGTCGATGCCGGCGGTGAGGATGATCAGCGTCTGGGCAATGCCGAGGATGCCGATGATCGTCACCTGCTGAATGATCAGGGTCAGGTTGAAGGGGGTGAAGAAGTTCCTGGCGATGGCGCCGAAGGCGAGCGCGCTCAGGACCAGCACGATCACCGGCACGATGGTCGGGTTGGAGTGCAGGAAGTGCTGGACGTGCGAGAGCAGGCCACGCTTCGGCTCGTCGAACTGCGCCACGTCACCCGCGCCGGCGGCGAGGACCTTCTCGAAGTCCTGCATGCCGCGCTGGCCGGCTGATGCGCTGCTTGTTTCGGTCATCGGACCCTCCCTGGACATGAGGCGGCAGCAGGGGGAGCGGGCCGCTGCCCGCTCCCTCGCCGTCGACCGTTGAGGTCGATCAGGCGGGGCAGCGCCTGCTCAGCCCCAGCACTTGTCCAGCGCCTCCTTCGAGGTGATCGAGGGAATGCCCTCGACCGGCCGGTCGGTGACCAGCTCGACGCCCGTGTTGAAGAAGTCCAGGCCCTCGGAGGTCGCCGGCTTCTCGCCGGTATCGGCGAAGACCTTGACCGCCTCCACGCCCATGGATGCCATGAGCAGCGGGAACTGCATCGAGGTAGCGCCGATGATGCCCTCCTCGACATTCCTCACCCCGGGGCAGCCCCCGTCGATCGAGACGATGAGCGCCTGGTCGGCGAAGCCGAAGGCCTTCAGGGCCTCGTAGGCGCCAGCCGCCGCCGGCTCGTTGATGGTGTAGACGACGTTGATGCCCTGGTCGCGCTGCAGGAGATTCTCCATCGCCGTGCGCCCGCCTTCCTCGGCACCCTGGGTCACGTCGTTGCCCACGATGCGCGGGTCGTCCTCGTCGCGCATCCGGCTCGGGTCCTTGATGTCGATGCCGAAGCCCTTGAGAAAGCCTTGGTTGCGCAGCACGTCGACGGAAATCTCGGCCTCGCTCAGATCGAGCAGGGCGATCCGGGCGTCCTTCGCCTCGTCGCCGAGCGTCGCGGCCGCCCATTCGCCGATCAGGAAGCCGGCCTGGAAATTGTCGGTGGCGAAGGTGGCGTCGGCGGCGTCGGTCGGCTGCAGCGGTGTGTCGAGCGCGATCACCAGGATGCCGGCGTCGCGCGCCTTCTCGACGGTCGGCACGATGCCGGCCGAGTCCGAAGGCGTGATCAAGATGCCCTTGGCACCGGCCGCGATCAGGCTCTCGATCGCCTCGACCTGGGTCTCGTTGTCGCCGTCGTACTTGCCGGCATAGGCGCGCAGCTCCATGCCGAGCTCGTCCGCCTTGGCCTGGGCACCCTCCTTCATCTTGACGAAAAAGGGATTCGTGTCGGTCTTGGTGATCAGCCCGACGATCTCGGCGGCGTCGGCCGAGACGCCCAGGGCAAGGGTGGCCGCAGCGGCGAGGAGGGTCGTGCGGAGCATGGCGATCTTCTCCCTGGATGGATGCGGGCGTCTCCCGCATTGTCGCGATGTTGGCGCAACTCGGCGCCGCCCGCAACGACCCCGCCGCCGCCGCTTCGCGAGGTCCTGCCCGAGGACCGGCGACGAGCGCATGCCGAAAGGGCCAGCCGATTGCCGGGCGAGGAGCGGGGGCGTAGGTATCCTCCGTCCGGCTCGGCCCTCTGCCACTTCTCATCACCAATGGTGCGACCATGGCTGACGTCCTCTGCTTCGGCGACCTCCTGATCGACTTCGTGCCGACCGAGAGCGGGCTGCCGCTCGCCGAGGTCGAGACCTTCCACCGCGCACCGGGCGGGGCGGCGGCCAATGTCGCGGTCGGGCTCGGCCGGCTCGGGGTGCGCAGCGCCTTCATGGGCAAGGTCGGCGACGACGTCTTCGGCCACCTCCTCGCCGACACGCTCCGCGCCGATGGCGTGGACGTGGGCCCCCTCCGCTTCGATGCGCGGGCGCGCACCGCACTCGCCTTCGTCAGCCTCAAGGCCGACGGCGATCGCGACTTCATGTTCTACCGCAATCCCTCCGCCGACATGCTGTTCACGCCCGACGAGGTCGATACGGGTGCCATCGAGGCCGCCGCCATCTTCCACTTCGATTCCATAAGCCTCGCGGCACCCCAGCCGCGCCAGACGGCGCTCTACGCCGCCGATCGGGCGGTCGCCGCCGGCAAGCTCGTCAGCTTCGACGTCAACCTCCGCCTGCCGCTCTGGCCGGACGCGGCGGCGGCGAGGGCCGGCATCCGCGATGGGCTCGGCCGCGCCTCCCTCCTCAAGCTCAGCGACGACGAGCTCGAGTTCCTGATCGGCAATCGCGATCCCGCGGCACTCCGCGCCGCCCTCTGGCACGAGCGCCTGCGGCTGCTCGTGCTCAGCGTCGGCCGCGCCGGCTGCATCGTCTTCACCGCCGAGGGCGAGTTCCGCGTGCCGAGCTTCGAGGTCCGGGCGATCGACACGACGGGCGCCGGCGACGGCCTCGTCGCCGGGCTCCTCGCGGGGCTTTCGGCCTGGCCCGATTGCCTCGACGATGCCGACGCGCTCTTCGACCTCTGCCGCTTCGCCAATGCCGTCGGTGCGCTGACGACCACCCGCCGGGGCGCCATCCCGGCCCTGCCGCGGCGCGACCAGGTCGAGGCGCTGGTGGCGGCGGCCGGCTGACCGGCCGGGCCGAAGCCGGCTCCACCACGCTCGAGGAGATGAAACCCATGCACACCGTCGATGAGCTGATGCGCCGCGTTCCGGTCATTCCGGTCATCGTGATCGACGAGCTCGCAACCGCGGTGCCGCTCGCCAGGGCCCTCGTCGCGGGCGGGCTCGACGTGCTCGAGATCACCCTGCGCACGCCCGGGGCGCTCGACGCCATCCGGGCCATCCTGGCCGAGGTCGAGGGTGCCGTCGTCGGGGCGGGAACGGTGCGGGAGCCCGGCCAGCTCGACGCCGTGGCCGGGCTCGGCTGCGCCTTCGCGGTCAGCCCCGGCTTCACCCGATCCCTGCTCGACGCCGCCCGGGACTCGCCCTGCCCCCTTCTGCCGGGGGCGGCCACGGCAGCCGAGATGATGCAGCTCGCCGAGCGCGGCTACGACCGGCAGAAGTTCTTCCCGGCGGTGCCGGCGGGCGGGCTCGACTACCTGAAGGCGGTGGCGTCACCCCTGGCCGAAATCCGCTTCTGCCCGACCGGCGGCATCGACGCCGCGACCGCGCCGGCGTTTCTGGCGCTCGGCAACGTGCTCTGCGTCGGCGGCTCCTGGGTGGCGCCCAGAAGCGCCGTCGCCGCCGGCGACTGGGACCGCGTCACCGGGCTCGCCCGCGAGGCCGCCGCGCTGCGTCAGGGCTGAAGCGCCACCGGCCGGGCGGTGGGCTGGCTGAGCCCTCGCGCGATCGCCTCCTGATCCAGGCCCTTGAGCCCGATCACCACGAGCGTGCCGAGCGATGCCTCGCCCGGCGCCCAAAGGCGGTCGAAATAGCTCTCGACCCGGCTGCCCACCGCCTGCACCGCGAGCCGCATCGGCCTGCCCTCGACCGCGACGAAGCCCTTGATCCGGAGAACGTCGTGCGCGCGGGCGACGGCCCTGATGCGCGCCTCGACCTCGGCCGGACGCGCGATCGGCGGGAGGCGCACCGAAAAGCTCTCGAAATCGTCGTGATCGTGCTCGCCGCCGTCGTCGTGATGCGAGCGGCGGCTGTCGAGATCGTCCTCGGCGGCGGCACCCAGCCCCAGAAGCACCAGGGGATCGAGCGCGCCATGACGGGCCTCGACGATGTGCACCGCGGGGCGCAGATGGGCCGCCACGGCCGCCCTGGCGCGGGCCTTGCCCGCTTCGTCCACCCGGTCGCACTTGTTCAGAACGATCAGATCGGCGGAGGCGATCTGCTCCTCGAAGAGCTCCTCGAGCGGGCTCTCGTGGTCGAGATTGGGATCGGCGGCGCGCGCCCTCGCCACCGCCTCGGGATCGCTGGCGAAGACTCCGGCGGCGGTCGCTTCCGCATCCACCACGCCGACGACGCCGTCGACCGTGACGCCATTGCGGATGGCGGGCCAGGTGAAGGCCTTGATCAGCGGCTTGGGCAGGGCGAGGCCCGAGGTCTCGATCACGATGTGGTCCGGGCGCTCGGCACGATCCAGAAGCCTCTGCATGGTCGGCACGAAGTCGTCGGCGACGGTGCAGCAGATGCAGCCATTGGCGAGCTCGATCATGTCCTCCTCGCGGCAGGCCGGAATGCCGCAGCCCCGGATCAGGTCGCGATCGACGCCCCGTTCGCCGAACTCGTTGATGACGAGGGCGATGCGCCGATCGTCGCTCCGCTCGAGCAGATGGCGGATCAGGCTGGTCTTGCCGGCGCCGAGAAAGCCGGTGACGATGGTGGCGGGGATCTTCCGCCGCCCGAAGGATGGCTTCATCCGGGTCTCCTCAATGCAGCCCGCGGCGGTCGGCGGGTGCCGGGTCGAGGCGCTCGCGCGGGTAGGCGGTCGTGGTCTCGAGCAGCTCGACCAGCCGCCTCTGGGCGGGATCGGCGGCCGAACCCGTGAGCCGGTGCAGGAGCAGGGCCGCGGCATGCGCCGCGTCGATCTCGCCGGGCAGGGCCAGAAGCCAGGCGAGGTAGAGCTCCTTGGGGGACCAGCCGCCGGCACCCGCGAGCGCGTCGCGGATCAGCCGCTTCGGATCGCAGGCCTCGAGCGACAGAAGGGAGGGTTGGGATCGGCAGTCGGTGGGCGGCATGGGACACGGCCTTTCATCCGGGGACACCCCGCCCCGGAGCTGGAGAAACAAGAAGGTGGCAGGTCTCCTGGCTCGCGGGTCAAGGCCTTCGCCCGGCCTTCCCGGACCCGAGGAGGTCCAGTGGCAGGCCCGGACCCCGAAGGGTCCGAAAGCGGAATCGGGCGAAGGCTCGCCGCTCACAGTTGCGGGGGCAGCCCCGGCATCGCCGCCCATCTCGAGGAGCGAACGGTTCACCGGGTTCCCTTTTCACCCCGTCGATCGAAAGGTCTCCGGGGAACCACCGGCATCGACTATGACAGCCACCGGCCGCCTTCGCAATCGCGAGGGCGAGGAGCGACGGCGAAGGCCATGCCGAGATCGTCTCGGCGGTGATCGTCGGCTACGCCTGGTTCGGCGATGTTCTCGAGCCCGCGACCCGGCCCGGCATCGCCATCATCGCGACCGCCGGGCTCTACGTGGCCTCGCGCGAGCGGCGGGCCGGTTGACGAGGGCCACTCCCGCCATGGCGATCGCCATGCCGAGGATCGCGAGGGGCGGCAGCCGCTCGCCGAACATCGCCCAGGCCATCAGCGCCGTGGTCGGCGGCACGAGGAAGAAGAGGCTCGACACCCGGGCCGCGGCGCCCTTGCGGATCAGCACGTAGAGCAGCGAGACGGCGCCGAAGGAGAGGACGAGGATCGACCAGGCGAGGGCGACGACGAGCGAGGGCGTCCAGTCGATCCTCTGCTGCTCGAAGACGAGCGCCAGGGCACCGGTGACGATCGCCGCGGCCCCGAACTGGAAGACGTTGCCGACGCGAAGATCGACGCCGGCGCCGAACCGCTTCTGATAGAGCGTGCCGGCCGTGATGCCGAAAAGGGCCAGGACCGACAACAGCACGCCCAAAGGCGTGCCGAGGCCACGGCCGAGCTTCTCGGCCACGACGAGGCCGACGCCGAGAAGCCCCAGGGCGAGACCCGCCCACTGGCGCGCGCCCACGCGCTCGCCGAGGAGAGGCGCCGCCACGGCCGCCACCAGAAGCGGCTGCAGCCCGACGATCAGGGCCGACGCACCCGCCTCGACGCCGAGTGCCAGGGACGCGAAGACGCCACCCAGATAGACGCCCTGCAGGAGGAGCCCGGCCACGCACTGGTGAAGGACCACGCGCGGCCCGGGCCAGGCGAGGCCGAGCCAGAGCACGAGCGCCAGAAAGCCCGCGCCCGTGGCGACAAAGCGCAGCACCAGAAAGGTCATGGGCTCGATGTAGGGCAGGCCGAGCTTGGCGCTGATGAAGCCCGTGCTCCAGAGAAAGACGAAGAGCGCCGGCGCGCCGACGGCTAGAAGACCGGCACGGCTCACGGCGCAGCCTCCTCGAGCAGGCTCATGACGACGGGCAGGCTCGCCATGGCGAGCAGCGTCTGCAAGGCCACCGCGTTCGCCATGAAGCCGGCATGGCCGCCCATCGCCCGCGTCTGGACATAGGCCGTGGGCGAGAGCGGCAGCGAGGCGAAGAGCACGACCACCGCAAAGGGCAGGGCCGGCAGGCCCAGCAGCAGGGCCAGCGCCAGCGTGAGGAGCGGCAAGCCCACAAGCTTGAAGGTGCTCGCGGCCCCGAGCCAGAGAAGCTCGCGCCGTCCCGCCCCCCGCCAGACCAGCCCGGCACCGGTGGCGAGCAGTGCCAGCGGCAAGGAAGCACCGCCGAGCAGACGCAAGGTCTCGTCGATCACCGAAGGCAGGCGCCAGCCGGTCCACCCGAGCGCGAAGCCGGCGGCGGAAGCCAGAACCAGCGGGTTGAGGGCAAGGGCCCGCGCGAGCGCCGCCGGGCGCTGCGGCGTCTCCGCGTGCAGTCCCAGCAGGAAGGCGCTCGCGATGTTGACCCCCGGCACGTACGCGGCGACCGCCACCGCGAGGAACGGCAGGGCCGCCTCGCCCCAGAGCCCGAGTGCCGCGGCGAAGGCGATGTAGACGTTCTGGCGGGTCGCCGCCTGCGCCACCGCCGGTATCATCCGCCCGGCGAGGCCGAGATGCGGTGCGCCGAGGGTCACGAGGACCATGACCAGGCCGATCGGGACGAGAATGGCGGCGACGATGCCGAGGATCACGGCTTCGTCGGCCTCCACCCCCGAGGTGGTGCGCACCAGCAGCGCCGGGAAGAGGCACCAGTAGACCAGAAGCTCGACCGCGGGCCAGAACCCGGCGGCCGGAAAGGGACGGCGCCCCAGGACGAAGCCCAGGACCATGAGAAGGATGACGGGTGCGATCGCCCCGAAGGCGGCTGACATGGGCGACGTCTATTTCCCCACGAGCGACATGACCAGCGCCGCGTTAACGAATTGGCAAAGGGTGTGGTTCAGGATGGCCGAAGACCCGTTCCCCGGAGTGCTTTCGATCCCCATGCGGCCCTTCTCGGTCCTCATCGTCGACGATGCCCGAAGCGAGCGGATGCTGCTCCGCCAGGCCATCCTCGAGACGCGGCGCAACCTCCGGCTCGTGGAGGCCGCCGATGCGGTCGCGGCCAGGGACGCCTTCGGCCGCCACCCGCTCGATCTCGTCTTCCTCGACATCGAGCTCGCCGGCGCCAGCGGCCTCGACCTGCTCGCCTGGCTGCGCCAGGCCGACCCGGCCCTGCCGGTGGTCATGGTCACCCACCACAGCACCCAGGACGTCGTCGTCAGGGCGCTCCGCCAGGGCGCCTTCGGCTTCATCGTCAAGCCCTACAGCCTGAGCCGGCTGAAGGAGATCTTCGCCAAGCTCGACCGGCGCTCCACGAGCGCCGCCACCCTGCAGGCGACACCGGCCTAGATGCCTCGCCGGAAGAGGGCCACGCTCCGCGTCAGGCCGAGGCCGGCGAGCACCCCGGGGCCGGGACAGGCGCGAAGGCCGGCAATGGCCGCGCCGGCGCGTCGTCGAGCCGGCGGGAGGCGCTCCCTCGCGCGCGATGCCCCCGCCTCGTCCTCGTCTCCGCTCCCCGCTTCCAGGCCCTCGAATCCCGTGTCACCCACCTCGGCCGGAGCCCGCATCGGCGCGGGCCGGCCACGCCCGTTCTGCGAAGACGGGCCGGGAGCAACGGCCGCGCCACGCCGATCACCGCCGGGGCGGGCGCCAGCCCGCGGCCAGCGCCTCGCCCTCGCTGCAGAACCAGCGCTCGCCCTTGCCTTCGGTGATCTTCGTCCGGTCGTAATGGGGCGACCAGGGTGCATGATAGATGCGCTCGCCGCCGTTCAGGCTGATATTGCCCTTGATGGCGCAGCCGTTCGGCGCCGTCTCGCCGGCCACCTGCCAGCGGCGCGCACGAAAGGTCCAGGGCGGCTCGAGCTCGGCCTGCCAGAGACCGGCCAGCTTGGCCTCGGCCTCCTCCTGCAGGGGAAGGAGCCGCGTCGAGTAACGGACAAAGGCGAGCGCGTAGCCTTCGGCGACCAGCCAGGCGGAGAGGTCCTGGCCCAGATGGCGGCAGGTGGCGATGGAGCGGCCGTAGGCGTCGAGCCCCGCCACCTCGCAAGTCACGACCTCGCCCTCGATCCGTTCGGCGAGAAAGGCGGCGGCGATCCGGCCGCAACGCTCGAGCGCCTTGGGACCCGCGCAGCTTTGGCCCATCTCGGGCGCATCGATGTCGGCGAGGCGAACCACCGTGGCACCGACCCGGATCGTGTCGCCGTCGATGACCTCGGCCACGCCACCGAGCCTCTCCGGCGCCGCGCTTGCGCTCCACGGCAAGAGAACCAGCAAGGCTAGAGACAGCCGCCCGCGACCCGCCATTCCGTCGTTTCCCCCCAAGCCCCGGCAGGACCGAGGCACCACCACCCGCCCGCCACCCTAAAAAATCGACAGGACAGCGAAAGGGCCGAGGCGCCCATCCACGACCGAGGCAATCCTCGAGGACGCATCAAGAGCCCGTTCTAGGAGTTTTCAAGCTCGGGTCGACGTGGCTCGATCAACCGTCCGTTGAGCTCGGGTCGGCGGGCTCAGGGCGGACCCATTCCTCATTCAAAGCCGGGGCTGGCGCGTCCAGGCTCCGATCCGTTCCCGCCAACGGGTTATGTCCCGGGCGGTGGTGTAGCTGGCGGTGGTCATCGGCGGTTTTCCGGT
>CAYOCP010000022.1:0-77450 GCA_964402505.1 uncultured Geminicoccaceae bacterium
AAGCGCCAGCAGATCGGCTTCCACGGCGTGCCCTCGGCGCGCGCCCAGACAAGCCGGGCATCGTCGGGCTCCAGCCATCTGAGCCAGGGCAGCGTCGCCTCCATGCGGCTGATGGCGTCCGGCAAGGGCGGCGGACGCTTCATGCGCGGCGGCTCCTGACCGACGAGATCAGCGAACTCATGCACGATCTTCGGCCACACCGAGAAATACCCCTGCACCCGAACCTCGGGGAGGCGCTTCATGACGTCAGCAGCTTCGATCAGCCGCTCCTCGACTTGTTCGCGAGTCCAATCAGCCATGCCGTTGCTCCGTCGGCAGGCGCCGTCCGCCATAGAGCTTCTCGCCGAGCTGGCGAACCAGTTCTCGCTCGGGCCAGGTGAGGCGCGGATCGGTGGGGCTGACGACGAGGAGGCCCTGCTCGCGCCAACCCTCCCGCTTGACCTCTTCGGCCGACCGGCGTTCGCCGCCATATCCTTTCGGCAGCCATCTCATCGTCCGATCTCCTGCAGCACCGCTGCATAGCCGGCGATGTCGAGGATCGAGTCCTGATGCTTCGGATCGTGCCCGAGCCGCGCCAGCTTCAGATCGATGAGGCAGAGCACGACCTCCGCCGGCGTGATGGGCCGGCCGAGCGTGATCGACCAGCGTCTGGCGACCACGGCCATCGCGGCGGCCGGCTCGCCGTATATCTTGCGGCGCTCGGCGACGACCGACGCGGCATGTTTGAGCATCGTCTCCCCGCTCATCGCACACCTCCCTCGGTCTCGATGGCCCAGAGCAGGATGGCGATGGCGTCGGCTTCATTATCGTCCGCGGGTGAGAAGCCGCGGGCGCGAACGGCGGCCATGACGGCGGCCTTGTCGGCGTTGCCCTTGGCGGCGACGTGCCGCTTGATCGTGCCGACGGGAACGCCCTGATAGGCGATCGTCCGCTGCTCACACCAGGCGCTCAGCGTTGCCAGGAAACCGCCATAGAGATGGGCCGCGTCGGTGCCGACATGCCGACGAACCTCCTCGAAATAGATCGCCGCGAGACCGCCGGCGTCGGCAGCGATCTGTTCCAGCCAGCTTCGGAAGCGCAGGTAGCGCATGCCGCCACCGTCATAGCGGCTCGGCCGGAACGAGACCGTGCCGCTTGTGATCAGGCCGTCATGGCTGCGCAGTGCCCAGCCGGTCGTAGTGCCGAGATCGAGGCTGAGAATGGCGCGATGCGCATGAGCCGGATGCGGACGGAATGCGATGGCCCCCGCTGCGGCGGGGCCGGTTTCGATGGTCGAGATCATGATTGTCTCCAAGGAGCGCGAGCAAGGGTCGGGTTTCCGATCGAAGACCCATCGCGGCGGACCGGTCGCTGCCGCCTGGAGACGGCCGAGTTGACGGAGCATGCCCATCAGAGCACCTCCTTGAGCCAGTCCGGCGGAGCGCCGTTCGGGGAACGTGATGAGGGACGTTCCCCCGCATGTTCCCCGGTGCAAGCCGTTGAGGAACAAGCGCTTTGGGAAGGTGACGAAGGTGGGGAACGTTTTTCCCCATCCTCCATCGCGTGGGCGCAGCCGCGCACATGCGTTAGTGTCGAAAAACGTTCCCCATGTTCCCCACGTTCCCCTTTGCTATTGGTTTCAATGGGTTGTACCGGGGAACGTTGGTTTTCGACGTTCCCCTTTTCGGCGCAACGTTCCCCGGCTTGAGCCTCGACACCCTGCGGAAAACGTTCCCCACGTTCCCCTTCGATCGTGAGCTGCCAGCGCTTGGCCTGATGGGAGACGCCCAGCGTGCGCACGCGCATCTTGCGGCCGTCGATATCGAACACCCGGTCGCGCATGCGGGCGAGCGCCTTGCCGAGCCGTGTGCGCTGTGACCGGTCGCCCCCGGCGCCCAGCGGCAGCGGGGGCTCGCAGGCCAACGCCACCTCGTAGAGATCGCCGGTGCCGACCTCCGCCGTCCCGAAGCGGTCCCACCAGCCGCCGATGAAGCTGCGCCAGATCGCGCCCTCGCCATCGGCGGCAGCGAGCATCTCGTCGAGGTTGGCGAGAAAGCCTTCGATCCCGGCCACCTCGAGGACGCCGCCCATGATGCGCGACCAGCTCTCGTAGCTGCCGATCATGCGCGCGCCCCGTGGCCTGCCGGCGGCCAGCCAGGCCCGGCACAGCGTAAGGCAGGCCGCGACGAGGCGCGGCCGGTTGGCGCGAACCCAGCTCATGAGATCGGGGTGGCGGAACCCCTCGCGCCGCCAGGGTTGATCCACACGAGCATCGAGCCGGATGCGCACGATGCGGCGCGCCATCTCGTTGGAGAATTCGGGATTGTTGCCGGTCGCGATCCAGACGCAGCGGATCGGCAATCGCGTCATCTCGGACGCCCCGAGAATGCGGTCCTCCCAGAAGGGCGCGGTGAGCGCTGCCGCGAGCGCCGAGGAGTCGAGCGGGTGACGCAGATTGTCGATGAGCACGATCGAGGGAATCTGGCGCAGCTTGGCGGTCAGCCGCTTGCGCCACTCTTCGTCGTCGCGGCCCTCGGTCATCACGGAGGCGCTGACGCCGGTGAGCACGGTCGCGATCGCGTCAACCATCAGGGTCGCACCGGTGCCGGGTGTCGGCTTCTCGATCAGATGAAGCGGCGTCGGCGCGTCGATCATGGCGCGAAGAAAGCCGAGCAGCATCAGAGCAACGGCATGCGCCCGCTCCGCATGGCCGGTGAAGGGGAACTCGCCCAGCATGTCGTCGATGATGAGACTGCGCGCCGTCGCGATCTCCGCCGGCGACGGGCGCTCCGGCACCTGCGGCACGGCAAAGCCTGGTGCCGGCTGGTAGAGCAGCCGCGCATCGGGGTGGTAGCCGGGCTCGGTCAGGAGGGCGCCATTGCGGCCGAAGACCGGCGTGGTGACAATCCCCGCCAGCACGGGCAGGCCGGGATCGGGCGTCGCCAGCAGCGACTTGATGAGCGGCGTCGGCGGATGTGCGGGAACGAGATCGCCATTGCGCGCCAGACGCCGCCAATCGGCGAGCTTGGCCAGCATGTGGCGCAGGCGCTCTTCCGTCACCGGCCGGGCCATGGGCAGGCCGTCATCGTCGTGCACGGCCCATGTCGGCATGCCGCCGCTGCGAAAGAGCCAGGGCGTCCTGTTCGAGGCGAGCAGCAAACTCCAGCTGCGTGCATGAGCCCGGGCGAGATCGCCCTCATCGGCGCGCAGTTGCGGCAGGCGCCCCTGGGGCTCGACGAAGCCGATCGGGCGGTTTCGGGCGCCATCCTGCGCATCCGTGCCATCCGCCACTGCACACGGCTCGGCCGCGTCGATGATCTGACGGACCGCGTCCGCGCCGTCGCGCATCAGGAGGTCGTTGAAGTCATCGCCTTCCGCGCGCGGCAGGGCGATGGCGACGCTGCGGCCTTCGGCGATGAGACGTCGCGCCGCCGCCTCGGCTGCACGATGGCCAGCGCCCGACGCATCGTGATCGGCCAGCAGAACGACACGCCGGGCCTCCGGCGGGAGGACGACCTGTTCGAGGTTGGTGGCCGAGAGCGTTGCCCATACCGCCATGCCCGGGCAGGCCGTCATCACGGCGAGCGCCGTTTCGATGCCTTCGCTGAGGCCAAGGACAGCATCGTCGCCGATCGGCGCCAGGCGCACCGCGCCACCGCCGACGCGGCCCAGCATCTTCTTCGGCTTTTCAACCTCGGCTTTCGCCGCCCCATCCGGGCGCAGGTAGATGCGGTGCAGGGCAACCACGCTGCCGGCGCGGTCGCGAACCAGGCCGACGATGGCCGGGAAACCGGTCCTCGTATCCCAATGCGCGAGATCCGGATGGAACAGGAGGTCGGACGGTGGCGGGACCGTGAGACCTCGCGCACGCAGATAAGCCTCGCCCGGCGTGCCGACGATCGGGATGGACCGCGAGAGGATGATCTCGATTTCTCGGGCAGAGTCTTTCTCCGGTTTCGCCGAAACCGCCGAGGGTTCGCGACGCGCTGGCGCTGCGGCCGACCATCCGGCCAGATCGGCGGCATAGGCGAAGAGGTCGCGGCCCTTGAGGCCGGTCGCCTGTTCCAGCGTGCTCAGCGGCCCGCCGCCCTCGCCGCCGTCGAAGTCGATCCAGTCGCCGGCGTGCTCGCCTCTGAGCGTGATCACGCAGGAGCCGTTCTTTCGCGGCGCAGCGCCATTGATGTTGGCGAGGCGCCATTCGTCGCCGTTGCGACGGCCGTTCGGAAAGTGCTGCGGCACCCAGGCGCCGGTCCTGTCACGCAGGCCAGCCACGATGGCGTCGAGATCGTAATGGACCGCGGGCGTTCTGGTGGGGGCGGTATCGTTGAAGTCAATCAAGGATCACCAGCCCTTGCTCCGCGCGCGTGATGGCGGTGTAGAGCCAGCGGGCGCGGTCCTCGGCGGTCCGCCCGAGACCGTCGTCGTAGACGATCACGTTCTCCCACTGCGACCCTTGAGCCTTATGGCAGGTGATGGCGTAGCCCCAGACGCTCTCGACAAGTCCCCGCATGTCGCGCCAATCGCGGCGCAGGCGCTCGGCGTCGTAGGCGACGTGGTCGTCGAAATGCCCCTTGTAGAACCACTGGCGACCGGGAACGCTCGTCCCGTCCTCGGTGCGCACCGATGCGCTGAACGCGAGAGGGCTTTCGTCGCGGATGTCCGATAGGTCGAGGAACATGCCGTTGACGAGACCGAGATCGTGCCGGTTCTTGAGGCAGATGATCTTCTCGCCGAGCCCCCGCGGGTAAGCGTCCGGAAAGCCGGCCGCCTGCTTCATGGCGGTGTTCAGAAAGAGCCGCGTCGCGTTGCGGCCGCAGATCACCTGACCGCCCTTGAGGAACTGATGTGGGCCGATGTCGGAGCGCCGCATCTTCCAGACGAAGTCGTCGTGCTCGCCGTAGGGAATGGGCACGCTCTGCCGCGCGAGCGTCGCGAGGCGGATGATCGCGCTGGCCTCGGCCTGGCGATGGATGTTGGTCAGCATCACGTCGGGATCGGCGTCGGTGAAGGCGCCGTCGCCCTTGATCGGCGGCAACTGACCGGGGTCGCCGAGCACCAGGATCGGTTTGCCGAAGGCAAGCAGATCGCTCGCCATCTCGGCGCCGACCATGGAGACCTCGTCGAGCACGATCAGGTCGGCGTCGCGGACCAGCGACTGCTCGTTCAGAATGAAACGGGGCTGATGGATGTCGGCGAGCCGGAGCTCGAGGCGGCGGATTTGGGTCTCGGCGAAGGAGCGCTCGGCCGGTCCCATGGCGCGCACGCCTTTGCGCAGCGTCTCCAACTCGCGGGTGACGCGCTCGATTTCCTCCGGCGTCGCCTCGGAGACCTTGTAGATGAGGCTGTGGATCGTCGAGGCCGGCGTTCCCTTCCGGGTCATCACGAGGGCCGCCTTGCCGGTGAAGGCGGCATAGAGCACGCCGCCCGCACCACCCATGCGATCCATCGGTTCGAGACCGAGCTCGCCGATTGCATGCCGGGTGATGGTCGTCTTGCCCGTTCCTGCGTAACCGAACAGGCGGAACACCTGCTGATCGCGCGTGCCGCGCCGAAACCAGTTCTCGATCGCGGCGATTGCCGCCGCCTGCTGCGGAGACGGGATGAAGCTCATCGCTCGCCCTCCCAGCAGCGCTCCGCATAGGCGCACATGCGGCAGAGATAGAAGTCCTGGGCTGCGGCGATCCGCGGTGGGAGATCGCCGGCTGCCGCAGCGCGCAGGATATCGACGGCCTTGTCGGACAGCGCCTGCGCGCAAGGCGGATCGAACGCGACCACCTCGTGGTGGAGCGCCTCGTTGTCCTTGTTGAGGGCCGTGACGAGGGCGGTCTCCAGCTCCAGGTAGCCCATGTAGAGCTGGACCTGCGCGAAGTAGACCGGCTTGGAGGCGCGCAAGCCACGCTTGACCAGGTCGTTCCAGGATCTGGCGTTCAGCGCCTTGTGCTCCCAGAGCACGGGCCAGCGCAGGCCGACATCGGGGCCGGCGACGATCACGCCGTCGATGTGGCCGCGCAGCTTGCCGCCCGCCGCCTCGAACCCGAATTGTCCGCCGTCGGCGCGCTCGGTGCGAAGGTCGAAGCCCGCGCCGCGCAGCCAGCGGATGGAGAGCGTCTCGAACTGGTGGCCGGCGTCGAAGATGCGCAGGATCGCGCCATCGAAATCCCGTCCCTCATCCTTGGGCGTATGGGTCACCTCGTAGACGAGCTTGCGCGCGCAGGGCTCGCCGATCCGGCTGCCGCCGAGATAGTCGCGCGGCTGCTGCCGCCGATTGCGCGCGACGAGCGCCGCATCGATCAGCGCATTGACCCGATCGGACACGCTGATCGCGTGGCCGATGCGGCCATAGATGAAGCCGGAGCCGTGGTTGAGATCGATTCCCATGCGCCACCTCAAAAGGGAATCGGGTCGTCGAGCGGGTCGCGGGCGGCTGCCTGACGCTGCATCGACTCCTGAAACCCGTCGACGCAGGCCTCGATGATCCGATCGATCTCTTCCGGCTTCCGGTCGTAGAACGGCGCCATCAGGTCGAGCTCGGTGAGCGTCTCGGCGAGGAACCGGCGCGCCTCCTTGATCGCTCGGGTCTCCATGTCGGTCTTGTCGATCATCCCGTTGTTCCTGTTGGCGAGCGCCGCGCCGACATCGAGGCAGCGCATCGAGCAGAAGCGGTGGTAAGGAAAGCGGTCCCAGCGCAGCTGGTGGACGTAGCCGAAGCCCCGCGCCTCGCGTCCGCAGACGGCGCAGACGGCTACCCGAGCAAGAGCCGGGTCAGGTCCTCTGCGTCGTCCGGCTGATCCTTGATCCGGTGTGAGGCCAGGACGATGAACCGCGCGATCGCGTTCGCCGCCATGGCTTCCAGTTCGGGGAGCGTGAGAGCGGCGATCGGCTGGTGAAGCCTTCCGCGTCCTTCGAGCCATTGTCCCATCGCCTTCGCTGCCTCGCGCGTGACGTGCGCCTGCCACTCATCGGCCGTCATGACGGTCAGGTGTTGAGCCAAGCCGGGCCACTCGGGGCCGGCGTCGCTGCAGGTGCGGCTGCCGGGGCCGTTGCCGGAGCCGTGCCCGGCTGTGCCGGCCGGCTCCAGGCCGGGGCAGCGCTCGCAGGCGGCGATGCGGCGGGCTGCCCCCAGGCCGGAGCTGCGGGCGATGCGGGCGATACAGCCTTCGGCCGCGGGCGGGTGCTGGGGCTCGGCGCCAGGACCTCGCCGTCCATCACCTTCCGCCATTCCGGCTCGCTCGGCAGAACCACACGGTCGAGCTTGTTGCTGTCGCCGTAGCGCGGGTCGTCGCTGGGCTCGACCTTGATCTTGGCGACGAAGGTGATGCCGTTGAGGTCGGCCAGACCGCGCAGGATCCGCTTCGCCTTCGCCGCCTCGCTCATGTCCTGCGGATCGAGCCCGAGCGCGCTGTCGATCATCGCGCGGAAGCTCCCCTTCGAGATTTTCCAGCCGATCGAGACGCCCTGCTCGTCGACCTTGCCGCCGGAGACGGTGAACATCTGCCAGAACTTGCGCCGGACGTGCGGACCCTCGGCGACGGTGAACTCGGCATCCACCATCAGCACGTCGCTGCCGGGCGCGTTCGAGGCCTTGAGCAGCCCCCGGTCGATCTCGCTCTGGCCGTCGGTCCCACCCGGCCGGATGGTCATGGTGACCTTGGCGAAGGTGCCGTCGGGGATCAGTTCGCCGCTCTTCTGCGGCTCGGCGTCGTTCATGTCGAAGCTCATGCTCGTCATCCTTTCCGTGTTGCATTGATCTTGGAGAGCAGCGCGCCGAGGTCGGGCGGCTCGGTGACATCGAGACGACCGCTGCGATCCTTCGCCGGCAGGCCGAACGGATTGCCGGCGCGGCAGACGAGGCGACGTTCTTCGCCGCGCTCGGGCTCATGCCGCCAGCCGTCCCCGTCGCGCGCGAAGAGGCTCATGGTGATGACCTGATCGACGATGCCGGGAAGCTCGCGGCCGGCCTTGCCGCCTTCCATCTGCGGCTGCCAGGTCGTGCGGTTGAACTCGTCGGTGACGCGTTCGAGGATGCCGACGAAGATCACGGTCTTCGCCTCCGCGTGCTGCAGGTGCTTCAGGAGGCCGATGACCTCGCGGGCGAGCAGCCCGTAGGCGCCGCGGGTGTCGGGTTTGCCGGTCTTGTCGGAGAAGGCCTCGGGCCGGGTCTTCGCCCAGGCCATGGCCTGGCGCGTGAGATCGGTAATGCTGTCGACGAAGATGATGCGCTTGCCCGCGATCATCTGAACGAGATCCGGATAGCTCTCCCTGAGATGCTGGTAATGCGCCTCGGAGAAGAAGCCGCTCGGGTCGGCGGACGGATTGACCCCGCCGACGAGGCAGCCGATGTCGAGGGCGTCGGCGAAGGTGCGCACCGGGATGCTGTCGCCGGGCCAGTCCTGGACGGACTTCATGCCGGCCTCGAGGTCGATGCAAAGCGTCTCCGCCGGCGGCAGCGATTTCAGCAAGGATGTCTTGCCGACGCCGCTCGGACCGAAGATCGCCATGGTGGTCTTGGCGCCGGCCGCGGACAGCCGTTCGTCGGCGCTGACGATGCGCAGCGCCATCAGCGGCCTCCCGTGTTGCGCGACGCGACATCGAGCGCGCGCTCACTCCCGTGCGCGCCGGCCTGCCGGGCGAGACCATAGAGCTTGCGCAAGGCGTGCAGGCGGTCGCCGACGGCGCTGAACTCGGCTTCGACACCCAGCAAGGCGAAGGCGATGTCGTCGAGCGTGGCGTCCTCGATCGGCTTGACCACCTGCTCGCGGCGGATCTCGCCGAGCACCGGAATGACGACGGTATCGGGCAGCGCTTCGAGCGCGTAGTGGCGCTTGCGAATCTGGGTCAGTGCAGCAGAGCTGGTCATCGGGTATCCTCGGACTTGATGGTGAGACGGAAGGTCGGCTTGGCGGTCCGCACCGTGCGGGCGGCGGCGAAGGCCTCGCGGATAGCGGTGGGCCAGGCGGTGTATTTGCGCTCGGGGACCTTGAAGCCGATGTCGACGTAATCGGCCGGGTTCTCCCCGCCCGCACGGATCCGCTCGACGAGTGCGGCGAGCAGCGACTGGTCCCAGTCGACCTTCTTCGGGAGATCGGCCGCGACGACGACGGCGCCGTCCTCGAAACGGACGAGGCCGGTGTCCTTGCCCTCGGCCCGGCGCACCGTCGCTGCCGCGTCGGCGTAGCGAAGCGCGATCGCGCCTTCGAGCCACTCCTTGAGCCGCTTGGCGGCATCCAGGGCGGCGTCGGCATCCTCCTGGAGCAGCGCCAGATGCTCCGCCGGAAGCTTTGCGATCTCGCCGACCGGCATGGTGCGGATGTCGTCGAGGCTGGGGCGGTTGCCGCGAGCTGGTGCCATCACGCCACCTCCGCCAACAGGAGTGTGGACAGCGAGACCGAGGCCTGCTTCGGCTTCGGGCGGGCGATGGCGAGATAGCTGTAATCGTCCGACCGGTGGCGACGCTGCACGAGATGGATCAGTCCGCGCTCGGCCGCCCACCAGGCGCGGCGCGCGACGCGGGCGAGTTCCGCCCGCTCCCGTTCGGCAAGGCGCGTGCCCTGTGGCATGGTGTCGAGCGCGAGGAAGCCACGGTGATATTCGAGGATGTCGCCGGGCGCGGCCTGACCGACCCAGCCACAGAGATCGATCTCGGTGAGCGGCTTCCGGACAGGGGGGAATCTGGATGCGATGACGTTCATGATGGGCTCCTACTCACGCGCTCGCCGAACCGTCTCACGCGGCCCGGACGCCGATCGCCGTCAGGACGAGGCGGATTTCCTTGACGCGGCGGTAGAGGCTGCTGCGGGCGCCATGCCCGCTCGCGGCAAGGCGATCGACGGTGGTCCGGGAGAGGGCTGCACAGAGAGCGCCGTCGACGGGTTCGAGCGAGCCAAGACCGCGCTCGACATCGAGACGCTCCTCGGCGGTGGCGAACGCATCGACGGGCTGGCCGAAGAGCCCTGACAGCCCGTCGGCTTCGGCGACGAGGTCGCCGCGGGTGAGCCCGTCGCTCTCGGGAATGACCTCATCGAGCGAGATCGGCGTCGCGCCATACATCCGACGCTCCCGCTTCACCTTGTTGGCGATGCGCGTCGCCCGATTGGCGAGGATGGCGCCGGCGAAGGCGCCGAGCGTGCCACGATCAGCGTCGTAGGCGGGAAGCCGGGCGATCAGATCAACGAGAAGGTCCTGGCGGACATCGTCGAGATCGGCGCGAGGAAGCCGCAGCTGGCGGACGAGGCGGCGGGCCGCAATATCCGCCTCATGAAGAAGGATCTGAAGGTCGTCTCGGGAAATCGAAGAGTGCATTGGCATGGCCTCGGGTCATCGCTGTTGATGACCTCAAGCCTGCCGAAGCCGCCGATCCGTTAGGTGGGAGCGGGGTGGGTTTTGGATGGGCGAGAATAGGAAGACAGGTCGTGACGCGGGCCAGCGCCCCTATGGCCGCAGATCAAACTCTCCCGGAGCCAGCCCCAGGAAATAGCGGGTCGGGCTCTGGCGGGTCCTGATCAGCGTCTTCTGATCGTCGTGAAGTGCATTTCTCAGGTCACGGATCAGGTCGCCAGCGCTGCGGCCGCTGTTCTCGGCCTCGATTTCCTGCGGGGTCAAATGGCCTTTCCGAGTTCCCACAGCCTCGGCCAACTTCACCAGGAGCTTGAATGGCTGCTGCGGTACGTGCAGCTCGTTACCGCCCAAAATCACCCGCTGGCTCTGGCGGAAAATAACGAGGTGTGGCTCCAGAGCCGGAGCGGACTCCAGCGTCGAAAGGTCAATCGCGAAGCCCACCGCGTTCCTGCCCAGACAGCCGTCAATCGGTATGACGGCGATCGCAGCGTCGACGAAGCGGGCGAGTTCGTCCGCGGCCATCGCCGGCGCGATCACCGTGATGGGCACCGACCGGGCGACCAAACGCATCAGGCCGATCATTCCCGGTTGAAGCACTGCATCCCGCGACAGTGCGAGGAACAGCGCCCACTGGGCCGACGTCTCCCCCAGATGCCAGACGCCTGCCGCCACCGGCGCCGGCTCGTCGCCGAACCCGGACGCCATGGCGATTTCGCGGACCAGGGAGGGAGGATGAATGCGAAAGCTCCGCAGATCGTCATCGTCGAGAACGAAGTCGCTGCGCCGGTCCGTCGGACAAACCGCGATGTGCCGTCCGTTGACCTGATGGATGGGCCGTGCGTCGAGACCGCAATCGCACGCGGGGCACACATCCCATTCCGTTGACGGGGCCTGCTCAGCCAGGACGCCATGATCGAGCAGCCGCTCGAAATCGCGCCCGGCATGAGGCGCCGCCTGTCGGCCCCATAGAATTGCGGGATCGCCCGCCTCACTCAGCCGCAACAGCAGCCTGGGCAGCGTCTCGGTCATTGAGCAGTCCGTTGCGGCGAAGGAGCGTCATGATCCGGCCCTCGAACTGCTGACGCTTGAACATGGCGTGGGCCGGCGGCTTCAGCTTGATGGTCACCTTCTTCGCCGACTTGCCGCCGGTCGCGAAATGAACGCGGATGACGATGTGGTTGAGGCGCCAATCCGACCCGAGACGAGCGCCCCGCATCATCTCGCCCAACCTGGCCAGGGCATTGTCGCGTCCGTCGCGCGCAACATAGGAGTAAAAGGTTCGTGTCTCGCCGGTCTTCGGATCGGCGCCGACGCGGTCGACCTGGACCTCGGTGATCTGGACCCGCTGGATGCCCGGATCGAAGTCATGGTTGAACGCGAAGCCGAAGCCCGCGCGCTGCACCGGGTCGAGCGTGTAGAGGTTCTGGGCGTCGTCGCCGGCGAAGAATTCGGGCTTGCCCAGGATCTTGTCGGCGAACAGTTCCGCGAGATCGGCGCGGCGCGCCTTCGCCACGCCGCCGATCTTCAACAGGCCCGACGTGGAGTTGTAGGACAGCACCGCGTGTTCGGCGGCGCGGAAGCTGATCACGCGCTTCTGGTCCTTTTGCAGGACGTCGGTCGTGGTGATCGGCGAGCCATGCTCGATCACCAGGACGAGTTCGTCGGCATCGTCATACCAGCCGGCGCGGCAATAATTGCTGCGGAGATCCTGTTCGAACATCGCGGCGGCGGCGGTTTCGAATTCGGCCTTTGCGCGATCATCCATGATCGCCTCGACGCCTTCGTCGCGGCCCACGAACTCGGCGAGCGACGTGCGCGCCATGAGCGCCATCATGTCCGACGCGGCGTCAAAGACGTCGGGATGATCGAGGAAGACGCGCAGGGCGACGTGCTTGGGATCCTGGTGAACCTCCGGCTCGTCATCCTTCGCTTCGGGTGTCACGCGGATCCCGAGCCGCGCGGCCTGCTGAAGGATGATGTCGAGGCCTGCCGCGTTGCCGATCTCCGCGATCCGGTGCAGGTCGGCGACGAGTCCTTCCGGGTAGTTCTCTTCAGGGCCGGCGAAGAAATCCTGGACGGCGCTGCGTGCCTCGTCCTGCGCGGCCTCGCCCCTGAAGATCCCAAGGTCCAGCCCGTTCAGGGCATCGCCGTGGCGCTCGAACAGGCGGCCCAGCAGGCCGAGATCGACGGTTCGGGTAAACTTGGGATTGACGAATTTCTTCAGGTTCTTAGCCATCTCAGCCGCCCATAATTGCCTCGCATTTGTTCATCTTACGTTCTTATCGCAAATGCCTGCCGGAGTCGATTCAAAAGCCATCGCCTTGGGACGGATCGTCCGCACCGTGAGTAGAGGCCAAGGGAATCCAATCCCTTAGGTGATCTCTGCCATGGACATGCCGAACCCGATCCACCCTGGGCATATGTCGCCGGACGAGCGAATCGGGGAGGTCTGCCGGATTCTCGCGCGCGGGCTGGTTCGGCTCAAGGCACGCCAGTCAAGGCAAGTATCTGGCGACCGCGGAGAAAGTTGCCTTCACTTCCCGCCCGACCGGAGCGGTCATGGAACTCCAATTTGCAATGGAGACGCATGACCATGACAGACACCATCCTGGCCCGGCTGGCCGCGCTGAAGACGACGCCGACGCCTGACCTCAAGAAGCAGTGGCGCGAACTCTTCGACACGGAGGCACCGCCTTACAATCGGCGCTTCCTCGAAAGCCGGCTCGCCTATCGGATCCAGGAATTGGCCTATGGCGGTTTGAAACCGGCGACCGTCGAACGCCTCGAAGCTCTGGGCGAGCAGCTCGACGGCGGCAACATCGTGCTGCGCCGGATCCGCGCCGACGACAAGCCGATCGCCGGCACGCGGCTGATCCGCGAGTGGCAGGGCGTCGAGCACACCGTCACGGTGCTGAGCGACGGTTATGAATGGCAGGGGCGTCCCTACCGCTCGCTCTCGGCCATCGCGCGCGCCATCACCGGGACGCGCTGGAACGGCTGGGTCTTTTTCGGCCTCAAGAATCGGCGAGGCCAAGCATGACGAAATCGCCCGCATCCGCCAAACCCATCCGGAAGCTGCGCTGCGCGGTCTATACGCGCAAGTCGACGGAAGAAGGGCTGGAGATGGAATTCAACAGCCTCGACGCCCAGCGCGAGGCTTGTGAGGCCTATATCGCCAGCCAGAAGGCCGAAGGCTGGGTGCTCATCCCCGAGCCCTATGACGACGGCGGCTTCTCAGGCGGCACACTCGACCGGCCGGCGCTGAAGCGCCTGCTCGCCGACACCGAGGACGGCCGAATCGACGTGGTCGTCGTCTACAAGATCGACCGGCTCAGCCGCTCGCTGATGGATTTCGCCAAGCTGGTCGAGGTGTTCGATCGCGGCGGCGTCACCTTCGTCAGCGTGACCCAGTCGTTCAACACCACGACGTCCATGGGGCGGCTTACGCTCAACATCCTGCTCAGCTTCGCCCAGTTCGAGCGGGAGGTGATCGGCGAGCGCATCCGGGACAAGATCGCCGCCTCGCGCAAACGCGGCATGTGGATGGGCGGCTTCGTGCCGCTCGGCTACGAGGTCAGGGACCGCAAGCTGGTGATCAATGAGGCTGAGGCTGCGACGGTGCGGATGATCTTCGAGCGCTTCGTCGAGGTGGGTTCGGCGACGGCGTTGGCCCGGACGCTCGCCGCCGAGGGTGTGCGGACGCGGCGCGGTCGGCTCGTCGACAAGGGGTTTCTCTACAAGCTGATCAACAACCGGGTTTATATCGGTGACGCCGTGCACAAGGGCACGGCCTATCCCGGCGAGCACGAAGCCATCATCACGCGCGCCTTGTGGGACAAGGTGCACGGAATCCTGCGCGAGAGCCCGAGGATGCGCGCGGGCCGGACACGGGCCGCGACCCCGGCTCTTCTGAAGGGCCTCATCTTCGGGCCGACCGGCTGCGCCATGACGCCGACGCACACGCGGCGCGGCGACAAGCTCTACCGCTACTACGTCAGTCAGTCCGTTCTGAAACGCGGCGCGGATGCCTGCCCGGTGGGGCGCGTACCCGCCGCCGAGATCGAGGGCGCCGTGGTCGACCAGCTGCGCGGCCTCCTTCGCACCCCGGAGGTGATCGTCGGCACATGGCGATCGGCACGACCCGAGATCGATGGTCTGTCCGAGGCTGAGGTCAGGGAAGCCTTGGAAGGGCTGGACCCCCTGTGGGACGAGCTGTTCCCGGCCGAGCAGGCGCGCGTCGTCCAGCTGCTGGTCGAGCGCGTCGAGGTTGGACAGGAGGGCGTGGACATCCGCCTCCGTATCGATGGGCTGGCCCGTCTGGTTCATGAGCTTGGCGGCATGGCCGACGATCCGCGGAGGGCAGCATGAGAGCCGGTGACGCCACCACCGATCACGGGCGCACGCTGACGGTCCGTGTTCCCCTGACTGTCCGGAAGCGCGGCGGGCGCAAGCAGGTGGTGATGCCCGAGGGAGCCTGTTGGGGCCAGCCCCGCCCGCGCGTCGACAACACCATGGTCAAGGCGATCGCCCGGGCCCACCGTTGGAAGCGCCTCATGGAGAGCGGCCGATTCGCCTCGGTGACGGAGCTGGCCGAAGCGGAGAAGATCAACCAGTCCTACCTGTGCCGGGTCCTGCGCCTGACCCTGCTGGCCCCGGACATCGTGGAGATGATTCTCGACGGAAGGCAGCCAGTTGGCCTTCAGATGGACGCCCTGCTGAGGCCCTTCCCCAGCGAGTGGATGGCACAGCGGCAGCACATCCTCGACCGATAATTGCCTCCTCGAAGCCACTTTCTCTGGCGCCTCTCGGCAATGTCTGGCATCCTTTGCCATCGATTCCATGAGGGGCCGGTCCATGCCGGACGAGATTCTGACGCTGCCGGAGGTGGCCCAATTGCTCAAGGTCGCCGAAAAGACCGTCTACACGATGGCCCAACGCGGGGAGATCCCGGCGTTCAAGGTGCGTGGGCAATGGCGATTCAAGCGCCTGGACCTCGACCAATGGATTGAGCATCAGAAGGCCTCTCATCACGACAGTCCGATACCCTCGCCATCTGACTCGGGCGACGCCTCCAAGAAGCGACGGAGGCCTGATGATCACTGATTATCACGCGAAATATTTCGCGCACGAACTGACCAAAAGATGCGCTCCGGACAGCGTCGAGAAGCTTGCAGGGGCCGTTGCCGGTGCGCAGGTTGATCTCAATCCGCATCAGGTGGACGCAGCCCTCTTCGCGTTCTCATCTCCTCTCTCCAAAGGCGCATTGCTCGCTGATGAAGTGGGGCTCGGAAAAACGATCGAGGCTGGCCTCGTCATCTCTCAGAGGTGGGCAGAGCGTAAGCGCCGGATCCTGATCATCACGCCCTCCAATCTGCGCAAGCAATGGCATCAGGAACTCAGCGAGAAATTTTTCCTGCCGTGCCTGATCCTCGAATCTCGCTCGTATAATGAGGCCATCAAAGCCGGATCATTCCGCCCTTTCGATGCGGCCGACTCGATCGTCATTTGCTCGTACCAGTTTGCCCGGAACAAGGCTGCAGACGTCCATGCCATGCCGTGGGATCTTGTAGTGATCGACGAAGCCCACAGGCTGAGGAACGTCTACAAGCCGTCGAATGTAATCGCGAACACGCTCAAGCGAGCGCTGGAGCACAAGCAGAAACTGCTTCTGACCGCGACGCCCCTTCAGAACACTCTCCTTGAACTCTACGGCCTCGTGAGTTTTATCGATGAGCATACGTTTGGGGATCTGAAGAGCTTTCGGGAACAGTTCGCCAACCTCAGTCGAGAACGGACGTTCCACGTCCTTCGTGAGCGGCTGAAACCGATTTGTCATCGCACATTGCGCCGGCAGGTGACCGCCTACATTCCCTACACGCGCCGTTTACCGATCGTCGAGGAATTTACCCCTGCCGAAGGCGAGGATCGGCTGTATCAGCTGGTCTCGGATTACCTTAGACGCGACAACCTTCAGGCTTTGCCGTCGGGTCAGCGGTCTCTGATGACGTTGGTCCTGCGCAAATTGCTCGCGTCTTCAACGTTCGCTATCGCGGGCGCTCTATCGTCAATTTCTGCCCGATTGCAGGAAAAGTTGCGCAAGCACGAGGCCGCGACTTCCCTCGAAGACGACCTCGGTGAGGATTACGAGGCGCTCGACGCCACGGCGGAGGAATGGACGGACGAGGAAGAGCTCGAACCCCTGACAGACGCAGACCGCAAGGCGATCGAAGCGGAAATTGCCGACCTCGACGAGTTCGCCAGGCTCGCCACATCCATCGAGCACAATGCCAAGGGCCTCGCGTTGCTGAAGGCGCTGGGCGTCGCCTTCGCAAAAGCTGAAGAGCTTGGGGCGGCGCAGAAAGCCATCATCTTCACGGAATCGCGCCGCACTCAAGCCTATCTGCTGCGGGTCCTGGCAGATAGCCCGTATGCGGACGGTATCGTCCTCTTCAACGGCACGAACACCGATCAGCGCTCCAGAGAGATATACGCGCGCTGGATCGAGAGACATAAGGGTTCCGACCGGGTCACCGGATCGCGAACGGCCGACATGCGGTCCGCCCTCGTGGATTATTTCCGCGAGGAGGGTCGGATCATGATCGCGACTGAAGCCGGCGCCGAGGGCATCAACCTGCAGTTCTGCTCGCTGGTCGTGAACTATGACTTGCCATGGAATCCGCAACGGGTGGAGCAGCGAATTGGTCGCTGTCACCGCTATGGTCAGAAGCACGACGTCGTGGTGGTGAATTTCATCAACCGCCGAAACGAGGCCGATCAGCGCGTCTATCAGCTCCTGTCGGAGAAGTTCAGATTGTTCGAAGGCGTGTTCGGTGCCAGCGATGAGGTTTTGGGCGCCATTGAGTCAGGCGTCGACTTCGAAAAGCGTATTGCCGCCATCTATCAGCAGTGCCGCCAGACTGATGAGATCCGGACCGCCTTCGATCAGCTGCAGCTGGAACTCAGCCTCGAAATCAATGAGGCGATGAGCCAGACGAGGCAGAAGCTCCTGGAGAACTTCGACGACGAGGTTCGCGAGAAGCTGAAGGTGCGTGACGAGGATGCGAAGGTCTACCTGGACCGCTTCGAGCAGTTGCTGATGCGTGTGACCAGCCACGAGCTTAACGGCGTGGCAGACTTCCACAACACGTCCTCGTTCACGCTCGCCGAGCGACCGCCATGGGCAAACGGCAAGGAAATCCCACTCGGCCTTTATGAACTGCCGCGCCGTTCCGGCGAGGCGCACCTCTACCGGGTCAATCATCCGCTTGGTTCAGCCGTGGTGGCGCGGGCACAGAGCCGCGACTTGCCGCCTGCCGAGATCACGTTCGATTACTCCAACCACTCCGGCAAGATTAGCATACTGGAACCTTTCAGCGCCCAGGCTGGATGGCTCAAGGCGTGCGTACTTACGATCGAGGCCCTCGATCAAGCCGAAGATCACATCCTTTTGGCCGCCGAGACAGACGATGGAGAAGGCTTGAGCGCAGAAGCATGCGAGCGCCTCCTCACTCTCAATGGGCACAACAAAGCGCCGATCGACGTTCCTGCAGACCCGATCACGCGACTGGACGCCACGGTCCGCGAGCAGCAGCGCTTAATCCAGCGCGCCGTCTCGGAGCGGAATGCACGCTTCTTCGAGCTGGAAGCGGACAAGCTCGACGGCTGGGCCGACGACCTCAAGGTGGGCCTGGAGCGGGAGATCAAGGAGATCGATCGGCAGATCAAGGAGGCGCGACGGGCCGCGACCGCGGCCCTGACTCTGGAAGAAAAGCTGACCGGCCAGAAGCAGATCAAGTCACTTGAAGCGCTTCGCAATCAGAAGCGCCGGTCGCTGTTTGACGCGCAGGACGAGATCGACAAGCAGCGATCCGAACTCATCGCCCAGATCGAGGGAAAGTTGGAGCAGAAGGTCGATCTCGCTCCGCTTTTCACGATTCGCTGGCGCCTTCACTGACGGAGAGATGCAGACCATGGCTCCGCTCAGTGCAGATTATATGGCTCTTCTGGAAACAGCCTTCACACGGGATTTCGTGCCGCATCTCCCCCCTTTGCAGGATCAGACAAAGCCGGCCGATCAGCAGGCAAAGAAGAACTTATCGCGCGCCTTCAGCGCGTTCGCGCTTCATAAGCTGTGCGAAATTTCTCCGAAGGATGCTGCAGCGGCTGTCGTCGATGATTTCGACGATTTCGGCATCGACGCGATTTACTACCAGGGCAGTTCGGAAACACTTTTCCTTGTCCAAGGCAAATTGAAGGCCTCGGAAACCTTCAGCCAGGACGAGGCCAATGCGTTTTGCCAGGGTGCGAGACGGCTCATCAAGCAGGATTTTACCGGCTTCAACGGGCACGTCACGAACAGGCAGGCCGAGATCGAGGGGGCGCTGGAGGCCTGCTCGCATATTCAACTGGTCATCGCCCATACCGGCGCCGGGATCAGCAACCACGCCGAAACTGCGATCAACGACCTCCTGAACGACGAAGATCACGGCGAGGAGCGCCTAAAAAAGGCGGCCGTCGACTATGGCTCGGACCGGGTTGCGGCGGATCTCCAGGCCGGTCAGGCTTATCCGCGGGTGGACGCAAATCTGACGTTGCACGATTGGGCGTCCTCCATGGTCCCCCGCAAGACCTACTTCGGCATGGTGAAGGTCGCCGATCTGGTCGGCCTGCACGATAAGCACGGCAAGGCGCTCTATGCCAAGAACATCAGGGTGTTTCTTGGTCAGACCACGGAGGTGAACCGCTCAATCCGGGAAACGCTCGCGACCAATCCCGGCGACTTCATGTACCTGAACAACGGCGTGACCGCCCTGTGCGAGCAGATCGACCCGAAGAACGGCACCCGAGACAAGAAGAAGTTCAAGGTGACAGGTCTCTCCGTGATCAACGGCGCACAAACCATCGCGTCATCGGCTCGCTATGCGGCGCAAAACAAAACGGCCGACATCTCAGCCGCCTCTGTCCTGGTCACGCTGATCAAATCTGATTCCGACGAGGCGTTCGGTAAAGCCGTCACCCGGGCTCGCAACCACCAGAATCCCGTTCTCCTCGCCAATTTCGCGGCCCTGGACGATCAGCAGGAACGGCTGCGGCGTGAACTCGCCTATCTCGATATCCACTACGCCTACAAGGCGGAGGGGCCCGATAATGCGCAGGACCCGAAGCGCATCCGCATCGACGAGGCGGCGCAGGCGTTGGCGCTTCTCCAGCCGGACCCTCGATATGTCGTTTGGCTGAAGAAGGAGCCGGCCCAGCTTCTCGATACCGAGTCCGCCGCATACCAGAACCTCTTCAACGCGAAGCTCACGGGTATCGAACTGGCGAACGCCGTGCGGGCGTTGCGCTACATCCAATCCAGGATGCTTGCGGAGGCCAAAGCGGCCAACGGCCCGGAACGGCTCACCTACAAGCATGGGGGATATGGCCTCGGGTTCGTCCTGGTAAAGCGCATCAGACAGGCGATTGCCGGGCCTGCGCTCATCGACGAGGCGAAGCTGAAGACCGAGCTAGGCGCGGCGTTCGATCTTGCCCGTCAGACGCTATGGGGCGCAGTCCAGCCGAAGACGGCACTCAAGGGGCCCCTGGCAATCTTCCGCAATCAGACAGACGCCATTCCCCTGCTTCGCGATGTCATGATCGACCACTACGGCTTGGGCGCTGATCCTGCGATCGCGCCCCTTAAGGCCAAGGTGGTCTTGACAGATCCATACCCTCAAAAAGCCCTTTTCGACTTTCTGTCGGCGAAGGCGCCGCAGATCGGGAATATCACATGAGCAAGAAACAAAAACTTGAATTGACATGGGTCGGCAAGGAAAACCGGCCGCGGCTGGAGCCGCGCATCCTGCTCGAAGATCCCGAGAAATCCTACCATGCCGCGCACCGCGTCGGTGAGGATGACATCTTCGATAACCGGCTGATCTATGGCGACAACCTGCTCGCGCTGAAGGCGCTGGAGCAGGAGTTCGCCGGCAAGGTGAAGTGCGTCTTCATCGACCCGCCATATAATACGGGGAGCGCGTTCACTCATTACGATGATGGTTTGGAGCATTCGATCTGGCTTGGCCTGATGCGAGATCGGCTGGAAATTCTCCGCCGACTGATTTCGGAAGATGGCACCGTTTGGATAACTATCGATGATAATGAAGCGCACTACTTGAAGGTTGTATGCGACGAGATATTTGGTCGTTCAAATTTTGTCGCTAATGCCGTTTGGCAAAAAAAATACTCCAAGCAGAACGACGCAAAGTGGTTAAGTATAAGCCACGACCATATATTGATCTATGCGAAATCAAAAGACAGGTGGTCTCCGAACCCTGTTGAGAGAACGCAAGATCAACTGAAAGGCTACAAGAACCTCGATAACGATCCCCGTGGGCCGTGGCAATCAGTTGTTTATACCTGCGCCAAAACGCGCGCAGAGCGACCAAATCTTTACTACGGAATCAAGCACCCTAGAACTGGTGCGATTGTTTTCCCGAGCGAAACCAGGGTTTGGGGATATGATGAAAAGCGCCACGAGGAGCATGTGCGAGAGGGATTGATCTGGTGGGGAGTTAACCAAGAGAAAGATAAGCCAAGACTCAAGTCTTTCTTGCATAAAGTCGGCACTGGCCTTGTTCCGGATACTCTTTGGCTCCGAGAAGACTCTGGGGACAATCAAGACGCCAAGCGAGAAATGCTCGCGCTTGATTCTCAGGATGTGTTTCCTACGCCCAAGCCTGAGCGGTTATTGCGAAAAGTTTTGCAAATTGCTACCAATCCCGGCGATCTCGTTCTCGACTCCTTCGCCGGCTCCGGCACAACCGGCGCTGTCGCCCACAAGATGGGGCGTCGATGGATCATGGTGGAGCTGGGCGAGCACTGCCATACCCACATCATCCCGCGACTGAAGAAGGTCATCGACGGCGACGACAAGGGCGGCATCACCGAGGCCGTCGGGTGGCAGGGCGGCGGCGGCTTCCGCTACTTCAGGCTAGCGCCATCGCTGCTAGAAACCGACAAATGGGGCCGCGAGGTCATCAGCAAGGCCTACAATGCCGAGATGCTGGCCGAAGCCCTGTGCAAGCTGGAGGGCTTCACCTATGCGCCGAGCGACGCCGTTTACTGGCAACAGGGGCATTCGACCGAGCGTGACTTCATCTATGTCACGACCCAGACCCTCGGCCCCGAGCAGCTCCAGCAGTTGAGCGAGGAGGTCGGGCCGGATCAGACGCTCCTCGTCCTGTGCTCGGCTTTCCGCGGCAACGTCGATCGCTGGCCCAACCTGACCGTCAAGAAGATTCCCAACCACATTCGCGCGCGCTGCGAGTGGGGGCATGACGATTACAGCCTGAACGTCGAGAACCTGCCGAAGGCGCCGCCAAAGCCCGCGGCCGACGAGAGTGCGCCGAGCATGGTGAAATCGAAGCAGCCCGACCTGTTCGGCGCGAATAAGGGGGGCAGCAAATGAACCGTCATGTGAACTCCATCGCCGGCCGCCTCAGCCTGCGTCCCCCGCAGCGGCAGTCTCTTGTAATCCTGGACCGGATCACGGAGATCGTGCCACCCCGTAAAGGCGCCGATCTGGATGCGGCCCTTGCAGCCGTTCAAAGCGAGTTTCCCGGCGTCACGGACTTCGAGCGGGAGTTCCCAAGCCTGTGCTTCGCGCTTGCAACGGGTGTCGGCAAGACGCGGCTGATGGGCGCCTTCATCGGCTATCTCCACCTGGCGCATGGGTTGAACAATTTCTTCGTCCTCGCGCCGAACCTGACGATCTATAAAAAGCTGATCACCGACTTCACGCCCAACACCCCGAAATACGTGCTGAAGGGCATCTCGGAGTTCGCCGTAGCCCCACCGGTTATCACCACGGGTGAGAACTACGAGCGGCAGATCGCGAGCGGCGGTCAGCTTTTCCCCACCACGATCAACATCTTCAACATCTCGAAGATCAACTCCGAGGTTCGGGGCGGGCGCAGCCCGCGCATCCGCAGCTTTCGCGAAGAGATCGGGGAGAGCTACTTCGACTACCTCTCCGGGCTCGACGATCTCGTGCTGATCATGGACGAGTCGCATCGCTACCGCGCGTCGGCCGGCATTCGCGCGATCAACGAGCTCAAACCTGTTCTCGGGCTGGAGCTCACGGCTACGCCCTTTGTAGAGACGAACCGCGGCCCCAGCCCGTTCAAGAACGTCATCTTCGACTATCCGCTGGGCCGCGCCATGGCGGATGGCTTCGTGAAGGAGCCTGCCGTCGTCACCCGGAAGAACTTCAACCCGGCCGGGATGTCGATGGAGCAGATCGAGCGTCTGAAGCTCGAAGACGGCGTGCGGCTCCATGAAAGCGTGAAGGTCGAACTGGAGACCTATGCGCGCGAAACGAGTAACCCGATCGTCAAGCCGTTCTTGCTGGTCATCGCGCGGGACACGACGCACGCGGGCCAGCTGATGCAGCTGATCCAGTCGGAGGGCTTCTTCGAAGGGCGTTATGCGGAGAGGGTGATCCAAGTCGATTCCAGCAAGACCGGCGCCGAGGAGGACGAAATGGTCGAGCGGTTGCTCCGTGTCGAGTTGACGTCCGAACCGACCGAGATCGTCATCCACGTCAACATGCTGAAGGAAGGCTGGGACGTCACCAACCTCTACACGATCGTGCCGCTCCGCGCGGCGAACGCGCGCACGCTGATCGAGCAGTCTATCGGTCGTGGTCTTCGGCTTCCCTATGGCAAGCGGACCGGCGTTACGGCTGTGGATCGACTCAACATCGTCGCGCATGACCGCTTCCAGGAGATCGTGGAGGAGGCGAACAATCCCAACTCCACGATCCGCCTGCAGCAGGTGATACTCAATCCCGACCAGCTTCAGCAAAAGACGGTCACGATCGTCTCGCAGCCGCAGCTTGCTGCGAAACTGGGGCTTCAGCCCGAGCATCCGACGGCGACCACTTATGAGTCGGAGCCCAATAGGGCATCGCCGGTGTTCGGTCCCGAGGAGCAGAGGATTGCCCAGATCACCTACGACGTGATCCGCAGATTCGAAAGCCAGCCCGATAAGCTGCCGAGCGTCTCCTATCTTCAGCAGCCCGATGTCCAGGCCGCGGTGCTGAGGGAGGTGGCGACGCAGTATCGCCCGGCCCAGATGGAACTGACCGGCATCACGGAACAGCCCGACCTGGCGGCGGTCGTGGCGCGCACCACCGAGATCGTCGTTCAGCAAACGATCGATATCCCACGCATTCTGGTGGTGCCGAAGGGAGAGGTGAAATCAGGCTTCAAGCCTTTCACGCTCGATCTGTCATCGATCAAGTATCCGGCGCCAGATGACGAGCTATGGATCAGACATTTGCGGACGGAGCAGGTCGACGTGATCGGGCTCGGTCGCGGCAGCATCGACGAACAGAGGCTTGAGGATTACGTCGTCAGCGGTCTTATCGACTTCGACGACGTGGCCTATGACGAGCATGCCGATCTTCTTTACGATCTCGCGGAGCAGGTCGTCTCTCATCTGTGCTCCTACCTCTCGGCCGATGATGCACGCAAAGTCCTGCGTCTTCATCAGCGCGAGATCGCACGTTTCGTCCATGCCCAGATGCAGAAGCACTTCTGGCAGGACACGGACGTCGACTATGAGGTCGTCATCACGCGCGGCTTCACCGCGTTGAGGCCCAGCGCCTACACGGCCGCGGCGGGCGAGCAGCCGCTGGACTTCCGCACCTCTCCCACCGACAAGAGCAACATGTCGAAGTACCTCTTCGGCGGGTTCAGCCGGTGCCTTTACCCGGTTCAGAAATTCCAGTCCGATTCCGAACGCAAACTCGCGGTGATCCTCGAACGCGAGGCGCTGAAGTGGTTCAAGCCAGCCAAGGGGCAGTTCCAGATCTATTACAAGTGGGGAGCGGATAATCCCGAGTACCAGCCGGACTTCGTCGCCGAAACCGGAGATCGGATCTTCATGCTGGAGCCCAAGGCGTCGAACCAGATGACCGACGGCGAAGTGCTGGCCAAGAAGGAAGTCGCTGTCCGATGGTGCCAGCAGGCCAGCGCGCACGCGCGCAGTTATGGTGGCAAGCCGTGGACCTATGTGCTGATCCCGCACGACGCCATAGCCGAAAACATGACGCTTGAGGGGTTGGCCAAACAGTATGGGGATGGAAAATGAGCATCCCCGACTATCAATCCCTCATGCTCCCGGTCCTGGAGGTAGCTGCCAAGGCCGAAACCTCCGTGCCACTGGCCGAAGCTGAGATTGCGACGAAATTCCGTCTCTCGGATGAAGAGCGCGAGCAGATGCTGCCGAGCGGCAAACAGCGCGTGCTCCACAACCGCATCCATTGGGCAAAGTTCTATTTGACGAAGGCTGGACTGCTGGAAAGCCCCAAGCGCGGACGCTTTGCGATAACTCCGGCTGGGCAGCAGGTGCTGGCCAATCCGCCCGCCAGCCTCGATACCAAGTACCTGCTTGCGATCCCGGCGTTTCGCGACTTCTACCGGGGTGGGGACGATTCCGAGGCGGTCACCGCGGCTGCCGAAGTGGAGCCTCCGTCCGCGACGCCTGAGGAGGTGGTCGAAGCCGCATACAAAGCTGTCCACGCTGCACTGCGCGCAGACCTGCTGGATCGCATCCTTCAAAACAGCCCGAGCTTCTTCGAACAGGTCATCGTCGAACTTCTGGTGGCGATGGGCTACGGAGGCTCTCATCGCCATGCGTCCGAGCAACTTGGCAAATCGGGCGACGGGGGCGTTGACGGCGTGATCAACGAGGATGTTCTCGGTCTCGATCGCGTCTACGTCCAAGCGAAACGATACGCCCCGGGAAGCGCGGTCGGGCGGCCCGAGATCCAGGCATTCACCGGAAGTCTGGTCGGCCTTGGCGCGTCAAAGGGCGTCTTCGTGACGACCTCGACGTTCTCCGCCCAGGCCGTCGAGTTCGCATCACGCATTCCGCAGCGTGTGATCCTGATTGACGGACGCCGCCTGACGGAGCTGATGGTCGAACACGGTGTCGGGGTGCGTTCCAGCCGTGTGCTGGAGTTCAAGCGCCTGGACGAGGATTTCTTCTCGGAAGACTGACGCCCGGCAAAGGGGATATCAATTTGGGTGGTAGGTCAGCGGCCGTTTCTGATTTGATTTCTTATACTTAGGGTTCCGTACTGGCGCCAGTTCAGTCCAGAGGTCGAGAGAAAAATGGCGGAGAGAGAACGCTCGGAGCCGGGTGTGTCGACGTCGCAGTCCAGAGGTTCGCGCCCGAACCACGCGGTTCCTTGGCGTTTTAGCGCCGCGTCCGCGTGCGGAGAACGTTCGTCAGGGTAGAAATGGCGGAGACGGGGGGATTCGAACCCCCGATACAGGTTCACCCTGTATAACGGTTTAGCAAACCGCCGCCTTCAGCCACTCGGCCACGTCTCCGGACGGCCGCCTTCTACAGGGTCGGGGGGCGGAGCGTCAATGATCCCGGGGCGTTCGTTGGGCGGGCGCTTCAGCCGCGCGGGCGGCGGCTCCAGCGCAGCCAGAGCCAGCGGCCGACCATGACGGCGATCAGGAAGAGGCCCCAAAGGGCCGTGGCGAGGTGCTGGTTCGCCCCCATCAGGTTGAGCCCGGAGGCGATGGTCTGCAGGATGACGAGGGCGAGCACCACGGCCGCCGTGCGCCCGAAGCCGCCGAAGGGATCGACGCCGCCCAGAAAGCAGGCGAGCACGGTGATCAGGAGATAGGCCTCGCCGTGGCCGACCCGGACCGAGTTGAAGCGGGTCAGCATGAGGATGCCGGCGACGGCGCTCATCACGCCCGAGAGCACGTAGACGAGGACGAGCAGGCGGCGCGTGTCGATGCCGGAATAGCGCGTCGCCTCGATGTTCGAGCCGGCCATGTAGGTGGAGAAGCCGAAGCGCGTGCGACCGAGCACGACCTGCCAGAGCAGGACCGCGACGAGGAAGAGGAGGAGCGGCACCGGCACGCCCAGGACCGTGCCGTGGCCGATCGTGGCGATGAAGGGCGGGAAGCCCGAGATGTCGCCGCCCCGGGTCAGGAACTCGCCGAGGCCGCGCAGGAAGATCATCATGGCCAGCGAGACGAGGATGGGGTGCGCGCCGACGAAGGCCACGACCACGCCCATCACCCAGCCGGCGGCGGCACCGACGGCGAGCGCCGCCAGCGTCCCGGCCAGAACGGCCGAAAGCCCCGCCTCCGCCCCGCCGCCCTGCTGGATGGTCCAGGCCATGGCGAGCCCGGCGATGTTGGCGGTGAAGGTGATGGCGAGGTTGAGCCCGCCCGAGAGGATGGGCAGCAGCATGGCGAGCGTCAGGAGGCCGAGCTCCGGAAGCTGGAAGGCGATCGACTGGAAGGTGCCGGCGGCGAGAAAGCGCGGCGTCGTGGCACCGAAGAAGACGAGCACCAGCACGAGGAAGAGCAGCAGCCCCGGGATCTCCCCCTGGTCGCGCAGGACACGGGCGAGGCGGGCGGCCATCAGCGGCGCCGCCGCGTCGAGGCGAGCTCGCCCAGAAAGGCGAGGAGGCCCTCGAGGTTGCTCATGGTGATGGCGACCAGGATGACGAGGCCGACGACCATCTGGAAGGCGTAGGGGCTGACCCCCATCAGGTTCAGCCCGTTCTGCGTCATGGTGACGAGGGTCACGCCGAGAAGGGCGCCGAGGATCGTGCCGCGGCCGCCGCCGAGCCGCGCCCCGCCCAGCACCACGGCGGCGAGCACGTCGAGCTCGCGGCCGTAGAGGGCGTTCGGCACCACCTCCTGCACGTAGTGCGCCTGCATGAGCCCGCCGATGCCGGCGCAGATGCCGAGCCAGCCATAGGCGAGGAAATGCATGGCGGCGATGTTGATGCCGATGCGCCGCGCCCCGTCGGCATTGTCGCCCATGGCGTAGAGCTGGCGGCCGAGGCTCGAGCGGTTGAGCAGGAGCCAGGTGGCGAGGACGACCGCCACCATGACCACGACCGGCAGGGTCAGAAAGGCGAAATCGCCGCCCGGTGTCTCGATCTCGAGGACGATGATCCGATCCAGAAGCCAGTCCGGCAGGTCGTAGATCGACCGCCCGTGGGTCGCGAACATCAAGAGCCCGAAGAAGACGTTGAAGGTGGCGATGGTGACGACGATCGAGATGATGCGAAAGTAATGGATCAGGGCGGCGTTGATGGCGCCCAGCATGAAGCCGAAGGCGCCGGCCAGCACGAGGCCGACGATCCAGTTGCCGCCGCCGAGCCGCATGACCGTGACCGCCGTCAGGTACTGGACCACGGAGGCGGCGACGGCGAAGGAGATGTCGATGCCGCCGGCGACCAGCACGACCAGCAGGCCGACCGCCATGATGGCGTTGAAGGCGCTGATGTTGAGCAGATCGAAGATGTTGGCGAGGGTCAAAAAGGTGTCGGTGGCGAGGCCGAGAAAGCCCGCGAAGACGAGGATGACGAGGATCAGCCAGCCCTCGGTCGAGCGCGGCAGCCAGCCTCGCCCTCCGGCCTCAGGCATGGACGGCCGCCTCGATCGCCTCGATCGGCACGGACCCCGGCCGGAACTCGCCCAGGATCCGCCCGGCGCGCATGTGCAGGATGCGGTCGGCATTGTGGTAGAGCTCGGGAATCTCGTCGGAGATCATCAGGATGGCGAGCCCGCCCGCCGCCAGCTCGCGCACGATCCGGAAGATGCCGGCGCGCGCCCCGATGTCGACGCCGACCGTGGGCGAATCGAGGATCAAGAGGCGCGGCTCGGTCGCCAGCCACTTGGCCAGCACCACCCGCTGCTGGTTGCCGCCGGAGAGCGTCGCCACGGCGTCCTCCGGCCGGCCGATCCTGATCCTGAGCCGGTCGATCCAGGCCTCGACCAGCCGCCGCTCCTTCGCCGGATCGAGCAGGCCCATGAACCCGAGGAGCCGATCGAGCACGGTGATCACGATATTGGCCGAGATCGGCTGCGGCTGGACGAGGCCGAGCGCGAGGCGATCCTCCGAGACGTAGGCGATCCCGGCTTGGATGGCGTCGCGGTTGGAACGGAGCCGGAGCGTCCGGCCGAGAAGGCGGATGGTGCCGCGCTCGGCGGCGGAGAGGCCGAAGAGCGTCGCCGCGACCTCCGTGCGGCCGGCGCCGAGAAGCCCGGTCATGCCCAGGATCTCGCCCTGGCGCAGGCTGAAGGCGATGTCGGCGTACTCGCCCGAGCGGGTCAGGTTCTCGACCTCGAGGACCAAAGGCGCCTCGCTCCGGTCCCGGGCGCGCACCACCGCCTCGTGCGCCTCGCCGGTCATGAGCTCGGCGAGCCGGCCCTGGGTCAGCCCAAGGGCCGGATGGACGCCGACCTTCCGGCCGTCCCGGAGCACGGTCACCCGCTCGGCGATCTCCAGGACCTCGGCCAGGCGATGGCTGACGAAGACGGTGGCGATGCCATCCGCCTTGAGCCGATGGACGACCTCGAAGAGGGCCCGGGTCTCGGCCTGGGTCAGGGACGCGGTCGGCTCGTCCATGAAGACGAGGCGCGCCCGGGCGACCAGTGCGCGGGCGATCGCCACCACCTGGCGCTGGGCGATGCCGAGCTCGCGCAAGGGGCGGGTGATCGGCAGGGTGACGCCCAGGCGTTCCAGCACGCCGGCGGCGGCGCGGCGCATGGCGCCGTAGTCGACCCAGCGCGGGCCGGCCCCGAGATTGGCCTCGAAGGCGATGTTCTCGGCCACCGTCATCTCGGGAAAGAGGGCGAGATCCTGCCAGATGACCTGGATGCCGAGCCGCCTCGCGGCGACCGGCGTGAGCCCCTCGACCCGCTCGCCGGCGAAGCGCAGCACCGCACCGGGCTCGGGCGCGTGCACGCCGCTCACGATCTTGATGAGCGTGCTCTTGCCGCAGCCGTTCTCGCCGGCGAGGCAGTGCACCTCGCCCTCGAGCACGTCGAAATCGACATCGGCTAGAGCCTGCACACCGCCGAAGACCTTGGAGACGTGCGCGACCGCGAGGATGGGCGGGGCGGCGCCCGTGACGCCGCCCGGCACAGGCTCAGAGCCCCATGTCGGCGAGCTCGTCGACCGTGTCCTTGTTCAAAGGCACGAGCGCATCGACGATGATGTTGTGCGTCTCGGCGTCCGGCGAGACGACGCCGAGGCCTGGAATGTCGGTGCCTTCCTCGATCGCCTCGCCCTTCTTCAGCATGTCGGCGATGGTGACGAAGACCCGGCCGGCCTCCATCGGATTCCACATGTAGCCGCCGCTGATCACGCCCTCGTGCACGAGCCGCTTCCCCTGGCCCGGCGAGAAGGGGCCCACCACGGCGATCTCGCCGCCCTTGCGCCGCTCGTCGACGGCCCGCCCGGCACCGATCGGCCCCTGGCTGCCGAAGGCGAGAAAGCCTTTGAGGTCGGGATGGGCGCGCATCAGGTCGAGCGCGGTGCTGCGGGAATCGTCGACGCTCTCGGCGACGCCGAAACGGTCGGCGACGAGCGTCATGTCGGGATAATTCTCCTTCAGATAGGCGATCGCCGCATCGGCCCAGGCATTGTGCGCCGGCACGGTCAAGGAGCCCACGAAGACCGCATACTCGCCCTTGCCGCCCGTGGCCTCGGCGAAGACCTTGGCGTGCGCCTCGCCGAAGCCCTTGAGCGAGGCCATCTCGAAGTTCCAGTCGACATTCTCCTGGTTCGGGCTCTCGTGGGTGATCACGATGATGCCCTGGTCGCGCGCCCGGGCGAGGACCGGCTCCAGCACCTCGGCGTCGTTGGGCACCACGCCGATCGCGTCCACCCCCTGGGCGATCAGATCCTCGACCGCGCGCACCTGAAGCGCCGGGTCGGCGCTGGTCGGGCCGACCATCCAGGCGTCCCAGCCGAGCTCCTTGCCCCGCTCCTGGATGCCGACCTCCATGGCGTTGAACCAGGGAATGCCGCCGATCTTCACGACCACGCCCATGCGCGGCATGTCCTCTGCCATGACACAGGGCGCCATCAGGCCGATCGCCAGGGCGACCGCCAGGCCGCCGAACGTCCTTCGCTGCATCTCTGCCTCCCTCGGCCGGTTCTCGGCCGGACCCGCCGCCCGGCCCGCCAAGGCGACGTTAGCGCAATGGCGCCAGCGCTCAAGGGGCTTGCGCGCGAAGCGGTGGCAGCCGGGACGGCGCGAAGGGACCGAGGTCGACCGTCGAGGCGGCCCCGTCCAGGATCAGCTCGGCCAGCGCCTCGCCGGTCGCCGGTCCGTTCAGCATCCCCCAGACACTGTGGCCGGTGGCGACATAGACCCTCTCGAGCCCGGCGACGGGACCGATCAGCGGCAGACCGTCATCGGTCACCGGCCGGAAGCAGGCCCCGCCGCGCCGGACCGGAGAAGCGGCGAGGCCGGGCGCGAAGCCCTCGATCATCGCCTTGAGCTGCGTCAGGAACCGCTCGTCCGCCACCACCAGGGCCGGGTCCTCGGGCAGCGGCCGGCGGCTCGGCAGGCCGCAGACATAGGTGGTGCCGTCGGGCCGGGTGAAGACCTCGGGCGCGCCCTCGCCACCCCCCGGCGCCGGGCAGTCGACGAAGAGCGCCGCCGGCGCCGCCTTCGGATCGTCGAAGACGAGGCTGTGCCCCTCGAGCCCGTGAACCGCCGGCAGGTCGACCCAGGCGGCCGCCCGGCTCGACCAGGGTCCCATGGCCAGCACCACCGCATCGGCCAGCAGCACCCCGCCGTCGACGAGGATGCCGGTGGCCCGCCCGCCATCCGCGCTCCGCTCGATGCCCTCGACGACACCGGTGACGAGCCTGGCACCGTGCTCGCCGGCCAAGTCGAGAATGCCGGTCGTGAACGCCTCGGGATCGATCTGCGCCGTCGTCTCGACAGTGCCGAGCCAGCCGCTGAACTGCACCTCCGGCGCCAGCCAGCCGGGCAGGCCCGGCGTCGCCGGCGCACGCTGCCGGCCGAGCGAGACGGCGGCCGTCGGCAGCCGCCGGTAGCCCCAGCGGCCGGGATGACGCGCCGCTAGCTCGGCATGAAGCGCGAAGCTGCGTCGCGCCAAAGGTGCCAGGGGCGAGCCGTCGCACCAGTCGAGCGCCAGAAACCCGCCCGATTTGCCGGAGGCCGCACCCGCCACCCGATGCCGCTCGACCACCACGACATCGGCACCCCGGGAAGCCAGAAACCAGGCGGCGCAGGCGCCGATCACCCCGCCGCCGCAGATCGCCACGCGCATCGCCCGGCCTCCTCCTCGCCCTTCCCGGTCCGGCCACCACCCCTGCCGCAGCCGGCGGTCGCTGTCCACCCACCCGGGGACGGGCCGGAGTTGTCATCGCCGGGCGGCGCCGCTAGCGTGACCCCTGCCGGCAATGTTCGCCCGGCAGGCGCGCGAGAAGGTGGCCCTTGCCCGAAGTGATGCTCCTCGGCCTGACCCGCCGCTTCGGCGAAGCGACGGCGCTCGGCGGGATCGACCTTCGCATCGCCGACGGCGCCTTCACGGTGCTGCTCGGCCCTTCGGGCTGCGGCAAGTCGACGACGCTCCGCCTGATCGCCGGGCTCGACACCGCGACCTCGGGCCGGATCCGCATCGACGGCGTCGATGTCACCGATCTGCCGCCGGCGCGGCGCGGGCTCTCCATGGTCTTCCAGAACTACGCGCTCTTCCCGCACCTCTCGGTCGCGGAGAACGTGCTCTTCGGCCTCAAGGTGCGGCGCGTCCCGGCCGCCGACCGCCGGCGGCGACTCGAGCGCGCGGCCGGCATTCTCGGGCTCGAGGGGCTGCTCGGCCGCAAGCCGGCCCAGCTTTCCGGCGGGCAGCAGCAGCGCGTGGCCCTGGCCCGCGCCATCGTCGCCGAGAGCCGGCTCTGCCTCATGGACGAGCCGCTCTCCAATCTCGACGCCAAGCTGCGCGCCGAGATGCGCCACGAGATCCGGGACCTGCAGCGCCGCCTCGACATGACCATGATCTACGTCACCCACGACCAGGCCGAAGCGCTCAGCATGGCCGACCAGGTGGTCCTGATGCGGGATGGCAGGATCGAGCAGGACGCGGCACCCGCCGAGCTCTACCGCAAGCCGGCCACCGCCTTCGCCGCGAGCTTCGTCGGCACGCCGCCGATGAACCTGCTGCCGCTCGAGGCGACCGCCTCGGGCCTCGTGGTCGCCGGCACGACCGGCCCCGTCGTGGCGAAGGCACCCACGACCGGGGCGGGCGAGCTCACCCTCGGCATCCGCCCGGAGGCGCTCCTGCCGGGCGCCGGCCCGGGCTTCAAGATCGAGGTCCTCGACCTCGACTACCAGGGCGCCGATACCGTCCTCGTCTGCGAGCTCGGCGGCCATGCCCTGCAGGCCCGCGTGCCGGGCCACGCCGCCGCGGCGCCGGGCTCGACCCTCGAGCTCGCCTACGCGGCGGCCGATCTCGCCTTCTTCGCCGACGATGGCCGCCGCGTCGCGCTCGCGGCCACCGACCCCGCCGACCAACGACGCATCCTGGGAGGAGTTGACCGATGAGCCGATTGCCCACCCTCGCCACCGCGACACTCGCGGCCCTTCTGACGGCGGCACCCATGGCGCGCGCCGAGCTCGAGCTGACGCTCAATTTCCCGGTCGCCGTCGGCGGGCCGATCACCGCCATCATCGACGGCTACGCCAAGACCTACAGCGACCAGACCGAGGGCGTGACCATCCTGCCGGTCTATACAGGCAGCTACCAGGACACGATCACCCGGACCGTCACCGCCTTCAAGGGCGGCAACCCGCCCGACATGGCGGTGCTGCTCGCGGTCGACACCTTCACCCTCTACGACGAGGACATGATCGTCGCGATCTCGGACGTGGCGACCAGCGACGAGGAGAAGGCCTGGCTCGAGAGCTTCTACCCGGCCTTCCTCGAGAACGGCAGCATCGACGGCAAGATGTGGGGCGTCCCCTTCCAGCGCTCGACCCCCGTCCTCTACTGGAACAAGGAAGCCTTCGCCGCCGCCGGGCTCGACCCCGAGGTGCCGCCGGCCACCTGGGACGAGCAGGTCGAGTTCGGCAAGAAGCTGACGCTGAAGGATTCGGGCGGCAACGTCACCCAGTATGGCGTGCAGATACCGTCCTCGGGCTTCCCTTACTGGCTCTTCCAGGGCCTGGCCGCGCAAAACGACGCCATCCTGATGAACCAGGACGGCAACGAGGTCTATTTCGACGATCCGAAGGTCGTCGAGGCGCTGCAATACATGGTGGACCTCAGCACCAGGTACGGCGTCATGGCGCCCGGCATCATCGAGTGGGGCACCACACCCCAGGACTTCTTCCAGGGCCGCACCGCGACCATGTGGACGACCACCGGCAACCTCACCAATGTCCGCAACAACGCGCCCTTCGACTTCGGCGTCGCCATGCTGCCGGCGCATGTCCGGCGCGGCGCCCCCACCGGCGGCGGCAACCTCTTCATCCTGCACAGCGACCCCGAGCGCGAGCAGGCCTGCCTCGACTTCATCCGCTGGCTGACCACGCCGGAGAACCAGGCCGACTGGTCGATCAAGACGGGCTACGTGGCGACCAGCCCGGCCGCCTGGGAGACCCCGGCCATGCAGGAATACGCGAACGACTTCCCGCCGGCGACCGTCGCCCGCGACCAGCTCGAGTTCGCCGTGGCCGAGCTCTCGACCCACGAGAACCAGCGCGTGACGAAGGTCTTCAACGACGCGCTGCAGGCGGCGATCACCGGCACGGCCGAGCCCGGAGCGGCGCTCGCCGCGGCGCAGGAGGAGGCGATGCGCATCCTCGCCCCCTATCGTTGAGCCCGGGGCCGGAGGGATCGGGCCGACGGCCCGGCCCCCGGCCGACCTTCCATGAACCGGCGCCTCCTCACCACCGTCCATGCCTGGCTGCTCCTGCTGCCGGCCATGGTGCTGCTCGCCGCCTTCACCCACTACCCGACCCTCGCGACCCTCTGGGCGAGCTTCTTCTCGACCCCGCGCGGCCGACGGCCGGCCCGCTTCATCGGCCTCGACCACTACCGCCGCATGATCACGGACGACCCCATCTTCCTGCAGGTCGTCTGGAACAACTTCCTCTACGCGCTCGTCACCATCCCGCTCTCGATCGGCATCGCCCTTCTCATGGCGCTCTGGGTCAACGAGCGGCTCGCCGGGCGCGGCCTGCTCCGCATGGCCTACTTCACGCCGACCGTCCTGCCGATGGTGGCGGCGGCCAATATCTGGCTCTTCTTCTACACGCCGGGCTTCGGCCTCTTGAACCAGATCATCGCCCTCTTCGGCGGACCGGACGTCAACTTCCTCGGTTCGCCCGAGACGGCCCTTTGGAGCGTCATGGCGGTCTCGGTCTGGAAGGAGGCGGGCTTCTTCATGATCTTCTACCTCGCCGCCCTCCAGTCGATCCCGCCGAGCCTGAAGGAGGCGGCCAAGCTCGAGGGCGCCTCCGACCTCCACTACGTCCGCCGCATCGTCCTGCCGCTCTTGATGCCCACCACCCTCTTCGTCCTGGTCAACGCCGTGATCGGCGCCTTTCGCGTCGTCGACCACATCGTCGCCATGACCGGCGGCGGACCCAGCAACGCCAGCTCGCTCCTGCTCTTCTACATCTACGAGACCGGCTTCAAGTTCTGGGACACGAGCTACGCCGCCGCCCTCACCGTCGTCCTCCTCGCCGTGCTCGTCACCGTCTCGGTGCTGCAGGTGACCGTGCTGGACAAGCGGATCCACTACCGGTGACGGGCGCCACCCTCGCCGAGGGCCCGACGGCCGCCCGCATCGTCGACAAGGGTGCGGGCCTCGACCGCCTCCTGGTCACCGCCGGCGCTTGGCTCCTCGCCTTCCTCTGGTTCCTGCCGCTCCTCTTCGCGCTCTGGGCCGCCTTCCACCCGCCGATCTACGCCGCGCGCTTCGAGCTCGACGCCCCCCTGACGCTCCAGAACTTCGTCCGGGCCATGGCGGCCGCCCCCTTCGCCCGCTACATGCTGAACACGCTGATCCTGGTCGCCATGACGCTCGCCGGACAGCTCGTGATCAGCACGCTCGCCGCCTTCGCCTTCGCGCGGCTCGAGTTCTTCGGCCGCGACCTCCTCTTCTTCCTGGTCCTCGTCCAGCTCATGATCACGCCGGACGTGCTCCTCGTCGAGAACTACCGGATCGTCAGCGAGCTCGGCATCCTCGACACCATCCTCGCCATCGGCCTGCCCTACATGGCCTCGGCCTTCGGCATCTTCCTCTTGCGCCAGACCTTCAAGACGGTGCCGAAGGAGCTCGACGACGCCGCAAGGATCGAGGGCTGCACCACGCTCGGCATCCTCTGGCGCGTCTACGTCCCGCTCGCCTGGCCGATCTACGTCGCCTTCGGCCTCGTCTCGGTCAGCTTCCACTGGAACAACTTCCTCTGGCCGCTGATCGTCACCAGCTCGGTCGAGACCCGCCCCGTCACCGTGGGCCTCCAGGTCTTCGCCTCCGTCGACCAGGGCATCGACTGGTCCGTCATCACGGCCGCGACCCTCGTCACCTCGGCACCGCTCCTGATCGGCTTCCTCCTCTTCCAGCGCCAGTTCGTCCAGAGCTTCATGCGGGCCGGCATCAAGTAGGAGCGAGACGATGGGCGTGCGGGACGACCAGGAAGACGGGTGCTACCGGGGGCCGATCATCGACGCTCATCACCACCTCTGGGACCTGAAGCAGGGGAAGAACCCCTGGCTCGTGCCGGAGCCCGGCCGCATGAGGGTCTTCGGCGATCCGGCCCCGCTCTATCGGAACTACCTGCCGGACGATCTCGAGCGCGACGCGCTGGGGCTCGATCTCAGGGGCTCGGTGCATATCGAGGCCGGCTGGGACCGCGGCGATCCGGTCGGCGAGACGCGCTGGCTCGCCGAGCTGAAGCGCCGGCATCGCCTGCCGACGGTCGCCGTGGTCCACGCCCCCCTCGATGATCCGAAAGTGGGCCGGATGCTGGAGGCGCACTGCGCCTTCGATTTCGTCCGCGGCGTGCGTTTCATCCTGAGCTGGCACCAGGACCCGGTGAAAACCTTCGTCGAACGCGCCGACCACATGACCGACCCGCAATGGCGGGCCGGCTTCGCGCTCCTCGAGCCCTTCGGCCTCTCCTTCGACATGATGATCTACCCGGGCCAGCTCGCCGACGCGGCGGCGCTCGCCGATTGCTTCCCCAAAACGCTGATCATCGTCAACCACGCCGCGAGCCCCGTCGACCGCGATCCGGAAGGCATGGACCGCTGGCGGCGCGGCCTCGCCGAGCTCGGCAAGCGGCCCAACGTCCGCCTCAAGATCTCCGATCTCGTCGCCTACGATCACGAATGGACGAAGGCGAGCCTCCGGCCCGTCGTCCTCGACTGCCTCGAGGCCTTCGGCCCCGACCGCGCCATGTTCGCCTCCGACTTCCCGGTCGCCGGCCTCCATGCGGGCTATGGCGAGATGTTCGCCGTTTTCGCCGACATCGTTCAGGACCTGACGCCAGACGAGCAGCGAGCCCTCTTCCACGACAACGCGGCGCGCGACTACCGGATCGACAAGGTCGGGGCCAACCCCTAGCCAGTCGTCGTGCGCTTGCCGACCCAACCGGGCCAAGCATCCATGTCCGAAGCCTCGAGAGGACGCTCGTCGGCCTCGCCGGGCCCGCGCGGCATCCTCTTCGGCGGCCTCGTCGCCACCAAGCCGCTGATCGCCGGCAGGCGTTCAGGAGACGAGATGGGCGTGCGAAGAGGGCCCTAGCCGCGCGCCACGGCGGCGTCGCGGCCGCTCCATTCGCCCCTCTCGGTCCGCCAGGTGAAGTCGACGCGGGTCGCCGGGCCGAGCCGGTCCGGCTCGAGCTCGATGCCGTGCAGGCCGAGCCCGAGCGGCTTCGCCGCCTCGTCCACCACCTCCTGCCAGCCGTCGACGCCCCAATGGACGTGAACCTGCTCCGGAAAGGCGAGCGTCAGCGTGGAAGCCTCGGGCAGGCTGGCGATCGGCGCGTGCGGCAGCCAGAAATGCCTTTGCGCCTTCGGTGCCTTGCCGCCGTAGCGTTGCCAGGTCGCCGCCGGCCGGTCGCAGGGATGGCCGAGCTGGCGCGAGAGGGCGAGCTTGATGTACTCGGCATGCGCCCAGCCCAAAGGCATGGCCGAGCCGCTCGGCTCGCCCGGGAAGAGGTTCCTTTCGGGCAGGGCCTCGGCGTCCCAGACCTGCTCCGGCAGGAGCCCGCACGGGCCGGCCATGGCGGTCATGGCGTCGAGGTAGGGCAAGGGATCGCGGCCGGCGAGCAGCTCGACATGGCCGCGCTCGCCGGTGAGGAGCGGCCAGCCCCGCCCCCGTCCGCTGCCATCGAAGGCCCGGCCGTCCTCGTGCTCGCCATAGCCGTCGCCGTTGTAGCGCCGCCAGACCGGCCCGTTCGGCGTGTCCGCCTTCAGCAGCGCGTCGATCACCCGAAGGCTGGCCTGGACGATCGGATCCTCGGGCGAGCGGAGGCCGAAGCGCACGAGCTGCAGGAAATCGGTGCTGACCTCCTCGTCGGCCGGCACCGGGCCCGCATTCCAGCCCTGGTTCTTCAGCATCAGGAGGTGATGCAGGGGCCGGGCCTCGGTCATGACCTCTTGCGGGGCGAGCCGCGTGTAGTAGGCCTCGACCCCCAGCCTTTCCGCCAGATCCGTGCCCTCGACCACCATCCAGCGCTCGATATGGGCGTTCCAGAAATCGGCGATCGCGGTGGCGAGCGCCGCATCCGCCTCGTCGACGAAACGCGCCCCCTCGACCAGAGCGGCGATGAGGAAGGCCAGCGTGAAGGCGTTGATGCCGGCATTCTCCTCCCAGCGGTCCTGGTCGCTCGCCGGCCCCGTCAGGGCGATGAAGCGGAGCGCACCCGCCACCATGCGGCCGACCTCGATGCCGTCCAGGGCATCGCGCTCGTCGAGTGCCGCCGCGAGCAGCACCGGTGCCGCCGCCTCGTCGAGCTGAATGCCGGTCCAGTGCGGCGTGCCGCCGAGCCACATGTTCTGGTCCCAGTGGCCGTCGGCCGCCTGTGTGGCGATCAGATAGCGCAGGCTGTCCCTGGCCTCGTCGACGGCCCCGAGCGCGAGGAGCGCTGTCGTGCAGGCCACGAGGTCGCGCGGCCACACCAGATGGTAGCCGGCACGGTCGTCGCGCGTGTTGCCCCAGGGCACGCTGAGGCTCGCCACCATCGTTCCGGGATAGGTCTGGTCGCGTTGCGCGCGCAGCACCATGGAGGAGAGCCGCAGCGGCTCCTCGAGGCGCGCCGGCGCGATCTCTCCCACGACGCAGCGCGCCTCCGTGCCCTCGTGCCACTGCCGCCAGTCGTCGTGCTGGCGCGCCAGAAGATCGTCGAAGGAGCCGAGCAGGCTCGAGACGGCCAGGGTCGCCGCCGACTGCGCCGTGCCACCGAAGCCGAGCCCGAGAAGCGCGAAGGGCGCAAGCTCGCCCATGAGCGCCACGTTGCCGGGACCGGCCCTGCCGTGCTGCCAGCGCATCGCACCATTGCGGTGGAAATCCTGCCAGCCGTCGCTCGACCCCACATAGCCGGCGCTGACCCTGCCGAACGCGTCGCGCTGCCGCGCGTCGACGGCGGCGAGCGCCAGGCCGAAGGGCTCGTGCTCGGCGGCCAGCACCCGCCGCCCGCCGAGCTCCATCACGGTGGCCCGGTTGTCCCAGCCCGTGTCGCCCAGATGCGGCGCCAGCAGCACGTAGGGGCGGAGTGCGGCGTCGCCCTCGAGCCGAAGCTCGATCACCAGCACATCGCGCACGGGATCCGGCGAGATCCGGAGGTGCAGCTCGAAACGCTCATGACGGTGCGTGACCTCGACCGCCGGCACGCCGGGCCCGAGCAGCCGCAACTCGTAGCTCCGAAGCCGCTTGAGCTCGACCCAGAAGCCCTCGTCGTCGGCGACGATGAAGCCGAGATCCCGGATCTGCGGCAGGTCCACGCGCGGGTAGTAGACCTCGTTGACGATCCCGAAGCCCATGGTGAACCAGATCCGCGACGGTCCCAGGGCACAGCCGACGATATCCTTGGCACTGCTCGTCCAGGTCGGCCCTATGCCCGGGCCGCCCGGGGCCTCGAGACAGGGCTCCACATCTCGCAAGGCGCTCATGGCGGACTCCTTTCCGCCCGCCATTGGCCGTCAACCGCCGAGCCCTGTCCAGCGCTATCAGCATCGCGCACCGGCGAGCCCAAAGGCCCGCAAAGGGCGCCTCCCGCACCTTCAACCGCGACAACAGGTGCGCCTTTGCGCCAAGAGATCGCGCCCGTCAGGCCATGCGCGCCGGCGAGCGCGAGGAAGCAGGACCATCCACGAAACGGGTCCGGTGGACCCAAAGGACGGTTCAGGTCGCATCAGGCGCGGGGTCGCGCTTTCGCTTGCTCGAACGGCTCCCTTCCTTCGCCACCTTGCGCCTTATCCGGGTGCCGCGGCCGGTGACGGCGACGATGTCGAAGGCACCCGTGGCCTTGACCAGGTCGCCCAGGCGCTTGTGGCCGTAGGTGCGGGGGTCGAAGTCGGGAGCGAGGTTGGCGAGGCGGTTGCCGACGTTGGAGAGGAAGACCCAGCCATCATCCTGATCCAGGTCGGCGACGATCCCGTCCAGGATGGCGAACGCCGCCTCGGGCGACTCGACGGCCGGCCGATCGTTGGAGCCGTCGGCATCGCCGCCCGGGTCGTCATCGGGGTCGGGTCCAACGGGAGCCAGAAGGTTCTCGGTGTAGATGAAGCGGCGACAGGCCTGGACGAAGCTCTCCGGCGTCTTCTTCTCGCCGAAGCCGAAGACGTCGGCGCCCTGCTCGCGGATGCGGGCGGCGAGGCGGGTGAAGTCACTGTCCGAGGAGACGAGGCAGAAGCCGTCGAAGCGGCCGCTGTGGAGCAGATCCATGGCGTCGATGACGAGGGCGATGTCCGAGGCATTCTTGCCCTTAGTGTAGGCGAACTGCTGGTGCGGGATCAGGCCGTGACGCGAGAGGATGTCGGCCCAGGCCTTGAGCCGGGTGCCGGAGAAATCGCCATAGATGCGCCGCACGCTGGCCTCGCCGATCTTGGCGACCTCGGCGAAGAGGGCCGAGGCGATGCGCGGCGAGGTGTTGTCCGCGTCGATGAGCACGGCGAGGCGACGGGTGGATCCGCCGGTCATGGTCCGACAGCCATGAGTCTCTCTCCGACAAGGCTGAATGATGTTCTATCGGCCTGCGGCCGGCTCGGGTTCGGTCGCCGAGCAAGCCATGCGCGGCACGACCCTCTAATGGCACGCCAATGGTTAAATAGAGGTGTCCTCCTCCTGCACTATCGACCCACCTTCGCCAGCACATCGGCCCGCAGGAACCGCTCGACCACCAGCATGAAGCCGATCGACGGCACGAGCAGGATGAGCGCCGTGATCGAGGCGATCTGGTAGTTGCCGCCGGCGCTCGCGCTGTAGAGAAGGAGCGGCAGGGTCTGGACGTCCGGTGCCCCGACGAAGAACGTGCCGGTGAACTCGTCGAGGGATTCCAGAAAGACGAAGATGGCGCTCGCCATGAGCCCGGGTGCGGCGAGCGGCAGGGTGATCGACCAGAAGGTGCGGAGCGCTCCGGCGCCGATATTGCGCGCCGCCTCCTCGAGCTCGTGCTCGACCGAGGCGAAGGCCGCCGTGGCGATCCATACCGCATAGACGAGGCCATGGCTGGTGTGGACGAGGACGACGCCGAGATAGGTGCCGTTCAGGCCGAAGCCGTAGAAGATCCGGGCGATGTTGATGTAGACGGGCAGGTTCGGAAAAGCCTGCGGCAGGAGGAAGGCGAGCAGGATCAGGCTGCGCAGCGGCAGTCGGAGCCGCGCCAGGGCGAAGCCCGCCGGAACCGCGAGGGCGAGCGAGACGGCCACCGTGCCGACGGCGATGACGGCACTGCTGACCAGAGACTGGATCGCCCCGCCGCGCGGCGCGAAGACCCGGCCCCAGAAGCTGAAGCCGTACTCGATCGGCAGGGCGTGCGGGAAGTACCAGCGCTCGGTGAAGGCCCAGAGCACCATGTTGGCGAGAGGCCCGAAGACGACGAAGGCGAGAAGGCCGAGGCCGAGCCCCCGGAGGATCCAGCCCCCCATCAGTGCCGGTCCATCCGCTCCCGCACCGCGTAGCGCAGGTAGATCCAGGCGACGGCCCCGGCCATGGCGTAGGAGATCACGCCCAGCGCGTTGGCGACGCCGTAATCGCCATAGGCGTTGATGCGAAACGCCATGTTGGCGGTGATCATGGTGGGCGTCTGGGCATTGATCATGAGCGGCACCGAGAGCACCGAGAGCATGATGACGAAGCTCAGGATCAGCCCCACGAGCAGCGTCTGCATGACCTGCGGCACCACGATCTCGACCAGAATGCGCGGCCGCGAGGCGCCGAGATTGCGCGCCGCCTCGAGCATCGACCGGTCGAGCCCGGCCATCGCACCGGCCACCAGCAGCGCCACGAACGGCGTCTGCTTCCAGACGAAGGCGACGACGATGCCGCGCCAGTCGAGCAGGCTCACGGTCTGCAGGGGAGTGAGCAGCCCCGCCTCGACCAGCATGCCGTTCAAGAGCCCGTTCTTTGCGAGAAACGTCCGCATGATCTGGCCCGCCACGATGAACGGGATGAAGAGCGGCCAGCGGTAGAGCCAGCGCAGGACGGCCTGCGCCCGCGGATTGGTGCCGAGCACCAGATAGCCGCCGATGGCGATCGCGAAGAGGGCGATCAAAACCGTCGAGAGGCCGACGATCAGAAAGGTGAAGAGGATGTCGCTTCTGTAGAGCTCGACCGCCTTGGTGAAATTGCCGAGCCCCCAGCCCTCGCCCGTCGCGAAGGCGCCGATCAGCGAATAGGCCAGCGGCCAGGCGAAGAGCAGGAGGATCACCGCCAGCGCCGGCAGGACCAGAAGCGGGCCGATCAGACGATTGCCGCTCATGGAACGGACATGGCGGGCGCGGTCGAAGGACCGCCCCCGCCCGCCCCGCTCAGTTCGTCACCTGGCGCTCATAGGCCTCCAGGATCGCGTCGAAATACGGACCGATCGGGAAGGGCTTGCCCTTCTCGGCCAGATCCTCGGGGCCGATCGCCGCGAAGAGCCGCTGCCAGGTGGCGTCGTCGAGCTCCGGCTGGACGTATTGCGCGTCGATGCCGGGATACCAGTTGAAGCGCTCGACGATGCCCTTGGCCTGCACCTCGGGACTGGTGGCGAGCTCGATGAACTTCTCGGCGAGGTCGGCATGGGCCGCACCCTTCGGGATCACGTAGTACATGGGCTGGCCCGGCATGCCGGGGCCGATCAGGACGAGCTTCAGATCCGGGTTCAGCCGGCCGTCCGCCTGCCAGGTGTAGAACATGTCGACCCAGACCGGACCCATCGCGATCTCGCCACGGTTGAGCATGTCCAGCGTGCCGGCATTGCCGGGCGTGAAGGTGACGTTCTCGTTGAAGGCCTTGAGCTTCGCCAGCGCATCCTTCCATCCGGCCTCGGTCGAGGCGTCGAAGGGGCCGTTCATGAGCTGCTCGCCCTGGTCGGTGAAGGCGTACATCCAGCCCATGACGAAGCTCACCCCCGACATGCCGCCCTTGATGCCGTTATAGCCGAACTGGCCGGGATGGGCCTTCACCCATTCGACCAGCTCCTCGTAGGTCTGCGGCGGCTCCGGCACGAGCGCCGGGTTGTAGGCGATCGCCGTCTGGCTGTGGAACATCGGCATGACGTAGCCCTCGACATTCGTGCCGAGCGCCATCCTGGCCGTGTCGCGGCTCACGAGATCGCCGGTGTCGATATCGTTTCGATAGCTCTCGAGAAGATCGTCCTCGACCATCTGGCCCGCCATCTTCTGGTGCACCACGGCGACGTCGACATCGACGTCCTCGGCGCCGGCGGCCTTCTGCGCCTCGAGCCGCTCGAAGATCATCTGCGAGCCGGCATCGCCCGGGCCCGTGCCGAGGGCCCGCACCGTCGAGCCCGGATTGGCCGCCTCGAACCGGGGTGCGAGGAACTCGTTGATGTAGTCCACCATGTTCTGGTCGCCCGCGGTCACCACGGTCAGCGTCTCCGCCGCCGCCGAGGACGCCGTCCACAGAACGGTGCCGCCGATCAGGGCTCCGATGATCGCTCGCTTCGGTCTCACGCTACCCTCCTTCAAGCTGGTTTGCGCCTTCCGCACGGAAGAGAAAGAGATGCCGGGCCGGCAGCCGGATGGCGGCGCTCGCACCCGGCTCGTGGCGGATCGCATCGTCGACCAGGAAGACCCGCCCGCCGATGGCGATCTCGTGCCGCCAGACCCCGCCCGGATAGCTCACCGCGAGGACCCGGCCGGTCAGCCGGAGTGCCCCGGCCCCGCCGGCCTCGTCCAAGGCCTCGTCCCCGATCCCGGCGAGCTCGGCCGCCTCGCCGCGGAAGAAGGCGCGCAGGCGACAGCGCCCCTGCCCCGGCAGCGAGTCACGGGTCGGCAGGAGCTCGCGGGCGAGCCGGGCGGCAGGGTGATCGGCGCCGGCGGCGATCGAGACGCAGGCCCGGTCCAGCTCGCCATCGAGCTCGACACTGTTGTCGGCGCCCATGAAATCGGCGACGAACGGGCTCGTCGGGTGGTTGTAGATCGCCTCGGGCGGCCCCGCCTGGGCGATCCGGCCGGCGTCCAGGATGACGATCCGGTCGGCCATGACCATCGCCTCCTCGCGGTCATGGGTGACATGAATGGCGGTGATGCCGAGCCGCCGCTGCAGGGCCCGGATCTCGTGCCGAACGGTCTGGCGGATGCGCGCGTCCAGGTTCGAGAGCGGCTCGTCGAGCAGCAGGATCTGGGGATCGATGGCGAGTGCCCGGCCCAGCGCCACGCGCTGCCGCTGCCCGCCCGAGAGCGCCGTCACGTTGCGTTCACCGAGCCCCTCGAGCCCGAGCATGGCGAGAAGCTCCTCGACCTTGGCCCGGATCGCCGCCCGGCCGAGCCGCCGGAGCTTCAGCCCGTAGCCCATGTTCTGCGCCACCGTCATGTGCGGCCAGAGGGCGTAGGACTGAAAGACCATGGCCATGTCGCGGCGATCGGGTGCGAGCCGCGTGATGTCGCGCCCGCCGACGCGCAGTCGCCCGCTCGACGGGCCGAGAAAGCCCGCGATGGTGCGCAGAAGCGTGGTCTTGCCGCAGCCCGAGGATCCCAAAAGCGCCACGAGCTCGCCCCGGCCCACGGCGAGCGTCAGGTCGTGCAGGACCGGCGTGGCGCCGTAGCGAACCGCCACCCGGTCGATCTCGAGAAATGCCCTGTCGGCCATGTCGCCGCGTCGCCTGCGCCCCCTGGAGCCTCTTCCTCGCCCCGCCTTCCCCGCGGCGCCGAGAATGGCGCGTGTCGGCCCCGGCGCCAAGCCCCCAGATCCGGCTCTGGACGGCGGGCGGCCGGAGTGCCACCTTCCGCCACGGTTCGGCACGAGGGAGAGACGATCATGAGCGGCTGGCTCGAGGAAACCTACATGGCGAGGCGCGGCGTCGCGAAGGGCGAGGAGGGCCGCAAGCACCACCTCGACCGCGAGCGGCAGGGCGCCTTCCACTATGTCTACGGCCCCTATGCCGAGCCGGTCTTGACCATCGATCCGGGCGACATCGTCGTGGCCGAGACCGAGGACGCCTTCGGCGGCGCCATCAAGAGCGAGCGCGACCTGCCTTCGGCCGTGCTCGACATGCCCTTCGTCAACCCGCAATGCGGGCCGATCCGCGTCGAGGGTGCGAAGAAGGGCGACGTTCTGGCGGTGCGCATCCTCGATATCGAGCCCAGGGGACCGCAGCCCGCCGGCACCACGGCACTCATCCCCGAGTTCGGCGGCCTCGTCGCCACGCCGGTCACGGCCATGTTGAACCGACCCTTGCCCGAGCGGGTCAAGAAGATGCGCGTGACCCGGGAGGGTGTTGTCTTCAACGAGCGGATCACCCTCCCCTACGAGCCCTTCATCGGCACGCTCGGCGTCAGCCCGGAGATCGAGGCGATCAGCTCGCTCACGCCGGACTATTACGGCGGCAACATGGATCTTCCCGACATGGCGCCCGGCGCCATCGCCTACTTCCCGGTGCAGCACGAGGGCGCCTTTCTCTATGTCGGCGACTGCCACGGCACCCAGGGCGACGGCGAGCTCTGCGGGGTGGCGGTCGAGATCCCGTCGACGACGACGCTGCACGTCGACCTGATCAAGGACTGGCCGATCCACTGGCCGAGGCTCGAGAACGAGCGCTTCATCATGTCGATCGGCAGCGCCAGGCCGATGGAGGACGCGGCGCGCATCGCCTATCGCGACCTCGTCCGCTGGCTGGTCGAGGATTACGGCTTCGAGGAGAGCGAGGCCTATTTCCTCCTGACCCAGGCCGGCCGCGTGCGCCTCGGCAACATGGTCGATCCCAAGTACACGCTGGGCGCGTCGCTGCTCAAATCCTACCTCGACTGAACAGGGAGCGAGAAACCATGGATCTCGGACTGAAGGGCCTGAGGGCGATCGTCACCGGCGGCACCAAGGGAATCGGCCGGCGCACCGCCGACCTCCTCGCCGCCGAAGGCTGCCACGTCAGCGTCTGCGCGCGCCACGACGCGGACGTCGAGAGCTGCACCGCCGCCCTCGGGCAGAAGGGCGTGAAGGCGCACGGCCGAGCCCTCGACGTCGCCGACAAGGAAGCGCTCGAAGCCTGGGTCGCCGACGCCGCGGCGAGGCTCGGCGGCATCGACATCGTCATCGCCAACGTCTCGGCGCTGGCCGGCGAGGGCAGCGAGGAGGCATGGCGAAAGCAGTTCGAGATCGACGTCATGCACACCGTGCGCACCGTCAACGCCGCCATGCCGCACCTCGAGAAGTCGAAGGCGCCGTCGATCGTCGCCGTCTCCAGCGTCTCCGGCCGCGAGGTCGACTTCTTCGCCGGCTCCTACGGCGCCACCAAGGCGGCGCTCATCCACTACGCCCACGGCCTCGCCTGCCAGCTCGCGCCCAAGGGCATTCGGGTGAACTCGGTCTCGCCCGGCAATGTCTACTTCAAGGACGGCATCTGGAACTCGATCGAGACCGGCAATCCCGACCTCTTCAAGGCGGCGCTCGACCTCAACCCGACCGGCCGCATGGCCACGCCCGAGGAGGTGGCGAACGGCATCGTCTTCCTCGCCAGCCCCGCCTCGAGCTTCACCTCCGGCACCAACCTCGTGATCGATGGCGCCCTGACCAAGGGCGTGCAGTTCTAGGGCGCAACCCGGTGCGGCTGGCTTGTGGCAAAGAGGCGACAGCGGCCGAATAGCGCCGGCTCTTAGTGGCATTTGAACCATGGCGTGCCCATCATGGGGGCCGGACCAGCGTGAGGCCTCTTCGACCATGGATCAGATCGCGTCCTCGAGCGACGAGCCGAGCCAACCTGCGGTGCCGCTCACGGCCGCCCCGCCCGCGGCGGCGGCACCGCGAACCTTCCGGGTGAGCCATTCCTCGGGCGAGACCCTCTGCGCCGATCTCGCCACGGCAAGGCTGCTCCTCAGCCAGAAGCCGGGGGCCCGGATCTTCCTGCAGCGCGGCTGACCGCAGAAAACGGCGAACGGGCGGCCAAACCCGATGGCCGCCCGTCCTCTCGTGGCTCGCCTAGAACAGGAAGCCGAGGCCGACGCTGCCCCAGAGGATGCCGTCGTCCAGGTCGGAATTGCGGAACTGGTAGTCGTAGGCGACCTTGGTGTTCAGCACCGTGCTGTCGCTGATGCGGATGTTGAAGCCGAGCTCCGGACCCGCCACCCAGCCGTTCTGCACGCCCGAGCCGTAGATGTAGCCGGCATTGGCGCTGAGATAGGGATTGACGATCCACAGGTTCAAGGGCGTCAGGCCGATCGAGACGCCGGTGCGCCCGTTCACCCCGTCATCCTGGCCGTTGAAGCTGTAGAGCACGGCCTGCTTGGCGGCGACGCTGAGGAAGTCGCCGGGCAGCACGTTGAAGCTGAACTCGAGACCGGCGAGATCGTTCTGCGACTTGCTGCCGCTCCCCTGCCTGTCCCGCTCGCCGAAATTGTGACCGTAGATGGCGGCCACCTTCGTGCCGAAGAACGTGCCCTCCTCCTCCTGCTTCTGCTCCGGCTCCTCCGCCATGGGCTCGGGTGCTGCCGCGACCACGGCCGGGGCAGGCTCGGGCTCCGGCACGATGAAGACGATCTCGACCCGCCGATTGCCCGGCTCGCGCACATTGTCGGCCGTCGGAATCCGCAGATCCTGCTCGCCGCGGCCGGTCACCAGGATCTCGTCGGCCGCGACACCCCGCCGCTCGAGCTCGACCGCCACCTTCTGCGCCCGCTCCTCGGAGAGACGGAGATTGAGGTCGGCCGGCCCGGACGTGTCGGCGAAGCCCGTGACGTCGATGCGGGCACTGCCCGTCTGGCGGAACTCCTGGACCGCGTCCGCCACGATCTGCTTGTCGTCGGCACTCAGGGTCGCCTTGCCCAAAGGAAAGAAGATCAGATACTTCCCGGGCGCCTCCATGAACGGCGCATCGACGCCGGTCGTGGACTGTGCCTGAACGGCGGGCGCCACCAGCGCCACCATGGCCGCGGCCAGCATGAGCGACTTCATCACCACGTCTCCTTCATCTGCAGCAATGCCTGTTGCAAACCCTACCCGACGACACCCTCCGCATCGCCAGCCGGGCCGACGGATGCAGCGATCCGTCCCGGTTTCAGGCCCACCAATGGCCGGCGGTCACGCTGGTTCCGCGCCCTTCGCCCGAAACCACGGCGAGCCCACACGCCGATTTACACTGTGACATTATTGAGCCGGTCCCGCCACCCGGTGGTCCGCGAAAAAAAGCCCCGCAACCGAAGCCGCGGGGCCAGACGAGGAGGCCGATGAAGAAGGGAAGGAGGCCCCGAACCCGTCGCTAGCCCTTGGGAAAGAGAAACTGGAGCTGAAAGCGGATGGACCAGTCGGGACCGTTCTTCGGGCTCTCGACGTTGTAGAAGCCCTGCAGCTGGGCGTTCATCGCCTGCCCGCCGATCTTGAAGATCTTGCCGAAGCCGCCGCCCACCGGCACGGTCCAGGTGTTGTCGCTGTCCGCCTCCCAGTTGGCCGTGACGATCGGTGACGACACGGCGTACCAGCCCTTCTCGAAATTGTAGTTCACGAAAGGCTGGACCAGGAGCTGGCTCACGTCCTGGCGATCGCCGTCGCCGGCGAAGGACCAGAGCTGGCGGACCAGCGTGCCGACCACCCAGGGTCCGGGCTGCGCCAGGAGGACGGCGGCCGGGCCGGCGCTCCACTTCTCGCTGCCGATGTTCTCGTCGGTGGCGGTCGGCACGGTGAGCGACGGCCCCACACCCCAGATCACCTTCCCCGGTGTCGCCGGCGAGAAGTAGAACGTGGTGTTGATGTCGCCGAGGCCGAACGTGCTGCCGTCATTCACACCCTCTGGCAGCTCCGGCAGGCCGGCCGTGACGTCGGGCAGGTAGATCAGCGGTGCGATCGTCCGGTTGATGATGTTCCAGTCGCCGACCGTGAACGGGATCACCGGCTGGATGTTGAGCACGTTCGCCGTGTCGTCGTCCGGTCCCACGCCGAAGAGCGTGTTGTTCTGGAACGGCAGGCTGATCATCGCCGCCACCGGATTCTGCGCCGCCTTGGCGAGATCGGCCTCGGACGACTGGGCGCGCGTCGCCGTCGGCAATGCCAGGGCCGCCAGGGCGGCCAGGATCGGAATCGGTCGCTGCATCGAAAGTGCCCCTCAACCCGCCTTCTCGATGTCCGGCAGGACCCACGAACGATCGAAATAGGCCTCGGTCGGCGAATAGAAGCGGAAGTAGGGGAACCACGCCTTGCCGGCCACGGTGGGAATCCAGTTCGTCGCACCCGCCGCCGGCTCGTCCGGGCCGACGTACAGCGTCACCGAGCCGTCCTCGTTCACGTCGAGATCCATGCGCGACGACTTGTCGGCGACGACCTGCTCGTTGCGCAGCGGGGCTCTGGTCGCGACGTCGTAGGCGGTGAACGACCAGAACTCCGCCGCCGGCACGTCGGCCGGGACGGTCAGGGTGTAGTTCGTGCCGCCGTCCAGCCAGTCGCCGTCCGCGTCGCGGTAGCTGGCGAGATAGATCTGCCCGTAGCCCGGCCGATCCGACTGCATCGCGACATCGTTGGTGACCGCCTCGTAGAACCAGGCGGCGCGACCGTCGAGGGCGTCGTAAAACTCCCAGCGCTGGTCGATCGGCGATGTGGTGGCGATCTCCCACATCGAGCCTTCGACATAGTGCGACTGCTCGAGCCTCGGATTGAAGAAGTCGTTGGCCTTGGCCATCGCCTCGCCGACCAGAGCCGCCTCGGTCAGAATCCCGGCTTGGCGCTCGTCGGGCGCGAACGGCCGGCCCTTCTCGATTCCCAGCGGCTTCAGCATCGCCATGAAGAAGCGGTCGCGCTCGGCCACGGGCTCGCGCAGGAGGATGTCGGCCAGGACCTCGAAATACTCGATCCCGCGCGGCTGCCAGCCCTGCCACTCCCTGTGATCCGCCTCGATCACCTTCGTCGTGTGCTCGCCGCCGAGCGCGGACAGCGGGTAGATCCGGATGCCGGCGAGATCCTCGACCTGCTGCTCCTCGCTCTCGGCGAGCAGCCGGATGCCGAGGAAGATGCTGTTGGTCGGCGCCTCGAACACCTTCGCGTCGGCCACCTCCGGCGCCTCGGTGCCCGGGGCGTGGAACACGTAGCGTCCCGCCTCTGTCATCTGGGTGATCCCGACCTGCCACATCGAGTGCGTGGCGCCGCGGACGTCGGCCTCGGGCATGTCGATGACGATCGGGCCCGTCTCCTCGAGATTGATGAAGCTGAGCGCATAGGGCGTCGTCGTGTTGGCGGTGAGGAGGCCGTACTTGTCCACCGTGTCCCGGTAGTGGACGATGTCGCCCGACGCGGCGCCGAAGGTCTCCTCGTGCGCCCGCTGCCATTGCGCGAAGGCGACGATGGGGATCGCCCAGATGTAGGCCTGGGTGGCGCGCTGGAAATCCATCTCGTCGAACAGCTTCTGCTGCGTCTCGATGGTCGGGTAGCCGTTCTCGAAGTCGTGCGTGAAGGTGAGCGGGCCGATCCGCGTCTCGATCGTCTCCTCGGCCATCGCGGCTCCGGAGATCAAGGCCGCGACGGCGACGCTGGAGAAGAGTCGCTTGAGCATTGTCGTCTCCCGTTGTCAACGGTGCCGGCTCGCCGGCGGCGTGCTGCTGGTCACTCGACCTTGACGAGGTCGTCGGGCTTCCAGGTCTGGTCGAAGAAGGCGAGCTCGGCTCCGTACAGCCTGAGCACGGCGAGAAAATCGCGCCCATCGACGGTCTGGATGAAGTTGCTCTCGGCCACGTCGGCAGGCAGCGCCGGCCCGAACCAGATGTCGATGGAGCCGTCCGCGTTGGTCACCACGTCGTTGTAGCCGTTGATCGACGGCAGCAGCTGCGGCGTCTCCGGCATGGTGCCATCGGTCACGTTGTAGGCGGTCACCGCCCAGAAGGCCGCGGCCGGCGGATCGGCCGGCAGGCGCATCCGGTAGGTATTGGAGCCGCTCAGGAAATGGCCGTCGGCGTCGCGCGTGGCGATAGGATACTTCGAGCCGGCGCCGATAGTCCGCATCACCATCGCCGGCGCCGACGAGTAGGCATACTGGAAGAAGGCAGCCCGCTGGTTCACGTCGAGATAGCTCTCCTGCATCCACTCCGCCGTGCCGGCGGCCCAGGCACGCTCGTATTGCCGGTCGGCGTAGTAGAGATTGCGGCCGTCCTCGCGGCCGAGCTGGCGCAAGGCGAGGATCATGCGGGGTGCCGTCTCGACGGCGCGCTGCAGCAGCTCCTGCTGGCGCCCGGTCGGCTCGAAGGGCCGGCCCTTGACGATGCCGATCGACGCCAGCACGCCACGCAGCTCGGGCGTGATCGCCGGGACCGGCTCGTAGTCGACGAACGCTTTGAGCTTGGTCCAGAAGGTGCTGTCGACCGGATACATCATGTCGACCCGCTGGCCGCTGGCGTTCGGGAACTCCATGGCCAGGATGTCCTTCTCCTGCGCCCAGAGCGGATAAATCCGCGTCTGCTCCGCGAGCGCCACGGCCGGTGCCGGATCCGGGCCGCCATCGCCCTGCGCCATCACCGTGCGGAAGAAGAGAAAGACGTTGTAGGTGCTGGACTCGAAGGTGAAGTAGCCGTCCGGGACGTGCCCGTCATAGCCCGGCGGCAGCAGCAGATAGAGGCCGCCGCGCGCCCGGTCAGGGCCGATGGCGCCGACATCGGTGATGGTGCGCTGGAAGAAGTCGGTGAACATGCCGATCACGTTGGGCGGTGCCGCCACCACGAGCGGGCCGCTCTCGCCGAGATCGAGATAGCTCATCGAGTAGATGACATCGGCATTGGGCGTCGGGACCCACGTCCGGCTGTCCATCCGGTCCTTCCAGATCGGCAGGACATTGTAGCCGGCGCCGAACGCCGCTTCCGAGCCGTCGCGCATGCCGATCACGTTGAGCGCCGGCAGCATGGTCATGTAGGCGTAAACGGCGCGCTGGTAGAAAAGCTCGTCGCGGAGCGACACGGCCTCCTCCTGCGGCAGCCAGTCGCCGCCCTCGATCTGCGCCACCAGGGGCGGCAATGGCGCTTCCTGACCCTGCACCTGGAGCGGCAGCGCGCTGGCCAGGAACATGGCGGCGAATGCGGCGTGAAGCGAAGCGCTCGGCATCTCGTCCTCCCATTCCTATCGATCTGACGCACCGCCTAGCGATCTCGGCGCCAGGTCGTCTATGCAGTTTGTGCCAGAATGGCCGCTTCCGGACGGCTGCGGCGGATGGTTTCCGACGGCAGCTCGCCGAAGAGCGCTCGATAGCGGCCGGCGAGACGGCCGAGCTCGCCGATGCCCCACTGGTTGGCGAGGCTGGCGATCGTCGGCGCATCCGCGGCATCGAGGGCGAGGCCCCGGCGGATGCGGTGCAGCCTGAGGCGGCGGACATAGGCCTGCGGCGACTCGTCGAGGATGTCGAGAAAGGCACGGTGCAGGCTGCGTCGCGACGTGCCGGCCGCGCCGGCGATGGCGGAGATGGTGATCGGCTCGTCGAGATTGGCCTCGATCCAGGCCCGGGCCCGGGCGACCACGGGCGCGGGGCCCCGCCCGGCCGGCAGGCCCATCCGGACCCTGGGCTCGCGGCCCAAATGACGAAGGAAGCACTCGAGGATCCTCGCCTCGAGCGACCCGCCCACGAGGTTTCCGCGCACGCCGCCGCGGTGCTCGGCGAGCAGGCACCGCCGCAGCGTAGCGAGGTCATCGGGGGCCATCGGCCGCGGATGCAGGCCCGTGCGCCGCAGTCCCGCCACGTCGAGCATCACGCCTTCGGCCTCGGCCAGGGCCAGGGCCAGCAGGTGCTCCTCGGAAAGCGTGGCGGCAAGATAGAACGAGCGCCCGTCATAGAGCGCATCGTGGTCTCCGCCGGCGCAGAAGACGCCGACCGCGCCGGTCCCGACATCGTTCAGCCAGTGGCGGCTGCGTCCTTCGAGGCCGAGCGCGACGCCGAGCGTCGGCTGATGTTTCGAGAGCGAGCCACGCAAGGTGACCCTCCCCTCGATCAGGCCGGAGCCGAAGAGCACACCCTCGTGCGAATGATGGACGAGCGTGCCGCTGACCGTCGCCGCCGACATCTGCACCGCCTCGAGACCCGCCCCGAGCACGGCATCGCCCAGATCCTCGATATGACCGATGCGGGTCCGTCTCCACGCGCCATGCGGCGCCCGCGCGCACGGCGACGCCACTAGAGCCGACATCCAGGGTCCAGCGAGTGGCGCTCGACCGGAAGACGGGCCGCGCCACCGTCGCGAGAACCTTCTCGACGCATGTTGCGGGAACCGGCCCCGGCCGGAGAGGGGTGCATGGCCGCGTTACCGCGAAGGCGACGGATGCCGGTCCGGTGCCGCGAACACCAGGCCGCGGTCGCGGCCAAGCCGCACGCTTGCGACCCGCGCGCCCGGGACCGCCGACGAGGATCCGGCTGCACGATCCCCCTCGCGGTGCCGACGATGTCGCCCCGGTTCTCGATGATCGAAACCATGGCACAAGGATCCGTTGCCCGGTGACCCTCCTGCAGATAAAGCGCCGCCCGGCACAGTCCAGATCACGACCGCTCGTCAGACGCCGGGCCGGAGGAGGGACACGCCCCCGTTCGACCCCCGCTCAACACGGCACCGTCGGGTTCTTGCCGTCTCAGGACACGCCATCCCCCACCACCCGCCGCTGCACGACCCAGGGTGCCAGCGCCGCCTCGTCGACCGCGATGCCGAGCCCCGGCCCCTGCGGGATCGCCACCGCCCCGTCCTCGAGCTTGAAGTTCTCCTCGAGGATGGTGTCGCGGAGCGGGTTCAGGGTGCGGTCGTACTCGACCATGGGCTCGTTCTGCAGGGTGACGGGGGCTGCCGTGTGCGGCAGGGGCGGGATGGTGGCGATGGCCTGCAGCGCCGCCGCCACCGCGACGCCGGAGCCCCAGACATGGGGGATGGTCAAGACCCCGTGCTGGCCGGCGGTCGCCAGGATCTTGACCCATTCGCTGAACCCGCCCGCGGAGCAGAGGTCGGGCTGGGCGATGTCGACGCAGCCCTTGGCGATGAAGTCGCGAAAGCCGAAGCGGGTGAACTCGCACTCGCCGCCGGCGATGGGCGTGTCCAGCTTCAGCCGCAGCCGGCGGTAGCCGTCGTGATCCTCGGGCGGCACCGGCTCCTCGAACCAGAGGAAGTCATGAGCGTCCATGACCCGGCCGATCCGAAGCGCGGTGGCCGCGTTGTAGGCGTGGTTGGCGTCCGCCATCAGCCGCACCGCGGGGCCCAGGGTCCTGCGGATCAGCTCGATCCGCGCCCGATCCTCCTCCACCGAAAGCAGGCCGAGCTTGATCTTGACGGCGGTGACCCCGGCCGCCTCGTAGCCTCTCACTTCCGCTTCGAGCGCCTTCATCATGGCGGCCGTGTCACGGAAATTCTCCGGGTAGTAGCAGCCCGTGCCGTAGGCCATGGCGCGGTCGCGAAACGCACCGCCCAGAAGATGATGCACCGGCCGATCCAGCGACTTCCCCCAGATGTCCCAAAGCGCGATATCGATCGCGCTCATCGCCTCGACATAGGTGCCGGCGCGGCCGAAATCGCGGCTGAAGGCGTAGCTCTCCTCCCAGAGGCGCACGGGCTGGTCGGCGGCCCTGCCGAGCAGCCGCGGCCCCAGCACGTCGACGACGGCCGCGGCCACCGGCTCGCCCGGCCCGTACTGGCCGCCCTCGCCCCAGCCCACGAGCCCGTCATCGGTGGTGATCCTGACGAGCAGCGAGTTGCGGTCGGCAAAGCGCGCCTGCGACGAGAAGAACGCCCTCTTGCCGATCGGCGCCTTGAGCGCCAGGGCCTCGATGGTCCGGATCCTCACCTGCCCCTCCCGGCCAACGCCTCAGCCTGCCCGCCCTGCTCCCGCCGGAATTGCTCCCGGGCATCCACCCCCGCGCCCGGCCGCCGCCCGCACCCTCTCAGTTGGCCGAGGCCGCCCGCTCGCCGAGGCCGGCCGCGTGGTCCATGACATGGAAGACGTAGCTTTGCTCGACCACGCCGCGCACGAGATGCGCCCCAGGCCCGTTGGCGTAGACGGCGACATCCTCGCCGCCATGCGTCTCCGACGAGCGCGGCACCGTCGCCTGCTGCAGATAGTCGACCTCGGTGGTGTCGACATCGGTGATGTCCGGCCGCTTGCCCTCGAGCCCGCCCGGCCCGTTGGCGTAGCCGAGCGTGGTGTAGGGCATCTCGTCGGCAGCGAGCGAGGGTCCCGTCTCGGGCTCGCCGTGGTCGTCGTTGGTGACCGACTTGCCGAGGATCGGGTGATTGCGGGTGGCGTAGCCGGCGATGGTGAAGGCGTGGCTGTGGTCGGCGGTGACGATGATGAGCGTGTCGTCGGCGCTGGTCTTGTCGAGCGCCGTCTGCACCGCCTCGTTCAACGCCACGAGATCCATGAGTGCCCGATACGCATTGCCGTCGTGATGCCCGTGATCGATGCGCCCGCCCTCGACGAAGAGCGCGAAGCCTTCCGGGTTCCTCGAGAGGATGTCGATCGCCTTGGCGGTCATCTCGGCCAAGGAGGGCTCGCCCGCCTCGTCCTCGGCGCGATCGGCCTCGAACTGCATGTGGCTGGTCTCGAAAAGTCCGAGCAGATGGTCCGTCGTCGCCGGATCGACCGCCTCGAACTGCTCCTCGCTCCAGACATAGGCGGCGTTGTCGTAGCCCTCCGTCCACTCCTTCGTGAGATCGCGGCCATCGGCCCGCTTGCCGGTCTTGCCGGCATTTTCCGGATCGTCCATGTCGGCCGGGAGAAAGTTGCGCCGGCCGCCGCCCATGGCGACCTCGTAGCCGTCGCCGGGTGCCGCCTCGAGCAGCTGCACCGCGATGTCCTTGCAGCCGCCGGCCCTGGCCTCGTCGGAGAGATCGGCGTCGGCCTCCCAGTCGCGCTCGGAGGAGGTGGCGTAGGTCGCGGCCGGGCTCGCATGGGTGAGGCGTGCCGTCGTGACGATGCCGGTCGCCATGCCGGCCATCTCGGCGAGCTCGACATAGGAATCCACGTCCGTGCCCTCTTGGCTCGCGCAATCGGCGCGCATCGAGCGGTGGTCGACGCCGAGCGTGCCGGCCCTGGCCTTCACGCCGCTGGTATAGGCCGTTGCGGTGCCGGCCGAATCGGCGATCTGCTGGTTGGTGTTGTAGGTCTTGGCCAGGGCCACGTTAGGGAAGGTCTCCCAGGCGAGCACGTTCGATTCACCGTCGACGCCACGCAGCTGCCCCTCGAAGATGCGGCCGGCGGTGACGGTGGTCGGGCCCATGCCGTCGCCGATGAAGAGGATCACGTTCCTGGCCCGGCCCGTCCTCGGCTCCTCGGCCAGCATGGCGGCGAGCGTCTCCCGGCCCTGCTCGAACCACACGTCATCGGCCTGCGCCGCCGCCGTCGGCCGCCCCGCCATCCCGGCCGTCTCCGCACCCATCCGCCCGTCCCCGGCGCACCCCGCGAGCAGGGCCAGGGCGCTGATGCCGGTCAGGGCCGTCGCATGATTCTTGAGCATGGGTCGTCCTCCCTCATTCTCCGGTTGCAGAAGGATCGAACAGCCATTCACCTCCAGGGTCAAGCCCGGCCGGGCCGCAGCGCCTAGTGCCGCGCCGGAGTCCAGTCCGGCGCGGCGAAGACCCGGCTCGGATCGCGGCCGCGCCGCACCTTGACCTCGATCGGCCCGTTCAGCATCCCGTCGCCGATCTTCTCGTCCGGCACGCTGATGGTGATCCGTTCCCCCGGCTTCTGCGTGAGCAGCATGGGATAGCCCTGAACCGGCTCGATGCGCTCGATGCGCACCTCGAGCCCGGCCGTGTCGGGCGCCATGCCCCCTTGCGCGATGCCCATGACCGTCCCGACGATCAGCGCCCAGTTCTCGACGATCGCAACCATGAAAGAGGCCTCCTCTCGTGAACCGATCCTGCGGAAATGGGGTCCTGCCCGATGCCCGCCAAGCCGTGGCGAGCCCTCAGATCCCGGCCAAGGCGCGCGCGATCGCGAGGGCGATCGGCTGTCCCGTTCGCTCCTCGAAGCTGCTGAAGGCGGGCGCGGGGTTGACCTCGAAGCAGACCCAGTCGCCGTCGGGCGTCAGCTTGAGATCGATGCCGGCGAGCGGCAGGTCGAGGCGGCGCGAGAGATCGAGGCAGCGCGCGGCCACGGCCTCCGGCAGCCTCATCGGCGCGTAGCGCGCACCGCCTCCCTCCCCCTCGGCATAGCGGTAGTCGATGCCGGCACTCTGGATCCGCGTCGCGAACAAGAGGCCCGCGACGACGTGCACCCTGACGTCGTCGCCTTCGATCAGCTCCTGGAACTGCGTCGGCAGGAGGCGGATATGCGCAAGCCGACGCTCTGCCTCGGATGTGAGCTCGCTGACGATCGACCGGTGCGCGCTGATCGACTTGAAGACCACCCGGCGATGCCGCCGCCTGAAGGCCCGCACCGCCGCGACCTCGTTGGTGACGATCGTCCCGGGCACGCGAAAGCCGGCTCGGGCGATCAGCCGGGCCTGGAAAGGCTTCGACATGTTGCTGTTCGAGGGCCTCGTCCGGTTCATGACCAAGGCCGGCGCGGTCTCGAGCCAGTCGCCGAGGAGAGCGTGCCAGGCCTCGATCCGCCCGCGATCTTGAACCGCCGTGGCACTCGCGCGCCGGTATTCCGGCAGCACCCGCCAATCGGTCAGCCGGACGAGCATGCCGCTCGCCCGGCTCAGATCGCGCGACCCGTCCGGGCCGTGCTGGCGAAAAGCGAGCCGGCCGGCCGTGCCGTCCACCACGAGTGCCGTGGTCGCCGAGTCGCGCTGATTGAGGCGATGGGTCTCGAGCCCCAGCCGCATCGCCGCCTCCTCGACCATGCGCATCGGCGGCTCGCTCGGAATGCCGCAGAGCAGGATCATGCAACACCGCCGAAAGCCTTTTGCGCCAGATGATCGGCCACCGCCTCGACCTCCTCCTCGCGCCGTAGCGGCGGCAAGGGATCGACCGTGCCGTGGCCGAAACCGCCGGCGGCGAGCTGCAAGAGCTCGATCGAGGCGAAGCTCAGGCCACGGTCCAGGGCCAGGCGAAGGGCCAGCGAGCGGGCCGCCGCCGGCGGCTCGGCGCCGAGCAGGCGCTCACCCACCACCGTCACCCGCCAGCGCCCCCGCTCCGGCACCGGCGGCAGCCGCATGGCCGGGCCACCCGCCAGGACCGAGGCAGGGACGCCCCTTGCCGCCGGCCCTCCGGCATCGGCCGGACCGTCGACGACCGGCCCCTCGCCCGGTGGCAGATGGCGGGCCTCGCTGGCGGCGGCGAAACCGTGCACGCGGTCCGTCCATCGGGCCGAGCGCAGGAGCTCCTCGAGCCGGCTGCAGCGCATGCCGTGCAGGCTCGCCGGCTGCGGCCGGTTCATCACCCGCTCGCCGAGCCCGGCGAGCCAGCTCAGGATCAGCGCGTGGAACTCCTCCCGGGCATAGAGCCGGTCGGCCTCGGCGGCACCGCGGAACTGCGGCGGATCGATGCCGCGAGCTCGGCAGAACACAAGACCGATCGAGGCGTCGCCGAGCTCGAGCCCGTTGCCGAGGACGATGCGGCTCGAACCACCGGGGTCGTGCTCGAAGACCGGCGCCAGCAGCAACTGCTCGACCGGGACGAGGGCGACCGGAGCGCCCCGCCGCCGGAGCGCTCGGGCCACCAGAAGCGCACCCCGGTCGTCCGGTTCGAGGAGCACGACGATCCACCGGCCGCTCCCGCCCACGGTTCCAACCCTCCTCCGCCGACCGGCAGGCCCGCCTCAGCGGCGATGGGTCGGCGAATCCAGAAGGCGCTTGTCGCTTTCCGTCTGTCGCTCCATCTCCTCGCGCATCGCCTGGAGATCCTCCTCGGCATTCAGACCGCTGCCCTCGAGATCGGGCCGCAACGAGCGGTCGATGAACGGCACGAGGCCCTGCACGGCCGTCTCGAGTGCCGCGACCCGGCGCTCGATGTCGTCCGGGCCGGCGGGGGCCCCGCCCAGCCGATCGCGAAAATCGAAATCCCAGCCCTTGTCGTAGAAGCCGCGCTTGTCGATGTCGGGCTTCTCCGGCCGCTTGTCCTCGAACCGCGTCTTGTCCCAGAACTTGTCGGGGCGCTTGTCCGCCACCTTGTCGCCGAGCTTGTCCCGACGCTTGTCGCTGACGTCCTTGACCACCGACTTGCCGCAGCGGACCCGAAGATCCGCCGTCATGGTCGGCCCGCTCGCGGAGATCGAGGCGACGGCGACGCAGCTGTCGTTGCCGGCATAGGACCGTGAATTCGGCGACGAGCCCTTGTCGAAGATGGTCCTGCCGGCCGAGCCCGGATAGGGGTCGCCGGCGTCGCCGCGGTTCGCCGCCTGGCCCAGGTCGTCCTCGTCGTCCGCCTGCTCCAGCGCCACCTTGGGATGCGCCTCGTTCGAATTGCTCGAGATCGCCTCGTCGATGTGCCAGATGCAAAGGCCATCGCCGGGCAAATCCCTGTCGAAGCCGGTCCTCTGCCGGTTCTCGACCAGAAAGTACTCCTGGCTGGCGCCGCCGTCCTTCCACAGCCGGAAGACCTCGTGACCGGTCTCCACGGCCTGGATCGAGCGCACCCCGTTGGAGCTGACATTGGTGACCGTGGCCCAGCCCTGGTTCGCCTTGCACCAGGCCGAGGGATGGGCCGGCGTTCGCCCGCCGCCGTTCCAGGAGCCGCCGCCCATCAGGCACCAGTTGCCCACGCCTTCCGATGACGAATCGGTGTCGTAGAGATCGGGAAAGCCGAACAGCAGATGGCCGAGCTCGTGCGCGCAGACGCCGATGCGGGCGTTCTCGGGAATGGTCAGATAGGCGTACAACCGCGTGCCGTCGGCATCGAGGGGTGAGCGCATCACCCATTTGTGCGACCAGATATCGCCGCCGCTGCCCGTCTGCTCCCCACCCCGGCCGGCATGAACGACCACATAGGCGTCGACGAAGCCGTCGCCATCGTTGTCGTAGACCGCGAAATTCACGTCCGCGTTGGCGGCGAGCGCCGCATCCCTCGCCATATCGCGGGCGTTCGGCGTGGTGCTGCCGGTGCCCGAGGCGCCGTTGGCGTAGTTGGCGAGCGTGTCCGGCAGGGTGTAGGGGCCGACGACCTCGCCGGCGATCGTCACCAGCCCGTTGGTGACCTCCGTGTAGTACTCGCGAACGCTGCCGGTCGCGAGCTGGCCGATCGAGAAGAAGAGCTCCTGGAAATGCGCCGCATCGGCACCGGCGTCGAACGAACGATCGGAGAATTCCACGAGCACCACGACCACATTCACCGTGCCGCGCAGCGGCGCCCGCTCGAGCCCCATGTTGCGCGCAACGGCGGGCGGCGTGCCGATCGGCAGGAGATCGCCCGGCACGACCAGGCCGTCATTGAAGCCGACCCTGGGCAGCCGCCGGATCGCCGCCAGATGCGCCATCCCGTCCGGCGCCGCCTGGCGCATCTTCTTCAGCGCCTTCTGGATCTTCTCCTGCAGCTCCGGCGCCGGCGCCACGCAGCAGCGCTCGCCGTCGTCCGATTGGCGATTGGCGGCATAGATGCCCTGAATCCCTTGCAGCAGCGCACGATCCTGCTCGTCCGACCGCAACTCGTCCGTCGATGGCCTGGCCATGAGTCGTCCCCCGCGGTGATCTTGACGCTAGGGCCGTTCCCCTGATTATCGGGCCACTCGCCGAGCGTCGGCGAGTGCCTTGCTTGCCGCGGATTCTATCAGATTTTCCGGTTTCGGTCGATTGCGAGATCAGAAATCCGGAGTGGATCAGCCGTCGGCCGTGCCGCGCAGCTCGGCAATTGCGATGCCCGACTCGCCGGCCACCGCGTAGAGCAGCCAGCTGCGTGCGCCCTCGCGGAAGACCGCCGGGTCCCGCAGCTGCCGGACCGGTGCCCTGACGATGCCCTCGCGGGACGGCTCGAGCGGCCGGTCGCCACCCTCCCAGCTCTCCTCCGGTGCCAGCACCGTGACCGGCTCGCTCGGCCGCCACGCCGTCCAGTGCGGGCGGAGATCCATGGCGGCGAGCAGGATACGCTCGGGGCAGTCGCCGATCCGGGTATAGTAGACGAAGGCCGTGTCGCCATCGACCGCCACGGCCGAGTGGCGCATGCCGGGCGCGAACACGAGGGGCCCTGCCTCGAACCCGGAAACCCCGTCCCTCGACCGGTAGAGCCGCCCCGGCATGCCGAGCCCGTAATGCCAGCCGCCATGCCGGAACACCCGCCAGTAGGGTACGCCCAGCGTCTCGCCCCGCACCGCGAAGCGCAGCCCGTCGGCGGCGAGCGCGACGCGCGTCCCCTGCTCACCGCCACCGCCCGTCGCCGTGTCCGAGCCGTGGAAGAAAAGCCGAAACCGCCGCTCCCCTTCGTCCACATGCACGTCCGGCGAGGCCAGATGCCCGGCGAAGCCGGATTCCGCCAGTGGCAGCACGCCCGGCTCGTGCATGCGCCACGGCCCGGCAAGGTCATCGGCGAAGGCGAGGCGGATATAGGCCCCGTCATGATGGCCAAAGTACAAATAGTACCGCCCGAGCGCCCCCTGCACCCAGTCCGGCACCCGGATCAGCGACGGCCCATTGATATTGTCACCCATCCGCCCGTCCATGTGCGGCCGGATGATGGGGTTGCCCGGCAACCGCACGACGCGGGGTGCGATGGGTGAGAGAAGTGGCTCGGGCGGCATGGGGTCGGGCTATCCGGCCGCCGACAGCGGCCGACCTCTGGTCGGCAGGCGCCGGATGTCCGCCCCCGTCGCCCGCTCCGCCGCCGCGACATCGAACTGCACCTGCAAGTTCAGCCAGAACTCGGGCTCGGTGCCGAACCAGTGGCCGAGACGCAAGGCCGTATCGCCCGTGATCGAGCGCTTGCCGGCAATGATCTGGCTCACCCGGTTCGCCGGCACATCGATCTGCCGGGCCAGCTCGGTCGGCGTGACCCCGAGCTCGATCAACTCGTCCTTGAGAACCTCGCCGGGGTGCACCGCACGCATCAGCATCGTCTCATCTCGCTTCATCAGTGGTAGTCGACGATCTCGACATTGCTCGGCCCCACCTGCCCATCAGGCCACTCGAAGCAGATACGCCACTGCCGGTTGATCCGGATCGAGTACTGCCCGGCTCGATTGCCGCCGAGCGCTTCCAGTCGGTTGCTCGGCAGGACCCGCAGTGTCCCCAGCGAAGGCGCCGCATTGAGGATCGACAACCGCTTCGCCGCCTGGCTTTCGAAACCCTGGAACGCCTTGACGAACTGCCCTGCGGCAAAGGCCCTGGTGTTCCTGTCCCGATAGCCGAGGATCATGCTGGTCTTCTGCGCTATCCGGACGATGTACGTCAAGCGTACAGAGTGTGCTCGCGTATAGACATCGGCCCAGCGTCGAGTCAGCAATTAGGTATGTTCTGAGCGATAAAACCACTCATATATCTTCCAGCTCGGGTATAATGCAACACAGCGTTGGGAGTCGGCCTTTCTGAGCACAATGCCAGAAAATTAACCGCTTTCATTGAATCAGATGGATATCGATATGGAATTCCTAGCAAAAATTCTTTTATCTTTAGTTTTTACACTAATATTGTTTATATTTTTATTTATACTAGTGCTCTTATATTCGTTTTTCCAAAACATTGGCACAATGTATACAAGTATAATAGTTCCCATGACAATCGCATTGTCTCCATCAATATTTACTGCCGTCATGGCAAATAATATAGCCATTAAATTAAGATTTTTTGCAGTATTAAAAGCTTTAGTATTGATAATACCAATACATTCGCTATGGATATTTGCAATTGGCCCTTGGATAGGATCGATTTTATTTGCACATTTTTCCGCTCCTATTAGCTATGCGTTCGCTCTGGACGCTGTTGCAAGCATTCTTATCATGATTTCTTCGGCGGTCCTAACCTCGTGGTGCCTTCCCAAGCTTGATCTTAGTGATCCTGGACCAGCACCTCGCTCAGTATTACTTTTTAGGTATCTCATGTTTGCCTCAATCTTCGTTTCAATCATCAATACTATTATAAGCTACAGCTTTGCCGAGCAACTTTTCAATAAAGAATTTTCGACCTACAATTCTCTTCCACAGGCTTCAGGACCATTCATAATTTCTATTTGGCTATCATCGTTATTAATATGCATCTATTTCATTCGACAAATTTCCTTTTATGCCAATGCAAGAATTCGTACTGTTATGTTGAGCTTCTACATTGTAGGATTAATTACAATGATTCCATCTATATCTGTTTGGATACAACTGAATTTATATGCCTCAATTCTATCAATTGCCATAACCGTAATTCAAGGCATCGCCCTAATTGCAATCTACAGCGAAAGTTCGGATTTCTGGTTTGGAAGGGGATCGCTGCAACTCGTGGGCGGAGACGTCCACCCTAATAGTTGACGCCACGGCGCACTCTGGCTTCGTGGCTCGGCTATCACGAACATGGCTTTTGTAAGGACGATATATCCCTACCCCTCCACCACCCGCTGCTGCGCTACATAACCCGCCAACGCTCCCTCATCGATCGATATCCCGAGCCCCGGCCCGTCCGGTATCGCCACCGCCCCGCCCTCGAGCTTGAAATTCTCGTGCAGGATGCCGTCGCGGAGCGGGTTCAGGGTGCGGTCGTACTCGACCATGGGCTCGTTCTGCAGGGTGACGGGGGCTGCCGTGTGCGGCAGGGGCGGGATGGTGGCGATGGCCTGCAGCGCCGCCGCCACCGCGACGCCGGAGCCCCAGACATGGGGGATGGTCAAGACCCCGTGCTGGCCGGCGGTCGCCAGGATCTTGACCCATTCGCTGAACCCGCCCGCGGAGCAGAGGTCGGGCTGGGCGATGTCGACGCAGCCCTTGGCGATGAAGTCGCGAAAGCCGAAGCGGGTGAACTCGCACTCGCCGCCGGCGATGGGCGTGTCCAGCTTCAGCCGCAGCCGGCGGTAGCCGTCGTGATCCTCGGGCGGCACCGGCTCCTCGAACCAGAGGAAGTCATGAGCGTCCATGACCCGGCCGATCCGAAGCGCGGTGGCCGCGTTGTAGGCGTGGTTGGCGTCCGCCATCAGCCGCACCGCGGGGCCCAGGGTCCTGCGGATCAGCTCGATCCGCGCCCGATCCTCCTCCACCGAAAGCAGGCCGAGCTTGATCTTGACGGCGGTGACCCCGGCCGCCTCGTAGCCTCTCACTTCCGCTTCGAGCGCCTTCATCATGGCGGCCGTGTCACGGAAATTCTCCGGGTAGTAGCAGCCCGTGCCGTAGGCCATGGCGCGGTCGCGAAACGCACCGCCCAGAAGATGATGCACCGGCCGATCCAGCGACTTCCCCCAGATGTCCCAAAGCGCGATATCGATCGCGCTCATCGCCTCGACATAGGTGCCGGCGCGGCCGAAATCGCGGCTGAAGGCGTAGCTCTCCTCCCAGAGGCGCACGGGCTGGTCGGCGGCCCTGCCGAGCAGCCGCGGCCCCAGCACGTCGACGACGGCCGCGGCCACCGGCTCGCCCGGCCCGTACTGGCCGCCCTCGCCCCAGCCCACGAGCCCGTCATCGGTGGTGATCCTGACGAGCAGCGAGTTGCGGTCGGCAAAGCGCGCCTGCGACGAGAAGAACGCCCTCTTGCCGATCGGCGCCTTGAGCGCCAGGGCCTCGATGGTCCGGATCCTCACCTGCCCCTCCCGGCCAACGCCTCAGCCTGCCCGCCCTGCTCCCGCCGGAATTGCTCCCGGGCATCCACCCCCGCGCCATCCGGCAGGATGCACACGCCGCGCGTGCCCGCGGCCTCCCCGCGCATCTCGCAGCTTCCGCCCGGTGGCTCGCAGAAGACCGCGGCCGGCTTGGCGATGGCGTGCGCCATGATCGAGGCAGGCTGCATGAGCGGCGCAGGGAGCAGCCGGAACGCCGCACGCATAGCTCGGGCACCCCCGGCCGCCTACTCCATCGCCTTGACGATCTCCTCCGTCATCTTCTTGGCGTCGCCGAACAGCATCATGGTGTTGGGCGTGTAGAAGAGCGTGTTCTCGATGCCGGCATAGCCCGCCGCCATCGAGCGCTTGACGAAGAAGACCGCCTTGGCCTTGTCGACGTCGAGCACCGGCATGCCGAAGATCGGGCTCTGCGGGTCGTTCTTGGCGGCCGGGTTGGTGATGTCGTTGGCGCCGATGACGTAGGCCACGTCCGCCTGCTGGAAGTCGCTGTTGATGTCCTCCATCTCGAAGACGACGTCGTAGGGGATGTTGGCCTCGGCGAGCAGCACGTTCATGTGGCCGGGCATTCTGCCCGCCACCGGGTGGATGGCGAAGCGCACCTCCACACCCTTGCGGGTCAGCATGTCGTAGAGCTCGCGCACCGCGTGCTGCGCCTGCGCCACCGCCATGCCGTAGCCCGGCACGATGATCACCGACTGCGCGTTCTCCATGATGAACGAGGCATCGTCGGCCGAGCCCGCCTTGACCGTCTTGTCGCCGTCATCGGCCGCGACCGCTCCGGTCTCGCCGAAGCCGCCGAGAATGACCGAGACGAAGGAGCGGTTCATCGCCTTGCACATGATGTAGGAGAGGATGGCACCCGAGCTGCCGACGAGGGCACCGGTGATGATCAGCATCGGGTTCTGCAAGGTGAAGCCGATGCCCGCCGCGGCCCAGCCCGAATACGAGTTGAGCATCGAGATCACGACCGGCATGTCGGCGCCACCGATCGGGATGATCAGGAGCACGCCCAGCGCCAGGGCCAAAAGCGTCATCAGGAAGAAGGCGAAGCCGCTCTCGGCACCGATGAAGAGCGCGAGCAGCAGGAGGGTGACGACACCGACGGCACCGTTGATCACGTGCCGGTGCGGCAGGGTGATGGGCTTGCTGCTCATGGTCTTGGCGACCGGCCCCTTGAGCGGGCCCAGCGCATTCTCGATCCTGGGCGGCAGCTTCGCCTGCAGCTTGCCGAAGGCGATGATCGAGCCGGTGAAGGTGATGGCGCCGATGATGGTGCCGAGCCCCATCTCGAAGAGCGAGAGCGTGCGGATCGAGCCGTCCGGCTCGACCAGGCCGAAATCGACGGGATTGAGGAAGGCCGCCGCCGCCACCAGCACCGCCGCGAGGCCGACCAGCGAGTGGAAGCCGGCGATGAGCTGCGGCATCGCCGTCATCTCGATCTTCTTGGCGATGACCCAGCCGACGGCGCCGCCGGCGCCGAGCCCGATGACGATCAGGAGATAGGCGAGGAACGACGGGGCCGGCAGCACCAGGAGCGAGACCAGGATGGCCAGCACCATGCCGCCCATGCCGTAGCGCAGGCCGGCCTGCGAGCTCGCCGGATGCGAGAGGCCGCGCAGCGCCAGGATGAAGCAGACGGCGGCGACGAGATAGCCGATGGCGGCGAGATTCATGCTCATGGCCGTTTCTCCTGCCGCCTCAGCCGCGCTTCTTGAACATGGCGAGCATGCGCTGCGTCACGGCGAAGCCGCCGAAGATGTTGACCGCCGCGAGCAGCACCGCGATGAAGCCGAGCACCGTCGCGAACCCCGAGGCGGCACCCACCGCGATCAGGGCACCGACGATGATCACCGAGCTGATCGCATTGGTGACCGACATGAGCGGCGTGTGCAGGGCCGGCGTCACCGACCAGACGACGTAGTAGCCCACGAAGACGGCGAGCACGAAGACGATGAGGTCGAAGACCCCGGGATCGATGGCTTCCATGACGCGATCTCCCGCTCAGGCGGACTGCAGGTTGGGGTGCACGATCGACCCGCCCTTCGTTATCAGGGACCCCTTGACGAGGTCGTCGGCCTCGTTGACCGCGAAGGCCTTCGCCTCCTTGTCGATCAGGAGCATGACGAAGTTCATGAGGTTCTTGGCGTAGAGAATCGAGGAGGCCGGCGCCAGCCGGGACGGCAGGTTCCTGGTCCCGACCACGAGGACACCGTTTTCCGTCGTCACCGTCTCGCCGGCCTGGCTGCCCTCGACATTGCCGCCCGTCTCGGCCGCGAGGTCCATGACGACCGAGCCCGCCTTCATCGAGCCGACCATGGCGGCGGTGACGATCCGGGGCGCCTTCCTTCCCGGGATCTGCGCCGTGGTCACCACGATGTCCTGGCTCTTCATGTGCTCGGCCACCATCTCGGCCTGCTTCTTCTGCTCCTCCGGCGTGAGCGCGCGCGCGTAGCCGCCGGAGGTGGCGCCGTCGTCCGGGATGAAGCCCACGAACTTGGCGCCCAGGCTCTCGATCTCCTGCCGTGCCGCCGGGCGAACGTCGGTCGCGGTCACGACCGCCCCCATCCGCCGCGCCGTGGCGATCGCCTGCAGCCCCGCCACGCCGGCGCCGACGACGAAGAACTTGGCCGGCGTCACGGTGCCGGCCGCGGTCATCATCATCGGCATGCAGCGCGGGTAGATGGCCATGGCGTCGACGACGATCTTGTAGCCGGCGAGATTGGCCTGGCTCGAGAGAATGTCCATCGCCTGGGCCCGCGTGGTGCGCGGCAGGAGCTCGAGCGCGAAGGCCGTCACCCCCCTTTTCGCGTAAGCCTCGACCTGCTCCCGGTTCGGGTAGGGATCGAGGGCACCGACCAGGATCTGCCCCTCCTTCAACCGGTCCGTCTCGGCCTCGGTCGGCCGCTGCACCTTGAGCAGGAGCTCGGCATCGAGGACCGCATCGAGATCGGCGATCGAAGCGCCGGCATTGCGGTAGGCCTCGTCGGCGATCGCGGCACCCAGTCCCGCCCCGGCCTCGACCAGAACCTCGACGCCGGCCTGGGTCAGCCTCTTCACGGTCTCGGGCGACGCCGCGACGCGAAGCTCGCCCGGCTGCTGCTCCTTTGGGACTCCAATCCTCATGGCTGGCTGCCGCCTCCCTCCACCTTGCGACCGCGTTGATAGGCAATCACGGCGCTGGGCGCAATGCGGGCCCTTCGATTGCGTCAGAATTGAGAGTCGTCGCGGAACTCTCTACCTTCGGCCCTCTCGAGCGGCCGCGACCGGCTGACCGCCTAGTGGGGACGACGCCTTGGATCGAGACGCAGTCGCGCCCATTCCCGCCGATCCGCCGCCCACCGCCGAGGCCGTGCTGCTTCGGCAGCTGCAGGGCCAGCAGACCTCGCTCGCCATTATCAACGTCCTCGTCGCCCTGGTTTTCACCGGCGTCGCGGTGCTGCATGCGCCGGACCTGCCGGTGCTGCCCTGGCTCGGCTACATGCTCCTCGTCCAGGCGGTCCGCCCGCTCGCCACCGGCGGCGGCAGGCGGCTCGGCCTCAGGCTGACGCTCTTCTCCTTCCTCACCGGCCTCGGCTGGGGGGCCATGGGCTGGCTCTTCGGCGGTCAGGGCGTGGTGGTCCTCGACGCGGTCGTGGCCTTCGTCTTGGCCGGCATGAGCGCCGGTGCCATCACCGCATTGCCGGGGCACCCGCCGGCCTTCAGCACCTTCCTCCTCGCGACCCTGCTCCCCTTCGCCTTCAGGCTCGCCCTCGATCCGGCACCCCACACCGATGTCATGGCGCTCCTGACCGTGCTCTACGCCATCGGCATCGCCTATCTCGGCCACCATTTCTGGCGCAGCCAGATCGCCAATGCGGGCCTCCTGATGCGGAACGAGGCCCTGGTCGAATCCCTGCGGCAGGCGGGCCAGCAGCAGGAGGCGCGGGTGATCGACCGCACGCGGCAGCTCGCCGAGGCCAATGCCCGGATGGCGGGCGAGATCAGGAAGCGGCGGCGCTCGGAGGCGCAGGTCCGCCACCTCCTGCACCACGACCCCTTGACCAACCTGCCGAACCGGCTCGTCTTCGCCGACCGGCTGGAGACGGCGCTGCGCCGGGCGCGGCGCGGCCGCTCGCTGGTCGCCGTGGCGCTGCTCGACATCGACCGCTTCAAGACCATCAACGACACCCTCGGCCACATCATGGCCGACCTCCTGCTGCGCGCCCTCGCGAGCCGCCTCGCCGGCTCCTGCCGCGCCAGCGACACCATCGCCCGGATGGGCGGCGACGAGTTCGCGGCCATCTTCCCGGACATCCGCAACGCCGCCGATGCCGAGACGCTGGCGGCCAAGCTGGTCGAGCAGATGCGCGAGCCCTTCCGCATCGAGGGTGCGGAGATCGCCGTCTCGGTGAGCATCGGCGTCGCCCTCTTTCCGACCCACGGCGAGGACGCGGCCACGCTGCTCACCGGCGCCGACCTCGCCCTCTACGACGCCAAGCAGAAGGGCCGGGGCCAGTTCCGCATGCTCTCCGCCGAGATGCTGGAGCTCGCCCGCGGCCGCCGCCAGATCGAGAGCGAGCTCGAAGGCGCCGCCGGTCGCGGCGAGCTCAGGCTGCTCTACCAGCCGCAGACCTCGATCAGCCGCAACCGCATCGTCGGCGCCGAGGCGCTGGTGCGCTGGCTGCATCCGGTCCACGGCCTGCTCTCGCCCGGCAGCTTCATCCCGGCCGCCGAATCCTCGGGCCTGATCCGCGAGATCGACCACTGGGTGCTGGCCACCGCCTGCCGCGCCGCCCGGAGCTGGCAGTCCTTCGGCCACCCGGTCCGCGTCGCCGTCAACCTCTCGCCCATCGAGTTCCGCCAGCCCGGCCTCGCCAGCCGCATCGAGCAGCACCTGAAGGCCGCCGGGCTCCCCCCCGGCCTGCTCGAGATCGAGATCACCGAGAGCGCCTATCTCGACCGCGAGACCACCTCCGTCGAGGAGCAGCTCGGCGACATCAGGAAGCTCGGCGTGCGCATCGCCATCGACGATTTCGGCACGGGCTACGCCTCGCTCGCCTATCTGCGCTGGCTGCCGATCGACGTCATCAAGATCGACCGCAGCTTCGTCTCCGGCATCGCCACGAGCCGCCACGACGCCGCCATCGTCGCCAGCACCGTCTCGCTCGCCGACACCCTCGGCAAGACCGTGATCGCCGAGGGCGTGGAGACCCGGCTGCAGGCCGGCATCCTCCAGCGGCTGGGCTGCGACCGGCTGCAGGGCTATCTCATGGGCCGTCCGGCCGGCATCCGCCAGCTCCGCCGCCGGCTGGCCGCCTGAGAGGGAATGGAGAAGAGCGCATGTGGCACCTCGGAACATTGGCGGTTCTCGCTGCTCTGGCGACACTGCCCGCCGGCGCCGGCACCATCGAGGGGACCGCCCTTGCCGAAGCGCCTCACGTCCTGCCGCCCGAGGCCGTGCTCGAGGCCGTGCTCGAGGACATCTCGCGCGCCGACGCCCCCGCCCTCGTCCTCGGCCGCGCCCGCGTCGCACCGGCGGGCCCCTTCCCCATCCCCTTCGTCATCACCTTCGCCGACGACGCCATCGACGCGCGCCTGACCTACGGCGTGCGGGGCCGGATCATCGAAGGCGACCGGCTCACCTTCACCACGACCGAGGTCTTTCCCGTGCTCACAGGAGGTTATGGCCGAAAGGTGACGCTCCGCCTCGATCCCGTGGCCGGCGCAGCGGCGGCGACATCGGCCGATCCCCTGCCAGGGAGCTTCACCGGCACCCTGCCCTGCGCCGACTGCCCCGGCATCGACTGGCAGCTCGACCTGCTGGCCGACGGCAGCTACCAGCTCCGCCGCACCTACCAGGACCGGCCTCCCGGCAACGCCCTCGAAGCCATCGGCCGCTGGGCGCGCGGCAGCGACCGGCGGAGCCTGGTCCTCGTGGGCAGCCAGGACGAGCCGATCGCCCTCGAGATCCGCGATCACGACACGCTCCGGCTCATGGACCGCAACGGACGGCCGATCCGCTCCACCCTGCCTTACGACCTCACCCGCGCCGCCATCCCCCCGCTCGAGCCCGAGCTCACCATGAGCGGCATGTACCGCTATCTCGCCGATGCCGGCCGCTTCACCGAATGCCTGACCGGCCGCAGCCTCCCGGTCGCCACGCTGGCCGACAACGCCGCGCTCGAGCGCGCCTATCTCGAAGCTCGGGTCGAGCCCGGCGCACCGCTCCTCGCCACGGTCAGGGGCCGCATCGCCCGCCTGCCGCCGATGGAGGGCGCCGGCACCGTGCCGCAGCTCGAGCCTTTGACGTTCATCCGCATCGACCGGGACGCCACCTGCGAGCCCCTTTTCACCGAGGCGCCGCTCGAGGGCACCCATTGGCGCCTCGTCCGGCTCGGCGACGCGGCGATCCGGCCCGCCGACCGGCGCGAGCCGCCCGGCATCACCCTCGATTCCGCGACCGGGCGCTTCGCCGGCTCCGGCGGCTGCAACCGGCTCATGGGCGGCTACACCCTGAAGGGCGATACCATCGCCTTCGCCGCCATCGCCGGCACCATGATGTACTGCGAAGGCCTGATGGAGACGGAAGCGGGCCTGATAGCGGCACTCGAGGCGGCACGGGGCTGGCGCGTGCTCGGCCGCGAGCTCGACCTTCGAGACGACAAAGGCACGACCGTCGCCCGCTTCGTCGCCGACTGAGAGCCGCCCCCTCGCCCCGCGGGCCCCGCCGCCCCATCTCGTACGAATCGGGGTCGCGCCAGGGGAGGTGACATGCGCCGCAACACCGAGGATCGCTGGGGCAGCGTCAGCATCGGCCTGCACTGGCTCGTGGCCGGGCTGATCCTCCTGGTGCAGGTCCCTGCCGGCCTCGTCATGCTGCGGGTCGACCAGGGCCTCCTGCAGAACACGCTCTTCACGCTCCACAAGAACATGGGGCTGATCATCCTCGCCCTGGTCCTCTTCCGCCTCGCCTGGCGCCTCGCCAATCCGGTGCCGAAGCTGCCCGCCGACCTCCCCGCCCTGCAGGCGCGGATCGCCCGGCTGACCCACGGGCTCCTCTACGCCCTCCTCGTCCTCCTGCCGGTCAGCGGCTTCCTCTACACCGCCTTCGGTGGCTTTCCCGTGCCCTTCCTCCTGCTCGTCGATCTCGGAGCGCTGCTGCCGAAGAACGAGACCCAGGCCGCCATCTGGAAGGCCGTCCATCTGGGCTCCATCGCCGCGCTCGCCCTCGTCCTGACCCTCCATGTCCTGGGGGCCCTGCAGCACGCGCTCGTCCGTCGGGACGAGGTCCTCTGGCGGATGCTCGGCCGCAACCGGGCGGCGAAGCGGGGAACCCTGTCCCATCCCGGCCGTTGATCCGCGTCACCCCATTTCATCCGGAGGCGCCGAACATGAACGGTATCATCTATCTCGTCGGACTCGTGGTCGTCATCCTGGCCATCCTGTCGCTGCTCGGCCTGCGGTGAACGGAAAGACAAAGAACACCGCTCATTCTGGAGAATGCCATGACGCCCGCCAATGAAGCCGCGGCCGCGAGGCCGCCCGCCGTCGTCACGCCCGATGGCCCCGCCACGGGCTCCTACGTCGAATGGGGTGCCGTGATCGCCGGTGCCGTGGTCGCGGCCGCCCTCTCGCTCGTCCTCCTGACCTTCGGCTCCGCCCTCGGGCTCGGCCTCGCCTCGTTCGATTCGACCGAGGGTCTCTCGCCCACCTGGCTCGCCATCGCCGCCGCCATCTGGCTGCTCTGGGTGCAGATCTCCAGTTTCATGGCGGGCGGCTACCTCGCCGGCCGGCTGCGGCGGCCCGTTCGCGATGCCGGCCCCGACGAGATCGACATGCGGGACGGCAGCCACGGCCTCCTGGTCTGGGGCATCGGCACGCTGATCGGCGCCTTCATGCTGACCAGCGGCCTCATGGGTGTCGCCCGCACCACGGCCGAGGTGACGGGTCAGGTCGCGAGCACGGCCGTCGAGGCCGCCGGCAACGCCGCCGGCGAGGCCGCGGACGGGGGCTCGTCCCTGACCGGCTACCTGACCGACACGCTGTTCCGCGACCAGAGCGCCGAGACGACCGCGCAGGACCCGGCCCGGGCCCGCGCCGAGGCCGGCCGGATCGTCGCCCGGGCCCTGGCCCAGGGCGAGCTTCCCGCCGACGACAGGGCGAGGCTGGTGGAGATCGTCGCCAACCAGACCGGCATGGAGCCTTCACAGGTCGAGGCGCGGGTCGCCGATCTGGAGGCGCGCCTGCAGCAGCAGAAGGAGGCGGCCGTGGAGGCGGCCGAAACCGCACGGCAATGGAGCGTGGTCGCGGCCTTCATCACCGCCGCCACCATGCTGATCAGTGCCGCCGCGGCCTATTGGGCGGCCACCATGGGCGGCGACCACCGCGACAACGCCTTCGTCAGCACCTTCTGGCGCCGCGCCCGCCCCTGAGCCAGCCCTGCGCCCCGCCAACGCCACCGCCAACGCAAAGGAAGCCGCCATGCCCTTTCTGATCCTCTGGCTCCTCGGGATGCCGCTCACCCTGGTCATCATCCTGGCGATCCTGCTCTGACCGCCTTCGCGGGGCGCGACGGCTAAAGGGGTCAGGACTCTTTTAGGGAACCTGAATGGGTCCTGACCCCATAAGCGCTGTAATCGGCCACGGCGCAGCCTGCCGCTGCCTTGCCGGTTCGCCCTCTCTCGCGGCCAGGTGCCGCCTCGCTCAAGTGCCGTGCCGGGCCACCTGCACCGAGCCGTCGCCCAAGAGCTTCAACGGATCGACCGGCTTCTTGCCGCGGCGGATCTCGAAATGGAGCTGCGGCTCGACCACCTCGCCGCTGCGACCCACCTTGGCCAGCGGCTGGCCGCGCCGCACCACGTCGCCGCGCGCCACCAGCAGCGTCTCGTTGTGGGCGTAGGCCGAGAGATAGCCGTCGGCATGGCGGACCAGGAGCATCCGCCCGAAGGCGGCGAGATCGTCCCCGGCATAGACCACGATGCCGTTCTCGGCGGCCCGCACGAGGCTGCCCGCGGGGGCGGCGATATTGAGACCGTCGTTCCGCCGCCCGTCCGGCTTGCCGCCGAAGCGACTGATCACCGTGCCGCTGTCGAGCGGCCAGAGGAAGCCGGCGCCCGACAAGGGCGGGGCCGCCACGGCGGCGAGATCGCGTTGCCGCTCCGCCTGCTCCGCCGCCGGCCGGGCCGCGACCGGCACCACCTCCGGCCGCGCCGCCGGCGCCGGCGCCGCGCCGGTCCTCGCCGGCCGCGCCGCCGCACCCGCCACGACCGTTCCCTCCGGCAGCCGGATCCGCGTGCCGACGGGCAGGTGCCGCGGATCGATGCCGGGATTGAGCGCCACCACGTCGCCCAGCCCGACCCCGTTCGCCCGGGCGATCCGGGCGAGGCTGTCGCCCTCGGCCACCACATGGCTCGGACCGGCCGGCGCCTCGGCCCGCGGCCGCCCGGGAGCACGCGCCGCCACCGCCGTCTCGCCCGGCCGCGGCAGCCGCAGCACCTGACCCACATAGATGGTGTAGGGGGCCTCGAGCCCGTTCAGCGCCACGAGCTCGGCCATGCCGACCCGGTAGAGCTCGGCGAGCCCGCTCACCGTCTCGCCCGGCATGACCACGTGGCGCCCGTTGGCCGGCACCATGCGCGTGGTCTCGCCGCTATCGGCGTAGATCGCCTTGCGCGCGTTCTCCCAGGGCACGAGGCCGCCCCAGTGCACGGGCTGATAGCGCGTGCAGCCCGTGGCCGCAGCGAGCGAAGTCAGTACAAGAGACGTCGCGGTCCATCGGCCACACCGTCCGAAGAAGCAGTTCGAGCGCAGGTCCCACCACATGCCTTGCCACTAGCAAAAAGCAGCGCCACACCGCAAGAATTCGAGGCAGGAATTCGACGAACCGCGTCCGATAGTACCAATCGACCGGCAATATGGTTAAATGGCCGGCGATCCTCAACTTGGCAGATGGGTCGAGGCCCACCTGTTCTTTCCTTTTATTGAAAGAGCTTGCTGAGCTTGGCGAAGCTCTCGCGATGGGTCATGTCGAGCTGGATCGGCGTCACCGAGACCCAGCCATCGCGCACCACCGCCACGTCCGTGTCCTCGGCATGCTCGGCCTCGTCGCGCGAAAGCCCGATCCAGACATAGGGTTCGCCGCGCGGATCGATGCGCTCGATGAGCTCGTCGCCGACCTTCGACTTGCCCTGCCGCGTCACCTTGATACCCTTGACCTCGTTCGCGGCCACATCCGGAAAGTTCAGGTTTACCAGCACGTCAATGGGCCATTCCATTGAAAGCATGGGACGAATCACTGCCGGAGCCCATTGCTCCGCGGTCTTCCACTTGATCGGCCGCCGGTCCTGGCAGGCCTGCGAGAAGGCGATCGCCGGCACCTGCAGCAAGGTCGCCTCCATGCAGGCGGCGATGGTGCCGGAATAGGTCACGTCCTCGCCGAGATTGTGGCCGTGATTGACGCCCGAGAGGACGAGGTTGATCGCCTTGTCCTCGAGGAGGTTCTGCAGCGCCAGGAGCACGCAGTCGGTCGGGGTGCCGTCGATGGCGAAATGGCGCTCGGAAAGGCGCCGCGTGCGCAGGGGCCGGCGCAGCGTCAAGGAGTGCCCGGCGCCGCTGTGGTTGACCTCCGGCGCCACCACCCAGACCTGGTCCGAGATCTCGCGGGCGATGGCCTCCATGACCTTGAGGCCGGGCGCGTTGATCCCGTCGTCGTTGGTGACGAGGATGCGGGGCTTCTCACCCGGTGGCTTCAGCATTCGCGATCATCCGTTCCATGCCGCCCATATAGGGGCGCAATGCGACCGGCAGCGTGATGCTGCCGTCGGCCTCCTGGCCGTTCTCGAGCACCGCGATCAGCGCACGACCGACCGCCAGCCCCGAGCCGTTCAGGGTGTGCACGAAGCGCGTCTGCCGCTCGCCTCGGGGCCGGAAGCGCGCGTTCATCCGCCGCGCCTGGAAATCGTTGCAGACCGAGCAGGACGATATCTCCCGATAGGCCCCCTGCCCCGGCAGCCAGACCTCGAGATCGCAGGTCTTGGCCGAGCCGAAGCCGGTGTCGCCGGCGGCGAGCGTCATCACCCGGTAGGGCAGCTCCAGGGCCTCGAGCGCCGCCGTGGCGCAAGCGGTCATCCGCTCGTGCTCGGCTGCCGACTGCTCCGGCGTCGTGATGCTCACCAGCTCCACCTTGGTGAACTGGTGCTGGCGGATCATGCCGCGCGTGTCCTTGCCCGCCGCACCGGCCTCGGAGCGGAAGCAGGGCGTGAGCGCGGTGAAGCGCAAGGGCAGCTCGGCCTCGTCGAGGATCCGGTCCGCCACGAGATTGGTGAGCGGCACCTCGGCCGTCGGAATGAGCCAGCGCCCGTCGGTGGTGCGGAACTGGTCCTGGGCGAACTTGGGAAGCTGACCCGTGCCGAAAAGCGCCGCATCGCGCACCAGAAGCGGCACCGCCATCTCGGTGTAGCCATGCCGCTCGGTCTGCAGGTCGAGCAGGAACTGGCCGATGGCGCGCTCGAGCCGGGCGAGCGCTCCCTCGAGCACGACGAAGCGCGCCCCGCTGAGCCTGGCCGCCGCCTCGAAGTCCATGCCGAGGCGCTGGCCCAGCTCGTCGTGCGTCCGGGGCTCGAAGGCGAAGCTGCGCGGACTCCCCCAGCGGCGCTCCTCGCGGTTGAAGCTCTCGTCCGGCCCGTCCGGCACGTCGGCGAGGAGCACGTTCGGCAGCTCCATCAGCCGCTCGTCCAGGACGCGGCGCGCCTCCGCGAGCTCGCCCTCCCGGATCCTGAGCAGCTCCTTGAGCTCTGTCACCTGATCCAGCAGCTCCGCCGGCGGCCTGCCGTCGGGCCCGCGCCGCTGGCCGATCTCCCTCGAGAGCCGGTTCCGGAGCGCCTGATCCTCCTGGACCCGCGTCTCGAGCGCCCGCCATTCCCGGTCGAGCGCCAGAAGCTCGCCGGCACGAGGCTCGAGCCCCCGCCGCGCCAGCGCAGCATCGAACGCCTCGGGATTCTCCCGCAGCCATCTCACGTCATGCATGGAGAGCGAATTCTTCCCATCGGATACCGCGAAGCTCTCTACCCGACGCTCCCGCCAACCGCAACCGCGCGGGCCGCCACCACACCTCGGGGAACGACCGATCGGGTGAGCCGTTTCCGTCCGCATCCCAGGCCGTCCCGGCCAGATGGGAGATCCTGCCGGAGGAAGCCTCATGTTCATCCACAAAAAAGAGCTCCTGCACCCCGTCAACGTCACCCGGCCCGACGCCAAGTTCGCTCAGTTCCTGCTCGAGCAGTTCGGCGGGGCCACGGGCGAGCTCACCGCGGCGCTGCAGTACTTCACCCAGGCGCAGCACACGGACGATCCCGCCCTGCGGGACATGCTGATGGATATCGCGACGGAGGAATTCGGCCATCTGGAGATGGTCGCGCACCTCATCGAGGCGCATTCGAAGGGCGCCATCCAGGAGGCAGCTTACCAGAGCACCCTTTTCGCCATCCGCGGCACGGGACCGCATCTGCTCGACAGCCAGGGCTCGGCCTGGACCGGCACCTATGTGAACGAGGGCGCGAGCCCGGTGCGCGATCTGCGCGCGAACATTGCGGCCGAAGGCGGCGCGCTCGCCACCTACGAGGCCCTGATCGCCATGGCCGAGGACGAAGGGAGCATCAAGGCCCTGCAGCATCTCGCCACGCGCGAGGTGACCCACGCGCGCATGTTCATGGATGCGCTGAAGGCGATGGACAAGCTCGACGACCCTCTCTTCGGCGACCTGCAGCCGGACGAGACCGTCAATCTCGTCTTCAACCTCTCGCAGAGCATGGATCCGAAGAGCGACGAGCCGGCGCCGTGGCTCGAGGCCGATTCCTCCCTCACCTACATCGCCGATCCCCTCGAACGCATGCCGAAGAGTTAGAAAAGGGGGACACGGAAGAGCTAAAGGGGTCAGGACTCTTTTAGGGAATCTAAAAGAGTCCTGACCCCTTTAGCTCGGCGTTTGAAAGGGGGACACGAACCAAATTTAACTTTTCGGCGTTTGAAAGGGGGACACGAACCAAATTTAACTTTTCGGATCAACGGCGAGAGACAGCCTCC
>CAYOCP010000023.1:0-16462 GCA_964402505.1 uncultured Geminicoccaceae bacterium
GCCGCGCGCGCCCGGCTCTCCTCTGGAACATCCGGGGCGCGCTGGACGCGCCGGAGCGCGAGCGCCGACTGACACGGCTGGTCGTGCGCGTTTGCGCCAGGCTTTCGAGGCGTCCGGATGCGATCGTCTACAATTCGGTGGCCGCCGCCCGGCAGCACGAGGCCAGGGGCTTCTCGGCCGGGCTTCGGCGGGTCATCGGCAACGGCTTCGACACCGCCCGCTTCGCGCCCGATCCCGAGGCCGGGAAGAGATTGCGGGGGAGGCTCGGCCTCGGTCCCAACAGCTTGCTCATCGGCATTGCCGCCGAATGGCGACCGATGAAGGATCATCCCACCTTGCTCGAGGCGATGCGCCGCCTGGTCGAAGCCGATCTCGACGTCGATCTCGTGCTGGTCGGCGCCGGCACGGATGCCGATTCGCCGGCATTGCTGCACCATGTCGCGGTGAACGGACTGGGCGGCCGCGTGCACGGGCTCGGCCCGACGCTCGACCCCGCACCCCTCATCAAGGCGTTCGACATCGCCGTCCTCGCCTCGGCCTGGGGCGAGGGCTTCCCCAACTTCCTCGGCGAGGCCATGGCTTCGGGCGTGCCCTGCGTCGCCACCGACAGCGGCGATTGCCGTGTCGTGATCGGCGATGCCGGCATCGTCGTTCCGGCGCGCGACCCCGCTGCCTTGGCCGAAGCCCTGGCCCGGCTGGTCCGCGCTCCGGCCGGCGAGCGCGCACGGCTGGGCAGGCTAGGCCGCGAGCGGATCCTCGAGCACTACACCATCGCCACCATCGCCTCGGCCTATCGCTCCCTCTATGCCGAATGCCTCGCCCGTCGCGGGCCCGGCGCCGGCTGAGGAGGCGGAGCGTGAGCGGCGCTTTCTCAGCCGTAGCCGAACGCAGTCGTTCCGGCCTCGATCGCCGCCGCACGCAGGCGCACGGGCACGCTTTGCCCGTCGCCGCCGGTCAGGCTGAGAAAGTTGCCGTCGAGAACCGGCGGACGGCCGTCGCCGGTGCCGTCATCGAGCACCAAGATCGTGCCTTCCGGGCCGTTGTCGCAATCGATCAGGTGGTTGGCGCGAACGACGGTGTCGCCGCCATGCACGAGGATCGCCGGGCGGCCCGGTCGCATCCGGGCGATCCTGTTGCTCTCGACGAGCCCCGCTCGGCCGATGCGGATGCCATCGAGCCGGTTGCCGTCGATCAAGTTGCCACGAATGATCGTGCCGGGCGCGGCCGCGATGACGCCGCTGGCATCGACCGCATTCAGCCGGTTGTCGGCGACGAGCGTGCCGGGCGAGGCATCGGGCCGCACGTAGATTGCCGCCTTGTTGGCGTCGCCGGTCAGGATCCGGTCGAAGCTGTTGCCGTCGACCAGTGCCGGCAGGCCGCCTTCCCGGGTCCGCACGAGGACCACACCGTGCTCCAGTTCGGGCCCGAAATCGCTGAACCGGCAACCGCGCACGATGCAGTCGGGAGCGACGATGTCGACACCGTAGAGACCACAATTCCGGAAGCTGCAATCGACCACGCTGAAGCCGTGCGCCCCGCCGAACGCGGTGAGCCGGATGCCGCCGCCGCGGTTGCCCTCGAAATGGCAGCCCTGGATCAGGACGCGGGCATTGCTCGGCGCCGCCGAGTCGACATGGCTCTCGATGTCGATCCCCGCTTCCGGCGGCACCCCGTTGCTGCCGGTGAAGTCGCAGGCCAGAACCCGGATATCGTGGCCGTTCAGGATGGTCAGGCCCTGCCGCGCCGCGTTCTCCGACCTGCAGCCCAGCATCAGGCCGCGCCGGCAGAAGGTCGCCGGATCGTCGCGCCGGTCGTGATAGAGGATGAAGCCGTCGACGACGGCGTTGCTGCTCAGGACCGACTGCAGGACGAAGTCGCTGCAGTCGTGCAGATGCAGATTGTTGGCCCAGGGCTCGGGTCCGATGGCTCTGGTCCGGCGGTTGCCGTCGAGACGAAGGCCGGCGATCTCGAAGCGGTGGCAGCGGACGAGCTTCAGGAGCCAGTAGTCGGCGGCGACCGGAGCACCCTCGGTCATCATCAGGCAAGCGTCGCGCCCCTCGATGCGAAACCCGGCCGCGTCCTCGAGCCTGAGGCCGATGGCGATCCGATAGACGGCGCCCGGTGCGAGGGCGAGCACGCCGCCCTTGGTCTTCAGGGCATCGAGGGCCGCCTGGAGTGCTGCCGTGTCGTCCGCCCGGCCGTCGCCGACGGCGCCGAAGTCCCGGGCCGAAAGGGTTTCCTTGAGCTTCGCCTCGCCGGTCCGCTCGACCGCGCCGGGAAAGGGCTGGCGCAGCCAGCCCAGATGTCCGAGCTCGTCCCGGATGGCCTCGAAGTTGTGCCGCAGATCGGCCTTGCTGACGGGCCGACCCGCGGCCGGCACGGACGGATCGATACGGCTCGACATAAGCGGCTCCAGGCAGGACGGCAGGACACTCGGCCCCCCGACTATAGGCGGCACCGGTCACCGGCTACCACCCGTCCGTTGGGGGCAAAGGTACCATGATGCTCAAGCATGGGCTCGCCTATCTCGCTGCCCGGGGCCTGCCGGCTCTGCTCAACTTCGCCGCCATCGCCATCTACACCCGGCTCCTGGCGCCGGAGCAGTTCGGCATCTACGCCATGGCGATCGCGGCGATCGGCATCGCCCACACGGCCTTGCTGAGCTGGCTCGATCTCGGCCTATTGCGCTTTCTCGCTGCCTACCAGAACCGGCGCGCCGCGTTTCTCGGCACCATCCTCGTCGGCTTCGCGGCGATGCTGGCGCTGGCCGGCCTGATCCTTCTCACGACCCTGACACTAACCGCCGATCCGCTGCTCCGCCGTCTCCTGCCCGCGTGCCTTCTGCTCTTCTGCGCCGAGGGCTTCGCCGAGCTTCATCTGCGGCTGGCCAACGCCCAGCTCGAACCCGGGGTCTACGGCCGGATGGCGATCACGCGCGCCTTCGCGGCGCTGGCGGTCGGCACGTCTCTGGTGCTCGCCGGCGCCGGTGCCGAAGGCGTCCTCCTCGGCCTTGCCGCCGGCGCCGTGGCGGCGAGCGTCCTGCCGACAAGGCGCGAGCTGAAACCCATGTGGTCGGCCTGGCGCCATGGCGGTTCGCCCGTCTTCGATCCGGCCATCCTTCGGCACCTCTTCCTTTACGGAGCACCCCTCGTGCTGACGCTCGGCCTCGACGTGGTGCTGGCCGGGGCCGACCGGTTTCTTCTGGCGCGAGCCATCGGCGCCGACGCGGCCGGTGTCTATGCCGTCGGCTACCAGCTCACCGCCTACTCGCTCGGCACGCTCATGGTAATCGTCAATCTCGCCGGCTATCCGCTTGCGGTCAAAGCCTACGAAGCAGGTGGCCCGGCCGCCGCCGAGCCGCATCTGCGGCAGAACATCCTGCTGCTCTGCGGTCTCGGCCTGCCGGCCGCGGCCGGCATGGCGCTGCTCGCCCCCAACATCACGTCCGTGGTGACCGGCAGCGCCTTCGCCGTCGACGCCGCCCGCGTCATGCCCGTCCTGGCACTCGCGGTCCTGCTCCAGCGCAGCCGCACCTATTACTTCGACTTCGCCTTCCAACTGCGCGCGAAGGTCGGCTGGCAGGCGGTGATCTCGTTCTCGACCGTGGTCTTGAACATCGTCCTCAATCTGCTCCTGATCCCCCACTTCGGCATAGCCGGTGCTGCCTGGGCCACGGTCGCGGCCTGCGCCCTGGGCCTCGCCCTCAGCATCGCCCTTGGCCGCCGCCTCCTGCCACTGCCGATCATCTGGGGCGAGGCCGGCCGGGTCTGTCTCGCGACGGCCGCGATGCTGGCGGCACTCTGGCCCGTGCGCGAATTCACCGGCCTCGTCGCGCTGGTTCTCCAGATCGGCTTGGGTGCCCTGGCCTACGGCACGGCGCTCTGGCTGCTCGATGTCGGCGGCCTTCGGGCCGGCGCCGGACGCCTGCTCGCCCGACAAACCGTGGGTCATACCTGATGCGGGCCGTTCCAAGTCGGCTCCGCGAGCCGGCCCCGGCGGCCGATCCTCGGGCCGAGACCCCGCGCCGGCCGATCGCCATCTTCCTTCCCGCTCTCTATTCGGGCGGTGCGGAGCGGGTTCTGGTCAATCTGGCGGGCGAGCTGCAGAAGCGCGGCTACGCTGTCGACCTGGTGCTGGCGCAGGCGATCGGCCCCTATCTCGACAAGGTGCCCTCTGGCGTGCACGTGGTCGATCTCGGCTGCGGGCGCGTTGCCACGGCTTTCCTGCCGTTCGCCCGCTACCTGCGTCAGGTGCGACCGCTCGCCGTGCATGCGGCACTCGATCACACCAACGTCGTGGCCCTGCTCGCCCGCGCCCTCGCCCGGCTGGCCGGCGGCGCGGATGCGCGGGTGGTGGTCAGCGTCCACAGCCCACTCTCCGTCTCCAACGGCCTGGCGCGGCTGCGCGCCGCCATGGTCGTGGCCATCGCCCGTTTTGCCTATCGATTGGCCGACGAGGTGGTCGCCGTCTCGGCCGGCGTCGCCGACGATATCGCCCGAACGCTGCGCCTGCCGAGACAGCGAATTCGGGTGATCCACAATGCCGTGCTGACCGGGGACCCGGCCGGCCAGGGCCTGGCCCCTTTCGAGCCCGTTCCGGTGGCGCTGGAAGGACGGCCGTTCCTCGTCTCGGCCGGCCGGCTGACGCCGAGCAAGGATTTCCCCAACCTGCTCCTGGCCATGGCCCGGCTCCGCCGGCATCGCGACCTGGCACTCCTGATCCTGGGGGAAGGTCCGGAGCGGGCGGCGCTCGAGGCGCTGATCGGCGAGCTCGGCCTCGAGCATGACGTCTGGCTCGCCGGGTTCCAGAGCAATCCCTACAGGTTCTTCACACGCGCCGCCCTCTTCGTGCTGCCGTCGCGCCGCGAGGGCCTGCCGACCGTCCTGATCGAGGCCATGGCCTGCGGCTGCCCCGTCGTCTCGACCGACTCGCCGCACGGCCCCCGCGAAATCCTGGCCGACGGTCGCTATGGCCATCTGGTTCCGATGGGTGACCCTGTGGCGCTGGCCCGCGCCATCGACCGGATGCTCGACCATCCGACGTCGCAGGCATTGCTCGAGGAGCGGACAGCCGACTTCGCCACCGACGCCATCGTCGACGCCCACCTCGAGACGCTGCTCGGCAGGGTGCCGGAGCGAGACGCAACATGACGGAAAAGACGGACGAGCATGGGCGGCTCAGGCCGCTCGAGGCCCTGATCGGGCTTTGGCTGACGCTGATCCTTCTCCTCTATCTGACCCATGCCGACATGTGGGTCGCCGCCACGACCTGGATCGGCTGGTTCGAGCAACCGACGCGGATCTTCCTGATGAGCGGCCTGCCGCTCGTCGCGATCTGGACGGCCTGTCGGCTGGCGCGGCGCACGGAACCGGCTCCAGGACCGGGTCCGCTCGACATGCTCGCCCTGAACCTGCCGGTGCTCCTGGCCTTCGCCGCACTCGTCGCGCTCTCGCTCCTGCCGGGCGCCCTCCTGCCGGAGGCGGTCACCGGCGACGGCGGCACCCAGATCATGGTGCTGCCTTATGCCTTCGTCGTCTTCACTTTCGGCCTGATGTACGGCGGTGCGATCGCCGTTCGCGGTCACTGGCGCCGCATTCTCTTTCTGGCCTGGCTTCTGGCCGTCACCAGCGTGCTGATCGAGCTCTTCCAGCCACGCACCTTCGCGAGCCTGCTGCCGGCGATCAATGCCGACTGGGCAACCGATCCCGACCGCCCGGCCGGACTGATGGGCGACGCCAACACCGCTGCCTTCATCATGCTCTGCCTCGCCGCCCTCATCCTCCGCTACGACCGGCTGCGCTGGCCCGAGGCGAGCCTTCTGACGGCAACCCTGCTCGCGGTCCTCGCCACCCAGTCCCGCGGCGGTCTCCTGCTCTCCGCCCTCGTCGTCGCGGGCTATCTCTACCACAGCCGGGCGGTGACTCACGGTCCCGCTCTGACCGCGGCCCTTCTCGGCGGCCTCGCCGTCGTGGCGGGCGTGATCCTCGTCGTGCTGCCGCTCCTGGCCCATCTCGCCGCCTTCAGCGACTGGGAAGGGCAGCGTCGGTTGGCGATGCTCACCTTCCAGGACCAGTTCGTCGAAGCGGACGAGAGCCGGCTCGGGCTGGTCTCGACCTATCTGGACACCATCGAGGACGCGGTCTGGCTCGGCCACGGCACCGGATTCATGCGCACCCGGCCGATCGGCAGCCACAACATGTATTTGAGGCAGTGGGTCGATAACGGTGTCCCCGGCCTGCTCGCCTATCTGACGCTGCTCGGCACGGCCACCCTGCTCCTCTGGCGACGGCGATTCCCGGGGGGGCTGATGCTCATGCTGCTCGCCACCGTGCAGGGTCTCTTCAGCCATACCTTGCTCGAGAGCCGCAGCCTGCTGCTGCTCTACGGTCTCGCCCTCGCCATCTCGGTCGCCGAATCCCGCAGGCGAAGTGCGGCGGACCCGGCTGGCGGCATCGAGCTGATCCCGCCGGACAGGGTTCGGCGCAGCAGCATCACGTCCGGCGCCACACGCCGGCAGGCGACGCCACAGCTTCTCGCCAGATAGCGAAACGTCGCCGGCCGAAAGAACACCACATGGGTGGGATCGCGACGGTAGTGCCAGTCGGCGAAGCGCGCGTCGTCGATACCGAGAGACGTCATGACGGCGAGCAGGCCGCCCGGGCGGAGCAGGCCGAGGAGCCGACGGAAAATGGCGTTCGGCCAGTGCAGGTGCTCCGCCACCTCGCTCAGCGTGATGAAGTCGTACCGCGCTTCGAGCGCTGCCGGGTCGGGACGGAAGAAGGGATCGTGAAGCCTCACCCGATGGCCGGCCGCCTCGAGCATGGCGGCCAGCGCCGGACCCGGGCCGCAGCCGAAATCGAGGCCTTCGCTCGCTGGATGAAGCACCGAGAGAAGCGGTCTCGCCAGCCGCGCCAGAAAGCGCCGGTAGCCGGCATCTGCCGGATCGTTGCGATGCGTCCGGTAGTGTTGCAGCTCGGCCCGGGCGTCCGGCAATTGCGCCGCATCGAGCTGGGTCGCGCGGCAGCGGCGGCAGCGCCAGTAGCGGCTGCCTCGGATGGTCATGAAGGGCCGCGCACCGCCGAGGCAGACACGGCAGAGCGCGAAGGCAGTCCGGTCCATGGGCCCGCTTCTGCCACGCCATGACGGGCGGCACCAGCGGCGCCGCAGCGACCGGGAGCTTCTCCGATCCTCGATGGGTCTGCCAGCATCGGCTGGCCCGGCTTCGCTCAGGCCGGCTCCGGCACGGTGCTCCGGGCCTCGCGCCGTCGCATGATCTCGTAGCCGATGGCACCGGCGATGGTGAGGGCGATCATGATGACGCCGATGGCGTTGACCGCCGGCGTCAGGCCGAGACGGACGCGGGTGGCAATATTCAGGGTCAGGGTGTCCTCGATGCCGATCACGAAGAGCGTGGTGTTGTAGTTCTCGAAGGACTGGAGGAAGGCGAGCACGGCCCCGGTGAGCAGCGCCGGGCGAAGAAACGGGAGCAGCACGCGGCGCAGCACGAGCGCATGGCTGGCCCCGAGATCGAGCGCCGCCTCCTCCTGCGTGCGGTCGAAACGCTCGAGCCGGGCGAGGAGAAGGAGCATGCAATAGGCGGCGATGAACGTGCTCTGGGCGATCACCGCGAGCACGAGCCCGCCGCCGAAGCCGAAGGCGTTGCGCCAGAAGACCAAGGTCGAGATGCCGAGAATGACGCCGGGGGTGAGGATGGGCGAGACCATGACGCCGTAGAGGAAGGATTTTGCACGGGTCCGGAGGGTCTGCAGGAAGAGTGCTCCCGCGAGACCCACCGGCAGCGAGACCAGGATCACACCGATGCCGATCAGGATCGAGTTCCAGATCGCTTCCCCCATGCGCGCATCCTGGAACAGGCCGATCGCCCGGCCGCGGCGGTCGAAGCCCCAGAACCAGTCGAGGGTGAAGCCCTTCCAGGGCAGCATGGTGGGAAAGCGGCTGTCGTTGAAGGCGGCCGCCACCATGAAGATCAGCGGCAGGAAGAGGTAGGCGAAGAAGAGCGCGAGATACGCATGGACGAAGATATCGACCAGCCGGTGTCTGGTCATTTCGCCACGTCCGCGATCCCGACGCGAAACAGGCGCATCATGGCGAAGATGAAGATCACGCAGGAGACGAGGAGCGCAAAGGCATAGGCCGCGCCGGTGTTCCAGTCGCCGCCGTCGAAGAAGAGACTGTAGATGACCTGCGTGAACCAGCGGGCGTTGGTGCCGCCCGGCAGCGCCTCGAGGAGCTGCGGCACCGCCACGGTGCCGGCGGCGAGCATGAAGGTCATGATGCAGCCGACGGCGATGCCGGGCTTGGCGTGCGGGACGACGACGCGGGCGTGGATGCGCGGCCAGGAGGCGCCGAGGTCGCGGGCCGCCTCGATCTGGTTTCGGTCCAGGCTTTCGATGGCGTTGTAGAGCGGAAACACCATGAAGAGGATGTAGGCGTAGACCATGCCGATCATGACCGCACCCACGCCGCCCAGGTTGAGCGGCTCCGAGGTGAGGCCCAGGCCCATCAACACCTGGTTCAGGAGGCCGTTGCGGGAGAGGATGAGAAACCAGGAGAAGGTCCGCAGGATCTCGTTGACCCAGAAGGGCACGACGAGGCCGAGAATCAGAAGGCCGGTCGCAGGGCCTCGCGCTACCTGCGCGAGGTAGTAGGCGACGGGATAGCACACGACGAGGGCGAGGACGGTGACCAGCGCCGCCGAGGCGATGGTGCGCACGAAGATGGCGCGGTGCGACTCGTTGACGAAAAGGGTCGTGTAGTTGGCGACCGTCCAGACATCCTCCGGGCCACCGCGCGCGGTCATCGGCAGATTGGGCCGCAGCGACATGTCGATCATGAAGAGCTGCGGCAGCACGACGAGCAGGACGACCCAAAGAGCCACCGTGCCGAGCACGAAGGCTCCGGCCACGGCACCCAGCCGGCGGAAGAGCTCAGCCATCGTCCGTGGCCCCGAGAAGCAGCGCCGCCTCGGGCAGGAACCCGATCCGGACAGGCGCCCCCCTCTCGAGCCGCGGCAGGCTGCCGTCGTTGGCGAGCTGGGCGGTGACCTCGCTCCCGTCGCCGAGCCGCATGACGAGGCTGACGAAGGACCCTTCGAAATCGACGCGCTCCACCGCACCACCGAGCCGGTTGCCCGGCGTCTGGTCCTCGACCAGGCGGCAGCGCTCGGGACGCACGACCAGTTGCGCCGCGCGGCCGACCTCGAGCCTGCCCGGGTTCCGGCCGACGAGCCGCCCATGCGGCGTGTCGATGGAAGCCTCGCCGCCGCCGGTGTCGGCGATCCGGCCAGCGAACACGTTGCTCTCGCCGACGAAGGTCGCAACGAAGGCCGAGGCCGGATCGCCATAGACCGTATCGGCGCTGCCCACCTGCTCGATGCGGCCCTGGCTCATCACCGCGATTCGGTCGCTCATTGTGAGCGCCTCGCCCTGATCGTGGGTGATGTAGACGAAGGTGACACCGGTTTTCCGCTGGATGGCGCGAAGTTCCGCGCGCATCTTCTGCCGGAGCTTGAGATCGAGGGCGGAAAGCGGCTCGTCGAGCAAGAGCAGGGCCGGCTCCACCGCCAGCGCCCGGGCGATCGCTACCCTTTGGCGCTGGCCGCCCGAGAGGGCGGAGACCAGCTTCTCGCCCTGGCCCTCGAGCGCCACCAGCTCCAGAAGCTCTCCCGCCCGCCGCTGCCGCTCGCCGCGAGCGACGCCTCTGGCCTCGAGGCCGAAGGCGACGTTCTCCCAGACCTTCATCAGCGGGAAGAGAGCGAGGTTCTGGAAGATCAGCGCGGTCGGCCGGCGGTTCGGACCGATGCCCGCCATGTCGACGCCGCCGATCCTGATCCGGCCGCTGGTCGGCTCGTTGAAGCCCGAGATCAGCCTGAGGATGGTGGTCTTGCCGCAGCCCGAAGGGCCGAGAAAGGAAAAGAACTCGCCCGCCTCGATGTGCAGATCCGCGTCCCTGACGGCGACGAAGCCGCCGAACGTCATGGTCACGCGCTCCAGGGTGACGCTCTGTCCCGCCAGCATCGGCGATCATCCGGGCTTCCGGGCGGGGCCGGCGGAACGAGCGCCGGCCGAACCCTCGATGCTCAAGCCGAGAGGAAGCGGTCGCGGAACTCGTTCCTCGCCGCGACGAACCAGCTGGGCTCTGCCGGATACCACCAGAGATTCTCGATGGCGTCGTCCGGGTAGGCCGCGGCGAAATTCGCGGCGTAATCCTCGCCGGCGAGCTCGGCGGCACCCTCGGTGCAGGAGTTGTAGCCCGAGAGGCGCACGTGGATCGCGGCGTTCTCGGGCTGGTAGTACCAGTTCATCCAGGCATAGGCTTGATCGACGTTCTCGGCCCCCGTCGGAATGCCCATCGAATCCATCCAGGTGAGCGCGCCCTCCTTGGCGGCGAGATAGGTGTAGCGGCCGTCCGAATCGGTGCGCATGCGCATGGCCGGGCCATCCCAGGTCTGGCCCATGATCGCCCCGTTCTGCAGGAAGGCCGCCTCCGTCTCCTGGGCGTTGGACCAGAACTGGATCACCCGATCCTTGCGCTCCACGGCCCACGCCAGAAGCTTCTCGTACACCTCGCGCATTTTCGCCTCGTCGGTGTAGGTGACGCGCATCTGATCGGACGGCACCTCGCCGGTCGAATCGAGATAGAGGCCGATGCCGAGCAGGGCGGAATGGGCGCGGCAGGTGATCTTGCCCACCATCTCCGGGGTCCAGAGCGAGCCGTAGCCGAGCTCGCCATAGACGGGTTCGATGGCGTCGGTGTCGATGCAGAGCGATTCGGTGCCCCAGTTGAAGGGGGTGGTGTAGCGCTTGCCGCCCTGCACCCCGCCGAGACCGGCCGAGCTCGCCCACATCGAGGGGATGATGCCGGCGACGTTGATCCGGCTTTCGTCGAGCGGCTGCAGGAGTCCCAGCCCGTGCCAGACCTCCGTGTAGGTGATCGACGGCATGACGATGTCGAAACCGGTGCCGCCCGAGGCGCGCAGCCGGTTCACGACCTCGTCGTTGGAGCCGTAGGTGGCGAGATTGACGGTGATGCCGGTCTGGCTCTCGAAGGATTCGATCATCTCCGGATAGATGTAGTCGGACCAGCTGTAGAGATTGAACTCGCCGGACGACGACAGAGCCCTGCGACTGATGATGGCCGGGGCGGCGATGCCGGCACCGATGGCGGTCGTGGCCTGCAGGAGGCGGCGACGCCCGATGCCGGTGATGATCGTCTTCCTGCTGTCGGTCATGGTTCCGTCCTCCCCGATGTGCGCGTCCTCGATTCCATGGGATGCTATCAGAGCACGCTCAAAGCGGCCAGACCAGCAGGATCATCGGCACGGCGACGATGACGACGATGATCTCGAGCGGCAGGCCGAGGCGCCAGTAGTCGCCGAAGCGGAAGCCGCCGGGCCCGAGGATCAGCGTATTGTTCTGATGGCCGATGGGCGTGAGGAAGGCGCAGGAGGCGCCGATGGCGACGGCCATGAGGAAGCCGTCCGCTCCGAGGCCGAGATCGCCGGCGGTGCCGATGGCGATCGGGCACATGACCGCTGCCGTGGCAGCGTTGTTCATGAAGTCGGAGAGGCACATGGTGACGACGAGGATCAGCACGAGCGACACCACCGGCTGGCCTCGCGCCACGCCCTGCACCAGAAGCCCGGCGAGGAGATCGGCGGCACCGGTCTCCGCCATCGCGCCGGCCACCGGAATGAGGGCGGCGAGCAGCACGATCACCGGCCAGTCGATCGCCTGGTAGACGGTTCGCGGCGGCACCACGTTGGCCAGCATGACCACCAGCACGGCGCCGGTGAAGGCGACCGCCGCCGGCACGATGCCGAAGGTGACGAGGATGACGGCGGCGGCCATGACGGCAGCCGCCGTGGCGGCGCCTCGCGCGCTCGGCAGCCGCAGCGCACGCTCCGCCAGCGGCACGAGGCTGAACTGGCTGGCGAAGTCGCCGAGGGTTTCGGGAGCACCCTGCAGGAGCAGCACATCGCCGACCCGCAGCGGCAGGTTGCGCAGCCGGCGAAGGTTGCGCTCGCCGCGGCGCGACACAGCGAGCAGGTTGATCCCCCAGCGTCGCCGCAGGTGCAGATCGGTGGCCGAGCGGCCGACGATGGGCGAGGTCGGCAGGACCGCGAACTCGGCGAGCAGCAGCCCTTCCGATTCGTCGCCGCGGCCGTTGCTCTGCGTCTCTTCCTTCTCCCCCTCCGCACCGTTCTTCCCGTCCGTGCCGCGCGAGCGCGTTTCCTCGAACTCGAGGTCGAGAGCGCTCAGCGCCTCGGCCAGCGGTTCCGGATCGGCCTCGATCACAAGGATGTCGCCTGCCTGCACCCGGCGATAGGGTTCGGGTGCGGCGAGGCGCACCTCGTTGCGGACCATGCCGAGCACCTGCGCATCCGCCGCTCCCAGTTCCTGCTCGATCTCGCGCAAGCTTCGGCCCGCAGCCTTGCCGTTCGCCTTGATTCGGACCTCGGAGAGATAGGCGGCGATGTCGAAGCCCTCGGTCGAGCCGCTGGAGCGCCGCGGCACGAGCCAGCGTCCGGCGAGCAGGACGAAGGCGATGCCGGCGATCGCGACCGCGGCCCCGACCGGGGTGAAGTCGAACATCGAGAAGCCGCCACCTTCGAGCCGGGCGCGAAATCCGGCGACGATCAGGTTCGGCGGCGTGCCGATCAGCGTCGTCATGCCGCCGAGGATCGAGCCGAACGCCAGCGGCATGAGGATCTGCCCGGGCTCGAAGCCGATCTTCCGGGCGCGCTGAATGGCGAGCGGCATGAGCAGCGCGAGGGCTCCCACATTGTTCATGAAGGCCGAGAGGCAGGCGGCGGTCACGGTGAGCGCCGCAATGGTCGTCAGGCGGCCGGCTCCCTGCGGCAGGATCGTCCGCGCCAGCCGGTCGACGGCGCCCGATTCGTGGAGGCCACGGCTCAGCACGAGCACGGCGGCGACGGTGATGACCGCCGGATGGCCGAAGCCGGCGAACGCCGATTCGGCCGGCACCAGTCCCAGGGCGACACAGGCCAGCAAGGCCGCCATGGCCACCATGTCGTGACGCCAGCGCCCCCAGAGGAAGAGCGCCATGGCGGCGGCGAGGACGGAGATGACGAGGCTCTGGTCGAGAGTCACGGGTGCCGGATTCCTTTCCCTGCGGCCGGCGCCTTCTCCCCGCTCGGCCGGGGTCGGTCAAGCGGGGTTCCAGATGCACCTGCCGCTCACTGGCTCGTGTGATCGCACGGGCTGGCCGCGAAGCTCCTGGATCGCTATGTGCAACCCTCAAAAGGGGTCAGGTCGCCCCGAGCCTGGAGAAATCGTTCTATGCTTTGCATCACCGCGAGGTTGGCAGGCACGTTCCGCGTGTTGGCTCTGATCGGGTCGCTGGCCATTCCGCTCCTGCCGGCCAAGGTCGGAGCGCAGCAAGCGTCGCCGGACATGGAGCGGGCCCAAGTGGAGCGGATCGTGCGCGAGTATCTCCTGCGCGAGCCCGAGATCATCATGCAGGCGATCGAGGAGCTGCAGCGGCGGCGCGATGTCGCGGCGAGCGAGCAGCAGCGCGAACAGATCGCGGCGCACCGCCAGAGCCTCCTTGCCGATCCGCGCGATCCGGCCATCGGCAACGCCGATGGCGACGTGACGCTGGTCGAGTTCTTCGATTATCGCTGCGGCTATTGCCGGGGGATGGTCGATTCGCTGCGCGAGCTGATCGACAACGATGCCGGCGTGCGCCTGGTGATGAAGGAGTTTCCGATCCTCGGTCCCGAATCGCTGCTCGCCGCCAAGGCGGCCCTCGCCGCCGATCGGCAAGGGGCCTACGCGGCCATGCACTTCGCGCTGATGGACGCGGACCGGATCGACGAGGCGACCATCCGGCGCATCGCCGAAGCGAACGGTCTCGACGTCGACCGGCTCTTCGCCGATATGGAGAGCGAGCCCGTGCACGCCCACATCGGGGACAATCTCGACTTGGCGCGGTCGCTAGGCATCAGCGGCACGCCGAGCTTCGTCGTCGGCGACACCCTCCTGCCGGGAGCGGTACCCCTGGCTGAGCTCAACCAGCACATCGAAGCGGAACGCTCGGCCGCGGGGGGATGAGGCGGCGGACGCGTCGGCCCGCTGTCACAAGCGCGGGTCGCCGAGCCGTCAGCGGACCGTGAGCTTGAGCTCGATGCGCCGGTTCCGGCTGCGCGCCTCCTCGCTCCGGCCTTCGATCAGAGGCTGGGTGTCGGCGAACCCGGCGGCGATCAGCCGATCCGCAGGCAGGCCCCATTCGACCAGGTACTCGGCGACGGAGCTGGCGCGTGCCGCCGAGAGCTCCCAGTTGTTGCGAAACCGACCGCTGCGGATGGGAAGATCGTCGGTGTGGCCGTCGATGCGCAGCATCCAGGGCAGGTCCTCGGGCAGGGCATCGATCAATTGCTTGAGCTCGAGCGCCACCTGGTTGAGCGCCGCCCGACCTTGCGGCGTCAGCTCGGCCTCGGCGGAGGGAAACATGAGGCCGGCGGTGAAGGCGACATTGCGTCCGCTGAGCAGCGCCACGTCGTCGCCACCATCCGCCGCCGCGAGGACGTCGGCCGAGAGGCGCAACTCCCGTTCGACGGCGCCCTCCGCCGCCTCGCGCGAGACCGCGACCGGTCGCAGGCTCGAGCCGAGCTGCTCGCCGATCTGGCCCAGCCGCCGGTCCACCTCCGCCTGGCGCTCCGCCTCGATGGTCGCAATCTCCGCCTCGCGCTCGGCGAGCAGGGCCGCCTGCGCATCCGTCTTGGCGCGCAGCTCGGCGAGCTCCGCCGCCTGCGCCGTCAGCCGATCCCTGGTGGCCGCATCGAGGTCCAGGATCTCGGCCATCGAGCGGCCGTTCTCGCTGGCCGTGAGCGGCACGGAGGCCGCCGTCGCCTGGAGCTCCGTCTCCAGCGCCGCCGCCTGCTGCTCCAGTGCCGTGCCTCGCGCCTCCGCCGCCGCGAGGCGACCTTCGAGATCGTCCTGCGCCGCCTCCAGACCGGATTTGGTCCACGCCGCCAGCTCCAGTTGCCGTTGCAGCTCGGCCAGCTCGACGCCCCGGGCGGCCAGCGCCGCGGCATCGGCCTCGTGCTCGCTCTCGATCTCGAGAAGCGCTGCCTGGACCTGGTCCATCGCCTTTTCGCGCTCCGCCAGATCCTGCCGCAGGGCCGCCACCACCTCGTCACGGGCAGCCGCCATCGCCGCCAGCCTCTGCTCCAGGTCCAGGCGCTCCGCCTCGAGCCCGCTCCTCGACCAGTCCGCCAGCTCCAGCCGGCGCTGCAGCTCGGCCAGCTCGGTATCGCGTGCGGCGAGTGCCGCTTCGGCGGCCTGCCGCCGATCCGCCAAATCCTCGAGGCCCTCCTCCGCCGCCGCCAGCGCGGCCTCGCGTTCGGCGAGCGCCGCCTGTGCCGCCTCCACCGCCTCGTCACCGGCCGCCTCGGACGCGGCCAGCTTCTTCTCGAGCTCGTCCTGCGCCGCCTCCAGCCCGCTCCTCGACCAGTCCGCCAGCTCCAGCCGGCGCTGCAGCTCGGCCAGCTCGGTATCGCGTGCGGCGAGTGCCGCTTCGGCGGCCTGCCGCCGATCCGCCAAATCCTCGAGGCCCTCCTCCGCCGCCGCCAGCGCGGCCTCGCGTTCGGCGAGCGCCGCCTGTGCCGCCTTCGCCGCCTCGTCACCGGCCGCCTCGGACGCGGCCAGCTTCTCTTGGAGCGCGTCACGTGCCGCTTCCAAGTCCGTTGCCGCCTGCGCTGTCGACTCCAGCCGACGTCGTAGCTCAGCAAGCTCCGCTTCCTGCGACTGCCGCACCGCGTCATCCGCGGCGCGTCGATCCTCGAGCTCGGCGAGCGCCGCCTCGGACGCGGCAAGATCATCCTCGCGTCCGGCAAGCTCCGCCTCGAGCCTTGCCACGGTCTGATTTTCCGTCGCCTCCCTCGCGATCAGGGCGTCCTCGGCCTCCGCCAGCCGGTCCTCGAGATCGTCGCGCACGGTCCGCAGACCCGCCGCAGTGCGTTCCGCCAGACCGAGCTGGCGTTGTAGCTCGTTCAGCTCAGCTTTCCGGGCGTCGCGCTCCGCCGACTCCGCTGCGCGCCGATCCTCGAGATCGGCCAACGCCTCGCTGGCAGTCTCGAGATCACGCTCGCGTCCGGCGAGTTCCGCGCGCAGCGCCGTCATCTGCTCGCTTTCCGTCGCCTCGGTCGCGATCAGGGCGTCCTCGGCCTTCGCGAGGCGCGCCTCCAGATCGTCGCGCACCGCCTGCAGGCCGGCCACCGTGCGCTCGGCAAGCTGCAACCGCCGCTCGAGCTCGCCGGCCGCCTCGGCATCCGCCTCGCGCTGGCCCTGAAGCTCCGCGAGCGCCGCCTGCTGCCTCGCCGCCTCCTCCTTGCCCGCCTTCTCGGCCGCCATCAGCGCGTCATCGGCCTTCGCGAGGCGCGCCTCCAGATCGTCGCGCACCGCCTGCAGGCCGGCCA
>CAYOCP010000023.1:16562-75692 GCA_964402505.1 uncultured Geminicoccaceae bacterium
GCCGCCTGCTGCCTCGCCGCCTCCTCCTTGCCCGCCTTCTCGGCCGCCATCAGCGAGTCCTCGGTCGCGGCGAGGCGCGTCTCCAGATCGTCACGCACCGCCTGCAGGCCGGCAACCGTGCGCTCGGCAAGCTGCAACTGCCGCTCGAGCTCGGCGATGCGTTCATCGACCGCGATCGCGTCGCTGGCATGCGCCTCTTCGAGCTCCTTCCGCGTCGCCGCGAGCTTGCTGCCGGCGGTGGCGAGCTGCGCCACCAGGTTCGATCGGACCTTTTCCAGCTCGGCCTCGAGCTCCCGAGCTCGCGCTTCGGCGGCTGCCCGCGCGTCATCGGCCAGATCGAGCGCCGCCTGCCGCTCGGCTCCGACATCGCTCAGCGCCGCGCGCTCGCGCTCCACGAGCTCGATCCGCCGCTGCAGCTCCGCCTGCTCCGCCCGCAGCGTCTCCGTCTCGGCCGCGGCCTGCTTCAGACGCTCGTCGGCGGCCGCGGCCTCCGCCTGCAGGTCCGCCGCCAGCCGGTCGCGCTCGAGAATGACCGCGGCGATCGTATCATTGGCCGCGGCGAGATCGCCTTCCGCCGCCGCCAGTGCCGCCTCCGCCGCTTCCCGTTCCTCTTGCGCGGCGGCGAGCTCCTCGGTCAGCGGTCGCAGGCTCTGCAGCTCGTCACCGACCTCCTCGAGCCGGGCGAGCCGCGCCTCGGGCCCGAAACCGGGCTCGGCCGGCATGTCGAGGGCCGCCAGGGTCCGGTCGACGCTCTGCTCGACCGTATCGATACGATGGTAGGCATACCAACCCGCACCGATAGCCGCCGCGATGGGGATCAACGTGAAGGCCGCCGTCCGCCGGCGCTTGTCGCTTTCCCACTGGCGCAGATGCGCCTCGAGCTCGGAGATCCTGTTCGCCATGGCCATTCTGCAGCAAGACCTTCAACGCTTGTCGTAGAGTTTCCACAAGAGCCCGAGAAACTGCTCATGCTCCTGCTCCCGAGGGGCGTTGGCGGCTTCGAGCTCGCGCCACTCGTCCTCGAGCACGCGCAAGCCCTCGATCCGCTCCTGGCGCTCGACCCCCTCGCGATAGGGAAAGACGGAGACGGCCGCCGTCACGAGACCCACGACCACGGTCGGCGCCGGTGGCAGGATGCCGGCGAGGCCGAGCCCCACAAGGACGAGGCCGATCACCAGCAAAAGCACCGCCGCAATCCGGTACTGGCGCGCGTTGCCGCGATGCACCGCCATCATGCTCTCGAAGGGTATCGGCTGACCGGTTCCGAGGTTCGGCCGGCCGGCGGTGTCGTGCGCCACGGCCGAATCGTCACCCGATGCGCCTGTCAACAAGCCCTCCCCGCCCCTTTGCAGCATCAACGGTTGCCGGGCGCTCCCCGCACGCCCCGGTCCGAGGCAGTCTCGCCGGATCGAGCGGGAATTGCAATCGCATGTCCCAAAGGGAGGCGAAACACCCGCGATCGTAGACTTGCAGCTCGAAACCTGCGCTCAGCGTGTGGTCAGCTTGATCTCGATGCGCCGGTTGCGGCGATAGGCGGCCGGCGTGTCGGCGGGATCCAGAGGCTGAAATTCGGCGAAGCCCCGCGCCGCGACACGTTCCGGTGGAATGCCCTGCTGGATCAGGAACTCCGCCACGGAAATGGCGCGAGCCGTCGAGAGCTCCCAGTTGGAAGGATAGCGCGAAGTGCTGATCGGTCGTCGGTCGGTATGACCATCGACCTGCAGGACCCACGGCAACTCCTCCGGAATCTCGGCGGCGATCGCCTTCAGGGTGGCGGCGAGCTGGGCCAGCTGCCGACGCCCCTCGGGTCCGATCTCGGCCTCGCCCGAGCCGAACAGCACCTCCGACTGGAAGACGAACCGGTCGCCGACGATGCGCACGTCGTCCCGTTCGCCGAGCACCTGCCGAAGGCGACCGAAGAAGTCCGACCGGAACCGCGACAGCTCCTCCACCTGGGCCGCCAGGGCCACGTTGAGGCGATCGCCGAGATCGGCGATGGTCGCACTCTGCGCGGCGATCTCGATCTCCTTTTGATCGAGGGCGTTGTCGAGCTCGGTGAGCTGGGTGGAAAGCGCGTTGATCTGGCGGGTGAGCAGCGCCACTTGGGCCTCCGCCGCCTCGCGGCTCCGGCTCGCTTCGTCGAGCGCGGTCTCGCGGCTGGCGGCACTGCGCAAGAGCTCGTCCAGGCGGATCTCCCGCTCGTCCAGCTCGCGCTGCGCCAGCCGCGTGCGCTCCTCCTCGTCGGCGAGCCGTGCCTCGAGTGCCGCGCGCTCGTCCCGCACCGCGCCGAGCTCGGTCGTGAGCGACGCCCGCTCGGTCTCGCCCCGGGCGAGCTTGTCCGCCTGAGCGGCGACCTCGGCCTCGAGCCCCGCCCGCACCTCCTCGAGCGCGTCGATGTCGCGCCGCAGTTGCACCAGCTCGGCGAGGCGCGCCTGCAACGTCTCCCGATCCGTGCTGATGGTCGCCTTGGCCGCCTCCAGCTCCGACCGCACCGACTCGGCGTCGGCCGCCAGCTTCTCGCGGTCGAGGCGCATCGCCTCGAGCGTCTCGCCGAGCTTGAGCTCGCGGTCGGCGGCGAGTGCCAGCGCCTCGGTCAGGCGGTCGCGCTCGGCGGCGACGTCCTCCGCACGGTCGGCATCGGCGTCTCGCTCGGCCAGCGCCGCCCTGAGATCGGTCGAGACCCGCGCCAGGTTGCGCCGCAGATCGGCCGCCGCGTCGCGCTCGAGGCCGAGCTGCCGGTTGAGCTCGTCGACGGTCTGCTCGAGGCGGTTCATCGCCGCATCGCGACCCTCGAGCTGCTGGCTGAGGAAGAATTGCGCCAGGACGAAGACCGCGAGCAAGAAGATGATGACCATGAGCAGCGTCGAGAGCGCGTCGACGAAGCCCGGCCAGATGTCGACCGACGCGCTACGCTGGCTGCGACCGCGAGCCACGGCTCAGCCCGTCCGCCGCCCGGGAAGGGCAAGCCGCACGCCCATCGCATCGTCCAGCCGCTCGCTCATGGCCCCTCCCGCCGGCTACGACCGCAGCGATTGCGGCTCGCCGGCGGCGATGGCGATGGTGCGCGAGACCAGCTTGATCTCGTTCTTGAGCTCGCGCGTGGTCTCCTCGCGGCCACGCGCCAGCTCGTCGATCAGGCGCCCGAGCTTCTGGTCGGCGTTGCGGATGTGCTCGCGGGTCGCCTCGTCGATCAGGCCGCCACCGCGGCCGAGGGCGGCCTGGGCACTCTGCTGCTGGCCGAGCAGCCGGGCGAGACCGTCCTGGTCGTGCCGCAACCGCTCGCCGAGCATGCCGAGGCGGTCGTTGAGCACGGCGAGCAGCTCGTTGAGCTCGGCGCGCCCGTGCTCGCTGCGGTCGAGGGCGAGACGCAACTGATCCAGATTCTCGGCGGTCTGCTGCAGAAGGGCTTCCATATAGGCCGGCATCGGCGCGCCACCGCCGAGCTCGGCCAGGGTGCCGCCGGCCGAGGAGTGTCGCGTCAGCCCGGCGAGCCACTCCTCGAGATCGTTGTAGAAGCTGTTCTGCGCCTGGGTCGCCTGGAGATCGATGAAGCCGAGCACGAGCGAGCCGGCGAGGCCGAAGAGCGACGAGCTGAAGGCGGTGCCCATGCCGTGCAGCGGCGCGGCAAGGCCCGCCTTGAGCCCGTCGAACACACCGAGCATGTCGTCACCGGTGAGCGAGAGCTCGCCGATCACCTGCCCGACCGAGGTGATCGTCTCGAGCAGGCCCCAGAACGTCCCGAGCAGGCCGAGAAAGATCAAAAGCCCGGTCTGGTAGCGGGTGATGTCGCGGCTCTCGTCGAGGCGGGCGCTGATGCTGTCGAGCAGGTAGCGCATGGAGAGCGCGTTGAGCGAGGCCCGGCCGCGCCGTTCCTCTTCGCCCAGCGCCCGGGCCACCGGCGAGAGAAGCCGGGGCGGGCTCGCCATGGAGAAGCCGGGGCCCGAAGTGCGGAAGGCCTGCATCCAGCCGACCTCGGGACGCAACGACCAGATGCGGCGGAGCGCGTAGACGATGCCGAGCAGGAGCACGCCGAGGATCAGCCCGTTCAAGCCGGGGTTCTGCATGAAGGCGCGCAGGATGATGCCGAAGAGGGCGCCGACCACGATCACCGCGAGCACGAGGAAGAGAATGACCCGGATGATGTAGCGCTGCGGGTTGGTCATGGGCGGGTCGGGCTCATCGAGGTCGGGCGGGGCGGGGTCGGGCGGACGATGATGCTGGCATGGGAGGCCGGATGCCAACGCAGAGATAGGCTGTCCATGGCTCGCTCTACCAGAAATTCATGGAGATTTGGTAAATCCCCTGAAGCTGTTGTGGCACGTCCGCACCGCGCGACGAGCATCGAGTCGGCCGGCCGGGCCGGACTTGCTTTGCGCGACGCGCGAAAATTTGCGAAAGGTCGAGGCCCAGGCAAGGTGCCATATCATCAACGGCTTTGCGAAATGCGTGGGGCGAACGGCAAGGGAAGCGCTCGGGCGCGGAGGTGCGAGGAGCATGCTGACGATCGATCCGGACAAGGTCTGCGCCATAATCGTCAAGGCCAGGGTGTTCGACGCCGATCTGCCGCACGAGGGTGACGACCCGGGCTCCGATCTCGCCCATGGCGAGGTCGATGAGCTGGAGGAGCATACCGCACCCGAGGACGAGGCGCACGACGACAACACCCAGGACGAGCTTCGGTCGCTGATCGACGATCTCAACGACGACGAGCAGGTCGACCTGGTGGCGCTGGCCTGGCTCGGGCGCGGCAGCTACGGCATCGAGGAGTGGGCCGAGGCGCAGGCCGAGGCGCGGCGTGCGCACAACGATCGCACGGCGCAATACCTTCTGGGCATGCCCCTGCTCGCGGACTATCTCGAGGAAGGGCTTGCGGCCTTCGGGCTCGGCTGCGACTGAGGGTGGGACGCGGGCGATGGACGTGCGGCGACAGGCGATGTCATTCGGGCGGGAGGCTTTTTCCTCGAACGACAGGGGCGGACGGCCATGATCCGCGGCCTCGGCGGCGGGCTCCTGCTTTTCGGCTTCTGGCTGCTAGCCGTGCTGGCACTCTTTTGAGAGCGACCGACGATGCCATGTTCGGGGCCACTCGATGAGTGAGCCGACCAGCGATTTCGCCCGGCGCATCGGCTCGCGCGCGGCGACACCGGGGTCGGCCGGGACCGGGGCCGGCTGGTCGGTGAGCCATCCGCTAGTGCTTCATGTTGCGACCTTCTTCTCGGTCGGTCCCCTGGTCACGGGCCTGATGCTCGGCCAGGTCGAGAAGGCGCTCGGCGGGCTCGGCGCCATCGCGGCGCTCCAGGTGGCGGCCTGGCTGATCCGCCAGGGGCGCCTCGCCGAGCGGGAATATGCCGCGCGCACGATCACCCGCGCTCCGCCGCCGCGCAAGCTCGCCGGCATCGTTCTCGTCGGTCTCGCCGCCTTCTCGCTCAGCGCTCTGGGCGATGGCCAGCCTCTGATTCTCGGCCTCGTCGCCGCAGCGCTCATGGGCTATGCCGCCTATCTGGCCTACGGGCTCGATCCCCGTTCCGACAAGGGGCTCGATGCGGAGCTCGCCGATCGGGCCGGCCTCAAGACCGAGGCCGTGCTCAAGGCGCTCGAGGAAGCGCGCGCCAAGGTCCGCGCGATCGAATCCGAGGCGCGCGGCCTGCGATCGCGCGAGCTCAAGGAGCGACTCGGCCGGATCGTCGCAAGCGCCAACGGGGTGCTCGCCCAGATCGAGAAGGATCCGGGCGATCTGCGCCGTGCGCGGCGATTTCTCGTGACCTATCTCGACGGCACGCGCGACGTCGTGGCCGGGTATCGCGCGCGGCAGCAGGATCTTGCCGACACGCCGCTCGCCGACAATTTCCGCCATGTGCTCGAGACCGTCGAGCGGGTCTTCGAGGAGCAGCGCGAGATACTCAAGCGCAACGAAAGCCTCGACCTCGAGGTGCAGATCGAGGTGCTCAAGACGCAGCTCGACCGCGAAGGTGTTCATTGAGCGACGGTCCCGAGGCCGCCGCCATGCCGGGAGACGATCGATGACCGAACTGCCCGAGCGCGTTCCGCCGACGCGGAAGACCGCCGTCGCCGAGCCTGAAACGGGGCTCGCCACCAGCATGGCGGCGCTCTCGGGCGAGCTCGTCCAGGACCTCCAGCTCGATCTCGAGGGCACGGCGGTCGAGCAGGTCCAGCAGGCGATGCGCGAGCTCGACATGACCGACAGCAACTCGATCATCTTCTTCGGCTCCAAGGCGCAGCAGCAGCTCACGGAGGTCTCGGACTCGATGCTCGAATCGGTGCGCACCAAGGATGTCGGCCCGGCCGGTGACGCGCTCAACGCGATGGTGGCCAAGTTGCGCGAGCTGAAGTTCGAGGCGATCGACCCGCGCGACAAGCCCGGCTTTCTCGCCCGTCTCTTCGGCGCCAAGAACAAGCTGATGGAGTACCTCGACGAGTACGAGACGGTACGCGACCAGATCGACGGCATCACCAACGACCTCGAGCGTCACAAGACCACGCTGCTCACCGACATCACCAGGCTCGACAAGCTCTACGACGTCAATCTCGACTATTTCCGTTCGCTCGAGGTCTACATCGCCGCCGGCCGGGCCAAGCTCAAGGATCTGGACGAGCGGGTCATCCCGGCCATGGCCAAGTCGGTCGAAGGCTCCAACGACGTGATCGAGGCGCAGAAGCTGCGCGACCTGCGCTCGAGCCGCGACGACCTCGAGCGCCGTGTGCACGATCTCCTTCTGACCCGCCAGGTGACCATGCAGAGCCTGCCGTCGATCCGGCTGGTGCAGGAGAACGACAAGTCGCTGATCACCAAGATCAACTCGACCCTCGCCAACACCGTGCCCCTCTGGCGCCAGCAGCTCGCCCAGGCGATCACCATCTACCGCTCGGGCCAGGCGGCGGGTGCCGTCAAGGCGGCGACCGATTTGACCAACGAGCTGCTCGAGAAGAACGCCGACAATTTGCGCGAGGTCAACGCCGAGGTCCGCCAGCAGGTCGAGCGCGGCGTCTTCGACATCGAGGTGGTCAAGCGCGCCAACGACCAGCTCATCGCGACCATCGAGGACAGCTTGCGTATCGCCGACGAGGGCAAGGCCAAGCGTCGCGAAGCGGAGCAGCAGCTCGCCGAATGCGAGCAGAAGCTCAAGGAGAGCCTGAGCGCCGCCTCGGCCCGGGCCGCGGGCAAGGCACCGCCAGCCGCAGCGAAGCCGGCCTGAGCTCGAATGAGAGGACCGGTTCGATGATCATGGAGAAGCTCTTCGGCGAATTCGTCGACGTCATCGAGTGGACCGACGACACGCCGGACACGCTGGCCTGGCGGTTCGAGCGCTACAACAACGAGATCAAGTTCGGCGCCAAGCTGACGGTGCGCGAGGCGCAGACGGCGGTCTTCGTCAACGAGGGCGAGATCGCCGACGTCTTCACCCCCGGCATGTACGAGCTGCGCACCGCCAATCTGCCGATCCTCTCCACCCTGCAGGCCTGGCCGCACGGCTTCGAGAGCCCGTTCAAGGCCGAGGTCTACTTCTTCAACATGCGCCGCTTCACGGACCTCAAATGGGGCACCCGCAATCCGGCGATGCTGCGGGATGCCGAGTTCGGGCCGGTGCGTCTTCGGGCCTTCGGCACCTACGAGATCCGGATCGCCGATCCGGCCGTGCTCCTGCGCGAGGTGGTCGGCACCGATGGGCATTTCACACTCGACGAGATCACCGACCAGCTCCGCAACCTGATCGTCGCGCGCTTCGCCACGATTCTCGCGAGCTCGGGCATCCCGGTGCTCGACCTCGCCGCCAATTACGATCAGCTCGGCCAGTTCGTGCATGGCCGGATAGCGCCCGAGTTCGCCAATTACGGCCTCGAGCTCACCAGACTCCTGGTCGAGAACGTCTCGCTGCCGCCCGAGGTCGAGCAGGCGATGGACCGGCGCACGTCCATGGGGGTGATCGGCGATCTGCGCAAGTACACCCAGTTCCAGGCGGCCGAGGCCATGCGCGCGGCGGCCGCGAACCCCGGGGACGGTGGGGCCGCGACCGGCATCGGGCTCGGCATGGGCATGGCGATGGCGAAGCAATTCGCCGATGCGATGGGAGCGCCAGCCGCGGCACCTGCCGCCACGCCGCCGCCCCTGCCCTCGGGCCGAGCCTTCCACGTCGCCCGCGACGGCAAGCCGCAAGGCCCCTTCGAGCTGGCCGAGCTCCGTCAGCAATTGCGGGACGGGCGGCTGACCTCCTCGAGCCTCGTCTGGGCCGAGGGCATGGCCGGATGGGAGAAGGCGGCATCGGTGGCCGAGCTCGCACCGCTCTTCCGCGCCGTGCCGCCGCCGCTCCCGGGAGCCTGAAGATCGGCCCATGAAGCTCAAGCGTGGACCCTGGGGGCCGCGGACCTCCGATCCTGCGCCCGATTCACCGCCCGATCTTTCCGCCGCCCTGCCCGCTGCCGGACGTGAGGCGCAGCTCGCCTGCGAGCGGTGCGGTGCGGTCCTCGCCTATGCGCCCGGCACCGATTGCCTGGTCTGCGCCTATTGCGGGCACGAGAACCGCATCGAGATGGCCCCCACCTCGATCGTCGAGCAGCCGCTCGAGGCGGCGCTCGCCCAGGGCGAGCTCGGCGACGCGCTGGAGGAAACCCGCACCGTCAAGTGCGACTCCTGCGGTGCCGAGTTCACCTTCGATCCCGATCGCCATGCCGGTGCCTGCCCGTTCTGCGGCCATTCGATCGTCACCGACACCGGCATCAACCGCCAGATAAAGCCGGCCGCCCTGCTGCCCTTCCTGATCACCGAGCGCGAGGCGCAGGGCCGCGTGCGCCAGTGGCTGCGCGGCCTCTGGTTCGCACCGACGAAGCTCAGGAAATACGCCCGCGACCAGGGCCGCCTCGCCGGCGTCTACCTGCCGTACTGGACCTTCGACAGCTTCACCCGGAGCCACTACGAGGGGCGGCGCGGCGATTTCTACAGCGTGCCGATGCAGGTCCGGGTCAACGTGAACGGCCGCATGGTGACCCAGACGCGCATGGTCCAGAAGGTGCGCTGGCGGCCGGCGGCGGGCGAGGTCAGCCGACATTTCGACGATGTTCTGGTGCTCGCCAGCCGCTCGCTGCCGACCTGGATGACGGACCGGCTGGAGCCTTGGGACCTTTCGGATCTCAAGCCGTACACGCCCCAGTTCATCGCCGGCTTTCAGGCTGAGGCCTATCGGGTCGGGCTCGCCGATGGCTGGGACGTGGCGGCAGGGAAGATGCGGGCCAGGATCGCCGGTGACGTCCGGCTCGCCATCGGTGGCGACATGCAGGAGATCCATAGCCTCGACGTCCGCCACAGCGACCGCACCTACAAGCACATCCTCCTGCCCTGCTGGCTCGGCGCCTATCTCTTCCGGGGCGAGAGCTACCATCTGAGCGTCAATGCCCGAACGGGTATCGTGCAGGGCGAGCGACCCTATAGCTGGATCAAGATCGCCGCCGCCGTCGTCCTCGGCCTCGTCATCCTCGGCATCGCCTTGGCGCTCGGCAACCTCCAGGGCTTTTGAGGCACGCGCAGGAAGCGCTACCCGAGCGCATCCCACCCCAGATGGCCCACATAGGCCACATAAAGCGCCAGGAGCACGGCGCCTTCGCGCCTCGAGACACGCCAGCCGCTGATCGCGAAGAAAAGCAGGAGAACGGTGGCGGCGAGCATGACCCAGATGTCGAAATTCGCGATCTCGCGCGGCACGTCGAGGGGGCGCACCAGGCTGGTGATGCCGAGGATGCCGAGGCTGTTGTAGATGTTGCTGCCGATGATGTTGCCGAAGGCGACATCGGCCTGCTTCTTGAGGGCGGCGATGACGGCCGTCACCAGCTCCGGCAGCGAGGTGCCGACGGCGACCACGGTGAGGCCGATGACCGTCTGTGAAATGCCCATGAGGGTGGCGAGCGCGATGGCGCCCGAGACCAGGAGCCTGGCACCCGCAACCGTCAGCGCCACCCCGGCAAGGGCGACCAGAAGCGCCAGCCAGAGGGGCATCGGATGCTGTGGCAGCTGCAGTGCCGCCTCGGCCTCGTACAGCCCGGCCGCCTCGTCCGGATCGTCGCTCTCCTTGAAGTAGGTGAAGGCGACATAGGCGATGAGCGCTGCGACGAAGACGAGACCGGTCCAGCGGTCGAGCGCACCCGCCACCACGACAACACCGAGGGCGGCCGCGCTCAGCACGACGACGGTGCCGTCCCGAAAGAACGCCTCGGGACGACAGGCCAGTGGCAGGAGCAGGGCGCTCAGGCCGAGAATGAGGAGGATATTGGCGATATTGCTGCCGACGACGTTGCCCACGGCAATGCCGGGTGAGCCGGCGAGGGCCGCCTGAAGGCTGGTCACCAGCTCCGGCGTCGAGGTGCCGAAGCCGACCAGCACGATGCCGATGAAGAGCGGCGAGACGCCGAGCCTCGTCGCCGTTGCGACGGCGCCACGCACCAGCCCTTCGCCACCGACGACCAGAAGCACGAAACCGAGTATGAGCGATGCCAGCATCGGGTCCAGTCCGGGTGCATGCGAAGGAATAGGCGGGTCGGAGACAATCGACGGCGTGCCGCGGCAGTGGTGGAGCACGCCGAACCATGTGGCAAGCCGAAAACCTGGTGCTGGTGGCGGTGACCTTCCTGGTCGCCGGCTTCGTCAAGGGGGTGGTCGGGCTCGGCCTGCCGACCATCGTGCTCGGCGTGCTCACCACCACATACGGCATCACGCCGGCGATCGCGCTGATGCTGGTCCCGTCGCTCGTCACCAACGCGATCCAGGGCCTGGGCGGCGGGACGTCACTCGGCATCGCCCGCCGCCTCTGGCCCCTTCTCCTCGCCGCCGCCCTCGGCATCGTGGTCGGCGCCGGGGTGCTCGCCCGAAGCTCCGGCAAGGGTCCCGCCGTGACGCTCGGCCTGCTCATCGTGCTGCATGGCGCCGTCAGCCTGCTCGGGCCGAGCCTGCCGCAGCCGGGTCGGCACGAGCGCTGGCTTTCGCCGTTGGTCGGCCTCGTCAACGGACTGATCACCGGCTTCACCGGCTCCTCGATCCTGCCCGGGATGCTCTACATCCAGGCGCTCGGGCTCGACAAGGAGCGGCTCGTCCAGGCCATGGGCCTGCTCTTCGGCGTCTCGACCCTGGTCTTGATCGTCGCCTTCGCCCGCTACGCGCTTCTCACCCCCCGCTTGGCGCTGCTGTCGGCCCTGGCCCTGATTCCCGCCGTCGTCGGCCTCGTGCTCGGCGCCCGGCTCAGGCGACGGATCGCCGAGGACCGCTTTCGCCGCCTTCTCTACATCGTGCTCATCGCGCTCGGTGGGGCCATCGTCTGGCGCAACATCGGCTGAAGGCTCAGCGCCGGCGATTCAAGGCGCTCAGGGGACCGTGCGGATGATGCTCGTGCGGATAGGGGTGGTGATGGTGGTCATCGGGGCCGTGGTGGTGATGATCGTGCCCGTGCGCATGGTCGTGCCCGTGAGCATGGGTCAGCCGGCAGGCGCCGGTGCAGAAGTCGTCGCAGAGCGGGCAATCCTCGACCGACGAGCCGGGTGCCGAAGCGCCCTTGCCCTCGACATGGTGGTGATGGCTCGCCTGCGGCAGCCCGACCTCGGCCTCGAAGCCCAGAACCTGCGCCCGATACTTGCAAAGCGAGCAGTTCATGAGATTCTCGCCCTCGAGGATCTCGCGAACCCGGTCGGCGAGGGTCTCGACGACGAGCGGGTGGTCGCCGAGATAGCCGGCCTCGATGAATCCAATTTCCGGGTGCCGCGCCGCCACCTCGCGGGTGAAGCCGAAGATCCGGTCGACCAGGATGCCGGTGAAGAGGAAGTAGGGAAAGACCACGACCCGCCTGTAGCCGAGCTTTGCCACGTGCTCGAGGCAGGGCTCGACCAGGGGAAAGGTGACGCCGGAGTAGCCGGTCTCGCACCAGCCGAAGCCCATGCCCTCCCAGAGCATGCGAGCGATCTTGGCGACGTTGGAGTTGGCATCCGGGTCCGAAGCGCCCCGGCCGATGACGGCGAGGCAGATCTCGTGCCGCGGCACCGGCCCGCATTCGGCATCGGCCCCGGCCAAAGCCGCCTCGATGCGATCGGCGGCGGCCCGGATCATGCGGGCGTCGACCGCCAGCTCGCGGCCGTAGTCGATCCTGAGCCCGTGCACTTCCTGGTAGGTGTTGAGGACGGAAGGAATGTCGTTCTTGGCGTGACCGGCGGCGAACAGCATGCCCGGCACCGCCAGGACGCGGGTGCAGCCGGCCGCTCGCAGGCGATCGAGACCGTCACGGATCACCGGGTTGGCGAACTCGAGATAGCCGTGCTCGACCGGCCAGTGGGGGAAGGCCGCCTCGAGCTTTTGCGCCACCGCGGCGAACTCGGCCACCGCCTTCGTCGAGCGCGATCCGTGGCCGCACACCATCACGCCGATCCGCTCGTCCATACGGTCCTGTTCCCCGTCACCTGCTCACCTTCGAGGGACATAGCCCTTCGCCGGCCGGCCGCAAAGCCCGGCCCCGCCATGCGAACCTGACGGCGACCACGTGACCCGCTAATCTGCAAACGAGGGCGGGAGCGGAGCGGCAGGACCAGATGGCACTCAAGACACAGATCGTGGTGGTCGGCGGCGGCGCCGGCGGGCTCGAGCTGGTGACCCGGCTCGGGGCCAGGCACGGCCGGGACCAGCGCTTCGACATCATCCTGGTCGAGCCGGGTCGCACCCATATCTGGAAGCCGCTCCTGCACGAGGTGGCGGCCGGCTCGCTCGACGCCAACCAGGCCGAGGTCGGCTACCGCGCCCACGCCTTCCGCTGGGGCTACCGCTACTTCATGGGCGGCCTCGAGGCCATCGACCGTGCCGCCGGACAGATCGTCATATCCCCCCTTCTCGACGAGGACGGCAGCGAGCTTCTGGGCCGCCACCGCATCCGCTACGACTTCCTCGTCCTGGCCGTGGGCTCCGTCGACAACGATTTCGGCACACCCGGGGTCCAGGAGCATTGCGTCCTGCTCCAGGATCGCGCCGCCGCCGACCGCTTCCGCCTGAAGCTCCTCGACCACTGCCTCAAGGTCTCCAGGGTCAGATCGGCCGACCCCGCGGCCGAGGCCTTCGTCGACATCGCCATCGTCGGCGGCGGTGCGACCGGCGTCGAGCTTGCGGCCGAGCTCTACAACGCGGCAGCGGGTCTCAGGCATTACGGGCTGGAGATCTTCGACGAGAGCCGCCTGCGCGTGACCCTGCTCGAGGCCGGCCCGCGCCTCCTCCCGGCACTGCCGGAAAAGCTCGCCACGGCGGCACGGGAGGAGCTCGAGAGCCTGGGTGTGCGGGTGCGGGTCGGGACCAGGATCAGCGAGGTGACGAAGGACGCCATGCACACCACCTCGGGCGAGCCGATCCCGGCAGCGCTCAAGGTCTGGGCCGCTGGCGTCAAGGGGCCCTCCTGGCTCGCCGACATCGGCGGGCTGGAGACCAACCACTCCGACCAGCTCGTTGTCCGGCCGACCCTGCAGAGCACGCGCGACGAGCGAATCCTGGCGTTCGGCGACTGCTGCAGTTGCACGCCGGCTGGCGCCGAGAAGCCCGTGCCGCCGCGCGCCCAGGCCGCGCATCAGATGGCGCGCACCGTCTTTCGCAACCTGCAGCACCTGATGCGCAACGAGCCCCTCGAGAGCTTCGTCTACCGCGACCACGGCTCGCTCGTCTCGCTCAGCCACTTCTCGACCGTCGGCACGCTCATGGGCAATCTCATCGGCGGCCGCCTGGCGATCGAGGGGCGGCTCGCGCGTCTCGCCTACCTGTCGCTCCACTGGAACCACCTCATCGCCATTCACGGCTGGCTAAGGGGTCTCGGTCGTATCGCCCTCAGCCGGGTCGTTCATCCGCGCCTAAAGCTCCATTGATCGGACCTTTCATGACAGAGCCCACGGACCCCCGCCGCCACGCGCCAGCGACGCTGCGCAATCGGGCGCCGATCCTCTTGGTGCTGCGCCGCGTGCTGCCGCCGGCGGGTCTGCTTCTCGAGATTGCGAGCGGCACGGGCGAGCATGCCGCCTGGATGGCGCCGCGGCTCGGCACGTCGCTCGCCTGGCAGCCGAGCGAGGCCGATGCGACCGCCCTGCCCGGCATCGATGCCCACGCCGAAGCTGCCGGTGCCGTCACCGTCCGGCCGGCGATCCGCCTCGACGTGACGTCCACCCCCTGGCCGCTCGACGCGGCCGACGCGATCCTCTGCTGCAACCTCGTGCACATTGCGCCCTGGGCCGCGACCCTGGGCCTCTTCGCCGGTGCGGCGCGGCTGCTGCCGCACCTTGGGCCGCTCGTTCTCTACGGACCGTTCCGGCGGCATGGCCGGCACACGGCGCCGAGCAACGCCGCCTTCGAGGCGAGCCTCAAGGCGCAGGATCCCGCCTGGGGCATCCGCTGCATCGACACGGAGCTGGTTCCGGCGGCGGCGACGCACGGGCTCGTGCTCGACGAGGTGAACGAGCTGCCGGCGAACAATCTCGCCCTGGTCTGGCGGCGGTCGGTCAGCGCTGCGTGAGCAGCCCGTACTCCGCCGGCATCCGGTGCGCCTTGAAGTCGAAGATGTTGGCCTTGATCGACCGGCAACGATCGAGGTCGCAGGCGGCGACGCAGATCTCGTCGTCGAGCGTCGAGCAGAGGGCGACGATCTCGCCGGTCGGCGCCACGATGCAGCTCTCGCCGATCAGCATGCAGCCCTCCTCGATGCCGCACTTGGCGACGCCCGCGACCCAGGTCCCGTTCTGATAGGCGCCGGCCTGGAGCACCAGGCGGTTGTGGAACTGCTGCAGGTGGTCCTGCTCGGGCACGAGCGGGTAGTGCTGCGGGGTGTTGTAGCCGATGGCCACCAGCTCGACCCCCTGCAGCCCCAGCATGCGAAACGCCTCGGGCCAGCGGCGGTCGTTGCAGATCAGCATGCCGAGCCGCCCGCCCATCGCCTCGAACACGGGAAATCCCAGATCGCCCGGCTCGAAATAGCGCTTCTCCAGATGCTGGAACGCCCGCCAGGGCTCGACCTCGCGGTGGCCCGGAAGATGGATCTTGCGGTATTTGCCGGCGATGCGGCCGCCGGGCTCGACCAGGATCGCCGTGTTGAAGTGCCGTGTCCTGCCGGCATCCTCGACCAGAAGCTCGGCGTAGCCGAGGGCGAAGCCGAGCCCGAGCTCGGCCGCCGCGGCGAAGAGAGGTGCGGTCTCGGGCCCCGGCATCTCCCGCTCGAAGAAGGCGTCGACCTCGTCCGGCTCGGCCAGAGCCCAGCGCGGGAAGAAGGTGGTGAGCGCCAGCTCCGGGAAGACGACGAAGCCGGCGCCGCGCGCCTTCGCCTGCCGCAGGAGCTCGATCAGCCGGCGGACCACGCGGGATCGCGTCTCGTCCCGGGCGATCGGCCCGACCTGGGCCGCGGCAACGGTGAGCGTGCGGCTCATGAAACGATCTCCTCCGCCGGACGGCCGACCAGCTCGGCGTAGAGCTTGGGGTCGGTGGCACCCTCGGTGCCGAAGACCAGAAGGCGGCTCTCGGCGCCGAGGCCGAGGGACGCCGCGATGTCGGAATGCTCCAGGGCGGAGAGCGCACCGGCGAGACCGCAGGTGGCGCTCTCGCCCGCGACCACCGGCGGATCGTTGCCTGCGAGATCGCGCATGACCGTGACGGCGGCCGCGTCGTCGATCACCAGGACGTCGTGCACCGCGACGCGCAGGATGTCCCACGCCACCAGCGAAACCTCGCCGCAGGCGAGCCCGGCCATCAGCGTGTCGAGATCACCCGGAGCCGCCCGGCGCTCGCCGGCCTCGATGCTGAGGGCGATGCAGGCCGCCCGCTCCGGCTCGACCACGATGAAGCGCGGCCGATCGGCGCCGGAAAGCTGCCAGGATCGTGCCGCCACCGCGGCGGCCACGCCGCCGACCCCGCCCTGGACCAGGACATGCGTCGGCGGCGCCGACCCCGCCAGCTGCCCGAAGGCCTCGTCCGCCATGAGAAGATAGCCCCGCATGACATCGGCCGGCACCTCGGTATAGCCCGGATAGGAGGTGTCGGAGACGACGTGCCAGCCGTTCCGAACCGCGTCCTCGGCGGCACGGCGGACCGAATCGTCGTAATTGCCGGGGGTGCGGACGACCTCGGCGCCGAAGGCCTCGATCGCCCGCTTGCGGCCCTCGCTCACCGTTTCGTGGATGTAGATGCGACAGCGCGCGCCGAACCGCTCGGCCCCCCAGGCGACCGAGCGGCCATGATTGCCGTCGGTGGCGCAGGTGACGGTGACGCCGGCTGCGAACGTCGCGAGCTCGGCGGCATCTTCCGGCGGCCGGCCCTCGCGTGCGGCGAACAGCCGATCGAGCAGCCGTCTCACCGCATAGGCGCCGCCGAGCGCCTTGAAGCTGGCGAGCCCGAAGCGGGAAGCCTCGTCCTTGTAGTGGATGGCGGCAACCCCGGCGCCCTTCGCCATGGCGGCGAGGTCGACGAGCGGCGTCGGCGCATAGCCCGGCCAATGGCCTATCTCGGCGCGCACCGCCTCGAGATCCGAAGCCGCGAGAATGGCCTCGAGCGCCGCCGGATAGAGACCGGCTCGCGACACCGCGACGTTGGCGACATGAAAGGGCCGGGCAAAGCGGGACAAGGGCAGGCTCCGGGCTCCAGGAGATCGGCGACGATCAATAGACCAGCCGGGGCGATCTGGCCACCACCGGCGCCGGCCCGGTCGCCGCCCTCGGCGCACCCTCAACTGTTGCGTTTGACGCACTGCGGCATCCTGTGGGGTGCCTTTCGCCATTCGGGGTTTGCAACCTGCGATGCGAAGTGGCATCTCTGCGGACTTCGCCGGGCCTGCCGCCCGGGCGCGCCCGCTGGAGGAACATTCCTTCGGATCAACCGGCGCGTTCCACACCTTCCTGATGCCCTGTGATCCATGACCGAGATCCGCGAGGATATCCTGCACTACGCAAAACGCTTCGATCCCGCCACGGAGCGGCGACCGTCGACGCTGTCGAGCCATCTGCGCGCGCTCGAGGCCGAATCGATCTTCATCCTGCGGGAGGTCGCGGCCGAGATGAGCAATCCGGTGCTGCTCTACTCGATCGGCAAGGACAGCTCGACAATGGTGCATCTGGCGATGAAAGCGTTCTGGCCGGCGAAGCCGCCCTTTCCGCTCATGCACATCGCCACGGGCTGGGATTTCCGCGACATGATCGTGCATCGCGACCAGCTGGCCCGCGCGCTGGGCGTGCGGCTGCTGGTCCAGTCGAACGAGGCGGCGACTGCCGCGGGCCGGACCCCTTTCAACACCGACAGCCGCGAATGGGCACGGATCATGCTCATCGATGCGCTGAAGGCGGGCATGGACCAGCACGGCTTCGATGCCGCCTTCGGCGGCGGCCGCCGCGACGAGGAGAAGAGCCGGGCCAAGGAACGCATCTTCTCGGTACGCTCGCCCGGCCATGGCTGGGACCCCAGGAACCAGCGGCCGGAGCTCTGGCATCTCTACAACACCCGCGTCGCTCGCGGCGAGACGATCCGCGTCTTCCCGCTCTCGAACTGGACCGAGTTCGACATCTGGGAATACATCCGCCTCGAGGAGATCCCGGTGGTGCCGCTCTATTTCGCCAAGCGACGGCCGGTGGTGGATCGCGGCGGCACGCTGATCATGGTCGATGACGCGCGCATGCAGTTCCACCCGGGCGAGACCACGGCGGAGCGGGTCGTGCGCTTTCGCACGCTCGGCGACTGGCCGCTCAGCGGCGCCATCGAATCCGACGCCGACACGGTCGAGCAGGTGATCGCCGAGATGCTCGCCGCCCGGACCTCCGAGCGTCAGGGCCGGCTGGTCGACACCGACGAGGCGGCATCCATGGAGAAGAAGAAGCGCGAGGGCTATTTCTGATGACGAGACAGGCAGAGGCGATCGCCATCGCCATCCGCGCCGACGAGGCGGCCAAGGGCCTGCTGCGTTTCCTGACCTGCGGGTCCGTGGACGACGGCAAGTCGACCCTGATCGGCCGGCTGCTCTACGATTCGAAGCTGATCATGGAGGACCAGCTTCGCTCGCTCGCCGACGATTCGAAGAAGCACGGCACGGTCGGCGAGGATATCGACCTCGCCTTGCTCGTCGATGGGCTCGAGGCCGAGCGCCAGCAGGGCATCACCATCGACGTCGCCTATCGGTTCTTCTCGACGGCGAGGCGCTCCTTCATCGTCGCCGACACCCCGGGGCACGAGCAATACTCGCGCAACATGGCGACGGGTGCCTCGACCTGCGATCTCGCGATCATCCTGATCGATGCACGCAAGGGTGTCCTCACCCAGACGCTGCGCCACAGCTTTTTGGTGCACCTCCTCGGCATCAGGCACGTCGTCATCGCCGTCAACAAGATGGACCTCGTCGGTTTCGCCCAGGAGCGCTTCGACGAGATCGTCGCCGACTACACGGCCGCCACCAGCGAGCTCGGCTTTCTCGACGTCCTGCCGATCCCGCTCTCCGCGCGCTTCGGCGACAACGTCACGATGCCGAGCAGCCGCATGCCCTGGTATCGCGGGCCGATGCTGCTCGAGCATCTGGAATCGGTCGACGCCACGGTCGACGCGGGCCGCTCCGCCTTCGCCATGCCGGTACAATGGGTCAACCGGCCGCACCAGGACTTCCGCGGCTTCGCCGGGACCATCGTCAGCGGCCGCATCGCCACTGGCGATCCCGTCCTCGTGGCGAAATCCGGCCGCTCGTCGCGGGTGGCGCGCATCGTCACCGCCGATGGCGATCGGGAGGCGGCCACGACCGGCGAGGCCGTGACCCTCGTGCTCGAGGACGAGATCGACATCGCCCGAGGGGACGTTCTGGTCGAGCCGCGCGCCCGCCCCGAGGTCGCCGACCAGTTCGCGGCCCACCTCTTCTGGATGCACGAGGAGCCGCTTCTGCCCGGCCGCCGCTATCTCCTGAAGCTCGGCACCGAGCTGATCCCGGCAACGGTCACCTCGATCCGCCACAAGATCGATGTCAACACGCAGGAGCAGCGTCCGGGCCGCACGCTCGAGCTCAACGAGATCGCCTTCTGCAATCTGCACACCGGCCAGCCGATCGCGTTCACGCCCTATGTCGAGAACCGCGATCTCGGCGGCTTCATCCTGATCGATCGGACGACCAACCAGACGGTCGGTGCCGGCATGGTCGAGTTCGGGCTGCGCCGGGCCAGCAATATCCATCACCAGCATCTCGACATCGACAAGGCGCGACGGGCCGCCCAGAAGGGGCAGAAGCCCTGCCTCGTCTGGTTCACCGGCCTCTCCGGCGCCGGCAAGTCGACCATCGCCAACATCCTCGAGCGCAAGCTCGTGGCGCAGAACGCCCACACCTATCTGCTCGACGGCGACAATGTGCGCCACGGGCTGAACAAGGATCTGGGCTTCACCGACGCCGACCGGGTCGAGAACATCCGGCGTGTCGGCGAGGTGGCGAAGCTGATGGTCGATGCCGGCCTCATCGTGCTCGCCTCCTTCATCTCGCCCTTCCGCGACGAGCGCCGCATGGTGCGCGACCTCCTGGGGCCGGGAGAGTTCATCGAGGTCTTCGTCGACACCCCGCTTCCCATTGCCGAGGCGCGCGATACCAAGGGTCTCTACAGGAAGGCCAGGGCCGGTCAGATCAAGCATTTCACCGGCATCGATTCACCCTACGAGCCACCCGAGCAGGCCGAGGTCACCGTGGCGACCGACACGCTCTCCGCCGAGGCGGCCGCCGACTACATACTGGAGTATCTGAGCTCCCATCTCTGACGCGCGGCTCGACAAGGCTTCGCCGCATTTCCTTCCACGACCTCCGGGCCGCGTTCGTTCGTGGACCGGATGAAAGCTCTCGTGGACCTCCGTCGGCTCGCGAACGGGCGCGGGCGAGGAGGATGCGGCCCGATGCGGAGTATCGGACAAGCCATGCGGTGAAGCCGAGGTCGACCTCGAGCCGGCCCGCGGTCCTGCACGCCTGCGCATCCCGATCGAGGGGATTGGGCGCCAGCGCGTTGTGTGCGTCGCGTTCAGCAGGATGCGGATGGCTGCGCCCCGGGCAAACGCGGCGGTTTCAGAGCCAGGAGTCGATCGCACTGATCGGGGAAGTGCCCCCTGGCTCGATCCGCGCCGTACGTCCACGTTGAGGTGGCCGACGCCTCGCCTTCGACCTCGACCGGCGCGAGCTCGCGGCCCTTCCTCCCGCCGGCCATCGGTCCATGACCCCCGATGGCGCCGCCCCGGTGGCTGCAAGCCGAGCCTCGACCCCGGCCCGGGCCTTCGGCCAGGTCGGCCAGGATGCGCCAAGAGCGAAACCGACCCTCGTTGCATCGTCGGGACGGACCGGCCCGCCGGTCGCGCGCGAGATCGATCATCCCGGAGGGGCAGTCGGCTTGCCGGTACCGAGCGGGCCCTGCGCCGGACGCGCTCGGCCACCGCCGCCTCGATCGCGTGCGTGAGCGCGGGACGCCACCGCAGCGGGCGTGCGGCCGGCCGTCTCGGCGACACCCGCCGGCGGCCGACTCAGTTGACGAAGTATTTGCCGTAGGTGCCGGCATAGCTGCCGCTGTCGGCATAGCCGTACTGCGCGTGCTTCTTGACGTCGACGCGCGAGAGCACGACCCCGGCGAGATCGCCGCCAGCCTCCTGGATCTGCCGGATGCCGGCATTCGCCACGTTGCGCGGGGTCTGCTGCCAGCGCACGACATAGAGCGTCTTGTCGACGAGGCCCGAGAGGATCAGGCTGTCGGCGACGGCGCCGACCGGCGGGCTGTCGATGATCACGAGATCGTAGTCGCGGGTGACCTCCCTCAGCAGGCGCCGCAGCGATTCGCCGCGGAAAAGATCCGGCGGGCTGACCGGAGCGAGACCGGCCGGGATGAATCGGAGCCCCGACCTCTCGTCGGTGCGGATCGCCTGGCTCATCAGGAGGTCGCCATAGAGCAGATCGGCCAGCCCGTTGGTGTTCGCCACCCGGAAGACCTCGTGGAGCCGCGGCCGGCGGAGATCGGCGTCGATCAGGAGCGTGCGCAGGCCGGCGCGCGCCGATTGCCGGGCCATGGCCGCCGAGATCAGGGACTTGCCCTCGACCGGCACCGACGAGGTGATGAGGACGGAGCGCGTCGACCGCTCGCGGTCGGCGAGGAAGATGCTCGTGCGAACCCGCTGCAGCGCTTCGGCGAAAGCCGATTGCGGCTTCTTCAGGATGTACTCCTCGGGCGTCATCTCCCTGGTCTCGCGCCGGGTCAGATCGGGCACCAGCGCCAGCGCCCGAAGGCCGCTCGATGCCACCACCTCCTCCGCACTGCGAAAACCGAAGCCATTGTCCCAGCGCTCCAGCAGGAAGACGAGGACGGCGCCGACGAGACAGGCAGCGCCGAAGGCGAGCAGCACGATCAGCTTCTTGTCGGGCCAATAGGGATCGACCGGCAGCACCGCCGCCGATAGCACCACCGCATCGGCCTGCTGCAGGTTCTGCACCTCGCTCACCTCGCGCAGGCGCTGCAGAAAGCTCTCGTAAAGCTCGCGTGCGCTGGTCGCGTCACGCTCGAGGTCGCGCAGGGCCACGGACGAGACGTCTTGCCCGCGCACGTCGGCTTCGAGTCGCTCGAGGCTGCCGGCAAGCTCGCGCTCGCGGGCCCGGGCCACCTCGACCTCGTTGCTGAGATCCTCGACGACGCGGTCGACCTCGTCGATCATCTTGCTGCGCAGCGATGCCATCTCCGCCTCGGCATTGATCCTTTGCGGATGGCGTTCGCCGTAGACCGCCTGCAGCTCCGAGAGACGCCGCTGCAGGAGGCTCTCCTCCTGGCGCAGGTTGGCGAGCAGTGGCGAGGTCAGGACGTTGCTCGCCGCGCGCACCCCGCCGGGCGACCTGAGCAGGTTGCGCACCTGGTTGAAGCGCGCCTCCGCCTCGGCCCGCGCCGCCTGCGCCGTCGCCAGCTGACCGTTGAGATTGGCAATCTGCTGGGCCAGCGGATCGGCCCGTCCTTCGGCGCTGATGCCGTTCCTGGACTGGAAGTCGACGACACGCTGCTCGGCGGCGATCACCCGCTCGCGCATCTCGTCGACCCGCTCACGCAGCCAGTTGGTCGCGCGCTGGCCGATCGCGAACTTGGTCTCGAGCTGATTGGCGATGTAGGCATCCGCTATCGCGTTGGCGATGCGCTGCGCCTTCTCCGGCTGCTCCGCGACGAAGCGGATCTCCAGCACGTAGGAGCGGCTGACCTGCTGCACCGAAAGCCCGTCGCGGAAGCGGCCGATGGCGCGGATGCGCTCGCTCTCGCCGTTTTGCAGCCGATCGCCGAGGGCGAGCGCCTCGCGCTCGGCGAAGCCGTCGCCGAGAACCAGCTCCATGATCGGCCGTGGGACATGGGCGAGCCAGTCGATTCTCCGCCAGAAGGGCTGGCGGTCGGGGTCGAGACCGGTGTTGAACTCGGCATCGTCCATCAGCCGCAGATCGTCGATCATGCGGGCGGCGAAGGCGCGTGAGGTCAAAAGCTCGATCTCGCTCTCGATGGTCGACGCATCGGCCTCGAAGGTGCCACCGACCTCGGGCAGATCGATGACCATCGGCTGGCCGGGCTGGATCCTGACGAGGGTCTCGGCCCGAAAGAGTGGAACCGTGGTCTGGGCGTAGCCGATGGCCGCCGCGGTGAAGAGAGCGATGGTGCCGATCAGCCAGAGCTTGCGCCGCCAGATGGCCCGCAACACGCCGCGCGGGTCCAGCTCGTCGCCGGACGTGGTCGGCTCGGGCTCGGCGCCACCGGCAAATCGCGTGATCTCTCTCGCCATGTCGAGGCCATCCTTGCTGAAATCGTCCGGGCAGCGGCACGGCGGCCGCAGATCGGACATTGCCCGACCATCGGCATCTATAGCAAATCACCGGTCGGCTTTGCAAGAAAAACCTGGTTGTTGCCAAGTAATGGTAAATGGAAAATTAACCTCTGTTCTTAACCTCCGGGCAATCATCTGATGGCGGCATCAGAGCGCGGGACCGGCTCGCGGGTCGAGGGCGTCCTGCAGACCGTCGCCGAGGAGATTGAACGCGATGACGGCGAGGAAGATCAAGACACCCGGCCAAACCGCCAGATGGGGCGCCTGCCAGATCAGCTCCTGGGCGTTGGTCAGCATGTTGCCCCAGCTCGGCATTGGCGGCTGGATGCCGAGGCCGAGAAAGCTCAGGACCGATTCGGTCAGCATGATGTTGCCGATCGAAAGGGTGGTCGCGACGATGATCGGCGAGGCGACGTTCGGCAGCACGTGGCGCGTGGCGATGCGCCAGGGTCCGGCGCCGAGCGCTTGCGCCGCCCGCACATGATCCCGCTCCTTCTGGCTCAGGACGGCAGACCGCACGAGCCGGGCAATCGTGGTCCAGCCGAAGAGCGCCACCAGGAGCACGATGCGCAGCACGCTGGCGAAGCCGCCTTCGGCGAAAGCTCGAGGCAGGCCGAGCTTGGTGGTGTCGACGGCGGCCAGCACGATCAAGAACGGCAGGAGGGGCAGCGCGATGATGGCATCGGTCAGCCGCATCAGGATGGCGTCGATGCGTCCGCCGGCATAGCCCGCCGCTAAACCGACGGCAGTGCCGATCGAAGCGGTGAGGAGCGCGCCGCCGAGACCGACAGCGAGCGAGACCCGACCGCCTGCGAGCAGACGCCAGAGGAGATCGCGCCCGAGCTCGTCCGTGCCGAGCGGATGCTCGAGGCTGACCGGCGCCAGCCGGGCGAAGAGGTTGACCTCCTGCCCTTCCAGCCCGAAGGCGGTGCCGAGCGTCGGCCCGACGGTCACGGCGAGCGACAGGGCGAACAGCAGCCCGCCGGCGAGCACGGCCAAACGGTGGCTGCGAAAGCGGCCCCGGAAGCGCCACCCGCCACCGAGCCGCAAGCGCGTCTCAGCCGCCATGGTCGATCCGGGGATCGAAGTAGCCATAGGCCAGATCGGCGAGGAGATTGGCGAGAAGCGTCACCAGCGTCGCGAGCAGGAGCGCCACCAGCGCCAGGTTGTAGTCATTGCCCAGGATCGCGTCGTAGATCAGCTTGCCCATGCCGAGATAGGCGAAGATCGTCTCCACCACGAGCGCACCGGAGAAGAGCGAGCCCAGATGCAGGGCCGTGATGGTGATCATGGCGAGCGCCGTGTGCGGCAGGGCGTGGCGAACGACGATGGCCGTGGTCGAAAGCCCCTTCATCCGGGCGGTGCGGATGAAGTCCTCCCGCAGCGCCTCGATCATGGCCGCCCGTACGAAGCGAATGAACGTGCCGGTGGTGAGCAGCGTGAGCGTCGCCACGGGCAGGATCAGATAACGGAGCCGCTCGAATAGGCCGCTTGCGCCGATCGGGGCGCTGCCGCCCGCCGGCAACCAGCCGAGCTCGACCGAGAAGAGAATGATGAGCAGGAGGCCGAGCCAGAAGGACGGCATGGAGAACCCCGCAAAGGCCAGAAGATTGATCGTGGTGTCGACCGGCCCCCGCGGATGAAGGGCGGCCAGGATGCCGGCGGGCACGGCGATCACGAGGGCGAGCACGAGGCTCGTGCCCATCAGGAGCAGCGTGTTGAGCAACCGCGGCCCGATGACCTCGATCGCCGGCCGGGCATAGAGGCGGGAGTAGCCGAGGTCGCCACGGAGGGCGCCGGCGAGCCAGCGCCCGTAGCGCTCGTGCAGGGGCACGTCGAGACCCTGCAGCGCCTTGAGCCGGGCCGCGTCGGCAGTCGAAAGGTTCGGATCGGCGCTGACCATGAGGTCGATCGGATCGCCCGGCATCAGCCCGATCAGCCCGTGGATCAGGAACGACATGACGAGGAGCAGGAGGAGGACTCCGCCGAGCCGTCGGGCGAGGTAGCGCGTCATGCCGCATCCCTTCAGCGCATCGGCCCCGATGCCGCCCGAAGGGCCGGCTCAGCCGCCATCGGCGATCCGCCAATGCTCGACCCCGAGGCTGGTCGCTCCCATGTGGCCGGTCGGCTCGACACCTTCGAGCCACGTGGGCCAGATGTGCGCATCGGCGCGGAAATAGAGCGGCAGGGCCGGCAGCTCTGTCGCGTAGATGCGCTGCAGCTCGTGCCAGAGCGCCACCCGCTGGTCGCGGTCGAGCGTGACCTCGATCAGGTCGATCAGCTCGTCCATCCGCGCATTCCTGAAGCCCGGGTAGTTCTGCCCGGACCAGCCATTGGCGGCGGCCGGAATCTCCTCTGAATGCAGGGTCGAGCGCGGCACGTTCTCGGGGCTCGAGATCCAGGCGTACATGGCGAGGCCATCGAAGCGTCGCCTCGTCATCGTCTCGCCGAAAAGGACACGGGCCGGCTCGTTGTGGATGCGCACATCCACCCCGATCCTCCGCCACATCGACTGCAGCACCTGCTGGACGAGCTCGCGCGAGCGGTTGCCGGCGGTGGTCATGAGCGTCAGCTGCAAGGCCTCGCCGGCGGCCCTGTGGCGAACGCCGTCTTGCCACGCGCTCCAGCCGGCCTCGTCCAGAAGCGCGCCGGCCTCCTCCAGATCCTCGACATAGCTCGGCACCTCCGCCGTGTAGACCCAGTCGAGCGGGTTGACCGATGTCTGCGCCACCGCCTGGCGGCCGGCGAAGAGCTGCCGGCTCAGCGCCTCCCGGTCGATCCCCTGGATCAGGGCGAGACGAACCCGGCGGTCGGCCAGAATCGGATTGTCGAGGTTGAAATCGATATGCTCGTAGATCAATCCCGGCTTGTAAAATACCCGGAAGCGGTCGCCGTGCCGCTCTTCGAAGGCGATCGCCTGGTCGAGCGAGAGGCCGAGGCTGCCCTCGATCATGTCGATCTCGCCCGAGAGCAGGTTGGCCTCGAGAGCGGCCGTGTTCTCGATCGTGCGGATGACGATCTCCTCGAAGGCGGCAGGCTCGCCCCACCACTCGGGATTGCGCTCGAGGGCTATGAAGGCGCCGGCATCGAGGCTGGCGATGCGATAAGGGCCGAGTGCGAGGCCCGGGTTGGTGGGGTCGGTGTCGAAAAGGGTCCGGTTGCGATAGGTCTTCGGATCCGCCTCGAACACCGGCCGCTCCAGATGTTCCGGGAGCAGGCGGAAATCGTTGATCGCATCGTACTGGAAGCCGAGCTTCTCGTCCTCGAGGATGAAGGTCTTGTCGTCGACCCGCTCGAGACCGATGATGCGGCGATAGAACTCGGCGTTGCTGATGCCGGCCTCCGGATGCTTGCCGACCTCGAGGGTGAAGGCGACGTCGGCCGTCGTGACCGGCGTGCCGTCGCCCCAGCGCGCCTCGGGATCGATGGTGTAGGTGGTCCGCATGCCCCTCGTGCCGTCCGCATGCTCGACGATCTCCGCCGTCCCCGCCTCCAGGCTCGGCAGCGCCGTGCAGAGGTAGCAGCGAAGGTTCCAGTCCGCGTCGAACTGGGTGAACGGCCGATGCGTGAAGCCGAGCACGTAGCTCTTCGCCGCCATGCTCTCGATGTCGGGGTTGAGGGTCGAGGGATACTGGGTCATCCCGATGGTCAACCGATCGGGGCCGGCGTGGCCCATGCCGGCGAGGAGCAGCGACGCGGCCAGCGCCAGATTGGTCGAATGCCAGAACCGGTCCATGGGCGGGCGCTCCCCGGCGCTGTAGGAAGGTGACGGTGGCTCCGGCACCGACATGCGGCATGGCGCATGCCTTGCCAAGGCTTTCCGCGCCGGGTGACCCCTGAAGGCGGCGCCGCCCGCGAGCCGCCAAGCTCATGAAACACCGTGAAAACGTCTCGAGCAGGCTCTCAGGCAGCCAACTCGGGCTCGAAGGCGCGGGCAAGGGTCCTCATGCCGGCCTCGATCTCGGCTCCGGCGAGCCCCGCATAGCCCAGCAGCAGGCCGCGACGGGCCGGCCGCTCCTGATGGAGAGCGGCGAGCGGGGTCACCTCGATACCCAGCTCGCGGGCCCTCGCGGCCAACGCGACGTCGTCCGCTGCGCCATTGAGATAGCCCACGAGATGCATGCCCGCCGCGGCCGGCCGAAGCTGGAGCCGGTCTCCCAGATGGCGCCGCGCCGCCTCCAGAAGCAGCGTCTGACGGTCGGCATAGAGGGCGCGCATCCGGCGGATATGCGCGGCGAGCGAGCCGTCCTTGATGAACTCGGCGAGCACCGGCTGGACCAGCATCGAAGGGTGGGTGTCGGTCAGGCGACGGACCGCGGCGAAGACATCGACGAGATGCCGTGGCACCACCATGTAGCCGAGGCGCAGGGCCGGGAACATGACCTTGCTCATGGTGCCGACATAGATGACGCGGCCGTCGACATCGAGCCCCTGCAGCGCCGCGAGCGGCCGGCCGGTGTAGCGATACTCGCTGTCGTAATCGTCTTCGAGAATGAAGGCGTCGGCGCCCCTCGCCCATTCCAGCAGCTCGAGCCGTCGCGCCAGGCTCATGGTGACGCCGAGCGGGAACTGGTGCGAGGGTGAGGTGCAGGCCATGCGCGCGCCCGAGGCACGGCGGCGGCCGCCGGCGACGTCGAGGCCCTCTCCGTCCACCGGCACCGGCACGGTGGTGGCACCGCCGGCGACGAGTGCCCCGATCAGGCCCGGGTAGCCCGGCTCCTCGACCCAGACGGAATCGCCTGGATCGAGCAGCGCGCGGATCGCCAGATCGAGCGCCTGCTGGGCACCCGAGACGATGAAAATCTGCTCCGGCGTGCAGCGAACGGCACGAGCCGCTCCGAGATGCGCCGCCAGCGCCTCGCGCAGCGGCGGATGGCCCGCCGGCTCGCTGCCGATCAGGAGGCTCCGCGACGGATTGCGCCAGCATCGGGCGAGAAGCCTCGACCAGTCCTCGAAGGGAAAGCTCGCGAGCTCGGGCAATCCGGGCGCGAAGGCGCGCGGACGGCTGCCATGCTGGCGGAGTGCGGCGAGGCGGGCACCCTGCCGCGACGGTCCGGGCGGAGCCGCGGCTGCATCGGCCATGGCCTCCGGACCCGGCCTTCGGGCGTGCAGGGCGTCCTCGGGAAGCTGTCGGCTGACGAACGAGCCGGCCCCGACCCGGCCCTCGAGATAGCCTTCCGCGAACAGCTGGTCGTAGGCGGCGAGCACGGTGTTGCGTGACACCGCCAGATCGACAGCGAGCGAGCGCGTCGACGGCAGTCGGGCGCCCGGCTGGAGGCGGCCCTCGAGAATGGCCGCGCGAAGCGCGAAGTAGAGCTGGCGATGCAACGGGCCGCTCGCCTTCGGATCGATCGCGATGGAGGCGAGATAGAGGGGAGCCTGGCGGGACCGGACCATGAGCCGACCTCTGTCGGGAGCGCATCGGAGACGCTGAATGGCCCTTTGGTTCTGCTCGAATCCGGCGCTCGGGGCAAGCCACCGGGCGCAGGGCCGCTCTGCCGTGACACCCGGTGTTGCATCGTCTATGGACAGCCGGAGCGCATCAGGGAGGACGGCATGCGACGTGGGCGCAGTGCAAAGATTGTCGCCACCCTCGGCCCGGCCAGCTCGACCGCTGACGTGATCGTGGCGCTGGCCAAGGCGGGAGCCGACGTTTTCCGCTTCAACTTCAGCCATGGCAGCCACGACGATCATGCCGAACGGCTGGTCATGGTGCGCGCGGCGGAGCGCGAGATCGGCCGGCCGATAGGTGTCCTCCTCGACTTGCAGGGACCGAAGCTGCGAATCGGCCGGTTCGTTCTCGGCCGCGTCGGGCTGACCCGTGGCGAATCATTTCGCCTCGACCTCGACCAGGCCACCGGCGACCAGCGCCGGGTGCAGTTGCCCCACCCCGAGATCTTCGCGGCACTTCGCCCCGGCACTGAGCTTCTCCTCGACGACGGCAAGATCCGCCTCAAGGTCGAGAGCTGTGGCCCCGACCATGCCGAGACCACCATCATGACCGGCGGCGGGCTCTCCGACCGCAAGGGCGTGAACGTGCCGAACGTGGTGCTGCCGATCGCGGCCATGACGGAGAAGGACCGCAAGGACCTGCAGGTCGGGCTCGACCTCGGCGTCGACTGGGTGGCGCTCAGCTTCGTCCAGCGCCCCGAGGACATGGCCGAGGCGCGGCGGCTGGTCGCCGGCCGGGCGGCGCTCATGGCGAAGATCGAGAAGCCGGCGGCGATCGACCGGCTCAACGAGATCATCGAGCTCTCGGATGCCATCATGGTGGCGCGTGGCGATCTCGGGGTGGAAATGCCGCCCGAGGTGGTGCCGCGGCTGCAGAAGAGGATCATTCGCGCCGCCCGCGAGGCCGGCAAGCCGGTCATCGTCGCGACCCAGATGCTGGAGAGCATGATCCAGAATCCGGCGCCGACCCGAGCCGAGGCGTCGGACGTGGCGACCGCCGTCTATGACGGCGCCGACGCCGTGATGCTCTCGGCCGAGAGCGCCGCCGGGGAGTATCCCGTCGAGGCCGTCGCCATTATGGATCGCATCATCAAGCAGGTGGAGCAGGACGACCTCTATCGCTCCTATATCGAGGCCTTCCACGCCCAGGTCGAGCGCACCTCCGCCGACGCCATCACCTTCGCCGCCAACCACGTCGCCCATACCATGCAATCGGCGGCGATCGTGACCTACACGACCTCGGGGGCCACGGCGCTCAGGGCCTCGAGGGAGCGGCCCGACCGGCCCATCCTCGGGCTCATCACCCGCATGGTCACCGCCCGCAAGCTGGCGCTCGCCTGGGGCGTTCACGCGGTCTTCTGCGAGGACGCCAACGATCTCGACGAGATGGTCCAGAAAGCCCGCCAGCACGCCAAGGCCGAAGGCTTCGCCCAGCCCGGCGCCAGCATCGTGGTGACCGCCGGACTGCCCTTCGGCACGCCGGGCGCAACCAACCTGCTTCGCATCGCCTGGGTCACCTGATCAATCCCCAAGCCGATTGCAGAACGAGTTCGAGGGCCAGCACCGTCAAAAGCAGCCGGATGATCCGCGCGAAGTGGCGGGGATCGATCCGGCCGAGCAGCCAGCGCCCTCCGAGCGTGCCGGCAAATCCAGCGGCGATCATCAGGGCGACAAGCGGCAGCCAGGGCAGAAAAGCGAAGCCCACCAAGCCGAAGGCCGCGATCTTCAGCCCGTGCTGGACGGTCATCGCCGCCGCGTGGGTGGCGATGAGCCCTTCCCGGCCGAGCCCCAGCGGCCGCAGGAGGGCCAGGACATAGGGTCCCGTGGCGCCGACCAGCATGGTGAGAAACGAGGCGATGGCGCCGCCCAAAGCGAGCCCGCGCCCCGCGATCGCCGCCATGCCGGCAAGCGGCAGCCAGAGCGTCTGCAGGATGAAAAGCCCGAGCACGAGGCGCAGGAGCTCGACCGGCAGGCCGACGACGAGACCGGCGCCGAGCGCGATCCCGATCGCGCTGCCGAGCAGGAAGGGCACGAGGCGGCCCGTGTCGATCCACGGCCGCAGGACCCAGGCGCGGCCGGCATTCGAGCCGAGCTGGACAAGGGCGTGGACCGGGATGACCGCCGGCGGCGGCAGGAGCGCGACCATGATTGCGAGCATGATCACGCCGCCGCCGACACCGGCCACGGCCGTGAGAGCCGAGGTGAAGGCCGAGAGGAGGACGAGGGAGAGCGCCGCTCCGGGCCCGAGGACGTCCGGGAACAGGTCGACGGTCCAAAACGAGCTCAGAGAGCCTCGCCGCGCATCAGCCGGGGCAGATCGCCGACCAGCCCCATGGCGTGCCGCATGAAGAAGCGCTTGGCGATCGGCAGGCGCTCGACCAGCGCCAGGCCGACGCCGCGGGCGAGCTTCAGGGGCAGGATGTCGTTGGCGAAGAGCCGGTTGATGCCGTCGGTGACGGCCACCAGCGCGAGGCTGTCGAAGGAGCGCCAGGCGGCATATCGCGCGAGCGCCTCGCTGCTGCCCGGATCGAGGCCGAGCCGCAGGCGATCCACGACGATCTCGGCAATCGCCGTGACGTCGCGAAGCGCCAGGTTCCAGCCTTGCCCGGCGATGGGGTGAATGCCGCGCGCGGCATCGCCGACCAGCACTGCCCGCTCGGCCACATAGGCGTGGGACCAGACCAGCACGAGCGGATACGACCAGCGATGCCCTTCGAGGGTCAGGCGTCCGAGGCTGTCGCCCAAACGGTCCTGGACCTCGGCCGTGAAGGCTCCGTCGTCGAGCGCCGCCACCGCCTTCGCCTGGCGCTGCTCGAGGGCCCAGACCAGCGATGAGCGGTTGCGCGGCAAGGGCAGCACGGCGAAAGGGCCGTCCGGGAAAAAACGCTCCACCGCCCGGCCCCGGTGCGGCAACTCGTGGACCAGAGTGCAAACCAGACCGGTCTGGCCATAGTCCCAGCGCCTGGCACCGATGCCGAGTTTCTCCCGAGTGCCCGAGAATCGGCCCTCGCAGACGGCCAGCAGCGCCGCCCGAACCCTCCGGCCGTCGCCGAGCGCCGCCTCGATCCCGCCGGCATCGCGCTCGAACGTCCTGATGCTGGCTGGCGCCGCGATGGTGACGGCCGAGCCCGCGGCCGCAATCGCCTCGAGCAGGCCCTGGCGTATCGCCTGGTTCGGGACGATCCAGCCCAGAGGCTCGCCACCTACCTCGGCCGCGTCGTAGCGCACCGACCCGAGGGAATCCGCCTCCGCCACCTCGATCTCGAGGATCGCCTCGGCCGCATCCGCCATGCCGTCCCAGGCGCCGATCGAATGCAGCGCCTGCTTGGATCCTCGGGCGATCGCCGTCACACGGCCGTCGAAGCGGGTCTGCATGGTTTCCGGCAGCGAGCGCTCCTCGACGAGCAGCACCCGGCCGCCGGCGCCGCCCACGGCGGCCGACAAAGCGAGGCCGGTGAGGCCACCGCCCTGGACGACGAGATCGAAGCGTTCGGTCATGCCGACACCATGTCCAGCGTGCCTAAAAAACGATCACGCGATGAAAGTCTGAGCATTGTCCCCGTCCACTTGGCTCGTGCGCACCCTGCTTTTCCGGCGAGCCGCCCCATCGCCTCCTCTGGCACGACGCTTGCACCGGAAAGGCCGAAAGGGCGTCGTCGAGACGAGGCCAAAACGGCGCCGGCGCAGACCCTCAATCACATCGCCACGGCGGGAGAGACCCATGCATCGAGACCTACCACGGGATGGACTGCCTGTCCCGGTGAGACGCGGCCTGATCTTCGCGCTCGGCTTCGCCGGCCCGGCCATGGGCAGTGCGGCGGCCCTGGCGCAGGATGCGGGCTCGGCTGCGGTCGGAGCAGCCATCGGCGTCGACCCCGAGAGCGCCTTCATTCTCGACACCCTCCTTTTCCTGATGACCGGTTTCCTCGTCATGTTCATGGCGGCGGGCTTCGCCATGCTCGAGGCCGGGATGGTGCGCAAGAAGAGCGTCGGCACGCAGTGTCTGAAGAACATCGCCCTCTTCTCGATCGCCGGCATCCTCTACTACCTCGTCGGCTACAACCTGATGTACGAGGGGGTCGACGGCGGCTTCATGGGCACGCTGGCGATCTGGACGCCGGACGACAGCGCCGCCACCGCCGGCGATTTCGCCACGGGCCACGCCGCGTCGGCGGACTGGTTCTTCCAGATGGTGTTCGTTGCGACCGCCGCCTCGATCGTCTCGGGCACGGTGGCCGAGCGGGTCAGGCTCTGGCCGTTCCTCGCCTTCACGGTTGTGCTGACCGGCTTCATGTACCCGCTCACCGGCTCCTGGCTGTGGGGCGGCGGCTGGCTCAGCCAGATGGGCTTCGCCGACTTCGCCGGCTCCACCCTGGTCCACTCGGTCGGTGGCTGGGCCGCCCTCGCCGGTGCCCTGCTTCTCGGCGCGCGCCGCGGCAAGTACGGGCGGGACGGCTCCATCGCGCCCATGCCCGCGAGCTCGCTGCCACTCGCCACGCTCGGCACGTTCATCCTCTGGCTCGGCTGGTTCGGCTTCAACGGCGGCTCGCAGCTCGCCATGAGGAGCGGCGCCGACGCTATCGCCATCGCCAGGATCTTCGTCAACACCAACATGGCCGCCGCTGGCGGGGTGGTCGCGGCGATGATCGTCTCCCAGCTCACCTACGGAAAGATCGACCTGACGCTGGTCCTGAACGGCGCCATTGGCGGTCTGGTCTCGATCACCGCCGAGCCCCTCGCACCTTCGCCGGGCACCGCCATGATGATCGGAGCTATCGGCGGCATCCTCGTGGTCCTGACCGTGCCGCTGCTCGACCGGCTCGAGATCGACGATGTGGTCGGCGCCATTCCCGCCCACCTCGTCTGCGGCATCTGGGGAACCCTGATCGTGCCCTTCAGCAACGGCAATGCCGGCTACGGCACGCAGCTCCTGGGCATCCTCGCCGTCGGCGCCTTCACCTTAGCCGTCAGCCTCGCCCTTTGGAGCGTTCTCAAGAGAGCGGTCGGCATCCGCATTCACGAGGAGGACGAGGAGCGCGGCATCGACCAAGCGGAGCTCGGCATGGAAGCCTATCCGGAATTCGGCCCGAACGCCGTCTGAAGGATCGCCCGAGCCTGCCCAAGGAGCCAAGGCAGACTAGGGCCGGAACGGCTCGATCCAGCACGTGCGGGCAGGACGGTCGATTCCGTCACCTGACGAAAGAGCGCTCGCTCAGGAATGCGCGGCGTCGCCCGAGTCCGGTCCACCCGTGTCCGGCGCCAGCGCCTTGACGAGGTCCTTCATGTCGAGCTCGCCGATCGGATCGCCGTCCCGCGTGACGACGTAGTTCTGCGTGGTGTCGCCACCGGTGAGCGCGATCATCTGCTCGAGCGTCGCGTCGCAGTCGATCTCGCCGGCGGCACCGTTGCCCGGTCGCGGGGTCGGCGTCATCACCGAGCCCACCCGCAAGACCCTGGCGCGATTGATGTCACCGACGAAATCGGCAACGTAATCGTCGGCCGGCTGCATGACGATGGCCTGCGGGTCGCCCTGCTGCACGATTTCGCCGTCCTTCAGGATCACCAGGTGGTCGGCGAGCTTGAGCGCCTCGTCGAGGTCGTGGGTGATGAAGACGATGGTCTTCTGCAGCTCGCCCTGCAACTCGATCAGAAGGTTCTGCATGTCGGTGCGGATCAGCGGGTCGAGCGCGCTGAAGGCTTCGTCCATCAGCATGATCTCGGCGTTCGAGGCGAGCGCGCGGGCGAGGCCCACCCGCTGCTGCATGCCGCCCGAGAGCTGCGCCGGCAGGTAGTCGCCGTAGCCCTCGAGCCCGACCCGCGCGAGCCACCGCTCCCCGTCCTTCGCGGCTTCGGTCCGGCTGGCCCCCCTGATGGCAAGCGCCATGCCCGCATTTTCGGCGACGGTGCGGTGCGGCAGAAGTGCGAATTTCTGGAACACCATGGACATGCGCGTCTGGCGCAGCTCGCGCAGCGCTTGCGAGCCATACGCCATGACGTCGTCGCCATCGACCAGAATGCGCCCGGCGGTGGGCTCGATCAGCCGGTTGAGATGCCGGATCAGGGTCGACTTGCCGGAGCCGGAGAGGCCCATGATGACGGTGATCTCGCCCGCCCGCATCTCGACATCGATGTCGCGCAGCCCGAGAACGTGATTGTGCTTCGCCAGAAGGTCGGGCTTGCTCATTCCCGATCGCGCCTGGTCGAGCACGGACGCCGGATCGTCCCCGAAAATCTTGTAGAGACCCTCCACCGAGATCTTCACGCTCGCACGCTGGCCGTCGCCCATCGCCTTCTCCCGCACGCCGCTCACCCCGGCGTCGTCACATTGATCCGGCCCAGCGCCGCCTTGCTCACCCGGTCGAGGATAACCGCCAGGATGACGATGCAGAAGCCGGCGATCAGCCCGACGCCGAGCTCGAGATTGCGGATGCCGCGCAGCACGAGAACACCGAGACCCGGGGCCGAGACGAGGGAAGCAATCACCACCATGGCCAGCGCCATCATGATGGTCTGGTTGATCCCCGCCATGATGGTCGGCAGGGCCAGCGGGATCTCGACGCCGAAGAGGCGCTGGCGCGGCGCCATGCCGAAGGCGTCGGCCGCCTCGAGCACGTCCTTGTCGACGAGACGTATGCCGAGATCGGTCAGCCGGATCACCGGCACGATGGCATAGAGGATGATGGCGATGCCGTAGAGCTTCGATTCGGTCACGCTGAAGAGGAAGATCAACGGGATCAGGTAGACGAAGGTCGGCAAGGTCTGCAGCATGTCGAGCAACGGCACCATGCTGCGCTGAAAGGCATCCCACTTGGACATGGCGATGCCGATCGGCACGCCCAGGACCACACAGATCGCGGTGCAGACGAAGATGATCGAGAGGGTCTGCATCGCGTAGTCGAAATGGTCGATGAAGCCCAGAAAAAGCAGCGACAGGCCCACCGAGAGGGTCAGCGTCACCGAGCGTGTCAGGAGACCGACCACCGCGAGCATGACCGCCACCACGACCCACCAGGGCACCGCCAGCATCGCCCAAAGCGCTCCGTCCAGCATCCAGGACAAAGGCTGCGTGAGAGGGTCGAGAATGAACTTGAGGGTATTCTTGATGTCGAGAAAGCCATTCGCCACCCAGGCCGTGAGATCGCGCGTGCGCCAGATGGCCGGACAGGAGGCGTTGAGCGCGTCGAGCGACGGAAACGGCACCTGCCACCAAGGCCCCCCCTGGACCACCTCGCCGCCGCCGTGGCTCTTGGCCAGGAGCTGCGCCATGGTCATCGGTCCCTCCGATGCGCCACCGCCGCACCAGTCCCGCAGCCCGAGCGCATCGAACAGCCCGTCATAATAGCCCATCCGCCCGGGACCTCTTCTTGCTTCTTCGCTTCACCGATCGGGTGGCGCTCCAAGCTACGGAGCACCACCCGAACCCTCGAGGCTACTGGCTGAGCAGGGGTGCCAGCCTGTCCCTGGCCTCGTCGTTCAGCCAGGTCGACCAGATATCCGGGTTCTCGCTCAGGAACTTGACCGCCACCTCCTCGGCCGAGGCGTTCTCCTGCTCCTGCCAGGCCAAGAGCGCGTTCATCTGCTCGTTGGTGAAGCTGACATGGCTCATGAGCTCCGCGATCTCGGGCTCCCGCTCGGCGAAGCCGGTCGTGACACCGGTCAGCACATCGGCCGTCTGGAAGTCCGTCCGCTGCGGATTGGCGCAGTCCTCCCTGGCGATGCAGGCATGCCGCTCGGCATCATAGGGACCCATGTCGACCTTGACCATGTCGTAGCGGCCGAGGAGCGAGGTCGGCTGCCAGTAGTAGCCGAACCAGGGAGCGCGATCCTCGTAGGCCGAGGCCATGGAGGTCGCGAGCGTCTCGCCCGAGCCGTGGTTGAAGACCTCGAAGCCGGCATCCTCGAGCCCGTAAGCGACCTTCAGATTGTCGTTCTTGGTGCGGCAGCCCCAGCCTTCCGGGCAGTTGTGGAAGCGCCCGCCGACCAGATCGGGATTGGCCAGAACGCCGTCGATGGTGGCGAGCTCCGGATGCTCCTCGACCAGGTAGGAGGGCACGAACCAGCCCTCGATGCCGCCGTCCGCGAGGACGGCACCCAGCGTCTCGACCTTGCCCTCCTCCTCGAGCTCGACATATTTGGGTGCCGAGTTGATCCAGAGCTCGGTGATGATATCGGGCGTGCCGGTCTCCGCGACCGAGGTCACCGCCGGGATCGTATCGGAGGGCACGACCGTGACGTCACAGTCGTAGCCTTCCTCCATCAGGAACTTGGAGACGGCGGTCACGACCGAGGCCGAGGCCCAGTTCATCTCGGTTATCGTGACATCGCCGCACTCGGCTCTGGCGCTCGTCGAAAAGGCCATGAGGGCCGCGGCACCGAGCAACGCGAATCGAAGATGGATTGCCATGTTGGGGCTCCTTGTAATTCTGGGCCGAAGGCGGGGCACGATCCACAACAGGCATGGACGAGCGCCAGGTGGATGCAATCGAGGCCCGCGCGCCATGGCGTTGGAGACGGGCTATCGATACCTTCGACAATGAGCCGGGCACGCCAACGCACCGCGACAAGTCACGGTGATTGAGCGTCTCCCGATGGATGATGGAGCATCACATTGGTGCCCGCTGAGCCGACTGTCAACCCCATCCGGCTCGCCGCTTCAGCTATAGGGGTCCGCCGCGTCGCGAAGGCCGTCACCGAGAAAGTTGAAGGCGAGGACGACGATGATGACCGGCACGACCGGCAGCATCAGCCACGGATAGATGGCGACGACGTTGACGTTCTGGGCGTCGTTGAGGAGCACGCCCCAGCTCGTCATCGGCGCGCGCACGCCGAGACCGAGGAAGGAGAGTGCCGTCTCGCCGAGGATCATGCTCGGGATCGAGAGCGTCGCCGACGCGATCAGGTGGCTCATGAAGGACGGCACCAGATGCCGGCCGATGATCCGCCGCGGCTTCGCACCCAAAAGCAGCGCCGCCTGGGCGAACTCCTCCTCGCGTAGCGCCAGGACCTTCGAGCGCACGGCGCGGGCGAGGCCGGTCCAGTCCACGAGACCGAGAATGAGCGTGATGCCGAAATAGACCCAGATGGGCGGCCAGGTCGGCGGCAGGGCCGCCGAGAGGGCAAGCCAGAGCGGGATCATCGGAAAGCTCCGGATCACCTCGATCAGGCGCTGCACCAGATTGTCGATCCAGCCGCCGTAATAGCCGGAGATGCCGCCGAGCACGATGCCGAGCGCAAAGCTGATGGCGATGCCGACGAGCCCGACGGTCAGGGACACGCGAGCGCCGTAGAGGATGCGCGAGAACATGTCGCGACCAAGCCGGTCGGTGCCGAGAAGAAAAAGCGTCCCCTTCTCCGCCGGGCAGACCAGATGGAAATCGCCGGGCCACCGCCCCCAGAACTTGTAGGCGTCGCCGCTGCAGAAGAAACGCAACGGCTGCACACGGCTTCGATCCGGCTCGTAGACCCGCTTCAGCGTCGTCATGTCGAGGGTCATCTGGTAGCCGTAAGTGAAGGGACCGACGAGCCGCCCCTCGTGGAAGAGGTGGATTGGCTGAGGCGGTGCCAGGATGTGCTGCGGGTCGCGGGTCTGCGCATCATAAGGCGCCAGCACCTCGGCGATCACGACGATCACGTAGAAAAGCGCCAGCACCCAAAGCGAGAAAACCGCTACCTTGTGCCGCTTGAAGCGCCACCACATCAGCTTCCACTGTGACGCGGTGTAGTAGCGCTCCTGCTCCGGTGTCAGCGGAGGCTCGCGATGCACAGCCCAGGGTTCGGGATCGACCCAATGCTCCCGATTGCCGGCGGAGGTCGGGTCCTTGCTGGCCATCAGCGGGCCTGCCCGCCGCTGAAGCGGATGCGCGGATCGAGCCAGGCGAGCAGAAGGTCCGAGATCAGGACGCCGATCACCACGAGGAAAGCCTCGAGCATCAGAAAGCTGCCGGCGAGATACATGTCCTGGGCCTGGAGCGCGCGGACCAGCACGGGCCCCGTCGTCGGCAGGCTGAGCACGACGGCGACGAGGGCCGAGCCGGAGATGAGGTCCGGCAGAAGATTGCCGATGTCGGCGATGAAGGGATTGAGCGACATCCGCAAAGGATACTTGAGCAAGGCACGGCCCGGCGGCAGGCCCTTGGCCTTGGCGGTGATGACGTAGGGCTTCTGCAGCTCGTCCATGAGGTTGGCGCGCAGCCGGCGGATCATGCCGGCGGTGCCGCTGGTGCCGATGATGATCACCGGAATCCAGAGATGCTGCAGGACCGAGACGAACTTCCCCCAGCTCATCGGCTGGTCGAGATAGACAGGATCGACGAGGCCACCGATCGAGGTGCCGAACCAGACATTGGCGAGATAAAGCATGACCAGCGCCAGGAGGAAGTTCGGCGTGGCGAGCCCGAGAAAGCCCAAAAGGGTCAGGCCGTGATCGCCCCAACTGTACTTGTGGGTGGCGGAGTAGATGGCGATCGGAAAGGCGACGATCCAGGTGAAGATCACGGTGGCGAGCGAGATCACCATGGTGAGGAAGATCTTGTCGCCGATCACCTCGGTCACCGGCCGGTCGTACTCGAAGGACCAGCCGAGATCGCCGTGCAGGAGGCCCCAGGCCCAGTTCAGGTACTGTTGCCAGAGCGGCCGGTCGAGACCGTAGAGCTCGCGCAGATACTCGATGCGCTCGGTCTGCACGCCCTCGCCTTGCGACTGGAGCTCGCTGATCTGCGCGGAAAGGAAATCACCTGGCGGCAGCTGGATGATGATGAAGGTGACCACGCTGATGGCGATCACCGTCGGGATCATCATGACCAACCGATGCAGCACGTAGCGGAGCACGGCTCCTCCCTGTCGATGCCGGGAGTTTAGCGCCTGAGGCTGCTCCGACCAGCGGTAAAAGGCCCGCTTGGGCTCGAGCCTGCGTCATCGCGGCACCGTCGCGATCTCCTGGATCAGCCGTCGCACGAGGAGCCGGTCCGGCGCGCGCGCCCGCTTGGACCTACGCTCAGCCTCGAGCGTCCGGGCCAGAGCCGCCTCGAGCCCGGCCGGCGGCCAGGTCGCCAGCGCCCGCTGCATCGGCACCCTCTGCCTGAAATGCACCGACGGCTTCAGGCCCTGCACCACGGCCTCGGCCGTCTCGCCGAGACCCACCCGCACCGCCAGCGGCAGGAGGCGCAGCAGGGTGACAGCCAAAGCGCGGATCAGCCGCACCGGCATCTGCCCCTCGTTGAGCAGGCGATCGAGGATCGCCGCCGCCTCGTCCGGCTGGCGGGCGAGGCATGCCCAGATCATGGCATCGACGGCGAGCGCCGAGCTGTCGCCGACCACCGCCGCCGCCTCGTCCAGGGTGATCCGTGCCGCCCGCTCGTCCCCCTTGTAGAGGGCGAGCTTCTTAATCTCGGCGCGGGTCAGCTCCCGATTGGCGCCCAGATGCTCGACCAGATAGGCCATGGCCCCCGGCTCGGCGGCGAGGCCGAGCTCGCGCAGTTGAGCGCGGATCAGAGACTCGAGACCCGCCCCCTCGACCCTGTAGCAGGCGATGGCGGCCGCCGCCGCGTCCTTCTCGGCCAGCCGGCGCAACGCCGAGGCCGTGCCGAGCTCGCCCGCCTCGACGATCACGAGGGCCGCGTGACCACGCTGCCCGACAAGGCCGGAGAGGGGTTTGGCCAAGGCATCGGTCGCCTGACGGATGAGCACGATGCGCCGCCCGCCGACCAGCGACAGCGCCTCCGCCTCCTCGTAGAGGAGCCCGGGAGTCGCGGCCACCCGCTCCGCCTCGAGCTCGACCAGCCGAAACGGATCGTCCGCCGCACCCAGCACGGCCTCGACCAGGAGCCGCCGGCGATCGGCGACGAGGCCCTGGTCGGGACCGTAGAGCAGAATCAAGCCGGTGGCCGGATCGGGCCGCCGGCAGAAGCCGTCGGCCGCCGCCGGCTGCACCTTCATGCGGCACCATCCTGGAAGTGCAGCGTCAAAAGGGTGCGAATGCCGCGGCTGAGCTCGGTCGCCGCCCGCCGTTCGGCATCCTGCTCCGCCATCAGCGTCGCGAAGGGATCGCTCACCACATTATAGCTGGCGACCCGGCGAAGCGCCGAACGGTACGCCGGCTCGCCCTCCGCCTCGACACCGGCCGGCGCCGGGCCGCCCGCCTCGAGGCTGGTCAGCGCGAAGAACGCGGCGAGGGTCAGATCGAAGCGCGTGATGGTCTCGTCGAGCTGGATCGCCAAGGCCGTCTCGGTGCGGCGCAGCTCGAGGGTGAGCCGGTAGCGGCTCTGGACGGTCATGCCCGACGGATTGAGGTCGTCGAGCAGCCGGTTCTTGAGAAGCTGGCCGACCCGCGTGTCCGGCGTGACGACCTCGATCGAGGCGAGCTCGGCCGCCACCTCGCCGCCCGGCGCCCCGCCATAGAGCGGGCGAAAGCCGCAAGCCCCGGCCGCGACCGGCAGAAGCGCGGCGAGCCCGAGGCCGAAGCAGCGTCGGCGGGAAAAAGGCTCAGACCACGACATTCACGATCCGGTCGGGGACGACGACGACCCGGCGCACCGGCTGGCCGTCGATCGCCCGCTTGACCGCCTCGTCGGCGAGAGCCGCCGCTTCCACCGTGGTCTTGTCGCTGCCGGCCGGAATGGCGATCGCCGCCCGCTTCTTGCCGTTGACCTGGACCGCGATGGTCACGCTCGCCGCGGCGAGCCAGGCCGGATCCGCCACGGGCCAGGGCGTGTCGGCGAGGATGACCTTCTTGCCGAGACGCTGCCAGAGCTCCTCGGCGAGGTGTGGCAGCATCGGGCCGATCAGCAGGACCAGGACCTCCAGGGCCTCGCGCAGCACATGCCGGTCGTCCTCGCCCGCGACCTCGAACACCTCGATCGCGTTGGAGAGCTCGCGCACCAGGGCAACCGCCTTGTTGAAATGGAGGCGGTCGATCTCGGTCGTGACGTTCGCGATGCTGCGATGGGTGAGCCGCTTCAGCTCGCGCCCCGCCTCGTTCTCGGGATCGCCCGCGGCACCGCCCGCCGCCGGCAGCTCCAGGCGACGCTCGTCGACCAGCCGCCAGAGACGGTTGATGTAGCGCCAGGCACCGTCGATGCCCTGGTCGGTCCATTCGAGATCGCGTTCGGGGGGGCTGTCGGAGAGCATGAAGAGGCGCGCGGTGTCGGCGCCATAGGCCTCGATGATGATTGTGGGATCGACGGTGTTGCGCTTGGACTTGCTCATCTTCTCGACCCGGCCGACGCTGACCGGACGCCCGCCCTCGGCCGTGACGAGCGCGCCCGAGGCATCCTTCGTCACCTCGTCGGGCTGGAGCCACCGGCCGTCCGGGCCGCGATAGGTCTGGTGAGTGACCATGCCTTGCGTGAAGAGGCCGGCGAACGGCTCGTCGAGGTCGAGATGGCCGCAGGCCGACATGGCGCGGGTGAAGAAGCGGGAATAGAGCAGATGCAGCACCGCATGCTCGACGCCCCCGATATACTGGTCGACCGGCAGCCAGTAATCGACCGCCGCGCGATCGAACGGACCGTCCTCCTTCCGCGGCGAGCAGAACCGGGCGAAATACCAGGAGCTCTCGACGAAGGTGTCGAAGGTGTCGGTCTCGCGCACCGCCCGCCGACCGTCCGGCAAGGTGACGTGCTTCCAGGTCGGGTGCCGGTCGAGCGGGTTGCCGGGAGCCGAGAAATCGACGTCCTCCGGCAGCCGCACCGGCAGCTCCTCGCGCGGCACCGGCACCATCTCGCCGTCCTCGGTGTAGAGCACGGGGATCGGGCAGCCCCAGTAGCGCTGGCGCGACACGCCCCAGTCGCGCAGCCGCCACGTCACCTGCCGCTCGCCCGTCCCCTTCGCCTCGAGATGCTCGATGATGCGTCGCTTGGCATCGGCCACGGCGAGCCCGTCGAGGAGGCCGGAGTTGAAGATCGTGCCGTCGCCGGTATAGGCCTCGTCGCCAATCGCGAAGGTCGCCGCGTCGGCGCCCTCCGGCAGCACCACCGGGGTCACGGGCCGGCCGTGCTTGCGCGCGAACTCGAGATCGCGCTGATCGTGCGCGGGACAACCGAAGACGGCGCCGGTGCCGTAGCCCATCAGCACGAAATTGGCGACATAGACGGGAAGATCCGGCGTGGCGCCCAGGGGATGGCGGCAGCGAAGGCCCGTGTCGAAGCCCTTCTTCTCCGCCCGCTCCATCGCCTCCTCCGAGGTGCCGAGCTTCAGGCATTCGTCGATGAAGGCCCGGAGCGCCGGGTCGGTCGAGGCCTGCTCCTGGGCGAGCGGATGATCCGGGGCGATCGCCATGAAGGAGGCCCCCCAGAGCGTGTCCGGGCGGGTGGTGAAGACGGTGAGCGCGTCGTCCCGGCCCTGGATCGGGAAGTGCACCAGCGCCCCTTCCGAGCGGCCGAGCCAATTGGTCTGCATCAGCCGGACCTTCTCCGGCCAGCGCTCGAGGCCGTCCAGGGCGGCGAGCAGCTCGTCGGCGAAGGCGGTGATGCGGAAGACCCACTGGTCGAGCTTGCGACGCTCGATCTCCGCGCCGGAACGCCAGCCGCGGCCGTCGATCACCTGCTCGTTGGCGAGGACCGTGCGATCGACCGGATCCCAGTTGACCCAGCTCTCCTTGCGGTAGACGAGCCCGCGCTCGAGCATGTCGAGGAACATCGATTGCTCGTGCCGGTAGTAATCGACATCGCAGGTCGCGAGCTCGCGCGACCAGTCGAGCGCCAGCCCCATCTGCTTGAACTGGCTGCGCATCTCGGCGATGTTCGCGTAGGTCCACACACCGGGGTGAACACCCTTCTGCATGGCCGCGTTCTCGGCCGGCAGGCCGAAGGCGTCCCAGCCCATCGGGTGCAGGACGTTGTAGCCCTGAGCCCGGCGGGCGCGCGCCACCACGTCGCCCATGGTGTAGTTGCGCACATGCCCCATGTGGATGCGGCCCGAGGGGTAGGGGAACATCTCGAGCACGTAATATTTCGGCTTCGTCGGGTCGACCACGACCTCGAACGACCGCCGCTCGTCCCAGACCTGCTGCCACTTGCGTTCGGTGGCACGAAACGGGTAGCGCGACATCGATGGCCTCGTGATCGAGAAGGGGACGACGCCCGATCGGGCGCTGGAGAAAAGCCCGGGCAGCCGGCTCAGCCGGCCGCCGCCGAGGCGATGCGGAGCTCGCGCGCGCGGGTGAGGATGTGGTCCTCGATCTCGCGCGCCGTCGCCGGGTCGGCCGGAGCGTCGAGCCAGTCGCCAGCGGCGTCACGCTGCTGGCGGAACACCGACACCGAGACCGAATCGGCGCGCAGCGCCGCGTCGCGTATCTGCACGTGCAGCTTGACCCGCTCGCCGGGTGTGGAGGCCGGCTGGAACCAGTCGGTGATGATGAGCCCGCCGAACGGGTCGGCCGAAGCCAGCGGCATGAAATTGATGGTGTCCAGCGTCGCCTCCCAGAGGAATGCGTTGACCCCGATCCCGCCGCCGACGCCCTCGCCGGGTGCGCGGCTGCGGCCGGTGCCGAAGGAGAGCAGCGGGCCCTCGCCCAGGATCGTGCCGAACCGCTCCCGGTCACGCTGATCGCGGGCCGTGCCGGGCTGGGATGGGGGTGGCGGCGTCGTCTCGACCCCCTCGCAGGCGGTGAACGCGAGCAGCGAAAGGAGAATCAGCCAACGGCCTCGCCGGACCACGGAATGCTGGGTCATGGATTTGCGGGTTTCCATCGTCTCAGGGGGCATCGATGCCGCGCCGGCATCTCTTACCACGCCCGCACGACAAGACCAGACCTCTTGGATCTGACCCCCGCGCAGCCAGGAGCCTCGCGGCATCTCCGGCCGCTTCGCTCAGAAGTTCAGGCGGAGTCCCACCCGACCGACGGTCATGGGCTCGCTCGCGAGGCTGTCGCTGACGGCCACATCGCCCTCGAGCGTCAGCCACGACCAGGCCGCGACATCGGTGCTGAACATCAGCACATCGCCCGATGGGCCGGTCGCGCGCGGAACGTGGCCGTACACCAGGCGCGCGCTCATCGGCCCGTAGCCCACCCCGGCGGCGAAAACATCCGCCGACTCGCCCATGAGATTGGCGCGGCCGAAGCTGCCGCTGAGCTGCCAGTCGCTGATGTCGAAGGCCCCACCCAGCGCCAGCCCGTGGCTGGCGTCGGTCGAGGGCTCGACCAGACCCATGGCATCGAGCCGCAACTGGTCCGTGTAGCCGTCGCGGACCCCGAGGGTGAGCGACAGGGGCCGGCCCGCGACGTCGTCGTCGGAGGAAGGGGAAGCGGAGGGATTGATGAGCGAGCCGATCGCCCGCGGCGTGAAGTCGAAGGTCAGCCCGGCGACCGAGGGAGCCGCCCCGGCCCGCGCCTCCGCACCCTGACCGGCCTGCAGCGCATCAGGCTGCGCCACGCCATAGCCGCCCGCCACCAGCTCCATCGACAGGGCGGGCCCGCCGGACAGGAGTCCGACGAGCGAGCAGACCGCCAGCATCGGCAGGGCATCGAAACCAGGATGTCGCATCATCAACTCCGGTCGCGCAGCAACCGCCATCATATAAGTCGCGGCGGGCTCACGCCGCAATAGAAACACGAGCCGCGGCATCCGATTGGATGCGTTTGTTGCAGGCGCGCCCGATTGCCCTCGACGCTTCCGTAACACCGGGACGATGACCGCGCAACACCGGCCTCGGCGGCCGAAAAAGAGAAACGGCGGGCCGGAAGCCCGCCGTTCCTCACACCAGATTTACGTGGCCGATCAGAAAGCCACCCGGACGCGGGCGACACCGGTCACACCGTCGTCGTCGCCGCCCTCGTCACGATCGAACCACGACACGTCGCCCTGCAGCGCCATGCCGGGCAGCAGGCCCATGCTGGCGCTGAGCACGAGGTTGTCGCCTTCGCCCTGGCCGGGACCGCCATTCACCACCTTGGCGTAGTTGATGGAGACATCGGCCGGCCCGAATCCCGCAGCCGCGCCGGCGGTGAAGCCGTTGACGTTGCCATTGGGACCGTCGTTCTCACCCCAGTAGCTGCCGGCAACCTCGAAGCCGGCGAAGCCGACCGTCGCACCGAGGTTGTAGCTCTTGTAGTCGTCGTTGCCGTTGTTGCCGTTAGCAGTGCTGCCGACGGCGGAGGCGAGCAGATCGAGGCCGCCGAAGGCGCCCGAGTAGATCAGGCCGCCCTCGAACCAGTTGTCGTAATCGCTCTGGGCGTTGTCGGTCCGGGCGACGTTGTTGCCCTCGTCGTTGAAGTTCGGCGTGTAGCTGACGCCTACCGAGAAGCCGGCGATGGTCGGCGAGTAGTAGCGGGCCTTGGTGCTGTCGCCGGAGTTGAAGGGAGCGAACGGCACCGAGGCGACGACGCCCTGGCCGTCGACACCGCCCGTGCCGGCCGCGATCGTCTGGGCACCGAGCTTCGAGTTGTCGACCACGCCGTCCTCGTTGCCGAGCCGGATGCCGCCGAAGCTGCCGTCGATGAAAATCCAGTTCTCGTCGATGTAGTTGCCGCCGCTGCCGCCCGGATCGGTCTCGAACTCGACGGTGAAGCCGTAGCGGATGCCGGTCTCGTCGTCGGTCTGCACGCCCTGAACGTGGATTTCCGTATCGGTGACGAAGTCGAAGCTGGAGGCGCTCCGGCCGAGGGACTCCTTGTTGTCGCCCATGACGGCATTGAAGTTCATGAAGCCGTTGATGTTGACGTCGAACGCGGAGGCGGTCGACGGGACGGCGAGAGCAGCCGCACCCATGATGGCGGTCGTGCCCAGCAAAGCAGTACGCAAGTTCATCTTTTTTGTCTCCTCGTCATCCCAAAGTGGGATCGCCTTCGGGTTCATCTGGCGGCGCCGCCGATCGGCACCGCGGATGGGACGCTGAAGGCGCCCCGACATCCGGAGCCTGTGTTATTCATTGCGCCGAACACGAAGCAAGCCGAAGGCATGGTGACATCAGCCATTGGGGTTTCACTGTGTCGGGCCTGCAACAAGCCTTTATTGCAGGCGTTTAGGGGCATCTCACGCGTTCGTTCGTCGGGCGGGCCAGCCGCCCGAGCAGCCGGGCGGTGACATCGGCCCCGTTCATGCACGGCGGCGGTGCGGTGCCGGCCGGGCGGGCCAGCGCGGCACCAATCGCCCGGGCGAGGCCGGCCGCGTCGAGTCCGTCCGCCTCCAGGATCTGCAGGAGCCCGCGCTCGGCGAGCAGACGGGCGCGCAGGGCCTGCTCCGTCTCGCCCCCTTCCGCGTAGGGGACGACGATGGCCTGGCAGCCCGCCTCCAGCACCTCGGCCACCGTGTTGTAGCCGCCCTGACTGACCGAGAGGGCGGCGCGGCCGAGCAGCGACCTGAAATCGGCGCGCGCCCGCTCGACGACGAGCCCCGGGCGGGCATGCCGGGCCAACGCTTCGAAATCCGCCGCCGACACATGCCAGCCGACTAGAAGGCGCCACGCCGGCCCGTCCGGAACGAGTGCTTGCGCCCTGATCGCGGTCGCGAGCAGGCGCTCGCCGACGCGACCGCCACCGGCCGAGACAATGATCTCTCCCTCGCCGTCGGCGCCGTCCCCGGCGCCCTCGTCACAGGGCCGCGGCTCCACCACGTAGCCGGTGTGGATCAGCCTGCGGCCGAGCCGGGCACTCAGCGGAAAGGTGGCCCCGAAAGGCACGAGCGCCGGATCGCCGTGCACAAGAACGGCATCGAAGCCAAGGGCCCGCTCCAGCATCTCCGCCTCCCGCCCGGGCTTCCTGCCCTGCACCAGGATGTCGCGCACCGAGGCGACGATCGGCGGCCGCGGCACCCGCGCCCGGGCGGCCTCGAGCAGCGGGTCCAGCTCGAAGCGCATCTGCCGCCGGCCGAAAGGGAACATCTCGAGGAGCAGGAGCCGCGGCCGTCTCGCCGCGAACGCCTCGGCCAGCATCCGCGTCCGGCGCCCACGAAACGCCGCGTCGACGGGCGCACCCCGCTCGTCCAGGAGCCGCGAGAAGTCGCCTGCCGGGCATTGCACCGGCGCAAGCTGAAGAAGCTCGCCGCCAGCGAGATCGAGGCCCGAAACCGGCAGGCCACCGCTCGCCAGCGTGACCTCCAGTCCATGGCGGCGCATCGCCCGAACCAGCGTCGCGGCCCGCGTCAGGTGGCCGACGCCCAAAAGATGCTGAACCCAGAAGAAGACGTCGATCAAGCGGCTCGGGCGTCCACGGCGATCAACAGCATGCGCTCCATGTCGGCGACGAACTTGTCGAGCGCCGCCGTCCCGGCCGCCGGAAAGGCCGCGTTCAGCTCGCCGCGACTGAACCCCGGCCGCTTGAGCACCCAGTCCACCATACCGCTGACCTCGCCCGGCACCGCCACGGCCTGCCGGCTGCCCTCCTTGACCAGCCCGAAGCGGCCCTGCTGCTGGATCAGCCGGACGCCCTTGCCGTTGACCACGTAATGCAGGGCGGCCGAATCGAGGATCTCCGGAAAATCGAAGGTCTCGCGCTGGTAGCGATAGCCTTCCTGGAACGCGCGAAGATCGGCGAGCGTTCGCGGCTCGGCCAAAACCTCACTCAGCCGCTTGGCGAGCTCGTCCAGATGCGTTGCCAGGGCCGGCCCCTCATGGGGCAGGTTGCGGCGGCAGAGCGGGTCAGTGATCATACGCTCGAAGAGATAGCTCACGACGTCGATGCCGATCGGATAGGTCACGCCGAAGGCGATGTGGATGCAGCCGCCGTCATCGGCCAGCGCGTAGTGGTACTGACCGCGCGGCAAATAGAGGAGATCGCCGGGCTTCATCCTGACCTCCTTCCAGAGCTGTCCCTTCGCCTTCTCGTGCTGCTCCTGCGGCACCGTCTTGAAGATGGGATGGGCGATCGGATCGGGAGCCCGCCCCTCGAACACCGACCAGACCTTCTCGCCCTCGCAGTGGACGGCGAAGACGTCGTGGGTGTCGTAGTGAACCTTGAAGCCTTGGCGACGCCTGGAGGACTGATAGAGATTGCCCTGAACCTTGCCGCCGAGCGCCTCCTCCATGGTGCGGGCGAAGGCGCTGAGCTCGGGTGTGAGCCGATCGACATCGTTCAGGACCAGCGTCGCACCCTGCCTGATGTGCTGCTTGACCTTGGCCGGATCGGCGATCGGCCGGCCGCTCACCGCCTCCTCGCGGCCGACATAGGCAGCGGGCGGCACCGTCTCCCGGTCGAGCACCATCACCAGCCGCTCGGTGTCCCAGATCGAGTTCATGCCGAGCAGGCGGTTGAGCACGGGCCAGCTCATCACCGAGCGGAACTTCTCCGCCCCGCCCTCGATGTGCACCGGCCGCTTGCCGAGATAATCGCGAAGGAAGGTCTCGCCGCCGAGCGGTGCCAGGATTTCGTCGATGCTCATGCCAGTGTCTTCGCTTCTTGCCACCCTCTACCCTCTTGAATGCCGGCCGCCAGCCGGCACGTGTAGCAGCGATACGATGCCTGCACCAAGGGGGTCCGAAGGAATGTCGCAAGCGCCGGAGACGACCGTGGACGTGGCAGCGAACCTGGCCATGGTGCGCGAGCGGATCGTCGCTGCTGCCACCGAGGCCGGCCGCGATCCCTCGCGGGTCACGCTGATCGCCGTCTCGAAGGCGCAGCCGGTCGAGCGGATCGAGGCGGCGCTGGCGTCCGGCCAGCGCATCTTCGGAGAGAACTACGTGCAGGAGGCGCAATCGCGCTGGCCGGCGCTCCGTGCCCGCTTCTCGGATGTCGAGCTGCACATGATCGGTGCCTTGCAGACCAACAAGGCGAAGGATGCGGTGGCTCTTTTCGACGTCATCCAGACCGTCGATCGGCCCCGCCTCGCAACCGCCCTCGCCCGGGAAATGGCGCGGCAGGACAGGACGTTGCGCTGCCTCGTTCAGGTCAACACCGGAAAGGAGCCGCAAAAGGCCGGGATCATGCCCGAGGCGACCGGCGACTTCGTGCGCCTCTGTCGCGAGACCCATGCTCTGGATGTCCGGGGTCTCATGGCGATCCCGCCCGTGGACGAGGACATTGCTCTCCACGCGGCCTTTCTCGTCGAACTCGCGAAGCGGCACGATCTCGAGCAGGTCAGCATCGGCATGAGCGAGGACTATGTCGACGCGATCGCCTTCGGCGCCACCCACGTCCGGGTCGGCAGCGCCATCTTCGGACCCCGCCCGCCCCGCGCGGGCTGAATCTACGACAGCCTTTCATAGAGCGTCCGGGCCTCGACGGCCGGCCCGCGGCGCTCGCCCAGCGCCACCACCTTCAATACCGAGATGCCGGAAGGCGCCACCAGCGTGATCACGTCGCCCGGTCGCACCGTGCTGTGCACCTTCTCCACCAGCCGGTCATTGAGCCGGATGCGCCGCCGGCGGACCAGCTCCACCGCCAGCACCCGCTGCCTGATGAAGCGCGCGTGCCAGAGCCACTTGTCGAGGCGCAAGCCGGCCTCGGTCACAAGACGACCCGAAGCCTGGAGCGATCCTCAGACACTGGCGGCAAGCTTGAGCCGCGCCAGCACGGCGAAGGGTGACGGGCCCGGCCCTGCCTGCGCGCGCTTCTTCCGATGCGCGGCACTCGCCCGCCGCCGCGGCTTGGCCCGCCTGATCTGAATGACGGTGCTCGATCCCTCGCCCTCGGCCGGCGCCGCGGCGCGAAAACCGAGGCCGGGCAGGAGCTCGCGGAACTCGTCGCGGGCGAGCCCGGTGGCGCTGATGAGCTCGCCCGGCAGCGCGAACAGCACCTCGTCTCGGGCGAGACGGCGGAGTTGGGCCGCCACTCGCTCGACCATGTCGACACGCAGGGCCAGACCACCGATCCGGCGAAATCCGAGCGCCGCCAGCGCCGCGTGATCGGCCGGCAGCTCCTCGCCGCGCAGCGCCACCCGTCCGGCCGCCGGCTGCCAGACGCTTGTGTCATGGGCGACCGTGCCGCTCGCCAGCGCCACGAGCAGAGCGACAGCCTCCTGCGCCGCCGGCTTCAGCAAGGCGGGAAGAAAGATGTGGTGCACGCCGAGCCGCACGCCGAAGCGGGCCACCTCGCGCCGGTCGGCGGCGGAGAGCTGGCGGACGAGACCCGCCGCCTCGGCCGCATCCAGCGTGCCGAAGGCCTCCACCAGCCGATAGGCGATGCCTCGGGATCCGGCCGAGAGAAACTCGCTCCGCGAGGCCGTATCGAGCGCCAGAAGCGGCCCGAGCCGGTCCGCCAGCCAGCGTGTCAGCCGCGCCTCGAGGCGACGCTCGACGGCGAGCCGCGCCTTCGTCGTCAGCTCGTCCGTCGCGGTCACCGCCACGTCCGGGCGAAGCCGCAGCGCACCCGGCCGGATGGTGGCGACCGCGGCCCCGCGCCAGACGATGCGCGACCCGACCACGGTGAAGGCACTGTCCGCCTCCTTCACGAGCTCGGCCGCGAGCCGGTCGAGACGACGGGCCACGGCCCGCCGCGCCGCGCCGGCGAAGAGCCGGTGCTGGCTCTCGAGCCCGCTGGCACCAAACGTGAAGGTGAAGCCTTCGAGCCGGCCCACCGAGTGGCCGTCGACCACGACCTCTCCCGAGGGATCGACCTCGGCCGAAAGCTCGCCGCGCTCGCGCAGGCTCTTCAGGAGCGCCGCGGTCCGCCGGTCGACGAACTTCTGCGTCAGCCGCTCGTGCAGGGCGTCCGAGAGCCGATCCTCGACCGCCCGGGCCACCCCTTGCCAATGCCGTGGGTCATCGAACCAGCCCGCCCGATGCGAGAGGTAGGTCCAGGTGCGGACATGCGCGATGCGGCCGACCAGCGTGTCGATGTCGCCGTCCATGCGATCGAGCCTCGCGATCATCGAGCCGACCCAGTCGGTCGGCAGCACGGCGGCATCGCTGGTCAGGTGACGGAAGACGGTCGCGAGAAGCTGCAGATGCGCGTCCGTCAGCGTGCGGCGGAAATCGGGAATCTGGCAGACCTGCCAGAGCAGGCGCACGCCCGCCACACCCCGCGCCCTGGCGCGGATGTCCTCGCGGCCGGCCAGCATGCCGAGGCTGCGGTCGTCGAGCGCATCCCTGACCTTGATCAGGCCGGCAGCCGGAGGGTCTGCGTCGAGGCTCTCGTGCAGGGCATCGAGGCTCGTGAAATCGAGCTGGCCGTTGCGCCACCGCAGCCGCTTCAGGGGCAGGAACTGGTGCGCCTCGACCGCCTCGACGATGCGCTCGTCGAGCGGGCCGCTGCCATTGGTCGTGCCGAACGTGCCGTCCGCCATGTGCCGCCCGGCACGCCCGGCGATCTGGCCGATCTCGGCCGCGGTCAGCCGCCGGTCCTGGCGACCGTCGAACTTGCGGAGCTGGGCAAAGGCTACGTGCCCGAGATCCATGTTCAGCCCCATGCCGATGGCGTCGGTGGCGACCAGATGGTCGACCTCGCCCGACTGGTAGAGCGCCACCTGCGCGTTCCTGGTGCGCGGGCTGAGCGCGCCGAGCACGACGGCCGCCCCGCCCTTCTGGCGACGCATCACCTCGGCCAGGGTGTAGACATCGGCGGCGGTGAAGGCGACCACGGCACTGCGCCGCGGCAGCCGGTTGAGCTTGACCGGACCCACATGGCTCAGGATCGAGAAGCGCGGCCGGGTTATGATCAGCGCCTCCGGCACGAGCTGCTTCAGGAGCGGGCGGATGGTGTCGGACCCGAGGAAGAGGGTCTCCACCTCGCCCCGCGCGTGCAGGAGCCGGTCGGTGAAGACATGGCCGCGCTCGCGATCGGCGCAGAGCTGGATCTCGTCGACCGCGAGAAAGGCGAAGCGGCGATGGATCGGCATCGCCTCGACCGTCGCGATGACGAAGCGGGCGTCATCGCTGCCGATCTGCTCCTCGCCGGTCAGAAGAGCGACGGCGCCGGCCCCGCGCAGAAGGACGATGCGGTCGTAGATCTCGCGCGCCAGAAGCCGAAGCGGGAAGCCCATCACACCGCTGCCATGAGCGAGCATGCGCTCGACGGCATAATGCGTCTTGCCGGTGTTGGTCGGCCCGAGGACCGCCGCGACGCGGCCCGGATCCGCCGCCATGCGGGAGGAAAGAAGCGGCTCTCGCATCATGCATCGAGAATGTCGCCCGGCCGTCGCGTTTGGCAAGTGCTTTCACCGCCCGTGCGGTCCTCCGACCATTCCGGATCAGGGAAAACGTGCGCCGGCCACCACGAGATACGGTGCAAGGCGGCGTTCCGCCCGGTGCGAAGGTGATCCGGTCCAGCCACAGTACCTTGAAGGCGGCCCGCCAATTGCCCACCTCACTCCGGCGAGCACAATCCCTTCGCCCAGGTTCAGGTGCCCATGACGGATATGGTTCAACCCTTCGAGGCCGAGGTCGGCCGCGTTCTCGATCTGGTCATCAACTCGCTCTACAAGGAGCGGGAGATCTTCCTGCGCGAGCTGGTCTCGAATGCCTCGGATGCTTGCGACAAGCTGCGCTACGCCTCGCTTTCGCAGCCCGAGCTGCTCGGCACCGACACCGAGCTCAGGATCGAGATCTTCGCCGATCCGGACGCAGCGCTGCTGACCATCCGCGACAACGGCATCGGCATGGATCGTGACGAGCTCGCGGCCAATCTCGGCACCATCGCCCGCTCCGGCACCGCCCGCTTCCTCGAGGCAGCCGAGCAGCAGAAGAATGGTGACGTCAAGCTGATCGGCCAGTTCGGCGTCGGCTTCTACGCCGCCTTCATGGTCGCCGACCGGGTGGTCGTGCAGAGCCGCAAGGCCGGCGAGGAGACGACTTGGCTCTGGGTCTCGGACGGACGCCAGGGCTTCACCGTGAGCGAGGCGCCGGAGGCGGGACCGCGCGGGGTGACGGTGACCCTGCACCTCAAGGAGGACGCCAAGGAGTTCCTCTCGGAATGGCGGCTGCGCGAGATCGTTCGCCGCTACAGCGACCACATCGCCTTCCCGATCCTTCTGCAGGTCAAGCCGAAGGCGGGCGAGAAGGAAGCGAAAGAGGAGAAGGCACCCGAGAAGATCAACGAGGGCGGAGCGCTCTGGACCCGGCCGAAGGCCGAGATCAGCGACGAGCAATACAAGGAGTTCTACCACCACGTCGCCCACGCGTTCGACGACCCTTTCGCGCGTGTGCATTTCACCGCCGAGGGTCAGCTCAGCTACACCGCCCTTCTCTTCGTTCCCTCCATGCGCCCGTTCGACGTCTACGACCCCAAGCGCCGCCACGGGGTGAAGCTTTACGTCCGAAGGGTCTTCATCACCGATGACGTCGAGGCGCTGATGCCGCGCTATCTGCGCTTCGTCGCCGGCGTGGTCGACAGCGAGGACCTCCAGCTCAACGTCAGCCGCGAGACGCTGCAGCACGGCGCCGTCGTGCAGAAGATGAGGAAAGTGCTGGTCAAGCGACTGCTCGACGAGCTGGCGCGGAAGGCGAAGGAAGAGGGCTACGAAAAGTTCTGGACCGAGTTCGGGCCGCTGCTCAAGGAGGGGCTTTTCGAGGACCAGGAGAACCGCCAGAAGCTCCTCGAGCTCGCCCGCTTCCGCTCGACCCATGGCAGCGGCTGGACGACGCTCGAGGACTATGTCGGGCGGATGAAGGAGGGCCAGGGCGATATCTTTTACATCACCGGCACGAGCGTCGAGTCGCTGCGCTCCAGCCCGCAGCTCGAGATGGCGAGGGCGAAGGACGTCGAGGTGCTGCTCTTCGAGGACCCGGTCGACGAGTTCTGGCTGCCGGAGGTCGGCGAGTACGAGGGCAAGAAGCTCCGCTCGCTGACCAAGAGCGATGTCGACCTTTCGTCGATCCAGGGAGCCGAGAAGCCGGAGACGCCGGCCGCCGACCAGGCGGGCGTCGACAAGCTGATCGCCCGCCTCAAGCTTACGCTCGGCGAGCAGGTGAAGGATGTGCGCGCCTCCAAGCGTCTGAAGGAGAGCGCCGTCTGCCTCGTCGCCGACGATGCGGGCATGGATCTTCGCCTGGGACGGATGCTCAAGGGACACGAGCAGTTCGCCGGTGCCACGCAACCCATCCTCGAGATCAACCCGGAGCACGCGCTGATCGACCGGCTGCGCCGGATGGTCGACGACGCGACGGCGGCTCCCGATCTCGACGAGCTGGCCTTTCTGTTGCTCGATCAGGCGCGTATCATCGAAGGCGAGCCGGTGCCCGATCCCGGCGCCTTCTCCAGACGAATGAGCCGCTATCTCGCCCGCAGCGTCGAGGCTGCCTGACCCGCCGCAGCCCAAGAGCTGCAAGACCAGGAACCATCAGAGGGAGAACGACATGGCCGTCGCACTGAAGGACATCCGAAACGCACTCGGCGACAAGAAGCTCTTCATCGAGCGCTGCTACATCGATGGCGAATGGGTCGCCGCCGACAGCGGCAAGACGTTCGACGTCACCGACCCCGCCACCGGCGAGCGGCTCGGCAGCGTCCCCGACATGGGGGTCGAGGAGACCCGCCGCGCCATCGAGGCAGCCGAGGCCGCCCTGCCGGCCTGGCGCGCCAAGACCGGCAAGGAGCGGGCGGCGATCCTCAAGAAGTGGTTCGACCTCATCACCGAGGCCAAGGAGGATCTCGGCTACCTGATGACCCGCGAGCAGGGCAAGCCCTTGCCCGAGGCCATGGGCGAGGTCACCTACGGCGCCTCCTTCGTCGAGTGGTTCGCCGAGGAGGCCAAGCGCATCTACGGCGACGTCATCCCGCAGACCGTCGCCAGCCGCCGCATCCTGGCGATCAAGCAGCCGGTCGGCGTCTGCGCTGCCATCACGCCCTGGAACTTCCCGAACGCGATGATCACCCGGAAATGCGCGCCGGGCCTCGCCGTCGGCTGCACCTTCGTCGTCAAGCCGGCCTCGATGACCCCCTATTCGGCGCTGGCCCTGGCCGAGCTCGCCGAGCGGGCCGGCATGCCCAAGGGCGTCTTCAACATCGTTACCGGCAGCGCCCGCACCATCGGCGGCGAGCTGACCTCCAACAAGAAGGTGCGCAAGGTCTCGTTCACCGGCTCCACCGACGTCGGCAAGCTCCTGCTCAAGCAGTGCGCCGACACGGTCAAGCGCGTCTCCATGGAGCTCGGCGGCCACGCCCCCTTCATCGTCTTCGACGACGCCGACGTCGACGCCGCGGTCCAGGGCGCCGTCGTCTGCAAGTTCAGGAATTGCGGCCAGACCTGCGTCTGCACCAACCGCATCTACGTGCAGGCCGGCATCTACGACCAGTTCGTCGAGAAGCTCAAGACGGCGACCGCCGCACTCAAGGTCGGCCACGGCACCGAGAAGGGTGTCGAGGTCGGCCCGCTCATCGAGCAGGCGGCCCTCCAGAAGTCCAAGGAGCATGTCGAGGACGCCGTCGCCAAGGGGGCGGTGCTGACCCTGGGCGGCAAGCCGCACGAGCTCGGCGGCCTCTTCTTCGAGCCGACCGTGCTCGCCAACTGCAACGCCGACATGAAGATCGCTCACGAGGAGACCTTCGGCCCGGTGGCCCCGGTCTTCAAGTTCGAGACCGAGGAGGAGGTCATCAAGCTCGCCAATGACAGCGATGTGGGCCTCGCCGGCTACTTCTACGCCCGCGATATCGGCCGCGTCTTCCGCGTCGCCGAGGCGATGGAGGTCGGACTCATCGGCGTCAATGACGGCGTGATCGCCGTCGAGGTGGCGCCCTTCGGCGGTGTCAAGGAGAGCGGGCTCGGTCGCGAGGGCTCGAAATACGGCGTCGACGAGTATCTCGAGATCAAGTACGTCAGCCTCGGCGGCATCAGCTAGCCGCCGGGTCCGTCCGGGTTCGCGGCCTCGGTCTTGTCGCGAACCCGGCCACGGCTTTCCTGCACCTGCGCCAGGCGCGCCCGACAAGAAACCTCACCCCGGCAGGTCAGCCGCACGTCGTGCTTGACGGCGTGTTCATGCCGGCATACACTTAACCTCATGGTTAACTTTTCGCCGCCGGACCTCGATCGCACATTCGCCGCCCTCGCCGATCCGACCCGCCGCGCCCTGCTCGCCCGGCTCGGCGAGGCGGAGACGCTCTCGATCAGCGAGCTCGCGGAGCCCTTCTCGATCTCGCTGCCGGCCGTCATGAAGCACCTCGCGGTGCTCAACCATGCGGGCCTGGTTGAACGCCGAAAAGTCGGGCGCACCGTGACCTGCCGGCTGAATGCCGGCCCCATCCGGGACGCGATCGACTGGCTCGAGCGCTACGAGCGGTTCTGGTCCGAGAGCCTCGATCGCCTGGCTGCCTTTCTCGACGAAGAAGGTGCAGAAGCATGTCCGCCACAGACACCCGACCACGCCTCACGCTCGAAAGACGCCTCGCCGCACCCCGCTCCGCGGTCTTCGCCGCCTGGACCGACCCCGAGAAGCTGAGCCGCTGGTTCGGCCCCGGTCCCGTCTCGGTCCTCGAGGCGCAGCTGAGCGTCTGCGAAGGCGGCAGCTACCGCATCGTCATGCTCGACGGCGAAGGCGGACGCCACGAGGTCGGCGGCATGTACCGGGAAGTCGTCGCCGGCGAGAGGCTCGTCTTCACCTGGGCCTGGCGGAGCATGCCGGAAAGGGAGTCGCTGGTGACGGTGCTGCTGCGGGACGACGGCGACGGCACACTCCTGACGCTGGTCCACGAGCAGTTCCGGGCCGAGGCGACCCGCGATCGCCACAGACATGGCTGGACCGGCTCGCTCGACAAGCTCGAAGCCCTTCTTGCGAACTAAAACGTACACCCTCGAACCCCCAAGGGAAGAACGACGATGTCCTGGTCGCACGGTGTCTTTCACTGGAACGAGCTTTTGACCTGGGACGCGGAGCGCGCCAGGCGCTTCTACGGCCTGACCATCGGCTGGACCTTCGAGGATCATCCGATGCCCGACGGCAAGTACTGGGTCGCCCGGATGGGCGAGCGCTATGTCGGCGGCCTGTTCGAGCTGAGAAAGCCCGAGTTCGAGGGCGTCGGCGAAGCCTGGATGCCCTATCTCGCGGTCGACGACGTCGATGCCAGAGCCGCCAAGGCGGTCGCCGCCGGCGCCGAGCTCAGGCGCCCGCTCTTCGACGTGCCCATGGTCGGCCGCATCGCCATGCTGCGCCAGCCGGGCGGTGCCGGCATCGGCTGGATCACCCCGGCCCGCCAGGACTGACGGCGGAAGTGCCTCGGCACGACCCGGGGCAGCACCGCTCCTGAAGAAGGGAAAACCATGGCCACCGCCTCGACCGCGACCGAAGCACCGATCGAGCTCCGCATCACCCGCACCCTCGACGCTCCCCCCGAGCGGGTCTTCGCCGCCTGGACCGACCCGGCTCAGCTCGCCCGCTGGTGGGGACCAAGGACCTTCACCCTGCCCTCCCTCGAAGCCGACATCCGCCCCGGCGGCAAATGGCGCGCCTGCATCCGCTCGCCCGAGGGCGAGGACCATTGGATGAGCGGCACCTACGAGGAGATCGACCCGGTCGAGCGCCTCGTCCTCAGCTTCGCCTGGGAGGAGCCCGACGCGCTCCGGACGCTGATCACGGTCACCCTGAAGGAGGAAGCCGCGGGCAAGACGCGCCTCGTCTTCCACCAGACCCCGTTCCGAAGCACCGAGAGCCGCGACAGCCACATGGGCGGCTGGACCAGCTGCCTCGAGCGCCTCGACGATCTCCTCGAGCACGCCTGAAGCCGCGGCCGGGAGACAAAGGGACCACGACCGCCGCACCATCCCGATCCACAGCATTGGCGAGGCTGAAATGACGCAAAAGCTCCTCGTGCTGATCGCCACCGGCAAGGGCGCCTTCATCCTGGAAGCGACCCCCGGCCGCCAAAACTGGACCCTCCACGGCCCGCTCTGCGACGCCCAGCCCACGAACCACCTCGTCGCCGATGCCGCGACCGGCACCATCTGGGCCGGCGGCGGCGACGCCTGGCGCGGCCCCGCCGTCTGGCGCTCCACCGACCGCGGCCGCCGCTTCGAGCGCTTCGACGACGGCCTCGCCTACCCCGAGGGCGAGGCCCGAATGAAGGCCGTATGGGCGCTCGCCCACGGCCACGCCCGGCTCCTCGCCGGCGTCGAGCCCGCCGGCCTCTTCGAGAGCGACGACGACGGCCGCACCTGGCGGCACGTCCAGGGCCTGACCGACCACCCCTCCCGACCCGAATGGCAGCCCGGTGGCGGCGGCCTCGTCCTCCACCACGTCGTCCCCCACCCCGGGGACCCCGACCAGATCTGGGTCGCCATCTCCACCGCCGGCGTCTTCCATACGAAGGACGGCGGGCAGAGCTGGACACCCAGGAACCAGGGAACACGCTGCGACTTCCTCGCCACCGGCCCGACCTGCCCCGAATACGGCCAGTGCGTGCACAGCCTCGCCATGGCCCGAACCCGCCCGGACCGCCTCTACCAGCAGAACCACTGCGGCATGTATCGGACCGACGATGGCGGGCGGAGCTGGACCAGCATCGAGGAAGGCCTTCCCTCCGACTTCGGCTTCGCCTCGGCCACCCACCCCACCGACCCCGACACCGCCTGGCTCATACCCCTGGTCGGCGCCGAGCACCGCTACCCCCCTGAAGGCAGGCTCGCCGTCTGGCGCACCCGGGACGCCGGCCGGACCTGGACCGACCTCCGCCGGGGCCTCCCCCAGGAGAACGCCTATGTCTGCATCCTCCGCCAGGCCATGGCCACCGATCCCCTCACCCCGACCGGCCTCTACTTCGGCACCACCAGCGGCACCCTCTACGCCAGCCCCGACGAAGGCCAGAGCTGGACCCCCATCACCCGAGACCTCCCGGCGATCAGGGCCGTCGAGACGGTCCTGGTGGAGGAATAGGGGAAGAGAACTGCGAGGAAGCCACACCTTCTCGGAGACTGGGGACACCTCGGAGGCTGGGGACACGAACCGAATTTAACCTTTCGCTCCCGGTGGCCGCGGTTGCAGGGGATGCGACATCCACCCTCGCCTCGGAGGCTGGGGACACGAACCGAATTTAACCTTTCGCTCCCGGTGGCCGCGGTTGCAGGGGA
>CAYOCP010000024.1:0-73575 GCA_964402505.1 uncultured Geminicoccaceae bacterium
ATCTCAGCAGAGCAGAAGCCACTTCGATAGGGCGGGTCAGGTCGGACGCTTACGCGCCAAGAACGACACGCCACGCGGACATGGCCGAACTTTCCAAACAATCGCGCCGACCTCACCCCATTCTACGAGATAGGTGAGTCAGATTATTGCGGTGTTGGTATAACCTGTCATTTGCGCCGTTTCGGCTTCATCCGGGGGCGCGCTCTCAGCGCCTTCACCTCGATCCGGTGGGTTGCGGGCAAGCGTCACTACGATTGATACCGTCAACAAGAGCGCCAGATTCATCGCGAGCAGAGGTGATTGAAAAAAGCCGTTCGAGAAGAATGAGTTGACGAGAACGCCGATCAGGACCGCGCGCCCTTCGGCGAAAACCCTAAGCCATACTGCGTAGATGAACAGCGCCAGCGCTAATAAGCCGATCAGCCCGTGCTCCATCATGAAATGGAGGTAATCGTTGTGCGCGGTCAGTCCTTCGTCGGCATATGACCATTCGGGTGTCCACATGACGTCCGAACCGACGCCGCCGCCGAAAAACAAGGGCATCAGTTCCCGTGCCGCGAGTGCGTGGATTCGATACTCCCACGCACCAATGCGGCCGCTGCCCCAGCTCTGGACGTCCGTCCCGAGGCTCAGGGCGATGTAGGAGACCAGCAGGAAGAAGCCGAGCAGGATCGGCGGCGACCACTTGACGATGGTGATGCCGCGGTAGCGGAAATAGGCGAGGCCGCCATAATAGGCGAGCACGAAGATCAGCTCGTTCCGGCCGCCATAGCCGAGCAGCACCCCGAGGCAGATTCCGATGAGCCCCCATGTGACGGTCGGCGACATCATGCGACCACGCCGCATGAGGTCGACCAGCACGAGCTGCAGAGCGAGGAATTTGGCGCTGGGATGCATCTGATCCAGGCCGCCCGTGATCGAGCCCAGCCGCGGCGTGCCGCTGACGTAGACCGGAGGGCCGGTGAGGGCGATGGCAGCGCCGAGCAGGATGGAGAGGATCGCGCACCAGCGCAGGAGGCCGCCCGGCAGCGCCAACGGGTAGCTCAGCACCCAGATCATCATGATCGGCAGGATCAGCTTGCGCAGGGCACCTTGCGCGTCGAACGAGGTCATCACGCCGAACCCGAGGAAATGCGCCGGTATCAGCGAGACGACGAGGCAGGCGGCCGACAAAAGAAGGCCGAAGATCCAGGGCGCCGGACGGGCCATGATGGTGATCGCGGCAAGCAGGAGATGGCCAGCCGTCAAGGCACCGGCGAGCGGCATCCGCAGCTCGGGCACCCAGTTGAACGAGAAGACGTAGATGTGCTGGATGGCGATTGCTGCGAAGAGGGCGCCGTACATGAAGCCTCTTGGCGCCTGATCCAGCGGATGGGCCACTTCATGTGTGACGGTGGCGGCGGTCATCGGGGCATCACCCCTGTTCCTGCAGGGTTTCGGCTGGATGGCTGCCTTTCAGCCGGCATAGCCGAACCGCTCGGCGACCTCGCCGAGCTCCCGCCGCAGCCTGCGACGCTCCAGCGCGAGCAGGCGGTTCTCGCGCCGCTCCGCCTCGCCCAATCCGGTCCGGTCGGCGGAGGCGATCAGCCGCAGCTCACCCGGCGGCGTCAGCTCCGCGCCCACATGGCGGCACAAGGCGCGATGCAGGGAAGGATCGGCGAGATAGTCCTCGTAGCGCAGCCAGAGTCCGTCGACCAAGGGGCAGACGCGCTCGAAACCCGAGACGAGAGAGCGCCAAAGACGGCCGAAATCCGCCGCCGAGTGGACGGGCAGATCGGGCCAAGCCAGAAAGTCACTCTTGATGTAGTGGCGGAACGACGCGAAGCCGGCATAGGGATCGCGGATGAGAAAGATGAAGCGGGCGTCGGGGAACAGGCGCTTGAGATAAAGGGCGTGGGCACCGCCGAGGCGGACTTCCTTCAGACCCCAGCGTGAATGGCCGCGGGCCCGTGCGGGCGCGGCCAGAAGCTCGGTGAAGAAGGCGTGATGGGCGGCGATCAGGCGCTCGGGCCCCGGGTAGCTGTTGGCGATCCACTGGCTTTCGAGAGCGTCGCCGAAATTGTCGATGAAGTACTCCGGTGGCGGCCACTCGTCGGTGAAGGCGCGAAACTGCGACAGCAACGTCTGGGCCACTCCCGCGCGTGCGAACGGCTCGCCCCAGATCATCAGCTCGCCGCTCGACATCAAGACCCGCTGCAGCAAGGTCGAGCCGGACCGCCAGCCGGCTACCAGGAGAAAGACAGGAGCTTCGCCGCTTCTGCCGAAGGCCTCCGGAAAGCGGTCGGCGAAAGCGGCGAGCCGCCCCTCGATGTCGGCGGCATTCGCTTGCGCCTCGGGCCGCATGATCCTGGCCAGGACCAGACGGTAGAGATCCTCGAGCAGGTGGGCGGCCGTGGGCGAGGCCGCGAGCAGACGCTGGATGACGGTGTTGCGATACAGCCAGGTGCGCTTGAGCCGGGGCAGGCTGCTGGCGCGCAGCCGACCTTCCTGAAAGAGTGGGCTGGACAAGCTCTGGAACCTCAGGCTGCGGCGCGGCCGCCGGCCCCGGCAGGGCCGCGACGATGCAAAATGCGCTGGACCGTCGCGCCGACGCGACGCCTCGCGAAATGGCGAAGAGCCAGCATGACGCAGTGAAGGCGCTGCATTGGCGGCAGGCCCGCGACGGCCGGAGCCTTAAGGATGTCCAGGCGCTGGCGCAGGACGGGATGGCCCACCGCTCCACGCGAATCGATCCAGGTGCAACGCTCCGCACCGGTGAGATCCCGGCTCGCGGTCTTGTGGTACCGATTGGTATAGAGCCGCTCGGGGACCTGACGGAAACGACCCATCAGGACCAGCTCCGCCAGAAGGGCGCGATCGGAGCCGTAGTAGCTGCGATGCAGGCTCGAACGCCGCAGCGCCTCGGTGCGGATCAGGCCGAGAACGGGAAAGCAGCCGATCATGCGGTTCAGGAACTGGCCCAGGCGTTCGGCCGGGTCGTCTCCCTCGGCCATATGGCGCGGACCCATCGTCCATCCTCTCCTGCCACGATCATCGGTAAAGCTCGCCTCGACACCTTTGGCGTAGCTCGCATGATCGAGCGCCCGGCCCTCGCCGGTTTCGTCAACGACATCGACGATCGTGTAGGCGAGAACGGCCGTCGGATCCCTGTCCAGCTGGGCAACGCAGCACTCGAGCCAGGTCGGCGCGTAGACATCATCGTGCGGCGCCCACTTGAAGTAGGGAGCATCGTGCGCCAGCTCGAACACGCGGTTGTAATTGGGTGCTGCGCCGATATTGGTTTCGTTGCGATGGAGATGAAAGCGCGGGTCCGCTTCGACAAATCGTTGTGCGACTTCGGTCGTGCCATCGGTCGAGGCATTGTCGCAAATGACGACCCGGAAGGCTGTGAAGGTCTGGCAGCGTAACGATTCCAGCATGTCGCCGAGCATGGCGGCGCCGTTGTAGACCGGAACACCAATAATGACGCGGGCCGGCTCGTCCTTCATGATCCCACCGCCTTCGTGAATCCAGATCGCGCTACTCTGCCAACCCTCGTTGGATCGCAGGATTTATGTCTTCTCAAGATAGTATTTCTTGTGCTTGCCCTGGTACTGGCCAGCGTCTCCATAAGAGTAGTTCGCGGCACGGCGGACATCCACCCTGGAGAGCACCAGCCCGAAGATCGAGGCGCCGGTCGCGGCAAGCTGGCGAAGCGCGAAGATCATGGTCTGCTTGCGGGTCTTGCCCCAGCGACCCACGAAGATCGTGCCGTCGACCGCCTGCGCGATCAGCGGCGCGTCGGCAAGCGAGAGGACGGGCGGCGAGTCGACGATGATCAGTTCGTACTGGCCGCGGAACTCAGCGATGATATCGGCCAATCGGCCACCCAGGAGGAAGTCGTGGGACGTGGGAATCAGACGGCCGGCGGTTATCACGTGCAGGCCGGTGGTCGGATCCTGCCGGATCACCTCTTCCCGCGTCTTCTGCCCGGCCATCAGCTCGGTAAGGCCGGGAGAAGCGGCGATACGCAACATCGATGCCACGCTCGACTGCCGAAAGTCGGCATCGATCAGCAGGATCTTCCTGCCGCTCTTGGCGTGCATCTGCGCCGTGCAGAGCGCCAGGCTCGACTTGCCTTCCTCGGGCTCCGACGACACGAACTGGATCGCGGCCGAACGCCGATCGCCCCGGAAGAGGATCATGCGTGCGTTGATCGCTCGCAACGCCTCGGCACCGGCCGTATTGGGATGGTCGAGCAGATAGGCGGGCAGACCACGCTTGCGGACCTCGCGCACGCGATGCACGTCGGGCACCGAGGCGAGCACCGGGAATCCCAGCTCCTCCTCCATCTGGGCAGCGCTCCGGAACGCGGATTCGAATCGTTCGAGCAGCAATGCGAGAACGACACCGAGCAGCCCGCCCACGACGATCGCCGCTGCGACCGCCAGCTTCTTTCGCGGATAGGAGGGAAAGCGCGGGATCGCCGAATAGGAGATGATGCTGGCATCGGCGCGGTAGGCGCCGAGATCGTCTTGCGATTTCAGCTCCTGGGACTGCTGCAGGAAGGTCTCGAGCAGCGTGCGGGCGGCGCTCGCATCGCGCTCGAGCGCGCGTAAGGTCACCGATGCCTGATTGGAATCGGCAACACGGTTCTCGAGCTGGCGCAGGCCGTCCTCGAGCAGGCGCTCGCGCTCGCGGGCGACGTTGACCTCCGCCTGCATGCTCTCCGCAATACGCGCGGTCTCGGACCGAATCTTCTCCTGCAAGTCCTGGAGCTCCGCCTGCGCGCTGAGCAGCAGCGGATGCCGGGCGCCATAGACCTGTGACAGATCCGCGACCTTGCGTCGAAGTGCCACCTCCTGCTCGACCAGGGAAGCGATCAGCGGCGAGTCCAGCACCTCGGTCGCGCTCGCGAGGCCGTCGCCGCCGGAATTGAGCAGCCGGCGGACCTGGTCGCGCCGTGCCTCCTTTTCCGCGCGGGCTGTGCGCGCGAGGATGAGCTGGGTGTTGAGCTCGGAAACCTGCTGCGCCGCCACCGTTCCGCCGTCGGTCTCGAGCAGTCCGGTCTTGCCACGATAGGCCTCGACCGCAGCCTCGGCAGTCGAGACCTGCTCGCGCAGTTCGCTGATGCGCTGATCGAGCCAGCCGGTAGTGCGCTGGATCTCGTCGAACTTCGCCTCGAGGCGCTGCTGCAGATAGCTGTCCGCGACCGCATCCGCGATGCGTGCCGCCTTGGAGGGACGTTCGGAGGTGAAGGTGATCTCGATCACGGTCGAATTGGGAAGCGTATCGACGTTGAGCCTGTCGAGGAAGCCGTCGAGAATGCGCTCGTCGTGAAGACGATGCGCCAGATCGTCCGTCATCTCCTCCGGACCGGAGTCGGAGGTGTCGACCTCCGGAGCGGCCAGCATCTCGAGGTCGTCGCCGACGGCCGGCGTCGACAGGCTCGCAAATTCGAAGCGGTTGGAGACCAACTGCAGCAGCCTGTCCCACCACTGCGCCAGTACCGGCTCCGGCTGCAGGTCCGGATTGAACTCGGGATCAGCCTGCAGGCTCAACTTGTCGACCACGCGTTTCGCCACCGTGCGCGAGCCGATCACCTGGATCTGCTCCGTCGGTGGGGCCTGATTGATCAGGCCCGGCAGGAGATTGATCTGCTGCTCCTGGAACAGCAACTGGACGCTGCCGGTATAGAGCGGCGTCATGCTCATCACGACGGCCGCGGTAATGGCGGCGAAGATGAAGGTCGTGAGAGCGATCAGCCATTTGCGCCGCCAGAGCGTCAGCAGCGCTTCCTTGAGATCGACATCGCTCAGATCGGCATAGGACTTGAGCGTCTGCAACCGATCGTTTGCGGGCAGGGGATGGCTCGGGAGGGCCATGCGCCGGGCGCCGTCAACCACGGCCCGAGGAGGCGAGGGAGTAATGAACATTGGGTGTGCCCACGGCTAAGAGCCTGTTCGAGAAGTTCTCAGGGTGTTTCATCGGCTTACGGGTGAGCGCCGGCGACGAAGCCGGAGCCGGCCGCAAGCCGACCGGAGGTGCGCCTGGCGGCCTGCAGGGCTGCGGGCACCCCGCAACTCCGCAAGGGAGCATCTGCTTCGTCGTTGATCGACCGGCCCTTGCCGGGTGGGGGGTCCCCGCAGCCCCACGAGGGCCCCGCATCGCCGGCCGATCAACTCCTCGCATCTGCTCGCCGCCAAGCTCATGAAACACCATGAAAACGTCTCGAACAGGCTCAAAGGCGCTCTTGGTGGTCGGGAAGCCGGAGACCCTGATGGCAGCCGGCACACAAGCTCGAAGTTCCGGCCGGGCCGGACGCCACATGATCATCTGAAGGGTCCCGACTGAGGAAGTGCCAGCAAACGAAGTCTTACCTTGCTTTATAGTGGATGCGTTCGCCCCAGTTCAAGCGTGGAGCCCAATTCGGGCGGCAGCGGGGTGATGCAATCGGACGTTTTCCCTTGACGCTCGGCCGACCGGATTTCGGCGACCCGAGCGTAAGCCGTGTCCGGACGCGACGCTCAGATGAACGACCTGATGGCGCTGGCGGCGGCGATGACGTGCGCGTCGGCACCACGCGGGCCGACGAGCTGCAGACCGATCGGCCGGCCGTCACCGGTCCAACCGCAGTGGAGGGAGCAGGCGGGCTGTTGGCTCAGGTTGATCGGATAGCTGAACCCTGCCCACTCGGTCCATCGCCCGAGGTCGGAGCCGGGTGGAACCTCCTCGCCGGCGGCGAAGGCCGCCACCGCAGTGGCAGGCGAGATCAAGAAACCGTATCTTTCCAGCAACGCGTCCATCGCCACGCCGAAGGCGACACGGCGCTGGGTCGCAAGCACATAGTCGGCCGCGGAGATGACGCGCCCCTCGTCGGCCACAGCCCGAAGGCCGGGATCGACGCGATCGAGCCTTTCCTGCGGCAAGCCCGCAACACGAGCCGCTGCACCGGCATACCAGTGCGTTCTGAAGATTTCGAAAAGGTCTTCATGATCGGGGAGATCGATCCGCTCGATTCGAGCACCAAGGGTCGCGATTCTGTTAACCACTGCCTCGATTCGAGCCGCCACCTCGGGATCGACCGTGCCTGATGGCGGCCGATGCCAGTAGCCGATCGTGGCATTCGCGAGATCGGTCTTCGGACCTTCGAGGGACGGCAACGCCGTCGGAGGCTGCATCCAGTCCGAAGCGTGGCGGCCAGCCATGACCTCGAGCATCGCCAGGGCGTCGTCCGGCTCGCGCGCCATCGGGCCTACGTGCGCCACCGAGCCGAAGGGGCTCGGCGGATAGGCCGGGACTCTGCCGAACGACGGCTTGAGGCCGAAGATGCCGCTGAAGGAGGCGGGAATGCGGATCGAGCCGCCGCCATCGGTGCCGAGATGCAGAACCCCAGCGCCGGCCGCCGCCGCGACCGCGGCACCACCGCTTGACCCGCCCGGCGTGAGCGCCGCATTCCAGGGATTGGTGGTCACGCCGCTACGGGGGCTGTCGGTCACCGCCTTCCAGCCGAACTCCGGCGTCGTGGTCAGTCCGAGCAGAATGGCACCGGCGGCACGCAGGCGGGCGACAGCAGGCGCATCCCGGGTCGGTCGCACGGGATCGGCCGCGACACTTCCATAACCGATCTCCCAGCCTTGAACCCAGACCAGGTCCTTTATGGTTGTCGGTACGCCGTCGATGCCCGAGGCGGGCGAGCCGGCACGCCAGCGCGCCTCGGCGGCGCGCGCCTGGACGAAGGCCGTCTCGTGATCGATCCGGCTGAACGCATTATGCCTCTTCTGCACCTCCTCGGCTCGTGCGAGGCAGGCTTTCGTCACCTCCACGGGCGAGAGGGTGCGGGCGGCGTAGCCTGCCGCGAGCTCGGCGACGCCGAGTCGGCAGAGATCGGAAGCATCGCACAAAGGGTCGGCACGAGCCATCATTGGAGCTCGCACCAGACGGGAATATGGTCGGAGACGCCCTTGCCGACGCGGGCGTTGGGGTCGGCGTTGGCCGCCTTCAGCCGGTCGAGAGCCGGTGCCGAGAGCAGCAGGAAGTCGATGCGCATGCCCTCGTCGCGCTCCCAGGCGCCACCGCGCAAGTCCCACCAGGTGAACTGGCGGCGGGTCGGCGCCACCGCGCGAAAGGCGTCGTAGAGGCCACAGTGAACGACACCGCGGAAAGCGCGACGCTCGGCGGCATGATAGCAGACCGTACCCTCGCATGCCTGTGGATCGTAGACGTCGATGGGCTCGGGAGCCACATTATAGTCACCGCCGAGAATCAGCGGCTCGTCCGTCTCCAGAGCAGCTTGCATGTGAGCCTTCAGCCGATCGTAATACCTAAGCTTATAGGCAAAGTTATCGGAGTCCACCCTGGTTCCGTTCGGCACGTAGATCGACGCGACCCGCATACCGCCGACGCGTCCCTCGATGTAGCGCGCCTGCTCGTCTCCTGCCTCACCGCTCAGGCCGCAGGCAACGCGGTCGATGGGCGACCGGGCGATGATCGCAACGCCATTGCGACCGCCCGGCTGACCATGCACGGCGAGGTGCCACCCGTCGGCCTCGAAGCTGGAGCGCGGGAACGCGGCGTCATCGACCTTGGTCTCCTGCAGGAGCAGGATGTCGGGTGCATTGGTGCGAAGCCAGTCCAACACGATGGTCTCGCGCCGACGGATCGAGTTGACATTCCAGGTGACGATCTTCAACGCCCGGTCCGTCTCATGCGAGCCATTTTCCGGGCGCGCTCCTAAATCGCGAACGACGTCCCGCAGCCACACGAGGCGGTCGCGTTGGGATTGGTGACCCGGAAATAGGAACCCGTCAGATCCTCGACGAAATCGAGCTCCGAGCCCAGGACATACATCAGCGACATGCCGTCGACCACAACCGTGATACCGTCCTTCTCGATCATCACATCGTCTGGCTCGCTGTCGCGATCGAGGGCGAAGCCGTATTGAAAGCCGGAGCAGCCGCCGCCAGATACGCTCACTCTGAGACGCAAATCGGGAGCGGCTTCGGCCTCGATGATCCGCCTGATCCGGCGCGCAGCGCTCGCGGTAACGGTCAGCGGCGCAGGCCGCGTCTCCCTCGCGACAGCGTCACCTGCCTTGATCTCGGTCATGGCACGAACCTATGCTCCGACACGTTCTCCAGATACGAGCTATGTAAGAAGCGGCTGACCCTTGTCAAACCGGCCATCGCCCGACCGGGTCGCTCCCGGGGGTCCGCGTGCGCCCCATGCGGCACGGACCCTTAGCGGTCGCCTCGTCGACGAGCCGGCGAGCGGCCTGCGCAGCGCCTTTCAGCGCGACCGCGATCGCATCGTCCATTCGACGGCATTCCGCCGGCTCGAGTACAAGACGCAGGTGCTCGTCAATTTCGAAGGCGACCATTTCCGCACGCGGCTGACCCACAGCCTCGAGGTGGCGCAGATCGCGCGCACCCTCTCGCGGGTGCTCGAACTCGACGAGGATCTGGCCGAGGCGCTGGCATTGGCACACGATCTCGGCCATAGCCCGTTCGGCCATGCTGGTGAATGGGCGCTCGACGCGGCGCTCCGATCCTTCGGCGGCTTCGATCACAACATACAGACTTTCCGGGTGGTCACCCGGCTCGAGCAGCGATACGCGCTCTTTGACGGCCTGAATCTCACTGTCGAAACGCTGGAAGGGCTGGTCAAGCACAACGGACCCCAGTTGGCACCTGCCGCGGCCATTGCCGATCATCCTCTCGCGGCCGCAATGCAGCTCGACTTGCAGCCCCCGCTCGAGGCGCAGATTGCGGCGATCGCCGATGATGTCGCCTACTGCAACCACGACCTCGATGACGGACTGAGGGCAGGCTTCTTCGAGCTCGCAGACTTGCGCGGCCTGCCGGTCGTGGGCTCCGTCGTTACCGAGGTTCGGTCCGTTCATCCGGACGTCGACGCGCGGCGCCTGATTCACGAGACCAATCGCCGGCTGATCGACCGGATGATTCAGGACCTCGTCGCCGAGACGCAGCGTCGGCTCAAGGAAGTGAGTCCACGTTCCACACAGGATGTGCGCGAGGCCGGTCGGCCGCTCGCCGGCTTCTCGACAGGCATGGCGTCGGCCATCGCCGAGTTGCGCCACTTCTTGCATGTGCGCATGTACCGCCACTACAAGGTCAACCGCATGGCGCGAAAGGCGCAGCGGCTGGTGACCGACCTGGTTCAGGTGCTGCTCGATGCGCCGGAATGCCTGCCGGACCGATGGCAGCAGCGAGCCGGTGCGCCGGGCAGCGCCTCGACGGCGAGCGCGGTGCGAGACTACGTGGCCGGCATGACCGATCGTTACGCGGTCGATGAGCACGAACGCCTGTTCAAGCTCACCGGATTTCGCTCCTGACGGGCTATCGGCCGCCCTGCGCCATCAGTCGGATATGTGGATGGACCTCTTCGACACCCTTCTTTCGGCCGTGCAAGCGGCGCTCCGCCGGTTGATCGACGCGGGGCGGCTGCCCGCCGAGCTGCCGCTCGACCGGATCACGGTCGAGCCGCCGCGCGAACGGAGCCATGGTGACGCCGCGACCAACGCCGCCCTCGTCCTGGCCAAGCCGGCCCGGGCACGGCCTCTCGCCATCGCCGAAATGCTGGCCGGGGAGCTCGGTGGCGAGGCGATGCTGGCAACGGTGGAGGCAGTCCCACCCGGCTTCGTCAACATGCGCTTCACGACGGAATTCGTGCAGGCGCAGGTCGGCGTCATTCTCGAGGCGGGCGACGATTACGGCCGGTCCACCGTCGGCCAGGGCCGGGCCGTCAACGTCGAATTCTGCTCCGCCAATCCAACCGGTCCCCTGCATGTCGGGCACGGGCGCGGCACCGTCTTCGGTGACGCCCTGGCTGCACTCCTCTCGCATGCGGGGTTTGCGGTCGTGCGTGAATACTACATCAATGACGGCGGCGCGCAGATCGAGGTCCTCGCGCGATCGATCCACCACCGCTATCGCGAGGCGCTCGGCGACGAGCCGGGGCCGGTGCCGCAGGGCCTCTATCCGCTCGAGGAGCTGGTGCCGGTTGCCCGCGCCATTGCCGAGCGCGACGGCACGCATTGGCGCAACCGGCTGGAGCAGGAATGGCTCGATCCTTTCGGCCGCGAGGGCGTCTCCTGGATGATGCGCCGGATCGAGGCCGATCTGGCGGCCCTGGGTGTCATATTCGACGTCTTCACCTCCGAGCGGGCGCTCGTCGAGGCGGGGCGGATCGACCTGGCGCTGGCACGACTGGATGAGCTCGGCCTGCTCTACACCGGCACCCTGCCGCCGCCCAAGGGCAAGCCGGTCGACGACTGGGAGCCCGTCCCGCAACTCCTCTTCCGGTCCACGGCCTATGGCGACGATGTGGACCGGCCGCTGAAGCGCTCGACCGGTGCCTGGACCTATTTCGCCGCCGATCTCGCCTATCATCTGGACAAGTTCGAGCGCGGCTTTCCCCTGATGATCGATGTCTGGGGCGCCGACCATGGCGGCTACGTCAAGCGACTGCAGGCGGCAGTCGAGGCTCTGAGCCAGGGTGCCGGTCGGCTAGAGGTGCGGCTCTGCCAGCTCGTCAACCTGCTCGACGGTGGCCAGCCCCTGAAGATGTCCAAGCGGGCGGGGCGCATCGTCAACTTGCGCGACGTCATCGACGAGGTCGGCAAGGACGCTTTTCGCTTCATCATGCTGACCCGAAAGAACGACGCGGCGCTCGACTTCGATCTCGCCAGGGTGGTCGAGCAATCCAAGGACAATCCGGTCTTCTACGTGCAATATGCTCATGCCCGGATCTGCTCGGTGCTGCGCAATGCCCGGGTCGACGGACAGGATGCGGGGCCGGCGACACCGGACGGGGCTCTCCTCGCACTGCTCGTCGAACCGGCCGAGCTGACGCTCATTCGGACTGCGGCGCTCTTCCCGCGCGTGGTGGTGAACGCCGCCCTGCAACATGAGCCGCATCGCATCGCTTTTTTCCTGCACGAGCTGGCGAGCGACTTCCATGCTCTGTGGACTCGGGGCAATGAAGAGGCTGGGCTGCGTTTTCTTCGGGCCGACGAGCCGGCGCTCAGCCAGGCGCGCCTCGTGATGCTTCGGGCGGTCCGGCAGGTGCTTGCCAACGGGCTGCGAATCATGGGCGTTACGCCGGTGGCTGAAATGCACTAGGTCATTGGTCGAGCTCCACGTCGGGGCTGGCAAGGGATCGGACGGAAGATGAAAGAGGCACGACCGCACGAGGCGATCGACGAGAACTCGGTCGACGTGGCGGCGCTCCGCCGCACGCCGGCGCAGGCCAGACCGAGACGACGCTACCGCGGCATCGTCATTGGCGGACTCGTCGCCGTGGTGCTCATCCTCTTCGTCTCGGTCGTCTGGTTCGCCTATCAGGACATGATGCCGGGCGGCGACGAGGCGCCGCCGGTGGTGCGGGCCGAGGTCGGGCCGCTCAAGCGGGCGCCGGACGAGCGAGGCGGTGCGCCCGTGGTGAACGAGGAGTCGGTGGTCGTCCAAGCGCTCAACGAGCCCGATGCGCCGGTCCGGGTCGAGCGCCTGATTCCGCGCGACGAGCCGGCGCCACGCTCGGCCGCCGATGTCATTCCCGATGTTCTGCAGGCCGAGCCGGCCCCGCCGGAGGCGGCGGCCGACAGCCTCGATGCCATGCTCGCCGATCTGGCCGAAGGGCCGCAGGAGCTGCGTGACATCGAGCCCGGCAACGGCGATGCCACGGTGGCCCCGATCGACGGGGAGCAGGTCGTCGGGGCTCCGAAAGCTGCCCCGGAAAGCGCGGCCGTTCCGGTTCCTTCACCGCCGACCGCCGTGACCGCGACACCGACCGAGTCGCAGGCGCCGAAAGCACCGGCTTCGGTCCCGCGCGAAACGAATGTTCCCGCCATCGCCACGCCGTCCCCCGCGACCGCGCCCGCAAAGCGCACGGCCGCTCCCGAACCGACGCCTGCCCGAACAGCCGTCCCGGCGCCCGTGCCGCCGCCGGCGCCCGAAGAGCGCAACGTACAAGCAGCCGCGCTACCGGCAGCCTCGGGCGAGCTCGCGTCGAGCTTCCGCCTGCAGCTCCTGGCGGTGCGTGACGAAGCGGCCGCCGCGACCGCCTGGACGGACCTGCAGCGGAAGTTCCCGGCGGTGCTCGGCGCACTGCGCAGCAGGATCGAACAGGCGAAGGTCGGCGGCAACACCTTCTACAGGCTGCAAGCCGGACCCTTTCAGGGCCGCGACGCGGCGGATCGGGCCTGCCGGGCCCTGCAGCAGGGCGGCAGCGACTGCTTCATCGTCGGGCCGACTTCTTGAGCGCGGCGGAAGGCCCACGCCCTGCAAGGGCCGCCATCGTCGGCATTGCCGGCGCCGTTCTCGAGCCGCACGAGCGTCGCCTGCTCGAGGCGCAGCCGCCCGCGGGCTTCATCCTGTTCAAGCGCAACTGCCGGAGTCGGACGCAGCTCGCGGCGCTGACCGAAGAGCTGCGGGCGCTTTTTCCCGACCGGTGGGTGCCGATTCTGGTCGATCAGGAAGGTGGCCGGGTGCAGAGGCTGGGTCCGCCGCACTGGCCGCAGCTCTGGCCGGCGAGGCTGTTGGGCCGGCTGGCCGAGCGCGACCCGTCGGCCGGCGAGACGGCCGCCGCCTTGCAGGCGCGGGCGATCGCCGCAATTCTCGGCGAGGTCGGTATCGACATCGTCTGCGCGCCCTGCCTCGATCTGCTCACGCCGGAGACAACGCAGGCCATTGGCGATCGGGCCTTCGCCGCCGACCCCGCGCTCGTTGCCCGACTTGGCCGCGTCACCGCCGCGACACTTCTTGCTGCGGGCATCCTGCCGGTGATCAAGCATCTGCCCGGCCACGGCCGGGCGACCTGCGACAGCCATCGCGAGCTGCCCACGGTCCTGGCCGGCCGGTCGGTTCTGGATGCCACCGACTGGCAGGCCTTCCGACCGCTGGCCGACCTGCCGCTCGGCATGACCGCGCATATCGTCTTCGCCGCCATCGATCCGGATCGACCGGCGACCCAGTCGCCGAAGGTGATTGCTGATGTGATCCATGGTGCTATCGGCTTCGACGGCATTCTTATGAGCGATGACCTCGGCATGGAGGCTCTCTCCGGGCCGGTCGCCGACCGCGCGAAGGCGGCGCTCGCCGCGGGCTGCGATCTCGCCCTGCATTGCAACGGCGACTTCGACGAGCTCACCGCGGTCCTGAACGCCGTGCCGCGGCTGGAGTCGCGGAAGATGGCGAAACTTCAGGCATTGCGACCGCGGCCGGTTGCGGCAGAACCTTTGAACGAGCTGGTGTCGGCGCTCTCCGGCTTGCTCGAGAGCGAGTTCGGCAGTGCCTGATCTCGTCACGCTCGGCCACACGCTCTCGGTCTGGTTCCTGCCGGTGGTGACCGCCATCACGCTGCACGAGGCGGCGCATGCCTGGGCCGCCAACCGTCTCGGCGACAGCACGGCGAAGTCGCTAGGCCGACTCAGCTTCAATCCCATCCGGCACGTCGACCCGTTCGGCACGTTCATCCTCCCCGGACTTCTGCTCGTTGTGGGTGCCCCTTTCATTTTCGGCTGGGCCAAGCCCGTCCCGGTCGCCTTCCATCGCCTGCGCAATCCGAAGCGCGACATGATCTGGGTGGCGCTTGCCGGGCCGGCCATCAATATCGCCATGGCCCTGGTGGCGGCGGTGCTGATGCACGCCTTTCTCGGATCGCGGAGCGCGGTCGGGCAATGGATATGGTACAATCTCGACAACGCGCTGCTCATCAACGTCGTTCTCGCCTGCTTCAACATGCTGCCGCTACTGCCGCTCGATGGAGGCCGGGTGCTGACGGGGCTGCTGCCCACGCCTCTCGCGATCCGGTTCGCCCGCACCGAGCGCTACGGTCTCTTCATCCTGCTCGGCGTCATCTTCGTCCTGCCGCTGCTCGCGCGCGAGCTGGGCTTCGCCATCAACCCGCTGGCAACGGTGCTTCTTCCCCTGGTCCAGGGGGTGCATTCGCTGGTTCTGATGCTCGCCGGATGGGGCTGATGAGCGAGCTTTCGTCCGATCACTTCGTCGTCGATCTCGACGGATTCGAGGGGCCGCTCGACCTGCTGCTCGAGCTCGCCCGGGCGCAGAAGGTCGACCTGTCGCGCATCTCCATCCTGGCGCTCGCCGACCAGTTCCTCGCCTATCTCGAGGAGGCCCGCGCCCGCGAGCTGGCGCTGGCGGCCGAGTATCTGGTGATGGCGGCCTGGCTCGCCTTCATGAAATCGCAGCTTCTTTTGCCGAAGGAGGCCCGCGAGGCCGAGGATATCGATGCGATGGCCGAGGCACTGGCCGACCGACTCCGCAAGCTCGAGGCGATCCGCCGGGCGGTCGGCTGGCTGGAGCTCCGCCCCGAGCTCGACGTGGTGCGTTTTGGGCGCGGGGCACCCGAACCCGCCCCCGTTCGCCACGAGGATCACTGGCGCGCCGACCTCTCGGGTCTCCTCGATTCCTACGCCCGGCTCATGGCGCGACAGCGACACCAATCGATTCGACTGGTGCCGCGTCGGGCGATGAGCGTGGAAGCGGCCCTCGACCGGCTGTCGCGCCTGCTGACCGGACGTGAATGGCAGGATTTGGCAGGCTTTCTGCCGCCCGGGCTCAAGGATGTCTTTCTCGGACGCTCGGCGCTCGCGGCCTCGCTCGTCGCTAGTCTCGAGCTCGCCAAGCGGGGCACTATCGAGATCGACCAGCCGGCACCTTTCGGCCCGATCCGGATCCGGCGGCGATGAGCGACGAAACCGCCGCGATGGACGCCAAGCTGGTTGTGGAAGCGCTGCTTTTCCAGAGCCGCGAGCCCCTGGACGAGATGCTGCTTCAGGCGCATGTCAAAGACGGCAGGCATGTGCTGGCGATCCTCGAGGAGCTCGAGGCCGACTATGCGGGGCGCGGCATCAGGCTCGAGCGGCACGGTCGGCAATGGGCGTTCCGCACCGCCCCATCCGTGGCACCGCATCTGGAACGCACTGAACCGCGCCGCCGTCGGCTTTCAAGAGCGGCGATGGAGACTCTGGCGATCATCGCCTACCAGCAGCCCGTCACCCGTGCTGAGATCGAGGCGGTGCGCGGGGTGCCGGTCGCGCGCGGCACGCTCGACCAGCTGGTCGAGGCGGGCTGGGTCCGGCCCAAGGGGCGCCGCGAGGTGCCGGGCCGGCCGGTGACCTGGGTGACCACGCCGGGCTTTCTCGATCAGTTCCAGCTGGGCTCGCTCGACGATCTGCCGCGGCTGGACGAGCTGGAGGCGGCCGGCCTCTTCAGGGCCGTCGGCAGCGTGTCGGCAGCCGATGATACGCATGATGCACAGCCTGACCGAACCGGGGTCGCAGCATCTTCGGGGGCCATCGGGACCTGATTGCGCGGCCCCTTGTTTTTTGCCAGACTGCTGCAACATCCGCGACACGTGCCCTCCCGGCTCCGGGAGAGAGGACCGCGGCATCAAAAGGGTTCCCCATGAGCATCGGCATTTGGCAGGTCGTCCTGATCCTCGTGATCGTTCTCATCCTGTTCGGCGCGGGCAAGCTGCCGAAGGTGATGGGCGACGTTGCGTCGGGCGTGAAGAACTTCAAGAAGGGCATGAAGGACGACGATGACGAGCCGGCGCCACGGGCGCTGGGCGACGAGGCGACGAGCCCCGAGATCAAGATGGACCGGACGAAGGACGAGGCGGCCAAGAGCTAGCTGCGGCAGAAACTGGCACGGTAGCGGCTGAAGGGCGCGCATGTTCGACATCGGCTGGTCGGAAATGGCCGTTATCATGCTGGTGGCGCTCATCGTCATCGGGCCCAAGGACCTGCCTAAGGTAGCACGGACGATCGGCCGCTGGACCGGGCGGGCGCGGGCACTGGCGCGTGACTTCCAGCGCTCGCTCGACGACATGGCGCGCGAGGCGGAGCTCGACGAGATCAAGAAGAGCATCGACCGGACCGGCCGAATGGACCTGCGCAAGACCATCAGCGATGCCGTCGATCCGAAGGGCGAGCTCGAGCGCGCCTTCGATGTCGAGGACAAGCAGAAGCGTGGCGCCGCCGCGAAGCCGAAGGCCGCAGTGCCGAGGATCCCGCCGCCTCCTCCTGCGGTCGAAAAGGCTGCGGTCGCGAGCGGCGGCGGAGCCGGAGTACCGGCCGAGTCGGGCGAGAACCCGGCATCTCATCCGGACGGGGCCGCCCCGCCCCGCTCCTAGGCAGACGAACGGACCAGCGTTGCAGTGATCAAGGACATCGACGACCGCGAGATGCCGCTGCTCGACCATCTGATCGAGCTGCGCAATCGCCTGATGTACAGCGCCGCCGCTATTCTGCTCGGCTTCGTTGTCTGTTATTTCTTCTCCGAGCAGATATACGCTTTCCTCGTCCGTCCGCTCGCCGCCATCTACGAGGGGCAGACCGGCCGGCGGATGATCTACACGAGTCTTACGGAGGCATTCTTCACCTATCTGAAGGTCGCCTTCTTCGCCGGTGCCTTCATCACCTTCCCATTCGTCGCCACGCAGCTCTATCTCTTCATCGCTCCCGGCTTGTACCGGAACGAGAAGCAGGCCTTCCTGCCGTTCTTGGTGGCGACCCCGGTGCTGTTCTTTCTCGGCGGGGCGATGGTGTACTACGTGATCTTCCCCCTGGCCTGGCGGTTCTTCGTCAGCTTCGAGACGGTCGGAGGACCCGGCACGCTGCCGATCGAACTCGAAGCGCGCGTCGGGGAATATCTCGATCTGGTGATGAAGCTGATCTTCGCCTTCGGCTTGTGCTTCCAGCTTCCGGTGGCGTTGACCCTCATGGGCCGGGTCGGGCTCGTCACGGCCGAAGGATTGGCGCGCAACCGGAAATACGCGATCGTCGGCGTGTTTGTTGTGGCCGCCGTGCTCACGCCGCCGGACGTCATCAGCCAGCTCGGCCTGGGTCTGCCGATCCTGGCCCTGTACGAGATCTCCATCCACCTCGTGCGGCTCGCCGAGAAGAAGCGGGACGAGAGCGAGGCTGCCGAGGAAGAATGAACGGCGTGGTGGGGCGGGACGATCGTCCGGCTGCATTCGCCGCGTATGACGGAAGTGGCGACCCCTACGGGAATCGAACCCGTGTTTTCAGCGTGAGAGGCTGACGTCCTGACCGCTAGACGAAGGGGTCGCGAGCGATGGCTCGTAGGTAGAAGCTCGAGCCTCCGCGATCAAGTCCCTTTCGCCGGTCGCATGAAGAAGCCTGCGAGCTCGACCTCGGCCGACAGGACGAACTGGTCCACGATCTCCAGCGTGTCCAGCCGATAGCCGCCGGCGATGAGCAGGGCGGCATCGCGGGCGAAGCTCGCGGGTGCGCACGAGACGTAGACGATGCGGCTTGCATTGGCCCTGGCGAGCTCGACGGCCTGCGCCTCGGCACCCGCGCGCGGCGGGTCCAGCAAGACCGCGTCGCACCCGGCGAGCTCGCTTGCGGCGAGAGGTGCCTGAAAGAGGTTGCGGCAGCTCGCAATGATCCGCGGATGACGGCAGGCGGCGACGAGCTCGGCCGCACTATCGAAGGCGCGGATCGCCGTACCCCGCTCGGCCAGTGGCAGGCCCAGCGTGCCCACCCCGCAGAACAGGTCGACCGCGCGGCGACCGCCGTCGAGATGGCGAAGCACGAACGCCTGCAGGCTCGCCTCACCTTCCGCGGTCGCTTGCAGAAAGGCCGCAGGCGGCAGCTCGACCGGCAATCCAGCGATGGTGAGGATCGCCGGCAGGTGGGCGACCATGGGTTCCGGCTCGCTGCCCTCGACGGCGACGGCGAGACGCACCAGCCGCTCCGTTTCGGCAAACGCCACCAGGACCTCCCGGTCTCGGAGGTCCGGCTGTGCTGCCAGATGGAGCACGAGTTCTACACCCCCATCGAGTTGGGTCAGTGTCGCGCCGCCGCCCCCGCGTGCGCAACCGATGCGCGCAATGAGCTGTCCTAGGGGAACAAGGAGGGCCGCCAGCTCGGGGCGCGCGATGGGGCAGCATTCAATCGGCGCGACCTCATTGCTGTGGCGTCGGTAAAAGCCGAGCCGTCCGGCCTTGTCGAAGGCGAGCCGGAGCCGGCGACGGGAGTGGAGCGGGCTGCGTCGAAAGACGATCGGCTCCGGCACCTCGATGCCGCGGGCGCGTAGGGCACCCAAGACGTGCCGGCGCTTCAGCTCCTCATAGGCATTCGATTCGAGATGCTGAAGTGTGCAGCCGCCGCAGCTGCCGAAATACGGACAAGCGGGCCGTGCCCGCTCGCTGCTCGCGGCTAGGCAGCACAGGGGCTCGAGCCAGCCCCGGCGGCCCGCGTGACGTACGAGCCAGCGCTCCCCGGGCAAGGCACCTGGCACGAAGAGGCGCTTGCCCTCCAGGGTGACCGTGCCTTCGCCCTTGAATGCGAGGCCCTCGATAGCAATCTCGAAAGGATGTCGGGACGGTGGGCGGTGCCGTTTCAAGGTCGTGCCGTCTTGACGACGAAGCTGGCGCTTGAAGCCGGGTCTTGGGGGTCGAGGCGGAGCAGCAGCACGTCGCCCTCCTCGTCGCCGAGCAGCAGGAAGACGAAGTCGCTGGTGGCGCTCATCTCTGTGACGTGAAAGCCTGGCGGCAGGACGATGGTCCCGGTGCCGACCAGCGCCTGCTCCTCGTTGCCACGCTCGACCATCAGCCAGACGAGCGCCACGACACCGACGACGATCACCACTGCGGCCACCACGTTGAAGACCTTGATGATGCCGAGATATCGTTCCATTGCCTGTCCGCCGCCGGCTGCCATCAGGTTGGTGCATGGCTGAGCCGGCGCTGGTCGAGATTACCGAGGGCGAATCCGGCCGCAGGATCGATGCGGTGCTGGCCGAACGGCTCGAAGACCTGTCGCGATCGCGGCTGCAGTCGCTGATGCGCGACGGGCACCTGACCGTCGGCGACAGGGTGGTAACCGAGGGCAAGCGACGGGTCAAACCGGGCGAGCGCTACCGTCTCGTCGTGCCGCCTTTGGCCTCGTTAAATCTCGTTCCGGAGAATTGGCCGCTCGCCGTGGTGTTCGAGGATGATGACCTACTCGTCGTCGACAAGCCGGCGGGGCTCGTCGTCCATCCCTCGGCAGGCCATGACCGAAACACCTTGGTGCACGCGCTGCTAGGACATTGCGGGGCGAGCCTTTCGGGCATTGGCGGGATCGAGCGGCCGGGCATCGTGCATCGCATCGACAAGGACGTGAGCGGTCTTCTGGTCGTCGCCAAGCACGATCGCGCGCACAGGGGCCTCGCCGGCCAATTCACCCTGCACAGCGTCGATCGGCTCTACGAGGCCGTTGTCCACGGCATGCCCAGTCCCTCAGCCGGCACGATCGACAGGCCGATCGGCCGCCATCCGGTGGACCGCAAGCGCATGGCGATCGTTTCGACGGGCAAGCCGGCGGTGACCCGCTATCGCCTGCTCGCATCGGAGGGTGGGCTGATCGCGCGCATCGAGTTGGCGCTCCAGACCGGGCGCACGCATCAGATCCGGGTGCACCTCTCGGGCCTCGGGCATCCGCTCCTCGGCGACCGGCTCTACCACTCGCGCCGACACCGGGAACTGCCGGCGGCGCTTCGGGCGGAGATCGAGACCCTGGGACGGGTGGCGCTCCACGCGCGCGTGCTCGGCTTCACCCATCCCGGCACGGGTGAACGTCTGCGCTTCGAATCCCCGCCGCCAGCGATATTTGATCGACTTCTGGCTCTTGCTCGGGCATAGCTTGCGCGGTCGGGGCATCCGGACCGCGTTTGGCAAATTTTCATGCAACGAATCAGTCGCGGCGATGTTAAGGGTTGGGGTGATCGCGTGGTACTCCGGGTGCTGATAACCGGAACGTGATCGGGTGTGCTTGAACTAGCGGAACGTCATCGATGGCAAGTCTTCCCACTGTTCCCCTCGAGGGCAGCGGTCTTTCGCGTTATCTCGAGGAAATCCGGCGGTTCCCCATGCTCGAGCCGGAAGAGGAGTACATGCTCGCGAAGCGGTGGCGCGAGAACGACGATGTCGCGGCCGCGCACACGCTGGTGACGAGCCATTTGCGCCTCGTGGCCAAGATCGCCATGGGCTATCGCGGTTACGGCCTGCCGATGAACGAGATCATCTCGGAGGGCAATGTCGGGCTGATGCAGGCGGTCAAGCGGTTCGAGCCGGAGCGCGGCTTCCGGCTCGCCACCTATGCAATGTGGTGGATCAGGGCCGCCATTCAGGAATACATCCTCCATTCCTGGTCGCTGGTGAAGCTCGGCACCACCGCGGCGCAGAAGAAGCTCTTCTTCAACCTGCGCCGGCTGAAGAGCCAGATGCAGGCCATCGAGGAGGGCGATCTGAGTCCCGAGGCGGTGAAGAAAATCGCCGACACACTGGCCGTCACCGAGCAGGACGTCATCGACATGAACCGGCGACTCGAAGGGCCGGACCATTCGCTAAATGCTACGTTGCGCGCCGAGAGCGACATGGAGTGGCAGGACTGGCTGGTCGACGACCGGGCGACGCAGGACGCGATGCTGGCGGAGGACGACGAGCTCGATCATCGCCGCGATCTCCTGGCGAGCGCCATGCACGTCCTCAACGACCGTGAGAAGCATATCCTGACGGAGCGCCGGCTCACGGAGAACCCGACCACCCTGGAGGAGCTCAGCGGTCAGTACGGTATCAGCCGCGAGCGGGTCCGCCAGATCGAGGTGCGCGCCTTCGAGAAGCTGCAGAAGGCCATTCGCGGCATGGAGGCGAGCCGCACCGCCGAAGCGGCCGCGGCGACCATCCCGCCGCACTGAGAGGCAGGGACGGCGGCCGTCCGTAGCAGCATGTTGTTCTTCAGGCGTGTCCTGCCGTGGAGGACAGGAGCGACGGATCGACACCGATCTTGTTGAGGGCGCCGGCCCACTTCTCCGTGTCGTCGAGCTCGAAGACGATGCGCTCGTCGGGCGGGGCGATGAGCCAGCCATTCTTCTGAATTTCGGCGTCGAGCTGTCCCGCGGCCCAGCCTGCATAGCCGAGGGCGAAGACCCGCTGTCGCGGCCCGGTGCCGCTGGCAATCGCCTTCAGCACGTCGACCGTCGCGGTCAACGCAAACGCCGCATCGATCAAAAGCGTGTTCTCGTGCACGTAGTCCTGCGTGTGCAGAACGAAGCCGCGGCTGCTCTCGACGGGGCCACCCACATGGACCTTGAGCTTGGCGGCCTCGGCGGTGGGCTCGATGCCGAGCTGCTCGACGATCGTCTTGAACTCGACGTTCTCCGCGAGCTGGTTGACGATGATCCCCATGGCTCCCTCGTCCGAGTGGGCGCAGAGATAGATCACCGAGCGGTCGAAGCGCGGGTCGGGCATGCCCGGCATGGCCACGAGCAGCATGCCGGCGAGGTGGTTGTCGTTGGCGTCGTCGGTTTGCATGGCTAAGAGATAACGGCTTGCTGCCGGCGCAACAAGAGAGCCCGAGCCGGCGATTCTTCCCCCGTTCAATCAACGCAACGAACGAGAGATGCCTCATGACGATCAAGACCGGTGACCGGCTGCCCGATGCGACCTTCAAGCGCAACGATGCCGGCGACATCACGGACGTGACGACGAGCGAGCTCTGCGCGGGCAAGAAGGTGGTGCTGTTCGCCGTGCCCGGGGCGTACACGCCCACCTGCCACGCAAAGCACGTGCCGAGCTATCTGCAGCACTACGATGCGCTGAAGGCGAAGGGCGTCGACACCGTCGCCTGCGTCGCCGTCAACGATCCATTCGTACTCGGCGAATGGGCCAAAGCCTCCGGTGTCGGCGACAAGATCGTCATGCTGTCGGACGGCAATGCGGAGTTCACCAGAGCCATCGGTCTCGACTTCGACGGCAGCGCCTTCAAGCTCGGCACGCGCTCCAAGCGCTACGCCATGATCGTCGAGGACGGTGTCGTGAAGTCGCTCGCGGTCGAGGAAGCGCCGCCAATGATGGAGGTGTCCGGCGCCGACAAGGTCCTGGCAGCTCTCTGAGCAGCCTCAGCGATTGACCTTCGCATTCCTGATTGCCGCCGTGGCCAACCCGTCGGCCCGCTCGTTGAGCGGGTCGCCGGCATGGCCCTTCGTCCACGCCCACTCGATCTCGTGCGGTTCGGCAGCCCCTTCCAGGCGCTGCCAGAGATCAACGTTCTTGACGGCCTTCTTGTCGGCAGTTTTCCAGCCCTTCGCCTTCCAGCCGTCGAGCCATCGGGTAATGCCCTGGCGCAGATAGGCGCTGTCGGTCACGAGACGCACGCGCATGGGCCGCTTCAGGCTCTCGAGTGCCATGATCGCGGCCATCAGCTCCATCCGGTTGTTGGTCGTCGCCGGCTCGTAGCCGGAGAGTTCGCGCTCGTGCCCGCGCCATCGCAGGACCGCACCCCAGCCGCCGGGCCCGGGATTGCCGCTGCACCCGCCATCGGTATGGATCTCGACGACATCATCGGCAGACACCATCCCGCCTGCCGCCGCGTCACGCGAGGCCATAGGCCCGGGCCTCCCGGACGCGCCTGTGGAAAGCGAGCTTCTGCGCGTACTCCATCGGATCCTTGGGCCTGACCAAGGCACCGTCGACCTGGTTCAGCCAGTCGAACAGGCGAGTGAGCAGGAAGCGCATGGCCGCTCCGCGGCAGAGCACCGGCAGCGCCTCGATCTCGGCCGGCTCGAGCGGGCGCACTGTCTGATAGCCGGCGAGCAGCGCGCGCGACTTGGTGAGGTTGAACTCGGCCCGCGGCTCGAAGCACCAGGCATTGAGGCAGATGGCGATGTCGTAGGCGAATCGGTCGCTGCAGGCGAAGTAGAAGTCGATGACGCCGGTGACGCGGGCGCCCTCGAAGAACACGTTGTCGGGAAAGAGATCGGCATGAATGACGCCCGATGGCAGCTCCTGCGGCCAGTCGCGCTCGAGCCGGTCGAGCTCTCTGGATATGGCCTCGGTGAGGTCCGCGGCGGGGGGAACCGGGCTCAGCCGGCAGGCCTCGAAGAGCGGCCGCCAGCTCGCCACCGAAAGCGCATTCGCCCTGAAGCCGGAAAAATCACCAACCGCCCGATGCAGGTCGGCGAGCGTGCCGCCCAGGGCAGCGCAGCGCGCCGCGTCGATCCGCTTCGGCGAGCGGCCGTCGAGAAAGCTGACGATTGCCGCCGGCTTGCCGCACAACTGCTGAAGGCTGCGGCCATGGCGGTCGTGGATCGGCACGGGACAGGCGATGCCCCGCTCGGCCAAATGATCCATCAGCATGAGAAAGAACGGCAGGTCCGCCGGCTGGACCCGCTTCTCGTAGATCGTCAGGATGAAGCGGCCGGTGGTCGTCTCGAGGCGGAAATTCGAGTTCTCGACACCCTCGGCAATGGGCTCGAGGGTCTTGGCCTCGCCGATGTCGTACTGCGCCAGGAGCGCCTCGAGGGCCGGCCCCGGAACCGAGGTATAGACCGCCATCCACCACCAGTCAGCTCGCATGCGACCCGCGCCTTATGCCGGCCCGGGCACGGCTTGTCACGCGGCACAGGGGCCGCGCGCCGGTTTGGCTTCAGGAGGCGTTCTGCAGGCGGCGCACAGGAATTGGCGGGACGCGAAAGGAGACGTTCTCGTCGGTGAGGCTGACGGTCGTGACCTCGACCTCGTAGCGTGCCCGAAAGGCCGCGATCACCTCCTCGACCAGCACCTCGGGCGCCGAGGCGCCGGCGGTCAGCCCGACCGCGGCCACGCCGTCGAGATCCTGCCAGTCAATGTCCGCTGCCGACTGAATGAGCAGCGCGCGTGCGCAGCCATTCTGCTTCGCCACCTCCACCAGCCGAAGTGAATTGGAGGAGTTGGGCGCGCCGACCACCAGCACGAGATCGGCGCTCGGCGCAATCGCCGCCACCGCCTCCTGACGGTTGGTGGTGGCGTAGCAGATGTCTTCGCTGCGCGGTCCGGAGATCCCGGGAAAGCGTTCGCGCAACACGGCAACGATGGCGGCCGTGTCGGTGAGCGAGAGCGTCGTCTGCGTGGCGTAGGCGACCCTTTGCGGATCGGGCACCTCGACCGTCAGCGCATCGCGGACGGTCTCGACCAGGATGACGGCGCCGTCGTCCACCTGTCCCATGGTGCCCTCGACCTCGGGATGGCCGGCATGGCCGACCAGGAGCACGGTGTGCCCGTCCGCATGGTGGCGCTCGACCTCGCGATGCACCTTGCTGACCAGGGGACAGGTGGCGTCGGCGAAGATCAGCCGGCGACGGCGCGCCTCGGCCGGCACCCGCTTCGGCACCCCGTGCGCCGAGAAAACCACGACGGCGTCGTCCGGCACCTCATCGAGTTCGTCCACGAAGACGGCACCGAGAACGCGGAGCTCCTCGACAACGTGGCGGTTGTGCACGATCTCGTGCCGCACGTAGACTGGCGGCCCGTTCTTCCGCAATGCCTCCTTGACGATGGCGATGGCGCGATCCACGCCGGCGCAGAAGCCGCGCGGATTGGCGAGGCAAATGGTCAAGGGCGGGCGTTCGACAGGCGGCAAGGCAGGCTCCGAGGCGGGAGGGGAAGCGGCCGCATCCGGCGCCGTCGGCCGGCCGGATGGTTAAGTTGTCGGTCGATAGCATATCGGACCCTCCGGCGCGAGGGCCGACGATCGGCATAGCAGCGCGGCGGCGGGCCCGCGCGAGCGAGGGAGTTCTGTGACGATGGCGAGCCGCACGTCCGTGGCGTTGGCCGACGGCACCCGGATCGAGGAATGGCGGCTGATCCTCATTCTCGTGGTGGCAACCGCCATCGGACCCTTCTCGATGCAGATCTTCCTGCCGGCCTTGCCGGCCATCCAGGCCGGATTCGTCGTTTCCGCCGCGACCGCACAGCTCGCCTTCTCGCTTTCCGCCCTGGCGATGGCGGTGGCGACGCTGCTCTACGGGCCGCTTTCGGACCGGCTCGGACGGCGGCCGGCGCTGATGGCCGGTCTCCTGGTGTACCTGGCGGGCAGCTTGATCTGCGCCTTCGCCGGCTCGATCATGCTCCTGGTCCTTGGTCGCATCATCCAGGCCGCCGGTGGTTGCGCCGGCATGGTGCTGGGCCGCGCCATCGTCCGCGATCTCTACGATCGCGAGCGGTCGGCGGCGGCCATCGCCTATGTGACCATGGCAATGGTGGTGGCGCCGATGGTGGCACCGGCGATAGGTGGTGTGCTGACCGATCTTTTCGGCTGGCCGGCCGTGTTCCTGGTCGGTGGCGCTCTCGGTGTGCCGGTGCTGATCGCCGTCCGCGGTCATCTGCCTGAGACCCTGGCGCCGCGCACCGGGCCAGCCAACACAAAATCGATGCTCGGCGACTTCGCGACGCTGATCCGATTGCCCGCCTTTGTCGGTTTCGCGTTGCAGGGCGGCTTCTCGATGGCCGTATTCTTCAGTTTTTTGGCCGCTGCCCCCTACGTGATGATCACCGTGCTCGAGCGCCCGCCATCGGAGTACGGCATGATGTTCATCGTCGTCTCTGCGGCCTTCATGGCCGGCAACTTCGCGGCGGCCCGTCTCGGCCCGCGCCTCGGCATCGATCGGATGGTGCTGGGCGGCAGCGTCGGCACCCTTCTCGGAACCCTCGTGCTGCTGGTGCTGGTGCCGGCCGTCTACGCGACCCCATGGGCCCTCTTCCTGCCGATGATGATGATCTCCTTCACTCAGGGGATGTCCCTGCCCAACAGCATCGCGGCGTCGATCAGCATCAGACCCGATCTCGCCGGCGCCGCTTCCGGCCTTGCCGGCTTCCTGCAGATGGGCACGGCTGCCGTGGCCGCCCAGGTCACCGGCTCCATCCAGGCCGGCACGCCCTATCCCATGGCCATCGGCATGACGGTCTGCGCTGCCCTGACGATGGCGAGCGCCGTTTTCGCCGTGCGCCACGCGCGCGCCTGAGCGGCGGACGGGGCATGGGCAGCACCGACCAGGACTACGTGCTCGAGCGGCAGGTCGGTTACCTGCTGCGGCGGGCCAATCAGCGCCACGCGGCGCTCTTCGCCCGGCATTTCGCCGCTTTCGACCTGACGCCGCTGCAGTTCGCCGTGCTGATGAAGCTTCTGGCCTCGGGTCCCCTGTCGCAGAACCACCTGGGCCGGCTCACCGCCATGGACCCCAACACGGCCCAAGGTGTCATCCAACGTCTCCTGCGGCGCCAACTGGTGGCGCGCCGGCCGAGCCCGGAGGACCGGCGGCGCAAGCTTCTTTCGCTCACCGAGACGGGCCTGGCGCTGGCCGCCCGGTTGACGGTCGAGGGCAAGGCGATCAGCGAGGCGACCCTCGCGCCATTGACGGCGCGGGAACGCCAGCAACTCCTGGTCCTGCTAACCAAGCTCGTCTGAAAACGAAAGCGCGCCGGATCGGCTTGACAGCCGCGCGAGCGAACGTCATCGCCTTCCGCAAACGGCTTGCGACGGCCGGTTTCGAGGCTATTGTAGGTGTTCTTACGATTTGTCGAGCGGCCCTCGCCACTCGCCGGGAGACTTGCGATGAACGTGATCAGCCGTCGTACCGGTACCACCGCACCGGTATCGCTGGTCGTCCGCTTCGCCGGCGACAGCGGTGACGGCATGCAGCTTACCGGTGGCCGGTTCACGCAGGAAGCAGCGCTCGGCGGTGCCGACCTCGCGACGTTTCCGGATTTCCCGGCCGAGATTCGTGCCCCCGTCGGCACGACCTTCGGTGTTTCCGCCTTCCAGATCCAGTTCGGCGGTCGGCGGGTGCGTACGCCGGGCGACCGGCTCGACGTGCTCGTGGCTCTCAATCCGGCTGCCCTCAAGGTCAATATCGACGACCTTCGGCCAGGCGGCACGCTGATCATCGACACGGCCGCCTTCGTCGACCGCAATTTCAGGAAAGCCGGCTACGACCGCGATCCACGCGAAGAGCACGATCTCGACGCCTTTCGCCGCCTCGAGATCGACATCACCAAGCTGACCCAGGCCGCCGTCAAGCCCCTGGGCGTCGGCAATCGTGACGCCAACCGTGCCCGCAACCTCTGGACCCTCGGCCTCGTCCTCTGGCTCACCGGCCGCTCGCGCGCCGCCACGCAGGACTGGATTCGCGAACGCTTCGCCGCCGAGCCCCTGGTCCGGGACGCAAACCTCGCGGCACTCGACGCGGGCCACGCCTATGGCGAGACGGCCGAGCTGGCGCGTTTGCCGGAAGTGCTGGCTCCGGGCCAATCGGCACCCCTGCCGCCGGGCCGCTATCGGACGGTGACGGGGGTGGACGCCCTCTGTTACGGCTTGGTCACGGCGGCACGGCTCTCGGGCATCGACCTCTTCTACGGCTCCTATCCGATCACTCCCGCCTCCGGCATGCTGCACGCTCTGGCGCGGCTCGGTGCCTTCGGCGTGCGCACCTTCCAGGCCGAGGACGAGATCGCCGCCATCTGTGCCTCGATCGGCGCCTCCTACGCCGGCCAGCTCGGCGTCACCGGGAGCTCGGGACCGGGCATCGCGCTCAAGATGGAGGCATTGGGTCTCGCCATCGCCACCGAGCTGCCGCTCGTCGTGATCGACGCGCAGCGCGGTGGGCCATCGACCGGCCTGCCGACGAAGACCGAGCAGTCCGATCTGTTCCAGGCGGTGCTCGGCCGCAATGCCGACGCTCCGCTCGTCGTCCTGGCGGCAGCCACGCCGGGCGACTGCTTTCCGGTCGCGATCGAGGCCGTGCGGCTCGCGATGCGCTACATGACACCGGTCATGCTGCTGACCGACGGCTTTCTCTCCAATGCCAGCGAGCCCTGGCTGATCCCCGACCTCTCCGCGCTCGAGCCCTTCCCCGTGCGGCAGGGCGCCGACGTGGGGAGTTTCCAGCCCTATGCCCGCGATCCCAAGACGCTGGCCCGGGCCTGGGTGCCGCCCGGAACGCCGGGCCTGCGCCATCGGATCGGCGGCATCGAGCGATCGCACCGAACTGGCGCCATATCCTACGATCCGGCCAACCACCAGATGATGACCGACTTTCGCCGGACAAAGATCCTGGGCATCGCCCAGGAGCTGCCGGCGCAGGATCTCGTCGCCGGCGACATGGATGACCGCGTGCTGATCCTCGGCTGGGGCTCGACCTTCGGCGCCATCGAGAGTGCGGTGGACCGGCTGCGGGCGGATGGGCTCAGCGTGGCGCACGCCCATCTCCGTCACATCTGGCCGCTGCCAGCCAATCTCGGCGACATGCTCACCAATTTCGAGCGAGTGCTGGTGCCGGAGCTGAACGCGGGGCAGCTCCACCTGCTGCTGCAGGGGGTCTACGGTTGCCGGCTCGAGAGCTTGACCAAGGTCGCCGGCAAGCCGTTCACCGCCGCCGAGATCGAAACCCGGGTCAAGATGCTGCTGGAGGCCTGATGCCATGGCTACCGTGCTCGATCGCCAGACCAAGGAGCTGACGGCCAAGGACTGGGCCAGCGACCAGGAGGTCCGCTGGTGTCCGGGCTGTGGCGACTACGCCATCCTGAGGGCGGTGCAGAAGACCCTGGTCGATGTTCGGGCCGATCCCGACCGAACCGTCTTCATTTCCGGCATCGGCTGCGCCGCCCGCTTTCCCTATTATGTCGAATCGTACGGCTTCCACACGATCCACGGCCGGGCGGCGGCGATCGCCACGGGCGTCAAGCTGGCCAATCCGGAGCTCGATATCTGGGTGGTCTCGGGCGACGGCGACAGCCTCTCGATCGGCGGCAACCATCTCCTGCATCTACTGCGTCGCAATGTCGACCTCGTCTATCTCCTGTTCAACAACGAGGTCTACGGCCTGACCAAGGGCCAGGCCTCACCGACCAGCCCGCGTGGCACGGTGAGCCCCTCCTCGCCGGGTGGCACGCTCGATGCGCCGGTGCACGCGGGCGCTTTCGCGCTCGGTGCGGGTGCCCGCTTCGTTGCGCGGGTAGCCGACGTGGTGCAGGGTCCGATGGTCGAGGTGCTGACCCGGGCGCGTGGTCATCGCGGCACCAGCTTCGTCGAGATCCTGCAGAACTGCATCGTCTACAATGACGGTGCGTTCGATGCGGTGACCAACAAGGCGACGGCACCCGAGCACCAACTCTGGTGCCGGCACGGTGAGCCGCTGCTCTTCGCCGATGGTGCAAAGGGCGTGCGTCTGGTGCCCGAGCGGTTCGCACTTGAAGTCTTCGAGATTGGTGCCGACGGGCTGGGTGAGGAGGCGGCGCTCGTTCACGACGAGACCAACCCGATGTTGGCGCAGATGCTGATACGGCTGGACGTGCCAACGGCGCTCGGCGTGATTTTCGCCAGCGAGGCGCCGAGCTACGATGCTGCGTTCAGTGCCGCGGCACCGCCACGCAAAACGGCTCTCGCCGACCTGCAGCGACAGGTCGCAGGTCGCACCACCTGGGAGATCGTCTAGGCGACCGGCGCGCTTGACAGCGCCGGGGTACAGTTCGACTCTCGTCCCATCACACATGAATTCGGGCGGTGACCCGAAATGTGGGGAGGATAGCCGGACGGGCGCGCATGGGAGCCTATTACCGCCCCGACACCCTGGATGATGCTCTTCGGCTCCTGGCGACGGGGCCGCTCCTGCCGTTCGCCGGCGGCACGGATGTCCTCCCCGCCGATGCCACGCGCAGTGCCTGGGGCGAGCCCGCTCTCGACGCGCCGAATGGTGTGGACCTGCTCGACCTTTCCGGCCTTTCGTCGCTTCGTCGCATTGCGGAAGTGGGCGAGACGGTCGAGATCGGCGCGCTGGTCACCTGGACCGAGGCGCAGCAGGCGCGATTGCCGTCCTGGTTCGACGCCGTGCGACAGGCGGCCTGCCAAGTCGGCGGCGCGCAGATCCAGAACCGCGGCACTCTCGCCGGCAATCTCTGCAATGCCTCGCCCGCGGCCGACGGGGTGCCGCCGCTCCTGGCGCTCGACGCAGGCGTCCGGCTGGCGAGCGCGCGGGGGGTTCGCGAGCTGGCGCTCCGCGAGTTCCTCTTGGGCAACCGGCGCACTGCCCGCGCACCGGACGAGCTCCTGACCCATATCGTTGTGCCGAAGCCTCTGGCCGGGGCGCGATCGGTCTTCCTGAAGCTCGGTGCCAGACGTTATCTCGTCATTTCGATCGCCATGGTGGCGATGACGATGGCACTCGACGAGAGCGGGCGGATCGTCCTGCTTCGGCTCGCGGTCGGCGCCTGCTCGCCGGTGGCCGCGCGCCTGCACGAGCTCGAGGCGCGGCTTTCGGGTCTCACACCCCTCGCCGCGGCGGCGGCAATCGAGCTTGCGGATCTCGCGATGTTGACCCCCATCGACGATGTCCGTGCCAGCGGCGCCTACCGGCGCCATGCGGCGCTCGTGCTGCTGCGCCGGGCCTTGGGCGGCGAGGGGGTGCGAAGGGCCGCATGAGCGCTCTCGTATCCGAGGAGGTCGGTATCGGCTTTCGGCTGAACGGCCGGTCCGTTTTGGTGGACCTGCCACCGGCGACGCGGTTGAGCCGCGTCCTGCGCCAGACGCTCGGGCTCACCGGGACCAAGGTCGGCTGCGATGCGGGCGATTGTGGCGCCTGCACCGTGCTGGTCGACGGCCGGCAGGCCTGCGCCTGCCTCCTGCCGCTGGGGCAGATCGAGGGACGGGCGGTGACCAGCGTCGAAGGGCTCGCCGGTGAGGGGCATCTCGCACGATTGCTGCAGGCTTTCGCCGAGGGCGGGGCCGTGCAGTGCGGCATCTGCACACCCGGCATGCTGATGGCCGCGGCCGACCTCCTCGGACGCAACGCCCGCCCGACCCGGGCAGAGATCGAGGGAGCGCTCGGCGGCGTGCTCTGCCGCTGCACCGGCTACCGCCAGATCGTGGCGGCCGTGGTGCGTGCCCTCGAGCCGTCCGCACCCGCCTCGCGGCCCGCCGGCCCCGCCGTGGGTGCCAGGATCGCGCGGCTCGAGGCCATGTCGAGAATCGAGGGCAGCGAGCGCTTCGGCGCCGATGGCGTGCCGGCGGATGCGTGGCGGCTGCGCGTGGTCCGCTCGCCCCATGCCCGCGCCCGCTTCAGCCTCGGCGATCTCGCCGCCATCGAGCGGCGCTATGGCGTGCATGTCCTGGCCGCGGCCGACGTCCCGGGCGTCAACGGTTTCGCCATCTTCCCCGACAAGGACCAGCCGGTTCTCGCCGTCGATCACGTGCGCTTCAGGGGTGAGGCGGTGCTCGCCCTGGTCGGGCCCGAGGCGGCGCTGGCCCGCGTCAGGGACGCCGAGCTGCCGATAACGTGGGAGCCGCTCGAGCCCGTTGGCTTCGCCTTCGCCCGCACCGGCGAGGCCACCGACATTCATGGAAATCGCCCCGGCAATGTGCTGACGGAGGGATCGCTCGAGGCGGGCGACGTGGCGGCGGCGCTGGCGGCGGTCAGCGTCACGGCCGAGATCGCCCTCGAGACGAGCTTCGTCGAGCACGCCTATATCGAGCCCGAGGCCGGCTGGGCGGTCCGCCTCGGCGATCGTCTCGAGCTCACCGTCACCACGCAGAGTCCCTACATGGACCGTGCGGAGGTGGCGAACGTTTTGGGCATCGCGCCGGAGCAGGTCAGGATCCGGCCATCGGCCTGCGGCGGCGGCTTCGGCGGCAAGCTCGACGTGGCGGTGCAGCCGCTGCTCGCCATGGCCGCATGGCGGCTCGGCCGGCCCGTGGCCTGCGTCTACAGCCGCACGGAAAGCATGGCTTCCACCACCAAGCGGCATCCGGCCGCCATCGTCGCTCGCGCCGGCGCAGATGGGGTAGGGCGGATCACGGCTCTCGACTTCGCCGGCGATTTCGACACCGGCGCCTATGCCTCCTGGGGGCCGACAGTAGCGGGCAGGATGCCGATCCACAGCCCTGGACCCTACCGTGTCGCCAATCTCCGGGCACGGTCGCGGGCGATCTTGACCAATGCACCACCGAGCGGCGCCTTTCGCGGCTTCGGCGTGCCGCAGACCTTGCTCGCGGTCGAGCAGGTCTATGACGAGCTGGCGCTGAAGCTCCACCTCGACCCGCTCGAGTTCCGCCTCCTGAACGCGCTTCGGCCGGGCGACGCCACGGCCACCGGGCAGGTGCTGGAGAGTGTGGGCATGGTCGAATGCCTCGATGCGCTGCGGCCGCGCTGGCGGGAGCTGCGGGCGACGCCGCGAGGCACGGGATCGGTGCGGCGGGGCGTCGGCATCGCCGGCGTCTGGTAGGGCTGCGGCAATACCGGCATGAGCAACCCGTCGAGCCAACGCGTGAGCCTCATGCGCGACGGCGGGATCATGTTCTGGAACGGCGTGCAGGACATCGGCCAGGGCTCGGGCACGATCATGTCCCAGATTTTGGCGGATGCCCTGGGTGTGCCGCTCGAAGCCGTCAGGAGCTCGAGCGCGGATACCGACCTCACGCTCGACTGTGGCAAGACCTCGGCCTCGCGCCAGACCTTCATCTCCGGCCGGGCGACGCAGCTCGCCGGCGAGGCCTTGCGGTCCCAGCTCCTCAGGCTCGCCAATGCCGGGGCCGACGCCCGGATCGAGCTCGGCCCGGGCTTAGCTCGGGTGATCGAGGGCGGCCACGAGCGGCGGATCGACCTCGCCTCGTTGCCGCCGGTCGAGGGCGCTGGTCCCGAGGTGGCGCTCGATGCGCGGGCGACCTTCGATCCGCCCGCGACGCCCGTTCTGGGCAATCGCGGCTCGCCCTACGCCACCTACGGCTTCGGCGCGCAGATCGCTGCGGTCGCGGTCGACATCGAGCTCGGCACGGTCGAGGTCGAGCGTATCGTCGCCGCCTACGATGTCGGTCGCGCCATCAACCCGGCCCTGGTCGAGGGACAGATCATCGGCGGCGTCGCGCAGGGTCTCGGTCTCGCGCTCATGGAGGAGTTCATCCCCGGTCGGACCGAGAACCTGCACGACTACCTGATCGCCACGGTCGGCGACGTGCCCGAGGTGGAGATCCATCTAATCGAGAAGGCGGAGCCGCTCGGGCCGTTCGGCGCCAAGGGCGTGGGCGAGCATGCGCTCATCCCGACAGCACCGGCCATCATGAACGCCATTCATCACGCGACGGGCGTGCGGATCGGCAAGATTCCGGCCCTTCCGCATCGCGTCCATGCGGCGCTCGCAGCCGCGGGAGTGAAGCCTTGACCGACATGACCGAGCGTTTCGGAGCGCGCGAGGCCGATGGCATCGTGCGGTGCGACGCCTGCCCGGTGCTCTGCCGCATCAGGCCCGGTCGATCCGGCGCCTGCGGCCGCTACGCCAACGAGGACGGCGCGCTCGTCCGTACCGATCCCGTACTCTTCGCCGAGCGCGTGGGCGACGAGGGCGGAGCGCTGGTGCCGTTCGCCGAGGGGGAGTGGGACGGTGGGGCCGGTCCACGCGTCGAGACTTTCGTCACCGGCATCGGTGCGGGCACGACCTATCCCGACTACAAGCCGGCACCCTTCATCGTCAGCTCGACCTATCGGGGCGTCGACACGGTGACGGTTGTCTCCGAGGGGATCTTCTCCTACTGCGGCTGCAAGGTGAAGATCGACACCGACCGCCATCTCGGGCCGGAGCGCAATTCCATCACCGTCGGCAACGAGCCGGTCGGGCACGTGACGACCGCGGAATACGGCTCGCAGATGCTGTCGATCGGCGGCGTGCACCATCTTACCGGCACGACCAAGAAAGCCGGCAACGTTACCTGTGATACGCTTTTGAAGCTCTGCGGCGGCGAGCCGGTCGAGCTATGCATCGAGGACGGCAGCCGCGTCGTCGTCCAGGCGGGGGCGGCGCCGATCGTGAACGGCAAGGCGGAGGAACGGATGCGTGTCGGTTGCGGCTCCGCCACGATCGGTATCTTCGCGAAGCAATGGCACGGGCAGGTCGACGAGGTGATCGTTCTCGACGACCACATCACCGGGGTTCTCACCGAGCATCAGGCCGGACGCTGCCTCGACATGCCGCCTTCCGGCATCAGGATCGAGGGCCGCAAGTCCACGCCGGGACGCTATTTCCAGGTCGCCAATCCGGGCCTGGGCTGGGGCGGCACCGACATCACCGACCCCTTCAGCGTCATCCGCGGCATCGACCGGAAGCTGGCCTGGCCCGGCATGCGGGTGCTGATCACCTCCACCACGGGCGAGGACGCGGTCTGGTGCGTGCTGGGCGAGGATTTCCGCCTGCGCGAGGCGGAGATGCCGCGAGCGGTGCGCCGGACGGTGGAGCGTATCGGCGAGAACTGCGAACCTTCCCTCTGCTCCGTCCTCTTCATGGCCGGAGCCGGAGGCTCGCTGCGCGCCGGCGTGACCGAGAATCCGGTCCTGATCACTCGCTCGGTCAAGGCCGGCGAGACCCGCGTCACCATGGGCGGGGCACCCGTCTATGTCTGGCCGGGCGGTGGCATCACGGTGATGGTGGATGTCCAGCGCCTGCCGAAGCACGCCTTCGGCTACGTGCCCACTCCGGCTCTCGTGGCGCCGATCGAGTTCACCCTGCCGCGCGAGCTCTACACCGCCCTCGGCGGGCATACTGAGCATGTGCAGGAGCTCGACGAGGTGCTCCGGGCGCATCGGGAAACGGCGCGGCACGAGCCCTGGTCCTCAACCAATCCCTGGCCTCTCGACCGGGTCACGCCATGACGGCCCGAGCCGCGGTGGGAAGCGGCCCCGCGGTCGCCCGCCTCGCCGGAAATCGGTTGCATCTGGCGCACGGACCAATCGATCTGGTGATCTTCGCCGACGGTCCGCCCGCTGCGGTCGAGCGCGCTTATCGCTGCGCCGCCATGGCCTTCGACGGCCTGCTCGAAAGTCTGGTGGCCGTGCTGCCGCGCCTCCGCGCCCCCGCGGGCCCGGTGGATGACCTGCGAGCCACGGCACTGCTGATGCAAAGGGCCACGGCACCGCTCGCCGTCGACCGCTTCGTCACGCCGATGGCGGCGGTGGCGGGAGCCGTGGCGGACACCATTATCGCGTCGATCCGATCGGTGCCCGGCATCACGCGCGCTTATGTCAACAATCGCGGCGACATCGCCGTGCATCTGACCCCTGGTGCCAGTCTCGACATCGGGCTCGTGCCGGAGCTGCGGCGGCCGCTCATGATGGCGAGCATCTGCCTGCGTTTTGAGGCGGGGATCGGCGGCGTCGCGACCAGCGGCTGGGACGGACGCAGCTTCTCGCTCGGCATCGCCGATGCGGCGACGGTCCTGGCGCGGAGCGCCGCCGAGGCCGATGCGGCGGCAACCCTGATCGCCAATGCGGTCGATGTGGAGGACCCGGCGATCAGCCGCTCGCCCGCCACCGATCTCGCCCCGGACAGCGACCTCGGCCGACTCTTGGTGACGACGGCGGTGGGGCCGCTCGGCGACGCCAAAATCGCCAAGGCCCTCGACAACGGCGCGCGCTACGCCCAAACGCTGGTCGAGCGCGGACTCGTTCGGGCGGCCATGCTGGTGCTGAAGGGGCAGGCCCGTATTGTCGGCAGCCTCCGGGAGGAGATCGGATGTTCGACTTGAGAAAGACGCAGATCACGGTCGAGGAGATCCACGAGGACGGAGGACCGCTGCTCGACCGGCCGCTCCTGCGCGGCACCGTGGCGGCGGTGTTCAGAAACCCCTTTGCCGGCCGCTTCGCCAGTGCCGGCGAGTTCGTCGAGGCGATGGAGGCCCTGAAGCCGCTCGGGCTCGAGATGTCGAGAAAGCTGATCCAGGCGCTCGGCGGAGATCCCAGGCGGATCGAGAGCTATGGCAAGGGCTCGATCGTCGGCGCCGACGGCGAGCTCGAGCAGGGCGCCCTCTGGCATGTGCCCGGCGGCTATGCCATGCGCGAGCTTCTGGGCGACGCCAAGGCTATCGTGCCGTCGACCAAGAAGCTCGGCGGCATCGGTGCCGCGCTCGACGTGCCGCTGCACCACATCAACGCCGCCTATGTCCGCAGCCACTTCAGCGCGATCGAGGTGCGCGTGCCGGATGCGCCGAGGCCCGGCGAGATCGTCTTCTGCCTGGCCATGACCACGGGCGGCCGGCCTCACGCCAGGATGGGCGGCCTCGAGGCTGCGGATATCGACGGGCGGGACGGCCTGCGCTGAGAACCGGGCCACGGAATGACAAGCGCGGCAAGAAGCAGAGGGAGAGGACGGCTCATGACGACCAGACGGGAAGTGACGACCGGCGTGCCGAAGCTGGCGGCGATCGCCGCCCTGCTCTTCACCACGGGCAGCCTCGCGGCGGAGCCGATCAGGATCGGCGACATCAACTCCTACACGCGCATGGCGCAGCACACCGAGCACGCCAAGCGCGGCATGCAGATGGCGATCGACGAGATCAACGCGGCAGGCGGCATCAACGGCCGCGTGCTCGAGCTGATCAGCCGCGACGATGCCGGCGAGCCCGGCGAGGCGGTGCGCGTCGCCGAGGAGCTGGTCAGCCGCGAGGGCGTCGACATCCTGACCGGCACGACGCTCTCCAATATCGGCCTCGCCGTCGCCTCCTTCGCCGCCCAGAACAAGGTGCTCTATCTCGCCACCGAGCCGCTCGCCGACGCGCTGACGCTGGAGAGCGGCAACCGCTACACCTTCCGGCTGCGTCCCTCCACCTACATGCAGGCGGCGATGCTGGCGGAGATCGCCGCGGAGAACCCGGCCAAGCGCTGGGCGACCATCGCTCCCAACTATTCCTACGGCCAGGAGGCGGTCGCCGCCTTCAAGGCGATCATGAGCAGAAAGCGGCCGGACATCGAATGGGTCGGCGAGCAGTGGCCGGCGCTCTTTGCGATCGACGCCGGCGCGGAAGTCCTGGCTCTCTCGGCGGCCGAGCCGGACGCCATCTTCAATGTCACCTTCGCCGCCGATCTCGCCAAGTTCGTTCGCGAAGGCACCGATCGCGGGCTCTTCGACGACACTTTCGTCGTGAGCATGCTAACCGGCGAGCCGGAATACATCGATCCGCTCGGCGACGAGGCGCCCGAGGGCTGGCTGGTGACCGGCTACCCCTGGGACAAGATCGAGGATCCCGCCCATGTCGCCTGGCTCGAGCGCTACCAGAAGACCTTCGACGACTATCCGAGGATCGGCTCGGTCGTCGGCTACGGCTCGATCCTCGCCATCGGTGCGGCACTCGAGAAGACCGGTGGCGACACCGATCCGGAAAAGCTGGTCGAGGCCATGAGCGGGCTCGAGTTCGACACACCCGAGGGGCTGTTGACCTTCCGCCCTTCCGACCATCAGGCGACGCTCGGCGCATGGGTCGGCTACACCACGGTCGAGGACGGCCGCGGCACGATGCGCGACTGGTACTACGCGCCCGGCGCGGAGTACCTGCCGCCCGAGGAGATGGTGGCGAAGCTGCGGCCGGTCGCCAACTGAACAGACGGCTGATGCGAACAGGCTTCTAGGGCGGGATCTGCCGTTTTGGGCTTCATTATCGTGCAGATCCTGACCGGCCTCTCGAGTGCCGCCAGCCTCTTTCTGGTCGCGGCCGGTCTTTCGCTCATCTTCGGGGTGACGCGGGTCGTCAACTTCGCGCACGGCTCGTTCTACATGCTGGGCGCCTATATCGGGCTCACCCTGGTCGCCCTCTTCGGCGACCTTCTCGGCCGGGGACATTTGGCCTTCTGGTCGGCGCTCCTCTCTGCCGCCATCCTGGTCGGCGGCATTGGTGCACTGGTCGAGATCGTCATCCTGCGCCGCATCTACCGCTCGCCCGAGCTCTTCCAGCTCGTAGCCACCTTCGGCGTCATCCTCGTGATCCAGGACCTCGCGCTCTGGGCCTGGGGTCCGCAGGACTTGCTGGGCCCGCGCGCGCCGGCCCTGCGGGGGGCGATCAAGATCATGGGCGAGCCGCTGCCGCGCTACGACCTCGTGCTGATCGCCGCCGGCCCGCTCGTGCTGCTCTTGCTCTGGCTGCTGCTCAACCGGACCCGCTTCGGCATTCTGGTCCGCGCCGCCACCGCCGACCGCGAGATGGTGGCGGCACTCGGCGTCAATCAGGCCTGGCTCTTCACCGGCGTCTTCTTCCTCGGCTCCTTCCTCGCAGGCCTCGGCGGCGCTCTCCAGTTGCCGAAGGGGGGCGCCAACCTGCTCATGGATTTCGGCGTGCTGGCCGCCGCCTTCGTGGTCGTGGTGGTCGGCGGCATGGGCAGCATCGCCGGCGCCTTTCTCGCTTCCGTGCTGATCGGCCAGCTCCAGGCTTTCGGCGTCCTCCTCATCCCGCAATCGACGCTGGTCATGATGTTCCTGGTCATGGCGGTGGTGCTGGTGGTCCGGCCCTTCGGCCTGCTCGGCCGGCCGGAGCTGGTGGGCCAGGGCCGGCAGATGCTCGACGATCCGCTCCGGCCCGCGGGCGGGCGCTTTCGGGTCCTCGCTTCGGCACTCCTCGCCCTGCTCGTCGCCGCCCCCCTCTGGCTCGGCGATTATGGGCTCGTGCTCTTGATCGACATCCTGATCCTCGCCCTCTTCGCCGCCTCCCTGCACGCGATCATCGGCCCGGGCGGCCTCGTCAGCTTCGGCCATGCCGCCTATTTCGGTGGCGGTGCCTATGCGGCGGCGCTGCTAGTGCAGCATGCCGGCACACCCATGGCGCTCAACCTCACGCTGGCGGTGCCGGCGGCGGCGCTGCTGGCACTGGTCATCGGCTGGTTTTGCGTGCGCCTCTCGGGCGTCTACTTCGCCATGTTGACGCTCGCCTTCGCCCAGATCGTCTGGTCCGTGGTCTTCCAGTGGGCCGCCGTGACCGGCGGGGACGACGGGCTGCTCGGCATCTGGCGCCCGTCCTGGGCCAGCGGTCGCGAGGCCTATTACTGGCTGGTGCTCGCCTGCTGCACGGCCGGTATCCTGGCCCTTCGACACGGCCTGCACAGCCCCTTCGGCTATGCGCTCCGGGCGGGACGGGACAGCCCGCTTCGGGCCGAGGCCATCGGCATCGACGTGCGCCGCCAGCAATGGCTCGCTTTCATCCTGGCCGGCGCTTTCGCCGGGCTCGCCGGAGCGCTCTATGCCTATGCCAAGGGCAGCGTGTTCCCGAACGAGATGGCGCTCGCCCGGTCCTTCGACGGCATCATCATGGTGTTTCTCGGCGGCGTGCAGCAGCTCTCGGGCCCCCTCGCCGGCGCAGCGGCGCTCACCTGGCTCAAGGACCTCCTCTTCAGGCTCGACATGTGGCGCCTGCTCTTGGGCCTCGCCGTGATCGCCGTCGTTGTCCTCTTCCCGCAAGGGCTCGCCGGCTTCGCCAGAGAGCGGCTCGGCCGTCTCGTCGGCATCCGGCCGGAGCTCTCGGCATGACCGGTGCCGTGCTCGAGGCCCAGGGCCTCGTCAAGCGCTTCGGCGGCGTGCAGGCAGTCGACGGCATGAGCTTCAGCGTTGATCCCGGTGAGATCGTGGCGCTGATCGGTCCGAACGGCGCCGGCAAGAGCACCTGCTTCAACATGCTGATGGGCCAGCTCCCGGCCGATGCCGGCCGGGTCAGGGTGCTGGGCCAAGACGTCACCGGCTGGCCGCCCCGGCGGATCTGGCGAAAGGGCGTCGGACGGACCTTCCAGATCACCCAGATCCTGCCCTCCTTCACGGTGCGCGAGAACGTGCAGATGGCGCTGCTCTCGTTCCACCGGCGGCTCTTCGATCTTCTCGGCCGGGCCAAGCTAGCCCATGCCGAGGCGGCACAGGCTCTCCTCGCGCGGGTCGGCATCGCCGAGCATGCCGAGCGCGCCTGCGGCCTTCTGGCCTATGGCGACCTCAAGCGGGTCGAGCTCGCGATCGCCCTCGCCAACCGGCCGAGGCTGCTCCTGATGGACGAGCCGACGGCCGGCATGGCGCCCGCTGAGCGGTTGGCGCTGATGGAGCTTACTTCCACCATCGCCCGGGCCGATGGCGTCGGCGTGCTCTTCACCGAGCACGACATGGACGTGGTCTTCGGCCATGCCGACCGCATCATGGTCATGCACCGGGGTGCGCTGATCGCCGCCGGTCCTCCCGAAGCGGTGCGCGACGACCTCGAGGTCCGCTCTGTCTATCTCGGCAGCGCGCTCGACGCGGAGGCCCGGTGACGGCGCTCCTCGAGCTCGCCGGCGTCTCCGCCGCCTATGCCAAGGCACGCATCCTCTTCGATATCGACCTCGAGGTCGGCGGCAACGAGGTGGTGGCGCTGGTCGGCCGCAACGGTGCCGGCAAGTCGACGACCATCAAGGCGGTGATGGGCATCCAGGTGAGCCGGACCGGATCCGTGCGCTTCGCCGGGCGCGACATCGCCCATCTTCCGGCCTACGCCATCGCCCGCCTCGGCATCGGCTACGTGCCCGAGGAGCGCCGGGTTTTCTCCGATCTCACGATCCTCGAAAACCTCGAGGTGGGCCGCCAGCGGGCGAGGGAGGGAAGGCCGACCTGGACGCCCGAGCTCCTCTTCGAGATCTTTCCCAATCTCGCCGAGCTGCGCCACCGCCCGGCCGGCCAGACCAGTGGCGGCGAGCAGCAGATGCTGGCGATCGCCAGGACGCTCATGGGCAACCCGGCGCTGATCCTGCTCGACGAGCCCTCGGAGGGCCTCGCACCGGTGATCGTTGAGCAGATGGCGCGAGCGGTCGGCAAGCTGAAGGGGGAGGGGCTCTCCGTCCTGCTCTCGGAGCAGAACCTGCGCTTGGCCGGGGCGGTGGCCGACCGTGCCTATGTGATCGAATCGGGGCATATCCGCTTCGAGGGCCCGATGCGCCGGCTGCTCGACGACGCGGCCCTGCGTCGTGCCCATCTGAGTGTCTGAGGCACCTGGGAGGGAACGACGGATGATCCGGATCGGCGTCGATGTCGGCGGCACCTTCACCGACCTCATGGCGGTGGACGACAGGGGTGCGATCGGTGTCGTCAAGACGCCGACCACCGCTTCGAGCCAGGCCGACGGGGTGCTCGCCGCGATCGCCGCCTCGGACCACGACCTCGCCCGCGTGGCGACCCTGGTGCACGGCACCACGACCACCACCAACGCCTTCCTTGAGCGCAAGATCGCCAGGGTCGGACTGATCACGACCAGGGGCTTTCGCGACGTGCTCGAGCTCGGCCGGCGCACGCGGCCAAACCCTTACGGCATGACCGGCACGTTCGAGCCCCTCATCGAGCGGCCTTTCCGGGTCGAGGTGGCGGAGCGGATGAGCGCCGAGGGCGAGGTCCTGCTGCCGCTGGATCCGGCCGAGGTGTCCCGGCAAGCCCGAACCCTTCTCGCCGCCGGCTGCGAGGCGATCGTGATCCACTTCCTGCACGCTTACGCCAATCCGGCGCACGAGCTGGCTGCCGAGGCGGCGGTCCGGGCAATCTGGCCCAACCGCTACGTGACGGTCGGGCACAAGATCCTCTCGGAGTACCGGGAGTACGAGCGCGGCTGCACGGCCTCGGTCAATGCGGCGGTGCAGCCGGTGCTGGATCGCTACGTCGACCGATTGGCCGCGCGGCTGCGGGAGGGCGGCTACGCGCACGAGCTTTTGATCGTCCAGGGCAATGGCGGAACGCTGCCGGCAGAGATGGTGGTCGAGGACGCGGTCAAGACGGTCATGTCGGGTCCGGCGGCCGGGGTCATCGCCGCTGCCTGGACCGCGCGCCACGCGGGCCTCGCCGACGTCATCACCTACGATATGGGTGGCACCAGCTCGGACGTGGCGCTGATCCTGGGCGGCGTGCCGAGCGTCAGCGCCGAGCTCGAGCTCGACTACGCCATGCCGGTCCACGTGCCCATGGTGGACGTCAACACGCTCGGCGCCGGCGGCGGGTCGATCGCCCGCATCGACGAGGCGGGCCTGCTCCGGGTCGGTCCCGAGAGCGCCGGTGCCGATCCGGGTCCCATCGGCTACGGCCGGGGCGGCACGGAGCCCACCATCACCGATGCCAACCTCCTGCTCGGCCGGCTGCCGGCGGACCGCCTCATCTCGGTCGACCATCAAGTTTCCCTGGCCGATATCGAGCGGGCGGTCCTGGAGCGCATCGGCGAGCCGCTCGCGCTCACGGCGGTCGATGCCGCCGCCGCCATCCTCCGCATCGCCAACGACCGCATGGCCGGCGCTATCCGCATGGCCTCGGTGGCGAGAGGCCACGATCCGCGCGATTTCGCCCTTCTCGCCTTCGGCGGGGCCGGGCCGCTGCATGCCACCGCCCTTGCCAGGGAGCTCGGCATCCCGCGCGTCCTGGTCCCGCCGCGGCCGGGGGTGACCAATGCGCTGGGCTGCCTCGTGGCGGATGCCAGGCACGACTTCGTCCGCACGCTGAACCGGCCGCTGGTCGGGCTCGATATGGGCGAGCTGCGCGCGGTGGCGCTCGAGCAGCGGGACGAGGGGCGGGCGGCCCTGGCGCGCGAGACGACGCCGATCGAGGGCGAGACGCTGCTGGTCGCCGCCGACATGCAGTTCAGGGGCCAGACGCACCTGATCCGGGTGGCGCTGCCGGAGGCCGAGCTGCTGGACGGGTCGCTCAGGCTGGAGGCGCTGCAGGAGCGCTTCGCAGAGGCCTATTTCCATCGCTTCGCCGTGCGCCTGCCGGAGATCGGGGCGATGCTGGTCAATCTCGTGACCACGCTGATCGGCCATCGTCCGGACCTCGCACCCGAGGCGCTGGTCGCGGGCGACGAGCGGGCCGCCGACCTGGCGGGCGCGCTGCTCGGCGAGCGGCAGGTCTGGTTCGCCGGCGCCTTTCGGCCGACGCCGGTCTACGATCGCCCGAGGCTGCCGCTCGCGATCGCGTTCGACGGCCCCGCGATCCTCCAGCAGCTCGACGCGACGACGGTGATCGAGCCCGGCGACCGGGTCGCGGTCGACCGGCTGGGCAACCTCCTGATCACGGTCGGGGCGTAGCGCCGTGGTCTGGATACCAGCCCTCGTCGAGCACCTGGGCCAGCCGAAAGGGGCAGGCGTCGGGAAGCTCGGCCGGCTCGCCATGTTCTTCGAGCCTGAGTGCCGCGAGGTTTCGTGCCTGGGTGTAGAGTTTCGGCAATCGTTGCTGCAGCCCACGCCTCAAAGCATTTGTCAGCCGGTCGGCCGCGTCGGCGCGAGCTGCCGCAACCTCGGCTTGCCAGCCAGCGCGCGGCCTGGTCGCTGGCGAGAACCGCAGCAGCAGCAGGTGGACCAAAATGTGCCGCACGAGGCTGCGCAGGGCGTTCCGCTGCTCCTTGCCCAAGTCACGGATCTCCAGGGCGAGGTGCGGCAGGTCGAGCGGCAGGTTGGGGCGCGTGTCGGCGAAGCGGCGCAGCTCGCGGGCCTGCGCCTGTGTCCAGGCGTAGAAGTCCTCGTCGTAGAGCCGCTGCATGTCCGTCGCCATGCCTCGACTATAGCTCCCTCGGACCGGAAAGGCACGCCATGAGCCTCGATCCCGTCACGCTCGCCGTCATCCAGTCGGGCCTCGTCCAGGTCTGCAACGAGATGGACATCGCCTTCAGCCGGGCCGCGTTCTCGCCGGTCATCGCCGAGGCCAACGACCGCTCGGACGGACTCTACGGCTGGGCCGACGGTGCCCTGATCGCCCAGGGCGAGCTGGGCCTGCCGGTCTTCGTCGGCACCATGCAGGACAGTGCCAAGGCGGTGATCGGCAAGATCGCCGCGGGCGAGACGGCCCCGCCCGAGCCCGAGGACGTCTACATCGTCAACGATCCCTATCTCGGCGGCACGCATCTCATGGACGTGCGCTTCGTCAAGCCGTTCTTCTTCCAGGGCCAACCGTTCTGCTGGTTGGCCAACACCGGCCATTGGCCGGATATCGGCGGCGCCGTGCCGGGCGGGTTCTCGGCGAGCGCCACCGAGATCGAGCAGGAGGGGCTCAGGCTGCCGCCGGTCAAGCTCTTCAAGCGCGGCCGGATGGACCCCGAGATCTACGCCATCGTCATGTCGAACATCCGCGTCGCCGACCAGCGGATCGGCGATATCCGCGCCCAGGCGGCAGCGCTGGAGGTGGGGGCGAGGCGACTGACGACCCTCCTCGACCGCTACGGGCGGGATGTGGTGGAGGAGGCGATCCTGGTCCTGCGCGAGAGCGCCGCCCGGCAGATGCGGGCGAAGATCGCGGCACTCCCGGAGGGAAGCTGGCGGAGCACGGCCTGGGTCGATTCCGACGGCGTGGTGGACGAACCCCTGGCGATACGCCTCGAGGTGACCCGGGCCGGCGACCGCTTGATCTTCGACTTCGCCGGCACGTCGCCGCCCTGCCAGGGGCCGATGAACTCCGTGATCGCGACGACGAGGAGCTCCATCTATCTCGCGATCAAGCATGTCTGGCCCGAGGTGCCGATCAATGCCGGCCTGTTCGAGCCGCTCGAGATCCGGGACCCCAAGGACACGTTCCTCCATGCCGAGTACCCGCGGCCGGTCTCGGGCTGTGCTGCCGAGGTGTCGCAGCGCATTGCGGAAGCGGTCTTCGCCGCCCTCGTCCAGGCGGTGCCGGAGCGGGTGACGGCGGCCCCGGCCGGCACCTCCGGCAATTTCGCGCTCGGTGGCCTCGATCCGCTGCGCAATCGCAGCTATGTCATGTACCACATCACCGGCGGCGGCTATGGCGGCAACGCCCGAACCGACGGTCTTTCCTACGGCTGCTCGACCATCGGCATCTCGAAATCCGCCCCGCTCGAGGTGATGGAGCAGCAATATCCCGTCCTCTTCGAGGAATACGCGCTGCGCGAGGGCTCGGGCGGGGCGGGCCGGCATCGGGGCGGGATGGGGCTGCGCTACGCCGTCACGCTCCGCCGCGGCACGGCCAATGCCAGCTTCGTCATGGACCACGGCCGCTTCGGCCCGCAAGGTGCCCTGGGCGGCCAGGACGGCGCACCGAACCGCATCGAGATCCTTTACGGCGACGGCCGCCGCGAGGTCCCCCCGCATCTCTCCAAGGCGCAGAACATCCGCATCGAAGCCGGCGACACCATCCGCATCGAGACCCCGGGCGGCGGCGGCTACGGCGATCCGGCGAAGCGCGAGGCGAAGCTCGAGGAGCGCGATCGAAGGCGCGGCTATCTCGGCGACTAGAGGAATATTATCCGATCAGGGTGCCGGAGTCAAGGGCGGTCGGTTCGTTCGGCAGAACCCGATCTTGCGGGTTCGTTCGTCGCCCAGCGGCCGCGAAATGCCGAGAATCCGCGATTCGGCCCACGGGTTCGTTCGACGAAGCTCGGGTTCGATCGTCGATTCTCCGGGTTCCCTCGTCGATTCGGCGGGTTCGTTCGTCGTTCGAGGTTGCATCCGATGCAACATTCCGGGATGGCTGTCGCGTATAATGCAACATGCCCGGCTCGCAGGTTGCACGAGATGCAACAACCCGAGCGTCGATGTTGCATCTCATGCAACATCCCGAAGGCCGATGTTGCATCTCGTGCGACGGCAGCGGCAACGGTCGAAGCGGCTTCCTTGTCCCAGGCCCGCCGCTCGATCGATCCACCTCTTGCGGCGATGCGGCGCAGCACGGGTCGTTGCCTTCGGTCCCGGCCGGCACGATCTCGCTTCCGGTGATCAACTCGGGAGCGTTCGATGGATGCCCTTGATGCGGTCATGCTGGCCCGGCTGCAATTCGCCTTCACGATCGGCTTTCACATCGTCTTTCCGGCCTTCACCATCGGCCTCGCGTCCTATCTGGCGACGCTCGAGGGGCTCTGGCTCTGGACCGGCAGGGACCAGTACATCCAGGCGTTCCACTACTGGGTGAAGCCCTTCGCGGTGACCTTCGCCATGGGCGTGGTCTCCGGCATCGTCATGACCTACCAGTTCGGCACCAACTGGAGCGTCTTCTCCGATCGCACAGGCCCGATCCTCGGACCCTTGATGGGTTACGAGGTGCTCTCCGCCTTCTTTCTCGAGGCCGGGTTCCTGGGCGTCATGCTCTTCGGCATGAGGAAGGTCGGTCGCGGGCTGCACTTTCTGGCGACGCTTCTGGTCGCCTTCGGCACCGTCTTCTCCGCCTTCTGGATCCTCTCGGTCAACAGCTGGATGCAGACCCCGGCCGGCTACGCCATCAACGAGGCGGGCCAGTTCGTGCCCGAGGACTGGTGGGCGGCCATCTTCAACCCTTCCTTCCCCTATCGCCTCGTGCACATGGTGCTCGCGGCCTATCTCACCACGGCCTTCGTCGTCGGCGCCGTCGGTGCCCTGCATCTCCTGCGCGACCGGACCAACCGGGCGGCAAGGGCCATGTTCTCCAACGCCATGTGGATGGCGGCGCTGGTGGCACCCTTGCAACTGATCGCCGGCGACCTGCACGGGCTCAATACCCTCGAGCATCAACCGGCCAAGGTGGCCGCCATCGAGGGGCACTGGCAGCGGGAGGCCGGCGCCCCTCTCTACCTCTTCGGCCTGCCCGACATGGAGGCGGAGGAGACGCGCCATGCCGTCGGCATCCCGCATCTCGGCAGCCTGATCCTGACGCATTCCTGGGACGGCGAGGTGCCGGGGCTGCTCGAGGTGCCGCCCGAGGACCGCCCCTATGCGCCGCTGATCTTCTGGACCTTCCGCCTGATGGTCGGCCTCGGCCTCTCGATGATCGGCATCGGCATCTGGGGCCTCTGGCGGCGCTGGCAGGGCCGGCTCCACGACGACAAATGGCTGCTGCGCGCGGCCGTCGCCATGGGACCCATGGGCTTCGTGGCCCTGCTCGCCGGCTGGGTCACCACCGAGGTCGGCCGTCAGCCCTGGACCGTCCAGGGCCTCCTGCGCACCGCCGATTCGGTGGCGCCGATCGCCGCCCCCGCCGTCGCCGGCTCTCTCCTCATGTTCGTCCTCGTCTACACGCTCGTTTTCGGCGCCGGCATTTTCTACATCCTGCGAATGATGAACCAAAGACCGGGAATCCCCGGCGAGGGAGCCGAGCGGCCGTCCGCCGGCCCGGAGAGGGGGCTCCATCCTTACGGAATCGAGTCATGAGCGGCCTCGTTGTCGATCTGCCGACCATCTGGGCGCTCATCATCGCCTTCGCCGTCCTCGCCTACGTGGTGCTCGACGGCTTCAGCCTCGGCGTCGGCCTGCTCTTTCCCTTTCTCGCCAGGGGCTCGGAGCGCGATCTGGCCATGAACAGCGTGGCGCCCGTCTGGGACGGCAACCAGACCTGGCTGGTGCTCGGCGGCGGCGGCCTTTTCGCCACCTTTCCGCTCGCTTTCGCCGTGGTCGTGCCGGCCCTCTACGCGCCGCTCGTCGCCATGCTGCTCGGCCTCGTCTTCCGCGGCGTCGCCTTCGAGTTCCGCTGGCGCAGCGAGCGCCGCCGCTGGATCTGGGATCTCGCCTTCCCGACGGGCTCGCTCGTCGCCGCCATCGCCCAGGGCACGGCACTGGGTGCCCTGGTCCAGGGCATCGCGATCGAGGGGCGGAGCTATGCCGGCGGGTGGTGGGACTGGCTGACACCGTTCAGCCTGCTCACCGCGCTGGCGCTGGTCATCGGCTACGCGCTTCTGGGCGCCACCTGGCTCGTGATGAAGACCGAGGGCGGGCTCCAGGCGCGCGCCCGTGCCCTGGCGCTGCCGGCGGCGCTGGGAACGCTGGCGCTGATCGCCGCGGTCTCGCTCTGGACGCCCTTTCTCGATCCGGTCTTCATGCGGCGCTGGCTCGCCTGGCCGGCCATCGTCTACACGGCACCGGTCCCGCTCCTGGTGGCGCTGGCCGGCTGGCTCCTGATCAGGGGGCTTCGGAATGGCGCCGCGCGACAGCCCTTCCTCGCCGCCGAGGGCCTCTTCGTGCTCTGCTTCATCGGCCTCGGCATCGGGTTTCATCCCTACATCGTGCCGCACGACATCACCATTCACGAGGCTGCGGCGCCCGATTCGAGCCTGCTCTTCCTGCTGGTCGGCGCCCTCGTGCTGATCCCCATCATCCTGGCCTACACCGCGCACGCCTATTGGGTCTTTCGCGGCAAGGTCGATCCCGAGGCCGGCTACCATTGAGCCCGCGCGAGCCCGCACCCGGGGATGGACGAAAGGCGTCGCTCGGGCACCGGCTCCTCTGGTTCGGAGCCCTCTGGCTCGCCGGCGTCATCGGCCTCGCTGTGCTCGCCTTCGGCCTGCGCGCCCTGATCGGCCCCGCTTGAGCGAAAGCGCCGCTGAGGCGGAGACGTTCTGGCCCATGCCCGAGGGTCTGGCCTACTTCACGCCGCTCTGCACGATGGTGCGGACGTAGTAGCGCTGGAAGGCGAGGAAGGGGACGAGGGCCATCAGCACGGCGATCGAGGAGGCGGCGAACATGCCGCCCCAGTCGGTGGTCTCGAGATTGCTGTGGCGGGCGATCGCCACCTGGACCACGACATAGTCGGGCGCGCTGGCGGCGACGAGGGGCCAGAAGAAGGCCTCCCATTGCAGGATGAAGAGCATGAGGGACGCCGTGGCGATGGTCGGGCCGGTGAGCGGCATGGCGATGCGCCAGTAGGCCTGCCACCAGGTGGCGCCGTCGATGCGGGCGGCCTCGAAGAGCTCCTTCGGAATGCCGACGAAGAACTGGCGGAAGAGGAAGATGATGAAGCCGCTCGCCACCTCCGGCATGATCAGCGCCTTGTAGCTGTCGGTCCAGCCGAGAAAGCGCATCAGATGGTAGAGCGGCAGCACCATCGCCTCGAACGGCATCATGAAGGAGGCGAGAACGCAGACGAAGAGGACGGTGCGGCCGGGAAAGTCGAAGACCGCGAAGGCGAAGCCGGCGAGCGAGTTGACCAGGATGCCGAGTGCGACGGTCGAGAAGGCGACGACGAGCGAGTTGCCGATGGCCCGCAGATAGCCCGAATCCAGAGCACCGACCCAGTGCTCGAGGGTCAGCTTCTCGGGAAAGAAGGTGCGCCAGCCGAAGTCGGCGGCATAGCGGAAGATCTCGTCCGAGGGCCTGAGCGAGGAGATCAGCATCCAGTAGAGCGGCAGGAGCAGGGCGAGCGCGATCAGCGCCATGGTCAGATAGCGCAACCCCGTCGGCAGCCAGGGGAGCGGTGCCCTCATGCGTCGGACGGGCTGCGAAAGAGGCGGAACTCGACGACGGCGAAAAGGGCGATCACGACGAGGAGGATGGTCGAGATCGCCAAGGAGCGGCCGTGATTGAGATAGGCGAAGGCGGACTGGTAGGCCTGGAACATCAGGAGATCGGTGGCGCCGGCCGGGCCGCCATTGGTGATGATGAAGACGGGCGCGAAGAAGAGGAAGTTGATGGCGGTATCGGCGATCAGCACGAAGAGGATCGGCCGGCGCATCAAGGGCAGGGTGACGTGGCGAAAGCGCTGCCAGGCCGAGGCGCCGTCGATCCGCGCCGCCTCGTGGAAGTCGTCGGGGATGGCGTAGAGCCCCGCCAGAAGGAACATCATCCAGTAGCCGCAGCCCTTCCAGCTGGCGATGCCGATCATCGTCAGAAGGGCCTGGCTCTCGCTGCGAAAGAAGGGCTGCCGCTCGAGGCCGAGGGCCGAGAGGAGGCCGTTGACCGGCCCGAGCTGCTGATCCAGCAGGATGTTCCAGAGAACCGACACGATGGCGAGGGAGACGCACATCGGCAGGAAATAGGCGGCGCGAAAGAAGGTGACGCCGGGGCCGGGGCGGAAGACCAGAAGGGCCAGCAGAAGCGCCACCGCGACCTGGAAGGGGTTGATCAGGACGTTGAAGAGCAGCGTCACGCGCACCGAGTTCCAGAAGACCGGATCGGTCGCGAGGTCGTAGTAATTGGCGAGGCCGGCGAAGACGGTCTCGCCGCGCAGGGTCTGCTGCAGAAAGCCGCCGACGAGGGCGATGCCGATCGGCGCCAGCCGGAAGACGGCGAGTCCGATCAAAGCGGGGGCGAGGAAGAGCAGCGGGATCCAGGAGCGCTCGCGAATCCCGCTGCCCATCAAGCGTCGCCCGATCGCCGCCTCAGCAACACCCGCCTGTCAGCGGTACTTGGCGAGCTCGCGGTCGATCCGCTCGGCGGCGGCGGTCAGGGTCGCCTGAACGTCGGCGCCGGTCTGGATGTCGCGAATCGCGAGGCGCAGGATGTCCTCGTACTCGCGCCAGCCGGGGGTCGCCGGCCGGGCGCGGGCGGTCTCGTCCAGCTCGAAGCGGACAATGGCCCAGCCCGGATCGGCGAAGGTGGTGTCCGCCTCCTCGTCCCAGACGGCATTGAGCACCGGCGGATAGGGCCTGAGGCTCAGCCAGAGGCGCTGCGTGTCGTCCCGCATCATGAAGGCGATGAAGGCGAGGGCGGCATCCATCTCGTCCGAGTTCGGATTGACGCCGATGTGCCAGGCGCCGGTCGGTGTCACCGGCGTGCCGGCGGCGAAGTAGGGATGCGGCGCCAGCCCCCATTCGAGATCCGGGTACTTGGTCGGCAGGTTGACGAGGTCGTAGGGGTTGCCGACGAAGAAGCCGACCTTGCCGGTGCCGAAGAGCTCGAAGGTCAGGTTGTTGTCGAAGACACCGGGCGGGCTGACCTTCTCCTTCTGGTAGAGGTCCTGGTAGAACTGGAAGGCCTCGACGGCCTTCGGCGAATCGACGTAGCCGGTGGCGGTCAGGCCGTCGGGGCTGATCATCTCCGCACCGAGCGACATGGGCAGCGGCAGGAGCTGGTAGGGTCGTTCGGCCTGCTCGAAGACGAAGCCCCAGACGCCGTCATCGGGCCTGGCGACCTTTCTGGCCGCATCGACCAGCTCGGCCCAGGTCCAGCGCTCGGCGGGGTCGGTCGAGGGCGGCTCGATGCCGGCCTCGTCGAGGAGCTTCTTGTTGTAGAAGAGGAGCGCGCTCGAGCTGCCGAAGGGGGCCGAGTAGATCTTGCCGTCGACGGTGGCGGCAGCCAGCGCCGCCTTGGTGAAGCGGCTGGCGTCGAGATGCGGCGTCAGGTCCAGAAGATAGCCGCGCACGGCGTAGGAGGCGGTGAGCGGGCTGTCGACGATGAAGACGTCGGGATCGGGTCCCCGGGCGTTGAGGCGGACCTCGATGGTCTGGAAGATCTGCGCGAACGGAATGCGCTCGACGTTGAGCGTGATCTCGGGATGGGCCTCGCGGAAGGCGTCCATCAGGGGTTCGACCTGCTCCTCGGGCCAACCCATCCAGAGCACGTTGAGCGTCGCGTCCTCTGCCCAGGCGCCGGCCGAAGCCAAAAATGCCAGACCCGCCGTGCAGCCGAAAAATGCTCTTCTTGTGGCCACGACCTTGCCTCCCTATAGCCATCGGCGAGACTCAAACTACGCGCCTCGATGGAAGTCAAGGTGCCGATCCGGGGCGGGGAGGCCGGGAAATTGACGAAGTTCCTCATCGACTGCGATCCGGGTCACGACGACGCGGTCGCCATTCTCTACGCGGCGCGGCATCTCGACGTGGTCGGCATCACCACGGTCTTCGGCAATGCCTCGGTCGAGAACACCACCCGCAACGCGCTCGCCATCTGCACCCTGGCCGGCCTCGATTTGCCGGTGGCCAAAGGCTTCGGCCGGCCGCTCGTCGGCGAGCCGACGCGCTTCGCGCCGGACGGCCACGGCAAGACCGGGATCGATGGTGCCGAGCTGCCGGAGCCGGGCTTCGCGCCCGTGGACCAGCATGCCGTGCAGTTCATCATCGACCAGGCGAGCGCGCATCGGGGCGAGCTCGTGCTCGTGGTGATCGGGGCGCAGACCAATGTCGGCGTGGCGCTGCGCCTCGAGCCCAGGCTCGCCGGCTGGCTCGCCGGCATCTCGATCATGGGCGGCTCGCCGCTGGTCGGCAACCTGCAGCCGGTGCAGTGCGTCAACGTGCTGAGCGACCCCGAGGCGGCGCACATCGTCTTCTCCAGCGGTGTGCCGATCCACTGGGTCGGCTACGACATGACCCGGACGGTGCTGATCAAGGAGCCCGACGTCGAGCGCCTGCGGGGTGGCGGCCGCACGGCGCGGGCCGTCGCCGACCTCGCGACCTTCTACATGGGCCGGCAGCGGACGGTGCTCGGCATCGACGGCGCGCCGATGCACGACAGCTGCGCCGTCATTCCCTTCGTCCGCCCGGAGCTCATCACCTATCGGGACGTGCCGGTCGAGGTCGAGCTGCACGGCCGGCTCACCCGCGGCATGACCGTGGCCGACCTGCGCACCATCCGGCCGGGCGAGCATGTGGCGATCCAGCCGCCGAAGCCGGCGAACGCGAGGCTCGCCGTCGACGCGGATAGGCGCGGCATCATCGACGCCGTGGTCGAGACGGTCCTGACCTACCCCTGAGCCGGGAACGGACGCCGGGGCCCCGCCTTTTCATGCCACGACCGACCTCGACCGGTTGCGCTCGGACCGTCCCCATCTCCCGGTGCTCGAGCGTCCAAAAAGAGTCCTGACCCCTTTAGTCGCGGCCCGCCGACCAGGCCCAGACCGCGACCGGCGTCGACCGGCCGCGGAGGTGAAGGGGGGGTAGCGGGGTGAGGCCTCGGGTGGCGGCGTCGCCGGCGTGGGCGCGGGTGGTCTCGACGGCGGTGGCGGCGACGAGCATGTCGCAGTGCTGCTCGCGGGTCATGGACTGGAGGCGGGCGGCGACGTTGACGACATCGCCGTTGGCGGTGAGCTGGATCTGGCCGTCGCCGCCGACATGGCCGATGCGCACCCGGCCGTAATTGATGCCGACATGGAGGCGGAGAAGGCCGAGACCGGCCGCCCGAGCCTCCGCCTGCCAGGCGGGCATGGCCTCGATCAGCGCCTTGCCGCAACGGATGGCGCGGGCGGGGTCGTCGTCGCCGGGCTCCGGCAGGCCGAAGATCAGCATGGCGCCGTCGCCGCTGAAGGCCGCGACCACGCCCTCCGTGGCGCTCGCCGCCTTCTCGACCAGCGCATAATAGTCCTGCAGCAGGGGCTGCAGGCGGTCCGGGTCGATGGTCTCGGCGGCCGTCGTGAAGCCTTCGAGGTCGCAGAAGAGGATGGCGGCGAGCTGGCTGCGCTCGACCTCGGCGGCACCTTCGGCGGTGCGGTCGCGGAGCACCCTCGGGACGTAGCGCTCCAGATGGCGGCCCCGCGCCTCGCTCCGCCGGCTGCGGCGATAGAGGCGAAGGGCGCGCCAGGCGAGCGCGGTGCCGGCGGTGCCGACGACGCCCATGGTGGCGAAGACGACGTCGAGCCAGAGTCCGTGGAGGGCCAGCGCCACGGCACCGACGGCGAAGGGCAGGGCGACCAGGAGGGCCGCGAGCGGGACCAGCACGAGTGCCGGCAGGGGGGCGAGCATCAGGAGCCCGCTCGTGGTGGCGATGGCGATCAGCGCGAGGTCGAGATCCCGCACATGCGCGGAGCGGTCGATGAAGCGGCCGGTGAGCAGGTTGTCGAGGGCGTTGGCGAAGATCTCCACGCCCGGCACCTGCGGGTGGAAGGCCGTGCCGAAGCGGTCGCGAACACCGGTGGCCGTGGCGCCGACGAGCACCACCCGGCCGGCGAGCGTGGCGGGATCGAGGCGGCCGTCGAGGAGATCCAGGAGCGAGCTGCTGGGGAAGGTGCCGGGCGGGCCGTAGGGATTGAGGACGAGGCGGGATTGGCGGTCGAGCGGGGCGGTCACCTCGCCGAGGCGGAGGCTCCGGCCGACATCGAGGACGATCGCGTCGCGCGGCAGATCCCGAAAGCGGATGACGGCCTGCACGGGCAGGGACGGTTGCCAGGCGTCGTCGAAGCGGATGGCGGGCCGAAGGAAGCGCAGCTCGCCGCCGGGCTCGACGAAGACGTTGACGTGGCCGAGCGCGGCGATCTCGCCGAGCGGTGCGAAGGGGAGGTAGGCGCCCGCGGGCTCGCCCAGCGAATCGATGGCGTCTTCGGCTGTGCGGACGATCGGCAGCGCATTGGCGGCGAGGGCGAGCCGGTCGGCGAGTGTCACCGGCACCGGCTCGGCGAAGCCGAAGGCCATGGCGAGAACGGGCTTCGGGCTGCGGTGCAGGGCGGTGACGAGGACGTGGCCGGGGTCGGCATCGCCGGCCGGTGTCGCGGCCTCGATCAGCAGGAGGTCGAGGGCCACGACGGCGGCCCCGGCTTCGCCGAGCGCTTCGAGCGTGCGGGCGAGCTCGGCCCGGGGCGGCGGCCAGTGGCCGAGGCGCTGGAGCGTGGCGTCGTCGATCTCGAGGATCAGGACGGCATCGCCCGGCTCCAGCCTCGGGCGCAGCCTCAGCCGCCAGTCGAAGGTCGCGTAATCGAGATCGCGGAAGAGGCCGCTCTCGTGCCAGCGGACGTAAGAGCCGGCCAGGATCAGGAGAAAGGCCAGAAGCGCCGCCGTGACGAGGCGCATCAGCCGCCGGCCGCGGTCCTGGCCTCGAAGTCGGCGACGCGGGCGGCGGGCCAGTTCTTGACCGGACCGAGGGGCTGGCCGCGCACCGCATCCACGCCCTGTCCCGGGCCGAGCACGACCTCACCGGCGCCCGGCGCCATGACGGCGGACACGACCACGGTGCCGGCGGCGGCGAAGACGGCGGTCGTGGTGTCCGTGCTCTCGACGATGAAGTCGGTGCCCCTGGCGGCGGCCACGGCGGCGCGGCCGCGAAGCTCGAAGATGTCGGGCCTGGCGGGACCCAGCATGGCGCGGACGATGCCGTCCAGAAGATCGAGGACCGCGCTGCCGCCGCCTTCCGGCGCCGCGGTCTCGTGCGTGACGACGAGGCGGCTGAGCTCGCCCATGGCGAGCGTGGCGCCGGAGACGAGCTGAAGGCCGAGCCTCGATCCCGAAAGCGTGCGCAGCTCGTCCCCCTCCGCGACCGCGGCACCGGCGTGGAGCACGCGGGTGGCCCCAAGGAGGCTCGTCGCGGTCGCCTTGCCACGCAGCCAGTCGACGACGGCAGCCTCCTCCGCCCTTGCGGGGCCGATCCGAAGGAGCGCCGCCATCGCCAGGCCGGTGCCGAGGCAATGGCGCCGTGTCGGGAACCGACGGGTCCTGAGGGCGGGCATGGGCCGATCCTTACTCAGAGGCGCTCGAGCCGCAGGAGCTCGGGCGCACCGATCCAGGCGCGATCCAGAAGCTCGGCCGTGACCTCGGCCGCCGCCTCGTCGCCCATGGCGCGCTGCGCCTCCATGAGGCCGAAGAGCGACCAGCCGTTATTGGGGGCGGTGACGAGCGCGTCCTGGAAGAGTCGGGCGGCCTCCTCGGGCTCGCCCGCCATGAGCTTGACCGCCGCCAGGCTCTGGATCACCGGATAGTGCCAGTAAGGCGGCTCCATGTAGGGGATCGTCTCCTGCAGGGCCACGGCCTCCATGAGGCGGCTCTCGGCCGTGGTCCAGTCGCCGGAAGCGGCGGCGATGCGAGCGCGCACGACATGGGCGGCGAGGGCGAGCAGGTCCGGGGCCGGAACCGCCTGCTCGATCAGCGGCGCGAGCCTCGGGTCGAGCGCCAGCCGCTCGATCGCCTCGGCCTCGCCGGCGGCGGCCTCGCTCTCGCCGGCGCGGGCCAGGGCGAGGCCCCGGGCGTAGTGCCAGAAGCCCTTGACGAAGGGCATGCGGTCGCCCGGATCGGCGAGGCTCATGACGGCATCGAGATCGCCGAGCTGGGCCGTCGCGGTGAAGGGTGCCGTCTTGATCGCCTGGACCCAGCCCACCCCGGCCGCCACCTCGTCGGACATCACGGCGGCGAGCTTGTGGGCCGCCGCCATGGCCTCGATGGCGTCGCCGGCCATGCTGGCGCTGGTCAAGAGGAAGTGGATGTTGTGCGGGTAGTAGCCGAACCGGTAGAGCCCCGCCTTTTCCCACCGGGCGAGCAGCGCCTCGTCGGCCTCGACGGCCGCGATGTTGGTGGTCAGCGAATCGCGGTAGCGGCCGAGGCGGTAGTAGATGTGGGACGGCATGTGCACGACATGGCCGGCGGTCGGCATCAACCCCGCCATCCGCTCCGCATGGGGCTCGGCCCGACCGGGGTCGGCCGAGGCTTCCACGGTGTGGATATAGAGGTGGATGGCGTGGGGATGGTCGGGGTCGGCGGCCAGCGCCGCCTCGAGCAGCTCGATCTGCCGGCCGGCACGGCCCTTGGGCGTCACGCCGTCCGCCTCCCAGTAGTCCCAGGGCTGGGTGTCCATCAGCGCCTCGGCGGCGAGCACCTTCAGCTCGACGTCGTCGGGGAAGCTTTCGACGACCTCGCTCATCGCGTCGGCATAGGCCCGATCGAGTGCCGCGCGATCCGCCTCGGCCTTCAGGCTGTAGCGGGTGGCGAGGGCCCGGATCAGCGCCTGCTCGCGCGGGCTCGCCCCCTCGATCAGCAGCATCGCCATGGCGGTGGCCCGAAAGGCCGGCAGGAGCGCGTCTTCGTGCATGGCATCGTTGATGTTGGGACCGAGCGCGTAGGCTTCGCCCCAGTAGCAGATCGCACAGGTCGGATCGGCGGCCTGGGCGGCACGGAAATACTCGGCGGCGAGGACGTGGTTGAAGCCCATGAGCCAGGCGTAACCCTGGGCCGCGAGGGCTTTGGCCTCGTCGCTCGCGGTCTTGGCCCCAAGTCGGTCGGGACCCAGCCCATCGAGTATCGGCAGCTCGGGCGTCACCTCGGCGGCCGCCGCCGGACGGGCCAGCGCGGCGAGCTGGATGCCGGGCTTGAACAGCTCGTTTCGCGCGTAGCGCAGGCCGCCACAGGCATTGGCGGCGACGTTCGCCGGATTCAGAAGCTCGGTGATATCGGGTGCGGCGGTCTGGGCGATGGCGCTGCCGGCGAGAAGAGCGCCGGCGAGCGAGCCCAGGCCCAGCCGCGAGGCGGAAGCGATCGTCATCTTCGTCATGGATTTCCTCCCCCATGCGGAATGCATCGCTTATGGCCCCTGCATAGCACCCCGACTGTGATCGGCGCTACACGAACCGGCGATCTCCAGCCGCACGCCCGCCGGATCCGAGGGAACGCGGCTTCGCATCGAACGTTCTGGCCTCCGGAACGACAGCAACTTCCTGGACTTCGGGAGAGCGATGATGAGCGAGGCCACGACGACGACCGACCATGCCGCGATCCGGCGCTGGGTCGAGGCGCGCGGCGGTCGGCCGGCGCGGGTGGCGGCGAGCGCCAAGGGCGAGCCCGGCAGCGGCAGCGGCGGCATTCTCAGGATCGATTTCCGCGAGCCCGACGAGGCGCTCGAGGAGCTCTCCTGGGACGACTTCTTCCGCATCCTCGACGAGAACCGGCTGGCGTTCCTGCACCAGGACAAGACGGCCGACGGCTCGACGAGCCGCTTCTTCAAATTCGTCGCGCGCTGAGACGGCACTTCCTCGAAAGGTGGGCGGAACATGGGCTTGCGGGTTCTGGTGACCGGGGGTGCCGGCTTCATCGGCCGGCGTGTGGTGGCGGCGCTCCTGGCGCGTGGCCATGAGGTGCGGGTGCTCGATGCGCTCATCGATCAGGTGCATGGCGGCGAGCCGCCGGCTCTGGCCGATATCGAGGTGCTGGTGGGCGATGTGCGCGACGGCGAGGCGGTCGGCCGGGCTCTTTCCGGCATGGACGCGGTCGTGCATCTCGCGGCCGAGGTCGGAGTCGGGCAGAGCATGTACGAGATCGAGCGCTATGTGGGCGTCAACGAGCTCGGCACCGCGACCCTCTTCCAGAATCTGGTGCAGCGGCCGGTCGCGCGGGTGGTGACCGCCTCCTCGATGAGCGTCTACGGCGAGGGCCTCTATCGCGGGCGTGACGGGCGCGTGCGTGGCGATGTCGAGCGGTCGCAGGCGAAGGGCGGGCTCTGGGATCCGGTCGACGAGACCGGTGCTCCCCTGGTGCCGGTGCCCACGCCGGAATGGAAGGCACCGACCCTGGCTTCGGTCTACGCCCTGAACAAGTACGCGCAGGAGCGGCTGACCCACATCGTGACGAAGGCCTACGGCATGGCCGGCGTGGCCTTGCGACTCTTCAACGTCTACGGCTCCGGGCAGGCGCTCTCCAACCCCTACACCGGCGTGCTCGCGATCTTCGCGTCCCGGCTGCTCAACGGCCAGGCGCCCATGGTGTTCGAGGACGGGGAGCAGCGGCGGGATTTCGTCCATGTCGACGATGTGGCGAGAGCCTTCGCCCTGGCGCTGGAGACGCCTGCCGCCGCCGGACGGACCTTCAATATCGGCAGCGGCGTCGACGTCTCGATCGCCGAGGTGGCCCATCATCTCGCGGCGGCGATGGGGCGGGCGGACATCCGCCCGATGATCACCGGCAAGGCCCGCGCCGGCGACATCCGCCACTGCTTCGCCGATATCGGTGCCGCGCGCGACGTGCTGGGCTACGCGCCGGCGACCGGCTTCGATGAAGGCCTCGCCGAGCTGGTGGCCTGGGTGGCCCGACAGCGGGCGGTGGACCGGGTGGAGCAGGCGCGGCTCGAGCTCGAGGCGCGGGGCCTCGTGGCATGAGCGGCGCCTTCGGCCTCGTCGAGTGGTTCCGCCCGGGCGATCATGCGCGGGTCGAGGCGAGCCTCGAGCGGCTGCGCCGGCTGCGCTGCGCTCGCCTGCGCACGCATCTCTCCTGGGCGGACTACCACGGCGAGGGCGGGCGCGGCTGGTACGACTGGCTGCTGCCGCGGCTGGCGGACGAGGTGGAGCTTCTGCCCTGCCTGCACTACACGCCGCCCTCGCTCTCGGAGACCGGTGCGGTCGCGGGGCCGCCGCGCGACCTCAGGGCGTTCGCCGACTTCCTCGATCACGTGGTGGAGCGGCACGGCCGGCATTTCGCCACGGTCGAGCTCTGGAACGAGCCGAACAACCTGCTCGACTGGGACTGGCGGGTCGATCCCGACTGGATGAAGTTCGCGACCATGATCGGTGCCGCGGCCCATTGGGGGCGGCGGCTCGGCAAGCGGGTGGTGCTGGGCGGCCCCTGCCCGGTCGACATGCACTGGATCGAGCTCATGGGCAGGCGCGGCGTGCTCGCCGAGATCGACGCGCTCGGCCTGCACGGCTTTCCCGGAACCTGGGATTCCGAGGCGGCGGGCTGGCCCGGCTGGGACGGCCTCGCCAGGGAGGTGCCGGCGGTTCTGGAGCGGTACAACCCTGCTGTCGAGCTCTGGGTGACCGAGGCCGGCTACGCCACCTGGCGGCACGACGAGGCGCTTCAGGCCAGGGCCTTCCTCGACCTGCAGCGGGCGCCCTTCGCCCGCTTCTATTGGTACATGCTGCAGGATCTGGCTGACGACGTCGCCGTCCAGGAGGGACCGCGCTTCGACGAGCGGCACTACCACATGGGGCTGTTCGACAAGGCGGGCCGGCCCAAGCTCCTGGCGCGCCTGCTCGCCGAGGGCGGGCCCGCCCGGGTGGCCGAGGTGATCGAGCGCGCGCCGCCGGCACCCGCCATCGTCGGCACCCGGCCGGTGCTGGTGACCGGCGGGGCCGGCTTCATCGGGTCCAATCTGGCCGACCGGCTGGCCGCCGAGGGCGAGCACGTGCTGGTGCTGGATTCGCTGGCGCGGCCGGGGGTCGAGCGCAACCTCGCCTGGCTCGAGCAGCGGCACCGGCGACACGTGTCGTCGGCGCTGGTCGATGTCCGCGACCGGGACGGCATGGCGGCGGCGGCGGGCGAGGCGGCGGCGGTCTTCCACCTCGCGGCTCAGACGGCGGTGACGACGAGCCTCGTCGATCCCGAGGGCGACTTCGCCGTCAATCTCGCCGGGACGATCAATCTCCTCGAAGCCGTGCGCCGCCGCCCCGTGCCGGTGATCATGGCCTCGACCAACAAGGTCTACGGCGATCTCGCCGATGTCGATCTGGTGCTGGAAGGGGAGATGTGGCTGCCGCAGGATCCGCGGCTGCGGTGCCACGGCATCGACGAGGCGCGGGCCCTTTCGTTCCACACTCCCTACGGCTGCTCCAAGGGTGCGGCGGACCAGTACGTGCTCGACTACGCCCGCAGCTTCGCCGTGCCGACGGCGGTCCTGCGGATGAGCTGCATCTATGGTCCGCGCCAGCTCGGCACGGAGGACCAGGGCTGGGTGGCGCATTTTCTCATCCGTTCCCTCGAGGGCCAGCCGATCACCATCTTCGGCGACGGGCGGCAGGTGCGCGACGTGCTGTTCGTCGACGACGCCGTCGCCGCCTATCTGGGGCTGTGGCGGGCCATTGGCGGGGTCGCCGGACGGGCCTTCAACCTGGGTGGCGGTGCGGCCAATGCGGTCAGCCTGCGGCAGGTGCTGCGGGCGATCGGCGAGCTCGCCGGGACGACGGTCGAGGTCGGCTACGGCGACTGGCGGCCGGGCGACCAGCGCTGGTACGTCTCCGACACGCGCTCCTTGCGCGCCACCATCGACCTGCCGCGGCCGCTCGGCTGGCGCGCCGGTCTCGAGCGGCTGGCCTGGTGGCTGCGGACGGGCGGGCGCGATGCCGAGCCTGCCTTGGGGCCGGTGGCGGAGGTGGTCTGATGCGGGTGGCCCTCGTCAATCCCTGCTGGAGCTTCGCCAACAGCATCTATTTCGGCTGCCCCGAGGCGCATCTGCCGCTCGAGCTCGGCTATGCGGCGGCGCTCCTCGAGGCGGCCGGGCACGAGGTCACGCTGCTCGACGGGCAGCTCGACGGGCTCGCCAACGAGGCGCTGGCGGACCGCGTGGCCGAGGCCGGGGCCGACATGACGGTGGTGACGACCGCTCCCACCTATCTCTTCTGGCGCTGCGCCCAGCCGGAGCTGCGGACGCCACGGGCCTTCCTCGATGCGCTCGGCGGGCGGGGCGGGCGGACGGTGGCGGTCGGGCCGCACGGCTCGGTGACGCCCCGGACGACGCTCAGGAAGCTCGGCGTCGATCTCGTGGTGCGGGGCGAGTGCGAGGAGGTGATCGCGAGGCTGGCCGAGGCGGGGGGAGAGCCCAACGGCATCGCCGGCACCGCCTGGCTCGACGGCGACGACCTCGGATCCGAGGGCGGGCCTGTCGCCGCGACCTTCGTCGATCAGAAGGCGCTGTCCTGGCCGGACGGCTGGATCGCCCGGCACGCCCATCATCACCATCGCTTCGATGCCGAGCCCGACCTGCCGGGGGCGGAGGTCGAGGCGTCGCGCGGCTGTCCCTACAGTTGCAGCTTCTGCGCCAAGCTCGACTACCGAGACCGCTACCGCCGTCGCGATCTCGCGCCGCTTCTCGAGGAGATCGACCGGCTGATCGCGCAGGGGGTGGGCTACATCTACTTCGTCGACGAGATCTTTCTGCCGCAGAAGCCCCTGCTCGAGGCGCTCGAGGCTCGCGACCTCGTCTTCGGCGTGCAGACGCGCATCGATCTCTGGTCGCCGCCGATGCTGCAGCTCCTGGGCCGGGCCGGCTGCGTCTCGATCGAGGCCGGAGTGGAGAGCCTGACGCCCGAGGGCCGCGACGCTCTCGACAAGAAATGCCGGTTGGCGACCGACGAGCTGGCGGAGCGGCTGATCACCGCCCGCCGCTTCGTGCCCTTCGTGCAGGCCAATCTGATCGCCACGGCTGGCGACGATCCGACGCTCGTCGCCCACTGGCGCGAGCGGCTGCGCGGCGCCGGTGTCTGGGCCAACGATCCCGTGCCGCTCTACCCCTATCCGAGCTCGCCGGACTACTGGCGGCGCTGGGGTGCGCCGGACGACGCGGCCTGGGAGCGGGCGCACGAGCACTACCTCGCCCAGTTCGAGCGGTTCAGCGACATCCAGGATCAGCGCCCGTTGCCGCTGCCGGAGCTGGAGGCGGCATGCCGGCGTGCGTGAAGGGCGGGCGGTGCCGCCTTCTTCTGACCGCGGATGCGGTTGGCGGGGTGTGGACCTGGGCGCTCGATCTCGCCGCCGCCGCCATCGCCCGCGGCTATCGGGTGCGGCTTCTGATCCTCGGCCCGCGGCCCTCGCCGGAGAGGAAGCGGCAGGCGGCGGCCATTATCGGACTCGAGTTGGTGGAGACGGATCTGCCGCTCGAATGGACGGCGGCGAACCCGGCCGAGGTTCTGGAGGCCTCGGCGAGGCTGACGGATCTGGTCGCCGCGCACGAGCCGGATCTCGTCCATTTGAGCAACCCGGCCCTCGCCGCCGAGGGTCCGTGGCCCATGCCGCTGGTCGAGACCTTGCACAGTTGCGTCGCCACCTGGTGGGCCGCCCTGCACCGGGATCTGGCGATGCCGGACGACCTCAGGTGGCGGCAAGAGCTCGTGGGCCGAGGCCTCGCCAGGGCCCGGACCGTGACCGTGCCGAGCCTCAGCTTCGCCCAGGCGGCGAGCGCCGTTTATCCGGACATCGTCTTCGAGGTGGTCAAGAACGGCCGCCATGCGAACGGCTTCGCGCCGACGGGCCGGCCGCGGGCGCGGGTGCTCGCCGCCGGACGCCTCTGGGACGAGGCCAAGAACATGGCTACGCTCGACGCCGCCGCCGCCCGCCTGACGCTGCCCGTCGAGGCGGCGGGGCCGGTCGAGGGGCCGAACGGTGCGAGGATCGAGCTGCCGCATCTTCGCCTTCTGGGCGAGCTCGGGGCGGGTGCCATGCGGCAGAAGCTGGCGCGGACCGCGGTCTATGTCTCGCCGGCGCGTTTCGAGCCCTTCGGCCTCGGCGTGCTCGAGGCGGCACAGGTCGGCTGCGCGCTGCTGCTCTCCGACATACCGGTGCATCGCGAGCTCTGGGACGGCGCGGCACAGTTCTTCGAGGCGGAGGATGCGGCCTCGCTGGCGCGCGCCATCGAGGCGCTGATGGACGATCCGGCCTGGGTCGAGCGGCTCGGCGGGGCGGCGCGGTCGCGGGCGGAGCGATACGGCGTCGATGGCATGGCGGCCGGCATGATCGGCCTCTACGAGCGCTTCCTCGCGCCATCTTGGGCACCGGATGCCGCTTCATGAACATCGCCTACCTGACCCATTCCCTCGCCTCCTGCTGGAACCACGGCAACGCCCATTTCCTCCGTGGTGTCCTCAGGGAGCTGGGGCGGCGCGGCCATCGCTGCATCGCCTACGAGCCGGAAGGGGCATGGTCGCTCGAGCATCTGCTCCAGGATCACGGGCCCGAGGCGCTCGAGGCCTTCGAGAGCGCCTTTCCCGATCTTCGCCGTGCCACCTACGAGGACGCCCAGGCTGCCGAGCGGATCGCCGACGGTGCCGATCTCGTGATCGTCCACGAGTGGACGGGCCCCGCCATGGTCGCGGCGCTCGGGCGGCTGCGCGCGCGGGGCGGCCGGTTCACCCTTCTCTTTCACGACACGCATCACCGGGCGGTGAGCGATCCGGGTGCCATGGGAGCGCTCGACCTCGACGCCTATGACGGCATCCTCGCGTTCGGCGAGAGCCTCGCCGAGGTCTATCGCCGACGGGGCTGGGGCGAGCGCGTTTTCGTCTGGCACGAGGCGGCGGACACCACGCTCTTCAGGCCGCCCGAGCGCGAGGGGCCGCGCTCCGGCCTCGTCTGGATCGGCAACTGGGGCGACGGCGAGCGCACCGCCGAGCTCGACGCGTTCCTCTTCCGGCCGGCGGCGCGCCAGGGTCTCGCCCTCGACGTGCACGGCGTGCGCTATCCGCAAGAGGCGCTGGCGACGCTGGCGCGCTACGGCTTCGTCTATCGGGGCTGGATCGCCAATGCGGAGGTGCCGGCGCGCTTCGCCCGCCACCTCGCCACCGTGCACGTGCCGCGCCGCTTCTACGTCGAGCGTCTGCCGGGCATTCCGACGATCCGCGTCTTCGAGGCCCTGGCCTCGGGCATTCCCCTGCTCTCCGCCTTCTGGCCGGACACGGAAGGTCTGTTCCGGCCGGGCAGCGACTTCCTCGTGGCTCGCGACGGTGCCGAGATGGAGGCCCGGATGCGCGACCTCCGGAACGACCCGGCGCTCCGCGCCAGCCTCGCCGCCGCCGGGCTCGAGGCCATCAGGAGGCGCCACACCTGCGCGCACCGGGCGGACGAGCTTCTGGGCCTCGTCGAGCGGCTGGGCCGGGCCGCTTCGCGGGTGGATGCCTGATGCGCATCGCCTTCTACGGCTCCAGCCTCCTCTCGTCCTACTGGAACGGGGCCGCCACCTACTACCGGGGTCTGCTCCGCCATCTGGCGGCGCTGGGCCACGAGATCACCTTCCTCGAGCCCGACGCTTTCGGCCGCCAGGCCCATCGCGACATGGAGCCGCCGGACTGGGCGCGGGTGGTCGTCTGGGAGGCGACGCCCGAGGGGCTCGAGGTGGCGCTCGGCCATGCGGCCTTCGCCGATCTGGTCGTCAAGGCGAGCGGCGTCGGGGTCTTCGACGAGGCGCTCCTGACGGGCGTGCTCGAGCGGGCATCGCCGGAGGCCTTCAGGGTCTTCTGGGACGTCGACGCGCCGGCGACGCTGGCCGCCATGAGGAGCACGCCCGACCACGTGTTGCGCCGCAGCCTGCCGAGGCTCGATGCCGTCTTCACCTATGGCGGCGGCGAGCCGGTGATGCGCGCCTATCGCGACTTCGGTGCCCGCTTCTGCGCGCCCGTCTACAACGGCCTCGACACGACGACGCATTTTCCGGTGCCTGCGGATCCGCGCTTTCGGGCCGATCTCGCCTTCCTCGGCAACCGCCTGCCGGACCGGGAGGCACGGGTCCACGCCTTCTTCCTCGAGGCGGCGAGGCGCCTGCCCGGGCGCCGCTTCCTGCTCGGCGGGTCGGGCTGGGACGATTTCGACCTGCCGGCGAACGTGGTCCGGCTCGGCCACGTGCCGACGCCGGAGCACAACGCCTTCAACGCCACCGCTCTCGCCGTCCTGAACATCGCCCGCGACAGCATGGCGCAAACCGGATTCTCGCCGGCGACGCGGGTCTTCGAGGCGGCGGGTGCCGGCGCCTGCCTGATCACGGATCACTGGGAGGGCATCGAGATGTTCCTCGAGCCCGGGAGCGAGGTGCTGGTGGCGAGGGACGGGGCGGAGGTGGCGGCGCATCTGGCGGCGCTCGACCGGGAGCGGGCGGAGGCGATCGGCCGGCGGGCGCTGAAGCGGGTGCGGTCGGCGCACAGCTACGAGCGGCGGGCGGCCGAGGTCGACCAGCACCTGCGGCAGATGGCGGCGGAGCGGCGGCGGGTGCGCGCATGAGAATCGTGATCCTCGGCCTCAGCCTCTCCTCCTCCTGGGGCAACGGCCACGCCACCACCTACCGGGCGCTGGTCCGGGCGCTGCAGGCGCGGGGCCACGAGGTGACGTTCCTCGAGCGGGACGTGCCCTGGTATGCGGAGAACCGCGACCTCGCGCGCTCGCCGCATTGCGAGCTCCGCTTCTACCGCTCGCTCGACGACCTGACGGCGCTGCGGCCGGTGCTTCGGGCGGCCGACGCGGTGATCCTCGGCTCCTATGTCCCGGATGGGGTCGAGGTCGCCGAGCGCGTCCTCGCCATCGCCCGGGGCCCGGTCGCCTTTTACGACATCGACACGCCGGTGACGCTCGCGAAGCTCGAGGCCGGCGATCACGAGTACCTGACGCCGGCGCTGATCCCCCGCTTCGATCTCTACCTCTCCTTCAGCGGCGGTGCCGCGCTCGAGCGGCTCGAGAAGCGCTTCGGCGCCCGGCGCGCCCGGCCGCTCCATTGCGGTGTGGACGCGGATCTCTACCGGCCGCTTTTCGGGGAGAAGCGCCGGGATCTCGGCTATCTCGGCACCTACAGCGCCGACCGGCAGGCGGCGCTCGAGCGGCTGCTGCTGGAGCCGGCGCGGCGCCTGCCCGAAAGGCGCTTCGTCGTGGCGGGGCCGCAATATCCGGAAAGCATCGACTGGCCCGCCAATGTCGAGCGGATCGAGCACGTGCCGCCGACCGGGCACGCCAGCTTCTACGCGAGCCTGCGCTTCGCTTTGAACCTGACCCGCCGGGCCATGATCGAGCTCGGCCACAGCCCGAGCGTGCGGCTCTTCGAGGCGGCCGCCTGCGGGGTGCCGATCCTCACCGATCGCTGGACCGGCATCGAGGATTTCTTCGAGCCGGGACGGGAGCTTCTGGTGGTCGACGACACGGCCATGGTGGTCGAGGCGCTCTCGACCCTGGCGGACGGGCAGGCAGAGGCGGTGGGCATGGCGGGGCGCCGGCGCGTGCTGTCCCACCACACGGCGATGCACCGCGCCCGTGAGCTCGAGCGCGACCTCGCCATGGCGGCCGGCGGGTAGGGGCAATGGCGAACCTGGCGGAGGACATCGCCCGGCTGGCGCCCTGGTTCCACAATCTCCATCTGCCCGGCGGGGCGCAGACCGCGCCGGATCACTTCCTCGGCGACTTCCCGCGCTTCAAGTGGCGGGAGATCGCCCCGCATCTGCCGGCCGATCTCACAGGTGCCCGGGTGCTCGACATCGGCTGCAATGCCGGCTTCTACAGCTTCGCCCTGGCGGCGCGGGGTGCGGAGGTGCTGGGCATCGACGTGGACGAGCACTACCTGGCGCAGGCACGCTGGGCGAGGCGCCACCTCGCTGCGGGCCGCGTCGCCTTCCGCCGCGCCTCGATCTGGGAGGTGGACCGGCTCGGACGCTTCGACCTCGTGCTCTTCATGGGGGTCCTCTACCATCTCCGCCACCCGCTCCTCGCCCTCGACCTGCTCGCCTCGACGAGACCCGGCATGCTGGTCTTCCAGACGCTGACGCATGGCGGCGAGGCGGTGGCGGCCGATGCATGCGAGGACCAGGGCTTCGCCAGCCGAAACCGGCTCGAGGATCCGGGCTGGCCCAGGATGGCCTTCATCGAGACGACCTTCGCGGGCGATCCGACCAACTGGTGGATCCCGAACCACGCCGCGGCCGAGGCGATGCTGCGATCGGCCGGCTTCAGGGTCGAGGCGCGACCCGCCCACGAGGTCTATATCTGCCGCTGCGGCGAGCCTGCCCCTGATCCTGATCTCGAGGCGGCACGCCAGGCGGCGGCCCGTCTCGATTCCTAGAGGTGCGCCTTCGCCAGCATCATGTGGCAGCCCTTCTCGCCGTCGACGGTCTGGGTGACGCGGAGATCGCCGACGAGCGAGCAGAGCATGTAGGCTTCCTCGCGGCCGAGCGAGCTGCGGCGGCAGATGTGGGCGATCATCTCGCGCACGGCGACGCGCGCGGCCTCGTCGAGCTCGGCATGGAGACCCATGGCGATCAGGTGCGTCGGCGTCTCGGCGAAGGGATAGGTGTAGTCGAGATCCTTCCTGACGGTCAGGCGGAAGGTGCCGGAAAGGCCGGTCTCGAGGGCGGTGACGCAGACCTCGCCGTCGCCCTGCAGGCCGTGGCCGTCCCCGGCGGAGAAGAGCGCACCCTCGTTGAAGACCGGGAGGTAGAGGGTCGAGCCGGCGCGCAGCTCCTTGTTGTCGAGATTGCCGCCGAAGCGGCGCGGCTGGATCGACGAGCAGCGGCCCCAGTGCGGCGGCGGTGCGGTGGCGATGACGCCGAAGAAGGGATCGAGCGGCAGCTCCTTGCCCCAGGGCAGGCGGGTGATCCGGCGCTCGAGGTCGATGGTCGGGTGGATCATCACCGGCCGGTCGAACTCGTCGGGCAGGGTGCCCTTGAGCGGCATGATGGCCACGTAGCCCCAGGGATCGATGGGCGTGATCTCCAGGATCTCGATCTCGAGCACGTCGCCGGGCGCGGCGCCCTCGACGTGGACCGGACCGGTGAGCATGTGGCGGCACGGCCCGCGCGCGCAGGCGCGAATGGCATGGAGCTGGTTCGGATGGACCAGCGAGCGGTCCTCGGGCAGGTCCTCCTCGATGGCCGCCCCGAAGCTGGTGAGGTGCACGGTGTCGCCCGAGGCGATTCGAAGCACGGCGGGACGGCTGGCGTCGAGATAGCCCCAGGCGATGGTCTCGGGCGTGGCGGGAAGCTCGTGGTGCGAGGACATGAGGAGCGCCTTTCAGCCGGCGAAGCGGATGGAGGGGGTGCCCCGAACGCCGGTCTCGATGGCGAGCACGGCACCCTCGCACGGATTCCTCCGAAGTGTCGCCTCGTCGAAGCCGTGGCGGGCGGAGGTGACGAAGAGGGTTTCGAGGCCGTGGTCGCCGAAGCAGCAGGAGGTGGGTTGGCGGAGCGGCAGCTCGATGATCCGATCGACGGTGCCGTCGGGCGCGAAGCGGACGATCGACGAGCCGGCGAAGCGGCAGTTCCACAAGTAGCCTTCCGCGTCGATGGCCGAGCCGTCGCAGTGGCCCTCGAGCTTCTCGTCGCTGAAGACGCGCGACGTCCCGAGGCTGCCGTCGGCCAGGACCTCGAAGGCGCTGATGACGTTGGTCAGGGTGTCGGCGAAAAGCAGGGTCCGGCCGCCGTCGGTCCAGGCCAGCGTGTTCGAGAGACCCACACCGTCGACCTCGCGGGTGACGCCGCGGTCGGGGCGGATGCGGTAGAGGGCGCCCGTGCTCGCCGTCATCTCCCTCGGGCTGCCGTCGGGATTCAGGTTGCTCTGCATGGTGCCGACCCAGAAGCTGCCATCGGGGCCGCATTTCGCCTCGTTGGCGCGGTTCTCCGGCCGGTCGGGCTCGTGGGCGACGAAGAGCTCGAGGGCGCCCGTGGCCTCCTCCATGACGTAGACCCCGTCGCGCATGGCCAGGACCAAGCCCTTCTCCCTCTCGCGCCGCACCACGGCCGAGGGGAAGTCCCGGAGCTGCCAAAGGCGCCGCTCGCCTGTGGCCGGCTGCCAGCGATGCACGCGCCTGGCCGAGATGTCGACCCAGAGGAGCGCGCTCTCGCGATCGTCCCAGAAAGGTCCCTCGCCGACGCCGTTTCCGGCATCCAGGGCGATCTCGATCCGCATTTCCTGCTGCTCCCCGCCGCTCGCGCCCGGACTATGGCCGCGGACGGGGCCGGGGTGCAAGCGGGGTGGCGCCAATCGGGTCTTGCTGCCGCAACGCGCGCTCTCTAGGCTTTCGGGCAAGCCCGCTCGAGGGGCATCACGAGGGGAGGTCGACATGCTGAAGGCGGCGGTGAAACCGGTTCTCACGGGTGGGGTGGCGGCGATCGTGCTCGCGCTTGCGGCGGGCGCTTCGCAGGCGCAGGAGCGCTACACCTATCTGCATCACGCGACGCCGACCAACGTCTTCTGGCAGGCGGTGAAGAGGGGCATGGACGAGGCCTGCGGCCAGATCGATGCCGACTGCCAGATGGTCTTCCTGCAGCAGGACGGCAATTTCCAGGAGCAGCTCAACAATCTCGAGGCGGCGATCGCGCAGGACCCCGACGGCATCATCATGACCTTCGCCGGCGGCAACATCTTCGACGAGGCGATCGAGCGGGCCATGGACCAGGGCATTCCGGTCCTCGCCTCCAATGTCGATCATCCGGACAAGACGCACCGCCTCTCCTTCACCGGTCAGGACCTCGAGCAGGCGGGCTACGACCTCGCCGCCGGCCTGGCGCCGCAGTTTCCCGAGGACGGGCCGATCCACGTCCTGATCGGCATCTCCGGGCCCGGCCAGGTCTGGGCCGAGAGCCGGGGTGCGGGCATCGCGCGGTTCATGGACGACTACATCGCCGAGCATCCGGACCGCGAGGTCACTTACGAGAAGATCGACAGCGGCCTCGATCTGGCGATCACCGGCCAGCGCGTCGCCGCCTACGTGCAGACCACGCCGACCACCGCCTATTTCGATGTCGGCTACTGGGCCGCCGGTGCCGCGGTCTCCTTGCGCGATCTCGGCAAGGAGCCGGGCGAGGTGCTGCTCGCCTGCTTCGATCTCGTGCCGGTGGTGCTCGAGGAGATGAAATCAGGCTACATCCAGCTCACCATCGACCAGCAGCCCTTCCTGCAGGGCTACGTGCCGATCCACCAGCTGCACACCATGAACGAGTACGCGCTCGGCGCCTACGACGTGAACACCGGCAAGGCGCTGGTGACACCCGATCAGGTCGACAAGCTGCTCGAGCTCTCGGCGCAGGGGATTCGCTGACCGCCTTCGTTCGATCCGTTCCCGCCGGGCCGTCCCCGCGACGGCCCCGCCGCCCATCCAGGTCACCGATGCAGCCGATCGCCAAGACCCTTTTGTCGCGGCCCGAGATCAGCGCGCTCGTCATGCTGATCGTGGTCGTCCTCGGGTTCAGCCTCTACGCGCCGCAGTTCGCCTCCTTCGGCAACACGCGCGTCCTCCTCTTCTCGCTGCCGGAGCTCGGCATCGTCGTGCTCGGCGTCGGCATCCTGATGATCGCCGGCGAGTTCGACCTCTCGGTCGGCTCGGTCTTCGCGCTCGCGCCCATGCTCATGGTCATCGCCATGGGGCGCTGGGGGGTGCCGCCCGTCGCCGCCATGCTCATGGGCTTCGCGCTGGCGCTCCTCGTCGGCTACGTCAACGGCTGGATCACGCTCACCTTCAACATCCCGAGCTTCGTCACCACGCTCGGCATGCTGTTCATGGCGCGCTCGCTCGCGACCGTGCTTTCCGGCGGTTTCCCGCCGCCCTTTCCGGCCGACCTCGCGTCCGACCTCTTCGTCGCCGACCTCGGGCTCTTCCGCAGCTCCATGCTCTGGTTCGCCGGCTTCGCCCTGATCCTCGGGATCCTCCTGCACCTCTCCAATCTCGGCAACTGGATCTTCGCCACCGGCGGCCAGAGCCAGGCGGCCGCGGACATGGGCATCGACACGCGCAAGGTGAAGCTCTTCTGCTTCATGCTCTGCAGCTTTCTCGCCGGCTTCGCCGGCATGATCACGACGCTCCGGCTGCGCTCGGCGCTGCCGTCCTTGGGGGAGGGGCTGGAGCTGCAGGCGATCGCCGCCGCCGTCATCGGCGGGACGGCGCTCACCGGCGGCATCGGCTCGCTCATCGGCTTTCTCGTCGGCACCACGCTGATCCGGGTGATCGACAACGGCCTCGTCATGGCGCGCATCGACGCCAACTGGTTCCGCTTCGCCATCGGTGCCCTCACCATCGTCGCCGTCATCCTCAACATCTGGGTGCGGGCGCGCGCCCGCCGCATGAAATGAGGAGGGGTGGATGACGCCACGGTTGGAGGAGCATTTCCAGGCGCGGGAGACCTTCGTCCGGCCGACCGCCCGAGCCCTGGTGCGCTGCGAGGACCTGCAGAAATGGTACGGCAGCGTGGAGGCCCTGGCCGGGGTCGATTTCCATGCCGAGCCCGGCGAGATCGTCGGCCTCGTCGGCGACAACGGTGCCGGCAAGTCGACGCTGATCAAGATCCTCTCGGGCGCCCATCCGGCCGATGGCGGGCGCATCTTCTTCGAAGGCCGCGAGGTCCGGCTCGACACTCCCCGGGCGGCGATGGCGCTCGGCATCGAGACGATCTACCAGTACACGGCGATGGTCCCGGCGATGTCGATCGCCCGCAACATGTTCATCGGCCGCGAGCCCCTGACCCGCTTTCGGATCGGCGGCATCGGCCTCATGGACCGGCGCGTCATGGTCGAGCACGCGACGCGGTCCCTGACCAATATCGACCTCACCGAGCGCTCGCCCGACACCACGGTCGAGGAGCTCTCGGGCGGCCAGCGCCAGGCGGTCGCGATCGCCCGGGCCATGTACTTCAAGTCGAAGCTCCTGATCCTCGACGAGCCGACCAACCACCTTTCGGTCAAGGAGACGGGCAAGGTGCTCGACTACGTGCTGTCGCTGAAGGAGCAGGGCATCGGCTCGATCTTCATCAGCCACAACCTGCATCACATCTTTCCGATCTCCGACCGCATCGTCGCCATGGCGCGCGGCCGGAAGATCGCGGACATCGAGAAGGGCGACACGACGATCGACGAGCTGACCGATCTGATCGTCTGAGCCGGGAGAGAGGAGAGGGAGAGATGGAGCACAAGGGCAGGACGGCGCTGGTGACGGGGGCGACCGGCGGGCTCGGGGTCGCCGAGAGCAAGGGGCTGGCCGAGGCGGGTGCCGACGTCCTGATGCTCGACATCAAGGGGCGCGAGGTGGCGGAGGGCCTGGCGGCCGGGCTGCCGAAGGGAGCCGGGGCGGTGCGCTTCGTCGAATGCGACCTCGCCGATCCCGATTCCGCGCAGGACCTCGCGCGGCGGCTCGACGGCGAGGTCGGCGGCATCGACATCCTGATCAACAATGCCGCGATCAACCCTCTGAAGCCGGTCGACGGCTACGACCTCGCGGAATGGCGCAAGGTGCAGGACGTGAACGCGACCGCGGCCATCGCCCTGGCCCAGGCGGTGGTGCCCTCGATGAAGCGGAAGGGCTGGGGGCAGATCATCCAGATCTGCTCCGTCACGCTCAATGGCGGCTGGTCGGACTTCACCTCCTACGTCTCCTCAAAGGGCACGCTTCTGGGTCTCACGCGGTCTTTGGCGCGCGAGCTCGGCAAGTTCGGCATCCGCGCCAACGCGGTGAGCCCCGGGGCCATCCCGACGGCCCTCGAGAAGGAGGTCTGGGCCGATCAGCTCGAGACTTACGAGAAGTTCCTGCTCGACCACCAGGCGCTGAAATATCGCGGCAGCCCCGAGGACATCGCCGCGGCCATCCTCTTCCTCGTCTCCGACAAGGCGCGCTTCATCACCGGCCAGAACCTCACGGTCGACGGCGGCTGGTGGATGCATTGAGCGGGCGGGCGACGGCATGGGCGAAGCGATCGCCGAGGTGCCGCCCGCGGAGGTCAGGAGACGGGATCGCCCTGATCGTCATAGAGGAAGTCATGGTCGAAAGCGCGCGGTCCCTGCCACGTCTGCCTTGCTCGGGCCTGAATCTCCTTGATGGCCTGCCAGCGGATCTGGCGTTCGATCCTTGAGCTTCGGGCTTCCTTCTCCAGCGCCTGGCGCACGACCTCCGTCACGGTGCAGCGTCGCCGTCTGGCGAGATCGCGCGCCAGCGCGGCCACTCGTTCGTCCTTGATGTAGAGCGGCATGGGCAGCCCCTGACATGCGTGTTCTCCCTCGAGGATACGCCGGGGAGCCGACGGCCGACAAGCGACGGGGCACCGGCTTTCGCCGGGACGGCGTTTGTGATCTCCTTCGCGGCAGCGATACCTTTGGGGAGACGGGCTGATGGCGCGACCGATCCGGATCACCGGTATCCGGCCGACGACGGTGACGGTGCCGCTCGAGGCGCCCTTGCGCCATGCCAATGGCTGCCACTGGGGGCGGTTCGTGCG